>NZ_PYON01000023.1 GCF_003026355.1 Photobacterium kishitanii | reverse complement strand
CAAAATAATCTTCTCTATAAATAGATTGGGCTATTTTGTATTGGTCACTCAGTTTATTGATAAATCTTTCGACTTAACTATTCAGTGAGTGCCCACACAGATTGCATGGTCAAATTGTTAAAGAACATTAGCACAATACATCGTATTGGCTGAGGCTGCGTATATTACTCCGCGCCAGTTTAAAGTCAACAAGTTTTTTAAATAAACTTCAGAAAACCCTTTATTGACTGGCCTTGTGTAAGAGATAGTTCCTATTTCTCACAACTCGAATAGCATCCGAATCAAGACCGCGATTTTTATAACTTAATATAAGACTATAATAGTCATTATAGTTATAATTTTTTATAAACCGCTTATCGACAAGTTACACACAGGTTGTAAATAACTTACCAACCGTAGGTATTCCGTGTCGTTGGGCTGCATTATAGGGAGAACAAAAAGAATGACAATTGTTTATTTGGATTTTTAACACGAATGCTAGTAATTCCAACCAAAAGCCATAAAAGACTCAATATTCATACAACAAGACTCTTGATTAGTAGTCGTCATTTAAAAATAATGCTGACTATTTAATCAATCAATAGCTTTTGGTTAATTTAAAATGATTATGAGACCACAAAATAAGGGTTCAACAAAGATTCGCGATCATAACGAAGAGGGAAACCATCGAGATCATTCACTGTCGCCCCTGCACTCTCAGCAATACATTGACCAGCGGCGGTATCCCACATCATAGTTGGTCCAAAACGGGGATAATATTGCGCGCGTCCTTCAGCAATTAGACAAAACTTCAATGATGATCCAACTTCAACCAATTTATGCTCACCTAGTTGTTGAAGGTAAACATCGAATTCAACTGATGGGTGCGAACGACTGCCAACCACGGTTGGTATAGTAGAAGGCAGAAGACGAATAGTATCTTTGCCGGCTTTAGTAACAAGCCAAGCGGTTTTACCATTACCCAACCAAGCTTTATTTAGTGCGGGCGCATAGATAACAGCTAAAACAGGTTTTCCATTTTCAATAAGCGCAATGTTAACGGTGAACTCACCATTCTTATTGATAAATTCCTTGGTGCCATCAAGTGGATCCACCAGCCAAAAAGATTGCCAATGCTGACGCTGCTGCCAATCAGTATGTGGTGATTCTTCAGATAAGATCGGGATATCAGGTGTCAACTGTTGTAATTGGCTAATGATAATTTCATTTGCTGCAAGATCAGCAACGGTTACGGGACTATTATCTGCTTTATTATCAATAGTAAGATTACTGTGATAATGAGCCATTATCGATTTACCAGCATCTAATGCGATGTTGTATATAGCATCAATTAATACTGTCACTTGCGGTACTCCTGTTACCGGTTATCAAGTAATAATGCTTTGACTACGTAAAGCATCAATACATTGCTCAACCAACTCATTAATATTATGGCTATCAGCTGCAAGGTGAATTTCAGGTTGTAATGGTGCTTGGTACTCAGCATCAATACCGGTAAATTGCTTTATTTCACCAGCACGTGCTTTTTTATAGAGCCCTTTAGGGTCACGCTTTTCACATTCAGCCAAAGGCGTATCAACAAACACTTCAATAAATTCACCTTGGGGAAGTAAATCACGAACTAATTGTCTTTCTTCACGATAAGGGGAAATAAATGCACTTAGCACTATCAGTCCTGAATCTGCCATTAATGTAGCAACCTCACCGATACGACGAATATTTTCGCGTCGATCTTGAGCTGAAAAACCGAGATCCTTACATAATCCATGACGAACATTATCACCATCTAATAAATAAGTGTGATAACCCAATGACAATAATTTATGTTCTAAGGCTCCAGCAACAGTCGACTTACCCGCACCACTCAATCCAGTAAACCATAAGACACAAGGTTGCTGCTGCTTTTGCTGACTTCGCTGTTCCTTGGTCACACTATAACTATGCCAGACAATATTATTGTTATCATCATGAGACTTCGTTGTCGTATTCATAACATATTCCATTGTTAATTTAGCTAAAAGGAAAGACTAATGGGATCAAGATCAATACTACCGTGGAATACACAATCGAAAGTGGTAATCCCAGTTTAAGGTAATCGCTAATCTTATAATTGCCGATGCTGTAAACAAGTAAGTTAGTTTGATAACCATATGGGGAAATAAAACTCGCACTAGCACCAAATAATACCGCCATAATAAATGGCATAGGATCAACACCGTAGCCAAGCGCCAAACTATAACTAATTGGAAAAGCTAATGCCGCAGCTGCATTATTGGTGATCAATTCAGTCAGAATTAATGTTAGTAGATAAACTGCAATTAAGCCGCCATATACACCCCAACCATTAAAAGCGACAATGAGTGCTTGTCCCATATGGTGTGATAAACCACTGGTGATCATCAATTGTGCCAGTGTTAATGCTGAGCCAACAATCACTACAATATCAACCGGGAATCGACGACGAAGTTCATTGAAAGAAATAATCCCCAATCCCACCAGCACCACGAGGTAAATGGCTAATCCTTTAATCAATGGCAGCCACTCAGCTAAAGCCAATACAATCACACTTAAAAAGCCAACCAGTACCGTTGTACTGCGGTAGCTATCTAAACGGGCACTTGAATCAAGACCATTAACTAATACAAACTCACGTTCTAGCATGGTTTGTTTTTGATTAAACAATTTCCCCGGCACAATGACTAACGTATCGCCTGCTCGTAATTCAATATTACCTAAGCCCCCAGCTAATCGTTCATGGCCACGACGAATTGCAACGACAACGGCGTCAAAGTTTTCACGAAATTTAGTGCTTTTTAATGTACTACCACAAATGGCTGCAGAATGACTAACCACTACCTCCATCATTGATTGACCATTAAGGTGGTGCTGACCAAATAAATGTAGCCCTTCAATTTCTTGCAAGGTGGTGACACTTCCAATATCACCACAGAACAATAACCGATCACCTGCTTGTAATTGGGTATTAGGACAAACAGGTGCTATCGTCTTACCATCACGGATCAGCTCTGCTAAAAATAACCGGCGTAATGCTCTCAGCCCATTTTCTGCTACTGTCTTTCCGATAAGAGATGAATGCGTTTTCACTCGCGCTTCTAAAAAGTAGGGCAGCTGTTCTTCATTGTCATCATCGTTATTCGGTAGAAAATAACTCAGCGGGATTAAAATAATTAAACCGATAACTAATACCGCTAAGCCAATTAGGGTTGGCGCAAAAAATCCAAGACTTGGTAAGCCAACATCTTCAACAAAACTATTAATAATGAGGTTAGTCGATGTACCAATTAGGGTTAATGTGCCCCCTAAAATAGCGGCATAAGATAAAGGTAGTAATAATTTAGATGGAGCATGACGCTGATTACGTTTTATCGCCCCGATTAATGACACGACTACCGCGGTATTATTAGTAAATGATGATAATAACGCTGTCGATATTCCAAGCTTAGCCACTACTGAGCTATGGCCCCCTTGTGAAATCTGACGCCCGACCCAGCTAATCAAACGCGTTTTCTCTAGTGCAATTGAAACCAAAATCAATAGCACTAACGTTAATAATGATGAGTTGGTAAAATTTGCGCCAATTGCAGGTAATTCAATTAAGTTGGCTTGAAAACCAATAAACGCACTACCAGCAAATAAATACGCAGGTTTAATCTTTGTAGTAAGCAAGCAGAGAATAATCACTACTAGCATTGCCAGCACAGTAGCTTGTTCCCAGCTCATTTACATCACTCCAGCAATTGACCAATATCTTTGGCATCCCAGTGAGGGAAATGCTTACGAACCAGTGCATTGAATTCCAACTCAAACGCTGAATAACGACCACTTTGCTTAGCAACTAATGCTTCACGCACTAAACCAGCCCCCACAGTTACATTCGTTAAACGATCTATAATGATAAACCCGCCAGTATCTTTACAAGTTTGATAACTATCTACAGCTATCGCATCGTGGAGATTAACTTCACATAAACCAATCCCATTAAGCGGTAACGTCTCAGTGGCAAAGGTATCAAGACGATTAATATCAACTTGATGACGTATTGCACTCACACTGCCTAGCGTTTTTTTACCTGCAACTTTAATATCATACTGACGTCCAGCTGCTAATGCGGTCTCGCCCATCCACACAATATCGGCCAAAACATTATTACTTAAGGGTACTTCGTCTTCAGCAGCTATCAGTGTATCGCCGCGGCTAATATCAATTTCATCCGCTAAGGTAACGGTAATAGCTTGGCCTTTATGCGCTGATGCTAAATCACCATCAAAAGTGACAATTCGCTCTATTGTGGATGTTTTGCCTGAAGGCAATGCCGTCACTCGTTGTCCTACACGTAACTCACCAGATGCTAACGTGCCAGCAAAACCACGAAAATCAAGATTTGGACGATTAACGTATTGGATTGGAAAGCGTAGGGCTGATGAATTATCGCCGGTTGATAAATCAACGTGTTCTAATAAAGTTAATAACGGCTCGCCTTGATACCACGCCATCTTGGCACTTTGACTAACAACGTTATCGCCTTCTAATGCTGACAGTGGCAGCAATTGAATATTGATATTAGGGTTTAGTTTTTTTGAAAATTGGAGATATTGCTGACTAATATCGTCAAAACGTGCTTGATCAAAGTCAACCAAATCCATTTTATTAATCGCCACAATAAACTGACGAATACCAAGTAAACTGGCGATATAAGAATGACGACGGGTTTGGTCTAACACGCCTTTACGAGCATCAATCAAAATAACGGCCACATCACAGGTCGATGCACCCGTCGCCATATTACGGGTGTATTGCTCATGTCCTGGTGTATCAGCAATAATAAACTTACGCGCTTTAGTCGAAAAATAACGGTAAGCAACATCAATGGTGATCCCTTGCTCACGCTCTGCCTGCAACCCATCAACCAATAATGCGAGATCAGGTTTATCCCCCGTGGTACCGACTTTTTGACTATCGGTATGGATTGCCGCAAGTTGATCTTCATAAATCTGATGAGAATCATGTAACAAGCGACCAATTAAGGTACTTTTACCATCATCAACTGAGCCGCAGGTTAAAAATCGCAGCAGAGATTTATTATGGTGTTGATCGAGGTAAGCTTCGATACCAAGCTCTGCTACCTGTTGTTCTATGACACTGTTCATTATTCTCTCCTTAGAAATAACCCTGGCGTTTTTTCAATTCCATGGAGCCAGATTGATCATGATCGATAGCTCGTCCTTGGCGCTCACTTGAGGTTGCCACTAGCATTTCTTCAATGATTCCCGGTAAAGTATCAGCTGTTGACTCCACCGCTCCCGTTAATGGATAACAACCTAACGTTCTAAAACGGACACTTTTTTGTTGAATGGTTTCTCCTGGTTGCAACTCTAACCGCTCGTCATCAACCATAATTAGCATTCCGTCACGTTCAACAACCGGCCGTACTTGAGATAAGTACAACGGTACAATTTCAATTTGCTCTAAGAAGATATATTGCCAAATATCGAGTTCAGTCCAATTTGATAATGGGAATACTCGAATACTCTCGCCTTTATTTATCTGGCCGTTATAAGTTTTCCATAATTCAGGACGTTGATTCTTAGGATCCCAACTGTGATTTTTATCACGGAATGAATATACCCGTTCTTTAGCACGCGACTTTTCTTCATCACGACGGGCGCCACCAAATGCAGCATCAAAACCGTATTTATCCAATGCTTGTTTAAGCCCTTGGGTTTTCATGATATCAGTGTGCTTGGACGAGCCATGAGTAAACGGTCCCACCCCCATTGCCAACCCTTCTGGGTTTTTATGAACTAATAAATCAAAACCGTATTTCTTAGCAGTACGATCACGGAACTCAATCATTTCACGAAATTTCCAATTGGTATCAACGTGCAATAACGGAAACGGAATTTTTCCGGGATAGAAAGCCTTACGGGCTAAATGCAACATCACTGATGAATCTTTTCCAATGGAGTACATCATTACTGGGTTATCAAACTCAGCGGCTACTTCACGCAAAATATGAATACTTTCTGCTTCGAGCTGCTTGAGGTGGGTTAAACGTTTCGGGTCCATCACTCTCTCCATGCTATGCCAGCTTCACTACCGCTTCAGGTTGCGGTAATAACTGTTCCTTTGTTGTGAACCAAGCTAATTTATGTGACAACTTGACGACTTCACCGACAACAATTAATGATGGCGAAGCAGCATGCTGTGCTAAATCGGCAAGTTCATCTAATTGTCCGGTTAATACTTTTTGGGTGGCTTGTGTACCGCGTTCAATAATGGCAATTGGTGTTTCGGGGGCGCGACCATGCTGTAACAACTGCTGTTGAATATGACTTGATTTCATTAACCCCATATAAATCACTAGTGTTTGATTACCACGGGCTAATGTTGACCAATCGAGCTGCTTACCATCAGGTTTTAAGTGGCCAGTAATAAACATTGCTGTTTGAGCATAATCACGGTGAGTTAATGGAATGCCTGCATAAGCTGTTGCACCAGCGGCGGCGGTAATACCGGGAACAACTTGAAAATCGATCCCAGCATCCACCAGCACTTCTAATTCTTCGGCGCCGCGACCAAACACAAATGGATCACCGCCTTTAAGTCGTACCACTCGCTTACCTTGCTGTGCATATTCAACAATTAAACGGTTGGTTTGTTCTTGAGGAACGCTATGAAAACCCGCTTTTTTGCCAACACAGACTAATTCTGCATCACGACGCACTAACGCCATCACTTCATCAGAAACAAGATAGTCATATAACACCACATCCGCCTGCTGCATTAATTGCAAACCACGTAACGTTAATAACCCTGCATCACCGGGGCCAGCACCAATTAAAGCGACTTGACCAGAGGGAGCGGTGTGTTGTTGTAACTGTTGATGTAATGCTTGCTGCGCTTCACTGTCGCGACCCACCGCAATGAGATCAGCAAAACGACCATTAAATGCTTGTTCCCAAAAAGCACGACGGCTGGAAAAAGTGGCGATTTTTGTAGCAAGATAATGACGAAAATCACCAGCAATAGTTGCCATTTTACCTAAGTGCTGTGGCAGCATAGCTTCGAGCTTTTGACGGAGTAAACGCGCTAAAACAGGCGCTTTACCTGAGGATGAAATAGCAACAATGATTGGTGAGCGATCAACAATTGACGGCACAATAAAGCTGCAACGTTGAGTATCATCAACCACATTCACTAACACTTGGCGTTGATTCGCAGCTTGATATACCAATGCATTAAGTGCTTTATGCGGCGTGGCTGCAATCGCTAAAAAAATACCATCGAGATCGCTAGGTGCAAACTCTTCGCCAACATGACGAACTTGGTTCGCGGCAATAGCAGCGGTAAAATCGTCATTGAGCTTAGATGCAATCACACCAACATCAGCTCCTGCTTTTAATAACATCCTTGTTTTGCGCCATGCGCTACTACCGCCACCGACAACCAAACATGGTCGACGCTTTAAATCAGCAAATATTGGCAAATAATCCATTGTGCACTCTCCGTTGTTGCTCTGTTACCACTATAGAGAGCTAGCGATATTACTTGAAATTCTAAAGTTTCATTTTTTATACCAAAAAGTTTGGTTATTAATTCAACAGTCATGTTTTTGTCGTCAAATAGAATGATCAACCGTGAATAAATACAAACCAGACATAAACAGCTAACAACGAGGAGAATAGAGGATTTTCAAATAACACTTCGAACCTAAGTTATGCTTTTTCTTTCTTAATTTAATCAATAATATTTGCGTTTAGAGCTGTTATTGCTGTTATTTAACGGCTTAATAATGGTTATGCATATAAAAAATGAGAGTTAAAGCACAATTACGTGATTGGTTATAATAGTAACCGCACAAGGTTTGCTATTTTATGCACGCTTTCCTTGCCTATCCTTTGGAGATACACATGAAATTATCTGTTAAGCCTTTATCAATCGCGGTATTGGGCGGATTACTGCTACTTGCTGGTCCTGCAAATGCAGAAACAATTAAATTACGTATTCTTGAAACAACAGATATTCATACTAATGTGATGGATTACGATTATTACAAGGATAAGCCAACCGATAAAACGGGGTTAGTACGTACCGCTACGTTGGTTGAAAAGGCACGCGCTGAAGTCATTAACAGTGTGTTGGTTGATAATGGTGATTTGCTGCAAGGTAGCCCTATGGGTGACTACATGGCAGCAAAAGGCCTTAAAAAAGGCGAAGTACACCCTGTTTATAAAGTCATGAATCAATTGGGCTATGCCGTGGGCAATATTGGTAACCACGAATTTAACTATGGTCTTGATTTCCTTGATGCAAGTATTGAAGGTGCTAACTTCCCTTACATCAATGCTAATGTTTATGATCTAAAAACAGGCAAAAACTTATTTACGCCTTACCTTATCAAGGATTACACCTTTAAAGATAACGACGGCAATAACCAAAAACTGAAGATTGGTTACATTGGCTTCGTACCACCACAAATTATGGTGTGGGATAAAAATAATCTTGAAGGAAAAGTAGAAGCTAAAGATATTAAACAAACCGCTGAGAAATTCATTCCTCAAATGAAAGCGGAAGGCGCCGATATTATTATCGCGATTCCACACTCAGGTGTATCAGCTGACCCATATAAAGTTGGCGCAGAAAACTCGGTGTATTTCCTAAGTCAAGTTGAAGGTATCGATGCAATCGCATTTGGTCATTCGCACGCCGTATTCCCAAGTAAAGATTTTGTGAATCTACCAGGTACTGATATTGAAAAAGGCACCATCAATGGTATTCCAGCAGTGATGCCTGGGCGCTGGGGTGATCACGTCGGTATCATGGATTTAGTCTTAGACAAAGAAGGCAATAGTTGGAAAGTAACTTCGGCCCAAACTGAAGCTCGACCAATCTTTGATAAGGCTAACCAAAAATCATTAGTAAACGCTGATCCTAAATTAGTGGCAGCGGTAAAAATTGATCATAACGCTACCCGTGATTTTGTGAACCAGCCCATTGGTAAAGCCAGTGATGTGATGTACAGCTATTTAGCCTTGGTTCAAGATGATCCAACAGTACAAATTGTTAACTTGGCACAAAAGGATTACGTAGAACGCTTTATTCAAGGGGATCCAGATCTTGATGGCCTACCAGTATTATCAGCAGCGGCGCCATTTAAAGCTGGCGGTCGTGGTAATGATGCGGGTAACTACACTGAAGTAGAAGCTGGACAGCTGACTTTCCGTAACGCTGCTGACTTATACTTATATCCTAATACTCTCGTGGCAATGAAAGTTACTGGAAAAGAAGTACAAGAGTGGCTTGAATGTTCAGCGGCGCAATTTAACCAAATTGATGTGAACAGTGATAAGCCGCAAGGGCTGATTAACTGGGATGGTTTCCGTACTTATAACTTCGATGTTATTGATGGTGTAAAATACAATATTGATATTTCACAACCAGCCAAATACGACGGTGAATGTAAGCTGATTAACCCAACCGCTAACCGTATTAAAGATTTAAGCTTTAATGGTAAGCCAATTGATCTTAAGCAAACGTTCTTAATCGCAACCAATAACTACCGTGCATACAGTGGCAAATTTGCGGGGACAGGTGAAGCTTTTGTTGCCTTTGCATCACCGGATGAAAACCGTACCGTGTTATCAGATTACATCAGTCGTGTTAGTAAACAAAAAGGTCAAGTCGTACCAAGTGCTGATAATAACTGGCACTTCACACCACTTAAGAGTGACAAACAACTACAGATCACGTTTGAAACCGCTAACAGTGATAAAGCAGCACAGTTTATTAAAGATAAAGGCCAATACCCAATGCAACAAGTAAGTACAACTCCTGGCGGGTTTGCTATTTACCAATTGGATCTTCAAGCCAACAAATAATAATACTCCAGCGTAATATCAATATACCGCAACCTTGGTTGCGGTATTTTTTTTGATACACTGCAGCTACCATCTTTTTATAAGTTAAATCACCTATGTCACCTAATAACCATGTTGAATTAACGGCTTTCTTGACCCAACTCGGGGCAGACTCTGCAACCATTAACGATGTCATTGCCGTTGCAGAACCACTGGATCTTCCAACTCGCCATATTTTATTACACCAAGGGCAAACCCAAACGCATTGCTACTTTTTATTAGACGGCCTCTGTCATGCTTGTTATCTCACAGAGCAAGGTAAACAGTTCAGTAAAGAATTCTACTGGGATCAAGATGTGATTATTGGCTTTGAAAGTTTAATTAATAACGAGCCTTCAGCATTTTTATTAGAAACATTATCCGCCAGCCAATTAATCATGTTACCAATCACGCTATTTCAACAATGGCGTCAGCAGCAACATCCATTGTATCAAACATTATTAGAACGCCAATTACTGCATAAAGAACACAAAGAACGCTTTATGTTAATGCATACTCCAGAACAACGACTGCAACTGTTTAGTGATCATTTTCCAGAGCTAGTCGGCCGTATTACCGATTATCAATTAGCGTCTTACTTAGGTATTACTTCAATTAGCCTCAGCCGTATAAAAAAACGCCTCACAAGTGGCGATATTATTGATAAAAATTAACCATTGTTAACCTCGCTAGGCACAAATATCGATACACTGCTGGCAGCAGATCTAATAAGGAATTTAACCATGACGACTTGGCAATGTTTAACCTTTGAGCAACTCACTACCCATCAGCTTTATGATCTCTTAAAGCTACGTTCTGATGTATTTGGGGTTGAACAAAATTGTGTTTATCCTGATCTTGATGATCATGATCGCGCAGAGAATGTTTTTCACTTACTCGGTTACGTTAACAATGAATTAGTCGCATACCTACGTTTATTAGCCCCAGGAGTGACTTATGATAATGTCAGTATTGGCCGAGTTGTGGTTACCCCAAGCCAACGTAAATCGGGTTTAGGCCATCAATTACTGCGTCAAGGATTAGCCCAAGCTGAAGAAATTTGGCCACAGCAACTGATTGAAATCGGTGCTCAACAGTATTTGATTGAATTCTATCGTTCACATGGTTTTACTCAAACCTCTGAGATGTATCTTGAAGACGGTATTCCTCACGTCGACATGCAACGATTACAAGAGCCCATGTAATGCGCTGGTCTGCCGTTTCAATAGGTATTGCTATTTTAATTTGCGGTAATTTATCGTCATCGTTATCTGATGTAGCAGTAAAACTATTAAACGGTAGCGTATCGGCATTTCAATATATGTTTATTCGCCAATTATTAAGTGTGCTCCTTATTACACCGCTATGGTTGCGATTACCCACTGCCCAGCGTGATATTGGTCATTGGAAAATCAATGCTATTCGTGCCCATCTGGTGTTAGCGGGGAGTGGCATGTTACTGATCGCTCTAACCTATTTACCACTAGCGACCGCAAATGCACTGTTTTATGCCGCGCCATTATTAATGCTACCACTCTCAATGGTTATTTTAGGCGAACGCCCAAATAAACAGAAAGTGTTGGCGACAGCGATTGGGTTTATCGGCATTGTGATCGTGTTACGGCCCGATCAATTTCATTGGGCTGCATTTGCAGCTTTAGGCACAGCGTCGACATTAGCGCTCTATAATGTTTTAGTTCGTAAACTTCCCCCGCAGCAACCAGTTATCAGTACATTATTTTGGACGGGGATTTTATCATTACCAGTATCAAGCCTATTCGCTTATCAATTTTGGCAACCATTAGTGCCTCAACAATGGTTATTGATCGCAGCCAGTGCATTATTTACTTTAGGTTATCAGGGGTGTTGTGTTGCAGCTTATCGGCAAAGTGAGACCTATAAAATTGGTCTTGCAGAATATTCAGGACTGATCTTCGTCGCTATCTTTGGTTACCTCTGGTTTAACGAAACACCCGATCTCCTCACTGGGTTAGGGATCCTGCTGATTATTATACCAATGGCTCCCTGGCCAAAGAGTCGTCGCACCAAAGATAGATTGATTCATGATTAAAAACTAACAAGCCGCCGAGATTCATCTTATTACGACTAAGAATAAATCACTGGCGGCTCGTTTATTTAGCATGCAATCACAATCAGCTTATTGACGGTAAAAACGTCCATTTGCATTTCTTGCATAAGAAACAGAAATACCATTACCTTGAATTTGTAAGCCATCAATTTTACCTTGGCTATTCTGACGATAACGCAACGTTTGTCCGGCTTGAATACGACTAATTGGCCTACCTGCCCCTTCAATATTCGCCATTGCATAAAGATCACCTAACGGTAAATCCTTATCACGGAAAATATTGGCTAAGGTTTCTCCTGCCGGTACTTTCAAACTGTACCACTTGCCTGCAATACCTGCCGGTTGTGTCGCTACCACGGATGCAGGTTGCACTTGAGGCTGAGCAGCTTGTGATACCACTACCGGTTTATGAGTCGTAGTATCAATGGTATAGACCTTACCACCATTAATCGGGTAGATTTTTGATGTCATTGGTTTTCGCTCAGGTGCCGGACCACGATCTTCCATACCACCAGCAGCTTTCATTCCTGCGTCTTCTTTAATATCAGCGCTATCTAATACCACATCGGTACGTTTAACCACACCTTGCTTACTACTACCATCAGGATTATTTTCTGCCTGAATATTAGGACCAGAGGTTAATTGGCTAGCAACATCACTATTATCTAAGTTAAGTGAGATATTACGTCGCATCGGCACGCTATCCGCTCCTCCTTCTAATTCCTTCGCTGATGGCAACATTAACACTCCAATAAATATCGGAATTAAAATGATTAATGCCCAGCGATGAAAGCGTGGAAAACGCTGCCATACCTGACCAACGCCAGATATACGCTCACAGCACTTTGCCTTCATCGCGCCAATGTTTAATTTTACTGGCGGTTGACGGCGGCCGTTTTTTTTATTTGAACGGCGATTTACCTTTCCCATATACAGCACTCCAAAGCTTCATATGTCACGCAATTAGCGAATATTAGTTACAAACATTTACCCGATGGGGGCGAAACTGTTATCCTGCTTACTTTAATTCATTCTACATTAAGAGATGACAATAATGTCTGACGTTAAACTAGATACAGTTGAGACTAAAGCAAGCTACGGTATTGGTCTACAAATGGGCCAACAACTAGCACAAAGTGGTCTTGAAGGCCTAAACGTAGCAGCAATTGCTAAAGGTATTGCAGCTTCTCTTGCTGGCGAGATGCCAGAAATCGAAGTTGACGAAATCAACAATGCACTGCGTGAACTTCACACAGCAGCAGACGCTGCACGTCAAGAGCAAGCTAAACTAGCTGCTGCTGATGGCGAAGCATTCTTAGCTGAAAATGCAAAGCGTGCAGAAGTTACAGTAACTGATTCTGGTCTTCAATACGAAGTTCTAGTTGAAGGTAACGGTGAAATCCCTACTTCTGACAAGCAAGTACGTGTTCATTACCACGGTATGCTAACAGATGGCACTGTTTTTGACAGCTCTGTATCTCGTGGTCAACCTGCAGAATTCCCTGTAACTGGCGTTATCGCTGGTTGGGTTGAAGCTCTTCAGATGATGCCTGTAGGTTCTAAGTGGAAACTATCTATTCCACAAGACCTTGCTTACGGTGAGCGCGGCGCAGGTGCTGCAATCCCTCCGTACGCAGCACTAGTATTTGAAGTAGAACTATTAGATATTCTATAAGATATCAAGTTTGAACCAATAGATAAACGGCGCTAATAGCGCCGTTTTTTATAGTTGCAAAATTACCCAACCAATAAAAAAGCATTGCAACCAGACAAATCTTCACTAGGATTGACATACCCGAGTCAATTTCTGATTTTAAAGACTTCGGTATTTATCTTTACTAAGGAGTCTCCTAATGAAAAAACGTCGTATCGTCACGACTCTCGCAGCGGTTGCATTGTTATCATCAAGCACCATGAGCTACGCTTTTAGCCTGTCTGATATTTTTGGTGGCGAAAGTGCCGATCAAGTAGTAAGTCAAGTGGCACAAAACCCACTGACAAAAACACTTATTTCTGAGCTTGGTGTTAAGCCAGAACAAGCTGCCGGTGGTGCGGGTGCACTATTAGGTTTAGCGGCCAGCCAACTTTCAGGCCCACAAGGCAATGAACTTGCAAAACTGATCCCTGGTGCTGAAAAGCTAACAGACTCACTACCATTGGGTTTAGGTCAATTACTCAGTAACCAAGCTAATATTGATAAAGTATTCTCAGTATTAGGTATGGATCCAAGTATGATTAATAAATTCATTCCAGTTATCACCCAATTCTTAGGCCAACAAGGTGCTAGTAACGCCCTTTTAGGCGCATTAGATAAAGTGTGGGCACCTGCTGCAAAATAATATCAGCCTCAAAACTAACAAGGCAGCGTCTACACGCTGCCTTGTTTTTTATTGAAGATCCAAACTTATAATTAGCTTAAATTCCAGAACCATGTGATTCAGTATCATTATCTTCATGTAAGCCACACTCACGTTTAAGACCAAAAAAACGCGTTTCTTGTTCGGTCATCCCAGGTTGCCATTTAACGGTGGTATGAATATCACCAACTGACAAATAATCTTGTTGTTTTAATGGGTGATAAGGTAAGCCATGCAGCTGCAAATAAGCATCAATATCTTCATTGGTCCAATCAATCACGGGTAAAAACTTAAACCGTCCATTTTGAATAGCTAATACTGGTAATGTTGCTCGCGAATCAGCCTGCTCGCGGCGCAATCCTGAAAACCAAGTGCCAACATTAAGCTCATTCAATGCTCGTTGCATCGGTTCAACTTTATTTAACTGATTATATTGCTTAATGCCTTCAACCCCTTGCAACCATAATTGGCCATAACGAGCTTCTTGCCACGCAGCACTATGTTGAGCACGATAAATATGTAGATTTAAATTAAGTTGCTCAGTTAAGCGATCAATAAACTGATAAGTCTCGGTAAATAAATACCCCGTATCAGTGAGCACGACGGCAATATCAGCCTTCGCTGCAGTCACTAAATGCAACATTACTGCGGATTGAATGCCAAAACTTGATGCTAACGCAAACTCCCCTTCAAGGTTATCCAGTGCCCACTGCACTCGTTGTTGTGCAGTCATGGTTTCCAGCATGGCATTAATTTCAGCCAGCTGAATAATTTGACTCACTTTTGGCAGTTCAAGTAACTCAGCCAGTTGAAATTTAGGCATAGAAATCCCTCATCGATATTTTTACTTCATCAATGATGCCACTACGAATAGTGAAATCACCAAAGTCTTCATTACGTTGACGCTCTGTAGCCCAACGTCCAACTAAACTATCAATTTCAGCCATAATCTGGGCAACGGTAATATTCTCACGATACATTTTCGGTACTCGAGTACCATTACGATTACCGCCTAAATGCAAGTTATATCGCCCAGGAGCTTTACCAACTAAACCTATTTCTGCCAGCATTGCCCGTCCACAGCCATTAGGACACCCTGTTACCCGCAGAATAATATTCTCATCCTGAGCTAACCCATGCTTAGCCAACACCGCTTCAACATCAGTAACGAATTCAGGTAAGAAACGCTCTGCCTCTGCCATTGCTAATGGACAAGTTGGTAAAGAAACACATGCCATTGAATTTTTACGTTGTTCACTAACACTATCATCCATCAAACCATGATCACGCGCGATCTTCTCGATCTTGGCTTTGTCTTTTGCTAACACCCCAGCAACAATCAAGTTTTGGTTGGCGGTCATTCTAAAATCACCACCATGAACCTTCGCAATTTCTGCCACCCCTGTTTTTAGCGGTTTATTGGGATAATCAAGCAAACGGCCATTTTCAATGAACAACGCCAAATGATGTTTACCATCAATGCCTTCTACCCAACCAATACGATCACCACGATCGGTAAACTCATACGGACGGCTATCTGCAAATTTAATACCTGCGCGTTGCTCAACTTCCGCTTTAAATACCTCAACCCCAACCCGATCAAGGGTATATTTAGTCTTAGCATTTTTACGATTTGAACGGTTACCCCAATCACGTTGCGTTGTTACCACCGCCGCTGCAACATCGAGGGTTTTATCTAATGCTACAAACCCAAAATCATCAGCTCGACGAGGATAAGTAGTATGATCACCATGCGTCATCGCAAGGCCCCCACCAACCAAAACATTAAACCCAACCAATTTGCCATTATCAGCTATCGCAATAAAATTGAGATCATTCGCATGGACATCAACATCATTTTGCGGCGGAATAACCACTGTGGTTTTAAACTTACGCGGTAAATAGTTACTGCCTAAAATTGGCTCTTCATCGGTTGTTTCTAACTTTTCGCCATCAAGCCAAATTTCAGCATAAGCGCGGGTTTTAGGTAACAGATGCTCACTAATTTTTTTTGCCCACTCATAAGCTTGCTGATGTAATTCTGATTCAACTGGATTAGTCGTACACAACACATTACGGTTAACATCACCCGCGGTAGCAATTGAATCGATACCAATCTTATTGAGTGTTTGGTGCATTAATTTAATGTCAGGTTTTAGTACCCCATGAAATTGGAACGTTTGCCGTGTAGTTAAACGAATACTGCCATATGAAGTATGCTCATCAGCAAATTTATCAATCGCCAACCATTGTTTGGGCGTGATCACACCACCTGGCATACGTGCACGTAGCATCACATTTTGTAGGGGTTCTAATTTTTGTTTAGCGCGTTCAGCACGAATATCACGATCATCTTGTTGATACATGCCATGAAAACGAATTAACTGAAAGTTATCAGCCGTAAAACCACCAGTGATCCTATCACTGAGATCTTGTTCTATGGTGCCGCGAAGAAAATTACTTTGGCGCTTTAAACGTTCGTTATCTGATAATTTTTTCTCGGTCATTAGTACACATCCCTTTGATAGCGCTTAGTTTTACGCAGTTCATTGAGATACTGCTCGGCTTGTTGTGGTGTTTGATTTCCTTGCTGCTCAACGACAGTTAATAGTGCTTGATGAACATCCTTTGCCATGTGGGTTGCATCCCCACAAACATAAACATGCGCACCTTGTTGTAGCCACTGCCATACTTGCGAAGCTTGTTCTAAAATACGCTGTTGAACATAGACTTTTTGAGCTTGATCACGACTAAAGGCCACATCCATTTGCGTCACAACCCCTGCCTTTAAATACTTTTGCCACTCAACTTGATAAAGAAAATCTTCAGTAAAAGTTCTATCACCAAAGAATAACCAGTTTTTACCTGCTGCTTCGCGATTATCTCGCTCTTGGATAAAAGCTCGAAAAGGTGCGATACCTGTCCCAGGACCAATCATTATTACTGGCGTATTATCATCGGCAGGCAATTTAAAGTTATTGTTGGCTTCAACAAACACTTTCACTGCACCACCTTGTTCTAAGCGCTGGGCTAAAAAGCTTGAAGCGCCACCTTGACGTTGAATATCACCATGCTGGTATTCGACCACACCCACAGTAAGATGTACTTCGTCACCCACCTCTTGTTGACTTGAAGCAATAGAATAAAGTCGCGGTGTAGAACGACGCAATAGGCCAACGAATTGGCAAGCAGTTAGCGTGGCTTTCTTTTCTGCTAACACATCAATAATTTGAGTCTTAGCCGCATAACTGCGTAATTTAGCTTTATCCGCCACCAGCTTTAACAATTTCTTACTCTGAGAAATCTCTGCATATTGAATTACAAATTGCGGATTAGCAGCGGTAATTTCATATTTACTGATCAAGGCATCACGCAAGGTTAATGTTTCAGTATCAACGTCAACCTCACTCTCAGCAGCCAGTCCGAGCTTAGCAATAATGGCATCAACTAACGTTGGATCATTGTCATACCACACTCCTAGAGCATCACCGGGTTGATAACTTAACCCTGAGTCCTCTAAGTCGATTTCAATATGGCGGACATCTTTATCGGAACCGCGACCAGTGATTTTTTGACTAACAGATAAGCTAGCACTAAAGGGATGCTGTTTATTATAAACAGCAGTCGCTGGCTGATGTTGCCCCACGGGTAGCTGCACTACTTCAGCTTCACCAATTGATAATGTTTGTTGGGTTTTTTCTAATACTTGTAACTGCCACTCTGCCGCAGCAGCATCATAATCAACATCACAATCTAACCGTTCCAGCATTGGTTGAGCACCCAGTTTAGCCAGATAGTGATCAAAATCTTTGGCCGTTTGGCAGAAAAACTCATAACTTGAATCACCTAAACCAATAACGGCATAATGCAGCTCTGGTAATTTAGGCGCTTTCTTTGATTGTAAAAATTCATGTAATTCAATTGCATCATCGGGGGCTTCACCTTCTCCATGTGTTGAAGCAACAATGACAACATGGGTTTCTTTAGTGAGGTTTTTACCTTTAAAATCCCCCGCAGAAACCAGCTTAACGGCAATATCTTGAGCTTGAGCTTGAGCTTGCTGTTGTAACGCTTCAGCAACCCCTTTAGCATTGCCAGTTTGCGAAGCATAAATAATGGTTAATTTACCCGCAGGTTTTGCAGCAGCGAGAACATTTGACGCAGGAGCTGATGCCGTTGTTGGCGATTGAGATTGGCTCAACCCCCAAAAATAGCCACTGATCCAAGCCAGTTGTTGTGGTGATGATTCTGCCGCAGCTAACTTGAGTTGATCTATTTGTTGATCATTAAGTGGGCTAGCTAAAGCTGATAGTTGATTAATTGACATAGCACGACGATCCCTATTCATTGCGTTATGTTAGATTAGCCATTTACGGTAATAACAATAAAGAATAGATAAGAATGTTTTATAACCATTTGTAAGGTTAATCGCATAAAAAAACCAAACAGCTGGAACGCTCTTTGGTTTTTGAATAAGGGGAAATAAGGAGGATTTAATATTCGTCAGCAATCCTAACCTGTTGAAAACCAACCTCAAATGCTTGCTGAGTTGCGCTATCAACATCACCGTAGCACTGCTCACTACCGCAGATGTCAGTTAAAGGCACTAAGCCACCGCGCCGATGACGAAATTCAACAATATAACCACTATTAATCGATGGCTCGACCAATGCTTCAACAAGATCTTGGTGAGCGTATAGGTGTTTCAATTCAGTCAATGTCATCATTTACTCCCCCCTAATACTGATATTATGCATCATTAACATAATCAGTTTGCTTACCTTTAAAAGTGGTACATAAACTGAATTAACGCCAATAAAAAAACCACGAAATAATCGTGGTTTTATAACTGGATCACAGAATATGGGTTAGCTGTTAATTAAAAATCAACTTCCACACCGGCAAACCAACCATCAAGTTTCACATCACCTGATGTTGATTTTTTGAAATCGTAATCCATCATACGGTAACCCGCACGTAGATTAAGATCCGCTGCAACTAAGCCTAAGGTGTATTTCACACCAGCTTGGCCATCAAACAAACGTGTACCGTCATACTTACCCGCATTCGCTTGAGCAAATACTGCTAGTGGAGTTGCTGGAATACCCAGTTCAGCACTACCATAAATCGTTGGTTGCCAATCATTAAAGTTGTCACCATGACGAATACTAACAGCGCCAAATTTAGTCATAGTTACACCTAAATCAAGTGCCACTAAATCGTTATCAAGAATTTCATAGTAAGCTGTGAAATCACTTTGCCCAAACTCAACATCACCCGTATCAACATTGCTATAACGTACCATTACGTTTGGTACGAGAGGAATAAAATGTTCAAATGATGCGTAGTAAGATTGAGAAACATCATCACTTTTGTGACTATCTACTTTTGCGTTTGTAAACCATGCATCCGCACCCACTTTAACACCTAATAAGGTATCAGCTTGGGCTGGAAGCGCTGCCGCTAGCGTCATTGCTGCTGCAACTGAAAGCACCACTTTTTTCATGCCGAGTCTCCGCTCTTTATCATTTTATGTAATTGATCGCACAAAATTATATCAGATGCTGTATAAAAACACTGCAGTTAATAGCGGCGATGGCGTGACATTCGCTCTTGATGCTGCTTATCAGCATTACGCTCACGAAAGAACCAAATACCTAATGCAATAACGATGATCCATGGTAATAATTTAAAGACTAACCCCAACATTCCAACAACCGCCATTACTGCAAACCCCGCTGCAACTGCGATCAATAATCCAATCAGACTGACGCCGGTAAATACCAACACCAATGTAAAAGCGACTAAAAACAGAAACTCAAACATAGATATTCCTTTTATTTAACTGCGTCATCCATATGACGCCACAGCATTAGATTTATTATTACCCACAATACTGCACAATTCACGCCAACTCTAAGTTAATTATTTTACTCTATTTTTCATGGACATAAAAAAACGCCAACACATTAAGCATTGGCGTTTACCATTTATTCGTTAATTTAACCTAACACTCAGTCAAATTCACCACATCAATAGATTAAATTATAATACTGTTACACATCCAATTCAGCTGGAATTTTGGCTAACGCTTGTTGCACCACTTCAATACCAGCACCTGGCTTATGTGCATTCTCACTAATATAGCGACGCCATTGACGTGCACCAGGCATACTTTGGAATAAACCTAACATATGACGAGTAATATGACCTAAGTATGATCCATTGGCTAATTGACGCTCAATATAAGGATACATAGCTTCAACCACTTCACGACGTTTCATGACTGGACGATCACTACCAAATAAACGCTGATCGACTTCAGCCATTAAATACGGACTTTGGTATGCCTCACGTCCCACCATTACGCCATCTAAATGTTGCAGGTGTTGTTCCATTTCTTCAAAGGTTTTAATGCCACCATTGATTGCCATCGTTAATTGAGGGAAATCTTGCTTTAATTGATATACGCGCGGGTAATCTAACGGCGGGATTTCACGGTTTTCTTTCGGGCTCAAGCCTTTTAACCATGCTTTACGCGCGTGAATTATAAAATTATCACAGCCGCCTTTCTCTGAAACTGTCGCAATAAAGTGGCTTAAAAACTCATAAGAATCTTGTTCATCAATACCAATACGCGTTTTAACGGTAACGGGGATATCTGCCACTTCTCGCATTGCTGCCACACATTGCGCTACTAGCTCGGCTTCACCCATCAGGCACGCACCAAACATACCGTTTTGTACTCGATCTGATGGACAACCAACATTTAAGTTAATCTCATCGTAACCACGTTCAGCGGCCAACTTAGCACAACGAGCAAGATCAGCCGGATTTGAACCACCGAGTTGTAGTGCCAATGGATGTTCTTCTTCGTTATAAGCAAGAAAATCACCTTTGCCATGAATAATCGCGCCTGTTGTCACCATTTCAGTGTACAACAACGCGTTTTTACTCATTAAACGATGGAAGTAACGACAATGACGATCAGTCCAATCCAGCATCGGTGCGACAGAAAAACGAGTTGATGGATACATATTACAACATTCCTTACATATTAAGTGGTTACGGCAAATACCACTTAAGGGTATTGCAATATACTTCATCCAATTTCGGCTTTTTTTAGCAAGAAGGGACGGATGATAAGCAGTTTAGAAGGTATGAACTCCCCCCTAAAATCTCATTTAAGGCGCGGATTCTACCTTAAAATAGCTATCGCCACCATGGCTAGCCTAAAACGCAAAAAGCGCTCAAAACTCAAACAGAGAATCTCGAACGCAAAAATATTATTGACTTTAATCTTAGCATTTAGAATCTGGTGATCATGCAACTTACCTAATCACTTTTAGACGACATCAACTTATTTATAGTTACGAGCAGGCTAACAGTGGATAAAAATAATGAACACCAGCTATACCTAACAAAAACACACACGGCAAGAGTAAAATACCACTCGCATATTTATAACGATGATCACAGTTATCTTAATTATAAACATCTATCATCAATATGCATATAGTTGCACTTGAAACTATCTTATAGAGTGATTAATCATGAAAAAAATATCTTACGCTATCGCCGCTTTACTGTGTGGTGCAGCACTAACAACTGCCTATGGTGTGACCGCGCATGAATTCGTCTACAATCCAAATTCAGCTCAACGTACCAATACTAATATGCCGACATTAACGGCTAATATGGAAAGTATTCGCTATTCTGATCTGTTATATGGATTCCAACTCAATATTAGCGTCAACGGGGCAAATCTTAACACAACCAATGTCAATACGATCAAAAACGCCACTCACCTTTCAAGTCCCAATGTTGTGCGTCCTTACCGTATTACTAATAATACTATTAGCTATCGTATTTCAGGTGAACATGATCTGCGCGCAATTAACTTTGTCACCTTAACCCTAGATCAAGCTGTGCTATCTGCACCACAAAGCTTATCAATTACCTTACCAGTATTTCATGATATAACCCCACCAGATCAACCTCATGAAGATGCAAATACTATTGCCGCACTGAATGTTGATAGTGTTAATGCCACCGACTTTTTAAATGGCTCAGGTAAAGTATTTACTGTAACGCTAGCGCAGGGCGCATTTTTACCGGGCTGTTCAGATGCCATTGCTCATAGCATTATGAATACCAGTAATGTGCAAGGTATTGTCAGAATTTGGCGTAAAACGGCTAACCAAGTAGAATTTGTTGTCGAAGGTGGTCATTACCAAACTAATGCCGGCAACTGGAATTTTGAATTGGGTCCTGACACCAACACTTTAAATCAAACGCTACATATTAGTGCACCAATCAATCATTAATCTGCTGCTATAAATACTTGATAACAAAAAAGGCCTTGAACATTTGCATGTTCAAGGCCTTTCTCAGAATTCTTGTAAGCTATAGGTTAATGATTAACCTTATCGCTAGACTTACTTTGTCATGTTACCGCTTTTGTACATTGTAGAGAATACAGGCGTGTAAAGTGCAACGATTTTATTAATGATACCAGACATTTTTTTACCTTAAGAATTAAGCTTTTTATGTATAACCATTGCCCAATTAGTAAATATTTAAGGCGTCGGTCATGTTTCGTTGGGCGTCATTATAGGTATTTTAAATCACTTGAGAAATGAAAAAAAATACCACTTAGGCATTAGTTTTTATAATACCAAGGTCAGAGAGTATTTATTGTTAATCATGACCAACACACGGCTTTAATTACGCTTGAATCAAACGCGATATACGGGCACGAACAGCGTCTAATGATAATCCTATTTCACGCTGTTCTTTACATAACAGATCAATATTATTTAGTTCATCACTATGAATAATAACAATAATATTATTTCTTTTTTTATTCGCATTAGTCTGGCGTTTAATTGCTAATTGCTCGGTGCAATCTAGCACGACTGCAATACCAGGAAAAGATTGTCTTAACTGTCGACAGACATTAAAACCTAACGCACCATCAATATGATGCTCAGGAATAACAATAATTTTATAATCGTTATATTCATCGGGACGATGACCCGTCGCCACTAATAACTTGATCACATTATCTAACATAAAAGCAAAGCCACAGGCATGACTGGGCTGCTGCATAACTTGAGTCATAAATTCATCGTACCGCCCACCGCGACATAACAAACTGTCTGGAGCAATATGTTCTCCATGCCATTCAAATAAAATATCGGAGTAATGCGAGGCTGGATATAAATGCGGAGTAACAACATAAGGTAATCCCATATTATCTAACAGTTGCTGTAACTGCTGAAACCTACCTTTTGCTGCTACCGTTAAATAATCACCTAATTTAGGCGCTAATTTGATAACAGGTTCAAGTTCGAGAGGATAATCGACTAATAGATACTCTGGCGTTGTCTGTAGCCATGCTTGTCGTTGCTGATCGAATAAAATAGCGTAGGGTTGAAAATAAGTTGTCAACGCATAACGAAACGCAGCAAATTCATCTAGACTACCAATATAATTAATTCGTAACTCAACTTCTTTATTGAGTTCTAACACCTTAAATAACTCATATTGAAGCTGTAACTGCTCAGCGACAATTGCATCATCTTCCCAGCCAAAAGCTTCAACACCAACCTGAACATATTGTTCAAGCATGTCATGTTGTTCAGAAGTATGTCGAAAAATAGGCCCTTGATACCAAACTTTACTGCCATGAAGTAATTCAGAATGCTGGTTTACAAATTGTAAACAACTTAAAGAACCATCACTGCTTAAAATCGTTTGATGATTATAAGATGCTAACCGCTGAGGCTGCATCGAAAAATTTAATAATTCAGGTGAAAGTGAAACATCTTGAATCAAAGGTAATTTAATTTCGATATAACTGTATTGTTGGCATAACAAGCGGATCTTAGTTTCAATAAAGTTCAGCTGTTGTTCTGAAATATTATAATTCTTACGCGGACGACCACGTTTCCTTGGGCGAACATTACCTTGGAGTTGATTTTCGAGTTGTTGACAAAACTTAGCCATCCCCAAAAGAGTATTTTGTCGAATACAATCACTGATACGCTGCAAAATATAATGACTTATAGGTTTCTGACTAAAACGTCGATAAGCACCACCCCGTTGCAAGGCTGTTTTACCGAGTAGATTATATTCCGCATGAGGAATAATACGCGATAATGTCGTTAATCCAGCATTATGGCGATAACTACTCCAAGGGTAATCCGCTGCAGCCACCGTCAATAACATACCCGCTGATTCAATGTAATGCATACAAGGCAGTAAATAATTTTCCGGCTCAACCAAACAACTTTTATAACGCCCTTCCCATAAGCTGCCACTACGCTGATATTTCTTATTAAAATAAGGTACATAGCGTCTACCTACGTGCTGAATAATTGCACCAATATTTTCTTTTTCATTAGGCGTTATTAATAAAAGAGCATTGCCAGCAAATAGACAATAGCTATGCAAATCACCACCATAACGCGTGATTGCATTATCTATACACTGCAGAAAATAGTCATGGTCATCATCGTCAATAAAAAGTTCACTCTTATTATGCCCCTGCAATTGTACGATTTGAGGCAACCCTAGAATAAATAACCGCTCTTTTCTTGGCATGATTCATTTCCCAAATCTATAACAATTGTTTATGAAAAAACATGATACCCACAATAAAAGGGGACAGGGTCAAATTAATCGATTCTGAACAAAAATCAACCAAAACTGGCTGCAATTAAAACTTTTGCAAAAAAAATAGTGATACAGGTCACACTTTTAGTGAGGTAAAACTTTACTATTCCCTCATCAAATCAAACGAGGAAATAGAGATGGCTGCCGGAAATTCCGATTCAAGCACCATGAGTGCAAGCTCCGCCAAAAAAATGGGCGTAGTCGCATTAACCTTAGTTACCGCATCAAACATGATGGGGTCCGGGGTATTTATGCTACCCACCAACCTTGCAGGGGTTGGTTACATTTCACTATGGGGTTGGCTTATCACCATTGTAGGTGTTATCGCACTTGCGCTTGTGTTTGCCAAAACCAGTCTTTTAACACCAAGAAACGGCGGCATCGTTGCCTATGCAGCTGATGCTTTTGGTCCTTTTGTTGGCTTTCAAAGTACCATTTGTTACTGGATCAGTGCCTGGATAGGTAACGTTGCACTACTCGTCGCGGGTATTGGCTACCTAAGTTACTTTTTCCCACAACTTACAGATCCAAGTATAGGCTCTGTGGTTGCCATTGTTATTTTGTGGGGCTTTATTGCTTTAGCAAGCCTTGGCGCTCAAGCAGCAGGTCGCGCTCAATCATTTACTGCAATTTGTATGCTAGTTGTTGTGTTAGGCGTGGGTATCGTTGGTTGGTTCTGGTTTGATCCAAAGATGTTTACTCAGGTTTATAACGGTACTGGCGAAAGCAATTCGCACGCAATTTTATCAGCAGCATCAATTGCACTATGGGGCTTCCTTGGTGTTGAGTCTGCAGTAGTTTCTAGTGGTCAAGTTGAAAATCCTGAAAAAACAGTACCAAAAGCAACTGTATATGGTTTGCTGATTGCATCGGTATGTTACGTCGGTAGCTGTAGTGTCATTATGGGTCTAGTACCACATGAAGAGTTAGTTAAATCAGCGGCACCATTTGCTGATGCTGCGCGCTACATGTTTGGTGACACTGCCGGTACCATCGCATCAATCCTAAGTATCATTGCTTGTTTCGGTTCAATCTCAGGTTGGTTAATTCTGCAATCAGAAGCGCCACGTGCAGGTGCAGAGCAAGGTTTATTCCCTCAGTTCTTTGCTGCTGTAAACCGTAATGACGTACCAATGAAAAGTTTAGTATTCACCGGTGTTCTTATGAGTGGTGTACTACTAATGACAGCATCACCCGATCTTGCCGATCAATTTCAAGTTGTCATTCTAATGTCAGTATTTGCTTCACTACTGCCTTACATCTACGCCGTTATTGCGCTGCCAATCATCATGATTGCCAAGAAACAAAACAAAGGTGGTAACTTCGTGATTTACAGCATTCTGGTCGTTATTGGTATGGCTTATAGCTTATTCGCCATGCTTGGCTCAGGTGCAGACTCCATGTACTGGGGTGTAGTAATGGTGATGCTCACTATTCCGCTATATAGCTTTATTGCCGCAAAACGCCATAAAAACGGCGAGAAAGTTCTTTATTTAAAAGATTAATTAGTTAACTGACAATTATTTGAAAGTATCAATTAAACAAATTTATTAGGATATATATCATGACATTATCAATTGAAAATCAAAATAAACTTGACGAATTTTGGGCTTACTGTGTAAAAAACCAATACTTTAATATTGGCTACCCTGAGTCAGCAGATTTTGATTACACCATTCTAGAACGCTTTATGCGCTTCTCAATCAACAACTGTGGTGATTGGGCCGAGTACTGTAACTACCTCCTTAACTCGTTTGATTTTGAAAAAGAAGTGATGGAATACTTTGCCGATCTTTTCAAAATTCCATTTGAAGATAGCTGGGGTTATGTCACTAATGGTGGTACTGAAAGTAATATGTTTGGTTGCTACCTTGGTCGTGAGCTTTTCCCTGATGGCACCTTGTATTACTCAAAAGACACTCACTACTCAGTAGCTAAAATCGTCAAACTACTACGTATTAAATCACAGCTGGTTGATTCATTACCAAATGGTGAAATTGATTACGATGATCTAATTAGTAAGATTAAACAAGATGACGAAAAGCATCCGATTATCTTTGCCAATATCGGCACGACAGTACGTGGGGCGATTGATGATATTAGTAAGATTCAAGCAATGATTGGTGAGTTAGGTATTAAGCGTGAAGATTACTATATTCATGCCGATGCCGCATTAAGTGGCATGATTCTACCTTTTGTTGATGAACCGCAAGGATTCAACTTTGCCGATGGTATTGACTCTATTGGTGTCTCTGGCCACAAAATGATTGGCTCACCAATCCCATGTGGTATCGTGGTAGCAAAAAAACGCAATGTTGATGCAATTTCAGTTGAGATTGATTACATCTCTGCTCACGATAAAACCATCACTGGTTCACGTAATGGCCACACACCATTAATGATGTGGTGTGCGGTGAAATCACACTCACATGCAGACTTTAAACGTCGTATTAATCGTAGTCTTGATTTAGCACAACATGCGGTACAACGCCTACAAACTGCTGGTATTAACGCATGGTGTAATAAAAACTCAATCACAGTGGTATTCCCTTGCCCATCTGAAGCGGTTTGGAAAAAACACTGCCTCGCAACATCTGGTGGTCAAGCACACCTTATCACCACTGCACACCATCTTGATGCATCAAAAGTCGATGCGTTAATTGATGATGTAATTAAAGATGCTAATGGCGAAATGATTGCAGCATAAAAAAAGCGGTAGTTCACTACCGCCTTTATGAATCGATATTGCTGGTGCCTATTCCACTATTTACCAGCAATATCACACCTAACGGCTATTATCTAATACCATTAAATACAGTAGTTATTATAAATGTATTTCTCACGATAGAGGAAATAAATAGCCGATAATGCAATATAAGTAGGGTTTCCTATGAAAAATAACATTCAATCAATCCGTGGAGTATCTGATATTTTACCAGAACAAACACCGATTTGGTTATGGCTAGAATCGATTATAAAACAAGTGACCCATAGCTATGGTTATCAACAAATTCGGCTACCTATTATTGAACCTCTAGCCTTATTTGAGCGCGCTGTCGGTGAATCAACCGATATAGTTTCAAAAGAAATGTACAATTTTGTTGATAAAAGTGGCGAACATATCACCTTACGCCCAGAAGGAACCAGTAGCTGTGCGCGTGCCGTCATTGAACACAATATGTGTTATAACAGCACTCAACGATTGTGGTACCAAGGCCCAATGTTCCGCTATGAAAGACCTCAAAAAGGACGTTTACGCCAATTTACTCAATTTGGTGTTGAAACATTCGGTATGGCAGGGGCAGACATTGATGCTGAATTAATTTGTATGTCTTACGATATTTTCAAAGCATTAGGCGTCGACCAACACATTGCCCTTGAAATTAATTCACTGGGTACCACAGCAGAACGCCAAGTTCATCGCCAACACCTAATCACCTATTTTGAGCAACATCGGTCATTATTAGATCAAGATAGTCTTACCCGCCTCAGCAGTAATCCATTACGTATTCTAGACAGTAAAAACCCCGACATGCAGGACATGATCAATGAAGCACCTCAGCTAATTGATTTTATTGGTGAAGATTCTCTAGCTCATTTTAATAAGCTGCAATATCTACTTGACCAAGCAGGTATAAGTTACACCATCAATCCACGTTTAGTGCGTGGTCTTGATTACTATTCAAAAACAGTGTTTGAGTGGATAACTGATAAGCTTGGTTCACAAGCTACCGTTTGTGGTGGTGGCCGTTATGATGGGTTAATCGAACTGTTTAGTAAAAATGCCTTACCTGGTTCAGGGTTTGCTATCGGGATTGAACGACTATTGTTATTAGTCGAAACGCTAGGGCTTGATAAAGGCATAAATAATGATCCTGACATTACTATCACCACTGAATCACCACAACAAAATGAAAAAGCACTAGCGGTTGCCCACAACATTCGCCGTCAATTACCAAAACTTCAAGTACTGACAGATCTAAGTCATAGCAAAATAAAACGCCAACATAATCGCGCCTTAAAAACTGGGGCTAAACTCATTATAACCCTCAATGATAATGACCAAGTTGGGCTATGGTATCCAAAAACTAATCAATCACTGACCGTTGATATTAATAATGTGATGATTACCATCGGTGAATATCTTCACCAACTAAAGTAGTACTAACAATCAATGTGCAGCTACATTGATGTAGCCGCACAGTGCTCGCACTAAAACATGTAACATTTAACCCAAAAACTTTAATCTCTCATTCATTTTTGCCATTAATGCCAAAAAGCATCGTTACATTACTAGCCAACCATAACCATTCGATTATTATCTCGCTTTTAATGCAATAATGAGCATAATATGTTAAATGAAAAACTTCCTAAGTTTTTATTTGTACTTGGGTTATTAGGCTGGATAACAGTATTAGTTTTAATTTTAAAGCCTGTTGATAACAGTGAATTAAATACCCTTAAACAACAGCAACTCGTATTAACAACACAAGTGAAAGATATTCTTATTAAAGAAGTTGACGCTGTATACTCAAAGTGCAAAAAGAGCAATGCACTAGGTGAGAAAATCAAATGGAATGGTCAATTTCATCTTGCTGAAAAATACTGCCAAGATCCTATCATCAGCAACGATATCAGTAGCATGGCTAAATGTAAGGAAATTAAACGTTGCAAAACACCGCAATTATAGTTGCTGCTGAGGTTATAATTTACCTCATTCTTGTCACTTATTATCTTTATGCAAGAAAAAAGCTCCATGCGCACCTATATTTGAATAAACGTCAACGGACGATTTATTTAGGTAATAAACCGCTGTTAAAACTCAAAGGCCGATCGTTAAATTACCAATTACTCTGCTACCTGTTTGAGAATCCAAATAGAGCAATTCCT
Source organism: Photobacterium kishitanii (assembly GCF_003026355.1). Lineage (GTDB taxonomy): Bacteria > Pseudomonadota > Gammaproteobacteria > Enterobacterales > Vibrionaceae > Photobacterium > Photobacterium kishitanii. The sequence continues at coordinate 29,942 of NZ_PYON01000023.1, read as the reverse complement.
AAGCAAGAGCTAATTGATAATATCTATCGTCGAGATATCTATTTAAATAAGTTAGTGGCAAACATTAACTTGCCTAAGGATATGAAAGATAAACTATTCTTAATTGAAGATGACAGCCTAAGTTTTTTAAGTGCTCATATAAATCATCCTAACTAGCTGCAATATGAATACCACTAAGATTCATTAATATAAAGACAAGCCATAACTTAGGTTATGGCTTTTTATAACGTGATCATTGACACGGAATCCCCTTCCTCACCACGGTTCCTTGCTAAGTGTGAGTATGTTTTTAGATAGCTGTGATAAAATAACAACTTAATGACGTTTTTTTGAGGCTCTATGACGGTTCAAACTCAACTGCTAGCCAAAGCACAACAGCTCTGTGAGCAACGCGGGGTAAGAATGACTCCCCAGCGATTAAAAGTACTGGCACTGATTATTAATCATCATAGTTCTATCAGTGCTTATGAGTTACTTGATTTACTTAAAGCATCAGAACCCCAAGCTAAACCACCAACGGTTTACCGCGCCTTGGATTTTCTGTTAGCACAAGGGTTTGTCCACAAAGTCGAATCAACTAACAGCTATATTGCTTGTTGTGTACTTGGCCATGCTGATCATTGCTCGCAACTATTAATTTGTGATAAGTGTGGTTTTGTTGAAGAAACCCATGATGATGAGCTCGCAAAATTTTTGCGTATAAAATCAGAACAGTATAGTTTTATGATCAAGCATCACGTGGTTGAAAGCCATGGTGTTTGCCATAAATGCCAACAAACGACTAACGAATAAATCTGCTCTAGTGCTATTACTGCAAGTGATAGCACCATCTCATCTTTCCAATCTGAATTAACATAATTAGCCACGCGATTAATTAACGTTAGCTCGAACATAAAAGCACAATAAAAAACTACTCATTGTCATGAATTCGATCTAGACTTAATCAGTCATAAGCATCTAGTTACCTATTGGCTGTGACTACTATTATTAGTCTATAAGGGAAAGACGTACATGAGTAAACTGACTGGAACCGTAAAGTGGTTCAACGATGATAAAGGTTTTGGCTTTATTTCTGCTGCCGATGGTAAAGATGTATTTGTTCACTTCAGTGCCATTCAGGCGCAAGGACGTAAAACATTACGTGAAGGCCAAAGCGTTGAGTTTATCGTAACTGATGGTCAGAAAGGCCCTCAAGCTAGCGATGTTATCGCGCTATAATTAAGCAAACGTCAAAAATAAAAAACGCCGCAATCGTGATGATTGCGGCGTTTTATTTTATCAGTTAACTACGCTAACCAATAATAGGCACTATGCGCGCCATTGTTTAAATGCATTAATCAGGCCGTTAGTTGAACTATCGTGACTAACCACACTTTCAGCGTTGTTTAGCTCTGGTAAAATTTGGTTAGCGAGTTGCTTACCAAGTTCTACGCCCCACTGGTCAAAACTAAAGATGTTCCAAATAACACCTTGAGTAAAGATTTTGTGCTCATACAACGCAATTAATGCACCTAATGTATATGGCGTGATTTCTTTAAGCAAAATCGAGTTAGTTGGACGGTTACCTTCAAACACTTTAAATTCAGCTAGCTCATCAATTTCTTGTTGTGATTTACCTGCAGCAACAAACTCAGCTTCTACTGTCTCGCGGCTCTTACCAAATGCTAATGCTTCTGTTTGAGCAAAGAAGTTAGCCATTAGTTTAGGATGATGATCACCTAATGGATTATGACTAATTGCAGGCGCAATGAAATCACATGGGATCAACTTAGTACCTTGGTGAATAAGTTGGTAAAACGCATGCTGACCATTTGTTCCTGGCTCACCCCAAATAATTGGACCTGTTTGATAATCTACAGGCTTACCGCCACGATCAACATACTTACCATTTGACTCCATATTACCTTGCTGGAAATAAGCAGGGAAACGGTGCATGTATTGGTCGTAAGGAAGGATTGCCTCAGTTTCAGCACCATGGAAGTTATTGTACCAAATACCGATTAGCGCCAAAATTACAGGTAACTTTTGCTCAAGTGGTGCTTGAACAAAATGATTATCCATCGCATGGCCACCTTCAAGTAACTTAATAAAGTTATCAAAACCAACCGCTAAGCTAATAGAAAGACCAATCGCAGACCATAGTGAATAACGACCACCAACCCAATCCCAGAACTCAAACATGTTATCAGTATCAATACCAAATTCAGCCACTGATTCAGCATTGGTAGAAAGAGCAGCAAAGTGCTTAGCTACGTGAGCTTTATCTTCTGCCATCGCTAAGAACCAATCGCGAGCAGACAGAGCGTTGGTCATTGTTTCTTGAGTGGTAAATGTTTTTGATGCGATTAAGAATAATGTTGTTTCAGGGTTCAAATCTTTCAGCGTCTCAACAATATGAGTCGCATCAACGTTAGAAACAAAGTGCATGTTTAAACGCGTTTTGTAAGCTGATAGTGCTTCAGAAACCATGTAAGGGCCAAGATCTGAACCACCAATACCGATGTTTACTACATCAGTAATTTCTTTACCGGTATAACCTTTCCACTCACCACTTACGATACGGTTAGTGAAACTCTCCATTTTAGCTAATACGGCATTAACCGCAGGCATAACATCTTCGCCATCAACGATGATTGGCGTGTTACTGCGGTTACGTAACGCAACGTGTAATACAGCACGATCTTCAGTACGGTTAATTTTTTCACCGTTGAACATATCCGCAATAGCAGCATCTAGCTCGGTTTCTTTGGCTAATGCAAACAACTTAGTCAAAGTTTCTTCTGTGATCAGGTTCTTTGAGTAGTCCAATAAAATATCAGAACCAAACTGAGCAGAAAACTTGGCAAAACGCTCGCTATCATTAGCAAATAACTCACTTAATTCGAAATCTTGAGCTTGCTCAAAATGGGCCGTCAATGCTTGCCATGCTTGCGTTTGCGTTGGATTAATGTTCTTTAACATAATAATGTTCCCGATGTTGTTATGTTCATCCCTCGAATCATATCGCCTTCGAAAGATCCTCGATCTATGCCATTTAACCTAGCATGCTAGGTGTCTAATAATAATGCTATCTGTTACAACCAATTATGACGTTAAAATAACATTATCGTCATTGCGTCAAATCACGAAAATATAACTGCATCATACCTGTATTTATCATTAAGATGATAATGGTAATCACTAATTAAACTAAAAGGTTTCACCGATAGGTAAATGGCTATGTGGTATCAAAAAACGATTCATCTTACTCCGAGAGCCCGTGGTTTTCATCTAATAACCACTGAAATAGAGCAAAATATAGAAATAATTCAATCATTAAAGGTTGGTATCGTACATTGCTTTATTCAACATACATCAGCAAGTTTAACCATTAATGAAAATGCAGATCCAACCGTTCGTAATGATATGGAAGCACATTTTAATCATACCGTTCCTGAACGAGCTGCTTTTTATCAACATACCTATGAAGGTGATGATGATATGCCAGCGCATATCAAAGCGTCATTGCTCGGTAATAGTATTAGCATTCCAATTACTGATGGCCAACTCGCTTTAGGAATATGGCAGGGTATTTATTTGGGCGAGCATCGAAATCACGGTGGTACACGCCGAATAGTGATCACAATTCAAGGTGAAGAATAAATAACAGATAAAAAAGCCGCGAGTTAAATCGCGGCGATTACAGTTATTCGTCATTAATTCAACTATGAATAGGTCATAGCCACTCGAGGAGTCAGCTTGGTCATTAATTCATAAGCGATCACACCGGTATATTGCGCCACCACTTCGACAGGTAAGCCTTTACCCCATAATATAGCTTCATCACCGACTTTATCAGTCGCATCAGGTCCAAGATCGACCGTTAGCATATCCATCGAAACACGACCTGCCGTTGGTACAATACGGCCATTAACAACCACTGGAGTGCCGTTTGGCGCACAACGTGGATAGCCATCACCATAACCGATAGCAATAACACCGACTTTGGTATCACGTTCACTGGTCCAAATACCACCGTAACCTACTTGCTCACCTTTTTTGACTTCACGCACCGCAATTAGGCTTGAGGTTAAGGTCATTACTGGTTGTAAGTTATAGCTTGATGCCATGCGATCTAATTCATTAAATGGCGATACGCCATACATAATAATACCGGGGCGAATCCACTCAAAATGACTATCAGGCCACGCTAAAATACCCGCAGAAGCAGCAAGTGAACGCTCACCTTGATATGGCTTCGTCAGTGCTGAGAAGCAGGAAATTTGCTTTAAGGTAATATCACTGCTTAAATCATCAGCATTACCAAAATGACTAATAAAACGCAGTGGCTTAGCGACATTATCGCAGTCATGCAACCGTTGCATAAATTGTGGAACTTGTTCTGGACGCAATCCAAGACGGTGCATACCAGTATCTATTTTAACCCATACTCGTACAGGCGCATCTAGCTCTGCTTGCTCAAGAGCTTCAAGTTGTTCAATTGAATGCACCACGGTATGAATATTATTAGTCACTAATACAGGCAGATCAGTTGACGCATAAAAGCCTTCTAATAATAAAATTGGCTTCACAATACCACCAGCACGCAGCGTTAACGCTTCTTCTATTCGTGCCACACCATAAGCATCAACATTGGCTAGACTTTTTGCCACGTCTAACAACCCATGTCCGTATGCATTGGCTTTAACAACCGCCAAAATTTTACTATTTGGTGCCTGCAGGCGGATTTGACTCAGGTTATGTGCCAAAGCTTGGGTATCAATATGTGCAGTTGCAGCTTTCATCCAATATCCTAAATAATTTTTAAGGCTTACTCTTCATCAAAAGCAGGACCAGCATAGTTATCAAAGCGAGAGAACTGGCCTTGGAAGGTTAAACGTACAGTACCAATTGGACCATTACGTTGTTTACCTAAGATGATTTCAGCAATCCCTTTAAGGGCACTGTCTTCGTGATAAACCTCATCACGGTATATAAACATGATTAAGTCCGCATCCTGCTCGATGGCGCCAGATTCACGCAAATCAGAGTTAACAGGACGTTTATCTGCTCGTTGCTCCAACGAACGGTTAAGCTGAGAAAGAGCAACAACAGGTACATTTAATTCTTTCGCTAATGCTTTTAGCGAGCGTGAGATTTCGGCAATCTCTAAAGTACGGTTTTCTTGTAAACCCGGCACACGCATCAACTGTAAGTAGTCGATCATGATCATGCTAAGACCACCGTTATCACGTGCAATACGACGCGCTCGTGAACGAACTTCTGTTGGGGTTAAGCCTGAACTATCATCAATGAACATATTCTTCTTTTGCATCAGAATACCCATTGTTGATGATATCCGCGCCCAATCTTCATCATCCAACTGCCCGGTACGGATCTTAGTTTGATCAACACGCGATAATGATGCCAACATACGCATCATAATTTGTTCGGCGGGCATCTCTAACGAAAAAATCAACACTGGTTTTTCTTGATCCATTGCGGCATTTTCACATAAGTTCATCGCAAAGGTGGTTTTACCCATCGATGGACGTGCGGCAACAATAATCAAATCCGACCCTTGTAGGCCCGCGGTTTTTTTATTGAGATCAGTAAAACCGGTTGAGACACCGGTAACGCCGTCTTGCGGTGATTGATAAAGCAACTCGATACGCTCAAGAGTACGCTCTAAAATAGTGTCTACGTTTTGCGGACCTTCTTTATCATTGGTGCGCTGCTCAGCAATGGCAAAAACTTTGCTTTCCGCCATATCCAGCAAATCTTCACTGGTGCGGCCTTGAGGATCATAACCAGCATCCGCAATTTCATTGGCGACCCCAATCATGTCTCGGATCAAGGCTCGTTCACGCACAATATCAGCATACGCTAAAATATTGGCAGCTGACGGCGTATTTTTAGCCAATTCAGCAAGGTAAGCAAAACCACCGACATCATCCAGTTTATCAGACCGCTCAAGATGCTCAGACAAAGTGATCAAATCAAGTGGCTGTCCACCTTCCAATAAGGCTGCGGTTGCCTCAAAAATAATCCGATGAGGGCGGCTGTAAAAGTCTTTAGCAACCACTTTCTCAGCAACAGTATCCCAACGCTCATTATCCAACATTAAACCACCAAGTACTGATTGCTCAGCCTCAAGCGAATGCGGTGGCATCTTAATGGCGTCCATTTGATTATCTTTTAATTGTTTCGATTTACGATTATCTGTCATAGCAATTGTGCATTTACCAAAACCAAGAACGGAGCTCGACAGTATAACCTATCCCCTGCTTCTGAGTAGCTATAAACCATTACGATTGCTCACTAGCAAGAATAACAATTATCCTCCTTTTTTGGTTTACCAACAGTAAGACGACAATTCCTAACCAAAAGTTGACAAATTTAGGCTAGAATGCGGCGCTCATGTTTCTCTCTTTACACGACCCTGCCAGCGGAGGACTTTTGGCAAGATATATACTCACATTACTTTTGCTTGCCACTACAGCAGCCAACGCTAGTGAAGAACCGACAACCGCAACACCGGATGAACCATCACCTTTAACAAGCAGTATTGGCTTAGGCTACCAATCCTTATCAGGAAACTCAGACTCTCAAACCCTGAATGGCAATATTGCAGTTACATATACCAAAGGGCGCTATCAAACTAACGGCGATGCCAAGTTTATTATGGCAAAAAAAGACGGCCAAGAAGACAAGCGTAAGATGTCGATGAGCTTAAAGTCAAAGCGTATGATCCGTGACGGTTATTACTTTTATGGTAATGGTAGCTATGTTGATGACCGCTATGGGCCTTATTATGCAGATTCACTGGTTTCAATGGGTATCGGTTACCGCTTATTTAGCTATGAAACTTTTCAAACTCTAGTCGATATTGGTCCTGGCTTTCGTCACCAAGATCCTAATCTCGATGAAATAAAAAGCGACAGTATTGTTAAACAAGAAGTCGTCAATGAAGTGGTACTGCAAAGTACGGTCGACATGCAATGGAAGCCGCTTAAAACCCTGACACTAAGCGCTAAATTCAATGTTGTATCAGGAAAAAGTAACACTACACTTGAAAGCTCATTCAATGCTACCAATGCCATCACTGATAATATTGCCTTAAACCTCGGCTATACCCAAACTTATTATTCTTGGGTACCTGAGGGCATGAAAAATTCCGATACCACCACCACGATATCGCTAATTTATACGCTTTAGTCGACAAATTCCTAAATAACAGGCATAAAAAAACCAGCCCGAAGGCTGGTTTTTTACTATTAAAGCTAAAAGCGATTACTGAGCAGCAACAACGTTTAGTTTAACAGTTGCGAATACGTCTGAGCTTAGCTGAACGCTAACTTCAAATTCGCCAGTCGTACGTAGTGCACCTTCAGGTAGACGTACTTCACTCTTAACTAGTGCTACGCCAGCTGCAGAAACTGCATCAGCGATGTCACGAGTACCGATTGAGCCGAATAGTTTACCTTCGTCACCAGCTTTAGATGCAATAACTACACCTTCAAGTACGTTTAGTGCTTCAGCACGTGCTTGAGCAGCAGCGTGTTGCTCAGCAACTTTAGCTTCTAGCTCTGCACGACGTGCATCGAACATTTCAACGTTCGCTTTAGTCGCCATAACTGCCTTAGCTTGTGGGATAAGGAAGTTACGAGCGTAGCCCGCTTTAACGTTAACCTGGTCGCCAAGGCCACCTAGGTTAGCGATTTTATCAAGTAGAATAACTTGCATTATCTTGTCCTCTATAAAGTTCTAAAAACGACTGCCGCTTACAGATGCTTATCTGTGTACGGTAGAAGTGCTAGGTAACGAGAACGCTTGATAGCGCGAGCTAGCTGACGCTGGTATTTAGCGCGAGTACCAGTGATACGGCTAGGTACGATTTTACCAGCTTCAGTGATGTAGTTTTTTAGAGTTGCTACGTCTTTGTAGTCAATCTCTTGTACGCCTTCTGCTGTAAAACGGCAGAATTTACGACGACGGAAGAAACGAGCCATGGGCTATCTCCTGATCTAAATTAAGTCAATGTGATCGGCATGCAAAACTAATTTCCCGATACCGTTACGGCCGGTTTGGTAAGAGATAAATCCCTCCACCTTAATATTGCTTCCGACAACTAAATCTTGAGTGAGTACTTGTTGACCTTTACCACTGATTACCACGTTAATATAACAATATATTTGGCGTGGTAAGTCAGCTTCCCGCTGCACAGAACGATGCTCAAGCACAAAGTGACAATGAGGTATGCCTGCCGGGGATTGGCTTCGTTTGGGATGCTTGGCAATAGTACCAGTCAACACCAGACGATTAGTCATTAAACAAATTACTCAGCAGCTGCTTCGCCTTCAGATTGTGCTTCAGCACGATCTTCACGCTTAGTGAAACGCTCTTCTTTAGCCTTCATCATAGGAGATGGCTCAGTAACAGCGTTTTTAGTACGCATGATCATGTTACGGATCACTGCGTCGTTGAAGCGGAAGTTTGACTCAAGCTCGTCAACAACAGCCTGCTCAGCTTCTACGTTCATAAGAACGTAATGTGCTTTGTGCAGTTTGTTAATTGGGTAAGCCATTTGACGGCGGCCCCAATCTTCTAGACGGTGAATTTGACCACCAGAATCTTTGATAGCAGCAGTGTAACGCTCGATCATGCCAGCAACTTGCTCGCTTTGATCAGGGTGCACCATGAATACGATTTCGTAATGACGCATAGGTTGCTCCTTACGGATTATTCAGCTTCCCTTGTCGGCTCGGTTATCCTGGGGAAGCAAGGAACTAAAAAAAAGAACCGAGAATTTGGATGACGGATAGTACAGAGAATGATCAATCTAGGCAAGCTTATTTTATCACCACCAGCCGCTTTTCAATCAAATGCATCTTAACCTCAACCTATCTTGCTCATTCGTCGATAATTAGTCTTGTCTTTGGTGGTTTTTTATACCGTCTAATAATAGAAAACCCACTCAGAAATCACTGAGTGGGTTTAAATAATTATGCAGTTATCTACGCTTAATCACGCATTATGTGCGTTGACGTACCGCTTCAAATAAACAGATACCCGTCGCTACAGATACGTTCAAACTTGATACTGAACCCGCCATTGGGATCTTGATCAAATCATCACAGGTTTCACGGGTTAAACGACGCATACCTTCACCTTCAGCACCCATAACAATCGCCAATGGCCCTGTTAGTTTACTATGGTAAATATCATGCGTTGCTTCACCAGCAGTACCCACAATCCATACGCCTTTATCTTGTAATGCACGCATGGTACGCGCCAAGTTAGTCACGCGTACTAATGGCATAATTTCAGCGGCACCGCAGGCGACTTTACTTGCGGTAGCATTGAGTTGTGCTGAACGATCTTTTGGCACAATCACAGCTACGGCACCAGCAGCATCAGCGTTACGTAAACACGCACCAAGATTATGCGGATCGGTGACGCCATCAAGAATTAACAGTAATGGATTTTCTTGAGTCGCTAATAAATCATCAAGGTTGTTTTCGTTATATTGCTTGCCAGGACGCACACGCGCAATAATCCCTTGATGAGAAGCACCATCCACTTTGTCATCTAATGCTTTACGGCCAGCTTCTTGAATGGTAATCCCCAAACCTTGCAGCTCAGTAATTAACGGCAATAAACGATCGTCTTCACGTCCTTTAAGTACGAATACTTCAATAAAGCGCACCGGGTCAGATGCAAGTACAGCTTTAACGGCATGAATGCCAAAAATCATATCATTACTCATGGATTAACTCTTCTTTGCTGCACGTTCTGATTTACCCGCACGTTGCTTTTTCTTCTTGCGAACTTTGGGCTTCTTTTTAGGATCTGTCTGCGGCTTTTCATCTGACAATTTGCGAGGTTTCTTTACTCTCGGCTTTTTCTTTTCATCAGCTGAAGGAATAGCACCTTCTTTTAGCTTTTTGCGTACAGATGAACGCTCACGTTTACTTTTATTACGCGATTCAGGTTTAGCTTCACCGTCTTCAACTTTAAACGCAGGCATTCCCTGACGTTTTAGGCCTTCAGCTTTACGCATGCGCTGTTTTTTCTCACGCCCTTTCGCTGTTTTACCAGCACCACGTTGTTTACGCTCAGCGCCAACGATATCAAAGTCTAATTGACGATCATTAAGGTTGATAGCTGCAACTTTAACGTGAACGGTATCACCTAAACGATAAATCACACCTGAGCTCTCGCCGACTAACCGCTGACCCACAGGATCAAATTGGTAGTAGTCATTAGCAAGGTTTGAAATATGCACTAAACCATCAATGTTGAGTTCATTTAAACGCACAAAGAAACCAAAACCAGTAACGTTAGCGATTACACCTTCAAACTCATCACCAAGGTGATCCTGCATGTACTCACATTTGAGCCAGTCAGATACATCACGAGTCGCGTCATCAGCACGACGTTCGGTGGTTGAACACTGCTCACCGATAACATCAATTTCATCAAATGAATAATGATGACCGCCAGTTGGCGTATCGTTCTTAGTATTACCTGCTTGCTTAGCAATTAAATATTTAATTGCACGGTGCAAGGTTAAATCAGGGTAACGACGGATCGGTGAGGTAAAGTGAGCGTACTGACTCAAGGCTAAACCAAAGTGACCAATATTATCTGCTTGATAAATCGCTTGCTTCATTGAGCGCAGTAACATGGTCTGAATTAATTCACGATCATTACGCTCTTGAATTAAGTTCGCTAATGCCGCGTAATCTTTCGGGCTTGGCTCTAAACCGCCGCCAAGTTCTAAACTTAGCTCGCCCAAGAAATCACGGAAACCTTGGAGACGCTCTTCACCAGGGGTGTCATGGACACGGTATAACGCTGGTTCTTTAGCACTTTCAACAAATTGTGCTGACGCGATATTGGCTAAAATCATACATTCTTCGATGATTTTATGCGCTTCATTACGTACTAACGGCACAATATTTTCGATCTTACGATCCGCATTGAAAACAAACTTGGTTTCAACCGTTTCAAATTCAATGGCGCCACGCGCTTCACGAGCAACTTTCAGCGCTTTAAACATGCTGTAAAGTTCTTCAAGATGCGGCACTAATGGCTGATAACGTTGACGCAACTCTTCATCACCATCGAGCATTTTACTTACTTTAGTGTAAGTTAAGCGCGCATGAGAATTCATCACTGCTTCATAGTGCTTATAGCCAGTCAGTTTACCGCCATCAGAAACCGTCATCTCACACACCATACACAAGCGATCAACCTGTGGGTTAAGTGAACATAGACCATTTGAAAGCACTTCTGGCAGCATTGGAATAACTTGGGCAGGGAAGTACACCGAGTTACCACGCTTGAGGGCTTCATTATCTAATGCTGATTTAGAGCGTACATAATAACTTACATCGGCAATCGCGACCCATAAACGCCAGCCACCATCAGGATTACGCTGACAGTGAACCGCATCATCAAAGTCACGGGCATCTTCACCATCAATGGTTACCAACGGCAATTGACGTAAATCAACACGACCAAGTTTAGCTTCTTCTGGCACTTCTTCGGTCAGATGCTTAATTTGATTGTCGACTTCTGATGGCCATACGTGTGGAATATCATGGGTACGGAGTGCGATTTCAATTTCCATACCCGGTGCCATATTCTCACCCAGTACTTCAACTACACGACCAACGGCATTGTGCTGACGAGTGGCGCGTTGATTGATCTCAACCACAACCACATTCCCCATACGGGCACCTTGACGAGCGTCTTGAGGAATAATGATATCTTGTGCAATACGAGAATCATCAGGTACCACATAGCCCATACCATCTTCAAGGAAGAAACGACCAACTATTTGAGTGGTTGATTCTGCTAATACCCGTACAACACGTCCTTCACGACGGCCACGTTTATCTTCGCCATCAGCTTGCGCTAAAATATAATCACCATGGATCACACTTCGCATTTGATGGGCAGGTAACAATAAATCAGTGTCTTTACTGAATGTACCTTCTGGACGTAAAAAGCCAAAACCATCACGGTGGCCGATTACGTAACCTTTAATTAAATCTAAACGCTCAGGTAATGCATAGCACTGACGGCGAGTAAAAATTAATTGACCATCACGTTCCATCGCACGTAAGCGACGACGCAGGCCTTCATATTGATCATCACCTTCAAGTTTTAACGCAGCAAATAGCTGGTCGCGACTAACGGGTGTACTAAAACCACGAATCACTTCTAACAGTAACTCACGGCTTGGAATGGGATTTTCGTAATTAGATGCTTCGCGTTCGCGAAAAGGATCAACCGGTAAATCGGTAGTACCTTTAGACATAAACAGTTCCTGTTGGCCAGCCATACCTTTAGTATACCCAGCTCTTAGGTGAACAGATGGGAACTGGCAATAAATACCAATTCCACTAAATAATAGGGAGTAGTGTGATGCTAGACCATAATCTTTAGATGGTCCTAGTGTTCTGCAGGCAACCCCAATAAGACACGCAATGGTGGATTATTATCTACCAAAGTCAATAATGTGTACTTATCTAGCTCATTTAAAAAAGCATTACGCGCATCAGCAAGGATCCCCTTTAACTGACATGCTGGAGTGATATTACAAAAATCAGGTGCACAATTGACGATTTGTAACGGTTCAATCGCCCTTACCACATGCCCCAATACAATATTTCCCGCAGGCATTCCTAAACGGATACCACCATTTTTCCCGCGCACGGTTTCTACATAACCTAATTGGCCCAATTTATTAATAATTTTGACCATATGGTTCCGCGACACTGCATAAGTGTCGGTTACTTTTGTGATACTTGTTAACTCACCTTCAGGCAAGCTCGCAAGATATATCAAGGCACGTAGGCCATAATCGGTAAAACTGGTTAACTGCACATTAACTCCTCCTGCTACTATTTTAATCTTGTTCTTGACTAAAAGATACAGATCAGATACAACTTATAACATATATTATAAATACAACTTATAAAGAGAAAGTAATGCTCAGTCAAAAAACCATTGATATCGTAAAATCGACAGCCCCTGTAATTGCCGCAGCAGGTCCTGCAGTAACACAACACTTTTATCAGCGTATGTTTAGTCACAACCCTGAACTTAAAGATATTTTTAACATGAGCCACCAACAAGGCCCTGATAAAAATACGCCTTCAAGCCAGCAAAAAGCACTCTTTAATGCAGTATGTGCTTACGCCAATAATATTGATAATTTAGCAGTATTATTACCCGCGGTCGAAAAAATAGCTCAAAAACATACCAGCTTTTTAATTACAGCTGATCAATATCAGATTGTCGGTAGCCATCTGCTAGCTACCATTGATGAATTATTAGCACCAGGACAAGAAGTATTAGATGCTTGGGCTGAAGCCTACGGGGTATTAGCGACTATTTTTATTAACCGTGAAGAAGAAATCTATCAAGAGAGTAATAATAAGGTCGGCGGTTGGCGTGGCATGCGTGAATTTATAGTAACGAAGAAACAACGTGATAGTGAGCTAATCACCAGCTTTACCTTTACGCCAGCAGATGGTGGACAGGTCGCAGACTACAAACCAGGGCAATATTTAGGAATTTATATTAATGCCGATGAATTAGAGCACCAAGAGATCCGTCAATACAGCTTATCATCGGCACCCAATAGCACCAATTACCGCATCTCTGTTAAACGCGAGGCTCAAGGCACGGTCTCAAACTACCTTCACAATAACGTCAATGTTGGTGATAAAGTTAAACTCGTAGCACCCGCTGGTGATTTTTTCTTGGATGTTAAACCGCAAACACCTGTGACATTAATTTCGGCAGGCGTTGGCTTAACCCCAATGCTAGCAATGTTGGAAACCCTGACTCAACATCAAGCAGCAGTAAACTGGTTACATGCCACTGAAAATGGCCAACAACATGCTTATAAAGATCATGTTAAAGCCCTTGCTAATCACCATCAGCATATTACGGCATTAACATGGTATAACGCCCCTACTGCTACAGATCGTCCAGCAGAAGATTATGACTACCAAGGGTTAATTGAACTCAATAATATCGCCACTCAAATTGCTGACCCAACGATGCATTTTTATTGCTGCGGCCCTATTGGCTTTATGCAATTTATCGCCAACCAGTTAATTAGCTTAGGCGTTACCAGCGATCGTATTCATTATGAATGCTTTGGGCCACATAAGGTATTGTAACGAATTAAAATCAACCTAGATCCAACAACAGCATCTCATTAGGTGCTGTTGTTAGTTCAATAACTGACGACGATTACCAAAACGATGAGCGCCGTTTAGCACGGGCTATAATATTCGCAGGCATCTTTTTTTCTAACTGATATCGTAAGCGACGAATTTGTTGATGTTGGCTTTTGTTGGTTGTCACCGTTTGATATAACCACCGATAAGCATCTTCATAATCTAAAGGGCTACCATTATCAGCTATCAATAATTGTGCTAATTGAATTCGTGCCCGAATATTACCAAGAGCTGCGGCTTCACGAAAGTAAGGAATAGCGCGCTCTTTATCTTGTTGTAGAATAATGCCTTGAGCGTAATAACGCCCCAATTGCTCTAAAGCAACTGGCACACCTTGCTGGGCAGCTGCTCGCATGTAATACATACCTTGCCCAACATCTTTAGGAACACAGACTCCCCACGCAAGCATATCACCATAAAGAAATTGATAAGTGGGTGATTCTATTTGTTCCGCCCGTGCTTGAATATCTTGTACTAACTGGCAATCATCCGCTTTTACTTGCGTTAAATGCTGATTAATTACAAACCATGCACTTAACTGATCTTCGGTATAAACTGGCACTGCCTCCCCTACTGTAGCAATAGCATATACAGGCGTTGCTAACCAAGCAGCACAGATCATCAGCAAGTATTTCATTAGCAATCCTTCAAACGACGAATAGTTACCTATCGGCCGCTTGAGCTCAAACTTTAACTCAGACAGATTGCATCATAACGATAATCTGGAGCTATAAAAAAACCAGCTCGAAAGCTGGTTTTTTTGCTTAAAGCAACCGCAAGTGATTACTCAGCGTATGGGTGTACTTTAATGATCGTTTCGTTACGATCTGGACCAGTTGAAATAATATCAATTGGCACACCCGTTAGCTCTTCGATACGTGCGATGTAATCTAGTGCTGCTTGTGGTAGCGCATCTAGTGTCTTAGCACCAAATGTTGTTTCGCTCCAGCCCGGCATTGTTTCGTAGATTAGCTCTAGATCTTCGTATGCATCAGCTGCCATTGGTGAAACGTCTAGTAGCTCACCTGATTTGGTTTTGTAACCAGTACAGATTTTCAACTCTTTTAGACCATCTAGTACGTCTAATTTAGTTAGACAGAAACCAGAAATTGAGTTGATTTGTACCGCACGACGCATAGCAACGGCATCGAACCAACCAGTACGACGTAGACGACCTGTCGTTGCGCCAAACTCATTACCAACAGTACCTAGGTGCTTACCAATTGGATCTTGCTTGTCTAAGCCATCATATAGCTCAGTCGGGAAAGGACCTGCACCAACACGGGTACAGTATGCTTTTGCAATACCAAGGATGTAACCTAAGTGACGAGGGCCAAAACCAGAACCTGCAGCAACACCACCAGCAGTAGTGTTAGATGAAGTTACGTATGGGTAAGTACCATGGTCAATATCAAGTAACGTACCTTGAGCACCTTCAAACATGATCTTATCGCCACGTAGACGTGCGTCATTAAGTTCAGTTGTTACATCGATAACCATTGACGTTAATAGATCAGCTTGAGACAGTACTTTTTCTAGTACTTCTTCGTAACTTACAGGCTCAGCATTGTAGTAATGCTCAAGTTGGAAGTTATGGTAAGCCATCACTTCTTTAAGCTTTTCTGCAAATGCCGCTTTATCGAATAAATCACCAACGCGAAGACCGCGACGAGCAACTTTATCTTCGTAAGCAGGACCGATACCACGACCAGTAGTACCAATTGCTTTTTTACCACGAGCCGCTTCGCGTGCTTGGTCAAGAGCAATATGGTAAGGAAGAATTAGTGGACAAGCTTCTGACAGGAACAAACGCTCACGAACAGGAATGCCACGCGCTTCTAGTGGGCCCATCTCATTCATTAGTGCATCAGGAGAAAGTACAACACCGTTACCGATGATGCATTTAACATTGTCACGTAGGATACCAGATGGGATCAGGTGAAGAACTGTTTTCTCACCATCAATAACTAGGGTGTGACCGGCGTTGTGTCCGCCTTGGTAGCGAACTACATATTTTGCATCTTCGGTCAGCAGGTCAACGATCTTACCTTTACCTTCGTCACCCCATTGGGTGCCAAGAACGACTACATTATTTGCCATCTTTCTTCATCTATCAGTAGTTAAAAAAGGATTCTAGCACCTTAACCGCCTGCTTGCAGTCATTTTTGGCTCAGTGCATTGAACACCTAACTACTTATAACGGTTATTTATGGCTGTTTTTCTACATTTTTAAATACATCATATAAGCAATAACACTCCCCGCAACCACCAAACAGCCACCAATACGACGTAAAACATTATCGTTCTGCTGACTTAATTGACTCACCATATTACGCCATCCTTGAGGCGCCAATAATGGACCTAACCCTTCAACAACTAACACTAAACCAATGGCTAATAAGATTGTATTCATCATATATTTTATCCAAAAAAAAAGACAAGGCCGAAGCCTTGTCTTTATTATAACGATTGCGCTGTTATTAAAGCGAGCTTACTTTGCTGGTAGCTCTGAATGGTTCATGTATTTAAAGAACTCATTATTCGGATCAATAACAAGAATGTCATTTTTCGAATTAAAGCTCGTTTCATACGCCTTCAGAGAACGCCAGAAACTGTAGAACTCAGGATCTTGATTGTATGCTTTAGCATAAATCTCAGCCGCTTTTGCATCTGCGTCACCGCGTACAACTTGTGCTTTACGCTTTGCGTTAGCCAAAACTGTTGCCACTTCAAGTTCTGAACGAGCACGAAGCTCTTCAGCACGTTGACGGCCTTGAGAACGGTAACTACGCGCTACTGATTCACGTTCAGCACGCATACGACGGTAAATAGACTCACTGATTTCATCAGGTAAGTTGATTTTCTTAATACGGAAATCAACTACTTCAATACCTAAATCTTTCGCACTTTCACGCGTTTCTTCAAGTACATCAGCCATGATTTGATCACGTTGGCCTTCAACTTTCTTCACCGGCACCACACCTTCAATCACAGCTAGGGCAGCCTTCGCAGCCTTAGTTTGTGCAATATCAGACGATGTAGTTGGTGTTGAAATGCTGTCTTCACCAGATACAATTTGCTTGATTTCTTTCGCACCAATTTCAGCACGTAAGCTATCAACGACTTTACGCTTTAACAATGATTCCGCTGTTGATGTATTACCACCACCAGTTGCTAAGTAATATTTACCGAAATCTTTGATACGCCATTTTACGTAAGTATCAATGATAACGTCTTTTTTCTCAGCGGTTAGGAAACGATCTGCTTGGTCGTCCATGGTTTGAATACGCGCATCAAGATCATGCACACGGTCAAATACAGGAACTTTAAAGTGTAAACCTGGCTCGTAAATACGTGCAACTTCGGTATTGTTATCTTTTAGAATACGACCAAAACGTACTACGATACCACGCTCGCCCTCTTTCACTACAAACATAGACATCAATAATAGTGCAATAAAAATCACAACTACTGGGATGATTAACTTACGCATAATTAATATCTCCCTTGACGGCCAGTATCAGCACGTGGTGTTGGAGCAGCTGGCGTTGGCGTTTCCACTTTTTCCAATTCAATACCACTTAATCGGCCAGTATCTACTGGCTTTTTCGCTTGGTTATGTGATTGATTCATTAACTTTTCAAGTGGTAAATACATCACGTTATTACCACCAGACTTAGTATCAATTAACACCTTGCTGGTATTGCTGTATACACGTTCCATCGTATCAAGATACAGACGTTCACGAGTTACTTGTTTAGCAGCTTCGTATTGTGGCAACAGCTTATCAAACTGTGCAACATCACCTAAAGCACCATTAATAACACGCTCAGAATAACCTTCTGATTCATTCTTCAGACGCTCAGCACGACCGGTTGCTTTTGGCAAAATGTCATTACTATAAGCTTCTGCTTCACGAACATAACGTTCTTCATCTTCACGTGCTGCAATAGCATCATCAAAGGCATCTTTAACCGCTTCTGGTGGACGAGCACTTTGGAAGTTAACGTCCACAACACGGATACCCATGTCGTATTTTGAGATAATTTTATTAATTGCAGCTTGAGTATTCGCACGAATAGTCTGACGGCCTGTTGTTAACGCTTGATCCATAGTTGAATCACCGATAACCGCACGCAGTGCAGAGTCTGTTGCTTGACGCAAACTATCATCGGCATTGGTAACACTAAAGAGATATTTCTCAGCATTATCAACACGATACTGAACATCCATCTCAACTTTCAATACATTTTCGTCTTTGGTTAGCATTAAGCCAGAAGCTCGTAGCGAACGAATTGCTTGTACGTTAACAGGGATGACTTCATCAATAAAAGTCGGCTTCCAGTTCAAACCAGGCTTGACGATTTGATCAAACTTACCAAAGCGCAGCACAACACCTTGCTCTGCTTCACTTATAGTGTAAAAGCCTGAAAATCCCCATACAGCCACAGCTAAAACTGCAACAGCACCCAAACCTACAGCGCTACCGCTGCCTGTTGGTCCTTTTTTATTACCAAACACACCACCAACCTTACGACTTAGTTTTGAGAAAACCTCATCCAGATCAGGTGGTCCTTGTTCACGTCCACCATGATTTTTATTACCCCAAGGGTCTTTATCATCACGGCCGCCGTTGTTACCAGGCTCATTCCACGCCATTATAGAACTCCATCAATGTGATATGACGACAGTTTTTATTACTCAGCAATCCATTAAGCAACGATGTAGTCATCTAACGAAGTACTTTCTCTTTTTTGTAACCGCGACCATTCTGCCATCGGTAAGCGAATATCAATCATTAAACAGCCATCTGATTCATATTCTTCTTGCACAATACATCCCATCTGATAAAACTTACTGCGTAACCGTCCAATCATTTCAGGCGGTAAACGCAAACTGTGTTTTATCATTGTTCCCGCAAGACGTTCTGTTAAGGCTTGGAATAACAAGTCAATGCCTTGCCCTTCCATGGCTGATACCCAAACTCGTTGAGGTAAACCCTCTTCGTCACGCTCAATTCGTGGCTGTGCATTATCCAAGTTATCAATTTTATTCATAACAAGTAAAACAGGAACGTCGCCGGCATCGATTTCATCAAGTACGGTATCTACCGCCTCAATGTTCTCGCGAAAACGATCATCACTGGCATCAACCACATGAAGCAATAGATCTGCTTCTTGCGTTTCTTTTAATGTTGCTTTAAACGCAGCCACTAAATCGTGGGGTAAATGTCGAATAAAACCAACAGTATCTGCAAGTATCGCTGCACCGACATCTGCAACTTCAATCTTACGCAATGTTGGATCTAAGGTCGCAAACAGCTGATCGGCTGCATATACCCCAGCATCGGTAATACGATTGAATAATGTTGATTTACCCGCATTGGTATACCCAACTAATGACACTGTTGGGATTTCTGCTCGATTACGCGCTCGACGTCCTTGATCACGTTGTTTAGCGACTTTATCTAAACGCCGCAAAATTGTTTTAATACGTTCTCGTAATAAACGTCGATCGGTTTCTAACTGAGTTTCACCTGGCCCGCGAAGGCCAATACCACCTTTTTGTCGCTCAAGGTGAGTCCAACCTCGAATTAATCGGGTTGATATATGACGTAATTGTGCTAATTCAACTTGCAACTTACCTTCATGGGTACGTGCTCGTTGCGCAAATATATCGAGAATTAACCCAGTACGATCAATCACTCGACATTGACAAAGCTGCTCTAAGTTTCGTTCTTGTGCAGGTGACAATGCGTGATTAAAAATAATAATATCTGCATCAACAGTTCTTACAGCATCAGCTATTTCTTGTGCCTTACCTTCACCCACGTAATATTTGGGAAGTGGTGTTTTACGGCTACCCGTAACCACGTGCAGCGCGTTAACCCCTGCAGAAGATACTAGCATTTCAAATTCGCTAAGATCTTCTGATTCCTCATCTTGAGTGAAGTTAATATGAACAAGAATAGCCTGCTCACCAGCTTCATAACGGTCAAACAAGTAATCAACTCCTTATTTGAAAATAATCTTACTCTTCTGTTTTTTCTGGGCGGTCACTTCCTGCTGGACGATCACTCGCATGGTGATGATTCACCGGACGAGCAGGTACAACAGTAGAAATAGCATGCTTATAAACCATCTGGTTTACGGTGTTTTTAAGTAAAATGACAAATTGATCAAATGATTCAATCTGACCTTGTAGTTTGATACCGTTTACCAGGTAAATAGAGACCGGGATTCTTTCACGACGCAGCGCATTCAAAAACGGGTCTTGCAGAGATTGCCCCTTAGCCATTATTTCTTTTCCTTATTTGTTTGTAGTTGTATTAGCAACGAACAAAAACTAAAAATACGCAAAGCAGTTCAGAGTATACACGTTAATTAAACATCACATCTAACTGAGTTTGTGACGGTTTGTAACGCGCTATCAACATCACTACTATCCAACCAAGTCAAATCTTTCCAGCCACGAAGCCAAGTGATTTGACGCTTTGCCAATTGACGGGTAGCACAGATACCACGGAAAACCGCTTCATCTATGTCATGTTTCCCGTCCAAATATTCCCACATCTGTCGATAACCGACACAACGAATAGAAGGAAGCTCAAGGTGAAGATCACCACGGTCATATAATGCCCTAACTTCCTGCTCAAACCCTGCCTCGATCATTTTTTTGAACCTAAGCTCAATCCGATGATGCAGTACAGCCCTATCCGTGGGCGTAATTGCAAATTGGTGAACCTTATAAGGTAACGATTCACCTTGAGTCTTTGTTAACTCAGTTAATGTTTTACCTGAGATACGAAAAACTTCTAATGCTCGAGATAATCGCTGTGGATCATTTGGATGGATCCTTGCACCAGCAACAGGATCAATTTGCACTAATTCATCATGCAGTGCTTGCCAACCTCGCGCAGCAGCATCACTTTCTATCCCAGCACGAACAGCATTATCTGCCGCTGGCAATGGTGATAAACCTTCCAATAATGCCTTGTAGTACAACATAGTACCACCGACCAACAAAGGAATCCGCCCTGCTGCCACTATATCAGCCATTTCTTTTAGTGCATCCGAACGAAAGTCTGCAGCAGAATAACTTTGCGCTGGATCACGAATATCAATTAAACGGTGTGGTGCCAGTGCCAATTCATGAGCATCTGGTTTCGCGGTACCAATATCCATTCCCTTATAGATAAGGGCGGAATCAACACTTATCAACTCAACGGGTAACTGTTCTCGTAAACGAATAGCTAGATCGGTTTTGCCTGACGCTGTCGGGCCCATTAAAAAAATAGCTTGTGGTTGTGACTTAGTCATAAATTATTTAAATGCTTCTATCGCTGCTTGCATATCCACAGGGCGAACCAGTTGCGTCTTAAACGTCATTAATTGTTCTCCCCATAGCTGCTCTAATTCGGTAATTAACTGAATCGCTTGTGCCAAAGTGTAACTTGTTACAGGCACATGACATTGCTTAGCGAGCCAGAATAAAAGATTATCCCATCCTTGAGCATCAGGATCATCGCTCACAGAATGAAGATAGATTAACAAATTTGGGATTAACTGTTGTAAGTTTTGCTGCCTTAATGGCATACAAACCGACAGAATAATAAGGCTATTTCGTCCTTTCGATTTCAGCTGAATCCCTAACTGCTTTAATAACTGCCCATGTTGCTCAGCACACTGAATCAATTCAGCCTCAATCGGTACCGCCAGTGGAATCAATAATGGTTGAGGCTTTAACCCTTCCGTTTTTGCAAGCTGTAGCTGACCAACATAACGTAACTGCTCTGCAATCGGTAAATGCAATAGCATCATATCGTGTTGCTGACTCAATAATAAAAACTGCTCATCAACAACAACTAACGCTTTTCCTAATCCAGCATCATTCCCACTACGATGCTTAGTTGGCTTAATAGCAGCAGGCTGTTTCGCCAAAGGCCACTCGCGTCGAGGCTCTGCTATCTGGGCTGCATGTTCATTTAATGGTGCTTTAGCAATTTTCGTTCCTGAATTATCCGTTGTAATCAGCTGCTGATAAGCTTTTAACTCTGCTGCTGTTGGTCCTGGTTCGCCATAATGACGAGAAGAAGCATTCGCATACTGAGTGGTTGCAGAACATTGCTGACGCTCTCTCGCCGCTGATTGTGGTGATAATTTAGGGCTACTCTTTTGACTATAGCTTTGTTGACCATCTTTACTAACTGAATTTACTAATAAATTTTTGTTATCGTTAGCAACAGGTTCAGATTCTGTATCTAAGGTTGGCGTTGGTACAGAAGAGTCACGAGTAACAAGCCAGCTCTCAGAAGGTGCTTTATTAGGATAATCAGGCATCGCAGCAATAGTGTGTGATACCCGATCTATTGGATCCGTGGTTACCTCAGGATGTGCATGCGCACTGGCTCTTACCGGTGCTTGGTATTGCTGCACATCATCAACACTCGCCCCTTGTTGGAGCGCACTTTGTAATGCTTGATAAATAAAATCATGCACTAATCGTGCTTGGTGAAAACGTACTTCATGCTTAGCAGGATGCACATTAACATCAACTTGATGAGGATCAACCTCAATATACAATACATAAGCAGCGTATTGTTCCGATCGTAAGCTCGCTTCATAAGCTTGTCGAATTGCATGATTAATCAATTTATCTTTCATCATACGGCCGTTAACGTAGCAATATTGAATATCATTTTGACTACGTGCCCCTTGCGGGCTACAAATCCAGCCAGATAATTTCAAATCACCATGGGCTAATTCGACCACTAACGCATGTTGTAAGAATGAAGGACCACAAGCGGCAGCTAAACGCCGCTCTTGTTGCAACGGATTATCAGCAATACGATATTGACGTATCAATTTACCGTTATGGCGAAGCGTAATCGCAACATCAAATCGGCTTAAAGCAATCCGTTTAATGAGTTCGTCAATATGGGTAAATTCAGTTTTTTCAGTGCGTAAAAACTTCCGGCGTGCGGGGGTATTAAAAAACAAATCCAACACTTCGAGCGTAGTACCAACAGGGTGAGCCGCTGGCTTTAACTGCACTTCCATATCCCGACCTTCAGCATAAGCCGACCACGCTTCAGCTTGATCTTCAGTGCGGGAGGTTAAGGTTAAACGTGATACAGAACTGATACTGGCGAGCGCTTCACCTCGAAATCCTAAGCTAACAATTGCTTCAAGATCATCAAGTGATGCTATTTTTGAGGTCGCATGACGGCTAAGGGCCAAGCCAAGTTCATCCTTGGCAATCCCTTTACCATTATCACGAATACGAATCAGCCGGCTGCCACCTTTTTCGATATCAATATCGATTCGAGTGGCACCGGCATCTATACTATTTTCAACAAGCTCTTTGACTACCGATGCGGGGCGTTCAACAACTTCACCCGCTGCAATCTGGTTAGCCAGCCGAGCGGGTAAAATCTGAATCGGCATAATTAACTTCTTGGAATGATTAGCGTCTGTCCTACTGCTAGTTTATCAGAACGTAGCTTATTCGCATCACGAATAGTTGCTACTGATACCCCATATTTTGCCGCAATCTTACTTAAAAACTCACCGCGGCGTACTTTATGGCGCACTGTTTTCACAGCAGAAACGGCAATTTTTAATTTCTGACCGACCATGACATTATCAGACTTTAGATGACTAGTTTGACGAATGCTGCTCATGGTTACCCCATAATTAGCCGCAATTTTGCCAAGATACTCACCGCGAGTCACGGTATGCCACACAATACGGGTTGTAGGTACTGATTTAGTTACTGCCTTAGCCGCAGTTGTTTTTACGGCTGTTGCCGTAGTAACTGCGGTACCCGGGATCACTAATACTTGACCAATATTAACTGAATTTGATTTCAATTTATTGGCCGCTTTAATCGCCGCCATCGAAGAACCATATTTAGCCGCAATGCCGCTTAATGTTTGGCCTGACGTAACTTTATGCTTCATACCACCGGCTTTCAACCGCGAAGCAAATAATGTGCCTTCTGGTGGATGGGCAGTGAAATATTGCAAAATACCTTTATAAACCGCATTCGCAAGTTGATTTTGATGCGCATTAGAGGTTAATTGACGCTCTTCAATCGGGTTAGTAATAAAGCCCGTTTCAACTAATAATGATGGAATATCAGGTGATTTTAATACTGCTAAGCTCGCATATTGCGGTACCGTTTTGTGTAAACGCGCAATATGACGCAAGTTGGCTAATACTCGTTTAGCCACATCGTAGCCTTCTTTCTGCGAATAACTAAATTGCAGATCAAGTACCGCACGGCCTAAATATTTATCTTTAGGATTACTAGATAGTACATCGCCACCACCAAGCAATTCTGATTGTTTTTCGCTTTGCTCTAACCAACGACCAATCTCAGTATTGGCACGACGGGTATTTAATACCCATACAGATGCGCCGCGAGGCTTCGGTGAGCTAAAACCATCAGCGTGAATTGAAACTAGCAACATCGCTTTATTTTTACGAGCAATCTCTGAGCGCTTACCTAATGGTACATAGTAATCACCACGACGAGTCATTACCGCACGCATACCCGTTGTCGCATTGATCTTCGCCGCTAATTTACGCGCGACGGCTAAAGTGACATTTTTTTCATATTTATGAGTTGGACCAATAGAACCAGGATCATCACCACCATGACCAGCATCAACAGCAACGACTATATCAGCAGTCCCAGATGGCAATTTGGCTAAGTTATTTTCAGTGGCTTTTTCTTCTGCTTGTTCTTCTTTATCAACAGCGCCAACACCAGAACCATTAGGTAAGTCCATCACTAATCGATAGCCATAACTCCCATCAGGCGTGGGTGATAATGAGAAAATTTTAGGTGTTGTAGCTCGCTTAAGTTCAAACACTAACCGTGTAGTGCCTTTTTCTGGTGCATTACTACTACGCACTTTGGTTAAAATTTCACTCTTAGCAACAGTTATCGGCAACTTGGTTTTGAGTGAAGTCTTATTTAAGTCAACCACTAACCGTGATGGGTTCGATAGCATAAACTGCGAATAATCCGCTTGGCTTTGCATATCTAGCACGACACGAGTTTCATCAGGAGCAGGCCATACCCGAACTCCTTTTAGTTCATTTGCAAAAGCGGTAGAACTAACTAACCCCACTCCCAAAATTAAAAGATTTGCATACGTCCGTAACGCCATTCTAATTAACCTAACTGTAAGTGGTTGATCAACGCTGAACCATAATCCGTATTCGACGTCACTAATACCATTCTTTGATCGCCGTGATAGCGCAATTCTAACTCCAGATCAGGTTCTGGTAGCATACCAATGCCTTTTTCAGGCCATTCAACCAAACAAATAGCATCATTAGTAAAGTAATCACGGATCCCCATAAATTCTAATTCTTCAGGATCAGCAAGGCGGTATAAATCAAAGTGATAAACTTGCCAAGGCGCAAGATCATAGGGTTCAACTAATGTATAAGTTGGACTTTTTACATTTCCTTGATGACCAAGAGCACGAATAAAGCCACGACTGAATGTGGTTTTACCTGCGCCTAAATCACCATGGAGATATATTGTTGTTTGTTGCGTGCAGGCTTTAGCCAATTTAAGGCCAAAATCTACCGTTGCCTGCTCATCAGCAAGAGAAGTTTCAAATGTTTGCATTATATTTTTATCTTGGATTGACTAATTGACGAATAAACGGAAAAAGATCTGCCGCAAGCATACCACGCTCACCGCTTTGCGCACATAAATCCGCTGCTTTACTGTGGATCCAAACCCCAGTACGGGCGGCTTGAGATAACGATAATCCTTGAGCAATTAAAGCGGCAATGATGCCAGATAATACATCGCCCATGCCCCCTGTTGCCATACCTGGATTACCGGCAGTACAAACAAAAATATGCTCACCATCATAAATAATGGTGCCTGCACCTTTTAAAATCACAACCCCACCATAAGATTGTTGTAATAATTTTACCGCAGCAAAGCGATCGGCTTCAATTTCTGCAATAGAGATGTTCAGCAACCGTGCAGCTTCACCTGGATGTGGCGTTAATATTCGCAGTGAATTTACCATTGGCATCGTCGCTAATAAATTCAATCCATCGGCATCAACAACACATGGCAAATTATTTTGACTAGCCGCTAAATATAAACGCTGACTCCATTCGCTCTGGCCTAATCCTGGGCCAATCACGGCCACCGTCGCCCACGCTAACTTCTGCTGTAAACATTCAGTATCATCGTGCCAACCAAGAGCCATTATCTCAGGCCTTGCCGTCACAATTGACAGTGCACTGTCAGCTTGGGTTATTACGGCTGTTAAACCAGCGCCAGTGCGGCAACAAGCTTCTGCACATAACCTTATCGCGCCGAATGTACCGTGATCCCCCCCCAGACACACCACTCGACCGTTATCGCCTTTATGAGCAACACGAGAACGAGGCGGCAATAAGGTAGTGATCTCTGTTGCATCAATATGCCAAGCACTGGCCGTTACTAACGGCGAAAACAACTCCCCAACCTCAAGATCGGTAAAATACCGCTGACCGCAATACTGTGCTGCTTGCCCAGTAGCCAACCCCTGCTTAAAACCAATAAAACTGACCGTCATTGCCGCATTAATGGCAACGCCAAGTATTGCTCCGGTATCTGCACATAATCCAGATGGAACATCAATCGCAATAACGGGACACTGAGTGGCATTGATCCACAAAATACGCTGACTGATCTCATCATTAACGGTGACAGATAAACCCGTACCAATTAAACCATCAACAATCACATCGATCTCATCAATATTTTGTGGTGCTAATAATGTTGTGGTCCCTGTGGTTGCTAACCATAGCTGCCGCGCGCGCGCCGCATCACTGGTTTGATGACCGCATTCTTTTTCCCACACTATGACAGATAAACCATATTGCTGCGCAAGACGAGCGACTACATAGCCATCACCACCGTTATTACCGCTGCCACAACACACCAAAATCTGTTTAGCGTCAGGATAAGATTTGAGCATTAATTCAAATACAGCTTTGCCGGCACGCTCCATTAATTGATATAAATCGATATCATAAATAGCTGCAAGTTGCTGCTCACCTTGGCGAACATCTTGCGCACGATATAAACAGTTCGGTATGGTTGTTGTTGTACTCATCTCCGCCTCTCATTCGATTATTAATATTATCAAAATAACCCATTATCATACGGCGACAACACAATTACAGATATGGATACGCTCCCAATTATTTCGATCGCAACCAAACTGCTACTCTAAAATAAGAATGTGCTAGAATCCGTTCCCTGATTTTTACTGGCTAGAAGATAAGACTGACACTATGACTATCGATTATCAACAACTCGCACTTCAAATTAAAATTTGGGGACAAGAGCTCGGCTTTCAAGCTGTAGGGATCAGTGATGTCGATTTGTCAGAGCATGAAACGCAATTACAACGATGGTTGGATGCTGGTTACCATGGTGATATGGATTGGATGGCTCGTCACGGTATGATGCGTGCGCGGCCGCAGGAATTACTGCCAGGAACGGTACGTGTGATTAGTGTCAGAATGAATTATTTACCGCCACAAGCCGGCTTTGCTCAAACCTTAAAGCAACCGACTAAAGGCTATATTAGCCGTTACTCACTCGGGCGAGATTACCATAAATTAATCCGTAACCGGCTTAAGCAATTGGGGCAACGTATAGAAACGGTTGTCGGTCAATTTGGCTGTCGCCCATTTGTTGATTCAGCGCCAGTACTTGAACGGCCATTAGCTGAAAAAGCTGGATTAGGCTGGACAGGAAAACACTCGCTAATTCTTAACGACCAATCAGGCTCATGGTTCTTTTTAGGTGAACTCTTAATTGATCTTCCCTTGCCTGTTGACGCACCAGTAACTAACCAATGTGGTAAGTGTGTCGCTTGCATGACTAGTTGCCCAACCGGAGCAATTATTGAATCTGGAGTGGTTGACGCGCGACGCTGTATCTCTTATCTAACCATTGAGTTTGACGGTATCATTCCAGAACAATATCGGGCGGCAATTGGCAATAGAATTTATGGTTGTGATGATTGCCAATTAGTCTGTCCGTTTAATCGCCATGGCGAGATCACCGCAGAAACCGACTACCATTGCCGTGAGTCATTATTCCAACAAGACCTGCTGACACTCTATCACTGGAATGAAGCGACATTCTTAAAGAATACCGAAGGCTCTGCTATTCGTCGTATTGGTCATATTCAATGGCTACGCAATATCACTATTGCACTGGGTAATGCGCCCTATCAAGCAGACATAGTAGCAGCATTAACAAATCGTCAAGGCGAACATCCGTTAGTTGATGTACATATTGAATGGGCTTTGGAACAGCAACAACAAAAATATCAACAAATGATTATTGATGTTTTGCCTAGCTCGACTAAACGTTTAGTACGGATTATAGAAAAGGGCTTACCTCGAGATGCGTAACACTCTGGGTATATGTGGAAAACTTTTTTAATTGGTCGAAAAACGGGAGCTAAAAGAAAGATTAAACACAGGGAGTGGATAACATAATCAAGATGGTTATCCCGATAGAGAAAGGATTAAATGAACTGTGTACAAATTGTAGATAATAAAGAATTAATCCATAAAAAACATATAGTTAACCTGTTGGCTATTTGTTTTTAATAAGGTTAATAATTTCACGTATTACACTCATCCTAAAGTTATGCACACCTAGCTATCACATCTAATCAACCGACTTACCCACAGAATATTTTATGTGGATAACTCTGTTGACTTAACTGTGATCTAACGGTGCAATAAATCTAAAACACTTACTAAAATAACAACTTATCATGTCTTGCTATCATTTAAGATCAATACAAGACAACTACACTGGTGCTGTTGTAGTAAGTACAATTTATCAATGCTAGGAAAAGAGCGTTTGCCATATACGGCGATATTGATATTACAAAACATCTTTAAATAGCTAAGATAAAAAAAACAACCAATAGGTTGCATGTTCAATAGCAGATGATGTAATCGAAGCTGATTGCTTCTAAGTGGGCTTCGTAGTCAAAACTAGAAACACTTGAAGCAGTACACTGATGATATCGGTAATCGTATACCTCAGGAATACCACATTAAGACTAATACTTCACAGTAATAGTTCATCGATAAGTCCGATGATAACTAAACTCACAAAAATAATTATGAGTTATTAAATTGGAGCGACACACGAGGTTCCCGATCTTCAAGGAACTAGGCGTGACCTCAACCTTGGCAATATTGCGTACAACCAGCTGAGCCAATGTACATTGCAAAGATTTAAATTGGAGCGACACACGAGGTTCGAACTCGTGACCTCAACCTTGGCAAGGTTGCGCTCTACCAGCTGAGCTAGTGTCGCAGAGCTAGGTCTTTCACCTACCATTTACCGCTTTATCAGCAATAAACTATCAAATTGGAGCGACACACGAGGTTCGAACTCGTGACCTCAACCTTGGCAAGGTTGCGCTCTACCAGCTGAGCTAGTGTCGCAGAGCTAGGTCTTTCACCTACCATTTACCGCTTTATCAGCAATAAATTATCAAATTGGAGCGACACACGAGGTTCGAACTCGTGACCTCAACCTTGGCAAGGTTGCGCTCTACCAGCTGAGCTAGTGTCGCATCACATCTCTTTAAAAGAGATTGGTTGCGGGGGCCGGATTTGAACCAAC
>NZ_PYON01000022.1 GCF_003026355.1 Photobacterium kishitanii | reverse complement strand
TTTGGAGTTTGGAGTTTGGAGTTTGGAGTTTGGAGTTTGGAGTTTGGAGTTTGGAGTTTGGAGTTTGGAGTTTGGAGTTTGGAGTTTGGAGTTTGGAGTTTGGAGTTTGGAGTTTGGAGTTTGGAGTTTGGAGGAATAGAAACTATAAAGGCGCAAATAACAAAGTTATTTACGCCAATATTAACTTTATAGATTAACTATAAAATTATAGAGCTACAACGTTTGCAGCTTGAAGACCTTTTTGGCCTTGCTCTACTTCAAAAGACACTTTCTGGCCTTCAGCAAGAGTTTTGAAGCCTTCAGAAGCGATTGCACGGAAGTGAACGAATACGTCAGCACCGCCGTTGTCTTGAGTAATAAAACCAAAACCTTTCTCTTCGTTAAACCACTTTACTAGACCAGTTGATTTGTTAGACATTTTGTGTCCCTTATATAAATTCTTTAAAATTATCGCAAATGCGATGAACTGAAGCCTGAATTATTAAATATGATGATGCAAAGCGAAGGGAAACACTAGTGTACACAACAATAACGAAGATGTTTCTAAGGGTTTTTCTTTAACTTATTACTCAATTAATAACTCTAAACTACAGAGTGACTAAATTGTCACATAAAACGAATTACCTGTAAAGTTTTTTATTAAAAATAATTATATCCACATGAAAACATTATAAAAAATAAAATATGATTTGATATCATCGTATAGACATAATACCAAATCATTATTTATTATGAGTCACTCACTTACCGCCACAGGTGTAACATTTATGCTCAGCAGTATATTGATCACCGTATCCTTCTTCATCCCAAATCTTAATCGCATATTTTTCCCATTCTTTAGCCAGGCTATCAAGTTGATCGCCAAACTTCAGATACCCATCAGCACCTTCATATTGAGGTACAGCCCCAACATCTTGAATATGCTTACGGAATTCTTCTGGATTATCGATAATAGGACAAGGTTGCATTAAGTTATCATTGAAAGGTATATCTTTCTTGTATCCTTCAAAGAATTTAGAACGAAGAATATCAATGATTGGTTTATCGCGTACATTATCAGCCGCATACGGTTGAAACACGCAAGGTTCTGCGCCACCTTTAGCATTAATATGCAAATAATTAGAGCCACCAGACATACAACCGTTAACAAGGAAACCGTGGTTCCAGAAATCAGCTAAGAAAGCAAATGTGCCTCCTTTACGCATTACCTCAAGTTTATGGAAACGTTCATATCGCTGTTTAGGTGTAGGAACCAAATCAAAGTTAGCATCAGCTCCCGTCGGCATATATTGGAATGTCCAAACATACTCTACATTTTCATCAACCAAGAAGTTCCAAAACTCATCACTCATAATCTCAGCATGATTTTCAGATGTCGCCATCAATGAAGCACCAGTAAGAACACCATACTGTTTCAGTAATTTTCGCGTCTCACAGGTTTTTTGGAAGACGCCTTCTCCGCGGCGCCAATCGGTATATTCT
This sequence comes from Photobacterium kishitanii, assembly GCF_003026355.1. GTDB lineage: Bacteria > Pseudomonadota > Gammaproteobacteria > Enterobacterales > Vibrionaceae > Photobacterium > Photobacterium kishitanii. Next base: position 65,937 of record NZ_PYON01000022.1, on the reverse strand, counting down.
TCACCACCTTCAATTGAGATAGTAATTGCAACATTACCCAACTCAGCGAGCTTTTTAACTTTATTTTCTTTTAATAACGTACCATTGGTATAAATCATGAAATAACAATCATTGAAGTCCTCAAAGATCTCATACATGTATTTATATACAAAAGGTTCACCGCCAGTAAAAGTAAAAAATCTAACCCCTAAATTATAAAATTGGGTAAGGATGTTATACATCTCATCTTTAGTAAAATGATACTCATTACCATAAAGCATCGAATAACAACCAACGCATTCAAGATTACATTGATAAGTTGGAGACAGCAGCACTAAGAAAGGAATATTGGTTCCATATTTTTCTTTATTTTGCTCTCTTTCTTTTGCACCTAGTACGCCATGATTAATAATTAAATTTTGAATCAATTTCTTTCGGCAATTTGGTGATAGTTTTTTTAATGCACGTAACCAACCTAACACTTGAGGATCTTCCTCTGAACACATTTGTGCTGCTTCTAATAAGCCAGGCTTATTTTCTTCATCAGCAAATCTAGAGGCTGTTTTAAATAATGTACCAAAAGCTTTAGGGCTAAGATTATTTACTAGAGATGAAATAAGCGGAGATAATAAAGCATTCACTGTATGACTAATTGTATATTTGTTTTTGATTACGGGTTCCATTTTATTATCCTTATTAATTATTTACCCGTAATATAATCGTCTGCCACCTTGCTTCATATAGAACTTCAACCAAAAAATACTCAAATTAAGACACAGAAGAAAAACCAATATCTAGATCAATTTTTCCTTATTTAATGTAAAAAAACCATCATAACCAACTGTTAAATAAATAACATTTCAATTTAACAATTCAGTGTATTTTATTACGCACCACAAATAGAAGCGATTACTGGCTACCATCAAAATAACTGCTTAATTTAGCAGTGTTTATAATGTGCTCAATTAAATATTGATAAAAATATATTGCGTATTTTTACTCTTGTTATCAATAAATTTTGAGCCAAAAAACACCTTCTAGATAATTGTTATTCATTTAATTTACAATAATGACACAACATCTACAAAATATTTAAAATAGATAATAATGATAAAAAATAATTTAACGATAGGAATGAAATAAATAGAACTTACAAAAAAGCCCCGTCATATAAGACGAGGCTTCAAAAGTGGCGGAGAGATAGGGATTTGAACCCTAGATACGCTATAAACGTATGCCGGTTTTCAAGACCGGTGCTTTCAACCACTCAGCCATCTCTCCATAGCAACTATAATAACCAGCACTCATAAGCCTGTAAAGATAAAATAGAATCTAACATCACTGACAGATATATTTTTAATCAAAAAGGAAACATAACAACAATAACGTATAGTTAGCAATCAAGTTAATGCTAATAAAGTAACCAACAAGACGGTACTAATAGCTGAATAATAAAAAAGGTAGAATACTCTACCTTTATTTATTTCTGATCCGCAATACTACTAATCATCTCTAATGAAAGCCTACCGTTGCGGATGGCGCTTTCTTCTTAAACTTATACAAAGCTAGTAAAGGCAATAAGGCAACATAAGAAAACATTAAGAAGCCAAATGTATACACAAATGCTAATAGCGTCGATTGCTGATGCAATAATGCACTCACTTGAGCGATAAAATGAGGATCAGTGACTGTAGTATGATGCTGCATTGCCTGCTGCTGCAATATTGGATTAGTCGCCGTTATATCAGCTCCTAACGCATGCCACTCGCGCTGCTGGGTACGACTAAAGTAAGTATTTACAATTGAGATACCAAATGAACTACCAATGGTACGACAAAGGTTATACATCACCGCACCACCAACCGCATATTTGGCCTCTAGAGTACGATATGCCATTTGACTTAACGGAGCAAAAACTAATCCCATCCCCATTCCTTGAATGATTGACGGTATTAGTACCCAATATAAATTAATCTCCATTGAATAAAGCATCATTAGATAGGTACCAAAGATACTAAATCCAAGTCCAACCGCCACCAGCATTCTTGGATCTAATCGATCCATATATTGTGCCATCACTAGCAACACAATCGCTGATGTTAATCCTCGCGGTGCCATTACAAATCCTGTCGTTTCTACTGGATAATGTAATAATTGCTCCAACATCATCGGCTGTAGCTGTGTTATACCAAAAAGCCCCATCGAAAAGCCGGCCATGATCAAACATGATACAGCAAGATTTCGATCTTTTAATAGCCACATTGGTGCGATATCCCCTTTTGTACGCCATGAACGCACAATAAAGAATACCCAGGCAATAGCACTGATAATTAATGAAAATAGAATAAAGTTAGACTCAAACCATCCTTCTTCATTACCTCTATCAAGCACCATTTGTAATAGGCCAATACCCACTGTCATACCGATAACTAACGGCCAATCTAATTTTGATTCACCTTTGCCATCGATCTTAACAAACAGATAAACCAAAGTAAGACACAAAGCACCTACCGGTACGTTGACATAAAAAATCCAACGCCAATCCATATTCTCAGTGATAATACCACCAACCGTTGGACCTAAAATCGGTCCAAGTAGAATACCGACACTGAATAATGCCATTGCTTTACCACGCTCATTAGCAGGGTAAATCTGTACCATTGTTGACTGTGCCAGTGGAATAACTGACGCACCAAAAGCACCTTGCATGATTCGAAAAGTAACCATTTCAGCAAGACTATCAGCCTGACCACACAAGGCAGAAGTGATAATAAAACCGACCACAGATACGATTAATAACCGTCGCACACCAAATTTAAGCGCAAAATAACTCGCAAGTGGGATACAGATAGCTTCAGCCATCGAATAAGAAGTAAGTACCCAGGTCACCTGCTCAGATGTAACCCCTAGTGCTCCCATCATATGCGGCAGTGCAACGTTGGCAATCGTCATATCCAGCAATACCATAATTGCTGATAACATAACGGCTAAGGTGATCCATGTGCGGTTAGCTGGAGTTACTGACTGACTCATTAGTTAGTCTCTGATTGTGTATCAATAGTAACGTCAGCACTCGCACCAACACGAAGTAATGGCTTACCTTTCAAATCTGTAAATTTAACACGCACAGGGAAACGTTGAGGTACTTTTACCCAGTTACCTGTTGCATTTTCAGGTGGTAATAACGAGAAAGACGAACCACTTGCAGGAGAAAGAGCTTCAACTTTAGCTTGATAAGTCACATCAGGATACATATCTAAAACGACCTTAGCTGTCATACCTACTTTCAATAAGCCGATATCTTTCTCTTTATAGTTTGCTTGTAACCATGCGGTGTTATCTTCAATTAATGGCATCATCGCCAGACCTGGAGATACAACACTACCAGGGCGAACACTGACTTTACCTAGTTCACCATCATATGGCGCGTAAATATTCGTATACGATAGATTTAATGTTGCTTGGCTTAATGCCGCGGCCGCTTGCTTAACCTGAGGAGCCTCGTCGCCTTTAGCACCTTGTTGATTAATCAATTGCGACATTTTTGCACGTGCCGCTTCAAGGGTAGTTTGAGCGCTTGCTAGCTTAGCTTTTACATCATCACCTTGTTGTAAAGGCAATAATTTACGATTCACTAAATCCATTACTCGATGATATGTTTTTTGAACATCAACAAGGTTAGCGTCAGCAGCACGCACATTGGCACTCGCCGCTAGAATAGCATCATCGGTTGCTTTATTTTGCTGACTTGCAACTTCATAAGCCGCTTTAGCTTGTTCTAACTGAATTTCATAAGGTGCAGGATCAATCTTAACGAGTAAATCCCCTTCAGCGACATGTTGATAATTTTCAACATTAACACTGAGTACCTTGCCACTAATTTGTGGTGCAACATACAGAATGTTGGCATGAATATAAGCATCATCGGTACTTGGGTATAATTTTTGATGGCGAGTATAAAAATATCCTGCGGTACCTAAACCAGCAGCAATAACAGCAAAAATGATGAAATTACGAAAATGATTTGATTTTTTTTCTGGATTTGACGGTTCTATTTGAGCCGTATCTGTCGTTGCCATGAATTTATCCTATTTAGCTAATAGTTAGCTAAATTTGAGTCTAGGTGATAGGGATTATTTTGGCTAAAAAGTGTTTGCCTTCTCATAATTAATACATGTACACATTAATAACAGTGCAACTGTATTGTTATAAACATAAGTACAACAACTAAAGCGTGGAAATAATAAGCCTGCAATCCAAGGCTTTCAAGCTTATAAATTTGTGATGTGCTGCACAAACATACCGAATGATCACTTCTTTTGAAGTCTTAGCTATACGAATTAGAGTAAAAGCATTAATTTAGCAATTTTCTCTCACTAATATAGCAATGATTAGATAAGTTTAGTTCTTTTTATTCTTTTACTTTAAATATAGAAACTTAATAATCACTTTTAGATTTGACTTAAATATCAAAACTCTGTTAGCCATCTTACATATAAATATAATTTTTATATGTAACAACACTATCCAAGCATATATAAACACCAAAGCCCCCTTTATATATGGGGCTTTGCAAAAATAAAAACACCTATTCTTTAGTCAAATTAGCCATTAGCCATTATGTCGATGGCTCACTTTATCTACTAAATATAATATTGAACGATATTCAATGCCACTATGCTCTGATAAACCAATCTCACAAGTGCGACTATTAGAATAACCTTCACTACAATTTTCTGGTACTTGGGATTTTAACGGCGCTAACGCACTCGCGTTAAGTTCAGGTTTAGTAAATCCTTTATCACCAGCAAACCCACAACAGGTAATGTCATCAGGGATAATCACATGTTGTGCACAAGATTTTGTGACTCGTTCAATAACGGCTGCCAACCCCTGACGTCGTGATGTACAGGTAATATGTAACATCACTGGAGCCTGTTGGGGAGTAATATCCAATCTTGGCAATACAAAATCAGCAACAAATTTAAACGGTTCGTAAATAGTAAGCTCTTTACGTAAATGTTGCTTACTCGTGCTCGCACATGGACTGGTATCCATCAATATTGGATAGTGCCCTTGCTGAGAGGATAACCATAATGCTTGCTCAAGTTGCTGTGCCTTTACTTGAGCCGTTTCAGGAAACCCTTTACTGGTATAAGGCATACCACAACAAAGGTTATTTAAATTTGCAGGTAACAACACCTCATACCCTGCTTTTTCAAGTAAAGAAATCGTCACTTCAGCCAATGAGCGCTTATCTTGTGCTTGTGCCTCGACGCCCATATTTCGAGCAGAACAACTCGGAAAATACACCACCCGCTCTTTTGTTATACCATTAATAACTGGCGCTATTATTTTTGCAGCAGGCAATGGCATATGTGGTGTCCATTGCGGTATTTTATGCCCTGAAAGTTGGTAAGCTTTTTGTGTTAGCTTGCGCATTCTATTCGTACCCAAGACATTATGCATTTTACTCGCAACGGTTAATCCCGCTTTTGCAGAAGCGGTAACCGTTGCAAAATGCTCTCCTGTCCACGAGGCTATTTTCTTGGCTTTTTCCGTATGATTTTGACGTAACTTACGCACTAAATCACCGGTATTAATACCAACAGGACAACGTTCAGCACAAAGACCTGTCGCAGCACAAGTATCTAATCCATAGTAACGGTAGGTTTTTTCCATCGAAGCGAGACGAGCAGGATCTTCATTACTACGGCGCAAGCGAGATATTTCACGGAAGACAGTGTTACGTTGACGTGGGGTTAACGATAAATTACGCGATGGACACACTGGCTCACAAAAACCACATTCGACACATTTATCAATAAGCTCATCGGCCACTGGCATTGCTTTCAAGTTTTTAATATGAGCGTGTTTATCTGCATTGATAATGACACCTGGGTTTAATATACCTCGAGTATCAAAAATACCTTTAATCGCAAGCATAAGCAGATAACCGTCATGACCCCACTCAAGTTCAATAAATGGTGCCATATTGCGACCAGTACCATGCTCTGCTTTTAACGAACCTTGGTAATCAACTGCCACAAGCTGCGCAACCGCATCCATAAATGCACTATAACGCTCTATTTCAAGCTGAGTATCAAATGCTTGAGTAAAGACAAAATGCAAATTACCCGCTAAAGCATGACCAAAAATAATCGCTTCAGTATAGTTAAATTGAGTAAATAATGTTTGTAGATCGCGTACTGCTGGCGCTAATTGCTCAATCGGAAATGCAACATCTTCAATAATAACGGTAGTACCACTTTCACGTACTGCACCCACCGCAGGGAAGAGCTCTTTTCGTATTCCCCATAATTGATCGCAAACGGTAGCATCTCGACTAAAGTTCACTTGCTCAATCGGTGCAAACACATTAATAATTTGTTGTAACCCTTCTGCTTGACGCCCTAAATCGTGTTCGTCTTCAGCATGAATTTCAATTAATAACACCGCTGCTTCCGTATTGCCAGCTGCTCCTAATTGCGCAATAAAAGCAGGCATGCCTGCTTTTTCCGCAACGGATGCTAACGAGCGGCTATCCATTAATTCCACCGCAGCGACGCGGGTTTTACTTAATTGGCTTACCGCTAAACATGTTTGTTCTATATCAGCAAAAACAAACAGTCCTGATGCTTTAAAGGCATGATTAATTACAGTGTTATAAGTTACATCGGCAATAAAGCCTAATGTCCCTTCAGATCCAATGAATAGGTGTTGTAGAACATCGATAGGATCATCAAAATCCACCAATGAATTTAAACTGTAACCCGTGGTATTCTTTAAACGATATTTATGGCGGATCTTATCTGCTAATACACGGTTCCCTTGGCACTCACTCACCAACAGCATCAACTCTGAAATCATCTTCGCATGCGTTTTTTTAAATGCAGCAACACTGTCAATATCGAGTGTGTTAAGCAAAGTACCATCAGCTAACACCACTGTCATACCTGCAATAGTTCGATAGCTATTTTGAGAAGTACCGCAACACATACCTGACGCATTATTAGCGACAATACCACCAATTTTACAACTATTGATAGAACCAGGATCGGGACCAATTTTACGTCCGAATGGCGCTAGAATCGTGTTTGCTTCCGCTCCAATAATGCCGGGTTGTAACCAAATTTGAGCACCATCATTAAGCACCTTATAATCACGCCAACGCCGCGTTAATGTAATTAAGACAGAATCGGATTGTGCTTGACCAGAAAGGCTCGTACCAGCTGCGCGAAAAGTAACTGGAATTTGACGTTCATAACACGTTTTAATTGCAAAAATAACTTCGTCAAGTGTATCCAGCTGTAGAACTAATTGCGGTAACAAACGGTAAAAACTCGCATCAGTACCGTAAGCCAAGGTTAAAGTCGGATCGGTAATAATTCTTTTTTCATCAATTTGCTGACGTAATTGCTCTATCAAATCCATATAAGCAGGCTGCATCATTGCTCCATGTAATCTTTTTAAGCATAGGCATTATGCTTAACATTTTAATAAAGGATGAATAATTTTACTGCTATAGGTATAGTTGATATATATTGATTAATTCACATCTGTGTTGCAAAAACTATACTAATGCAAACCACTAAAAATTTATTACTGTTCTATCATCTGATCGAAACAGGATCATTCTGTAAAGCGGCAGAGCATATCGGCCTAACTAAATCCGTCGTCAGTAAACGCATAACCGGCTTAGAAAAAGCATTAGGAGTACAACTCATTTATCGAACCACTCGCAAATTAACGCTTACAGAAGCTGGCGAAGTGTTTTATCACCATGCAAGAGAAGTGTATAACGCGGTTCAAAATGCCAATGACGCGATGAGTGGTTTAGGTGAAAGTTTAACGGGTAGTATTCGCCTAACAGTTCCCACTATCTCTGGTGCACTTATTCTGCCAGAGGCGATTGCCGCTTTTAGTGAGAAATATCCCGATATTCACATTGAAATGGATCTAGATAATCGGTTTGTTGATTTAGTTCAAGAGGGATTTGATTTAGCTATTCGTACTGGTGCTATGCCTGACTCGAGCTTTATTGCGCGGCAATTAGTTGAAGCTCGTTGGGTTATATGTGGTGCACCAAGCTATCTCGCCAAACATGGTACACCTCTTGATACGGAACAATTAGGTAGCCATAACTGCCTTGGCTATAGCTATCAAGAAACAGGGGCTAATGCTTGGCTCGTCAACGATAAATTCGGCACACATACCATTCATGTTCATGGCAATTTTACAACCAACAACGCCTCAGCACTGCGGGGGGCAGCATTACATGGCCAAGGCTTAGTTTACGTCCCTAAAATATTAGTTTCCCAAGATTTAGCTCAAGGTGCGTTAATCGAAGTACTACCCACTTATGTCGCTAAATCATTAGGTATTTATGCGGTATATCCTTATACCAAACAACAACCCACCAAAGTGAAGTTATTTATTGAGCACTTGTATTATTATTATCAGCGCCACCAAGATCAATTTAAGTAAGCTCTTATTTCACTATTCAATACTGACCACATCAAACCATACGACATTATCACCAATATGAACATCGACTTCTTCATCAATTTCACGCCCTAGCAATGCTTCACCAAATGGCGAGGTCGGCGTAACAATAATGACATCGAGTCCATCAACAGTAAACTTTAATCCGCCAGCAGCCGGACCTAAAAAGACCAGCTTCAAGTTGCCATTATGATCTTCTAAAGACACTAAATGACCAACAACAACGGTATCTTTCTGAATGGGCATGGCTGCTAATAAATGTTGATAAGCACTAATATCAGCTTTACATTCTGCAACTCGCTGAGCTTGACCATGGGCAAGATAAGACGCTTCTAAAGCAAAGGTATCATACTTATTTTCAGCCACGTTCTCATCATCAGTAGCGGTATTATAAGCTCGCATTGCAGCTTCAGTTGCTATTTGTAATGTCTGCTCTAACTGTGCCTGAATACGCTCAAGTAATACTTGTTTGTTCATTAACGATCAACCTATAGCCAAATGGGCGCTGATTATACATTGAATAGAAACATAAAAAAAACAACAAACAATTACACAACAACCGTCAATCGAAAACTAAAGGAATTTCCATATCATCCGATATAGAGCTTAATTCATTATTAAAGTGGCTATATCTATCAATATGAACATTCTTAAACAAAGATTATGTTTAATCTACTTATTAATTATGACCCAACCCGCTTTAGCGTTGACTCCTACCCATTTACTTAATTATCAAGATAGTTATGGCAACATTTCATTGAAATATAGTGGCAATATTCGCTTACCCGATCCCCTTGTGGTTGATGGCAATCTTAATCTTGAAAATAGCCGTATCAATATGTTGCCGCTAAGTCTAACGGTTAAAGGCAATCTTAATTTAGCCTATAGTGACATTGAATATTTACCATTAGCGCTAAAGGTTGATGGTTATATCAATCTGGCTTACTCTAAAATCAAACAACTTAATTTTGGTTTACAAGTACATGGCGATCTCAGTGTTGCTCATACTAAACTCAAAAAACTACCCGATAACTTATATGTAAAAGGAGATTTATTACTCCAAAATAGTCAGATTCGTACCCTACCCAATAAACTTGTTGTTGATGGGAATATTTATATTGGCAATATGGCTCTTACTACAATTCCTAACGACATTACTATTGGTGGATCTTTATATAGATAATGAAAAATAGTGAATAATCATTATTAATAACAAGAAACTCAATACTAAGGTAAACGATTGCTTTTTTAACCAAGAGAATTAAAAATAAGAAATAAAGCGAAAAGGAGTTATAAGTTAGCCAGAAATTTTACAATAATAGGAATATATTTCTGGCCACTTTGGCGGTTGATTTTTGCTATAAAACAATCTTCAACAAACACCTAATTAGAGGATAATTAAGTGTATTCATTTCTTTATCACCTACAAAGAAATGTTTTTCTAAAACAACTTAAGCTTTAACTACTTTAGTTGTTTGATTTTTATGGTAAAACCACTGTCTGCGACTACGTGTTTTCATTATAAACCTCTCATTTATTTCCCAATGAGCAAGGTTGATATCACTATATATTAATACCGTTCTTACTCGACTATTCGTGTTCTACTTAACCAATAATATATGACATTAAGATGACATCTTAATTGAATTATTATGAACAACATCTTTTTATATATCTATTTAAGACAACGGCTTCTGTAAACTAGTTCCGTTGTAGATAAATATAACTTTGATAAGGTTTCGTGGCGGGGTAATTTAGGAAAGAATATAAGCTAATACTTTCTAATTTTTTTAATACTTTTCACCTAACGATCTATATCAACACAATCAATATAAATATGTTTTTGCTTTTTGACAACTACTCTTAGTGTTTTTTTTGTGAAATATATCTTTATTTTAGTAATTAGTTAGCAATACAATAGCTAACGCATTGCTAAATAAGAAAAAAAGGATTTGTTTTTATTTTATTATTCTCTGATTTTTCTTTCTAAAATACAGCTAATTTTAACGTCTTTACTAAAAATAACCCTACTACACCTTTTTTAGTATTGTTTTATAGTCATTATAATCATGCAAATATCTCTTTAGCATCTATGCTTAACAGTGCGAAAAGTTTTAGATTTAGGACAAAACTATGACGATACACAGTATCACCATCGAACTTACAGCTAATGCACCCAAAAAGGTATTGTTTGCATTACTTTCAGATCATGAACAACTACATCGATTCTTTAATGCTCGCTATATCTTGTTACGTACAGGTAAACCACATAGCAATGGTATAGGCGCGATACGTGAAGTAAATAATGGTTTTTTTGTTTATCAGGAGCAAATTATTGATTTCAAGGAAAATGAACATCTTCATTATAAAATAATTACGGGTGCTCCAGTAGAAGAACACGGTAGTTGGATAAAATTTATTAGCATTAATGCTGATCAAACGAAAATCCTCTACCACATGACCTTCTCGCCCAAATTTATTGGTACAGGGTGGTTGATCAAACAACATATCTATCGCTTTATTAAGCTTGCATTGATTAAATTAATTCATTTTAGCGAGACAAATCCCCACTACCTCAATCAAGTAGCGCCTCAAGATCCTTAGGTTAAGACAATGATCCATACAGTACTGATAATTAAGCGCTACTCCACAAATTTCACTATTTAATAGTATTACTTATCCAATAATTGATCGTAGCACTATAAATTAACACGAATTTATTGATTAATAGTCACATCTAGCTATGTTGTGAGTACATTAAATGAATACAATTCAACCTCTGTTAACAACAGAGCGCTTAATTCTCCGTCCTTTAGAATTATCTGATGCGACTAAAATACAACAATTGGCAGGTAATGCTGATATTGCGAACGGCACTATAAGTGTTCCACATCCATATTCTGATGGGATGGCTGGAAAATGGATAGGTAAGCACTTAGCTGGTTGGTACAGCCATCAATCTGCTATCTTCGCAATTACTCTAAAAAGTAACCATCAACTTGTCGGTTGTGCTGGATTAGAAAACATTAATCAAAATAGTGCTCAACTGGGGTACTGGATTGGCGTACCATTTTGGGGTAACGGTTATTGTACTGAAGCAGTCGAACGCATTAAAGAATTCGGCTTTAATAAGCTCCATTTACAGCATCTTTACGGTCGACATTTAAAAACAGTATCCGGCCCTGAAAATGTCATGCTTAAAATTGGCATGAAGAATGTCACGACTTTAGCAGTTCCAAGCCATTACTTATCACAAGACAATATTGTGATTTATGAATTACTCAACAAAGCAGCTTCATAAGCTTTAGCTGCGGTATAATAATCAAGCGTAATCTTATGCATAACAGCAATAGCAAAAGTAGCATTTATCACTATTAATCGTTAGCATGTTTGCTACTTTACTAAACTTGCTAATAGGTATTAATGTGAAATCACCGTGTGTCGCTAAATGTAAAAATAACGCAGGAATTTGCAGTGGCTGCTGGCGTACAATGACAGAAATCAGCCACTGGATAGCCTATCCAGAACAACAACAACTGGCGATAATGGCTGACATTAAAGCGATTAATGCAACCCACCAATGTCCGCAATGCCAGCAGCCTGCACAATGTGATATTAGCGAGGGAAAATCTACATGCTGGTGTTTTGATATTGAGCCACGCCAAACATTAGCAGGATCATCGAGTGCCTGTCTGTGTCGACAATGTTTATCATCAATGCCGACAATATAATGTTTTATCTTTAGCATTATTCCACAAATAACTTTTACGCTACCAATATCATACCAATCAGTTACAATTACCACTTCGACTATTTGACCCTACAATAAGATAATACAAAGCACGTATGCGCTCGATGTTATCTGGAACACACATGGATATAAAAGTTAATAAACGTCAGGGGCAGCTTCTTAACGATACTATTGCTCAATGGCAACAACAGCAGCTGATTGATAATCAACAAGCACAGCAATTACGTCAAAGCTACCAGATCATCAGTTTTGACTGGAAACTACTCGCAGTCTATTCATTCTGGATCGCCATTGCTTGTTTTATTCTGTCGGTGATCTTATTAGTCGCTGATGATTATTTAATCGCACTGATCTCACGCCTTATTAATACGCCAGCGAGTGTGCTAACAATCACTAGCACAATAATTGCCGGACTATTATTTGTCTTAGGCGTCAAACGTCGACAACATTACCCAGAAAAAACGGTTAGTAATGAGGCAATGTTCTTTTTCGGGGTACTGATAACGGCAGTTGCTAGTGGTTTTTTAAGCCATACCACACTAGCACTTCATTGGCGTGAAAGCGTTTTTATACTTATTCCTACCGCTATACCACACTAGCACTTCATTGGCGTGAAAGCGTTTTTATACTTATTCCTACCGCTATTTATCTCGTTATAGGTATTCAATTACGTTCTGTCTTAGTGTGGCTATTTGCTTTGCTCGGTGTGGGCTTGTGGGTGTTAACTGAAACTTCTTACCTTGCTCAGGATCACTATCTTTTCTGGGGTATGAATATTCCATTACGATTTGCAATTGTTGGCGCCCTTATTATTGGCCTCAGTGCCAGCTTAAAATACAATTCACGGCTATTATTTCTTCACGAAGCAACGCTCTTTATCGGATTAATGTATTTCTTTAACGCATTATGGATGCTGACTATTTTTGGTAATTATGACAGTTTAAGTGCATGGTCACACATCAAACAAATTGAGTTATGGGGCTGGAGTGTTGCAATGATGTTAGTCACTTTAAGCGCTATTTTCTATGGTATTAAAAATAGTAATCCTCTAATAAGAGCGTTTGGAATCATCTTTTTATTATTATGTTTATATAGCCGTTATTTTGAATTTTTTTGGGGAACACTCCATAAAGCACTCTTTTTCGCAATATTGGCCTTAAGCTTTTGGGGAATAGGCAGTCGCGCAGAAAAAATTTGGCAATTAGGAAATAAGAACTAATAAAAAGCCGCTGTAATAATAAACATTAAACAGCGGCATTTTCATAACTTACACAGGTTACTATAAGACCATAAAATAAAAACATATATTATTTAACAGCATGCCTTTCTAAATTATATAATCGAATTTCATGCAACACACGCTCAGTTAGCATTTCATTCATTGTCTCGCGCATTGACGCTTGCATATCAGAAATAACAGGAAATACACTTTGATTCATTTCATCTAAACAGTTTTTAGACACTTTCATTTTCAAATCAAACTCAAACGAAGCCAACGCTAAAAACTTTTCCATTCGTTCAATAACAACATCAATCATGTAGCTATCAGCACCTAAATCCAACAATTCTTGTTCAACAATTAATTCTAACGGCGTACGCTCTCGAAGCTGTTCTTTTACTGGAAACGCAAGAATATTTGACATCATATCCTCCTCATAATCAGTAATAATCATCCGTTGATAATTATTATAATAACATTGCTGTTACATTTATCCTATGTGTTATTCTGGCTCTTGAAAAGCACATTTTTAATAAAAATTATTTTTTCATAGATATTTGACGTCTAGAAAAATGAAATTAAAAACATATAAATACTTTATTTTCAATAAGTTACAATTAAATTTATTCTTTTAAAATTATGTGATATTTATTTTTAAAAAACGGCTCTTGACCATCAATCTTTACTGATAAACATCATACTTGAAAGAGTATGATGAAAATTATCCCAGTTTCGCGTATAACTTAGCGTAATAATAACAAACAATAATTTTTAATTTTAAGTGATATTGTCATTTAACAGGGAGTTTATATGAAGAAAAATTTATTAATTGCCAGTTCCATCGCTATTGCATTAACACTGAGTGGCTGTTCAGATAATGAAGTTGGAGATGTTTCTTTAGGTATGTTTACAACTAAAGATATTAAACTAAATACATTAGTCGATCCTTTAGTACCAGGCGTTACTTGTCATATAGCAAGCATTGAAGCTGACTTAAGTCTGGCGGATCCTTCTGACTCCTCAATATCATGTCGTCAAACTGGTGAAATAACCCCAGAAATGATTGCTCAAATTGATAAATCAAAATCAGGCGAAGTAGTATTTAAGAAATCTAAAAGTATATTCTTTAAGACAATGAAAATACGCCGAATTTATGATCCAAAATCAGAAACATTAATGTACCTCTCTTATTCAACGAAAACGACAACTGGCAGTTATAAACACAGTTTATCGACCGTTCCTTTATGGGGAACGAAAGCATATGTTGCACCTGCTCATATTGAAACTCAATAATCAATAATAAAAAGCCTCTTTACTGTCATTAAAGCAAAGAGGCTTAAACCTACTAAATACAGCAATTTTCTACTCGCTTTATTTTAAATACTAATAATCAATAATAACTAACCGATTAAAAACGTCACCAAAACTAATGCATAATCTGATGCATTCATGAAAGAAATACCGTAGGCTTTAGTAGAAGAAATAAATTTATTAATATATATTCCTATATGAAAATTAAATTTCTAAAAATCACAAATGTCCTTTCGCTTAAATATAAATAAACATGTTTCATAAAACAAGCGCAAATAAACAACATCAATAGAGCTAATAATTATTATTTACAACCCCAATTAACATAAACAACATCACCACTCAATTTATAACAAAAATACGACCTTATTATGTGAGCCTAATCCAACAAATACATATAGGCGTTATAGTTTTTTTTTGTCATAGTGCATCCATAAATACACACTAATTATAGTTAAGATTTTAATATTCCATGGATGAATAGCTATGCTAAAAAGCACTAAAAAAGCGATTACCTCACATATACCCTCTTTCCCAATTACATTGCTTGCAAAAACTTGCCTATTTAGTTTTACTGCTTTACCTCTGACTAATATTGCTGTTGCGCAACCAATCACTCAAATAACAACACCCACAATTATTGATGATGTATTAATTAACCCTGATATAGGTATTACTGATCACCAATCATTCAATATTCATAGTGATCCATGGTGGAATAAGCCGAGTCATCCTGAAACATCCGTTGTTTATTTTCGATGGTATTGGGAAGAACTCGAACCCCAACCAGGGCACTACAATTTTCAACTGATTGACGATACCATCAATCAAGCTGCTGCATTAGGTAAAAAAACTGTAATTCGATTTATGACAATGGCTGGGAAAGATGAGGTCTATTACAATCCATCACCAAATGCAGGCAAGAAAATACTGGGTGTACCTTGTTGGATCAAAAAACAAATTGATGACAATACTATCGGTGAAACCTGTGCCGATGATAATCACTTTGTTGTAGATTATAAAAATCCCATCTTAAAAAAGAAGCTGAGTCGCTTTATCAAAGCCATGGGGAAACGGTATAACAACAACACGAATCTCTTACGCTTAGATGTTGGTTTAATTGGTACTTGGGGAGAATGGAATCTTGCTTCACAAATGGGTTACCAACAACCATCACTGGGTCACCATGGCTATAACGTAAAAGACTTAGCTCCTTATATACAATTAATGCGTAATGCGTTTCCTGACAAGCAGCTGTCGATTGATTTAACTTCGCCTGATGATGAAATTACAAGTTATGCTACCGCTCGTGGATTAGGTTGGCGTGCGGATTGCATTGGTGATTGGCAAGCGGGCTGGAACCATATGGAGAATGGCTATCCTGATACTATTAACCATATATTAGGTAATGGATATAATCAAAATAACTATGCTGACACCTCCTTCCTTAATCGCTGGAAACAAGCTCCTGTTGATTTTGAAGTGTGTCAAGATCTCGATTATTGGTCTCAAAATGACAATGATTACACCATTGAGAAAGTTAAACAAACTTTTGATTTTGCATTAGATTCACATGCATCTTTATTCAATATGAAATCAGGAAACGTGCCTCTCATCTACAAAGATCTTGTAAATGATTTAATTAAGAAACTGGGCTACCGCTTTGAAATATCGTCAGTTGAAATCAGTAGTCGATTTAAACCATCATCAGCGATAACAATCGCTTCAACATGGAAAAATACAGGTGTTGCACCTAGTTATAATAACTATCCTGTCGTGTGGCGTTTACGTAATAGCGATAATCATATCGTTACCTACTTCGCAACCAATAATGATATTCGCACATGGTTACCAGCAAATGATCGTGACAGTAATGCGCCAAAATACAAGCAAATAAACACCTTTAATTTACCATACGATATTAAGCCGGGTAATTATAAACTTGAAGTAGCTCTTGTCGAACCATCGACAACTACCGCAAAAATTAAACTGGGCATAGATGGAAGAACTCATGATAATTGGCATTATATTGATACTATAAATATAAACCACTAACTACAACAAAGCGCCAATTCGCTCCGAACATGGCGCTTTTTAAGCTCTCTATATGATTTATTTACCAAAATAAGGAATTTCTTTACCTAGCTTAACCATTGCTAAATAATTAATTTTTCTGTATATATTCCCATATTTAGATAAAATATTTTTTGAATCAATAACGGTCATATTGTCCCAGTATGACAACGTATGAATACCGTCAGAAAAAGGAACGACAGGCATTACATCTTTGAAAAATACTTCCTTATAAACTGTTTTAGAAAGCTCAGTAATATGCATAACTTTTAAGCTGCCACCGTAAGTTATGGCACAATTTTGACAAACACGATAATAATTATTATCACGATCAACAATTGGTCCACCATTACGTCCAAAAGCCTTATCATTTGCAATAGGAGAACAAGGATGAGTTTGATAATCACCTAGCAATGAATTGGCAAAAAATAGCTGTTGTTTAAAGGGTTGATCAGATGTGGAGGTGAATAAGTAAAATATTCCATCAACCTTCTTAATACAGGTATCAATATATTTCTCGCCACTAAGTAGTGTCTTCACCTTTTCAAATTTAACACCTGTAAACTTATACAGCGCCAATTCATTCAAATCAGAGGTTTCAACAATAGAATATAACTCATTTTCTTCTTCAAACGTAAAAGGAAATGATTTATGCCCTACAATTTTATTTACATCGTCAAAGAAACTATAACGCTTACCATCGAAATCAACACATTCAATTTTTCCATTACCATGAGAGTAGTCAAAGATTTCGTAAGCTATGTAATCTTTATTGTTTAATGTAAACACAAAAGGATCCGCTTCAAAGTCTTTATCCGTAAAATTAAACCAATGAATATCATAAGCATTTAAGCCATTAATAATCACGTCTAATGGATGCTCTCTGATTAGACCAATACGCCAAAAATCTTGATCAGTAAATTTATTCAATAACTTCATTCGATTTAATACCTTCAATGCTTCCACACAATGTGAATTATAATAGTGATAAATATAGAAAAATGTTTATTTTTATATTAACGAATATCTATCAATATACATTATTTATGCATAAATCCTGTAATAAATATAACACAATAAAGATAAATAAAATATATACTCATAAAAATGTCACAAATAAATAAAAATCGACATTTATTTATTTGACTAACCATCTAAAAAAACAATACTTATAAAGTTTAATTTATAAAACGCAAAAACAACTTAACTAAGGTTACTAACAATGGTTATTTTAAATAAAACTTGTACTATTTTGTGCTTTTTCAGCTTATTTTTATCTACATTAGTACAAGCAATGACAATTGAATATCAGCCAACAGTGAGTCAAAAAATATTAATTAACCCTGATATTGGTATTACCGATCACCAAACTATTGATATTCATAATAATCCAAATTGGAATATACCAAGCTACCCAAAAACGTCGGTGGTTTACTTCCGTTGGTATTGGGAACAATTAGAACCTAAAAAAGGTGTTTATAACTATAAACTCATCGATGATACAATTTTAGCAGCTAAAAGAGCCAACAAAAAAATCGTAATTAGGTTTATGACATTAGCTGGCTTAAATGAGACTTACTACTCACCTAACCCGCAAAAAGCCAAAAAAATACTTGGCATTCCTTGCTGGTTAAAAAAACAATTAGACCCTCATACACACGACATATGCACGAATGATAACAGTTTTGTCGTTAATTATAACAATCCAAAATTTAAGGAAAATTTACAGCAATTTATTGCTGCCATGGGTAAACGCTATAATCATAACCCTGACATCTTACGGCTTGATGTTGGCCTTGTCGGTACATGGGGAGAATGGCATTTAGCAACCCATTATAATGGCACTAGACCTACATTAGGTCATATTGGTTATACAACAGCCGAACTAATACCGTATATCAATATGATGCGTAAAGCTTTTCCTAATAAAATGCTTTCTATAGATCTTGGTTCACCCGATGATAATTTTGCCAGCTATGCTACCAAACATGGATTAGGTTGGCGAGCAGATTGCCTTGGCGACTGGGCCAAAGGTTGGAATCATATGCAACAAGGATACCCTCAAACACTACGTCATATCGAAGGAAAAAAAGTAACTGGTGCCAAGAATAACATCGCAGATAAATTTACAGATCCATTATTCTTATCTCGTTGGGAAAAGGCTCCAGTTGATTTTGAAATTTGCAATACAATGGATCAGTGGGCTCAGCAGCCTACTATTTATACGCAACAAAAAGTTGAACAAACCTTCGCTACAGCACTTAAGTTGCATGCTTCATTATTAAATTTAAAATCAAGCCCTATTCCAGAAAAATACCAACCATTATTAAATAATTTTTTAAAAAAAATTGGTTACCGTTTTATTCTGAATAAAGTGAAACTTAATAGTAAATTTCGTCCAAATAGTTTAATTACGATAACATCAACCTGGATAAATAATGGAGTAGCGCCAAGTTATAACAACTATCCAATTGTATGGCGGATTGTGAATAATAAAAATAACGTCGTTGCATACTTTAATACGAAAAATAATATTACTCATTGGCTACCCGCACAAAACTCAAATGACAAAGCACCTATTTACACTCAAAAGAATAGTTTTATATTACCAAAAGAAATAAAACCTGGAGAATATAACCTTGAAGTTGGATTAGTAACACCTCACACACATAATGCTGTAATTTCTATTGCTATCAACAATAAAAATTATAACAAATGGTACTCGTTAATACGCTTCACTATAAAATAATAAACACAAATACCAACAATGCTGTCGTAAAGTTAGGGATTGAAGGCAAACTCAAAGATAACTGGTACGGTATTGCTGGGATTACCATTCTAAAAAAGCAATAATTAGCAACGAGGCATATTAACAATATGCCTCGTTTTCGACTAATTTAGAAAATGCGCTTTAAAATAGTCCCAAATACCAAATGAAAAGTGTTTAAAAATATCAATACCCAATGCTGACTTTATCAGATATAAAGTCAAGACTGCTGATATAAACATAAAACATAAACCAAATGTGACTAATAACACTTTTATAATTGTGGTAATACTTGATTGGTGACGTGAAGCTTTCCGGCGATCTTTCCCTAGCAAAAACACAACATAATAACGCCAACGCCCAATGCCAATAGTTGGTCTAAAATCAACACAATGATTATTATTATAACTATTAATAACAATCGATTTTTCTATCGCTATACGCTGCTCACTATTAAATGAATCAACTATCTCAGCTGGTATCGAATTTATAACTCGCTCAATCACGACTTGTTGAGCTTGAGTATATTTACTATTTGAAGACACGCAACTCACCCATTATTATTTTCAGCAGCTAAGAACACATCATAAGTTTGCTGAGCAATTAAATTCCAATCATATTTTTTCAAATATTCAGCATAACAAACTAACGGTTGATTCACAGCTGTTGTTAATAATGTGGCCAATGCTTGACTATCTCCGCATGCAAAATAACATTTATCCGCTAAATGGACAGCTTTATTCGCTGGAATATCACTCACAACAACAGGCAAAGAAAACGACATTGCCTCTAATAAAGCGATTGGTAAACCTTCACTAAATGATGGTAAAACAAAAGTATCTGCCTGTGAAAAAATACTATTAAGTGCTTCGCCAGATAAGAAACCCGTTAATACAACACCTGATGTAGCAAGTGCAGTTGCCTTTAACTTATCGCTATAGGCTGTTGGCTGATCACTATCGCCAACAAGGACTAATTTCTTCTTAATACCACTACGCTTATAGGCTTCTAATAATACATCTAAGCCTTTCTCTTGTGAAAAGCGACCAACAGCGACGACATAATCGCGAGGGGCTAAATCATAGCGATCCAAGTATTGTTTAATAATTTGTTGATCAGGCAATTGTGGCTTATTGACACCATTAAAAATAAGATGAGTATCATCGCGCCCATACTTCTCACTCATCAACTTTTGCATAAAGTCTGAAATAACAATGACCTCAGAGGCATATTTCATCGCACATTTCTCACCCAAGCGCAGAATAAACTTAGCTAATTTACCCCACTTTTGATGATCATAATTTTGGCTGTGATGAGTAAAAACCACTTTCTTACCAAATAAGCGTAATAGTGGCGTAACTAACCCAGGTCCTATCGCATGGATATGGACAATATCTGCTCCGGTTTTTATCGCATAAAAAGCAGCAAGCAATGAGTGTAATGGCGCCTCTAACGCTTTATTTTTCACCGCGGGTAAGGCAACTAGCTTAACCCCTTCATATACAGTCTTTGTATAAGGAACATAAGGTTTACGGGCTGTGACAGTAATATCCAAGTTATATTTTTCAACTAACAATGGATATAAAGCTTGGCAATGTGATTCAACACCGCCAGCAACATTAGGAATGCCACGCGTACCCAAAACTAAAATAGATTTATTCACAATACCGTCTCTTCAAATGTAAAATGCCAGCTGCTAACTGGCATTTTATTTTTAGGGAAATTAGTTAGCTAAAAGTGATTGATACAATTTAATCAAATCTCTTTTATGTGCATCTAATGAATATTTCTCTAATAATCGCGCGCGACCTTTTTGTCCCATTGCTGCCACTAATGCTTCATCATCAGCTAATAACTGCATTTTAGCTGCCAGATCATCAGCATCGCCAGAGTTAAATAAATACCCAGTTTCACCATCTAACACTTGCTCTGGAATACCGCCAATATTAGCTCCGATAACTGGCTTACCGTAGCTCATCGCTTCTAAAACTGACATAGAGCAGTTTTCATTCCACTCCGATGGCACAATAACTGCTTTAGCATTTTTAATAATTTCTGTTAGTGCATCACCTGTTTGAAAACCTAATAATTCAACATTATCAAAATGTTGTTTAATATGATCTAGCATAGGTCCGGTACCTAACACTTTAAGAGGTGTATTCCCCATTAGTTGACTATGCGCTTGTGCTAACGTAACAATGCCTTTCTCTTTAGTTAATCGACCACAAAATAAAAAGTAACCACCATCGTTACCAATATCTGTTGTTGATGCGTCAATACCATTAACGATTACATCAACATTTGCAGATGGAATTTGACGTAAGATCATTGATTTCATAAATTCACAAGGAGCAATAAAAGCATCTAATGCTTCATAGCTCTTCATCGTACGATGATATAATGCCTCTAGTGACAATAATACACTGCGTGGCCATGAGCCATCCTGCCACTGGTATTTAAATAAATTAATATTACTGCCTGTGATCCAGTCTAATTCAATATTCTCACCTGCAGCAAGCATACTGTAATTAGGACAAACCGATTTATAATCATGTGCTGTTAGTACCGTTTTACAACCTAACTTTTGTGCAATCTTTATCACTGATGGTGTTATTTGGTGATAAATATTATGAAAATGAACAATATCAGGTCGCTCTGCTTTAATTAGCTTTTCAAATTGATCACATGCATATTGATTATGTACAAAATTAACTGCAACTTTAATATTATCAAAAATAGAATGTTTACCATGGTAATCAACATTATCAACAAAAAAATCAGCATAATCTGACGGGATGTTCTTTTCATGCTTCATTGAAAAATCAATAACTTGATACCCTGCTTCTTGAACCATATCGCGCTCTTGAAAGAAAACAGTTTCAGCACCGCCATGTGGGAAAAAGAATTTATTAACAAATAGAACTTTCATTGAATCACCAGCCATTATGAATTTTTTTGATTAACAACATTCTTAATATCAGCAGCAACTTGCTCACCAATAAACGCATAAGAACGGTTATTTTTAATATAATTGTATCCAGCATCTAACTCTGTTTGTGTCATTGGCTGTTGTGCCAATTCAACCATCGCCGCAGCATATGATTGGCTCGTTCCATCAGTAACTCGCCCACAACCAGATTGTTCAATCACAAATTGCTGATCAGGTGAATCATTACAAACCATGGCTTTTTTAAGTGCCATATATTCCATTGCTTTAGTTGGTGTTGAAACGTCTAACAACAAACCACGGTTCATAAATCCTATGACCATATCTACGCCTTTGAGATACGCCCAAGCTTGCTCTGTTTGTACCCAGCCAGTGATATAAAAATCATCACTCAAGCCCATATCATCAGCTGTTTGTTGCAAAAACTCGCGATCTTTCATCACCTCGGAATCACCAACAAAGAGCAGTTTTAAGGTTGGTACAGAAACTTTAGCTTCTTTAAATGCTTCAATAATAATGTCAAGTTTACGTAATCTATCAAGACTACCTAAATAACCAATAACGGGCGCATCACCCCATTTTTCAATTTTTATTGCATCAGTATTGGCAAAGTTATCGATCTTCTCAAAATCTACCCCCATTGGCACAACCATCATGTTATGTTGTTCAATGCCTTTACCTTTAATGTAATTAAGCATGAAATCACTTTGCACATACACGCGATCTGAATGAGGTAAAATAATGCGATAAAGGATAAACTCCTCAAGCAAACCACGCGCTAAAATAATTGGACGCTTCCAACTAGAAATATTTTCAGTTTGATCTTTTGCTCGTATTGTTCGACTTTCAGCATACAAAAATGATACCCAGTAGCTATAAGGTAGCTTGATCAATTTAGCTATCGCTAGACAGATCAACCCCACCCACACCATGTCACGAACTTGAATTAATTGAAAACCGTCTTTTTTTGCACTCAAGGCTAACTTCGCTGCATTAAAAAAATAAACGATTGAATCTAAATGACGATTAGTTGTTTTCTTACTGGTTTTTAAGGTACTGCCATCCGTTTCAATATGCACAGTTCCAGTCTTAGGCATACCAACAATAGTGGTATTTACACCTTCTTTTGGTAACTCTTTAGAGTATAAAACATCAACATCGGGACGATAAGATGGTAACTCTTCAGGTACAAAATTAATGACATTAATTTTCGTGTTCATTCACTAATTCTCACTTATTTCTTTAATGACGATTGCTGGGTTACCCACTGCAATTGAATTTTTAGGTATACTTTTCACAACAATTGCTCCAGCACCAATAATTGAATTATCACCAATACTAACGTTACCCAACACAACCACACCGGGACTTAATTCAACATTATTACCAATAATAGGTGATACATGACGGCCAGTAGCGGCATCAACTTTATTACCAATAGTCACATTATGTTTAAGCATCACATTGTCACCTAATACACTATCGGCATTAATAACAATATTCTGTGGATGAAACAAAATAAAACCAGAACCAATCTTTGTTTTTGGTGATATATCAAGCCCACAAATAAATTTAAGTAATTTAAGAATAATAACGTTAATAATAAATATTTTTTTTATTAGACCAGAAGTATAAAATAAAGAAGCTAACCGAAAATTAACAATAAAAAACTTAGATGTTAATCCAGGGTTTAATGCTAACTCTTTTTTAATTAATTCAAACATACCATCTCTCTTGCTTTTATTGAGGTTGCTTTACGAATAATAATCATTGCACCTAGCACAAAATAGAACTGGAACTGAAATACCGGTATCAAGGCAAGTAACGGTGAATAAGGTAACGTAATCAAACCTGCGATAATAAATCCAATAAAAGCAGGCTGATAAGATAACAAGTTAATATCAGCTCTTGATAAGTCCTTGGTTGAAAATAATGGCTTTGGCTTTGAACCTTTCAAAATAATGAACACAATCGCTAATAGTAAACCCGTTCCTACAAGACCAATCTCCCATAAAAAAATCGCTAACGCTGTTGAACCTAAACTTAATTCAAACAGCATTGCAATATAACCAGGATCGGCACCACCGGCATTTGAACTATTCAGACCATATCCAAATAACTGATTCACAAGGCCGTGAATATCAGAGTGGTGTGACCAAAACGCTAATGCCGTTACACGTCCTAATTCATCTAAGTTGCCATCAAGACCAGCTACGATAATTGTCGGATCAAAAATATAACCAATATTTTGTAGGAAAATATCAAAAATACTCATCGAATGTGATTGGTATTTACTGGTATACCCTAATGATAAAATTGTAATTATTATCGACAATAATATAAAAATACCGACAATCGATAATAAAATCGTTTTAAAGTCGATAACTCTGACTTCTTTGACATAGCTTGGCTTTATATATACATAAAGTAAGAAAAATGGCGCTAATAATGTTACAAACTTAACTTCTGCAACAACACAAATAATAAAGCCAATTGCCAAATGTAGTGCTAACGACCACAATTTTGCCACCCCATGCTTATATTCAGACAATTTCATCATCATAATAAGCAAGGTAAATAGACCCATCGATGCACCATTACCACCGGCGATCATACTACCGCCAAAAGTACCAACAACCGAGTCCCATGAGTCCATCTTGCCCTCAAAAGCAACCCTTGCTGGAACAACAATTAAAGCTTGATAAACAACAAAGGGAATTTGAGCATAAAATACCCAATATAATTTTTGGCAAATACGGTATAACTGTGATTCACGACAAAAACCTAATATTAAACAAGGTAATAGTAATGATATACCTAAGCCATTTTTAATACCTGCAATCGTGGTCTTTAGCCCTTCTTGCATCAGAGTACTGGTTATTGCTAACACAAAAAAACCAGCAAAAAGTACTAAAACTGTCGTTTCAAGCTGATCTAGTTGCTTATAATTATAACGAGTCTGTAATGGCACTAAGGCAACCATCACCATTGTCATAATAAAGGGCAACCATAGAAAGGCATCAATATCAGTAAAATATTGTGCCGTTCCACTAAAAATTAGTGTGATAAATACATAAGCTTGAAAAAAAACGCCGGTATTCATTTACACTACGCCTTTATCACGCAAAACAATCGCATGTTTATTGATTTTAATATAAATCATTAAATACCGCCCAGCTGTTAGCACTGTAAAGGCCAATAATGAAACAACATAACTCTTATAAATAAATGGAATAATTACAAGTGCCAATATCACTATCGCTAATTGCTCACATTGAATACGTAAGAAATAATTAGGCGCACCAAAAATTAATTCGATCACTGTCATTGGAACAAACGCAAGCATCGCAAATACATAAGGTAACATTAAACGTGAAGTTTCAACCGACTGTACCCATTGCTCACCTAATACATGTTGCGTTAACCATGGATAAACAAAATAAATACCAGCAACTGTTACCGATGCAATTACCACTAAAAATAACCGAACTTGTTTAAATTCAGAGTAATTAAACACTTTGTTACGAAAATCTTCGGACCATTTTGAGAACGTATAATTACGCACAGACTGACCAAGAATGAGTACTGGCGATAAACAAAAACGGTTAACAACAGCAAAATAACCCGCAACTAATGGGCTGAACCAATAGTTAATGAGTACCGTGGGTAACTGTAAACTCGCATTAGCGACAACTTCTGCAGTACCGACTCGTGATAAATGATTCCAATGTTTAATGCAAAACCGAACTTGGGTTGTTGGTAAAAAGTCAGATTTAGAAAAAATACTAAAATCTAAACATTTATATAACCAATAGCCAATCAAACATAAATGTGCACCAGCCCATATATAGTAAAAATACTCAATTTTCCATGACACTAATAATGCCAAAAAGACAATTGAGGTTACCGAAATTCGCTGAATAGCCAGCTTACTGAATATCTTATTTCGTAAGAAAACATACTCAGAAATAATCATCATTGAATAACTAGCAGTTAACACATAAATCGCAACAAATGGTAATTCGAAAAAATGACTTACAATATAAATATAAATTGCACTTATTCCCCAAGATTGCAGCATACAGAAAACCACCGCTTTGCCTATATCTTGTTGATTAACTTTTGGCAGCAAAAAATGCGAACCATAAAGTGCAATTTGAGCACCAATCATTATTATACTAAATGTAAGTGCATAATTACCTACATCTGACATACCAAAACGGTATGACATAAATAAAATAGTAAATGCACCAATTAGTTGCGAGATAACTGAAGCGCCTCCTATTGTAGAGGCACCTTTAATTAAACTCATAAAATAACACCCTTTGATGGTGGTGTTAGGTTCTCATTTGACTCTAACAACTTACTATTAACTTTATTCAACACACAACCAAGCACATTTGCTTGATATTGTTTCAGTTGATTCAAGGCCGATAGAGAAACATTCGAACTGTTATTATTAGAAGCCGCCACAAATAATACAGCATCTGTAAGTTGACTGATTAAAATCGCATCCTTAGCATCAGTAACCGCAGGCGTATCAATAATAATATAGTCATAATTCTGTCGTAATTCAGCACACAATTCAGCTAACTTCTGATGAGTTAACACGATCAATGGCGAGCGTGTTGTATCACTACCAATAGGTAAAACATCCACTCCATGATGATTAACAATAGCGTCATTCAGTGCCACATTGTTGTAGAGAATGTCTGTTAACCCTTTCTCATTAGTACAACCCAAAGATTGAGTAATACTTGAATGGCGTAAATCCATATCGACCAATAATACTTTTGTATCAATAGCCATCGCTTTCGCAACTAATGTTGAGACTAATGACTTACCTTCTTGTGCTGTTGCTGATGTTACTGTTAACATTTTCGCTTCAGTATTAAGTAATAATAACTGACTACGAATACCAAGTGATGCTTCGTCTAATGTTGCAAATTGTGCACTGCTATCAAGCACCAAGTTAGGTGTAATATCTTGAGAATACGACTTAATTTCCCCAATAGTATCAAGTCCTAAACGTCGTTTGATTTCATTAATAGACATGACTTTATTATTTAATGCTGCCATCACTATCACGAACAGAATAGCAATGAGTAATGACATAATAGCAACAACAACAATCAACAATTTTTTATTAGGTTTTGTCGGCTTTAATGGCACGATAGCGCTATCAATCGCTTTCGCTGTTGGTTCAGAGAACTGACCACTCAATTGCGTTTCATTCTGACGTTGTAGCAATTGATTATATAACGTACGTGTCTGACTAATATCATCCATCATATTGTTATATTTTGTCTTTTTCTCGCCCAATAGCTGGAATGCGCCAGTGCGTTTATCAACTGCAGCTTGTAATTGATTTTGCTTAACAACTGATGCTTGATATTGCTCTTTGATACCTTCAGCTATTTGATTAATCAAATTATTTGCTTGGTGTTGAAGAACAACAAGTTGTGAACGAGCTTGAATCACTTTCTCATATTTAGGACCATAACGATTTTCAAGATCAGCAAGTTGTGTTTTCTGCTCAATAATCATCTGCCGTAGATTTTCCATCTGCGGATGGCGAGAAACATCAGGAATAGCAGCTAATGCATTAAATCCTTGTTTTTTATAAGCCGCAACTGTTTTATAAAGTGCTTCTAAATTAACACGTTGAGCAGTAGCCGTTGCTAAATTATCAGTTAATAATGAAAGCTGCTCAGTCTGAAAACCATCAACACCACGAAAAGTAATCAAGCCCTCTTTTTTCAAAAAGGCATTAAGATTTGCTTCTTTCGCTTTCAATTGATGATTCAAATCATCGACTTCAGTTTCAAGTAACGAAGAAACATTTAAGCTCGCATCACGATTATCTTCAACGGAATAGTTAACAAACACTTTCACAATATCATTAGCAACAGCTGCTGCATCTTTTGCTGTTGTTGATTCGAACCCCACTTCAACCAATTGTGTTTTTCGAACTGGAGATATTGTCATATGTTTAAGTACATATTGAATACTGCGTTCTTTTTGTTTTACTAAGGTGTCATCTTTTACTGGTTTTTTACCAATAAACTCTTGATCTTGATAAAGCTTTAAATCATCAACCACCTGTGAAATTACACGACGAGATTTCAGTAGTTGATACTGAGTCTCATAATATTCTTTACGTGTGGAATCAAAATCAACAACTTTCTCAAATGTCGTTGGATTAGTTAATTCAGCTTTAAGCAATACCGTTGCATAAGCTTCATATTTTGGTGTCAATTTTAAAATAAATGGAACCGCTGTTCCTGTTACCACAACAGCAAAAGCTAAGATTTTCCACCAATTTTTTTTTGTTGATTTTAGTAAGCGTGAAAAGTCAATGGTACTTTCCAACTTGCTCCCCTCTTCAACGAATAATGAACTCATTTATAACTACCCTAATCTAGAAAAAGCTTTGATCTATAATAACTGTATCACCAGGATAGACAGCTTGAGTTGCCGTAACATCTTTCAATAGTTGACCATTTGCACGGCGAATATCAATGTCGCTACGATCTGCGCGATCAGTAAAACCACCAGCAACTGCAATGGCTTTCTCTAACGTTAGTCCTGGCTGATATTCATAACTACCCGGTGTTTTAACTTCACCAGAAACATACATCGGACGGAATTCAAGCATAGAAACAGTGACCATAGGATTATTGATATAACCATTTTTCAATCGTTCACGAATATCAATAGCGACTTGATCCGGTGTTTTCCCCGCGAGTTGTAATTTACCAATTAAGGGGTAAATAATATTACCACTTTCATCTATTTTTAATTTCATAGATAAATCAGCTTCGTTATAAACTAAAATCTGAATTTGATCGCCAGCACCTAGTAAATAATTTTCGCTCGTTATTTTTGATGCTGCTGACGCAGTAGTACTCATAAATAAACTCACGGTTAAGATCCAAATAAAAGCTACTATTTTTTTCATTTTAAATCGCCACTTTGACTGATAAACCAAATTGATTTTGCTCATAACCTAATTGTCTCCCATAAGAATTACCATCAATAAATACCGGATCCGTACTATTATCTGTATGAAATAATATATATTGATAATCAAATACAAACTCTATTTTAGGTCTGAATAAGTAGTGTAAACTTAATGCTAAGTCATCATACCGATCAGTCCGCTTTCGAATATGATACTTATTCGAGGTATGCTTATAAGACAACAAACTCGTTATATGCCCTAAAAATTGATGCTTCCAAGTAATGCCATTTTGAAAAGATTGGACAAAATCGCCCGTATTATCTGACTCTTTTGCTTCACTTGAAGTTTTTAATATTATTGTCGAGTAATCAACAGGTTGCCATTTATAAGAAACATCCCAATTCACACCCGAAAAATGTGTGCTTTGCATTTTCTTTTGTACTTTAGACACGGTAGCTTCTAGTTTAGACTTCCCCGTGACTTGGCTGAATACAGAAAAAGCACCAATCAGCTCGTTATTATCACGTTCACTATTAATATAATTAAAGTCTTTATACATCAAAGTATAATCAAAACGTGTTCTGTCTGTATATTGGTGTCTAAAAACTATCCTTGCATCATTCTCTGTAACATTCTCATTTTCTAAATAATTTTTAAATGCCGATTGATAACTATTAAGAATGTCATAATTAGTATGCGCTTGTGATAAATCAACAATAATATTACCTTTGGCTCCTTTCGCACCATAGGTATATTTAGCATCAACTTTTTTATCTGTTCGACCAATGTCATGGCTAATATTAAATGCA
The DNA here is from genome assembly GCF_003026355.1 of Photobacterium kishitanii. Classification (GTDB taxonomy): domain Bacteria; phylum Pseudomonadota; class Gammaproteobacteria; order Enterobacterales; family Vibrionaceae; genus Photobacterium; species Photobacterium kishitanii. The sequence goes on along the minus strand of NZ_PYON01000022.1, from coordinate 35,612 downwards.
TTAAAAGTAGCGATATTCTTCAGCGAGGTATCACTATCAAAGAAAAAGCCTTGAGTAACACCCGTACCTAACGCTTCATGATTTTTACTATAGCTACCCGTCAATTCTAAATGATGACGAATACCTAATTCCCAGTTGAAAACGCCATTGAGCTGATGGTCATCATAACTATCACTTTTAACAACATTATTATTATAATGTCGATAATTACCTAAATAATAAAGCCCAAAGTTTTTAGTATTACGCTGACCAAAAACACTAAAAGTTGGTTTTAACGTATAATAATCAGAACTAATAATATGACTATTACGCTGATGAAGGACATTATCATCAAAACCATAACCGCTACTGACGGATGAAGAAAATTCTAAACCTAAAAAAGGATCTATATGTTTAGAGTCTTGAAAAGTACTATCAGCATTTACTGCAAAACTGGAGGCTGCACAGATACAACCTACTAGCAATAACTGAACTTTCTTCGCCTTAAATAAATACATAATCTAGTACGCTGTCTCGCTGACAAAACCTTTAAATATAGTAAGAAAAATAATCTTCAAGTCTTTTGAAAGACTCCAGTTCTGAATATATTGTAGGTCGTACTTTATACGCATTTCCATTTTATCTAGTGTGTCAGTCTCACCACGGAAACCCTTAATCTGTGCCAAACCGGTAATACCAGGCTTAACCTTATGGCGTAACATGTATTTATTAACGAGAACTCGATATTCTTCATTATGAGCGACAGCATGTGGCCGAGGGCCAACAATTGACATACTCCCCTGTAGCACATTAAAAAACTGTGGTAATTCATCTAATGATGTACGGCGAATAAATCCACCAAATTTAGTTACTCGCGGATCATTCTTGGTTGCCTGAGTAACCACAGAATCGTTTTCCATCACGCCCATAGAGCGAAATTTCCATACTCGAATTTTTTTACCGCCTAAACCATAGCGATCTTGTTTAAATAGTACCGGACCAGGAGAGCTGCGTTTAACACCAATAGCAACAGCAACCAATACAGGTGAAATCAATAGAATAATAACGCTACTAATAATAATGTCTTCGATGCGCTTTAATACCGCGCCCATTCCTTCAAACGGAGAGCCAAAAACACTAAATGTTTGAACATTACCAATAGTACGAATCTGGCTTACATTTAGATCATAAGTATATAAATCAGGAACAATGTAAGTTTCAACAATCGTATCTGATAACAATCTCAAAAATTTCTGAATACGATCTTTAGCGGCCATAGGCAAAGCGATATAAACTTCATCAATTTCACCATTTTTAGCTAACTGCACTAATTGAGCGATATTCCCATGAAGCTGTGATTTTGATAAATAGCCAAATCGACTTTCATCACGATCATCAAAATAAGATATTTCAAATTTCTGATAACGAATATCTTTTCTTAATGCATGTTCAATTGCAATACCACCTTTAGTCATTCCTAATATAGCTATTCGTCTAATATTAGAATTTCGCTTCAAAAACTCGCGAATAGCAAAAATAACTAAAAATTTAACAATAACCACGCAACTAATGGAAAATAGAATCCATTGCCAAACAACAACATGATTTAAATGAGTATCATTAACACCTTCAAATGAGTTCAATTGCTGACATAAAATATTCCACACTATAAATGATAAAAAGAAAGTTAATAATGTTTTTATTATTGTGTGATAATAATCTTTACGGACATATTGCTTATACAATCCACAATATTCTCCAATAAGTAAGAAAATAACAGCAAAGAGAAAACTAGCTGCTAAACCAACAGCTGTTTCACTTACACCACGTAAAGAAATAAGAAAGGTTAATGTCAAATTGATCAGCAAAAAATCACTGGCTTTGATTAATACAGCATAACCATCATCTGCTATTTTTATAGCTTGTATCTTCATCGCTTAAACTAGCCCCTAGCACTACTAATATATAATGAGCAATGTCATTTTCACTGCTTTCTAATAATTCCACGTTATAGATCGACATAGTCCATAGTAATAACTACTTATAAAAACATATACTCACTCTATAATTATACTGTAAAAAATCAGCAGACCGTCAACTATTTGTCGCTTTTATTATGAAATAATACCTATCAGAAATATTTAATCGCTGAAAATTTGACACTATGAATAAGAAAAACAAAAAAGACATTAAAAACAATAGGTTAAGAGTTTAGTTTTAAAATCAAATATAAAATACTATACAATTGCAATAGTGATTAAATAAAATTAAAACAAAAATATCATTATAAAATTTAGATTTTTTTATGAAGAAAGAAAGAAATGACGAGAGAACAGTAATAATAGTACTCTAAAAAATAACATTGTCATTTATCCAGAGTGGCCAAACTTAATCAATATTACATAGGCAGCCTATTACTGCACGATAACAAACACGAAAAGTATTTATACTGTGAACACATTCAAAGAATGAAGTGACATTAACTATTTAAGAGTATCAGCCATACTTATTAATTAATAAACATGGCTGAAATACTTCTTACAACTTGAACAAGCGCATTTTCATTAATAACGAACCAATAGTTGCCATTACAATACCAGCTAATAACACAACAAAATTTTTATGACGTTCAGCTGCCAAGATATTTTCAGCATAAGTGCTATTATACAAATCAGATCCTGTCATGGTTAGAAATGATCCCATTTCAGTAAATACATGCTCTTGACCAACCATTCCACTCAATGAAATAACGCCCCATAAAAGAGACACAACCCCTAGAGAGATAGAAATAAAACCCCAACTTTGCTTAACATCCATATTCAAACCCACGCAATAGCACTTATCTGCAGCTAACAGTAAAACTTTGCATGAGAATATTATAAATAACGAATAAAAACAATTCACAATATGGATATAATAAGTAAGAAAAATAATCTTAAATGATTTAAAATATCAGAAAGTTCTCATTAACCAATTGAAAAATAACAAAATATAAAATCACATTAGAAAATAAAATATTGAACCGTGTATTATTAATATATCAGTGATATTTATATTTTAATTTTGTGATCTTGGTTCTATTTATATTTAGATAACAAAGCGACACCTTGTGCCGCTATGTACTATTCGCTTATTTCTGTTTTGGACGAAAAGGTTTAATCACACTTTCATCACACACAAGAAATGGGCCATCCATCAGATCAATACAGTAAGGCACCGCAGGAAATACAGCATCTAAACATTCGCGGATAGATTTAGGCTTTCCTGGTAAATTAATGATCAAACTATCGCCTCGAAGGCCTGCCGTTTGACGTGACAAAATAGCCGTTGGTACAAATTTTAGCGATTCTGCACGCATTAACTCACCAAAACCAGGCATCATACGATCACATACCGCTTCCGTTGCTTCTGGAGTAACATCACGTTTAGCCGGCCCAGTACCACCAGTAGTGACAATTAAACTACAATTATGATTATCAGCGAGATCAATCAAAGTGCTCTCAATCACATCCTGCTCATCAGGAATCACTTGATAAACAGGCTCCCACGCTGAAGTAAGGTAGTCATTCAGTGTATCAATGATTGCTTGCCCTGAGATGTCTTCATAAACACCAGCACTGGCTCGATCACTAACGGTTACGATACCTATTTTTGCTTTACTCATATACTGCCTCATTCATTTAAACTCAATATTACAGTTAATAGTAACATCCCTATCATTATCAATTGCTCTATAGTGTATGCAAATCAGTAAGCTGGTAAAGCATAAATAATATAAGTATCTAGCACCAGCGCCTGACGCGTTGACAATAGTGACGATACTCATCCCCAAACAAATGCATAAGTATCTTTTCTTCTGGCCCAATCTGATAGCGATTAATGACTAACACAAAGACGATTACTACCAAGCTTGTAGATAACTCACCACTAATAAACACTGCTGCAATAAGTAAAAATAACAAACTTAAATACATTGGGTTACGACTATATTGATATATACCTCGCGTAACCAACCGAGCTGTTTTTTCTGGTGTAAAAGGGCTAACCGTTGTATCCGCTTTTGCTAACGCTAATACCGACAACAAGCCAATGATTACCGCAACAATGATTAATGGAATAGCCACAAGCCAAAGCGTCTTAAATTGCCATAATGGAATAAAAATCGTACAGCCATACATGGTAAGTAATGCCACAACGGTTAATATTGGAGGGGGTATTTTCAAAGACACAGTTACTCATCCTTACAACTGATAATCATATTATTCATCGAATATAATATATATTAATTTCATTTTACCCAATAATAAGGTTGCCTCGACAGTTGCCACCTTATAGCATAAAGCTTTTGGTTAAGAGTAATAGCGGTCATGCAACAACTCAAATATATTCAAGGTTACCCCCCTCACCTCGTTGATCAAGTTCAGCAATTAATTGAAAAAGATCAACTAAAAACCTTATTACTTAACCGTTATCCAACACCACATACGATTAAAACTGAAAAAGCTTTATACGATTATGTGATTGAACTAAAAAATCAATATTTAAAAAAGTCAGCCCCAATTAGTAAAGTTGGCTACGACAACAAAATTAATGTTATCAATCATGCACTAGGGCTACATACGTTTATTTCTCGTGTCCATGGTAATAAGCTTAAAGCAAAGCATGAAATTAGAATTGCGACAATATTTAAGCAAGCCCCTTTACCTTTTTTACGTATGATTGTAGTGCATGAATTAGCTCACTTAAGAGAAAAAGATCACAATAAAGCATTCTATCAACTTTGCTGCCACATGGAGCCCCAATACCATCAACTTGAATTTGATATGCGCATGTATCTAACACAAGTCGAACATTTTGGTTCTATTTACAAATGAGGTTATCATAGCCATTATATGTAAAATGAAGAGACAACATCATGCAACAAGAAGAATTTGAGATTTTAGTAAAAGAATTGGCAGAGCTCGATAGCGTTTCAGCGATCTTAAATGCATTAAAAGATAATGAAGAGCCTGAAATTGCAGAAACAGCAGCAGCAATGATTGGTCACTTTAGTCTTGCTGAAATCGACGGGCAACAGCGTATTTACCACGTTTTCACTCAAGAAAACGACCAAGGTGAAGAAGAAGAGTTTGCCGAGTGGGTAATGAATGCTAATGATGAATTAATGCGTTTTATTGCTTGGTTCTTCTACACGACATTTGAAATTAACGATAAAGAAACATACCAAGCTGCAGGTCGCTCATACACTCCAGCTAAGCGCAACTAAACGGCAATAATTACTGCCAACGACGGTTCGTCGTTGGCATTGTAATCTATATACATAACTTATATGACCAATTAATAGTGGCTTACGTGAACGTCATCTTGTTGGAAATGCTTAGGATCCCAGTTACATAATCTAATCATTGCTATGATAGCAGCGTATTCATCGTTTGTTTGAGCCACTGATAACTGATGTTTAAAAAAAGTTAACATTGTTGTATTTTCACTGCTAAATAATTCATTATTCATAGTATTCTCTCCTTTAAGTACCCCATCATTGTGACCCAGCTAGCCCAAGCTAAAAACAGAACATCTTTTTTATCTCTTTTCCTGTTTTGGCTTTTTCATTGTACGATTATGTAAGCTAATGTGGTAATTGAGGAAATTTCAGCCACTAATTAACGTCCCTTTCTGCAAATATTTTCTGATGAAGGCAAGGATGTCAGTTTCAACAACAATATTGATAAAAAACCACTCCATCACTAACAGCTAATCGCTTTTTAGCCTACAATAACGACCAAAATATTATGATTCAGGTATAAACATGAAAATTTGTTCAGTTGAACTACGTAGTAACGAAGCTATTATTTGCCTACTAACATTAGAAGGTGGAATGATCGGTATTCCAGAGTGTCGCACTCAGAAGTTCATTATGGATAATTCTCTTGATAACCAAAAAATGAGAGATTTCCAATTTGCATTTAAAAAACTACTTGATGACTACAAAATAGAAAAAGTAGTTATCCGTACACGTGAAACACGCGGAAAATTTGCAGGAAGTTCTGTAGGCTTTAAACTTGAATCCGCTATTCAATTAATTGATGGTCTTGATGTTAACTTTATGTCAAATGCAGACATTAAAGAGAAATTAAAACGCAATCCTATGGCGATTGATTTCCGTGCAACGGGTTTACGCCAATTCCAAGAAGCCGCATTTACAACAGGTTATGCATTTCTTGGTCGTTAATTAACGTACTAAATAATAAAAAAGCAGAAGTCTTTCTACAGACTTCTGCTTTACTTCATCAAACTAAACCATATTTATTTAAGTTTTTGTTGTTTATCCAATTCATCTTTATCTACATATATCAGTTTACAAAGCCCCAATAATTTCAATAATGAAACTGCAATTAATGAACGATAACTTTTATCACAATGTACAATATATGGAGATTCACTATGTTGAAACTTTCCTTGAATAATTTCAGAGACAGGTAAGTATTCAGCATCAGTTTGAGATAAATCACTTTGACATACATCTAATACTTTAACGTCAGAATCCGGCAACGACTGAATTGTTGCTAATGAAGTACTCTCTGTTATATCAGTAAACACACTAACATGCTCATAACCCAAACTTTTTATAGTATCAATCACTTGCTGACAACTACGATCTGTAATCACTTCAATATCAATACTCTTATCAGGTAATAATAATTCCAACCAATATTTAAACCCTACACCATGGAAACCTACAAAAACACTATTTTCAACATGATGATCAATAAACTCTTTCTCTGAACGAGTATCAATAATAATATGTTTACGATCGGTAAATATGTGCATTATTACATCCCTATTATATTTTATAATAACTACATTCTACTAATTTTAACGCTTAGTCTATTTAAATAAAACAATATTGTTAAATATAACCATATCAAGGCTATTATTTTCATAATAAATTAAATAACATTAATTGTTGCTATTTCATTCCAACGTCCAATATTATTTTGTTGCTTAATATATTGTTCACTATGCTTATCAAAAAAAAATGATGATGGATATTTAACATTACCATTATATAAATAATGATTATTATCAACATAACTAACAATACTATTATTGTTTTTAATTACATTATTATTTATGGTATAAGATTGACCTGTATCCGTTGTCATTTTAGTATCATTTGCTAATAAAACCTTGGCATTATATGTACCTTTTTCAACCAATCCTACATCAAGAAAATATTGCCCTTTTGATATTTGATTACCAAGCTGGAAATGATCTGACACTTTATATATTGGCGATTGATCCTCATAATCTGCCGCAGGAAACCAATTTTCTATTTTTGCGTTGGAGGTATGATAAGCGATTATACTGCCATTAGCGGTACGTAATCGCCATGTCACAGGATAATTAATATAACTAGGCGCTACGCCTAAATTTTGCCACTGACTATTAATTATCAATGTTCCATTTTTTGGAATATTACGACTATAATCAACCTCATTAAGTTGATATCTATATCCTAATTTATTTAAAAATGCAGTAAGCAAAGGTTGATATATATTAGGAATTTGATGTGATTTTGCATCAATCAATGAGGCATGCTCTTTTAATGCAAAATCAAATGTTTGCTGAACTTGATCATAGGTAAGATGTAATGGATTTTTAATATTACTCCAATCCTGAAGTGAGTCTTGGCAAATTTCAAAATCAACGGCGGATTTCTTCCAACGCTGATCAAACAAAACATCAGGAGCTGTATTTGTCTGTATATCTGAAGCATGGGCGATTAATCCAGGATAACCATCTTCCATTTCACTCCAGCCTTTACTCCAATCACCAAGACAATCAACTCGCCACCCAAAACCACGATTCGTAGCATAACTAAGAAAGTCTCCTTTATCCGTTCCTAGCATCGTTTTAGGAGTATGTGGAAAAGCATGAACCAGTGCTGCAATATACGGCTCTAGATTATGTAAAGTATAGCCATTATCAACTAATCCTACGCTATTGCTCGTCTTTGCCGCATACCCAGAAAGATTCCATTCACCCCAAGTCCCCACCATACCCATATCAATACGTAATAACGTCTTATTGTTATCATAACGCTTACCGAGTGCATCAAGAAATTGCTGCATGCGATGAATAAACAAAGGATTTTTAAACATACTCACCGCTTCCTTATCTGATAGGTGACAACTACTACCATTAAGACCATGACCATATAACTCTTGTACTAACCAGCATGGAATACCACTACTATCTTTATTTACATCAGCATCATATATAGGATCATTTTTACCCCGTAATGCCATGAAACGAATCACAACCTTTTTATTTACAGCAGCGGCCTCTTCTAATACGTTATCAATTTTTTTCTCAAGCATCCTTTCATTAAGATTAGGATCTGTTGCTGTTGTTAATTGATCCCAGTACCAACGGTAATATATCGTACTAGTATCAGGATAAGAGATGACTGGTTTACCTTCATAAAAAGGATTCTCAGGATCATTACTAACAACGCGTTGTAACTCTGTAAAACCAATACCTGGATTAGTTAATACCTTGTTACTTTGCTTTGGAATAACTACAGATAAGTTATTTTCACCAGTAAAACTATGCGTATTATTGTTATTAGCGGTAGGGTTTAATACAGATGAAACAATTAGAAATGAAAGTAAAGTTGAACTCATTGTGTGCTCTATAATAAGTAATATCAATAACTTGATAGTATATTTAGGGCGCATTATATTGATAACATGAATAACTTAAACAGTAATATTAATTATTTGAGGTGAAAACTAAATTCTACAAAAAACAACCACATAATTTTATAAATCTATTGTATTTATATAACTACTTGTCATGACTACAATAGATAATTACCAAGAAATAGAATGTAAAATTTATTACTAGATTTAAGCGTAAAAATATGGGATTTTTGTTATATTAATCCTCTAATACCGTCAAGATAAAGGAATTCATGGGTATAATAACTGAAACATTCACCTATTTATTAACCAATAAACTTCTTTTTACCGCACTAATTATTGTGATTATCACAATCGCTCGACGTATTGTACTGTCACAAGTACGGGGTGACGAATTTTTTGTGACTGAAACCCAGCGAAAATGGATGTCTCGTACTAAGAACGGTACGTTTATTTTTACGCTCGTTATACTATTTATATTATGGCGTTCAGAAATAAATGAATTCGCTTTATCAGTAACAGCCATTGCTGTCGCTATTGTTGTTGCTTCAAAAGAAATCATTCTTTGCTTTACGGGCTCTATACAACGCGCAAGTTCACGATCATTTCGAATAGGTGACTGGATAGAAGTTGGAAAAATTTGTGGTGAGGTTATTGAGCACAATATGATGGCGACAGTCATTCAAGAAATAGATCTTCACCATGGCCAGTATCATTACACCGGAAAAACGGCAACGTTACCAAACAGCATGTTTTTCACTTATCCGGTAAAAAATCTCAATTTCATGAAACGCTATGTTTATCATAACTTTTCCATCGTAGTCAGAGATTTTGTTAATCTTTACCCTTTACTACCTACAATCATCACTAAAATTGATCACCACAGTGAAGACTTTATTGAGGTTGCCCGCCGCTATAACAGCATAATAGAAAAACATGCAGGGCTCGATCTACCTGGTTCTGAACCTCATATACATATCAGTAGTTCAACGACTGGTGAACAAATCGTTCATTTTATGCTCTTTTGTCCAACAGAACGAGCAACACACCTTGAACAAGAGATTCGTCGTGATTTCATGGAAGAATATGAACGCGCTTTTCCAGCGACTACCGCATAATCAGTTAATGGTAATTCAACCATGAATTACCATTAATTCAAATTCCATCTATGCTTTATTCTCCAGTGTTACTGCAGTTTCAATACCATCATACAATCCGATAAATTGCTGAGTTAACTTATGCTTAGGATCAAAATATAGCATTGGGCACTGCTGGTAATGCGATTCTTTCATTTTTATCGATTGGGGTAAATACGGCTCTAAAATAGGAAAACCCAATGTTTTGATCTCCTCAATAATTTGACGAGGAAACTTTGCTTGAGTATTAAACATATTCACCACGATGCCTTCTAACTCTAAATCACGGTTATGATCATCACGTAACTCTGCGAGATTATCCATCACTTTAATTAAAGCTTGCTGAGAGAAACTATCGCAGTCAAAAGGAATTAATAACTTATGCGCTGCGATTAAACCCGACTTAGTATAAAAATTTAAATTCGGTGGCGTATCAATATAGATACGGTCAAAATCAGCCGCTAATACATCGAGCACTTCACGAAGCTTATAAATTTTATAACGTCGTTCAAGTTCAACTTCTAACTTATCAAGTTTTGGGCTGGAAGGAATAATAAATAAATTATCATATGCTGTTGCTTGAGGATAAGCACTGATCGGCGTCGACACCGCAAACCAAGATGCAGTTTGATTTAGAAGCTCTGCAATTGTTTTATCATTCGGTTGATTAATATCAATCCCTAAATAAGCACTACTGTTACCTTGTATATCAAGATCTATCACTAATGTTTTATAGCCTTTAGCTGCGCTGATTGCGGCTAAATTGACAGTTATACTTGATTTTCCCACACCACCTTTTTGATTAAAAATAATCCTACGCATTAACTTCATCCCTGATCATCGATAACTATTAACAACTATACACACTCATGCATATAGTTGTTAGTTAAACATATCATTTGAATTAATATTATATACGCAATAATTAGTTACAGTTTGTTAAATCTGATAAAGTTCTAGGGGTAATCCATCAGGATCACTAAAAAAAGTAAATGCCTTATTCGTTAACTCATCAATACGAATAGGCTCAACCTCAACTCCATTCTTTTCTAAATAGCCGACTGTAACAGCTACATCATCGACAGCAAAAGCTAAATGACGTAACCCCTGAGCTTCAGGGTAACTCTGACGTTTTGGAGCACCATTAAATGAAAACAACTCTATTTGACTATTATCTGGTAGTTTTAAATCTAATTTATATGAGTCGCGATCTTCACGGTAAGTTTCAGATATAATTTCTAGTTGTAATAACTGTGTGTAAAACGCTTTTGAACGAGAATAATCACTACAAATAATCGCTACATGATGAATTGCTTTTAACATTATTATTCCGCCATTATCGTTGGGCCGTTTGGCACATCTATTGTGTGAAAAGGGGTAAGTAAACGAGGATTACGACTAATATCAACATGATCAATCGACGTATCATCATAATTTAAGTACGTCAGTAACGGATTATGACTGACATTTAATGCTTTTAAACGATTAAAACTTACATTAACAATCTGCAATTGTGGATTATGAGTCAAATTTAAATTAGCTAATTTATTGTGTTCAACACTAAGAACTTGTAGCTGTGGATTATGGCTTACATCAAGATATGTTAATTGGTTTGATGAGAGATCCAATGTTTTTAGGTGGCTTAAATAGCGAACTTCTCGTGCATCTCGTATATTAAAATGACTACACTTTAAGGTTGTGATCTGCTTTATATTTTTTTCACCTTGTGCAAATACGCAACGTTTAAAATTGGGATCAATAAACGTTAATGATGTTAACGATGGTTGCACCTGCTGCGCACACCCAGTCACTATAGACCCGATGATAATGGCAATGATACTCGACCATATACGGCTATTATTCACTATTAATACCTTTATTAATCTTGTCTCAAGGGACGAATTACAGATTCTAGCCCTTCTATTTTAAACTCAAGCGCTAACGCCATCAGTGTTCCTAATTGTCCTTCAGGAAAACCTTGCTTTTGAAACCACAATAAATATTCTTCAGGTAAATCGATCAGTACTCGACCTGCATATTTACCAAATGGCATTTTCATATTAGCTAATTGAATAAGATGTTGTTTTTGAAACATAGATACACACCAACGAAATTAATAACTTATTATGGCAGCCGTGACGATAAATGACACGCCCAGAACAGATCCCTTCATGGCATAACTTACCATATTAAAAACAATATATACCATGCAGGAATTTACTCGATTAATATCCTATTATTTAACAACTGAACATTTACATTTTTAGCGATCTTTGTCACACTTAGCGTCCGTTTTTTTCATTGATAGTAAACGGATATGATCGGTAATCAATCAACACTTTTTGTGCCCCTTATTTAGTAATTGCCAGTATCAAAGATAATTTACATCTCAACACCTTACACATAAGATTAAGAGAATATCCATGAGAAAAACGCTATTAACAACGCTATTCATTGCAACAATATTAACTGGTTGCGCAAGCTCACCCCAAAATGCGGTTGGCCTTGCTAATACATGGACAGTAAGCTCAATCGATGGCTATACCCAACCTGTAGATGCTTTGACCATCAAGCCACAACTACAGATTAATAAAAACCTTAACGTTAGCTATTCAGGCTGTAATACGTTAACAGGTAAAATGCGCATCACAACTCAAGATCTTACGACTAAAAATTTAATCTCAACCCAAAAAATGTGCCCTCAAAATGAGCAAGCTACTGTCGACGGGTTTGTAAAGCAGATGTTAACAGGGCCCTCTAAATTTTTAGTCAATAGTAATACATTGATCTTAAGTTCAGATAACCATACCGTAACATTTAAGCGCGTTGAAAAGAAATAACTAGAGATTAATATCCACAATAATGCTTAATTATTGTGGATTTTATTTTTATACAATTTATTGCGTAATTGGTGCTACTAATAATTCAGCGACAATGCGCTTTAATAAAAACGTTTCTCGCTCAATAGACATCCCTTTCTTATCGGAATGTCTCATCGTATGTTCATTGTGTGTAATCGCATCAAAAATATTGATCCATACTGGCTTCATGCCATTTTTCTTCTCATAATCCTCGAGCCGTGTTTCCCCTAATTGCGCATCGATTTTACATACATAACAAAATGATTCCATATGTACAATATCATGTTCTGGTTTATACCAAGGTCGAAACTCTTCATACATTCCAAACGGTTCAATATCATGGATATTGGTAGCGCCAGTTTCTTCTTCTAACTCTCGAATTAAGCCTTGAATCTGATCTTCTCCAACATCAATGCCGCCACCAGGTAAGGTATAATCATGATAACGAGCAGTGTATAACATCAAAATATTGTCGCCATTAAGGACAATCGCACGTGTTGCTTGGCGGTGATATATCGTCAATGTTGGTGATTGAAGATCTAAATTGACTAAATCAGCGTGAACTGACGATTTTAAAAAACGCATCAATATTTACTCATTCTACATTGCAAGCCAATATTCTACCGAATTAGTTCTTAAAACACGAATAACACCCATAAAAAAGCCTCCATAGCAGGAGGCTTAAAGATAGTAAGTACTAATTACCAATTAAATAATTTATTGAAGAATCCTTCCACTTTATGCTTCACTTTCTCAGCTTGGCAATGCTGCTTAAGATCGCCATGCGGATCCCAAATAGGCATTCGCGTTTGACCGCTACAGCTTGGAATATATTCACCATCAGCTGCAATCTGATAATTTTCAGCTTCAATATTTGCAGGCTGTCGTAACAATAATGGCTCAGGTTTACGATGTTGAATATAATCAGTGTAAAGACGCAATGCGCCACTTGCTCCTGTTAAATGGGTGCTCTTATTATCATCACGCCCCATCCAAACAGTCACGACCTCACGACCATCAATACCAACATACCAACTATCACGGCCATTATTAGTCGTACCTGTTTTACCCGCTAAATGGGTATTAGGAAATAATTTATTCAGCGAATGAGCAGTACCAAATTTCACCGTATCTTGCAATGCAAACATCGTTAGCCATGCAGCTTGTGGCGGTACCACTTCAGCGGCTTTTGGCCAGTTTTGATATAACACTTTGCCATTTTCATCAACCACGGCATTTAAGGCTGTTAATGGTGCTAAATACCCTTCATTACCAATCGCTTGATACATTTGAGCAACCTGTAATGGCGACAAGGTAATTGAACCCAGAAACAAAGATGGTACTTGAGGAATATCTTGCTCAGCAATACCTAATTTCGTCAATGTCTCAGACATCTTATCAACGCCAACAGCCATACCTAGATTAACAGTTGGAACATTATAAGATTTGGCAAGTGCAACAAATAATGGCACTTCACCACGGTATTTACGATCGTAATTACGTGGGCTCCATGTTGCACCGTCATGCATCTTAATTGATAACGGTTGATCTTTTAATGAGCTTGCCAGGCTAAATCTCGCTGGATTTTCTAGCGCAGTAAGATATAACGCCGGCTTAATCACTGAGCCAACTTGGCGTTGTGCATAAATAGCGCGGTTATAACCCGCAAACCCAGGTTGATCACCGCCAATCATAGCGCGGATTTCACCTGTAGTGCGATCAACAATAACCACTGCTGTTTGTAAATCTTTGCCTGCTCGTTTTTGTACTTCAGGCATCACTTTAGCAACCGCAGCTTCTGCCAGCTTTTGTGATTGAGGATCTAGCGAGGTAAAAATACGTAATCCTTTACCAGCCTCAAACGCTGCACCAGCTTTTTGCTCTAGCTCAGCTTTAATTTGATCAAAATATGCAGGTTGACGTTTAGCTAATTGACCTTTTGCCTGAATATCAAGTGGTAGTTTGATCGCCGCTTGATAAGCTGTATCACTGATTTCACCGTCTTTGTTCATTAAGTCTAAAACGATATTACGGCGTTCTTTAGCACGTTCAGGATGACGCCAAGGATTATAATATGTTGGCCCTTTCACCATACCAATTAACAGTGCTAATTGATCAACTCGTAACTCTGATAACGGCCGATCAAAATAATAACGTGACGCTAAAGCAAAACCATGAATACCATGCCCACCAAACTGAGCTAGGTACACTTGGTTCATGTAAGCATCAAGTACTTCTTGTTTACCGTAGCGAGTATCAATGATGATCGCCATATAAGCTTCTTTAAATTTACGCCAAAATGTACGCTGGCTGCTTAAAAACATATTTTTAGCTAACTGCTGCGTCAGCGTACTGCCACCTTGTACCGTATGACCTGCTTTAATATTGGCAATAAACGCCCGCGCAATACCTACCAAGGAAATACCATCATGCTCATAAAAATGGCGATCTTCAGTATCGATTAAACCTGCGACAAGTAGTTTGGGCATTTTATCTTCAGGCAAATAAATACGCTGTTCGTCTGAATGTGCTTCTAACATTCCTAACATCTTTGGATCGATATGCAAAAATCCTAATTCTTTATTAGAATCTAAATCCATGATGCGAGTTATACTGTCATTATTAAATGACACTGAAACATGACGCGCCCCTTCAGGCCCTTCTTTAAAGTTAAATGGCCGACGTACAAAATCAACTTTCCAACCATTTGCTGCATATTCACCGCTTTGATCAGGCTTTGCAACTTTTTGATATCCTAATACTTTAAGCTCATTAACTAAAGTATTATAGGTTATTGGCGCCCCGGGCTGTAATGCCATCTCACGTGCATAGACAACTGAAGGTAATTGCCATAATTGACCAGCAAACTTAGCACTAATTTGTTGGTTCAAGTCATAACCTAAATAAGCCATACCCGCAGTACCAATTAATGTTGCACCAATTAAGGCACGTACAATCACACTACGTTTTTTCTTCATTTGAGGTGCTTGAGGGGTAGATTGTTGATTATTTGACGTCATAAGCCTGTTCAATGTAATAAATTCGTCGTCACCATAAATTCGATAATTAAGTGATCAACGTATATTGGTGAAGCCTTCGCTAAATGAGATCAGTGCCTACGCACTGACTTTAATATGATTAACATAACCAAATATGCTAATCAGGTTGTCATCACGTTGTCAGATATTCTTACATCAATCTATCAGTTTGGGTTTTATTAGCCTTTTGGGCACAAATGCTCCAAAATACGTACCTTTGATAATTCGCCATATGATCAATCCTGATCGGCGTCGTGGTATCTGCGAGAAATTATATGCAACGTGATTACACCTTAAACTGCCTTTTAACCATGCCTCGACATGAATTAGAAGAATTTAGCCTTCGCGTAATAGGTCGTATGGTACCAGAAGATGTGATGCAGGAAATATTTACCTTCGATCAAGAAGAAATTGACAGCGACGAACGTCTAAAATCAACCCAGTTTGATGCGATGCTACGAATGACTGCAATTGCATTAGGGGAAGTTAATATTGCATTTTCTGATTCTGACAATGCCCAACAAAACAGTGAGCGTATGATCCGCTTACTACTATGGCATTTTTATGCAATATCTTTTCAGCTTGAAGAAGCAGTAACATTAGAACAACATTGTGCTGAAGTAGAGCAGATTTTAACCAACGCACCAGATAATGCCTTTGGCTGGGTGAGTGTCTTAACTGAATTACTGCACCGCTATGCCTCATTAAGTGAACAAAAAAGTTCATAGTAACTATTAGCTATACAAATAACAGTTTTAATAACAAAAAGGCGTACCCTTCTAGGTACGCCTTTTTTAATAATTAATTGTCGATCTTTTATTGTGAATTACACATCACTATTAATAATCGAAATCACTGTACTCCGGACTATCGAAACGCGAACGTGTCACACGACGTTTCTTCTTACCACGAGATTGCAGATCTAAATCCTGAAAATCATCTGCAAACTCAGAATTGAATTTTGATTTGCTGCCTTTGTGAAATTTTTGGTTTAACTTAGCCATTTGCGTTTCCTGAACTACATCCAGAGTAGATAATTATTAGAATAGAACACAGGCAATTGTAATGTTCTATTGTGAAAAAACAGTACTAAGTTAACGTAAAAAACATGATAGACAATCCGGTCCATGTTTCATTGTTTCTTACCTTAGCAACGTTTTTCTTAGACTAATTCAGGAATTCACTCCCGTACAACAAGTTATTTTACTGGTAATAACAAACAATTTAAATCAAATGCTTTCGATCACATTCTTGAATGGCACATCTACAATTGCATTAATTAATGCTTCTTTATCATTAGCTTCACGCCAAACTAAATATAAGCTTTGTTCCATAATTGGCGCATCTTCAACAACATACAATTCACCTAAAGCTGCGCTATTAGCAACAACGGGGGATGGGAAGTAACCAACACCACCATTTGCTAAAATATAATCTAACGCCATCTTACATGAATGAGTATGTAACACAGGCGTACGTTGTAATTCAGGTATGCGGCTGTGTTCAACTGAGAATCGAGTTCCCCAATCAAGATAAATAAGCGACATATCACGTACACTATGTACATCACAATTAGGCACATTAGTCACTAACTGTAATTGATAATCACGTACTTTTTGAACATGCAAATTTTCAATTTTTGGCGGTTCACTAGTAATAAACAAATCAATACTTTTATCAAACAACCGTTTCGCCATTCCTTCTCGCTTCACTGATTCTAAACGTAACGCCAGACCTGGCACTGTGGCATAGATACGATTGATCCAAGCAGATATACCATCAAACTCCCAAAATAAAGGTGACGCACCAATCGTCAATTGGGTATTTAAACTATCAGTTAAAGCAACGTCTTGTTTAGCTCGCCCCCAAGTTTGCAAAATAGCTTCAGCATAAGGCTGCAAACGTTCACCAGCAGCAGTAAGGTGCACATTTCCACGTTGACGAGAAAATAGCGGATTACCTAATTGTGACTCAAGCTGACGGATACGAAAGCTGACTGCAGATTGGGTCAAATATAAGTTATCTGCAGCACGACCAAAGTGACGTGTTTTGGTAACTTCCAAGAACGTTTTAAGTAATTCAGTATCCACGGCAAAATTCTCAATAATAAGAGTAGGTTAAATAGAAAAACAACGGTATATATAAGTTATTATATCGCGAATAGATTCAATATTAATATCTTGCGGGATAGTACAACCTATTATCGCTGCATATTAATCAAATATTTTCATCTTAACAATAAAAAATAATTGATTTACAACATCGCAAGTCTGGATAAATATCAGCGCAAATCACATCAAGGACTTTATGAATGAGAAGTGAAGGTAAATTTTACGACGATAAAAACTTCCCACGCGGCTTTAATCGCTCAGGGGTTTTTACTATTAGTGAAACCAGCGTGTTAGAAAACTATGGACGTTCTATGCGTGCGCTCTTTGACGGAACGACACAACCAATTGATGACTCTGAGGTTCAGTTTTTAGCTGAAGTACATGGTCAACAACAAGCCGTGTCTGAGTTTGGCAAATGCTGGATTAAATACCTAAACCACACCAGTCATAAAACACGTAGTTATACATTATGTGTGTCACAACGAGCTCATACGACAGGCTCATACGGTGACGATGATGACAGCGACAGTGGTACTGATAACGATCTCGATTATTAGACAACACTTTTAGAAACGGATTTTCAAAAAAATCGCCAACAAAATGAAGCCATCCCACTCTGTGTGATGGCTTATTTCTTTATATTAGCCTGTGTTTAATTTAACAGGCCACTTTTTGGTATAGCTATGAAAATTTGTTTTGTTATGTATCCGTGGGAACGCGTTGAAGCAGAAAACGACTCTACTTTACGTTTGATTCACGAAGCCGCAAGCCGCGGTCACACGGTTGCCATTACAACACCGAGTAACTTAACCATGCGCGACAGTATGGCAATTGCATTCTGTAACGTATTAAAAAAAGGTGAAGTCTCAAACAATATTCCAAGCTTCTACCGTAAAGCTGAATTTAATAACGCCGAGCTACCATTAGCAGGCTTTGACGTTATTTTTATGCGTGCTAACCCACCATTAGACACCATGGCGCTGAATTTTCTTGATTCAGTGCGTGATCACACTTTTATCGTTAATGATATTGACGGCCTGCGTGTAGCGAATAACAAACTTTATACCGCTTCATTGCCAGATCCAAACAAGGAATTTATTCCTGTTACTCATGTATCTAAAAACCGTGATTACCTTGAGCGTGTACTTGATGAATCACCACAAGATCGCATGATCCTGAAGCCATTAAATGGCTACGGTGGTAAAGGCGTGATCTTGATCGAGAAAAGTGCTAAATCAAGTGTGAAATCATTATTAGATTTCTATATTGGGGATGATCAGAACTACGTTATCCTACAAGACTACATTGAAGGCGCTGAGCAAGGCGATGTGCGCATCATGTTATTAAATGGTGAGCCTATTGGTGCTATGCGTCGTATCCCAGCAGAAGGCGATGTACGCTCAAATATTCATGCTGGCGGTCGCGAAGTAAAACACGTTTTAACCAAGCAAGAATTAGCGCTATGTAAACATATTGGCCCTAAATTAGTCCGCGACGGCCTTTATTTCGTCGGTCTAGATGTTATTAACGGTAAATTAGTTGAAGTTAATGTACTAAGCCCAGGCGGCATTACTCGTATTAACCGCCTAAATCGCGTGAAGTTACAACGCAATGTGCTTGATTTTGTGGAAAGCGTTGTGATTGCAAAAGAAGTTGGAATCACTCGCAAAAATGATTTTCGGAAGGTAATTGCAGATGCAGCTTACTGAGTTAGAGATTTTAGAAAAAATACGTAGTCTTACGCCATTTGAGGCGCATCTTGACGATGGTAGCTTGATGATTCGCATTAGTGAATATCAACCTTATATTGCAACTGCGATCCATAACGGTCACCAACTGCGTCAATCACTGCAATCACAGTGTGCGTTGACAGAAGAAGAACGTTATTTTGAAGAAGATCCCTTTACTGGTGACTTCATTTCCTCATTGCCGATAGTATTGCAAGGTAAGGATTCACGTTATGAGTATGATCTCAATCGTGCACCTGAAAACTGTATCTACGACGACGCATGGGGAAAAAATGTCTGGTTAGCACCTCTAAGCGATGCTGAACGTGAAATAACTTTGGCCAAACACCAAAGTTACTACCGCATTCTACAATGCTTAGTTGAGACGTTAGAGCTGCAATTTGGTTTATGCCTAATTTACGATATTCATTCGTATAACTACCAACGCATTGATACTGTAACACCAACATTTAATCTTGGTACGATGCAGGTTAACCGTCGTCGATGGCGCAAAGAAATTGATGTGTTACTTGAAGGGCTTAATACTGTTGAATTGCCTAACATTGATGTTATTGCGCTTGAAAATGATATTTTTAAAGGCCTAGGCTACCAAGCGACTTTTATTAAGCAACACTTCAAAAACACTTTAATTATGCCAATTGAAGTGAAAAAGATTTTCATGAACGAAGAAGGGGGTGAAGCTTACCCACTCGTTATTGAAAAGCTAAAAGAATCGATGAAGACAGTGATCACTGAACATGCAGCGTTCACTATCACTAAACGTACCAAAGCCAAAGGGCTAACGGGTAGTGATGTGCTTGCATCGAATCTATCTAAAGAAGTGATTAATCTTGATCGTCAGTTGTATAAAATAGCAAAAGGAATTAATACCTTAAGCTATATTAACCCAACTAACTTAAAACAAGAAAAAAGACGCTTTTTAAGTAAACCATACAGCTACCAACCACAATTTACTTATCGTCAATTGGATTTGGATCCGTATAAATTCCGTGAGCAGCTTTACCGTTTACCGGTTGAGACAATCCGTGATGCTGACGTACAAAAAATGTATCGTAAAGTCATCGATCAGTTAGCTGTTCGTATTGATCTTCTATGCAGTATTGGCACTGATGAGTTTTTATATAACTCACTGCGTTACTACGGCCAGCCAGATGAGCGTGATATTGCTAATGCTAAATTTATTTTGCATGCCTGCGAATATAAAGAACAGCAACCAGCAAACATCAGTGCTAAAGAAGCAATCGAAGCGTTTAAAATAGCGGCTGCTGAATATGATATCCCTTGTAAAGTCGTATCATCTAAGCAGTTAATTGCTCGTGCAATGGTGAGTGGCAAGGTTATCAAGGTCAACCCAAATAGTCGCTTTACTCAAGGTGACTTAGATGCCTTAATCCACCATGAGTTAGGCGTTCACCTTGTTACATCAGTCAACGCTGAAAGACAGCCACTTAAAATTCTACAATTAGGCTTACCGGGTAACACCCATACCCAAGAAGGCTTAGCGATTTTATGTGAGCATTTATCGGGTAGCTTCCCACTGCATCGTCTAAAAACATTGGCGTTACGTGTAGTTGCAGTAGAAATGATGGTCAATGGCGATAGCTTTAATGACTGCTTTAATAGTCTACGTCATGATTATGATGTGTGTGATGATGAAGCATTTACCATTACTGCACGCGCTTATCGTGGCGGTGGTTTTACTAAAGACTTCCTGTATCTACGTGGCTTAAAAGACGCAATCCAGGCTTATAAAACGGAAGACTTAACCTCATTATTCATTGGTAAAACAGGGTTTGAATTTAAACCATTGCTCGATGAATTAATTGAACGCGGAATTCTTAAAACACCAAGTTTTATGCCAAAAGCACTTTCGATTGAAGCAGAAATCGATCCAGTAATGGACTTTATGCTGAATTCAATTCGTTAATATTTGGTTATCAATAGCGATTTTCTATTGTAACTAACACTAAAAAAGCGACCATAGCGGTCGCTTTTTTATTATTAATAGTATCAACGAATTACATAGGTAAGCGTTTACTATCAACGCGAATAATAACACAAGTTAAAATAACTAACGTAACGGCAATACCGGCTAGCAATACAAACACACCATTCCAAGAATAGGCTGTTTCAATCATTGCTATTGGCGCACCAGCAAGTGCAGCACCAATGTAAGTTACACCACCTTTAAGACCCGTTGCAGCACCCGCACCATCAGCGTGAGATGCTTCAATGATACCTAATGCAAACAACATCTGTGGCGCGTAAATACCGGCACCAATAACAAAGAAACACAGCGCAACAAGTAAGTAGCTCATATGGATAGTTAAAGCAACACCGACCATACCAGCAATTAATACAAAGCAGTAAATTAAAATTGTTTTCCAACGATCGGCGCCAAAGAACTTATCAGAAATAATACCTGATGTCAGACCGCCTAAAATACCACCAGCTTCAAACCAAGCAACTAATGAGTTCGATCTAATTAAGTCCCAATGTAGGACATCAACGAAGTAAACACTCACCCAGTCACTTGAAACAGTACGAATCACATAAATACATAAATCACCACCGATCGCTAACCAAATAATCGGGTTAGTCAAAATGTAGCGTTGAAACATAACCCACATTGATAGACCAGCTTCAGAGCGCTTATTGATCTCTAATTGCTTGGTATCATTACGCCATTCACCGACATTAGGTAGACCGTAATTTTCAGGTTTACCACGCATCAAAATAGCCGCGATCAAGGCCTGTACTGCAGTAATCGCTGCTGGTACATAAAACGCATAACGCCAGTTACCTGTATAAGCAATAACAGCAGAAGCAATTAACGGTGCCAATGCGCCACCGACATTGTGGGATGTATTCCATAATGAATACCAACCACCACGCTCAGACTTTGAATACCACTGACTGATCGCTTTAGCAATCGGTGGAAAACCACAGCCTTGAACAACAGCGGTCAAACAATACAGCACTAACAGCATCGTAACGCTATTAGTCATACCAATACCAACGTTAATAATCGCAATAATGACTAACACTGGCGCTAGAAACAAACGAGGGTTAATTTTATCAGCTAAAAGACCAGAACTAAATTTTGAAAGGCCGTATAAAATATAATAAATCGATGAGGCTAAACCAAATTGAACCATGGTCATGCCTAGATCTTTCATTAATAATGGCGCAGCGGCAGCAAACGCTTTTCTTGAGATATACATCACTGTATAGGTCAAGAAAGTAGTAATAATTATTTGCCAACGAAGGCGTTTATAAGTCGCATCTAGTTTAGAATTGTTCATCAAATATGAGTCGTTCAAAGAGGTTTTTTAGAAAGCGCACAGCGTACTCTTTGACACAATTAGTTACAAATTAATTATTCGCTCATTTTCTATACTTTGGAATATTCATTCACAAGCAATATGCATAAACTTATCAGACCAGATAAAAAACCTATAAAAAACCATCATTCAGAATAAAAACCTAAATAATTAAAAATAACAGCATCTCAAGATCATCAATTGATCACTGACAGAATAATAGTTTGCTAAAAAAGCCTTCTATCTAGGTTAAAAATATAACCACCGAGCACACAACAAACATCAAAAAGATCAACATTGGCATCAAAATAGCAATAAAAAACAAACGTGATATTATTTTCTTAAACAACAACGAATAAAAATATAGTCTGTAAAAAGTAAAATTTATTTAATGTTAAATTAAACTGTACAACGTAGTAAGCATCCCTTAATGTTATAGCATATGCAGATAGAGCATCTCTGAATACCAGTTATAAATGGCCAAAGTTTAACTCCTGACAGCCTGCTCTAAATATAAAAATTTATTTTATTTCGCTTATTACTAGCCATATTAATAGAATCCGATAGCTTATAGTAATGAAAATAATAGATTATTACGATTAGTTTAATTAAATATTAATCCATATTATTAATATAGATAATCAGTTTATAATTTATTTATAAGAGTATTAATTGACACTTATCTCCAATAAGTAAAGTCATATTTAAAATAAATACTAGAATTCTCTCTCCTATTAGATCCTTAATTAAGTTTTATTGATTAAAAGTTTTAACTACATACAGGATTTAATATGAAAAAATTCATTTCATGGCTTTTTCATTCCAAAACTTACTCTTCTCCTTATGTTAGAGACTATAACGAATAAATATCGAGTGCGTTTTAACTCAATCTACAATAAAAAAGAGACAATTATAATGGTAAATAAAATTGAAGAATTAAAGGTTAGTAATGGATGGAAAAAACGTTTCCAATTATTTAATAGTATCGGTGGCTCAGAAGCTAAATCAATAATAACCTTAACCATTCATAATAAGAAATATTCAGCGTTATCGTGGTGGGATCAATCGTCATTAGTCTGTTTACTCTGGCCACTGATATTTGGTGGGTTCTGGTACTTTGCTAAGAAAATGTGGGGGAAAGGCTTTGTTTTAACTGGCTTAGTAATGCTCATCAAGAGCCTATTTATTATTACAACTTACACCTTGCATATTGAATCAATGGCTCGCTTTTATGTCTTTGGAGCGTTTGCGGTAGGAATATATTCTTATTTGGGAGCCTTTGATTATTATAAATTCAAAGTATGTAATGAGAAAATGTGGCCTGGGTTTGGGATATTTAAACGCACACCTATAATCACCTTATTTGTGATTCTATCATTATTGGTATTAGTGGCCACAATATGGTTTACCACAAAATTATAACAAAATTAGTTACATTAATTACCTCGTACTATAGAAGCTTACTCCTCTATGCATAAATACCAATTCGAAACTTATGATAGTGAGCCGTCATGTACTGATTGTGACACCATTAATTACTAAGCTCGAGCACTATTACAGCTCAATACGATTTACAATAAATAAGGCAGTATTCACTGCCTTATTTATGTATCAGTCTTTCAAGTTAATTTGCAGGTACAACACGCGTGGTACGGCCTTGTTGATAAATATCAACTCGCTGACCCACACGGAAGATCATATTAGGATCAACCTGCTGTACAACCGCAACAGTACGACCACTATCTAACTTAATAACAATATTGACGCCCTGACGTTTACTGATCGCACCACCAGCACTATTACCTAAAGCACCACCCGCAAGGGCACCACCAATTGCAGCAATATCAGAGCCTGAACCGCCACCAACTTTCGACCCTAAAATGCCACCAATAGCAGCACCAGCAAGTGTACCAATAGTACTTTCACCATCAGAGCTCATTGTTACAGCATCAAGTTTAGTAATTGTCCCAGTCAAAACCGTTTGCATAGTGCGAGCTTCACCAACATTGTAAGCATCACCATAAGGGTTTTGAGCACAGCCGACGACACCTAATGACAACATCATCGCCACAGCGACCATTACTTTTTTATTCGCCATTGATTTATGACTCAAGACAACCTCCTACTAGTTAAACGTAACTTTGCTTATTAAGTGTGGCTGTTAATTTAACATTTACCACATCTTATTTACCTAATGGCTGTCAATATAAAACAGCGTACATTTAATTGCAAAAAAAAGAGCATCAATATGCTCTTTTTATTAACATTATTACTTTATTGTCGTGATCGACGCATCAACCAATAGCTGATTGCAGTAAAACTAATAAACTGCAACCACAACTGTCCCCAGCGATCAATCTCTTGCGCAAAAGTCGCTCCAAGCTGATTGAGGCCAAGAAAACCATTAATTGCGGCAGTAGAAGGTGCAAGTTGCGCTATCACATTAATCTCAGTCGGTATGGCAGAGGGAGGCCAAATAAATCCAGCACTAAACACTAAGGGTAATGAGCTCAATAACACCACGAGTGTCACTAATTCACAACGAGGTAATAATTGTCCTAGTACCATACCTAACATGATCACCGCTAATAAAAACGGAATAGTCATCATAAGCAGATCATTAATCGACGCTAACCGATTCACACCGTAGTAGACATAGCTGAAGCCAAAGTAATACATCACTAATGGTAGATAGATTAAGGTAAACAATAGTGCACGTACTATCATTACCATCCAAACTGGATATTGCGCCCAATAGCCGGTTTTCCCCGCGGCACGTGCTTCAGTTTCAGCAGCCCCCATCATGCCAACCCCTATCAATAAAGTTTGATGAAGAATTAACACAAACACGGCGGGTACCACATAATTGATATAGCCCATCGTGACATTAAATACTGGTCGCATATTAAGCTTCATTGCTGTCGCATGCTGTGTTGCCTCGACGGCACCATCACCAGTCAACATCATACGATTTACTTTCGCTTTAATCGCTAACGCATTACCTGCACCATTTAAACCTTCAACTACGGTTCCATAAACTAAAAATAGTGCCGCATTGCCAGCATAAGCCAAAGTTGGACTGGTCCCCATCATCACATCACGATAAAAATGCTCAGGAATCACTAAAATACCGTCAACTTGACGATCTTCCAACGCGATTTTAGCAGCATTCAGACTACCAAGATGCTCAGTAATTTGAACTTGTGGGGTCGCATCAGCCATACGAATTAATTCACGACTCATTTGACTATGGTCAAGATTAACCACTGCGACTCGTTGTTCTCGCGGTAATTCATTAAGGTAAGGTAATGGATATAAAAATGAATAAAACACTACTCCACCAAAAACAGTAAACACCAGCGAGAAATTACTGAAGATAGCTTTTAGTTCATGCTTAAATAAATCACCCCAGCTCATGGCGATCTCCCTGCTGTGTCGATATCTTCGCTAATGCTTTATTTCGATGTACTAACATTACTCCCATCGCAAGTAATAAAGCACACATAAAACTACTTAACACCAATAGTTGATGCGATGCTTGATACCAGCCAGTACCATAATCAACTTGCTGTAATTGCACGTCAATATAATGGCTAACAGGTAATAATCCACGCCATACTTTAGCAATAATAGGCATATCAGCAGCAGGAAAGGTAATCCCCATAAAAGCAAATGCTGGTGCGGTATAAGCAGCAACAAAACTCATCGCTCGTGGAATTTCCATTGCGACAAAATAAATCAAACTCCCCATACTTTGACAAGCAAAAACCATTAGCACTTGAGCAAAAATTAATAATCCCCAATGGCCATGCATTGGCCAATCAAGCACGACATACATCCACCATAAAAACAAAATGCCCTGAATTAAAAACAACCCCGAATAAGCGAGTAATTTTCCCAATAACTTTTGGCATGGTGTCTGCGCTAACCAACGCCATAATCCTTGCCCACGGGCTTCATGCGCGATTGCCAACACTGTGGTTGCTACAATTAAAATTTGCCAAATGGAGGGAATAATCGCCGAAACCAAAAATTGGCCATAATGACTATTGCTATTAAATAATGGCGTTATCTGCGCTTGAATAGGCACAGCCTGTCCTAATGCTTGCAGCGGTACTGGTGATCCGGAACTCATATTCCTCATCGCTTCAACACCCGCGTTATATGTCCCTTCAACTTGCAACATTGCAGCATTAATTAATTTACCAATTAAGATAAATTGACCATTATAAAATGTTGTAATTTGTGGTGTCTCGCCAAGTTTAACGTCTTTCTCGTAATTATCGGGGATCACCACCATTGCATAAATATCATTAGCGCGCATAGCAGCACTAGCAGTGTGATCATCAGTGAACTGCCTTGTTACTGCCATGCTTGGACTCGCGTCAATATAACGCGTTAATTGACGTGACATTTGGCTGTGATCAAGATCAACCACCCCAACAGGTAAGTTCCGCGCAATACCCGTGGCAAAAATCGCCCACATAGTAAGAAACAGTATTGCAGGTAGCCATACCACCAATGCTCGCAACCATTTATCTTGCCAGATAGTGCGCCACTCAGTTTTTATTGCTGAATATACAACCATATCATTACTCAACAATCACACTCATACCAACTCGTAAACCCTCAATAGGCTGAGTTGGGCGAGCTTCAACTTCAAACGTTCGCATATCAAAACCTTTGGCTGTATCGGTTGCACGCCAAGTTGCGAAATCCCCCATGACCGCCACATGCGTGACTTTCAGCTGATAACTTTTATTACCTAAAGCGGGAATAGTAACCTTAAACGTTTTACCTTCTTGGTAATCTTTAAGTTTATCTTCTCGAACATTAAATACTGCCCACGCATCGCTAATATCGATAATATTAACCACAGGGAAACCTTGTGGCGCTAACTCTCCATCATGTAATAAGACTTGTGACACTTCGCCTTTATGCCAACTACTGACTTTAGTATCCGCGACATAAGCTTGAACCTCTGCCACTGCACCTGCTGCCATTTTAACTTTTTCTTGAGCAGCACGTTTAGTCTCAACCCGTGCACCTTCTTTGGCCATTTGATACATTTGATAAGCCGCACTTTCAGTAAATTGAGCAGCTCGCCACTGGGTGTATACTTCATCACGCTTTTGTTCTGCTAACACACCATCGTTATAAAGATTATTGATTCTGACATACGTTTTTTGCATTAAGGCAGCAGCAGCTTTCGCTTTTCCCCATTGATCTTTAGCGGCAGCGATTTGTTGGATACGCGCACCTTTTTCCGCTTCTTGTGCTAATGCACCTGCGGCTTGCTCACCAGCTTGGGCTTGTTCTAATTTAGCATCAATTTCAGGGCTTAAAAGTGTAAAAATCAATTGTCCAGGTTGTACTTCATCACCTTTGCGAACTAATACTTTATCAATACGGCCTGGCACTTTTGAGGCGATATTATATTGTTGAGCTTCAATTTGACCTTGCATACGTTCAGGTTGAGGTTGGTAAGCATGCCAGAAGGTATAGCCGATCCATCCAACCACAGCGATAACAGGAATAGCGACAGCAATTGCTTTTAACTTACTCATTATAATTTGACCTCTATCCCTTGATATTGCTGATAATTTTTAAATGTATTCATCTCACCACTAATGGCAAGTAAACGGGTTAAACACGCTACATATTGATAAGCTGCCGCTAAGCGTTGGGTTTTAATACTGGCCACAAATAACTCAGCATCAACCACATCTAATGACGTTGACAACCCCTGCCCAAATGCTTTTTCACGCAATGCACTATTTTCATTCGCCAGTGCCAAGCTAGACGCTAAACCGTTATATTCTTCTAAGGCTTGTTTAGCTTCACGATAGGTTTTTTCAACCAAGACCGTTAAATCTTGCTGAGCTTGTGCTTGTAAATGATTCACTTGCGTTACCATTGAATGGGCAGCACTTAATTTTCCTGAACGACCAGAATTATCAATCAGTGGCACACTCACCCCCACACCCACAGCCCAATCAGGTGCCATCGTGGCAGCTAAACTACCGCTATCATGTAAGTTATAATCACCGTATAAGTACACTTCAGGGTAATACTTACCTTTTTCGACATCAATCAGCCCACCAGCTTGTTTACGTTTGGCATCTAAAATATGCAAACCTGGATAGGTGGCTAAGGTTTTATCGACAAAAGCAGACATCGGTGGCAACGAATTATTAATAAATAATCCAGTAGATGGCGTCACAGGTGTCGATTGCTTTAAGAGCTGAGTTAACGCCACTTGCGCTATTTCTAAGTCACGAAGTGAGCTCTGACGTTCAACTTTGGCTTTATCATAAGCAACTTGTGCTTGTAGGCGCTCAACACGGGCAATTTGACCTTGTTGTTCAAGCTTTACTGCATGTTGATAATGACGTTTTAAACCGTTTTCAACTTCAGTACGTGTTTGTAATACATTTTTAGCGAGTACCACACCAAAATAAAAACGTGATAAATCTTCAAACTTTGCCTGTTGTTGCATCGCTAACATATATTTAGCTTGGTCGGTTTTACCTTGCGCAATATCTTGAGCGGCGTTAATTCGCCCACCGGTAAAGATTGGCCATATCGCCCGAATCGAACTAGTAAATACATCCCGATCAGAAATAGTTGACGTAAAAGCAGAATTTAATTGTGAATTAGAAACAATATTATTAATAATTTTACCGATCTCAGTATTTGAGGCAGGCATACTGCTAAAAACATCTGAAGGCGACAATTTAATATCATGATCTAAGTGGGTGTAATTCGCTCCCACAGTTACTTTGGGTAAATACAAATCTTTAGCAGCATCTTGCATGTATTGCGCTTGTTCAACACTGGCGCGATCTGCTGCTAAACCATCATTTGTTGTTACAACAGTATGCCAAGCATCATTAAAACTCACTGGCGCTGCATACGCTGTCGGTACGATTGCCAACAGTACAATTGTCAATTGCTTCACCATCAATGGCCTTATTTTCATGTACTAACCCTTACGTTCTTTCCTAGCCAATGCGCCACCACAAATATAGAGCATATACTCTAAAACAGTAAATTTTAGCAGCTTCTTTATAATATTACTCCATTTTAATTACTTATCTAACTGACATAGATACTAATTTCATAATGGCTTATAAATAAAATAGCCCACAATCAATGTGGGCTATTTATATTTAGTCATAAAACTAATCGTCATCAAATCAATAATACTTAACGGGCTAGACGAATTAATGAACGTCCTAATAGACACTCTAATTCGACAATACTTTGCTTGCCATAACGTTGTTCACACAGTGTAAACAACCGTTCGATACCGCGATGAGCAAATTCATGAGATGTTTCAGCTGAAGAAATATGGTGAAACAATAATCGTAAAATAGCCCGAAAATTTTCATCTTCTAATGCAGCAGACCAACTTATTGCAAATGCCTGCAAATCGCCTGTTAGATCCAATTTATCAACAAAGAGATGGTAGATACGCTCATCAAGTGCGTGAGCAAAATCTTGCTTTTTAGGGAAGTGGTGGCTAATACCTGTTCTTGATATTCCAGTTTGGTTACTCAAGGTTGTGTACGACATTTTATCGTAACCTAACGTCAGTATTTGCTCTATTACTGCATCCATAATAGTCTGAATGGTGATTTCGGTGTCTTCTTTACTACGCTTTGGCATAATGCGTTGACTCTGTTCTAATCATTTTATGCAACGGTAATACCCTTGACGCTTAATAATAACGTCAAGAATATTGGTTCGCTGTAGTATTACAAAATGCTTTTCGGTTAACTAGGGTTTAACCACATAATTAACGATTAAATTTTCTCGCATGTTGTTCAATATCACGATATAAAATTTTAGTCCAATAAGGTTGGGAGTTAGCGGCTAACAATTTACCTTTTCTAGGATCATGTGGACTAATTAATACTTCGATATTATCAATGCCTGTTCGTTCGGCTAATAAAAACAGTTCTTCAATCGCATAATCCCCCATCGCTAAACATCCGACTGAGGCTTGTTTACCATGAATAAAAATATTACTGCCCGGCGCATGACGCCCCTCTAATTGTGCGTACTTGCGATCAAATGCATTAGGGTAATTAAGCTTCATTGATAAATGATAACGGCTATTAGGATTTAGCAACGATACTTGATAAACACCTTCAGGCACCTGCTTATCACCTTCGCGCATTTTAGGCCCCGTATGACCACTCATTTTTTTGATATCATAACGTTTAACGTATAACCACTTACCATTTTCTTTCGCCCACAACTCAACATTGCGTTCTTGTTTCATGGCAAATAGAGCGATATTTTGAGGTGGGTAGGTTAATCCAACATTTTCAAAATAGCGTTTTAATCTTGGTTCAACAAAAGGTGTATAACGATTCATAACATCAGTAACAGTACGACTACCTGCGGGTGGGTATAGAGCATATGTTGATGATGGTGATGGTATATATAACGACTCTGCCTGTACGTACTCTATTGGTAATAGCACTAGCATTAATGGACAAATAACTTTCTTTAGCACACTACCCTCAATGATAATTTTCTACACGCATAACATTACGGTAATTTACGTAATAACCAACCTGAATCGCGCTAGTTTACCTGAACTCCTGATTAAATAACCATCACTTTATATTCACATTGTGGATAAATCGTAAACTTGTACAGCAGCAGTGATCTAACCGTCTAAAATCTTTACAATAGCTACCACCAATTATAATCATTCAAAAATGAGACGATTTTGCATACGTTAGAACAATTACGCTTAGGCCAGCTTAAAGGCATTACTCATTTAACATTAAGTGAACAGCTGACCCAATTTCCAGAAGAGATTCTAACGCTTGCAAACAGCTTAGAAATATTAGATCTGACCAATAACCAATTAACGCATTTGCCTGATAGTTTCAGTCAATTGACTAAATTGCGTATTATTTTTATTTCAAACAACAACTTTACAGAACTACCCACTATTTTAGGCGCGTGTCCCAATCTGGAAATGATAGGCTTCAAATCAAATCAAATCGCCACCGTTGCAGCAAACGCACTGCCTAAAAAATTACGCTGGCTAATCTTAACTGACAATAAAATAACCGCTCTTCCTGAAGCGATTGGCGACTGCATCCGTTTACAAAAGTTAGCCTTAGCAGGTAATGCACTGACAGCACTACCGCTAACTATGAATAAATTAGTTAACTTACAGCTAATACGATTGTCAGCTAATGCACTCACTACATTTCCAAACCAATTACTTAACCTCCCTAAGCTAGCTTGGTTGGCTTTTTCGGGTAATGATTTCAACCGCCATCAACATGTTGATAATCCACTGCCGACGGTTGCTTCAACAGATTACCAACTAGATAAAATATTGGGTCAAGGCGCTTCTGGGGTAATTTCATTAGCTCAGTGGCTATCAAACCCTCATCAACTTGATAAAAATATCGCGGTTAAAGTTTTTAAAGGACAAGTAACCTCAGATGGTTACCCACAGGATGAATTAAATGCTTGCTTAAAAACAGGGTCTCATACGAATTTAGTCGCATCATTGGCACAAGTAAATGAACCTAATTATCTCGCCTTGATAATGGCTTTAATTCCACCGCATTATCATAACCTCGGCTTACCACCAACATTCACGACCTGTACTCGAGATACATTTCCAGCCCAATTTACACTGTCAATTGAAGCCATATCAAAAATTGTTGAACAAATGGAAGCTGTCATTAACCATATGCAAGCCCAAGGAGTTGCCCATGGTGATATTTATGCGCATAACGTATTAGTCGACGACAATGCTAACATTTTAGTTGGCGATTTTGGCGCAGCTTCAATTTATGATGATCTGTCACCAGAACAACAACAAAAAATAGCCGCTATTGAGTGGCGAGCAGTAGGATATTTTATCGAAGATTTGCTGTCGGTTTGCCAAATTGAAGATCAACACACAACGCTATATCACCAATTACATGCCCTAGCCCACTCTTATATTGCGGCTTAATTATCATTATTTAACCATTTCCCCCTTACTCAATTTATACACTTAACATAAATTGAGTAAGTTAATAAGCTGACTTTCATACATCCGTTTAAATAAAAATCCATAAAATTCAATACAATAAAAAGAAACACACGTCAGGCACTTATGGTCATTACTAAACAATTAGCATAATAATTCTTGACTATCGTTTATATAACGACTTAGATTTAACATATTAGCAACATAAATAATTCACGGCCAATTTGTAAACGGAGTACTTATGGCTCAACTACAAACACCTGCTGACATGATCATCAAATGGGCCAATGAACGCCCTAACGATATTTATTTAAAGCAAATTATCAATCGTGAATTTGTTAATTACACCTTCGCTAGTGTTGCGGATAAAGCCCAACGTCTAGTAACAGCACTTCAAAAATTAGGAATTCAACCAGGCGATCGTATAGCATTAATCTCTAAAAATTGTGCTGAATGGTTTATTTGTGATTTAGCCATGATGCTCGGTGGCTATGTGAGTGTGCCAATATTTCCGACTGCCAGTGCTGACACCATTGCTCATTGTATTGACCATAGTGATGCAAAATTGATCATTATTGGAAAA
Source organism: Photobacterium kishitanii (assembly GCF_003026355.1). Lineage (GTDB taxonomy): Bacteria > Pseudomonadota > Gammaproteobacteria > Enterobacterales > Vibrionaceae > Photobacterium > Photobacterium kishitanii. Next base: position 2,110 of record NZ_PYON01000022.1, on the reverse strand, counting down.
CTCGACAGTCCAACAGCTATCAATGAGGTGGTAAGCACTCATTCACAGTTACCTACTATCGCTTTTTCTTATCCAGGTACACCTGCATGTCAGTTCCAATTAAACGATCTGCTTGAACAGTATTTACCAACGTCAGAACGTCGCTCGCACCATGACACCGATTTAATGTCAATTGTGTATACATCGGGTACATCTGGCATGCCAAAAGGCGCAATGCTAACCTATGGTGCATTTGTCTGGTCATCACAAAAAATCATTGAACATATTGGTTTAGAAGACAACGAACGTTTATTTTCATATTTACCGCTCGCACATATTACCGAACGGGTTTATATTTTTGGCGCTTCGATTATGTCAGGACTACAAGTCGCATTTCCTGAATCTCTCGATACTTTTATTGATGATGTGAAAATGCATCGTCCAACCGTTTTTGTTTCGGTGCCACGTTTATGGACCTTATTCCAACAACGGATACAAGATAAACTTCCCCAAGCTAAATTAAATATCCTGCTAAAGGTTCCTTTAGTATCAACATTTATTAAAAGTAAATTAGCTCAAGGATTAGGATTAGACCAAGCGCGTGTACTTGGCTGTGGATCTGCACCAGTATCTGCAGGCTTATTACATTGGTATGAAAGTATTGGCCTCAATATTACCGAAGCATGGGGCATGACGGAGTCATTTGCTTACAGTACCCTCAACCACCCCTATCGCAGTGATAAAATAGGTACCGTCGGTAATGCAGGCCCTGGAATTGAATTAAAAATAGCAGCAGATAAAGAAATTCTTGTTCGTAGTAAAGGTCTATTTAGTGGCTATTACAATAATCCTCAAGCAACGCAAGAAAGCTTTGATAACGATGGCTGGTTATATACTGGTGATATCGGTGATTTAGACGATGACGGCTATTTAACTATCCAAGGGCGTAAAAAAGATACTTTCAAAACAGCCAAAGGTAAATTTGTATCTCCAGTACCGATTGAAAAACGCTTCATGGAACTCGGTAACTTTGAGATGGTGTGCTTAGTCGGTTCAGGGATGTCAGCACCAATATTGTTAGCCGTTGCTCATAATTACCCAAATCTTAATCGGGCTCGCTATGAAAAAAAACTACTCGCCATTTTAGTTAAAATAAATAACGAACTAGAGTCCCATCAAAAAATCAAAGGTGTATTGATGGTTAAAGAACCGTGGACTATTGAAAATGATATATTAACACCAACATTAAAAATTAAACGTCATGTACTAGAGCAACATTACGCAACAATTGATGATAATTGGAATAATGAACAACTAATAAAATGGAAATAATAAATAGTATTTTCAAATTTAAGTACTAAATCCAATAATAGATTTAGTACTTATTATATATATTATCTTATTTTTCACTGGCTTTAACACTTCCCGTATTAAGCCATTCAACCATATTGAAATATTTTTCAAAAGTACGATACATAGCAAAAAGAGGTGTTGTAATTTCACCTTTTTCATCATAGCAATAAATAAAGTTATTCGCATTTGAACGGTTTTGTGCCGAGAAGAAAATTGCACGATCTTTATCTATATTCAAAAAAGTATCAACATCGCTCTCATCGCATAGATCACGATCAGACATAGTAAAGAATAAGTTATCAAAGTTAACACGCTGCTTACGGCGATCCCACTTTTCTTTTGCTAATGAAAAATTTTGATCATGAATAAAGTGAATTTCAACATCATCTAGATGCGCAACAACATAGTCACATTTACCGGCATACTTTGATTCAGGAACTTCAACAAGTTCTTGTAAAAAATAGTATTTTAGATCCTGACAAAATTTAACATAACAACTAGAATAAAAGAAACAATCAACTGTAGGTGAGTTAAATGGTTGATCTAAATCGCTGCAAGTAATACCACCAATACAGTTATTGGAAATAATACTAAAATTTTTATTCGTTAGTTTTTTCTTATGTTTATCATTCACATAAGATCGATAAACTCTAAATAAGGTTCTCTTATAAACGTATGCTATAACTCGTTGAATCATTGATTATCCTTGAGGATTTTTAAAATATAAAAATTAACTATTATTTATTATATAAATTATACCAAGACAAAACAAACAAAT
>NZ_PYON01000021.1 GCF_003026355.1 Photobacterium kishitanii | reverse complement strand
ATGACGGCATCAAAAGCCGTTGCCTTACCGCTTGGCGATAGACCTACTGGTTTACTTTTTCAAGTAACCGTTGCTTGTTGGGTAGTAACAAGACTTTTTAAATCAGAGAGAATGGTGCGGAAGGAGAGACTTGAACTCTCACACCTTGCGGCGCTAGAACCTAAATCTAGTGCGTCTACCAATTCCGCCACTTCCGCATATTGTCAGTTACGAATAACTGTTGTTCTCTGATCGTATTTTTCAATTTAAGTATAGGTAAATACTTAATTGAAGAATAAATGGTGGCTACGACGGGATTCGAACCTGTGACCCCATCATTATGAGTGATGTGCTCTAACCAACTGAGCTACGTAGCCAACATAGAATACTGAAATTAATCAATACTCTTAAAGAGTGGCAGGTCTACCTGGATTCGAACCAGGGAATGACGGCATCAAAAGCCGTTGCCTTACCGCTTGGCGATAGACCTACAGTTTGCTTTCTCAAGCTATCTCTCAACTCTATTGAGAGAATGGTGCGGAAGGAGAGACTTGAACTCTCACACCTTGCGGCGCTAGAACCTAAATCTAGTGCGTCTACCAATTCCGCCACTTCCGCATTTTATCAATGTTTAACATTGATTTTCAATCTTATAATAAAATTGAAATGGTGGCTACGACGGGATTCGAACCTGTGACCCCATCATTATGAGTGATGTGCTCTAACCAACTGAGCTACGTAGCCATTTTGCCTCCAACTGCCACTGCTCTTAGCGAGCCGCTTCGTTGGGAACGGGGCGCATTATGCTCATACCAGTTAAAACCGTCAATAGTTTTTTTTGATAAATGGCGAAAATTCGTTTGTTCGGCGGTTATTTGGGCGAACTGGGCGAATCACAAACTGATATCTGATTTGTCTGCTATTAATGATCAAAATTGTGATGCAACACGATTTTATTTTTATGCTTAAGCAGATAAAAAATAAGCCAGCACGAGGCTGGCTTATTTTATTTACTCATCGTTATCTCAATGATAACTGAATAAAATATATTATACGTTGAAGCGGAAGTGGACAACATCGCCATCTTTAACGATGTAATCTTTACCTTCTAGACGCCATTTACCTGCGTCTTTAGCACCTGATTCGCCACCAAACTCGATATAATCATTGTAGCCAATAACTTCAGCGCGAATGAAGCCTTTCTCAAAGTCAGTGTGAATAACACCCGCCGCTTTAGGTGCAGTTGCACCGACAGGGATTGTCCATGCACGTACTTCTTTAACACCAGCAGTGAAATACGTTTGTAGTGAAAGTAACTCATAGCCAGAACGAATAACGCGGTTAAGACCAGGTTCTTCGATACCCATGTCAGCTAAGAACTCTTCACGATCTTCGTCATCAAGCTCTGCGATTTCAGATTCCATTGCTGCACAAATAGGTACAACAATCGCGTTTTCTGTTGCTGCACGCTCAATAACAAGGTCTAAGAATGGATTGTTTTCAAAACCATCTTCGCTAACGTTAGCAATGTACATCGTTGGTTTTAGCGTTAAGAAGTGTAGGTAATCGACAGCTGCCTTCTCTTCTTTGCTTAGTTCCATTGAACGTAGCATTGCGCCATCAGTTAACACTGGTAGCATTTTTTCTAATACTTTGATTTCGAATTTAGCATCGTTATCGCCGCCTTTAGCACGCTTTGCTAAACGGAAAATGGCACGCTCACACGTATCAAGATCAGCCATAGCTAGTTCTAGGTTGATGATATCGATATCTTCAAGAGGGTTAATACGGCCAGCAACGTGAACGATGTTGTCATTTTCAAAACAACGAACAACGTGACCAATAGCATCAGTTTCACGAATGTTAGCTAGGAACTTGTTACCAAGACCTTCACCTTTAGATGCGCCAGCAACAAGGCCTGCAATGTCTACAAATTCCATTGTGGTAGGCAGAATACGTTGTGGTTTAACGAATACTGCTAATGCATCCATACGTGGATCCGGCACAGGAACAACACCTGTATTTGGTTCGATAGTACAGAATGGGAAGTTAGCTGCTTCGATGCCTGCTTTTGTTAAGGCATTGAACAGTGTTGACTTACCAACGTTTGGTAGACCTACGATACCGCATTTAAAACCCATGGCTTGTAACCCTTTTGGTGATTATTTTGTAACAACTCAATTATAGTGCTCAACACTGAGCCCATAATGACAAAGTACTACTGTTGCCAGTGCGCTACTCTGCCTTGAATGAATGAAGACGATTTTGTGCCTTACTCAGGCCATCTTTTAGAAGCACATCAATACAGCGAACTGATTCATCAACTGCTGCGTCAATCAGCTCTTGTTCTTTGGTCGGTGCTTTTCCTAGCACGTAACCAGCGACTTTGTTTTTATCACCAGGGTGGCCAATGGCAATCCTGAGGCGATAGAAATCTTTGTTGTTACCCATTTTGCTAATGATATCACGTAGGCCATTATGACCACCGTGTCCACCGCCTTTTTTAAACTTGGCAACACCAGGAGGTAAGTCGAGTTCATCGTGCGCGACTAAAATTTCTTCCGGTTTAATTTGGAAAAAATTAGCCAAAGCTGAAACTGACTTACCTGATAAATTCATGAATGTGGTTGGGATCAACAAGCGAAGATCTTGACCATTAGTTGTGATCCTGCCGGTTAGACCAAAATATTTTGGATCTAGACGTAGGGTAACGTTATGGGCTCGAGCTAGTTCTTCAACGACCCATGCACCAGCATTATGACGGGTTTTTGCATACTCTTGGCCAGGATTTGCCAGGCCAACAAGTAACCGAATATTATTACTCACGCTTGTCTCTCTTGTCATATAGCAGTAGTGATAGCGTTTTGTGATGACCACTGTGATGGTTAAACCGAGCAATAGTCGGGTTCAAAACGCGCGCTATATTATACCAAATCAAGGGAAATTGATACGTTTCTGCAGTGATCAGCCTTTGTGACAATTTGCAAAAAATAAAACGCCCCGCAAAAGCGAGGCGTTGATATTTATTTATTCGAGAAATAAATCATGCTAGTAGCGTGAGATTAGTGCTCAAACATTGCAGAAATTGACTCTTCGTTACTGATACGACGAATCGCTTCAGCTAGCATACCAGACAGGGTAAGTACTGATACTTTTCCTGTTGCTGCAATTTCTTTTGTTAGTGGGATAGAGTCAGTAACAATAATTTCATCAATCACTGATTCGCTGATGTTTTGCAGTGCGCTGCCAGAGAATACAGGGTGAGTTGCGTAAGCAAATACACGCTTAGCACCGCGTTCTTTTAGTGCTTCAGCTGCTTTACACAGTGTGCCGCCAGTATCGATCATGTCGTCAACGATAATACAATCGCGACCTTCAACATCTCCGATTAGGTGCATAACTTGAGAAACGTTAGCGCGTGGACGACGCTTATCGATGATTGCGATATCAGTATCATCTAATAGCTTAGCAATTGCACGAGCACGTACAACACCACCAATATCAGGAGAAACAACCACTGGATCTTGTAGGTCTTTCGCTAACATATCTTCTAGTAGTACAGGGCTACCAAATACGTTATCGACAGGAACATCGAAGAAACCTTGGATTTGTTCAGCATGTAGATCAACCGTTAATACGCGGTCAACACCTACATTAGAAAGGAAGTCAGCAACAACTTTGGCAGTGATAGGCACACGAGCAGAACGTACACGACGATCTTGACGAGCATAACCGAAGTACGGAATCACAGCAGTAATACGACCTGCAGAAGCACGACGTAAGGCATCGATCATAACAACCAGTTCCATTAGGTTGTCGTTAGTTGGTGCACAAGTTGATTGAATAATAAATACGTCGCTACCACGAACGTTTTCATTAATTTGCACACATACTTCACCATCGGAGAAACGGTCAACCGTTGCGTCTCCTAATGAAATATAAAGACGATCAGCGATGCGTTGGGCTAGTTCTGGTGTAGCGTTACCAGCAAACAGCTTCATATCAGGCACGGTGTAAACCTCAGGTTGCGTCCAAGTTGTAATTACTGACAATCCATAGAATATGTGGCTAGCGTTGTCATCAAAGGAGATACGTTAACACCTTTTGCGACAAATCCCTGGAGCCAGTCAGGTAAATTATTCAAAACATCATTAGCACTTTGCTCTGTGTCAAATTCTGCAAACACACAAGCGCCAGTACCAGTTAATCTTGACGGCGCATATTCTAACAGCCATGAAAGCGCCTGATCAACCTCAGGATTAAGACTTCTTACAATTTTCTCGCAATCGTTTTCGTAAACTCCACGTAACAGGGCATCTAAGCTACGTTTTTTAGTATTTCGAGGTAATTGCGGATGGTTGAAAATTTCAGCAGTTGCAATGCTAATATCGGGTTTTGCGACTAAATACCACTTTTCTTGTGGTGCTGCAGGCTGCAATTTTTCACCAATACCTTCTGCAAAAGCACTGTGACCCCGAACAAAAACAGGCACATCAGCTCCAAGTTTTAATCCTATTGCAGCAAGCTCATCAATGGATAGTTGTGTTTGCCATAAATAATTTAATGCAACTAACGTTGTTGCAGCATTCGATGATCCACCACCTAAACCTCCCCCCATAGGAAGAATTTTATCAATATGGATGTCAGCCCCAAAATTAACCTGTGCCGCTTGACGTAGTGCAACGGCTGCACGGTAAATTAAATTATCTTCAGTCGCTACCCCAGTAATTGCAGGTGTTAGGCTAATATGGTTATCTCTACGGGCTGTAATCGTTAACGTATCACCGTAATCAATAAACTGAAATAACGTCTGCAGGTCGTGATAACCATTGTCTCGCTGACCTGTGATGTAGAGAAAAAGATTGAGCTTTGCAGGAGCAGGCCACTGAGTGGCAATATCAAATTTAGCTTCGTGGTTCATGGATATGACTCATTATTTCGTAAATTTACAAGATCAATAAACAGCGGACTATTATTTTATTTGCCAAGTGGAGACTTTTATTTTGATGGTTAAATCACCCTGTTTTAAAGTCATCAATACCGGCAGGGACGGTACCTTGGTGTTGTCGTAACTGCTGTAATGCATTTCCCAAGTACGGCCATCAATTTTTTTAGTCAGAAAAGCAACTTGGTTATTTTTGTTGAGCAAGTAATGATCAGCACCTGTTGGAAGGCCGATTAACCAATCGCGCATTTGTTGTAGCGGTAAGTTTATGCCTGTCAGTTGTTGCACTAGCTGTGCGGCATCGCTGCCATGATGGGTTTTTCCATCAGGATCGGTGAGCGTGACGGCATGAGGACGGGCATCTAATTTGAGAATTGTTTTATACATTTTGGTTAAAATAAGTTGATAATCACCAGGTCGGTTTTGCCAATTAAAGGTGAGTGTTACCCGTTGCTGTGGGCTGATATACCCAAACACGCCTTGAGCATGGTAGGTGGTTAGCTGTTGTAACTGAGCCTGATGGAGTGTCCAATCCGCTTTATGGGTAATTGTAGGTTGTTGTGCACAGCCAGAAAGAAGTGATAACGAGACCGCGAAAAAAGACAATAGCCATTTTTTTTTGTGGGCGGTTAGCGCTTTTATGGGGGTGGATGTCACTGTGGCTGAAGTGAGATTTTTAGCAAGATTACGCAATATCATCGTAGGGGGTCTCTATCAGAATGAGCGAAAACAATAGCGATAATTTAATCGAAAGCCAAATTATAACCACTAACGAGACGAATAAGGTGGCTAAAAAACGATAAAAATGGTGTCATTACTGATTGATTACGTCTGTTGCCTTTTATTACGACATGGCATCAAGTAAAATCTTCACCTTAGATTTTTTCATTGCCGAAGTAGGTATACTGTTTCCATGACCTTGCTTGCATTAGGAATCAACCACAAAACAGCTTCTGTTGATTTGCGTGAGAAGGTAGCTTTTTCTCCTGAAAAACTGTCTTTGGCACTGCAGGAGCTTAAAAACCATCCTGAGGTATCGAGTGCGGTTATTGTATCTACATGCAACCGTACCGAAGTTTACTGTGAATTACTGCAGTCAGGACCGGGTGTGATTATTGACTGGTTGACCAAATTTCATCAGATCACAGCCGAAGAATTGATGCCAAGCCTGTACTTTCATGAACAACAAGCTGCTGCGCGACATTTAATGCGTGTGGCGTGTGGTTTAGATTCATTGGTATTAGGTGAGCCGCAAATCCTAGGACAGGTAAAGCAATCTTATTCGGAATCAAAAGACAATGGAACTGTGGTTGGTACCTTAGAAAAGTTGTTTCAAAAAACATTTACTGTTGCCAAGCGGGTTCGTACTGAAACTGATATTGGTGGCAATGCTGTTTCTGTTGCTTATGCAGCGTGTTCATTGGCAAGACAAATTTTTGAAGCTTTATCAGGTGTGACAATGTTGCTCATAGGAGCCGGAGAAACCATTGAATTGGTTGCTCGTCATGCTGCTGAGCAAGGATGTAACCGTTTAATTGTTGCCAATAGAACCCGTGAACGTGCAGCTAATCTTGCACGTGAATTTGGCGCTGAAGTGATAGGTTTAGAAGATATACCTGAGCATCTTCATTGTGCCGATATTGTGATTAGCTCTACCGCAAGTCCATTACCGATTGTTGGTAAAGGCATGGTAGAAACTGCGTTGAAACAACGTCGTAATCAGCCGATGTTATTTGTTGATATTGCTGTACCACGTGATATTGAATCACAGGTTGGTGATCTTAATGATGTATATTTATATTCTGTTGATGATCTGTATTCGATTGTCGAGAAAAATCGTGAGCAACGTAAAGTCGCTGCGATTCAAGCTGAGGCGATCATCGCTGAAGAAAGTATTACCTTTATGCAATGGTTACGCTCACTGGAAGCGGTCGATAGTATCCGTGACTATCGTCAATATGCCGAAGCAATAAAACATGAGCTGCTACAACGCAGCTTACAAGCAATCGCCAATGGCACCGATCCTGAACGAGCCTTGGTAGAATTGAGTAATAAACTAACCAATAAGCTTATCCATGCTCCGACAAAAGCCATGCAGCAGGTTGCCAAAAATGGTGAATCTGACAAATTGGTCGTGATCCGTGAAGCACTTGGGCTGGATTCCTATAACGATTAGCAGTTGATGGCTCAGGCCTTCACTCCGCACCCTAATTAGAAGATTATGAAGCAATCAATTTTAGTTAAATTAGAAACTCTGGTTGAACGTTACGAAGAAGTTCAACACCTACTGGGCGATCCCAGCGTTCTTAGTGATCAAAACCGATTTCGTGCACTATCAAAAGAATATTCTCAGCTTGAAGAAGTGACTAAGTGTTTCCAAGCTTACCAACAAGCGAAAGAAAATCTTGAAGCTGCTGAAGAAATGGCACAAGAAGATGATGCAGAAATGCGTGAAATGGCGCAGGAAGAAATCAAAGAAGCTAAGGCTGAAATTGAACGTTTAGCTGATGAGTTACAACTATTATTGATTCCTAAAGATCCTAATGATGATCGTAATTGTTTTGTCGAAATTCGTGCTGGTGCTGGTGGTGATGAAGCCGGTATTTTTGCGGGTGATTTATTCCGCATGTACAGCAAATATGCTGAGCGCCGCGGTTGGCGTATTGAGATCATCAGTGAAAACCGTTCAGAGCAAGGCGGTTACAAAGAAATGATCGCAAAAGTAAACGGTGATGGCGCTTATGGCGTATTAAAGTTTGAGTCAGGCGGTCACCGAGTTCAGCGTGTTCCAGCAACTGAATCTCAAGGCCGTGTACATACTTCTGCTTGTACTATCGCTATTTTACCTGAAATCCCAGAAGCTGAAATTCCTGAAATTAATGCCGGTGATTTAAGAATCGATACTTTCCGCTCATCTGGTGCTGGTGGTCAGCACGTTAACACCACTGACTCAGCTATTCGTATTACTCACTTACCGACAGGTATTGTGGTTGAATGTCAGGATGAGCGTTCACAGCATAAGAACAAAGCTAAAGCGATGTCAGTGCTAGCTGCCCGTATTATTAAAGCAGAAGAAATGCGTCGTCATGAAGCAGAAGCAACGACACGTCGTGACTTGTTAGGTTCTGGTGACCGTTCAGATCGTATTCGTACTTATAACTACCCGCAGGGTCGTGTTTCAGATCATCGTATTACACTAACACTTTATCGTTTGAATGAAGTGATGGAAGGTGATTTAGACGCTCTGATCCAACCCGTATTTACTGAGTATCAAGCTGACCAACTTGCCGCGATGGCTGAGCAAAACTAATGTCACGTAGCATTGAATGTTTATTACAACAGACCAGTGCACAACTTGCGACTGCGGGCTCTAATAGCCCGCAGTTAGACAGTATTGTATTGTTATGTCATGTATTAGATAAGCCGCGTAGTTACTTGCTAACATGGCCTGAAAAGCAGCTGGATGAGGCCCAATTTACGGCTTTTTCAGCGTTGCTAGCGCGTCGAATTGCGGGTGAGCCGATCGCCTATATTGTTGGTGAGCGTGAGTTTTGGTCATTACCGTTAAAAGTATCACCCTCGACGTTAATTCCCCGTCCAGATACCGAGAGATTGGTTGAGTTAGCCCTTGAGAAAATCCCCGTGACAGCATGTCAGGTACTTGATTTAGGTACTGGCACTGGTGCGATAGCATTAGCGATTGCATCTGAACGCAATGATATTACTGTGACCGGGATTGATGTGCGTCCAGAAGCGGTGGCGTTAGCGACTGAAAATAGTCACCGACTAAGCATTACTAATAGTCATTTTTTAGCTGGTAGTTGGTATAGCCCTCTTGAGCAACAACCACAATTTGCCGTTATTGTTAGTAACCCGCCTTATATTGATGAAGCGGATCCGCACCTTGTTGAAGGCGATGTTCGCTTTGAACCTAAAAGTGCGTTAGTTGCCACTGATAACGGACTCGCTGATATTCGTATTATTAGTCAAGATGGATGCCAATATTTATTACCTGGCGGCTGGTTACTCATGGAACATGGTTTTGAACAAGGCGCTGCCGTTCGAACTATTCTTGAGCAATTGGGCTATGTGCAGGTGTCAACAAGTCAGGATTATGCTGGGCTCGATCGGGTAACGATGGGTTGCTGGCTAGGAGATCGTTAGTAATGATGTACATGGCAATGAAACACATTCATCTTACCGCAATTGCGTTAAGCGTATTACTGTTTGTCACGCGCTATATTATGGTGATGGCAAACTCATCAATAATAAATAAAAAATTCTTTAAAATTACCCCTCATGTTATTGATACCATCATGCTGGCTTCAGGTGTCGCGCTCATTTTTATTACTGGTTTTATACCCTTTACTGCCGGTAATGGTTGGCTGACCGAAAAATTAACCTGTGTTCTTGCTTATATCGCACTCGGTTATTTCACGCTCCATCATGGTAAAAATAAAGTATTTAAGACATTTGCCTTCTTAGGGGCGATTGGGTGGCTTGTATTAGCAGCACAATTAGCGATCACTAAAACACCTATCTTAGGCTAGCGTAGTAGGTAACATCATGATGCCATTTAATGAACAAGATCTGAATCAGATGCCGTTGGTTGATGGAGCGATTGCTTTCATGGCTGAAGTCGATACTGATTTTCCAGCAACGTGGGTGCAATTACGTTTGACCCAACTGGCACAAGAAGCAGAACAAACGTTAATGGATGAGGTTAATCCTCGCGTTCGTTTAGACGGTTTGTTACGACTTTTTTATCGTGAGTGGGGTTTTCAGGGGGATCAACAGCAGTATTTTTCATCAGATAATGCCTTTTTAGATAAAGTATTAGAGCGTCGTAAAGGGATTCCCGTTAGTTTAGGGGCTATTTTTCTTTATTTAGCTAAGCATCTTGAATTGCCAGTTGAAAATGTTGGCTTTCCGACCCAGTTTTTATTGAAAGTTATGTGGTCGCCAGATGATATTCAATATATCAACCCTTTTGATGGTGAGTTTGTTAGTACCCATATTTTGCGTGGGTGGTTGATTGGTCATCGTGGCCCGTTTGCTGAATTTAAACCTGAATATCTTGATGCTCAGAAAAATAATATCATTTTATCGCGTTGGCTAACGGTGATGAAAAGTGCGCTATTACGTGAAGAGCTGTTTACTGACGCATTGCGTTGTAGTGATTTAGCATTAGCATTAAGCCCTGGCGATCCCCATGAAATTCGTGATCGTGGCTATATTTACCAGCAACTTGATTGCCTCCATGCTGCTGCGGTTGATTATTCTTATTTCATTGAGCAATGCCCAGAAGATCCTGCTGCAGATTTGCTTAAACTTCAAGTGGATGCTCTGTATGAAGAGCCTCTTACTTTGCACTAGATGAGAAGATAAATATGATGCAACAAAAAATTGTTCGTGTTGGTGATATTGATGTTGCTAACGATAAGCCATTTGTACTGTTTGGTGGTATGAATGTGCTTGAATCTCGCGATCTAGCGATGAAAATGTGTGAGCACTACGTAGAAGTCACCACTAAACTGGGGATTCCTTTCGTATTTAAAGCTTCTTTTGATAAAGCTAACCGCTCATCTGTACATTCGTACCGTGGTCCTGGCTTAGAAGAAGGTTTAAAAATCTTCCAAGAATTGAAAGACACATTTGGCGTGAAAATCATCACCGATATTCATGAAAAAGAACAAGCTCAAGTTGTTGCTGACGTGGTTGATGTGATTCAATTACCTGCTTTTCTTGCTCGCCAAACTGATCTTGTTGAAGCGATGGCTAAAACCGGCGCTGTGATCAATGTCAAAAAACCACAATTTATGAGCCCTGGCCAAGTGGGTAACATTGTTGAGAAATTTGCTGAGTGTGATAATCATAATGTGATTTTATGTGAGCGTGGTGTATTACACGGTTACGATAATCTTGTGGTTGATATGCTTGGTTTTGATGTAATGAAAAAAGCATCAAATGGTAGCCCAATTATTTTTGATGTGACTCATGCACTTCAATGCCGCGATCCACTAGGTGCGGCATCTGGTGGTCGTCGTGAGCAGACGATTGATCTTGCGCGTTCAGGTATTGCAACAGGTATTGCTGGTTTGTTTATGGAAGCCCACCCAACACCAGATCTTGCGCGTTGTGATGGCCCTTCGGCTTTCCCACTTGATAAGTTAGAGCCATTCTTAGCTCAGATTAAACAACTCGATGATTTAATCAAAAGTTTTGCACCGATTGAAATTAACTAATAATTACTATTGATGCATATGTAGCCCTATGAATTTTATTTATAGGGCTTTTTTTGTGTGAAAAACATGCGATGGGTAAAAAATTGTTTAATTAATAAATTTGGTTTTTTATGCTGGTTTTAAAGTTAATTTTCAGTGTTATTAACTGCAATGTTTGATTTTTTTAGTCTTTGTGCTTTATTAGCTAAGGATATTTTAGGGTGATCTGTGTCACCTTTTTTTTGAGTCTTTGTAGTGCTCGTTTCATACTGATGACCAGTTTTATTAGTAGTAGTGAGTTACCGTGTCAATATCGCAAGATCTTTCCGCACCTGAAGCTAAAACCATTTCTTCAAGCTGGACCAAACATGACACCAGTTGGATGTTGAGTCTATTTGGTACATCCGTTGGTGCCGGTATTTTATTTTTACCGATTAATATTGGTTCTGGTGGTTTTTGGTCATTAGTTATTATGGCACTACTTGCAGGCCCTATGACTTTTTGGGCTCACCGTGGATTGGCTCGGTTTGTTTTATCATCTACCCAAAAAGATGCTGATTTTACCGATGTGGTTGAAGAGCACTTTGGCCAGCGTTATGGCCGTTTAATCTCCTTGTTATACTTCTTGTCTATTTTTCCTATTTTACTTATTTATGGTGTCGGTTTAACCAATACTGTTGATAGTTTTATGGTGCATCAACTTGGCATGGCGCCGCCGTCTCGAGTGCTGCTATCTGGTTGTTTAGTGTTTGGCATGATCGCGGTTATGTTGGCCGGTGAAAAAACCATGCTGCGCGTATTTGGCATGATTGTTTATCCGTTAACGTTCATTTTAGCGGGTATTTCAATTTATCTGATCCCAAGTTGGCATATGCCTAATTTGAGTCTTAACCAAAGTGTTGGGGATTTAAGTGCTTCACTATGGCTAGCTATTCCTGTGGTCGTGTTTGCATTTAGTTATACGCCAGTAGTTTCTGGATTTGTTAATGCTCAGCGTCGTCAATATGGTAATCAAGCCCATACAAAATCAGAAACTATTCTTAAACGTACCTCAGTGATGTTAATTGCGTTTGTGTTGTTTTTTGTTTTTTCATGTGTGTTGAGTTTAACCCCAGAGCAGCTGCAACAAGCTAAAGTGGATAATGTTTCAGTACTGTCTTATTTAGCTAATGTTGAAGATAGTCACTTTATTATGATACTTGGACCATTAATTGCCTTTATTGCAATTACTTCGTCATTCTTAGGTCATTTTATGGGAGCGCGTGAAAGCTTTAATGGTTTAGTGGCAAAGCAAACATCATTATCGATTAAAACCATTGATAAGATTGGCGTTGTATTAATGTTTGTTTGTATCTGGTTTGCTGCGGTTATTAATCCGAGTATTCTGGGAATGATGGAGGCTTTTTCTGGCCCCGTCATTGCGATGATTTTATTTTTGATGCCAATGCTGGCGGTGTATCACATTGAAAGTTTGAAAATCTATCGTGGTAAAATAAGCACTTACTTTATTTTACTGATGGGATGTTTAGCTGTTGGTGCGATTGTGTTTAATTTGGTGAAATAAAACCAAATGAAAGCATAAAAAATAAGGCTTGCTACTCTTCTATCGTTTTAACGAGAAAGAGTCGCAAGCCTTATTGGTTTTAAATTAACAATAAAGTCAAAACTTACAGCTTGAAGCGATTAATTTCTTGTTGTAGTTCATAAGACAAAGTTGATAACTCTGCTGCTTGTTTGGCCGCTTCAGTGGCCTCTATTGCCAACTCATTTGATACATCACGAATTCCCTCGGTATTACGGGTAATTTCAGATGTTACTGATGATTGTTCTTCAGCGGCAGAGGCGATTTGAGTGGCCATATCACTGATATTATTCACAGCAGTAGTGATTTGCGACAAGCTTGCAGAGGCTGAGTTTGCATCATCAACGCTGGTTTCTGCTAAATGACGACTGTCCTCCATGATCCCTACCGCTTGACCTGTGGTTTGTTGCAGCGTCTCAATCATTTGTTGAATTTCTTGGGTTGAAGCGTGAGTACGTTGGCTTAATACTCGTACTTCATCGGCAACTACGGCAAACCCGCGTCCTTGTTCACCAGCACGCGCTGCTTCAATAGCGGCATTAAGTGCGAGTAAATTGGTTTGTTCGGCAATGCCTTGAATGGTCGAGAGGATAGTATTAATACTTTGTGCATGACTGTTTAACGCACTAATAACCGCTGTTGCTGTTTCTACTTCTTGGGCAAGGCTAGCGATTGACTGTTGGCTTTGGTTTACTTGAGTGCTGCCATGGCCAGAAGCGATAACCGTTTCTTCTGAGGTGCGAGCAGTATTTTCTGCATTTGAAGCAATCTCATGGGTTGCGGCGGCCATTTCATTAATTGCAGTTGCAACCATATTAATTTCATCTTGTTGAAATTGAATACGAGTACTGCGCTCCTCTGCTTGAGAAGCTGTGATATGAGATTGTTGGCTTAAAGTGCTAGAAACATGACTTAAACGGGTGAGCATGCTATGTAAGTTACTAACAAATAAATTGAAGTTATGTGCAAGTTGACCCACTTCATCATTACTATGAGGTTCAAGGCGACGAGTTAGATCACCTTCACCGCTAGCAATTTCAGCTAGGGCTGCAGAAACTCGGTTTAGATCGCGGAATAAGAAGTTGACTAATATTGTTAGGGTAGCGATCACTAATAAGGTAATGACGATAGCAGTGATAATTAATTGTTGTAGTGCCGTATGATAACTGGCTTCTTCTGTGGCGAGATCCATTTCTAACGCTAAAATCCATTCAGTATTTGGGACATTAGCGAAATAAAGGATTTTTTGTTGACCATTAATTGTCAGCAGTTGCGATTTATTGGTCGCAATTTGCTGTTCAATATTAGCCATGGTTAGTTGATTACTGTATTGGGGGAGTGGCTTGAGCAATAATTGTTTATTAGGATGTGCTAAAAAGCTGCCGTCTTGTTTATTGATTAACATTGCAAAAGCATTTTGACCAACATCAAGGCTGATCACATCATCAATAAGTTGATCTATTAATACGTCAGCACCAACAACACCGATCATTTGACCATTATTAATTAATGGTTGCGCTATGGTAACGAGTAATGCATTCGTGATGGCATCTTGATAGGCAGTGGTAATTATTTGTTTAGTCGCTGTTTGTGCGTCACGGTACCAAGGGCGTGTGCGTGGATCGTAGCCAGCACGATTACGATCGGGGTGTGAACGGTGCATCGCACCATCAATTGTGCCGAAATAAATATCATCAAAGCCACCACTTTTACGTGCTTGTTCTAAAAACATCACATTATTGGGTTGGTTATAATAATTTTCAAATGACAGAGTAATTGCACGGCGAATATTCATCCAGTCAGAAATACCCACTGTGGCTGTTGAAGCAATACTGTGAGCACGCTCGTTGGTATTCGCATGTGTTTCGTTACTAAGTTGTTTGGCGGCAAGCCATGTTAACGCTGTTGCCATGACGACTACTGCCGATACGCTAGCCATGATCAGTTTTTGTTTGAGTGAAAACTGCATAGGTCCATCTCATGAGTCAAAATATGCTCTATGAGAGCAAATTATAACTGCCATTACAATTGATTCATTGATGATTACTTACTTTATTTTTAAGTAATTAACATATTGATATTTTGTGACTTTTTATTGACGCTCAATACGGGGTGGATGTCAATAGCTTGACGATTATGGCTGTTTGGGTGATATGTAGAGAGTCATTAAGTGATGTGCATATGGATGTTTAGACGTCTAGATGTTGACAGTGGTGACACATCCCATTAACCTAAGGGAAATTCTAAAATAGATATTCACTATCAGCATGTCAAACTCAACCAACACATCATCAATTACACCTTCAGCATTGGCATTGCTGCCGTTGGGGATCTTTCTCGCCTTATTTATTGGTGTCGGTAGTTACCTTACTTACCAAGGGGTCGACTTCGCGTTTTACCAATTGCCATCACCTGTAGCAGCATTACCTGCTGTTATTGTGGCTATTCTTCTCAGTAAAGAGAAGCTTAATAAAGCCATTGAACAGTTTATCCGTGGTGTCGGCCATAGCGATATTATTGCAATGTGCATGATTTATCTTCTGGCTGGCGCATTTGCAGCGGTAGCTAAAGCATCTGGTGGGGTTGATGCAACGGTAAATCTAGGTATGGCGATATTGCCTGCAAGTATGATTCTGCCGGGTATTTTTATTATTTCAGCATTTATTGCAACCTCAATGGGCACGTCAATGGGGACTATTGCAGCTGTTGCACCGGTAGCATTAGGTATTGCTCATGCCGCTGGGATGGATGTTGCACTAACCGCTGGTGTGGTACTGAGTGGGGCAATGTTCGGTGATAATTTATCTATTATTTCTGATACGACGATTGCAGCAACGCGTTCTCAGGGGTGTCAGATGAAAGATAAATTCCGTGAGAATATTAAAATTGCGATACCAGCAGCGTTAGTGACTATGGTGTTATTTGCTTTTAGTAGTTCAGTTACCACGTTACCAGCAGCAAACCCAATTGAATGGCTTAAGGTGATGCCTTATATCACTATTTTGATCCTTGCTGTTTCAGGGGTAAATGTATTTGTAGTACTGACACTCGGTATTGTACTTGCTGGTGGCGTTGGTTTATTTTCGATTGATAGTTATAGCCTAACTACATTTGGTAAAGATATTTATAGTGGCTTTGGTAATATGCAAGAAATCTTCTTGCTCTCTATGCTGATTGGCGGTGTGAGTGAATTAATGCGTCAACAAGGAGGGTTAGCTTTTTTAACTCAACTTATTAGTCGTGTGATTGGTAAATTTAGTTCAAAGCACAGTTCGTCAGAAAACTCGCGAGCAAGTGAGCTGGGTATTGCCTCGTTAGTGAGTTTAACTAACTGCTGTACCGCGAATAATACCGTTGCGATTATTGTATCTGGTGGTGTAGCACGTGAGTTAGCACAAGAGAATGGTGTTACTGCCCGTCGTTCAGCGAGTTTATTAGATATTTTCTCGTGTGTTATTCAAGGTGTATTACCTTACGGTGCTCAGGCGTTGCTATTAGGTTCGGTGTTTAAGCTGTCGCCATTAGAAATAGTATCTCATTCATACTATTGTTTCTTTTTAGCTATTTCAGCATTAATTGCGATTTTTGTTCGTCGTTCAGCGACTAAATTTGAAAAAGTATTTTAATCACGAAATGATCATATTTAGCGTTTGAATTTATTAAACGTTTTTCAAAAAGCTCGGCAGTGACCGAGCTTTTTTTATAGTTTGTGATCTAGTATCCGTTTTTAATGTTGTAAAAGTGATCTTGATAGCAGAATAGTGACACTAAACAGGTGCTGATTTTCGATTCACTTACACTGAGCGCGATTATTTTTAAGCTGTTATTTATTATTACTATTTAATTAAATAACGCGATTATTTTTGCATTAATTTGACTCGACTCAAGCCATCTAAAAATGGTGGGTATCGTCTATTAAAATCGTTAAGGTGGATAACATGAAGCAACGTTTATTTGCTAAGACAGCATTAACTGCTGCTCTTCTGGCTGTACTTTCTGGTTGTGCAACACCGACAGATGATACCTCTACTCAGTGGGATGCAGATAAAACTTATCGTATTACAATTTTACATACCAATGATAATCATGGCCGTTTTTGGCAAAATCAAAATGGTGAGTATGGTATGGCGGCACGAAAAACCTTGTTAGATACTATTCGTGCAGAAGTAAAAGCTGAAGGTGGTACAACATTATTACTTTCTGGTGGTGATATTAATACTGGTGTGCCTGAGTCCGATTTACAAGATGCAGAGCCTGATTTTAAAGGTATGAATATGCTAGGTTACGATGCAATGGCATTAGGTAACCATGAGTTTGATAACCCACTTGAGGTATTACGTAAGCAGCAGCAATGGGCTAAGTTCCCAATGTTATCAGCCAATATTTACGATAAAAATACCGGCAAACGTTTATTTCAACCATACCAAATCTTTGAGCAGCAAGGGATTAAAATTGCTGTCATTGGCTTAACGACTGAAGACACCGCTAAAATAGGTAATCCAGAATATATTGGCGGGATTGAGTTCCGTGATCCTAAAGCAGAAGCTAAACAAGTTATTGCTGAACTTGAAGCCAATGAAAAGCCAGATGTCATTATCGCGGCAACCCATATGGGCCATTACGAAGATGGTCAACGCGGCATTAATGCCCCTGGTGATGTGGCATTAGCGCGTTATATGCAACCTGGCGATCTTGATATGATTGTTGGCGGTCACTCGCAAGAGCCTGTATGTATGGAAGGGCCGAATAAGAACAATAGCAACTTTAAACCCGGTGATAAGTGTACTCCTGATCAACAAAATGGTACTTGGATTGTACAGGCCCATGAATGGGGTAAGTATGTCGGGCGTGCTGACTTTGAGTTCCAAAATGGTGAGCTAAATCTTATTAGTTATGATCTTATCCCTGTGAACTTAAAGAAAAAAATCAAATTAGATGATGGTAGCCAGCAGCGGGTGTTTATTCAGGATGAGATCCAGCAGAATGCTGAAGTATTATCATTTTTAACTCCATACCAAGAAAAAGGCCAAGAGCAATTAACGGTTAAGATCGCAGAGTCTAATGGTAAGTTAGAAGGTGATCGTAATGTAGTACGTTTTAAGCAAACTAATTTAGGTCGCTTAATTGCAGCATCACATATGCAACGAGCGAAGGCTGATTTTGCGGTGATGAATTCAGGTGGTGTACGTGACTCGATTGACGGTGGCGATATTACCTATAAAGATGTACTGATCGTGCAGCCGTTTGGCAATATCGTGACTTACATTGATATGTCGGGTAAAGAAATTCTGGATTACCTGAATGTGGTTGCGACTAAACCGATTGATTCTGGTTCTTATGCTCAGTTTTATGGTATCAGCATGACGGTAGCTAATGGCAAAGTGAGCGATGTTAATATTGGTGGCAAACCACTATTAATGGACAAAACGTACCGTTTTACAGTACCAAGTTTTAATGCTGCTGGTGGTGATGGTTATCCTAAAGTCAATAAGCACTCAGGTTATGTGAATACTGGGTTTGTTGATGCTGAAGTGTTAAAAGAGTTTTTACAAAATAATAGCCCGATTGATGTAAACCGTTACGCGCCAAAGGGTGAGATTATTTATAAATAAGTGGCCGTTGTTATCGGTATGCTTTATCTACGGCGCTGACTATTCAGCGCCGTTTTTTTTGTACTTTTTAAAAAATACCTCTCGGTATATAGTTCTGTTTTGGTAAACAGATGTTGTTAGCTTCTTTGGCGGATATTCACTAAATCAAAGGGGAGCTAATGACAGCTGTTTGGGTAGCAAAACTTTGCAAGAGAAAAACGTATGACACCGGCAATTAAATTAGCAAAAAAACATAAAATTGAATTTCAAGTACACCAATATGAACATGATCCAGCTAATAATAATTTCGGTCACGAAGCTGCTGAAATATTAGGCTTAGATCCTCACCGCGTGTTTAAAACGTTATTATTTGCATTAAATGGTGATCCTAAAAACTTAGCAGTTGCCGTCGTTCCTGTCGCTGGAATGCTAGATCTAAAAGCTGCGGCTAAAGCAGCTGGTGGTAAAAAAGCGGAAATGGCCGATCCTAAATTGGCAGAAAAAGTCACGGGTTACATTGTTGGCGGTATTAGCCCTCTTGGACAGAAAAAACGGTTACCAACCTTTGTTGATAGTAGTGCCGAGCAATTTGAGACTATTTGCGTTAGTGCTGGACGCCGTGGTTTGGAAATAGAACTTGCGGCTCAAGATTTAGTGACCTTAACGTCAGGTAAATTTGCAGCTATTGCTAAGCAAGATTAGTGAATAAAATATATTCGTATTGTCGTTAGCATATTGCTGTTATTACAGTAGCTAAACCAATAGTAATTAATCCCCGATGTGTGCATTGATAAAAGGAAATTAGCGATGACAATCAGCATTTGGCTGTCTTTATTAGTTATTTGTTTACTGGGGGCAATGTCACCGGGGCCGAGTTTAGCCGTAGTTGCTAAACATAGCTTATCGGGAGGACGTTGGCATGGGATCGTGACTGCATGGGCGCATGCCTGTGGGGTTGGATTTTATGCTTTGCTAACGCTCGTTGGTTTAGCGGCAATACTGCATCAGTCGCCACTGTTATTTACCAGTGTTAGTTATGTCGGCGCAGGGTATTTAGCGTATCTAGGCATTAACGCATTACGTTCTAAGGGTGGTGTAGCAGCAAAATTAGCTCAAGGACAAGCAAGTACATTGCTTGAAGCGGCTCGTGATGGGGTGATGATTTCATTATTTAATCCGAAATTAGCGCTGTTTTTTTTGGCTTTATTTAGTCAGTTTGTTGCGGTCGGCAATGAAATATCGTCAAAGATCATTATTGTCGCAACACCGCTGTTAGTTGATGGATTATGGTATACGCTAATTGCTTGTGTTTTATCTTATCCAGCGGTACTCACTCTATTAAGAACCAAAGCACAAATAATTGATCGTCTCTCTGGAATTGTTCTATTAGGATTAGCGTTTCGCGTTGTGTGGCTGGCTTAATTGTAAAAATGGCCGAACTGTGTTCGGCCATTTATATTAGCAATTAGGTTGGCATCTTTTTTTACGTAGCCAAATCGGAACAAACGTATTTAGAAGCGTCGCTAATATAATTAAACTAACACCAACAATTTTATTCCATGACATAGGATGATTAAAGAACATAAATTGCCAGATAGCAGAGAAGATTAAATTAGTAAAAATAATCGGTGCTAACTGTGATCCTGATTCTGCTAACTGATAAGCTTTAGCTCGGAAAACCTGTGTATTGACCGTACATACTGCCATAAATAGCAATAACAATAATAAAGGGTGCTGCCATCCTGTCAGGGTGTGCCATTCTACAGCTGTTGTAACGGGGGAAAAAATTAACAAAGGTACTAAAAACAAAGAAGCAACAATAAAGCTCCATGCACTTACACCTAAAGGCGTTAAATTACTTTTGCTTGAGCGATACATTGCCACTTGTGAACCCGCATTAAAAATACCACCCGCTAAGCCTAATAATAAACTTCCACCAAATTTCATTTGCTCCAGATTTCCTGCAATGAAAAGTAAGCCAGTAAAAGTTATTCCTAAGTTAATAATAATTAATCGTTTTATTGGTGTCTTAAAAAATATGCGTTCTAGAATAGGAACAAATAAAGGGCTGGTACCAAATAAAACGACTGCTTCAACTAGACTTAAGTGCTTAATTGAGGCCAAGAAACATAATTGACAGGCTGTAATACAAAAGCCACGAACCAATAAACCACTCCAAGCTTGTTTATTAGGTTGTGACCATTGAGTGATCATCATTAGCCAAAATGCCAGGATTGCTGGAAACAGTAACCGGAAAAAGCATAGCCATGCAGGGTCAAAGCTGTGGGTTAGCCATTTTGCTAACAATCCTGTTACTGATAAGCTAAATGTAGACACTAGCATTAGCAGCATTGGGCGTATTTCTGAATTCATTAGTAATAATCTCCTAGGGCGGCGACTTTACTTTAATTGTATGATAAATAAATTCAAAACAATTTAACCCTAGGATCTATTTATTTTACCATGTGGTTAATGGCGTAGATTTAGATGCGGTAATAATCATTTGTTATTTTTATCAATGGCTTATGTTTTATTCATGTAATTTATTATTAAGCATCGCGATGGTTTAAATGTCGATCACGTATTTGTTGTTTCTTTTCTGCACTTTTTTTGATCATAACGTAAAGCGCACCAGTTCCACCATGCTGGCGCATAGCTGAATGGAAACAAAGTACATCTGAAATTTGCTCAAGCCATGTGGTGACAAAACTCTTCATTAAGGCTGGTGGGTTAGCGTGCTCTCCTTTGCCGTGAATAATCATAACCGTACGAATATCTAACCGTTGAGCTTGTTTTAAAAAAGCGAGTACTTCATCACGTGCTTGAGATAAGGTCTTTTTATGTAGATCTAAACGGGCGTGAATATCATATTTACCTTGGCGCATTTTTTTAAATACAGCTAACTGCACACCGTCACGCTTAAATTCAATCATGTCATCAGGTTTGATCATGTTGGCATGATCAAGTGATAAATAATCTATATTACTATTTGCTAAAGTTTGTGCTGCAAGTCGCCGAGCGAGTTGTGCTTCAGATACTTGGTATTTTTGTTGGATTAAAATAGTATCTTGTTTTATTGGCGCTACATCGGCCATCATCTCTTTAAAGAGATCTAACTCATTATTAGACATAAAGGTTCACTATAAGTAAGCGATAATTTAATTATACTCGCGCTTAATTGAAACAAAAGCCAATAAATTGGAAAGGCAAAGAGAGATATTTAAGCCATTTATTTATTGAAAGTTATTTAATATTAACTATGCGGTGTAATGTCGTTTGCCATTAAGTTTTTATAATTGCTATAAAAGTTGGTACTTGATTGTATTTTAACCAGATTAAGTCCCTAATAGTCCCTGAAGTTGTTGGTTTAGTGAGCAGTTGTTTTAGTTACAAAAAAAATATCGTATAGGGGTTGCTAAAATAAAAATGGCGAGTATTATAGCGACCTCAACAACGTACAGCGTGTTGAAAAATCGGTGAATAGCACAGTTTATAGAGTGCATCTCTGATTTAGGAATTACGGACTTGAGGGTGATCCTTCTCGCGGTATTCCTAGAAAATTAGTCGGTGAATAGCGCAGTTTGGTAGCGCATCTGGTTTGGGACCAGAGGGTCGGGGGTTCGAATCCCTCTTCACCGACCACTATTTAAAAAGTAGTGGTTGATTAAAACCATTACTATTAGAGAACACGCAGCATAATGTGGTTCTCAGAAAGAATTAAGTCGGTGGATAGCGCAGTTTAGTCGCGCATCTCTGATGTTAGGAATAGCGGGCCAGAGGGTTAACCCTTTGAGTAGTGTTCCTGAAAAGAACAAAGTCGGTGAATAGCGCAGTTTGGTAGCGCATCTGGTTTGGGACCAGAGGGTCGGGGGTTCGAATCCCTCTTCACCGACCACTTACAATGGTGGCTATAGCTCAGTTGGTAGAGTCCCGGATTGTGATTCCGGTTGTCGCGAGTTCAAGCCTCGTTAGCCACCCCATTATTCAGGTTATCTTTTTTAGAGACCTTGGCCTTGTAAGCCTAAAAAAGTCAGTGAATAGCGCAGTTTGGTAGCGCATCTCTGATGTTAGGAATAGCGGACCAGAGGGGTGACCTTCTAGCAGCGTTCCTAGAAAAGAATTAAGTCGGTGAATAGCGCAGTTTGGTAGCGCATCTGGTTTGGGACCAGAGGGTCGGGGGTTCGAATCCCTCTTCACCGACCACTATTTAAAAAGTAGTGGTTGATTAAAACCATTACTATTAGAGAACACGCAGCATAATGTGGTTCTCAGAAAGAATTAAGTCGGTGAATAGCGCAGTTTAGTCGCGCATCTCTGATGTTAGGAATAGCGGACCAGAGGGTTAACCCTTTGAGTAGCGTTCCTGAAAAAGAACAAAGTCGGTGAATAGCGCAGTTTGGTAGCGCATCTCTGATGTTAGGAATAGCGGACCAGAGGGTTGACCCTTCTAGCAGCGTTCCTAGAAAAGAATTAAGTCGGTGAATAGCGCAGTTTGGTAGCGCATCTGGTTTGGGACCAGAGGGTCGGGGGTTCGAATCCCTCTTCACCGACCACTTACAATGGTGGCTATAGCTCAGTTGGTAGAGTCCCGGATTGTGATTCCGGTTGTCGCGAGTTCAAGCCTCGTTAGCCACCCCATTATTCAGGTTATCTTTTTTAGAGACCTTGGCCTTGTAAGCCTAAACAACGTCGGTGAATAGCGCAGTTTAGTCGCGCATCTCTGATGTTAGGAATAGCGGAGCAGAGGGTTGACCCTTCTAGCAGCGTTCCTAGAAAAGAATTTAGTCGGTGAATAGCGCAGTTTGGTAGCGCATCTGGTTTGGGACCAGAGGGTCGGGGGTTCGAATCCCTCTTCACCGACCACTATTAAGAAGACCGTATCGAAAGATACGGTTTTTTTTCGTCTGTATAAAATGAACCGTGGTTTAGATGACCAGAGGTCGGGGGGCACTGATATTAGAATCTCGCTCTTCACCGACCATTATTAAGAAAACCTGAGTCGAAAGATTTAGGTTTTTTTCGTCTGTATAAAATGAATCGTGGTTTAGATGACCAGAGGGTCGGGGATTCACTGATATTAGAATCTCGCTCTTCACCTATTATTGCCCCACTTTTACTTGCAGTTAGCTTTTGTACCTGAGGTTATCTTCTCAATCTTAAAGCCTTGTTGTTTCATTAAGTTGGGTAGTCCTTGCTCGCCAATTAAATGAAATGCGCCGACCACGACCATAAACTTCCCTGATTGGTATGGCGATGTTTTAGCTAAGGTTTCAGCCCAGCGCTGGTTACGGTTAAAAATTAAGGCATCATCAGTTGTTGGATCAAATTGGCTTTCTTGAAACAGCTGTTCAAGTTTATCGCCATCTCCGTGTTGCCAGACTTTAACTAAGCAACGTAATGAGGATTGGGTTTTATCCCATTCATTAATAGTCTCAATTAACATTGGGGCGCCATTGTCGGGGAGATTTTCTAACATATTGAATTGTTGGCTAACACTTTCTAATTCGAGGATTGGTAACTGTTGTTGCTGAGCGCGCTGTAAAAGTACGTAGTCGATACCATAATCAGATTTTAGTTCGAGCTGATCGGCAAGAGCGAGTTGGAGAGTAACGGCAGTTAACCAAGGCGGTTGCTGGAGTAATTGCTCAAATGAAATATTTAATTTCTTACTGATATGTTTTAATTGATTGAGTGCCGTTTCAGGTAGCGCTTGATGAGTAAACGGTGGCGCAAGTTTTGGGGTTACGCTTGATTGTTGAAGGATATTAGCTTCTACAATTAGCGCGTCGGCTTGTTGCCATTGTTCAAGAAACACATCAGGCAATGGAAACATCGCTTCTTTACCTGCATGAATAGATCCTAAAACATAAAACTCACGCTGATTGTCATAAATTTTCCATACAATTGGTGTCGCTAATGCTGGTTGGGAAATAAAAGGCAGTAATAATAATGCTTTTGATAAGATAGATTTGAACATAGGTTACCGCTGATTATGTAGGAGTGATTAAGTTATAACAAATATTGGAGCTGAGTGAGATCAAAAAAGGCCACCGAAGTAGCCTTAATGCGATTTTTAATTATCGGAATACTCTTATTTTGAGTTACGGATACTTGGATGAAGCCAGAACCACCACACAATAAATCCAATTGCAGCTGCGCCTAATAAGAAACACATATTATTTCTCCTGATGTTGTTGGCTTGGCTTGAATAAACGTAACCGGTTAGCATTACTTACTACTGTAATTGATGATAGTGCCATTGCTGCCCCTGCAATTACAGGGCTAAGGAGTGTTCCTGTTAGTGGGAATAACACTCCAGCGGCAATTGGAATACCTAATGTATTGTAAATAAAGGCACCAAATAAGTTTTCTTTGATATTTCTTAGTGTCGCTTTTGATAATTCTAATGCATCAGCGACACCATGTAGTGAATGACGCATCAAGGTAAATTGCGCACTTTCAATCGCAACATCAGTGCCACTTCCCATTGCGATACCAACCTCTGCTAACGCGAGTGCTGGTGCATCATTAATACCATCACCAACCATAGCGACTCGCTTACCTTGTTGTTGTAATAAGGTAATCTGTGCTGCTTTACCATCGGGTAATACCTCTGCAACCACATCTGAAATACCGAGTTTAGCGGCAATAACTTGAGCAGTCTTGACGCTATCACCTGTAAGCATAACGACATTTAGCCCCATATCTTGCATGCGTTTAACTGCAGAATATGAATCTTTACGTAATGGATCACTAATTCCAATAATTCCCGCTAAAATACCATTTTGAGCTAAATAAACGGGAGTAGCACCTTGGTTAGCAATGAAATCGAAATCAGTTTCAGCCTGAGATATATTAATCTCATTTTGATTCATGAACTTGGCATTACCTAGTAGCAGTTGTTGTTGCTCTATTGTGCCTGATACACCTAATCCTGAATACGCCATAAAGTTGCTATGTGGGTAGAGTTGTAGCTGTTGTTGTCGCGCTGATTCAACAATCGCGTTGGCTAATGGGTGTTCAGAACCTTGCTCTAAACTCGCGGCTAATTGAATGAGTTGTTCACGACTTAACGTATTATAAATTTTATAATCAACAACTTGTGGTTTACCTTCGGTTAAAGTACCGGTTTTATCTAATACCACAGTATCAATGCTAGCTGCCTGCTGCATCGCTTCAGCATCTTTAATTAAAATACCTAGCTCTGCTGCGCGCCCGACACCAACAGTCACTGACATTGGTGTTGCTAGGCCTAGTGCGCACGGACAAGCAATAATAAGTACAGTTGTGGCGGCCACAAGCATATAAACTGATGCAGGCTGCGGGCCAAAATAATACCAAGCCATTGCAGTTAATATGGCAATAATCATTACACTTGGTACGAAAACACTTGAGATAGTATCGGCTAATCGTGCAAGTGCAGGTTTACTACTTTGGGCTTGGCGGACCAATTGAATAATACGTGCGAGCATAGTATCACTGCCAATATGCTCAGCTTTAAACAATAAACTACCTTGTTGGTTAATCGTACCTGCACGAACGTGATCACCGCTTTTTTTATGTACAGCTAAGGGCTCACCAGTCAGCATCGATTCATCAAGATAACTATTACCATCAATCACACAGCCATCAACGGCGACTTTAGCACCCGGTTTTAAACGTAACGTCATACCCGCAATAACATCACTTAGTGGACGTTCAATTTCTTGACCATTTTCAACCACAATGGCGGTTTGG
This sequence comes from Photobacterium kishitanii, assembly GCF_003026355.1. Lineage (GTDB taxonomy): Bacteria > Pseudomonadota > Gammaproteobacteria > Enterobacterales > Vibrionaceae > Photobacterium > Photobacterium kishitanii. The sequence continues at coordinate 43,855 of NZ_PYON01000021.1, read as the reverse complement.
GGCTGAAGATCAATTAAGCGTTCTAAGGCTTTTGAAGTACGGCTGCGTGCTCGTGCTTCTAATGCGTGGCCAAGGGTGATAAGACCGATGATCATTGCTGATGCTTCAAAATAGACATGACGAGCAGCTAACGGGAACATATCTGGTGCGATAACCACTGCCATTGAAAATAGCCACGCTGCTCCTGTACCTAAGGCAACGAGTGTATCCATCGTGGCACGATGATGACGGAAAGCTTTCCAACTATTGATATAAAAATCTTTACCGGCTGTGACGAGTAATGCCAAAGTAATAAGACCGACAATTCCCCAACTTATTTGGCTGGTTGTTGAATCGATTACCATGCTACCGCCAAATACTCCCCAAGCCATCATTGGTACCCCTAAAGCAAGGGCAATAATGGCATTACGCATATGAGTCTTTACTGTTTGTTGGTTTTGCTGTTGTTGGCGAATACGACGTGTTTGATCATCTTCGCTTTGTTCTGCACCGTAACCTGCTTGTTGAATAGCCTCTATAACCGCCTGTGATGACGCCTGTCCATAAATTAAGGCAGTACGTTCAGCAAGGTTAACGTTAACACTATCAACACCGTCTACTGCCTTAATTGCTTTCTCTACAGATGCAACGCAACTCGCACAGGTTAGTCCTGATAGTAGTAACTGGATTGAGTTTTCTTGAGGCGAGATAATAGGTTCGGGGTCTGATGCGATAGACTCCGATGCCAGAGGTTGATCGATTAAGGGTATTGGCTGCGGTTGCAATATTGTCGTCGTTGTTGCTTGATAGCCTGTCGCAGCTACGATTGCGATAATCTCGTTATCAGTCAGTGATGTATTAACGCTGAGATTATTTTTATCGATCGTAATAATATCAATATTATCTAAGGTTAATGCGGTGGTTAATTTAGCAACGCATTTACCGCATGATAGGCCGGTTAAACTGAAATCATAATGGTGTTGTGTTGGCGTTGTTACTACTTGATAGCCTAATGCAACTATTATGTCTGTTAGTGCTTGCTCACTGATAGAGCCAGATACATCAGCAAGCTGTTTGCTAATATTAAAATGTGCAATATCATGACGCTCAGTTAGGGCCTGTTCAATTTTAGCGACACAGCGACCACAGGATAAACCCGTAAGTGGCAATTGATAGTGATAGCCAACTTGGTAACCTAATGCAGTAATAGCGTCAAATAATGCATTTAAAGGAGTACCAGCAGATACGGTTAATTGTTCTGTATTGATATCTATAATTTGGGTGTCAGGTAGTAGGCTAAGAGCATCACGAATTTTATTAACGCAACGCATACAGCGTACATTGGCAAGAGGAAGAGTAATGGTATTCATGTGCTCGCCTTTTTATGCTTAGATGAAATAATGTTGCTAGCATAATCCTTCCAGTAACTATAATGTCAAGGCTATTTTTTTATACAGTAGAGTAAATAAGTGATGATGAGTATTAGTGATGTTGCAAAACAAACAGGATTAACCGCTAAAACGATCCGTTTTTACGAAAGTAAAGGGATTATAAGTGCTGCGCCTCGAGGTGCTAATGGTTATCGATATTACAATGCTGATCATATCGCAGAGTTATTATTAATTAAGCGCTCTCGAATGATTGGGTTTTCTTTAGATGAATGCCAACAATTATTAGCATTATCGACTAATCCAGATCGTCATAGTCGTGATGTTAAGCAAAAAGCGCAGCAAAAGCTGGTTGAAATAGATCATAAAATCGAGGAGTTAAAGCAAATTAAATTGACGCTAGCGGCATTGACTGAGCAGTGCCCAGGGGATAAAAGCGCACAATGTCCGATTCTCGATAGTTTAACTAAAAGAGGCTAAATAACCGTATAGATAAAGGTTATTTAGCCGTAAGTTGGTTAGTGACCACTATCTGTCATAGACAAAGTCCCATCATAAGGAATGACACGTAATTGCTTTGTTGGTGATGAGCTATAGCTAACCATAGTATTTTTATCTAATCGTTTTAGATTAAATTGATGCCAAAAACTCTCATGAGTCCAATTAAGGCTTTCAATCGCTGCATCAGTGATTTTCTTAGTGTGATCTTCAGTATCGACTACCAATACGGCTGCATTACCAAAGGCGTAAAAATAGAGTCCTTTTAATACCGTATAGCCGTTATCTTTTTTAGGATCTGGGTAGTCGATGAGCGTATATTGACCAAATTTACAGCTACCAAATTGTTCATGGCTGGAAGTTACGTATTTATAGTTAAAGTCACACCCCATGCCGTTAATAACGGGATATAGCATTAAAACTAATAATGCTATGACAAGATATTTAAATTTTTTCATACATTTTTCCAGTGGTATCAATGTAAACCGTGCCTTTACCGCTCAAGTTTTGTGGCATTTTTTGTAGATTGAGCAATTCAATGTTACCACAAATCTTTTGACTATTAACGGTAACACAAGGTGGAGACTGCCAACTGCTGGCCCATAACATAATCCAAGCAAACATCGCTGTTAAACAAACGCTGTAGCCAATTTTTGCTATAGTCGGAAATGAGCTAGTTGTTGATGCCTGCTTGGTGCTATTTGCATCAGTCCCAATACTATTGTTATCACCATGATGATCGATTGGTTGTAGCTGCTCTGTATTATGTTGTTCATTATCGACCACAATTTCAGGCTGAAATTGTTGTTGGATAAAGGTGTTATTGGCAATAGTAAAACCAGCCCCTTTAATTGTGATGATAATTTCACTCTTACTCTTAAACGCTTTACGTAAGTTAGCAATGGCAACGTTTAATGAGTTGGGTACAACAACTTTGTCTGGCCAACCGATTTCAAGTAGTTTTTCTCGACTGATAATTTCGCCGCTGTTATCAATTAAAAATTGGAGGATCTTTGTCTCGCTTGCACTGAGTTTAGTGGTTGCCTCTTGATTGGTATAAGCACTCTTTTGCGGCTCAAAAACATCCTTACCGTATTTATATATGATCATGGCGTTAACTACCTATCTTAGTATCTGTTTTTCGCAGTACACTCTTAAAGACGACTGCTTTTTTTTTATTGTTATTGCTTTCAATATCAAAGCGCGTGGGTATTGATTGCGATATAAAATCTTTATTCCTTTAGAGGATATAAGAGGGTAACAAGGGAGTTACTTCTACTCTTCTTGCTCTAAGAAAGTCCATCACACATCTCTGATCTTTATTTTCAAAGCAAATGCTAACAAAAAAAAATATTTATGGAAGAGATGATAAAGGATAATTCTCGCCGTAAAAGGCGAGATATGATTATTTATCACATTATGTGTAGTATAAAAAGGTATGTTTTTCACATTTTTTTTTATAGCTTGGTGGTAAAATCATTATTGCATAATTCATTGTATTTAATTGAAAAACCTTTGCCATCTTAATGATTTTATCTTTTTTTATATGAATATAATCGTTAAAAAAAACTGTTTTTTTTATTTATCTAAATTTTTTCTGAAACATTTATTTTTCAGAAGCCATTTTTTTGACGCGTGTGAAAAAACACCAATTAATTGTGAACATCATTTTTTATTATTTGCCTTAATACAAACTCAGTCACAGAATGAGCGGGTTCCTGACAAAGACTGTCCTGCGATACACACTTAAAAAAATAGATAGTACGCACTTATGTGGACAGACAATTAGAAAGTTTTAAAGCATTTAACCAATGGAGTTAAACATGAAATTGAAATCTCTATCTCTAGCTGTAGTAGCAGCTTTATCTCTAGGTGTTGCTACATCTGCAATGGCTGCTGATGCACCAGCAACAACTACAAATAACACTGCACTAACTCAATCAGCAGCGACTGGTCACTGGTATGCTGGTCAAGGTCACGGCTTCTGGGTTGGTGGTGCACTAGGTATGGGCTATGTTGGTAGCGCAGATTCTCAAATGTTTGGTGGTCAAACTAATGCTCCTAGCGCTAAGCTAGATGCTGGTTACGACTTCAACCAATATGTTGGTGTGTACGGTAGCTACGACTTCATGTACAACCTAGGTAATTCAAATCTAAACCTAGCAACTGTTGGTGTTAAAGGTAATCTACCTCTTACACAGAAATTATCTGCATTTGCTAAGTTAGGTGCAACTTACATCTACGCTGATGATAAAGATGTAAACGAAAACTTATTCCACATGAAGTCTGATAGCTTCTCTGCAACTGGTGGTCTAGGTCTTTCTTACCAAATCACTAACGCGCTATCTACTCAAATTGGTGCTGATTACTACCAAAACCTACGTACTTCACACGGTCACGCTGATCTAACTCAAGCGTACTGGGGTATGACATACAAGTTTGGTCAACCAGCTACACCTGTAGTTGTTACTAACAATGTTGAAGTAGTTAAAGAAGTTGCTGTTGAAGCACAAATCCCAACACGTTCTTCTTACGTTCTTCCATACCAAAATGGTGAAACTAAGCTAAACGCTTACGGTCGTTACAACCTAGGTGAGATTGCTGCAACTATGCAAGCTAACCCAGAAGTTAACGCTCAAATTATCGGTCGTACCGATAATGTTGGTAGCCAAGCAATCAACGATAAAGTTTCTTCTGAGCGTGCAGCAAACGTTGCTAGCTTCCTAGAAGCAAACGGTATTAGCGCAACTCGCTTAACTGTTTCTCACGTTGCTAACACTAACCCAATCAAAACTGATAAAGCAGACAGCACTGACTACGTTCAGCGTTCAGTACAAATCATCCTTAAGTAATTAAGACGATTGTACAAACTGTCTAGTTTTTAACTAGTTTGAATTTAATGCCGGTGAGAGATCATCGGCATTATTTTATTCGATTGTTATCTCAATAGCCTGTTTAGGTATAACTAAAGCAATCTATCGAGATTAAGATTGAGTTATAGAGTAATGATGAAAAAGAGTAGATTCTGTTTATTAATATTATTAGCAATTTCACTAACGGGCTGTTTTTCTAACCAGCAATTGAAGAAATCAACGCAATTGGTAGGGGAATGGACATTGAAAGGCGGGGTCTACATTCCTGGCGTAACCAAACATAAACCTAAATTAAATATTAATGCTGATATGAAGGTTTCTGGTTTCACTGGCTGTAACCAATTTAAAGGCCGTCTAATTGCTGCTGATGGTAGTTTTACCTTACCTGTGGTTAGTCGTAGAATTTGTTTACCAGAGCTTGTTACTCAAGAAGAAAATATGCTGAATGTTCTACGCAGTGCGACCAGTATTGAAGTGATTAATAATACGTTGGTGGTTGATTCAGGTAATAAGTTTTTAGTATTTGAAAAAACTAATGCTCGTTAACTTTTAGTTCGAGATGATGCATATAAAAAGGCCCGTTAGCATTATGCTGACGGGCCTTTTTATGTTGTAGGGTCGATCAGTATAGTAATGAATATAACTGACGACGGTATGTCGCTGCAATTGGGTTGCCTTGACCTAATGCCGCTAAAATATCCATCATGGTTTTTTTAGCATTGCCATCGGCAAAATTAAGATCACCACGAAGAATATTTAATAAGAGTGCTAATGCTTCTTCATTGCGATTGACTTGGCTGTATTGAACCGCAAGCTCAAAGGCAACATTACTATCATTTGGCTCTGCAGCTAATTTTTGTTCTAACTGCTGAATTTCAGGAGAGTTGCCTGCTTGTTTATGCAATTCAAGCTTAGCAATCAGCCCTTTATATTTTGCATCTTGATCTTGCATTGGAATGGTTGCGAGAATTAATTCTGCTTCGTCAAATAATCCAGCGGCGACTAAACACTCAGCAATCGACAGTTCGATAATGCTATTTTTAGGAAATTTGTGTGCGAGTTGGCGTAGTAACGCCAGTGCTTGATTATAATCTTGGCTTTCTACTAACGCTAATGCATGTTGTAGCTGCAACTCTTCTGGCGTAGGTAAATGACGAGTTAGCATCTCACGTAAGCTTTGCTCTGTTTGTGGGCCAGCAGAACCATCAATTGGTTGGCCATCTTTAAATAAGGCAACAGTGGGTAAACCACGGACACCAAATTGAGAAGCAACCATTTGTTGAGTTTCACAGTTCACTGTCGCTAACGTAAATTGACCTTGATATTCACGTGCAATTTTTTCAAGAGTTGCATTTACTTCAAGGGTTTCTGGCATTGAAGGCGCCCAGAAACTGATTGCCACAGGTGCCTGCATTGATTGATCGATGATCTGCTGAAGATTCTGCTCGTTTAATTCAAGAGCGACATTTTGATACATGTGCTGATATCCGTTGGCTATTTGAAAGGCTATATCAAATATATGGGGATGAATCGAGACGAATCAAGAAAATAGCAACAAATGACATTAATTATTAAAGGTAAGCATAACCGCAAGTGTGATACAGACACAGATAATATTAATTTGGCGCAACGACATACTACACCTCAGATAAGAAAGTTTATGATGATATGAGTCTTTTGACTTAAAGCTACTGTAGCGCTTTATTGTGACACTAATGTGACGTTATTATGGTTTTTGTAGTGGAGGTGAGGTTATATCGATTTAAAGGCTATTTATTTAACTTTAAGAGCTTAAATTAGGGAGATATACCGATATTGAATTTTCAGTTGTTGTTTTTATCACCATGTCATTTGAAAATAACCGAAAAAATCAGCCATAATAAACGCTGCTATTATGGCCTATATTTGACTAATTACTCTTTATTAGTAGTTTATCTAACCACTTTGTTGGCAATATACGGCGAAGAAAACCAAAAATATGAGTTGGTTGAGTAACGTAATAACGTGCTTTTGGGTGCTTGCTGTTAATTATAGCTAACACTTGCTTAAATACAGCTTCAGGGCCTAAAGTGAACTTATTATTAGGGCTAGATGAGCCTAATCGATGTAATGTTTGTTGATAAGCGGCTTGATGGCGTGAGTGGTTAATATCAATATGTTGTTCAAATTGTTGCTTAGCATTTTGTCGAAAATGGCTTTCAATTGGCCCTGGTTCTATTAAGGCAATCTTGATTGGAGTGTGGGCAAGTTCTAATCGGAGAGTATCAGTATAACCTTCAAGGGCAAATTTACTGGCGTTATATGCCCCACGATATTTCATCGCGACTAAACCTAGTACTGAACTATTTTGAATGATTTTGCCGTGGCCTTGTTGCAGCATCAGTGGGATCACAAGTCGAGTAAGTTGATGCCAACCAAAAAAGTTAGTTTCAAATTGGGCGCGTAATGCGTCTGTTGGTAAATCCTCTAATGCTCCCGGTTGCCCGTAAGCTGCGTTGTTAAATAACATATCTAATTGGCCATTAGCCAGCACTAATGCTTGTTTTAGGCCGCGATCAATGGATTCAGAGCAGTTAAGATCAAGTTGAATACAATTGATTCCTTGATTATTTAACCGTTCAACATCACGTAGTTGGCGGCAACTGGCGATCACGTTATAACCTAGCTTATTGAGTTCGGCAGCGCAGTAATAGCCAATACCAGAACTACAGCCTGTAATTAAAATAGATTGTGTCACTGTACGCTTTCCTTGTTGAGATAGGGTTTAAGTTGTTGAGCCATAAATTGTGCAATAAGTGGTTGTGCTTCAGCTGTTGGATGAAGTCCATCTTTCATCATCAACTGAGGTTTAACAATGATATCGATAAGAAAAAAAGGCAATAGCGGTACATTAAACGATTGGCTCAGGTTAGGGTAAGTATTACTAAATAATTCGGTATAGCGTTTGCCATAGTTCGGTGGGATTTCAATTTGCATTAATAACGGCTGTGATCCCACTTTTTTAATTAAAGTGATTATTTGGCTTAAATTATTGCGTAATATTTTAGGTGCAAAGCCGCGTAAACCATCATTGGCCCCTAGTTCGATTAATACTACATCTGGCTTATATTGCGTGAGTAACTGGGGAAGACGCGCTAGACCGTTACCACTGGTATCGCCGGAGATACTGGCATTGATGACTGTAGTCGGTTGGGATTGTTGGGCTAATATTTCTGGTAGTAGTGTTGGCCAACTTTTATCCGCAGGCATTTGATAGCCAGCACTTAAGCTATCGCCTAAGACTAATAGTGTTTGACTAAATGCTGTTGAGGAAAATAACAGCATTATTAATGAAAGGATTCGTATCATGTCAATCTCCGTAATAAAAGCACATTCTGTCTCTAAACAGGTTACGACAGCCTTGTCGTCGATGACTATTCTGCAGGATGTTTCACTTGAGGTCGAGCAAGGAGAGTCAATTGCGTTAGTGGGAGTATCTGGCGCTGGTAAATCAACTCTGATGACTTTACTGGCGGGGTTAGATGTTGCGACAACGGGAGAGATTGAATTATTAGGTCATTGTCTTAATCAATTGAATGATGAGCAACGAGCACTATTACGTAGTGAATCAATTGGATTTGTATTTCAAAACTTCTTATTGCTGCCAACCTTAACCGCATTAGAAAATGTCACTTTACCGTGTTTAATTAAAAATCAGGATATTGATATTGAACGCGGTAAACAATTGTTAGCCGTGGTCGGCTTGCAAGGACGAGAAACCCATTTGCCAAGCCAATTATCCGGTGGCGAGCAACAACGGGTGGCATTAGCGCGGGCATTTATGATCAAACCTAAAATTCTGTTTGCTGATGAACCTACGGGTAATTTAGATCAACAAACTGCGGCGATGATCATTGAGTTGTTGTTTGAACTTAATCGGGACAGTGGTACTACACTGGTATTAGTGACCCATGATGATGTGTTAGCTGCACGTTGTGATCGGGTCATGCGGTTAGATAACGGCGTATTAAATAAGGAAGTAAGCAGGGAAGAACGCGATGTCTAATCTTTCAATTATGGCGACTAAAAGATCATTTATTGTACGGTGGGCGTGGCGTGAAATTAGCCAAGGTCAATTGTGGTTAGTTACTTTAGCTTTGAGCTTAATTATTGCTTGTGTGTTTGCGTTATCAGCTTTAGTTAGTCGAGTTGAAGCGATCATTGTTGATCAAGGACGATCAGCGCTGGCTGCTGATATGGTGTTAGTTTCTTCGCAGCCCGTTTATAGCTCACAGTTTAAAGCGATCCAAACCGATGCAGTACAGATGTCACAACAAACCCGTTTTGGCACCATGGCATTTAGTGATAATGGTATGCAATTAGTCAGTGTAAAAGCCATCGATTCGAGTTTTCCATTACGAGGTCAATTAACCCTTCAACCTGCAGCTAAAAAATTATTACCGCAGCATGTTAACCCAAATGAATTATGGCTGGAGGAACGGTTATTTTCATTATTAGATATTAATATTGGCGATGTGTTGATGTTAGGTGATGCGGAGCTCAAAGTAAGTGGACGTATTCGTCAAGATCCTGAGTTATCGTTTAATCCTTTTAGTCAAATGCCAACTGTTTTGATCCATCAGCAAGATATCGCAGCCGTGGGGGGAATTCAGCTCGGTAGTCGAATCAGCTATCGTTATTATTTCTCTGGTTCAGATAAGGCATTAGAGAATATTCGTCAGCGGTTCACTCTAACCCCAAGCCAACGGTGGTTAACTGAAAATGATGCAGGACGCAGTGGGGATTTTATTGAGCGTGCGCGTCAATATTTATCGCTTACCTTAGTGCTAGTGGTGTTAATGGCTGCGGCGACCTTAGTGCTTACTTGTCAACATTATGCTGTTACTCGTAAAACTGCGGTGGCAATGATGAAAAGCCTTGGTGCGACGAAAGGTTTTTTATGGCGCTGGTTGTTAACTCAAATCGGGTTGGTGTTTATGGTGGCGATAGTTATCGGTTTAACGTTAGGAGTTGGGCTAGAGTGGTTATTGCGTTACCCCTTACAAAATCTATTGCCGGAGCAGTTACCAACAATGGGATTTGCGCCATTAGGAATCAGTTTATCGGTGGCGCTGTTAATTGCATTACCTGCATTAGGGATACCGTTGTCACGGTTAGTGCAAACATCGGCGAATAATTCAATACAAGCATCAACCATCGAGTCTACATCGATTCGTTTACCGTGGTTATTACTACTTTTTCCTGTATTGGCGGCAATATTATGGATCGGCAGTAATATGTTTGTGTGGTTAACTCTAGGTGGCATCGCAGCGTTACTGGTGGTGTTAACGTTAGTGGGGGGCGCTGCTATCGTTTTATTACAAAAATTGAAATTAGGTGCCGCTTATAGCTTAGCGCTAAGCCGTGTCAATCGCAGTAAAGCTAAAACTGCGGCTCAGTTGGTAGCGTTAACTTGCTCATTGATGTTGCTTGCTGTGATTGGGCTATTACGTAATGAGTTACTCACAGATTGGAAAAATACGTTACCTGCTGATGCACCAAATGTGTTTGCGCTTAATATTGCTCCAGAGCAACAGCAAGGCTATTTAACTTATTTAGATAATGCCAAATTAATCCGCTCTGAAGCTTATCCGGTGACGCGTGGGCGGTTAGTGGCAATTAATGATAAACATTTTTACTCCTCACCAACAGCAACAGAGCAAGTCGAAACAAACAGTGAGATTAATAATGAACAAAAAGATCCAGCATTAAGGCGTGAGCTTAACTTCACTTGGGCAGATGAACTGCCAAGCCATAATGTGGTGACTGAAGGGCAATGGGGTGATAAAGCTGGCGTATCAGTGGAATCTGGAATTGCCAAACGTCTACATATTAACGTCGGCGATAAGCTAACATTTACGGTCGGCGGGTTAGAGTTTACTGCTATTGCTAACAGTATTCGTGATGTCGAATGGCGTAACATGAAGCCAAATTTTTATTTCATATTCACGCCAGATGTGTTGCAGACATTCCCTGCGACAGGGTTAGTGAGTTTCCGTGTTAGCGAGCAACAAAGCGAATTATTAAATACTTTAGCTAGCCAGTACCCAACCGTGAGTGTGCTTGATTTACGGATGATGGCAACCCGTATTCAAGGCTTATTAGCCCAAGTGAGCTGGTCGTTGACGGTGCTTGCAGGCTTAGGCGTTGTCAGTGGTTTATTGCTGATTATGACTCTATTACGACTGAGTATTTCAGATCGCCAAACGGAAATTCAGTTATACCGAACGTTAGGCGCCAGTCGAAAACGTATTGCTGCGACCTTGTGGTTTGAATACGGCATTATCGCATTACTCGCTGGTGTGATAGCTGCAGTTGGGGCTGAATTTGTGGTGGGCTTGCTGGTGGTCAAAGGTTTTGAGTTACCGTTTAGCTTGCACCCACTGATGTGGTTTGGTTTACCTATGCTTGCTATTGGGCTGGTGTATCTGGTGTCGCGGTCGCAGATTAAGAAGTTGCTGTTGCCGTTGCGGTGATTAAGTTGGTGAGACTCATTTATTTGTTTGAATTAAAAAAGATCGAATATTTTTAATAATTAGTGCTGATGTTAATAAAATAGGTAGTGATACCATTAAAATCAAAACGATAGATTCAATACTTAAAAATATAAGAGATTTAATAACGGTAGGATTGGTTAGATCTAACATAATAAACTCAAATGTTGTATTTGTTATGTATGTTATTGGTTGAAAGCAATTATGGCAAGATCTTTAGGCCTAATATTTGATGAATTTATTATAGATTTATTACTCGATAGGGCTGTTAATCAGTCCTACTTTGCTTGTACTAACATATTTAATCAATCACACAAGGTTTGTTTCAATGCTTGCTCAATGCTTGGGAAGCTAAAATGAAACCCTTCGGCCAGAAGCTTATTTGGCAATGCTCGTTGGCTATCAAGTAATAGTTGTGATGATTCCCCTAACCCTAATTTTAATACCCATGCAGGGGTACATAAAAAGTGCGGCCTTTTAAGGGTAGTCGCGAGTGTTTGGCTAAAGGCTTTATTGGTCACAGGGTTAGGTGCTGTAAAGTTAAACACCCCTTGTGCGTCAGCATGATTGAGCACAAATAAAATGCCTTTGATCATATCGTGGAGGTGGATCCAAGGAAAATATTGGTTACCTGCGCCGATTTTTCCGCCAAGCCCTAGTTGGTAAGGCAACAGCATTTTTGCTAATGCGCCACCTTGTTTTGTTAGTACTATACCAGTTCTTAGAATACATACTCGAGTTTGAGTTGATTGCGCTTGTAAGGCTATTTGCTCCCAGCGTAAACAGACTTGTTGGGAAAAATCATTATCGTTAACCGTAATCGGGGTTGTTTCATCAATCGACTTATCTTGATTATCACCATAAATGCCAACAGCAGAGCCACTGATGAAAGTGTGGGGAGGATTGGTGCCATTATTTATTTTATCAACCAGTTGTTGAGTGAGATCCCAGCGGCTATGTTGAATGATACTTTTTTGGTTATCACTCCAACGTTTGCCCATAATTGGTTCGCCAGCGAGATTAATTACCACATCAAATTGATCTAAGTTTTCGAGATTATCAAGTGAATCAATAGCATGAATATGATGACCCAAGCTTTGATAGGCGCGCGTTGGGTTACGGCTAAGTACCGTAATTGCATCGTGATTTAAATGTGGCAGTAATGCTTTGCCAATCAGTCCTGTTGCGCCTGTCACTAAGATATTCATCGAGCTACTCCCTTATGCTATTAGTCTATCATCTTAAATTAACGTGGTAGGGAAGCAAGTAAGAGTCAAAGATAATGCTCTCCTATGATTGTTACTTCACAGTATAAATGATGTGGATTAATACGATAGCATGGACAGAGATATTGTGATGCTCTATTAGGAACGAGCATGGTTTTTTGGTAAATGCTCACGTAGACTGAGCCGATATATTTATGATTTTGGCTGGGCTTAATAATGAAATTATTTTTTGCATCAGATATTCACGGCAGCTTAGCCAGCGCCGAGAAAGCAATTGCGGCTTTTGAAAAAAGTGGCGCTAAGTATCTTATTTTACTTGGTGATATTCTTAATCATGGCCCAAGAAATGCCTTACCTGAAGGTTATGATCCGATTAAAGTCGCTGAATTACTTAATCAATATGCTGCTTGCATTACAGCAGTACGAGGTAATTGCGACAGTGAAGTTGATCAAATGCTGTTGGATTTTCCGATGATGGCTGATTATAACTTGGTAATGTTAGCCGATGGACGCCGATTGTTTTTAACCCATGGCCACATTTACAATGCTGATAAGCATCCTCAGTTAATGGCGGGTGATGTGATTGTCTCGGGGCATACCCATATTCCTGTCGCTGAACTAAAAGGGGATTACTATGTGTTTAATCCTGGTTCAGTCGCGATCCCACGTAATGGTTTACCCGCGAGTTATGGTTTGCTTGATGGTAATGATTTAGCTGTTGTAAGTTTTGATGATGAAGTTTTAGCGCAGACAGTACTGAGCTAGAGTGTCACTAATAGCTAAAAAAGCGCATGCTCGATAATTCGAATATGCGCTTTTTTGTTGGTAGTCGCTATCTATCGATATGGCCTAAATCTCGCTCTGGATCAATCACATCGCGAATACTTTGTTTAAGTTGTTTCGCATCAGGAAAACCACCATCGCGTTTGCGTTCCCAAATAAGCTGACCATTACAGTGGATTTCAAATCGACCCCCTGTGTCTGGATGAAGACTAATGGTGGTAATTTCTTCGCTAAAAGTATGGAGTAATTCTTGGGTCATCCATGTTGCTCGCAGCATCCAATTACACTGACGACAATAATAAATATCAATAGTGGCTTTATTCATGATTATTCCTGCTTGAGCTAATGGCTGTTATTAAAGATCGAGTAATAATTTAAAGCCAATCACAAAGGTTAAGGCTTCAAAGCAACGTTTAATTAATTGATTACTGCGTTGATGGGCAAGATGCGCGCCGAGATAACCACCGCATAATGAACCGACTAATAACACCGGTAGCCATGGCCAGTAAATTGTTGCGCCTGCTTGGTAGATAGCTACGGCACCGATAGCATTCCAGCATAAGCCGACACTGACGAGTGTTATAGCAACCGCTTGTTTGTAGTCGCACCCAAACCAGCGCACTAAGAATAAGGTCACAAATAAACCACTGCCAGCAGTCAGTGAACCGTTGATAATACCAATGATAAATAAGGCAATTGCGCCAATGATAAACCCAATGCTATTACGGTGTTGTGGGGCTGATATTTGCCCAAGCTCTTTGCTGGTAACTGAATAAATACCAAGGCTAATGATCAGTGCGCCTAACGCGGCTTCGGCAAATTTAACTGGAATTAAAAGGATGAGGTTGGCCCCAAGTATGACGCCAAATGTACCAACGACAATCACATAAAGGGTGAGTTTCCATGCCAAGTTACCATTACGAATATGGTTAACAGTGGCACCAATGCCTAAGGCAACGCTGGCTATTTTATGGGTTGCGAGGGCAATACTAAAGGGAAGGCCGAGAAAAATAAGTAGTGGAAATTGGATTAATCCTGCGCCACCACCAGAGAGTGAGGCGAGAGTATTTGCAATTAAAGAGCCAACAAAAAGCCCTAATGTATTGAGTGCATCCATGCTATGTGGTTGTCCTTAACCATAAAGTAGACAATTAGCATAAAGGCTTAAATTGGCAGTTGCCAGCAATAAAAAACGCCCCAGCACAAAATTTTCGTGCTGGGGCGTTAGAACGGTTAAGTAAGCAATAACTTACTTAGCGTTAGCTTGTTCAGCCTGAATCGCAGTAAGTGCAACTGTGTAAACGATATCGTCTACTAGTGCGCCACGAGAAAGGTCGTTAACTGGCTTACGCATGCCTTGAAGCATTGGACCGATAGATACTAGATCTGCAGAACGTTGTACAGCTTTGTAGGTTGTGTTACCAGTGTTTAGGTCTGGGAATACAAACACAGTTGCTTTACCAGCGACTGGAGAGTTTGGTGCTTTAGAAGCAGCAACGTTTTCCATGATAGCGGCATCGTACTGTAGAGGACCGTCGATGATTAGATCTGGACGCTTCTCTTGAGCAAGTTTAGTTGCTTCACGTACTTTATCAACGTCTGCGCCTTTACCAGAAGTACCAGTAGAGTAAGAGATCATTGCTACGCGTGGTTCGATACCAAATGCTTTTGCAGAATCTGCAGATTGGATAGCGATTTCAGCAAGTTGCTCAGCTGTTGGATCTGGGTTGATCGCACAGTCACCGTAAACCAATACTTGGTCAGGTAGTAGCATGAAGAATACAGAAGATACGATAGACGCATCAGGTGCAGTCTTGATGATTTGGAATGGAGGAACGATAGTGTTCGCTGTGGTGTGAACCGCACCTGAAACAAGACCGTCAACTTCGCCATTCTCAAGCATCATTGTGCCAAGGAATACTGAATCTTGTAGTTTCTCACGTGCTACAACATCAGTCATACCTTTTGCGCCACGAAGCTCGACTAAACGAGCAACATAGTTCTCACGTACTTCATCAGAGTTGATGATAGTTACGCCAGCACCTAGAACCACACCTTGTTGCTCTGCAACACGACGGATTTGTTCTGGGTTACCTAGAAGCACACATTCAGCGATACCGCGCTCAGCACAGATAGCCGCAGCTTTAACTGTACGTGGCTCATCACCTTCAGGAAGAACGATACGCTTAGCAGCTTTACGAGCAAGTTCAGTTAACTGGTAACGGAATGCTGGTGGGCTTAAACGACGCTCACGAGTTGAACCTTCAGATAGAGACTCAATCCAGTTACCATCGATGTGGCTTGCCATGTACTCGTTAACTAGCTCTACGCGCTCTTTATCATCTGCAGGTACTTCTAGCGTGAAGCTCTGTAGATTAAGCGATGTCTGCCAAGTGTTACCTAGCGCAGTCATTACAGGTAGGCCAGTTGCGAATGCACGCTCACATAGATCCATTACTGGTTTAGGTAGATCGTAACCACCAGTCAGTAATAGTGCACCGATTTCAACGCCGTTCATTGCAGCAAGACATGCAGCAACAATAACGTCTGGACGGTCAGCTGAAGTTACTAATAATGAACCTGGACGGAAGTGCTCAACCATATTAGGGATAGAGCGTGCACAGAAAGTGATGCTCTTAATACGACGAGTTTCGATGTCACCAGCGTTGATGATTTCAGCGTTTAGGTGCTGAGCAATATCAGTTGCACGTGTAGCGATTAGCTCTGCGCTCCAAGGTGCACAACCAAGTACACGAATAGGGCTAGAGTTGAACACTTGCATGATTTCAACATTTGAAGGAACAGTGCCTTCAACATCGTCAAAGATCTCAGAAAGATCTGGACGAGTACGACCTTCAGCATCAACTGGTGCGTTTAGTTTGTTAACAATAACGCCAGAGATTTGCTTGTTCTTAATACCGCCGAAGTTAGAACATGCTACTTCGATACGCTCTTTAAGTTGTGCTGGGTTATCTGTACCAGGAGAAACAACAAATACGATTTCTGCATCTAATGTTTTAGCAATTTCGTAGTTGATCTGGTTAGCAAATGGGTGCTTACGTGTTGGTACTAGACCTTCAATAAGAGCCACTTCAGCGTTAGCTGTTGCTGCCTTGAAACGAGCAACGATATCTTCAAGTAGAACGTCAGTTTTATCGTTACGGATCAATTCTTCAGCGCTTGCCATTGAGAATGGGTCAGCCAATTCCATGGTGCTATTTGCACGAATGATCGTGGTTGTTAAATCAGGTTGATCGTCACCATGACGTGGTTGAGCGATTGGTTTGAAGAAAGAAACACGAACGCCTTTGCGCTCCATTGCACGAAGTACACCAAGACTAACACTTGTTAGACCAACACCAGCGCCAACTGGGATAAGCATAATAGTACGAGACACTATAGATTCCTCTAACTATTGAATCGATACAGCACTGTTCAATAACAATTCGACTTTAATTGCTTAAAGCAGAATAATCATAGAGCAGCACCACAGTAAAATATGACAAAATGTCATGGAGAAACGGCTGACTAAAAGGCCAGCCGTTTTATAAATCGTAAGATTAGATCTCAGCTAGAAGCGCTGTGTCTTCTGCGATTACTAATTCTTCGTTAGTTGAAACAACCATTGCAGGAATGCGGCTGTTTGCAGTAGTGATAACACCTTCGCCGCCGAAACGTGCTTTAAGGTTCGCTTCGTTGTCTACTTCGATACCGAAGATAGCTAGACGGTTAAGAACCATCTCACGGATTGGTGCAGAGTTTTCACCGATACCACCAGTGAATACGATTGCATCTAGACGGCCTTCCATTGTTGCTGCGTAGCTTGCAACATACTTAGCTAGACGGTGACAGAATACGTCCATTGCACGTGTAGCTTCTTCTTTAGTACCGTAGTTTTCTTCAACGAAACGACAGTCAGAAGTCACACCAGTAAGACCTAGTAGGCCAGACTCTTTAGTGAACATAGTGTTGATTTCAGCAACGCTCATACCTAGACGATCGTGTAGGTGGAACATAACTGCTGGATCAAGGTCACCACAACGTGTGCCCATTACTAGACCTTCAAGAGGAGTCAGACCCATAGAGATATCTACAGATTTACCGCCTTTGATTGCACATACAGATGCGCCGTTACCTAGGTGACAGTTGATGATGTTTAGTTCATCAAGAGGCTTGTCTAGAAGGATCGCTGTTTCACGAGCGATGAAACGGTGAGATGTACCGTGTGCGCCGTAACGACGGATACCGTTTTCTTTGTATAGACGGTAAGGAATTGCATATAAGAACGCTTCTTCAGGCATTGTCTGATGGAAAGCTGTGTCAAATACCGCAACGTTTTTCAGACCAGCAAAGTTGTGCTTAGCTGCTTCGATACCGATAACGTGTGCAGGGTTATGCAGTGGTGCGAAATCAGACGCATCAACGATACCTTGAAGTACAACATCATCAATAAGTGCTGATGCAGAGAACTGCTCGCCACCATGAACGATACGGTGACCGATTGCACCTAGTGCTTCTTTAAGCTCTGGCTTAGAAGCAAGAATAGTGTCAACCATGAATGCTAGAGCTTCTTCATGAGCAGCGCCGTCACCTAGTTGAGCTTCGTGCTTACCATCAAGTTTCCACTTGATACGAGCTTCAGGAAGACCTAGACATTCTGCTAGACCTGAAAGATGTTCTTCACCTGATACTGGATCAATGATTGCGAACTTAAGAGATGAACTACCGCAGTTTAGAACTAAAACCAGCTTAGACATGAGAGTGACTACCTATAATCTGTCTGAAAGTTGATATTCATTTTTGAATAAAAAAGTACCCCTAGAATAGACGAGTTTTTATTGGTCGTCTTACTAGAGGAGAAAATCACGCTCTTTCCTGAGAAATAGAATTGAGTTACCTCTAATTCTGGGTCATCCTTGACAGAGCCTAGCTTGCAGTTAAGGTCATTAACGGCAACAATTACATTTAGGCTTGCCTAGAATAACCGATTGTTACGCAATATAACAAAAAGATTTTTAGAAATTTTTAATTTGAATCAAGTTTGTTGTGTATTTTTTTTAAATGTTATAATTTTTTTTGATGAGTGGTGCATTATGGCTCAACATACAATGTGGAAACACTTTCAGAATGGTCAGCATTACATGACGACATGGCCTATGCGTAAAGAGCTAGCGGCTGTGTTCCCAGAGCAACGGTATATTAAGGCCACCCAATTTGCGACTAAAGTGATGCCCGCAGTCGCTGCGATCAGTATTCTGACTCAAATGGCATTTCATAATTATGATGCGATGCCGCAAGCGATTGCGATTGCGTTACTGGCAATATCGATGCCACTGCAAGGCTTGTGGTGGTTAGGTAAGCGTAGCCAAACGACGTTGCCGCCATCATTAGCAAAGTGGTATAGCGAAATTTATCAAAAGATAGTCAGTGAAGGCCATGCGATGCAGCCTAAGAAATCTCAGCCGCGCTATCAAGAATTAGCTGATGTATTAAATCGCGCATTTAAGCAATTAGATAGACATGCATTAGATCGTTGGTTTTAGGTGGTTAATGGTATTTTTGAGGTAATAAAAAAGAGTCGATAATACGACTCTTTTTTGTTTGGTTCTTATAGCACATTAAACAATGGCTAATGAGCGATTATTCTTCGTCGAAATCAAAATCTGGACGTGATGCACGTGTTGCAGGCTTTGCCAGGATCTCTAAGTATAATGATGGTAGTTCTAGCTTTTCAGCTTCATCAATGTACTTGTTGATTTCTTTTACGTGAATAACTTTTGCTTCTTGCTCGGTATGACCAAACTTGCAATCAAAATCCCAAAAATCAGTACCAGCAGGTAGTGTTTTGTTACGCTCACGACGAATGTATTTCTTCACATCGTGTTTAATTGATTCCACAACACGAGCAGCCGCTTTTTTGGGATGAGTTAAAGCAAATGTTTTTTTCATTGTTTTCCTAATTAATTTGGCTCAAAGAAAAGAGCTCTGTATTTATTTTACTGCAAATTGTCGTGGGTAGCGATGGGGTAAGGCTGAAATTGATGCGATAAAAAAATATTCAGTTATCAGACTCTTTTTTGCAACTAATTATAGCAACTGCGGTCTTATCTATATCTGGGTAGTAAAAAAGCGTTATAGCATAGCAGTAACGTTATTCTTTATCGGTATTGAAAGGGCTGTTTCCTCAATATTAGGTAGCTATTCAGGCAATAAACAGGTTGTTGAGGTATAATTACTTGGCAACTAGAGGTATAGCTGTTATCTCTCTAAGAACCCCAACTGCTTGGCCGCCGATGGGGTTCTCCTCTTTCTAGCGTTAGTAATTTGCGAATTATTGCGTTATTTGTAACATTTCAAATCACTATTTCTTTGTCCCATGGCCTTCATTGCCGCCATCATCTTATCTTTTTGTACATACCGTTGTGGCAGTGGTTGCATCTTTACGGTGAAATCTTGCGCGCCAGCGTGTAATGATACTTGATCTGAAATTGGAGTTACCATCATCACTTTCAGCTTGGGGTTACGGGCTGTGATGCGTGACGCTGTACCGAGTCCTTCCGTAGTATGAAACCGTCCAGCAACGTGGATGATTTTTTGCTGAGGATGTTGTTTTAAATAGTCGACCATTGTTTCTGCCATGGTGTCATCCCAAGTCGTTTGAGCTGCAAACTGACGTTTTGTTTGTGCTTCATTGCCATGGTGCATCGAGTCAATAAATGTTTGCTGATAATTGTCAGGGGTTAATGTTAATGAACGTGCAACCCATAACCGCTCATTAGTCGGTAGCTTATCAAGATAATCCGCTCCTTGACGACCAACACAACGCACAATCGATTTCGGTGCATTGGCGGCGAGCACATCTAAGTGATTGCGTTTAGCAAATTCTACTAATGGGCGATAATCACTGTCGTAATTTGGCCATGCATTTGCTTCTTTGACTAAGGTTTTTTCACCAATTTCGCCAGCTAAGTAGCGATTAACGACGGTTTGTTTATCGCGGGTAAATTGTTCCATCGATAACGTTAAATGTGGGTTTTGTTGGTAAAGTGCCGCCATTAATTGAGCTTGTAAAAGGTGGGCAGCAGGGTGGCTATGCCATTCACCGACTAAAACAATATCGGCTTGTTGTAAGGCTTGTGCTAATTGGGAAATAGAAAGAGGTTCGCCTTGAGGAGTAGCGATGGTGTAATCATACATTGTTGCTATGGGGCTAGTGGTTGGTGAGGGAATGTTTGCTTGTGGTGGAGATGCACAACCAACTAATAAGCTTGCTAGACCAACATAAATCAATGACTTCATTATTATTATACCGAAAAGAATAAACGATAAATAATAAATGTAACGAGATTGATTATCAATAGTAAATGATAATCAATCTTATCTGTGTTGTGGGGTAATTTGTTTTAAAATAACTTACTGACGGCGATAGACACGAATAGCAAAATCAGCTTCACAGTCAAAATTTTGAGTTTGAGCTAGTTGTTGCCAAACTTGATCTGAGGTTTTCCATGCAAAAGGAGTCATTTGCATTAATGCAGTTGCTTCTTCACCACTTAATGTCATGTCATAGTGCAGCTGTTCATCAATCACTAATTCAAAACCATCAATATTTTCTACTGGAACATCATGTAAGTTGACACCATCATAGATCAATTCTTTAAGCTGATATAAATGACGTGGGGCAGGTGTTACCGCAACTAAGATGCCACCGGATTTTATCGCACGATATAATTCTTCACCTTTACAGGGTGCATAAATACGAACGACACCATCAAAAAAATGATCAGCAAACGGTAAGCGGTGACTCGATGCGACACAGAAATCACAATCATGGTAGCGTTTAGCTGCATACTTAACGGCAACTTTTGAAATATCTAAACCGTGGACAGTGATCTCTGGAAATTGCTGACGTAATTGCACAAACTCTGAAGTGTAATACCCTTCACCACAACCGATATCAAGTAGTTGAGTTGCATCCTGAGGTAAGTGCTGACGTAACTGTGCCATAACCGCATCACGCAATGGCTGGTAATGGTCAGTATTAAGAAACAAGCGTCGCGCTTGCATCATTTCTTTATTATCACCTGGATTTTTCGAACTTTTATGATGGGCTGGCATCAGGTTTACATAGCCTTCTTTGGCCTGATCAAACTGGTGATTATTACTACAGCGATATGATGTGCTGTTAGCGTCCATAGTAAGTGGCAGGTGACATAAAGGGCATTGATAAGACATGTAATAGACCAAAGCTGAAAAACAGCCGTAGAGTGTAATGGTTATTAGCGGTTGCCGCTAACAGATTTTGAGGATAAATAAAATCAAGCCCTCATCACTGAAGGCTTGCGGTGTTGTATGTTATTGGCTCGTAGTGCGCACTTTATATTCAGCCTTGTCGAGTCCGTGTTTTTTCATTCTCAAATACAGCTTTTTGCGCGGTATCTGTAAGTATGATGACACTTCATTGATGCGACCAGAAAACAAATATAATGCATCTTCAATTACTTGTTTTTCATAGCCATCAACCAGATCATCGAGTGGGCTACTCATTTGATCTAAAGGTTTAGATCGCTCTTGCCCTGCTAGCTTGACGATGCCGATGGCATACAATTCAGCAACGTTTTTAAGCTCTAATACATTTCCTGGCCATTCATAACGGTTCAAAATAGCGAGGTAAGCTTTATCAATCGCGGGGATTGCTTTATTGAGCTTTTTACAACTTTGCTTTATGTAGTGTTTAAATATCAACGTGATATCACTACTACGCTGACGCAATGTTGGTAAATTAAACCGCACTTGACTTAAAAAGTAGAATAGCTCTGGTAAAAATTGTTCGGTTTCAACAGATTCAGTCGGGTCGCCATCAAATAAAGCGATCACACGTACTTCCTTTTTACCTTGGCGCTCTTGTTCAAGTAAAAAACGACATAACCATTGTTGGGTTTCAATCGGCATGTGGTGTGGGTTACATAAACATAAACATCCACTACGAGCTGAAATCATGCTGCGTTGTAAATCTGGGGTACGGGTAATATTCGCCGCATTGACTTCAACAAAAGGACCATTACTTAATTGGCTATTTTGATGAAGTAATTTCGCTACAGTATGCCGACCGGTACCACTTTCACCTTCAATTAAAACATCTTTGGTTGTTAGAGCGATGGTTTTTAATTGGTCACGAATTTTAATAATTAATGGGCTTTCTCCCAATAATACTTCCGCAGTGGTGGTGTGTAATGTGTTGCGTTGCTCAATGATTTGTCGACGTTGAGGTAAGTATTTCTCAAGTAGCGTAATCAGTTCTTTTGGCTGTAATGGCTTTTGCAAAAAGTCGACGGCACCTTTTTTAAGCGCTCCAACAGCCATTGGAATATCACCATGACCAGTAATAATAATTACTGGCAGCTCATGATCAAACTGTTGGATTTTAGCCAATAGTTCCATACCATCTAAACCTGGCATGTACATATCAGAGACAATAACGCCAGGCCAATTACGTTTTAGCATTCCCAATACTAAGGTTGAATCAGTTACGGCTTTTGCTTTAAATCCAGCTATTTCAAGTAGTTCTTGATAGGCTTCGACAACATCATGATCGTCATCCACAATCAGTACTTCAATATCATCACTTATCATATTTATTTAACTCCAGTACGACCATTGCTCCACCTGATAAGCTAGAGGCAAGGAAGATTTCACCCTTTAGTCGCGTCATAATTGAACCACAAATACTTAACCCAAGGCCTAACCCAACGTCTTTAGTGGTGGTAAAGGGAATGAATAATTTTTCTATGATGCTGGCATCAAAACCATCACCACTATCATAGACAGCCAAACGGATTTTATCCGATGGACTATCTAGTTGAATAATTTCTATTTTACGTTGTTCACAATGAGCAACAGCATCACAACTATTGACCAATAAGTTTACCAAAATCTGTTCTAACTGAACTTGATCGGCAAGTGCATACAGTGACTGGTCAATTGTGTTTACCATTGTTATTTTTTGAACTTTGGCACGACTTTCAACCAATGTTAATGCTTGTTTGATTGAATCTTGAATATCAACTTTGCTTAATGGCTTGGTTGCTGATTGTTTTTTAGCAAAGTTTCTAAAGCTTATGATTAGTTTACTCATTCGAGTAACAAGATCGTCAATTTTTGTCAGATTTTCGGGTAGATTTTCGTATTTTTTGTGATCAAGTGCAAGTTTGGCGCTGAAGATCCGCGTAGAAATCGCAGATAAAGGTTGATTAAGTTCGTGTGCGAGTGATGTCATAGTCTGACCAACAACCGCCATTTTCGCAGCTTGAATTAATTCATCTTGAGTTTCGATCAAATCACCTTCAATCCGTTTACGATCTTCTATTTCATCCCGCAACTGCTGATTTCTAATCGTTAATGATTGCGTTTTTTCAGCAACGGTATTTTCTAACCAGCGTGCAGTATTTTCTTGCTCGGTAATATCCGTCATAGTAATAATAACTTTGCCATCATTACCTTGAGTAAAAGTACGAAAATCGAGCCGTAAATATAAACTTTGATTGTGTTTAGTGACTAATTTTACTGTCATATTGTATGCGCCATTGATCATTAATGGCCCATTGATAGTGAACAAATGCTTTAATTTTGTTATGACTGAATTATTAAATAAATCCCAAACTTGATGCTTTTTGGTGACATTACAGAAGTTTAATTGCGTTAATGCTTGAGGATTAACAGACTCCACGGCGCCATTGAGATCACAAGTAATAATGCTGGCTTGAGTATTATTGATTAGATTCAGTGCATTTGAATTTTGAATTTCTTGCATTTGTTGACAAAAATAGCGCAAATTGTCACCTAAAATACCAATCTCATCAATACCTGTTGTTTGTATATGAGCATTAAGATCGCCACTTGCAATAGCTTGTAAATCTTTACCAAGTAGATTTAAGCGTTTGACCACACCACGCCCGACAACATAAATCGATAAAATAATACTAAGGATAATGGTAATAAAGACCACTCCAAATAAAACTAAATTACTGATCCAAATTGAGTGTCGTGTTTCACCATTGAGTTTAGCTAAGGCATTATCGGCATGATTAACTAAGGTTTGAATTATATTTTCTTGTTGTGTTAGTTGATTCCGAATATTACTCTGTGCTTTATTGATATTTATATTATTTATATTGTCTTGGATTAATAATTTTTGAAGCTTACCATTAGGAATAACTAAGTGAGTAAATTCTTGCTGTAATTGACGGTAGGTAATTGTCGATGGGTAATTATTTAGTTGCTTACTAATTTTATTGAGTTGGACTATTTTCTGACCAATAGCATCAAAGGCTGTATTAATATCACTGTGTTGGCGATGTTGAATAATATCTTCAATAAGTTGATGTAATTCATTTTCATTAACCGTAATTGCTTGAATAACCGAAAATTCAGTCATGACATTTTTGATATTAGTATCGTGCTTAAGCGGTGATTGCTGAGGATTATTCAGTAGTCTCACCATTTGCCATTCAATCTCTAGTCGCAACGGTTGTAACTCATCAATTAAATCTTGATGAAGCCACTTAATCGTATTTTCTGTTTGTTTAAGGGCAAATTGATGCGTATTTCGTTGTTGTAATAAGGCGATATAACTATCAATGTTTGCTACTAATAACTTTTGACCTGATTTTATTTTGGGGTAGTAGTATAAACTCGATATATTATCTATTGATTGATGAATATCCGTTAAAATAGAAGCAATATTTTTCTTAATGGCTTTGTGTTTTAGCGGGTTAATATTTATATCTAATGCGGTTAGCGCTGCTTGTAATTCTGCAGTACTTCGCTCTAAGCGATAGCTAGCACGTAAGGTTGGCATATTGTCATTGGCAATCGTCCCTATTTGCTGGCTAAGTTTCTGCCATGTTAATGCCGCAATAACACTGACACTGATAGTTAAAAATGCCATTAAGATAATGGCTGAGGTCAGACGATTACCGATAGTATTATTTTTTACGCAACGAAACATTGTTATTTTTCATTCCATTTATAATGGCATTTGCTAATAAAGAGTGACGCTATTTGGTCGCTAATTAAGAGCGAAGAAGTGAAATGATTATACGTAGTGATTGAAGTGATCACTAACGGTTTTTATAACAAAATAAAGGCTATATATTAGCGCGCGGTTGTTAAGTTACTATAACGTAACTTAATGGTTGCGATTTTGGCGTTTGTTTTTATTCGATGAGAATAAGAGTAATGAAATAAAACCGAGTATATTCACTCGGTTTTATTGCGCAGGAGAGATTAAAACTATGCAGTAATAATTCGTTGGATTTCACTACATGATAAATGATAGTGACGTGGGCATGCGCGCCAAATATTTAGCATTCGTAGATACTTTTCAAGCATCGGTACGTGGCTATTAAATTGATGTTCATTTTTAGGAAACTGTGGGTATAGGCCTTCATCATTGGTCAGGAAGCGAACGTAATTTACTAATTTAGCTTCAGTGCTAACATCGAAGCCTAAGAATTGTAGGCGACGTTGATCAATATCTTTTGCGCCATCACAACGACAATCTTCTAAATTGAATGATTCTTGTAGCGCATGGTACATTTCCATTATTTCAATGACTTGTTTACATTCGTCTTCTGACACTTCGCCAAAATCTTTATCCAGTTCACGCATTTGTAAACAATAGCCACGCTCTACAATCATTTGTAGGCGGCGGTACTTTTCAGAATTTTCAGGCGTAAGTTTTGCCATGATGTAGTATTGATTTGATAGAATTAGACGTTGAGCGTTAGTCATTTCCATAGCTGGTAAACCTCAAATTTTTTATAGATTGCTCTCACTCAGTGTTTATGTGTCGCTGTAGTGAATGCAAGGAATCGTTGTTATGAAGGTGAGATTAGCAGGTTGGGTGTAAAATAAAATGATCTGACACCACGAATAGGATTATTTTTTGTTAATGGATGTTATCTGTTTGATATGTTGGTGAAAATTTTATCTTCTTGATTTTAATTGAAAACTATTTTTTGGTAGTCTTGTAAGTTCATTATAATGTGAATGGCTATAGTGGGTATATCAAATAGTATCAGTAGCCAATAAATGCTACTGATACTGTAATCGCTGATGCTCAGGGGCTAACTCAGACCGATAATATTGCCATCATCATCAAGATCAAGATTCATAAATGCTGGTTTTTCAGGCAAACCGGGCATGGTCATAACATTGCCGCATAATGCATAGATAAAGCCAGCACCTGCGCACAGTTTTAACTCTCTAATCGGAACGGTAAAATCCGTTGGCGCCCCTTTAATATGTGGCTCGGTCGTAATCGATAATGGCGTTTTTGCCATACAAATAGCTAAATTATTAAAACCTTGTGCTTTTAATTGAGCTAATTGTTGGGTTGCTAAAGGTGAAAGTTCAATATTTTTAGCACCATAACCAACTTCAGCAACTGCCATTAACTTCTCTTCAATAGTTTGATCTAACGTATAAAGCGGCTTGAAGTTAGCGGGCGTTTTACAAGCATTAACGACGGCATGGGCAAGTTCAATTGCACCATTACCACCTTTTGCAAATGCTTCACTTAAGGCAACATCAACATGCACATTGAAGGTGGAGTCTAAAATTAATTGTTTTAGCTGTTCAAGTTCTTGATCGGTATCTTGTGGAAAACGGTTAATCGCAACCACAACAGGTACCCCATATTTGGCAGCGTTATTGATATGCCACCGTAAATTGTCAAAACCAGCGAGTAACGCTTTAGCATCTGGTTCAAAAATAGTGTCGGGTAAGGGTTGCCCTGGTCGTAAGTCATAAAGTCCTGAATTCGCTTTGAGGCCGCGTAGGGTGGCAACTACTACTGCACAATCAGGTCCACGTTGTGCTTGTTGTGCTTTTATATTACAGGCTTTTTCAAACCCCATATCTGAGCCAAAGCCACCTTCAGTAACGGTAAACTCACTTAATTTAAGTGCAATTTTATCAGCAATGATTGATGAATTACCGTGGGCAATATTTGCAAATGGTCCCGCATGAATAAGGGTTGGCACACCCTCTAAGGTTTGCATTAATGTTGGCTCAATTGCTTCACACATGGTAACCGCCATTGCGCCAGCTACTTGCAGATCTTCTGTGGTAACTGGTTCGCCATCAAGGTTATAGGCCACGACGATTTTACCGATCCGTTGGCGCATATCAGCTAAATCAGTCGCTAGAGCTAAAATAGCCATTAATTCAGAAGCGGCTGAAATATCAAATCCATCATGACGCTCAAGTCCATTAATGGTTTTTCCTGGTTCATTTTGACCGACAGTGATCATACGTAATGCACGATCATTGTGGTCCATAACACGCTTCCAGCTAATATTATTAATATCAATCCGTAGTGCTGGTAAGCCGGTATGCGCACTAAAAGCATCATAACCTAAACGTGCTTCGTGATAGAGACGAGCATCTAGTGCTGCTGCTGCAAGATTATGGGCCGCAGTGACAGCATGAATGTCACCGGTTAAGTGTAAGTTGAGCTTTTCCATTGGTGCTACTTGGCTATAACCACCACCGGCAGCGCCACCCTTAACACCAAATACTGGTCCCATTGATGGTTGACGGATACAAGCAAATACCAAACGTTCAATTTTAGCTAAGCCTTGTGCTAAGCCTATAGTTGTTACCGTTTTACCTTCACCCAGAGGGGTGGGAGTAATTGCCGTTACCAGTATGAGTTTACCTTCAGGCTTATTGAGTAAGCGTTTTAAAATAGCGGGTTTAACTTTCGCTTTTAAGCTGCCTTGAGGCGTAAGATCTTGTGCTTCAATGCCGGCATTTAAGGCAATGCGATCAATGGGAGTGAGTAGCGTTGCACGGCAAATTTCGATGTCGCTTTTCATGAGTGCTAATTTCCTCATAGGCTGAGAGAATAATACGAATACTGGTATTGGGCGCTATTATAAAGGTAGATCGATGCTTTTTCATTAGCGCAAACGTTTGCTTTTTGTTTATACCATAACTTTATCATGAATAAGTATCATTTTATGGTTTTTTGGACTTTTTTAAGAGTTTATTGCCATGTAAGAATAAATAAAGAGAGGATGTTTTTAGTTTTTTACGATAATGGAATGTATTATTTCAATATTAGTTATTGGTTGTTTTTTGCTCTGCCTTTAAAGTAGATAGTACATAAAAAATGACCCTGATCAATTAGGGTGTAAATATAGTAAAGGAAGTGATTATGCAAGAACAAGAACCTGTAACGAAGTGGCAATACACCTTACCTCTTTCATTATTTATTATGGTGGCGTTAATTTCTTTCCTTGTTGTTATTTTACCGCTGTCCCGATAAATAAACGGTTTTTATTTAAGTATTAAACAGAAAAGAGCGACTTATCTTATTTCCTTAAAGGTAAAGATAAGCCGCTCTTTTTGTATTTGTAATAATCAGATAATGATTAAATACTAATACATTACCTTCTTGCCATAACTAGCAAGAATGTCTTTAATTTTTTCCATGGTTTCTTTTTTCGGTGGCTGAACCCCTTTTAGAGGGTATTCATAGCCAAGCGCTTCCCACTTGTGCTCACCAAGCTGATGGTAAGGCAACAGCTCAATTTTTTCGATATTGTCCATGTCTTTAATGAATTCACCCAACAAGTGTGCTGAACGTTCATCATCTGTATAACCAGGGACGACGACATAACGAATCCAAGTTTTTTGACCACGTTGGTGTAGATAGCGTGCAAAATCAAGCACACGTTTATTAGCAACGCCAACGAGATCTTGGTGGATGGCATCATCCATTTGTTTAAGATCAAGCATGACCAGATCCGTTGCGTCCAATACTTCATCAACCACATCAGTATGTTTACGAACGTAGCCATTGGTATCAAGGCAAGTGTGGATACCTTCTGCTTGTGCAGCACGGAAGAAATCGCGGACAAATTCTGGTTGTAGCATAGCTTCGCCACCAGAAGCGGTAACACCGCCACCAGAAGCATTCATGAAGTGACGGTATGATCTCGCTTCATGCATTAATTCTTCAACGGTAGCTTCACGACCATCATGGGTATCCCATGTATCACGGTTGTGACAGTATTTGCAGCGCATTAAGCAACCTTGCAGGAATACAATAAACCGAATTCCTGGCCCATCGACGGTTCCGCAAGATTCGAAAGAGTGAATACGACCTGTTACTGACATTGTTCTATTTCTCCGCATACTGCGTTTTATTTGCATGTTATTTTATTACAAAACGATGTCTGAATATAGCGAAAACTCAGGATTGTTAATCAACATGACCATTTAGTTGTGGTTGATATTCATACTACTTGTGTTTATGTAGTGATATCTTTTGGCGGTGAATTATTAAGCAGTTGTTGACTGCGCTGCTGCCATTGAGTATGCCAAATTGGGATTTGACTAAAGGGCAGTGGCGGTGAAATAAAATACCCTTGTGCTAATTCACAATCCATTTTTTGCAGTTTTAACCACAAGGTAATATCTTCAACACCTTCAGCGATGGTGGTTAAGTTGAGGCGTTGAGCTAATAATAAGCATGTTTCAATAATGACTTTTGCGGTGTAGCTAGTTGGCATTGCTTGGACAAAACCGATGTCTAACTTTAATGACTTGAACGGTAAAATATCAAGTTGTTTGAGTGATGAATAACCAGTGCCAAAATCATCAATTGAGAGATTAAAACCATGCATGCCTAACCGTGCCGCAGCTTCTAGTGCCTTTCCGGCAGATTCAAAAAGTTCAGATTCAGTTAATTCAAAATACAACCAATGATGCAGTTGTGGATATTGGTGGTGTAGCGCTAATACACTATTAATAAAACTACGTTCGACCAATGTTTTCGCTGATATATTAACCGCCACTTTACGTCCGCAAAAAATATCTTGATGGCTAATGATGTGGTTAATGATGAGTAATGCTAGCTGACTATCTTTACCAATATTGGCTAAATGTTTAATGAATTTTACTGCTGGTACGATGCCATGATTAGGATGTATAAAGCGAATTAATGCCTCACTGGCAACCCACTCACCCGTTGTTAGGTTTACAATTGGTTGGTAGTAAGGTGTTAGATAACCAGCAGTAAACGCATCGAGAATATCTTGTTCTTTAATGTCTAGTTGTAATGGATGCGTTATCGCTACAGGTTGTAGATTATTCATTGCAAGTGTCAATAATTGTTTTAATTGATCAAGATGAGTTGGTTTAACTAAAGTTCCTAATAGGTTAAGACCATAGTTTTTACACATTTTATTGACACTATTGAGTACCTCTTTATCTAAAGCACTGGTAATAATAATCGCGCCAGTAAACTGCTGTTCAGCAAGATGACCGAGAAAACTAATGCCATCCATTTGTGGCATATTGAGATCACAGAGCAATAATTGTGGTTGATACGTTTTCATTGCCGCTAAGGCATCAATACCATTGGTAGCACAATGTATATGATCGTGATTTGGATCGATTAAATGAGCTAATTGGGTTGCAAGAACTTGACGCTGAAAGTCATGATCTTCAATCAATAATATATTCATATGTCGATCCTATGTGCTATGAATTTGCAGTGATAATTGTTCGATTAATTGTTCAATATGTAAATAGTTACGCTGTAAATCGGTAGTATTTATTTGAACTTGCTGCGAGCATAACTCAAGATCATGGGTAGCTTGTGCTAATTGATGAAAAGCCATCATCCGTGCTGCTCCTTTCATTCGATGACTAATCATAAATATACTATCATTGTTTTGTTGTGCTATTGCAGTGTTAAGTTGAGTTAAATCATCAACACAAGAAGCTAAATATTGTTGAAGTAGCGTCTGACAAAGCTCGTTATCACCGAATATTGGTAATAACTCATTGATATCAATCATAGCAATAGCGGCTGTTGATATATTTGATGTCGTTACTTGTTTAGTGCCTACTTGTGTTAAATTTGGGACGTTATTGGTTACGTTTACAGGCTGTAACCATTGAGCTAACACTTCTTTTAGCTGCTGCTGTTTTAGCGGTTTAATTAAATAATCGCTAAATCCCATCGTCTTAAAACGCTCAGTATTAGTTAGGGCGTTAGCTGTAATAGCAATAATTGGTAATGCGATAGTTGCAGTTTGTTGTTCTTGCTCTCGAATTGTTTTAGCTAACTCATAGCCGTCCATTTCGGGCATATGACAATCAGTTAATAAAATATTGTAGTGATTGTCAGCTAACGCAATTAAAGCCTGTTTTCCGTTATCAACAATATCAACCGCATAATTAAGTTGTTCCAATTGCTGCTTAAGTATTTGTTGGTTTATTGGATGATCTTCTGCGACCAAAATATAACGATTATTCGCAATGGCCTGCTCACGGGTCAAGGTTACAGGTAACGTATATTGGTATTGACTATCATTATTATAAGGTTGGAATGGTTGCGTTAATGCACGGTAAAGTTGCTGAGGTAATAATGGGCTCAGAGAAATATTACGCGCATTAATATTTGACGTTAACATCACATTCGCTGAAGTAATGGTGATCCAATTTACCGATGGTAAGTTAATTGCGATCCAATTAAGGTCGATATTATGCTCAGTTGCCCATGATTGAGGGATAAAAAGTGTATCAATACATTGTGTGGATACGGCTGCCGCAAGTTGTTCTTTAGTCGTCGGGTTTAATGTTGTAATTGCACATTGCCAAGCAGTTAAGTAATCCACCAAAATAGGATCATTCACCATCGCTAATAAGCCACAGTGTTTTTTTAATGGCTTAATTTTTGTCGGCTGACAAATATCAAACGTTAGTATAATGCTAAAACTTGTCCCTTGATCAAGCTGACTTGATACCGTGATAGTACCACCCATGAGCTGGATTAATTGATGACAAATAGATAGTCCTAATCCTGTGCCGTCATAACGACGAGCGCTGTCTTGGTCTATCTGCTCAAAAGGTTGAAACAACTTATTAATATCTTGTGGGGAAATACCAATTCCAGTATCAGTTACTTTAAATGCAATGATCTGCTGGTTATTTTGTTGTGATAACAGGCTAATATCTAGATAAATTGATCCTTGAGAGGTAAATTTAATCGCATTATTTAGTAAGTTATTGAGAACCTGCTTAAGACGCATACTATCAAAACGTAAACTTTGGGCGATATTAGGATCAAGCCATAACTTAAAATCAAGCCCTTTTTGTGCGGCATGAATAGCATGGGGTTGTACTAAAATAGTCACAATTTTAGTTAATGTTTTTTCACGAATATCGAGCTTGAGTTTTTTGGATTCAAGCTTAGAGAAATCTAATACATCATTGACAATATTCAATAAATTTTCGCTTGAGAGCGTTAAGTTTTGGTGAATTTGACGTAATTCAGGTTGTTGTGAGTAAGGTTTCATTAAGTCTAATAAACAAATAATCCCACTGATTGGAGTGCGAATTTCGTGACTCATCATGGCTAAAAAGCGTGATTTTGCCGTGGTTGCCGCTTGAGATTTTTGTTTGGCAGTTGTTAGTGCTAATTGTTGGTGTTTCAATTGAGTGATATCAATCAAAATGCTATTCCACTGCCAACCTATTGCTGCTGGTGTTATTTGACTGCGTACTTCAATCCAACGTGAGCTCCTGGAATCTTGAGCATTAATTTGTAACTCTGTACGCCAATAGCCTTGTTTTACCGCATTACGCATTGCCGTAAGTAGATTTTGATAATCCTCACGTTGGGCGATACGATCTTGGAGTAAATGCGGAAAAAAATAAAATTTGCTTGCAGATATACCCGTGAAATCGGCAATCTTTTCACTCATAAACAGGATATCAATATCCATTGGATCATCACTTTTTTGGTGATGCTGAATTAATACGCCATCAAAGTTGTTGGTTAAATAGGTTAATTTATCCTCAACGGCTTTACGATGCTTGATCTCATTTGTTAAACGACGATTCCAGACCGTAATTGCACCAATAATAGCGCTGATCACTAACCCAAATATGATGATGAAGGTAATTAAGCGATGATAATTACCATCGGCTTTAAGGGTGACCGTATGCCACTTTTTTTGAATATTGATTAAGGTGCCAGGCGGCAAAGAGTCCATGGCCTTATTAAAAATATCACGTAACGGTAAGTTGTCTTTTTTAACAGCAAATGACACTTTGCGATTGTGATCATCGATATGGCTTGAGACAATTTTAAATTGACCTAAAAAGTTTTTTTGTAATAGTACATGAGCTGCTGAGAGTGAAATAACCGCATAATTAATCTCGCCATTGGCTAAAGCATGTAAAATATCTAGTTTGGTTTTAAATTGATGGATCTTGGCCGTTGGATAATGTTCTTTTACAAGACTCGCGCCAAAGCCAGAAGTCAGAACACCAATGATATCGGTCTTATTAATACCTATTAATTTTCGATGATTAATACGATCGACCATGACCCATTTATCGTTGCCGTAAGGGGCTGTAAATGCGAGTTCTCTATGGCGTTTTTTTGTCATTGCTATCGCGGCAATAATATCAATTTCATTATTGGCTAATTTCTGTTTGGCGTCTTGATAGTCACGGATAGGGACGATAGTCGTCGTGAAATGAAGCTTATTTTTTATATGGTCTAAAGTATCGTTAAGTTGATGTAGAGTAATATCGTTTTGATTTAATGCGCTAGATATCGGAAATTGATAACCAATACGAATATTTTGATGCTGTTGTAAATAGTGAGTTTCTGCGGCGGTCAGATGTAGCGCATGGGGATCACCTAACATTTT
Organism: Photobacterium kishitanii; assembly: GCF_003026355.1. Classification (GTDB taxonomy): domain Bacteria; phylum Pseudomonadota; class Gammaproteobacteria; order Enterobacterales; family Vibrionaceae; genus Photobacterium; species Photobacterium kishitanii. The sequence continues at coordinate 9,831 of NZ_PYON01000021.1, read as the reverse complement.
TTTTTGTGTATTTGTTAACCAATTATCATAAATTTCAGTTAGCGCTGATTCGGGAAGTTGATTATAAGCGTTGTTGATTTTTTCAATAATAGCGCGATTGTTTTTAGTTGCAGTGATATATAAGCGTTCAAAAGGAAGCTCTGTTAGCGGCGAAAAATATAATGATCGCTTAAAATCTCCAAAGGTATATAAATTTTGCAAGATGAGGCCATTGCCAATATATACATCCGCTAATCCCGTCTCGACGGCATTAAGTGCCACAGTAGCTGATGGCATTGCGAGGATTTGACCTTTAATTTGTAGATCGATTATTTTTTGTTCTATTGCAAAGCCATTTTCAACACTAACGATAACATCATTTAGATCGGCTATCTTGGTATGTTGTGGTGAACGACTGATCATCGCGAATGAGGTACTTAAAATAGGATCGCTAAAGACCATATATTTTTGGCGATCAAATGTTGAAGCAACACCAATTAAGAGATCGACCTCATTACGCTTAAATGCTGATAACATCTCATCAAAACTCGAGTAAGCGATATTTTTGACTTGATAGCCAGCTTTATTCGCAATAGCGTCCATTAAAGAAGGTAATAAGCCAATAATTTTACCGTTATTTTTAAAGGCTAGCGGTGCCCAATTAAACGAGGTATAGCCCACAGTTAAAATAGGTTTAGCTGTTGCTTCATTCGCTGGAGAGGCATGTATGGTAAGGCTAAAGATTAATGTTAGCAACAGCATTATATTACGCATGAAAGAATACCTAAATCATAAATCAGTGGGCTAATATAGAGGCCGTTGCAGGCTGCGATATTGTGTTTTTAGTTTCAAATACCAATCTGGTTTAAATTCCTGTGACTCAAATGTCCATCTAGCTTCTTTTATCCATAATTGGTGTTGTGGATCGCCGTCTACATACCCGCGTGAAGATAATTCGACTAAGCAGCGTGCTAAAACCTCATCAAAACGATAGTGAGGCCATAATTGTAAAATAGCCTGTCCGGCCTCAATATAATATTTTTGTTTTACTAACCTAAGAGCATAACGATATTTTTCGTCATCCTGATTACTTGATGTCGGCTGCATTGTCTCTAACCACATGTTTTTTATAATAGAATGAGGCTCATTACTATGTTGGTTGAGATTATGTTGTAATCGTTGGTAGCATGTTATTTGATGACGTGTCATTGCTAGGCGGTTACTAATACAGAGGGCGATAGCATCAAACTCAAAACTATGATGTTCTGGGGATGTTTGTTGGATCATATCTAGCGCAGCAATGTAGCTTTTGTAAGCATTAAGTGTGTTATCGCTGTCTAAATATTGCCATGCTTGCAGTAAATAAATAAAGGGCCGCTCATTTTTAGTTATGGTTTTTTGCTGACTGATTGTGCGCCATAAACGCTCAATGGGTAAGCTCTTTTTATCACTGTGTTGCAGTTGTAGCCAAATAATAAAAGCGTGGTAGCAAGGCTTATCCCATACTGAATGGCGAAGATATGAGATAGCTTCACGTAAGTGTTGCTGCATTGCACTATGGTTATGAAAATGACATTCGATCCATAATAAACCAAATAAGCGGTGTAAATTATTTTTACTAACATTATGGGCTTGCAACCAAAAATCATAACCCTGAGTGATCTTATTTTGTAACAGTGCTAGGCATGCACTGTATTCCAGTAGCATTAAATGATCAGGATATAGGCGGCGTAATTTCACTAATAGTGGTTCAAGCGCTTGAAATTTTTGTTGTCGTAGCCATAGTTTTGCCAATAGCAGCTGGGCAGGTAAGCTTTGTTCTTGGTATTGGATTAGAGTTAATAGCGCCTCTATATCGGCATCGAGGTGAGGCTTTTTTTGGTTAAATAAGCGTTTTGCCACTGCCGTTATCATTGCGCTGTGAGTGCTCTGCGGTGAATTAGTTTTTGCACATATGGCTTTAATTCCACTAATACCTGAATGTAAGTAACGCTCAAAAGCGTGATCATTTATTACACGTTGTTCAAAACTATATTCTAAGCGCTGTTTTAAGGTATTTAAACGTAGAGGTTTAACGAGGTAATCGTCGGGTTGGTATTCAGAAAAACCCATCAATACCGCAGGGGAGTCATCTGCAGTAAGAATAAAAATGAGTGGTGAATGTTGTAATAAACCATTGTGGTGGAGGCGTTCAAGTAATTGTAAGCCAGTGCTACCAAAGCCAAGGTTGAAATCCAGAAATAAAATATCAAAGTCTTGTTGTTGGCAATATTTGATTGCTTCAGATGCATTAGAGGCGCAAAAGATATTAGCGCTTTGAAATTGTCCATTAACTAAAATTAGCTTGGTTGTTTGTTGGATAATACTACTGTCGTCGACAATCAATACTGATTGAGTTCTGCGCATGAGAAAGTCGTATCCTTAAGCATAAAATTAAATAATTACGTTTTGTGAGTGTTTTTCGCGCAGGGTAGCTATAAAGTGTGATATGAACAACACAAATAATGTAACAGTATGTGTCTTTGTGTGTAAAGTTTGAGGCATAAAAAAACCGGCTATATAAGCCGGTTTTTTATTAGGAAGCGAACTTCCTACACAGAGATTCTATATTATAGAGAAGCTGTGAAAGTACGAGCAATAACGTCAGCCTGCTGTTCAGCAGTTAGAGAGTTAAAACGCACAGCGTAACCCGATACACGGATAGTTAACTGTGGGTAGTTCTCTGGGTGCTTAACTGCGTCTTCTAGCGTTTCGCGGTTAAGAACGTTAACGTTAAGGTGTTGACCACCTTCGATGCCAGTCTCATGGTGGAAGTAACCATCCATTAGGCCTGCAAGGTTATTCTCTTGAGTATCAAGATCTTTACCTAGTGCGTTTGGAACGATAGAGAATGTGTATGAAATACCATCTTTAGCGTGTGCAAACGGTAGTTTACCTACAGAAGTAAGTGAAGCTACAGCACCTTTTTCGTCACGACCGTGCATTGGGTTTGCACCTGGTGCGAAAGGAGCACCTGCACGACGACCGTCTGGAGTGTTACCCGTCTTCTTACCGTACACAACGTTAGATGTGATAGTTAGGATAGACTGAGTTGGAATCGCATCACGGTACATTTTGTGAGTACGGATCTTGTTCATGAAGCGCTCAACAAGGTCACATGCGATGTCATCAACGCGTGCGTCATTGTTACCGAACTTAGGATAGTCACCTTCGATTTCGAAATCGATAGCGATGCCATCTTCGTCACGGATAGGCTTAACAGTTGCGTATTTAATCGCTGATAGTGAGTCAGCAGCAACAGAAAGACCAGCGATACCACAAGCCATTGTACGCTTGATGTCACGATCGTGTAGAGCCATTAGCGATGCTTCGTAGCTGTACTTGTCGTGGCTCCAGTGGATAGCGTTTAGCGCAGAAACGTAAGTCGTTGCTAACCAATCCATGAAGTGATCTAGACGATCCATAGTATCTGTGTAGTCAAGAACTTCAGCAGTTACTTTGTCAGTCTTAGGACCCACTTGGATCTTAAGCTTCTCATCTACACCGCCGTTGATTGCGTAAAGCATAGTTTTAGCAAGGTTAGCACGAGCTCCGAAGAACTGCATTTGCTTACCAACAACCATTGGCGATACACAACAAGCGATAGCGTAATCGTCAGAGTTCATGTCTGGACGCATTAGGTCATCGTTTTCGTACTGGATAGAAGACGTATCAATAGATACCTTCGCACAGAACTTCTTGAAGCCTACAGGTAGTTTCTCAGACCAAAGAACAGTGATGTTTGGCTCTGGAGAAGGACCCATTGTGTATAGGCTGTTTAGGAAACGGAAGTTAGTACGTGTAACTAGTGTACGACCGTCAAGACCCATACCACCCATTGATTCTGTTGCCCAGATTGGGTCACCAGAGAATAGCTCATCGTATTCAGGCGTGCGTAGGAAACGAACCATACGTAGCTTCATTACGAAGTGGTCGATCATTTCTTGTGCTTGTGCTTCAGTGATCTTACCAGCGGCAATATCACGCTCGATGAAGATGTCTAGGAAAGTCGAAGTACGACCTAGAGACATTGCAGCACCGTTTTGTGATTTAACAGCAGCTAGGTAGCCGAAGTAAGTCCACTGTACAGCTTCTTGTGCAGTTGCAGCAGGAAGAGAGATATCACAACCGTATTTAGCAGCCATAGTCTTGATTTGACCAAGCGCACGGTGTTGCTCACAGATCTCTTCACGACGTTGCATAGTCATTTGAAGATCTTCGCCGTTCTCAAACATTTCTTCTAGAGATTTGAATTGAGCTAGCTTGTCAGCCATTAGCTTGTCAATACCGTAAAGTGCGATACGACGGTAGTCACCAATGATACGACCACGGCCGTATGCATCAGGAAGACCAGTTAGAACACCAGACTTACGACATTTGATGATAGAAGGAGTGTAGATATCGAAAACACCTTGGTTGTGTGTTTTACGAAGCTCTGAGTAAACCTTCTTGATAGTAGGATCTAGTTCACGACCGTATACTTTGCATGAGTTTTCGATCATGCGGATACCACCGTTAGGGATCAAACCACGCTTAAGAGGCGCGTCAGTTTGAAGACCTACGATAGTTTCAAGTTCTTGGTCGATGTAACCAGCGTCGTGTGCAGTGATAGTAGAAACAACGTCAGTATCGAAATCAACAGGTGCGTGAGTCGCGTTTTCCTGTTTGATGCCTACCATTACAGCTTCCCAAAGTTTAGCTGTAGCTGGAGTTGCTTCTGTTTCAAGGAAAGAGCCGTCACCCTCGAAAGGAGTGTAGTTCTTTTGGATAAAGTCACGAACGTTTACTTCGTTCTGCCAATCACCAGCTGTGAAGCCTTCCCATGCAGCAAATTGCTCTGCCATTGTATACCTACCTATACTATTCAGTAGAAAAAAATAAGTGTTCTCGCGTCAAAACTTAGTGGTGGCTATTGCCTTTAAGTTCTGGACGGCGATGAATAACCCAATACGTCATACCAACCAATACACCACCACCAAGAATATTACCAATGGTAACGGGAATTAGGTTGTTTACAATAAAATTATGTATGGTTAAATCTGCAAATTGAGCCGGATTTACACCTGTCATTGCCCAGAATTCTGGACTTGCGAAACTGTGAATTACAATACCCATTGGAATCATAAACATATTTGCAATACAGTGCTCAAAACCACTTGCAACAAACATCGCAACAGGTAGCAACATTACCATAACTTTATCAGTCGCACTACGGCATGAAAAAGTCATCCAAGTTGCAAGACAAACCATTAGGTTACATAAAATACCTAAAACAACAGCTTGTCCAAAATTATGATGAAGCTTATGTTGTGCGATTTTCATTGCGTTAATACCCCATTGGCCATCGGCACCAAGGTGTTGTTTTGCAATCCAAATACACACAACAAAGAATATTGCGCCAACAAAGTTACCGAAGTAAACAATGCCCCAGTTCTTCATTAACTGGCCAGTAGTAATACGTCCACTTGCTCGAGCAACCGTGGTTAATACAGAAGAGGTAAATAGCTCACCGCCACATATAACTACTAGGATTAAACCTAAACTAAATGCAAGCCCACCAACAAATTTAGACATACCCCAAGGCATATCACCAGCGCCAGTAGTTACTGTTGTGTAAAACACAAAAGCAATTGAAATAAAAACACCAGCAGTTATCGCTAAAAAGAATGACTGTAGCGGATGTTTTGTCGCTTTATAAACGCCGACTTCTTCGGCCTTATGTGCCATAGCTGGTGGCATCAGCGAGTCAAAAGGATTAGTTTCCATTTTCACAGGGGTGCTCTTTATGGTTTAAGTTAGGCTGCAAGAATAATAGCAAAGGTTGTGAATCATAAATTTGATCTGGATCATTGCGGTGAAAATTTATAACAAAATTAGACATAATATTACATTGCAAAATAATGTAATCAGTTGAATTTAAACGGTATAATTTTTTTGAAAAAACTAAAAAAAATTTTAATGTAATTTTGTTTCATAATTTTACAGCTATGGTTACAAAATTACGCGTCCTTTAAAATCAATGGGTTAGTTGTTCATGGTTTTTTTTTTAACGTATTTATGCCGCTAAAAGAATATTCATTCAACTTTTTTTATATTGGTGTTATCAATGTGTTTTCTGGGGATGTATTTTTATTACTTATGCTAGGTGGGTATGGTGTAAGCGTGGTGATGAATATATATGTAAAATTAACAAAAAGCCGCTATCAATGATAATCGGCTTTTTCGATGTAAATCTGTTGATGTAAACAATGATTATCGTTGTACAACCAATAAATTAATCGTTGAAAGTTGACCAAATTGGCGCATGATCTGACGGTTTTTCAATACCGCGTAGTTCGTAATCAATCCCTGATTCAATACAACGATTAGCTAATGTTGGTGTTGCTAAGATCACATCAATCCGTAGTCCTCTGTTATCAACAAAGCCTTTAGAACGATAATCAAACCATGAAAATTGATCATCTACCGTTGGGTGTAGTTGACGGAACGTATCAATAAAGCCCCAATCAAGTAATGTCTTTAACCATTGTCGCTCAATCGGCTGGAATGAACATTTCCCCGTTTTTAGCCATCGCTTAGCATTAACCGGACCAATACCAATGTCTAAGTCCGTTGGACTTATATTGATATCGCCCATGATGATTAGTTCATCATCAACGCTATGACTATCATTAAGGTAGTGCATTAGATCCGCATAAAACTTTTCTTTCGCGGGAAATTTTGTTTCGTGGCTAACATTATCACCTTGTGGGAAATAGCCGTTCATTACGGTAATGGTAGTGCCGTTTTGTTGAGCAAAAGTAGCCATGATCATTCGACGTTGAGCTTCGTCATCATCGCTTGGAAAGCCTTTCTGAACACTAATAGGTTCTTGCTTGCATAGCATTGCCACGCCGTAATGGGCTTTTTGGCCATGAAAGTAAACCTTGTATCCCATTGCTTCCACATCAGCTAATGGAAAGGCTTCGTCATGAACTTTAATCTCTTGTAAACCGATAACATCAGGCTGGTGTTTATCGATAATAGCCTGAAGTTGATGTAAACGAGCTCGTAGCCCATTGATGTTAAAAGAAATAACTTTCATATTTAGTATCCATAACTGCGAATAATTATTGGTTACAGATACTAGCACATCAACCCATCACTTCAATATATGATCACGCCATTGAGAATATGAGCATAAGTAAATGGCTGCTTTATTTGGGCATGATGATTATTGCAGGTCTATGATAGAGGTGCAGATATTATTTATGACAAGCTATTGTTTTTAAATGATCAGCTCAAACACTACAGCCATGAGCGGGTGTTATCTTTATTTACTAATAGAAGGAAACTGTAATATGGGCATCATTTCTTGGATTATTTTGGGTCTTATCGCTGGGGCATTAGCTAAATGGTTAATGCCAGGTAATGATGGTGGTGGTTGGATTGCAACTTGTGGTTTAGGTATTGCAGGATCTTTAGCGGGTGGATGGATTGGCTCATTGATTGGTATTGGCGCTGCTGGAGGAATTAACCTTGGCAGTATTATTATTGCTACCGCTGGCGCATTGATATTATTGTTTATCTATAATCGTTTTATTCGCTAATAACGGTGTTATATAACGATAATCATGGAGCATAATAATGTTTGATTTTATTAAGCGGTTGTTCGGCTCTGAGTCAGAGGATGAACGCAATACTCGACTAAGAAAAGAAAAAGCACAACAACACCGCAATCAAAAATATGCACAGGGTGCATCTGATAAGCCAACTACTCATGATGATGATGGCGAGAACTAAACGTTAATGATCGTTTTTTCATCTTTAATTTGCTGCTGCAGTTGTGTAAACCATCCACTTAAAGGCGGTGGCAGTGGCATTTTTTTGATCAAATATAGACTGTCATTAATGTGGTTGTCAGTAAACTGAGGCTGGGGTAATAAACACGTAATACGACCAAGGTGAGCTTCAGTGCAATATGGATAATCTCGAAGAATAGTTTGATAAATACAGTATGCTCTATGAGGATCATGGTTAAGCATCGATTTTGCTGTAACAAGCTGCGAGATTAATAATCTAATGTTTGCTATTAGGAACTTATTGCCACCTAATTGAGCGAGACGGCGGTAACTATAGTCATCTAATAAATCACCACTCATTAATGCTTGGTAAATTTCACCTATTAAGCGTGTCTCACCGAAATGAATAAGTAATGGTAGTGCATCAATCATAATTGCAGTAGGTGCTTGCGACATTTTACCATAATAACGGGCTAAGCCATGTAATAGCCGGCGTTTGGCTTTTAAGGGCTGCTGAGTTGAAAAAGCAAATCGCGCTAAAGTGATATGACTAAAGTCAGCTAAGGTTGCTTGCTGCTTATAGGTTAAACGTCGCTTTGCATGTTGCTGAATCGTCTTCAGTGAAATTAATAACTTCTGTGGTAACGATAATTGTTGGCAGACAAGCTGTTCAAATATAGCCGTAAATTCAGCAAAACTAGCAATCCAATCATTACCAATAATTGGTAAGTGGGCCGCAAGTACTTTTCCTGCTTTGAAAAATAACGGCAGATCATTGGTATCGGCAGCTAATTGTGCCACAAGTAGTGAGCGATGACAGATCCCAGGTGTTAATACCATCGCCTGTTGAGCAATAACTTTGGCATCATTGTAGCGGTGCTGTTGCTGTAATAAGGTGGCTAATTCATCATAAGCTTCCACATATAGTGGTACTTGTTTGATCAAACTGTGCAGGCAATGAATAGCCGCTTGTGTTTCATTTAACCGGTGCTTGAGCTTTGCTTGACGTAAAATGAGTTTATGGTTATTGGTCTGCTGACTAAAGGTTGTCATTAACTGAGTTGCTTGTTGCCAATCTTGTTGGTCTATTAATAGATCAATCAATAGTATTTCTATTTCAAGATTATGGCCCTTATATAGCAGTAATTGTCGGCATAGCTCAATAGCGTGTGAGGTTTGATGATTATCTAGTGCGGTGTAGATAGGTTGGCGTAATAGACAAGCTTGATATATAGCGATGACACGTTTTTTAAGTTTACCAATATTAAGCGGCTTAGTGAGAAAACTGTCAGCATGGATGCTCATTGATGTGACAATGACTTCAGGTGTGCGGTCGCCAGAAATAAACACTACACCACAATGTGAACTGATGTGATTTCTTTTTCTAATTGCTGCCAGTAATTCACTGCCATTGAGATTTGGTTCAAGGTGGAAGTCGATTATCATTAGATCATAACGGGTATTTTTACATAACTGAAAAGCACTATCGCTATCGGTCGCGATATCCACAGTAGTGATATTGATACTGTCTAAAATATTTTTAATCAGTGCGGCAGAGGAAGGTTGATCATCAATAATGAGGACGCGAATATCATGGGGATTATGTGATGGTGCTTTAGTAAATTCTTCTGTCATAAATATCCATATACTGAAACAGAAAGGCTACGAAATATGTATTGTATAGATCTAACGTTATCTCAATGATAGTAGAAATTAAACGCTTAAGTGCGGGATTATTTTATAGGTATAAAAAAACCAGCTGCAAGGCAACTGGTTGAATGATGGTGGTGGGAGAAGGATTCGAACCTTCGAAGGCAGTGCCGGCAGATTTACAATCTGCTCCCTTTGGCCACTCGGGAATCCCACCACGGGATGTTACTGTTATAATTAAAGCTCACTTTAATTACCGAAAAGTTGTTATAAACAACCTTTCTAAATGATGGTGGTGGGAGAAGGATTCGAACCTTCGAAGGCAGTGCCGGCAGATTTACAATCTGCTCCCTTTGGCCACTCGGGAATCCCACCACGGGAT
>NZ_PYON01000020.1 GCF_003026355.1 Photobacterium kishitanii | reverse complement strand
TAATTAATATTATATATATTGGTGGTAATGAGATACCCCTCAAATGTAGAAAAAGTCATATAAAAATATTATGAAAGAAGTTGTTTATATGGGGTAGCTATGTGATTAGTAATAAAAACCTGTTTTATACAGGCTTTTATTATTATGGTTGTCAGTTTTTAATCGCTATCATTCAGTTTGAGTTGTTATGCTTAGTGCGCGTCCTTTTTGGTTTTGTGACAGCAGTATTAACACTATAACTTGAAGCAGTAGCGCAAAAAGGAAGATAATATTGTGTTGATATAATCCAGCAAAAACAAAACTGATTAATGCAATAGCGCCATTTAAAACGGCATAAGGCAACTGAGTTCGAAAATGTTCAAATTGATCACAACCCGATCCTGTAGATGAAAGGATGGTTGTTTCAGATATTGGTGAACAATGATCGCCAAATAAACCACCCGATAATACTGCACCAATACAGACATATAATGGGGCATCAATCGCAAAGGCTGTTGGTATGACTAATGGCATCATAATCGCAAATGTTCCCCATGATGATCCCGTAGCGAAAGAGATAATGGCTGATAATAAAAAAGCCACGGCAGGCACTAGCCAATAGGGGAATCCAGCTTGCGCTTGCTGGGCAATATAATCAGCAGCACCTAATTGTTTTCCTACTGTACTTAATGTCCATGCAAGAATAAGAATGATAGCAACCTGCACCATATTTCCCATTCCTTTTAAATAGACATTAATTCCATCGTTTAACTTTCGTACTTTATATCTAGCCATTAATAAAATTAGAGTAATAGCAGCAAAAAAATAAGCACTTGATAAAGCAGCTCTAAAAATAGAGCCTGATACTTTTTCAAAAGGAAAACCCAGCGGTGCTAACATTAATATTAAAATAAAGGCCATCACTAATAGTGGCATCCAAACAAACGACGCTTGGGCGTTTTGATGAGTAAATGAGATTAACTCTGCGTTACTGTGGCCGCAACTTTTTCCTTGCTGAGCATCAATCTCCGCTTGAGCCATTGGGCCAAAATCTAATTTTTTTAGCGCGACTAACGGGACAATAGCAATGGCAAGAATGGCATAAAATTGATAGGGAATAGCGCGAATAAAAGCATCCCAATCCGAAATATCACTGCCTAATGCACTAAACTCTTTTTGCATTAGACTCATGATATAAACACCCCAACCAATAAATGGAATCAAAATAGCGACAGGTGAAGACGTTGAGTCAATAATAAACGCTAATTTTTGTCGAGATAGTTTTAATTTATCAAAAAGAGGACGAAAAATAGGGCCAACTATAAGAGGAGTTCCAAGATCTGAAAAGAAAATACCAATGCCGCCTAACCATGCTGATATTTGCCCTCGGCTTGAAGTATTAATCTTGTGAGTGACTTTACTAGCAAAGGCGTGTCCACCCCCTGATTTTTCCATTAGAGCAACAAAACCACCGATAAATATCAGTAGCACGATTACGCCAGCATTATAGCTATTAGTGAGTTGAGGGACTAAGTAGTCACTGACCATGATTCCAAAAGCAGCTATCGGATTGATGGTTGTTAACATGAAGACACCACTCAACACCCCCATAAACAAACCAATAACCACATTTCGTGTAATTAGAGATAAAGTGAGTGTAACAAGAATGGGAATAAGCGAGCTTGCATCAGTCTGTACCATATTGATATCCTTTCAATAGATTCATTTCCATATGAAAAATGTGTCTTTCTATGTGATGAATATATATGTAAATATCATGAATACCTAGTCTTTTGTGGTGTTTTTGTTGCTGCTTTGTTGTTAATCTAATGCCATCAATTAACGGGTGACCTTTGTCTGATGTTCAGTGAGGCTCGGGGAGTGAGAGAAGAAGTGCTGGCAGTATTAAATGGTTAAATGCCACTAGTAATATTTGGCGGATAAATAACAAGTTTCCGCCATCTATTGTAAGTGGATCTGTTAGTGAGTGACTATTACTTCATTGTTATCAACTCGATGACGTTCACCATAAATGCCATCTTCAGCACGTGGACCGCAACCAATGATCATCGTGATTTCATCTTTAGGGTTTAAGTTGAGAAGTTGTTTTACACGTTTGGAGTCAAAACCTTCCATTGGGCAAGTATCGTAACCTTCGGCACGCATTGCTGTCATAAAGGTCATTGCGGCAAGTGATGTGCTTTTATGTAAACACACCCGCAAATCTGCTTTACTGACTTCACGAACCATCGGCTTGTTACGGCCTAAGTACGCCACAATCACTTTACGAATAGAGCCTAATAAGCCAAAGCGATCATTGCGGTATAAAAATGGGATCAGCTTTTCGTAATATTTTAGCGCGCGTTTTGAGGTTGCATCTTCACGACCTTCAAATGCCTGTCGAATTTGCGCGGCATTCATTTTTGTACGTTGTTTCCACTTATAAGGCGTGGTAGTGATAACAATCAATTCGCGTGCTGTTTTGGCTGCATTTTGCCCCATACATAACTTAGCCAGTTGCTCTCGTTTTTCAGCCGTAATCACGCGATGAAATTGCCACAACTGCATGTTGGAACTGTTCGGTGAAAGGATGGCTAATTCAAGAGCGCGTGTTACAGCATCATGATCAAAAGAACCTTCGGCATCATATTTACGTACCGAACGGCGACTGTGAATTAAAGAGGAAAAATCGTGAGGTTGATAAACAGATTCAGGCATGATGGTTGTAATTCTTGTTAGTAGATAATTATATTTCTACCTGTATTTAGTTCATTAAGCAAATTGAGTGGTAATGTTTGCGTTATCTCGCAATGTTTAGAATTAAATAAAGAGGAAAACTGGCTGATGTAATTGAGTATTACATCAGCCAGTGTTATTAATGATCACTCAGGAGTCGCAATAAGTTGGGGGGACCTATTGCAGACAATGTTCATTAACCTTGTCAATACATTAACGGGATAGAGTAAACATGCATTTTTCTACTCTATAAATATACGTTTTTGTTTTGACAGGTTCTATTCTAGGTTAAAGTAGAAAAGTTAAAAGAGCATAAATAAATAAATAAGGTTCCCCTTTTATGAGTGGTCAACGTCTAAAACTTCAATTTCAGCGTCTTTATAACCATTTTGGTGGCGATAGTACTGAGACCAACTTGCAAGATATTGCTGAAGTCCTATTTTGTACTCGCCGTAACGTGCGGATGGTGATCAATAAAATGGTGACTAAAGGCTGGATTGATTGGCAACCTGCAGTTGGTCGAGGTAAACAATCACGACTTATTTTTAATAACACTGACAGTGAGTTACAGCTTCAGCATGCTCGAAAGTTAGTGGCAGAAGGTAAGTTAGAACCCGCCTTAGCCACCTTAGATCATAATGCCGAAAAACTGGTGCAATTAATTCAAGAACAGCTAGGTATTTCTCACCATCAAGGCCGGCAAATTGTTCGTTTACCTTATTATCGTAGCTTTGAAAATATCACACCATTGAAGCCTCTTCGTCGTTCAGAGCAACATCTAGTGCGACAAATTTTCAGTGGATTAACTCAGCTAAATGAGGAAAAAGGGGAAGAAGAAACCGTTATTGGTGATATCGCCCATTCGTGGGAGGCGATAACCCCCCGTCATTGGCGATTTTATCTACGGCCAGCTATTCGTTTTCACGATGGTAGATTGTTAGATAGTAACGATATTTTTGAAACTTTTAAGCAGGTTAAGCAGCTGTCTTTATTTGCCCATATCGATGATGTTACCTCTCCACATACAAATATTATTGATTTTTATTTAACGCAAGATGATTATCGCTTTCCTGATTTATTAGCTAATACGAGTGCTATGATTCAACCTGCCAATCACGCAGTATTACCTGATTACGAAACGTTTCCTATTGGCACTGGGCCTTATAAAGTCGTTGCTAATGATAAGCAGCGGTTTAAATTAGAAGCATTTGAGCATTATTTTGGCTTTAGAGCCCTGAGTGATGTGGTCGAAGTGTGGATGTTAAATCACTTTGCTGCGTGTTATCTACAACCGACATTAGATGATAACTTAGAAAGTCATGCTCAGATATCATCTCGATTATCTATGGATCAAGGTTGTACTTTTTTATTGCTTAATCGTCTTTCAGGGTTAGCTCAACATTCTGAGTGGTTAGCGTATTTTCAATCGCGATTGTACAGTTTAAATGTAATGCGCGAGATGGATTTGACTAAAACGGGTGATTTTAAGTTATTTAATGCTTACGGATTATTACCTGGTTGGATCCATATTCAGCAGTTAACAGAGACTGTTGCAATACCAAATAAAAGGGTTGTTACACTGGCCTATCAGCATGAACATCCTATTTATCCTTATATTGCCTCTTTGATTGAAAATATATTAACCAAGGACGGTATACGATTAAAAATTATAGAATTGAGCTACGAAGATATTATTCTTGGTAAGCAGGCTGAAAAAATTGATATTTGGCTAAATGGCATGAGTCTTGGCAGCAATCGTGATGATGCTATTCTTGCGTGGTTGCACAATTTTAATCATATTCAACGAGTTATGCCCGCTGATGAATTTAAACAGTTACAACAAGCGATCAGCGAGTGGCGTGCGACACCTAGCATGGTATTTCCTAGCGATTTTATTGGACAAACTTTATCGCAAACAGGGCAAACTATTCCGTTATTTCATAATTGGTTAGGTGTGAATGATAATGTACAACTTCAAGACATGGAATCGAATTTATTAGGCTGGTTTGATTTCAAATCGGTATGGAGCAAACCTCAAACATCATAGAGATTTGCCGATTAGTATTTAAGATTAAGATGTTGCTGAGCAGCCATAAAGATCACATGTAAATCAATTAAGTCATGACTTTGCTGTTGCCAGTGTTGCTGTTGCTGGCCTTGGCAAAATTCCAGTAAAGTGACAATGATACTATCAAGTTTTTTTAATCCCCAGCGTTTAATGGCTGCGCTTTGCTGCGGATCGCATACCAATGCTTGTAATTTAGCATAGGGGAGTTGGATATAAGTAAAAGCAAGTTGTGGCTGTTTTTGGCGGTGATACTGGCAGATTTTTTGACAGCCATCGAGCCAATATGCAAGCGCTTCTTCATGCTGATGATCATTACGTAGGTTGTTATTACTCGCTACCTTATTAGGATCTGATGTTGTGAATAGATCCGTCGGAGTCGCTGTAATAATAGTGATGAGAGGGGCGATATTATTGGGGTTATCTTCAAGATACCATGCTTTAATTGAAGCTAACCATAATTGTAATTCGTCCATATACTCATCCTTGTTGATTATGCGCACATCTATTTTATATGACGTTGTTATTTATAATGGTGCTGTTTTTAAGCGTAGTTGAATGTGGCTATAAGGATGGCGATTTCAGATTTTATTTGCTTGGTTGTGATGTGTATCAAATATTGTAATTAAAGCCCATATTCACAGGATAATGGTTATGGGCTAAGTGTCTGTTTAATGAAAAGATGCGCTGTTATAGCGCACTTTTTAGTGCTGTAATAAAAGTATCAATATCATTAGTTGTAATATCAAGATGCGTAACGAAACGCATTGGATTACCGCCACTAATTAAGATACCTTGTTGCTTCAATGTATCGATCAATTGTGTTTGATCGATATGTTGATCTACTTTAGCAAACGCCATATTAGTCTGAATATGATCAAGATTGACACTAAAGCCATTAACATTGTTCAACTGCTCAGCTAAATAGCGGGCATTGTGATGATCGTCAGCAAGTCGGTCAATATTCTCAGTCAGAGCCAGTTTACCAGCTGCTGCGATGATGCCCGCTTGACGCATACCACCACCGAGCACTTTACGCCATCGACGTGCCTTTGCGATTAAGGTTTTATCCCCTAATAATAATGAGCCAACGGGTGCGCCCAATCCTTTTGATAAACAAATCGTAAATGAATCAAAATATTTTACGATTTCAATAATATCAACATTCATAGCGACAGCTGCATTATAAACACGAGCGCCATCAAGATGCATTTGTAAGCCATGCTGATCAACAAACTCACGCGCTTGTTTAATATAAGCTAGCGGTAGCACTTTACCGTTGATAGTATTTTCAAGGCTAAGTAATTTAGTGCGTGCAAAGTGAGGGTCTAGTGGCTTAATTGCCGCTGTTAACTTTGCAAATGAGATACTACCATCAGCATCATTTTCTAAGGGTTGGGGTTGAATTGAGCCTAATACAGCAGCACCGCCGCCTTCGAATTTATAATTATGGGCTTGCTGGCCACAAAGGTATTCATCACCACGCTCACAATGTGCCATTAAAGCAAGTAAGTTGGCTTGGGTACCGGAAGTACAATAAATAGCAGCCTCAAAACCATGACGTTCAGCTGCCCATTGCTCAAGATCATTAACTGTTGTGTCATCACCATAAACATCATCACCAACAGCGGCTGTTGCCATTAATTGACGCATTTTTTCTGATGGGCGTGTTACCGTATCTGAGCGAAAATCTATCATTTATTTTTATCTTCCTATTGTGTTTTTTTAAATATATTACTGCAATTATTGAATAATCTATAGCAATTGTTGCTTTTATATGATGATTGATAGCATAAATAGTCAACCATCTGAAATAATAAATTTATTAATAATTATAAAAACTACTCGAACATGGATTTATGAATCTACACTTAGAAGTGTTATGTGGCAGGATGCACAACATTTGCATTGATAAGAGACAAGGAGAGGCCTGTGATGCTAGTGGAACAGCGAAATTTTACTTTATGTGGTAGTCAGCAGGGTAATGCGTGTATACGAGTGATCCCTACAGGGAAGTTAGAAGTGACAATTATGGAAGATGATTCATCATGTGAAGCAGAATTTTCACAGTTATGGTTTAATAAAGCAGGGATGAAAACATTATTAGTTTGTCGTGAAGCAGAACAAGTATGTTGGCAATTAGATCTTACAAATAAAGACGCTAAAGAACTTGAATGCTTAATTGAGTCTGCACAAGAAGATTTCGAAATTCTAATGCGAGCGTTGTAGATTCTAGGGACATAATATGATGACTAAACTAAATTAAGCCCTACAATAGTTGTATGTTGTAGGGCTTTTATTGACTATTTTATATATTAGTACTCAATTACGTGGGATGGGTAGATAAAGCATAGCTTTTAAACCACCAAGGGAGCTATGCGTTAGTACTAAATCGCCACGGTAACTATGCGCTAGTTCGTTGACAATGTTGAGGCCTAGTCCTGTTCCTGGTGTGTTTTCATCCAACCGTACTCCTCGCTTTAGCACCTGTTTGCACTTTTCTCGTGCAATACCAGGTCCATCATCTTCAATCACTAATACAATATGGCCGTCTATAATCGGCTCTTGATAAACACGAATTAAGCTATTAGCCCACTTATAGCTGTTTTCGATTAGGTTACCTATCATTTCATCTAAATCGCTTTTTTCAACGGCAATAACGACATCGCTATCAAGCTCATTGACCAATACAACCCCTCGATGTGCATAGACTTTATCCATGGCAAGAGAAATTGCATCAATGCGGTGTGACAGCGCTGTTTTAGCTGCCAGAATATTCATTGCTCCTGCCATGCGCGCACGGCCTAAGTGATAATCAATATGTTGCTGTAATTGTTGCAGTGCTGGCGCGAGTCTAGCTTGTGTGGCTGGGTCTAATAACGATACTTCATTATTCAGAATCGCAATCGGCGTTTTTAACGCGTGTGATAAATTACCAGAGTGGTTTCTAGCGCGTAATAATAATTCTTGGTAATGAAATAACAGAGCGTTGAGGTCATCAATTACAGGTTGAATTTCAACAGGGTAAAGACCTGTAAGTTCCGTTGAATGACCTTCACGCACTTCTATCAGGTTTTTCCGCAGTTTACGTAATGGCCATAATGACCAACTAACTTGCAATGTGGTAAGTACTAAAATACCAATCGCCATAATTGTAAGAATAACCCATAACCCATGAGTTAATTCTTGTAGCGTTTTTAGAAGCTTATCCTGATTGACTGCAACCGATAGCTCGATAGGATAATCACTGTCAGGCAAGCTAAATTTACGTTTTACGACAATTAAGGATTGATTGTTCGGGCCTTCAAAGCCTTTCTGGGCATTACCTTTAATGGTCGTATCCCATAACGAACGTGACCTTAATATTTGTTTATTTAGCTTTAGTGACCAATATAAGCCACTGTATGGAAAATTAAAGCGAGGATTTGATAGGCGACCATCAACAAACAGTTGGCCATGTTTATCAATATCTACTTGGGCGGTAATTTGATCCATGTAGAGGTATAACTGTGACTTTTCTTGTTCAATTAGATAGGTTTTGATAAAAGTAGGGACAAGATAGCCGGCTGATAATGTAATCGCCAATAACCAGACTGCTGCTGCAATGAGCAGTCGGTTACGGATACTTGGTTGGCGATTTTTCGATAGGTTAGTTAGCATTGATACGATATCCAAGACCGCGAACAGTCTTGATTACATCATTACCAATTTTTCGACGAATACGACCAATAAATACTTCAATAGTATTAGAGTCACGATCGAAATCTTGTTTGTAAATATGTTCAACTAACTCCGTACGAGAGATTACTTTGTCAGTATTGTGCATTAAATACGATAAGACTTTAAACTCAAGAGCTGTTAAATCAATCACTTGATTTTGCCATGTTACCTTTGAGGTACGGGTATCTAAACTTAACTCGCCAGCTTGGATGACTGGTGAAACATTACCTGTAGCGCGGCGTAATTGAGCGCGAACACGAGCAATTAACTCCACCATTTGAAAAGGTTTGGTTAAGTAATCATCAGCACCGGCGTTTAAACCATCAACACGTTGAGTGAGCTCATTTCGTGCGCTGAGAATTACAACAGGGCAGTTAACGTTTTCTTCACGGATACCTTTAAGGACAGTGATACCATCAAGTTTAGGTAAGCCTAAATCAAGTACAATCGCATCCCATGGTTCAGAGGTTGCGCGATATAGTGCATCGATACCATCGGCAGAGTGCTCGGCAACCCACCCATTTTGTTCTAAACCGGTGACAATTTGCTCACCTAATGTAATATCATCTTCTACGACTAAAATTTTCATTCTGGAACCTTAAGAACACTTTCAAGATGGCGTCCTTTTATTTCTATCATTTTAAGAGTACGGGCTTCATACTCGACTTTTATTATATTATTGTTAGCATCAATAAGCTTTAATTCGTAGATCCATTCATCATCATCTTTGTCTAATTCAACGCGAATAATACGAGCTAATAACTGTTGGTGGACTTTATGTTGGAGCGCAGAGAAAGGTTGTATCAGTCCTTGGGCTACCGCATCCATGACATTATCGTGATGTTCATCGATATCAGCACTAGGCGCAGCAAACACCTGACAACTAAAGATGCTGATAAATCCAATAAGATATAAATATTTGCAATGTTTTTTCATATTTATAACTGTAACCAAGTAGCCATGAATGGAAAGTGAATAGAGCTATTATAGATAGATTATTTGATTTGTAAGCCTTTAAATTTTTTCATTTTTTCAATGTTATAACATAACGTGATTATTAGCATTTTATACTAACTAATGCGATAATTAATACATTAGCAAGACCTTCATAGTATAGCGATCATAGGTTTATTAAGCATGGCTTCAACAGCAGCAGCACTTCACATTTTAGTAAAACATAAAGAACAAGCAGATGATATTCTTGGGCAACTTAAAAAAGGTGCTAAATTTCAGACGCTTGCAAAAAAATATTCTACTTGTCCATCAGGTAAAAAAGGTGGAGATTTAGGCGAGTTCAAAAAAGGTGCGATGGTGCCAGCGTTTGATAAGGCTGTATTTAGCGGTAAAGTGCTAGAGCCGATTGGTCCAATTAAAACTAAATTTGGTTACCATATCATTAAGGTATTATACCGTACTTAATTTTATTGAGTACGCATAATGATTATACATTTATCTGAATTAGTATAATTCATTTGTGGTGCTAAATAGGCAGGATTAACTCCTGCCGTTAGCTTTCACTTTAGGATTCTTAGGCGAGTTCTTTTGTCTGCTTTAATTCTTCTTTAATTTCTTTTAATCGAGCAATCACGCTTGCGATTAAAAGTGTTGAATCTGGGTTTTGTCGTTCGATATGCTTAAGTTCACTGTAGTACCGAGAAAGCTTTGTTTTTCTTTTCATTAAAGACAGTCCTTTGCTTATTAAATTTAATATGCATATTATTTACTATGATCGTAATTGTTTTGCAAGTACTGTAAATAAAGTTGGTTGTTTGTCGTAGGCACTGGTGATTGTTGCTGGTAGTGAGAGTTACAGCTAAAGAATGAAAGCATCATATTATCTATATGTTCTGTTAGTTTTTAGGTGATAAATATGAGCTTTCGTATTTTTAGTTAATCTGCAGAATCTGACGTTGATTTTGAAGTGTGTTATAGATCTCGCATTATTACTTCATACTCATCTATAGCATTATCAATTGCTACGTTCAGTTTGGTGGCATCATTTTTATACATCAACAGATTCCAACATAGGTGCTTTACTGTGCCATCCTCAATACAGACTAGATCTGTTGTTTTTTCATGGTTAAAAAAAAACAAATCATTGAAATTAGCTTTATAATTTTTATGTTTAATTTCAACGATTAAATATCCAGTAGGATTAATGGTAAAAATTAACTTGTGATGAATATCACCTTTAATGGCACATGTTACTGTTTTATTATACATAACAATAAATACCTCAGTGAATAGTCTACTGCTAATTATAGTTAGGTATTAGGTTTTACGTACTTAAAATAACGTATAAAAGGTTCGTTATTGTCATTCGTTGAGATGCCAATAAGAGTTTATTGGTAGTTTAACCAGTTAAGAGGTTAATCATCATTAGCAAATAACTGAGTAATAGAGGGAGTTACTATCTTTACAGGTTCGAGGTAAAGGAGAATATGAATAGTGGGAGGCCATGTTTCGAAAAGCGAGAAATAATAAGATTGATTAATTCTTTAAATGGATTTTATTAGTCGGTTTTATAATATAATGAACCAATATCACATTTCCTTCCGTTTTATTATGCATGTAGAGTTATATATATTAGTGTATTCTTTATTGGTATCTCTTGTGTTTTTATGCTTTATTGAAATGCGTTGTAAAACAAAAGTGAGCTTTATTATAGAATAAATAGTTTGTTGGAGTTTATGTGATAATTATTTTATTTTTATTTTGTATGATAGTCTCAATTTTCTTTGTAATTAATATACTCCATATTGTATCTATAGATGAGTTATTTTGGGGAGTTGTATGGATATTAATTCCGTATGGTCTCTTTTGGTCTTGGCTTATTTATGAATTAGATATGGGAGAGTTCGTTTTTTGGCAAGCTTGTATATCAGCTCTTTATTTGTTGATTCTTTGTAGACACCAGTCAAAGATAGCCGAAAAAATGCTTGATTCGAAAGGTAAAGATGCAAATGAAGTTCGATATGTTGCAATGCTATATTTAAGATCTATTCGTAAATATACATATGGCTCAATTGTATATATATGCTCTTTTATTGGTGGATCTTTTTGGCTCTATTATACCTAAATGTTATCCATATATTTTATATCCCGCTAAAGATCTTGATTGTGTAATGACAAATTGCGCAATCTTGTAAAAATTATTCATCTATCGTCAAAACTATCGATGTGTGTAACTTCAATATTTACTTACATAAAGTGGATATTATTCGCATTCAGTTGATGTGTTTTAAGTTCATTTCAGTCTTGTTACTTTATAAATTAATATGCCACCAATATCTTATTAATTTGGTAATGGTTAATTACTTTTTAAGTGATTGATCTTCTCTAAAATAGGGTAGAATATCATTGCATCAAATCAATCACACAGTTCAATAAATAAAAATTTCAATATCAATGGATAATGAAATATTTATTTATACACTTTCAACTAGAAAGAGTATCTATAGAGTCTTTTTATATTAAATTCGAATATTAAAATAATTATAATGTTTGGTTTCGTTTTTATTGGAATTGATTTTTATTACAAATTTCTGTCATTGGTTTTAATATCTTTAAATTGGATATTAATGTATTCGTGTCTGTAACTTAATTTTTATATCGCATTCAAAAAAGGATATTATATATGAAAGCGGCAGTTGCTCATGAGTTTAAAAAGAAACTCGTTATTGAAAATGTTGTTGTTCCCTCAATTGGTGTTAATGATGTATTGGTTAACATTAAAGCGTGCGGTGTATGTCATACGGATATTCACGCTTGTAACGGTGATTGGCCGGTTAAGCCAAAAATGCCTTTAATTCCCGGCCATGAAGGGGTTGGTATTGTTACTAAAGTTGGCGAGAATGTTGAGCATATAAAAATTGGTGATCGGGTTGGCGTTCCATTTCTATATACAGCCTGCGGCTATTGTGACTATTGCTTAGAAGGAAAGGAAACGCTTTGTCCTGATTGTCTTTATACTGGATATCATGTTGATGGCGGTTATGCTGACTATTGTAAAGCTGATGCTCGTTATGTTGTAAAAATTCCAGATGAATTAGGTTTTATTGAAGCTGCACCTTTATTTTGTGCAGGTGTTACATCTTATAAAGCATTGAAAGTGAGTAAAACAAAACCAGGTGATTGGGTTGCTATTGTCGGTGTTGGCGGTCTTGGTCATTTAGCAATACAGTATGCAGTAGCGATGGGATTAAATGTTATTGCGGTTGATACTGGTGAAAATAAAAAAGAATTGTCACTTTCATTAGGTGCTAAATATTTCATTGATTTTAAAATTGAGACTCCTGAGATAAAAATAAAAGAATTATTAGGTACAGGTGTCCATGCTGCTATTTGTTTAGCGGTATCTAAAGCTGGTTTTGAAAGTGCGTATGCATCGATTCGAAGAGGTGGAACATTAGTATTAGTTGGTTTACCGCCAGAGGATATGCCTGTTCCTATTTTTGATACAGTTATTAATGGAATAACATTAGTGGGTTCGATTGTTGGTACTCGTAGAGATTTAGCTGAATGTCTTGATTTTGCGGCACAAGGTAAGGTCAAAACAAACATTGAAGTTAGAAAATTAGAAGAAATTAATACGATTTTTGAGGAACTTGAAAAAGGAAGTGTTACAGGTCGTATTGTGATGGATTTTGAATAAAGAGAAATTCTATTATCTTTGTTCTATATTGTTGAAATATAAATAATAGCTGTTTAAAGTAATCAGTGATTGTAATATTTACATTACAACCACTGATTTCTTTTTATGTGAATTTTACTTACTTTAAAAAGTGACGTTGTAACTATGTTGGCTTGAGCTGTTACGCACTTAGTATTCATATAATCACATATACTTTAACTCATATAAGGATCCATCAGGTAAGGTTGAGTGATTTCTATGGGGGAGGGGGCTTCTGGAATGCTACTTATGAATAAATTTAATAATACTTAAGAAATTAAAGCCAAAATGTTTTATATTTATTTTTTTTGAATGGATTATTTAAATGAATACTCATAAGCTTATTCGCCAAATAGTATTTTATTCTTTATCGGCGGTTGTTTTTTTTAGTGCTTTAGAAGCAGCAAAATTTGTTTATTTGTTAGGCTCAAGTAAAGAACTTTATCCTATTTCTATTTTTGTTTTCTCTCTTTTCTATAGCACATTATTGCTTATTGTGTCATACATTTTGGGACAAAAATTATTATTTGAAGCAAGCCGTAGTAATCAATTATTCACCATAAAAAGAAATTCATACAGAACATTGTGTCTGTTGAGTCTATTCTCTGGCTTAAGTGTTATTAACGCGATTGTTTTATCAGAGTTTTCTTCTGGTAGGTTAATCTCATCTAGCTTAGATAACCTTTGTGTTTTATCGCTACAATATGGTGTACCCATTGTATTTGTGACATTTATTTTGCTCTTCGTTGTTATGGTAATTAATAATATTATTGTCAGCCGAATGAGTCATACTTAATCGTATTATGGTATATCAAAGGGATGCATTAGGCTCTCTTTGATATACACATATAACCTCTTTTTTAACTCGCTGGTTTCTTTATTACCGTTTATCTCGGTATATTACCATTGGTCGCTTTTTTCTGCGTCACCCCGAATTTCCTCATAATATGTCGTCATTGAGTTGCTAACATGGACAGAATGATGACTACCTCCGTATTAAAAGTATTATTTTTTACTTCGATAACACTTACTGCAATACCAGTAAATGCTAACCCAACCCCTAATATTATTTCAGAGTATAACGAAGCTGTTGTTGGTGACGACGCTAAGGTTGAATCTGCGTATCAATCCTTAGTTCAGCTCATTGAACAACAAGGGGCAAAACCATTATCGCTGGTTTATCTTGGTAGTACTCAAACCTTACAAGGTCGTGAGGCTTTTTTACCATGGAAAAAAATGAAATATACCGAGCAAGGGTTGGCAACAATAGATAAGGGGCTATCGATGTTAGATACGCTGCCGCTAGATGTTGATCAGCAGCAGCGAATACAGGGATTACCTGAAGGTTATTTATCTCAGGTAATGGCCGCGGTGACATATACGTCATTACCGACAATGTTTAATCATTTTGACCGTGGTTATGATCTCTATTTAACACTATTGAGTGAACCGACATTTATTCAACAGCCGTTTGGTGCTACGGCTTGGGTATATCGTGACGCTATACAAGCAGCATTACAAGCAGGGGATATGTCGCAAGCGCAGCAATGGTTAGCCGTGATGCAGCAGTTTGATAGTCATCATAACGAGACACAAATCGCGATGGCATTAATAGCTAAGCAATCATAAGGGGTGTGGAGATGATTTCTTTTCGTCATATTCAACGTCATTATCGCTTAGGTAATCAAACCGTGACAGCTCTTAATGATGTTACTGGCACCATTGCACAAGGAGAAATGATTGCACTTTGTGGGCCTTCTGGTTCAGGAAAAAGTACGTTACTGAATATACTTGGTTTACTTGATCAGCAATATACGGGCGAAATTACGTTTGCTGGCATGCCATATCCACAACAATCATTGGCTGCTGCTAAGTTTCGTCGTGAAAAACTGGGATTTATCTTTCAGAAGTTTAATTTAGTACCGGTGATGACAGCCTGCGAAAATGTGGCGTATCCGCTTTATCTCAATGGTGTGAATAAGGTTCAGCAACGACAGCGTGCAATCGCTATTTTAAATAAAGTTGGACTTGGGGAATTTGTTGATCATTTCCCCGATACGTTATCTGGTGGGCAACAGCAACGTGTCGCGATTGCACGTGCCTTAGTGCATCAACCATTATTGGTTATTGCTGATGAGCCAACAGCGAGTCTTGATAGTAAAACCGCTAACCTTGTGATTGATCTTATGAAGCAACTTGGTCATGAAATGGGGACGACTTTTATTATTGCAACCCATGATGTCCGCATGGCAAGCCGCTGTGATCGTACCATTGAATTACTCGACGGTACGTTACATTCTGTTCAACAACCACTCACGGTGATGGCATGATGATCATTGATATCCTCCCTAACGGGATACGCTTAGCTTGGCTTAATTTGCTGAGGAATAGACGTCGTAGCATGTTATCTGTATTGATTATCGCTATTGCTGTCTTTGCTCTTACCTGTGCTGGTGGTTTTGGTTTATATACCTACGATAGTTTAAAAGAATCGACTGCACGTGATACTGGTCACTTAACGATTAGTACGCCAGGGTATTTTACTAAAGAAGAACAAATGCCGTTAAGCAATGGTTTAGCAGATCCTCAGCACATTATAAAACGCATTATCGGCTTAAATGACGTTCGTGGTGTCCAGCCTCGTATTGAATTTACAGGATTAATATCTAACGGTAGTAAGTCTTCGATCTTTATGGCTAATGGTGTTAATGCACGTGAGTTTGATATGAAGGGGCCTTTTCTTGATATACGTGAGGGTAAAACCTTATCCAGCATAATGTCGCCTCGATATGATGCTAGTGAGCCTGAAGTGATGTTAGGTGTCGACCTTGCGCGGAATATGAACGTTGGTATCGGGGATTGGATCACTTTGTTGGCCACTACAACTGACGGGGCGCTTAATGGGTATGATTTTAAGGTTCATGGTATTTATTCGACAGGCGTTCCTGAACTCGATAAACGCCAGCTATTTATTAATATCCATAATGCACAGGAGTTATTAAATTCAGATAAAGTGAGCATGTTATCGGTTTTTTTATTTGATACTTCCAAGACAAATATAGTACAGCAGCAAGTTGCAACCATACTCAGTAGCCAATCACAGTCGGTTGAAATAAGCCCGTGGCAAGATCGCGCTTTTTTCTACTTAAAAGTTAAAGATCTCTACGATCGGATTTTTGGAATAATGGGAGCCGTTATGGCATTAGTGGTGTTTGTTGCATTGTTCAATACCATGACGATGACAGTGACTGAGCGTACTCGAGAAATAGGTACATTGTCAGCATTAGGTAGTTACCCGAATGAAATCATAATGGGTTTTCTGCGCGAAGCTGGTTTACTCGCTGTTATTGGTAGCTTGTTAGGTGGGCTATGTAGTGCAGTATTGTCTGTTGCACTGTTGTTTGTCGATATTCAAATGCCGCCACCGCCGGGTCGAAATGATGGTTATCCCCTTAATATTTATTTTTCAATTGAGTTAGTTGCAATGGCGACTGTTGGTGTGGCTGTTATTTGTCTATTAGCGGCATTTATATCAGCACGAAAAGCGGTTAATAAACCAATCACAGAGGCACTTATTTATGTTTAATCAACGTCAGCAACGATACTTATCATACTTTATTAAACTGAGTGTTTGTATTACTGGGCTGGTCAGTTCTTTGGCGATGGCAAGTAACACTTTTAGTGAGCAACAAGTACAGCAAATGCTGAGTACAGCTGATAGTTTTCGTTTGCAAGATGACGCCGCTAAAGTGGTGTCATTAGTAACGCTATATCAACATAATGAAGTGGATAAGACGCGCCAATATAATGTATACACACGTGCTAACCGTCAATCATTGGTTATTTTTAAATCGGCTGTTGAAGCGGGCCAAAAAATGTTGATGCTTGGTGATAATTATTGGCTGCAAATGCCTAAAACACGCCGTCCTATTCGAATAACACCAATGCAAAAGTTATTAGGTGAGGCGTCGGTAGGAGATATATCAACACTTGCGTGGCGCTATGATTATAAAGCGAGCTGGTATGCGAATGAAAACATTAGTGATGTAAGCGGAAAAAGCGTAGCGGCATACCAATTAAAATTAATAGCAGTGACGGCTGGTGTGAGCTATCAAAAGATCGATTTATGGATTGATAAATTAACCTATTTTCCACTTAGAGCTGATTTGTATTTAGCATCTGGAAAACTAGCTAAAAAAGCTGTTTTTTCTCAAGGTATACGTGATGATAAACCTGCTGTGGTAGCCATGACATTATTAGATAGCATTCAGCCAAGTAAAAAAACTGTGATTGAATATCAACAGGTTGTACCGTGGAAATTAGACGATAAATACTATACTCCAAGCTTTTTGTCTCGAAGTAATACTACGGAATTATAACGATGAAGTGCTTCATTTTGACGTTAAGTTTACTGGTTACTGCCAGTAATGCTTATGCAAATACGATCAACTTGAGTTGGGATTGGGCTACGAGTTTTATTTCTACATCACAACGTTCTACGTCTTTTAAGTATGAAAATCATGATGCGGTACAAAATTTTAATGGTTTGGTTGACGTTCAAGCTGACTATTTAGCTTGGCGAGGTGTGTTTTCCATTAAAGTCGATAATGCATACGTTAATGATCATTATGGTCGAGATTGGGGAGGACAAGCTGAAACGACATTTATAATACGTGAACTAGTATGGCAAGATGAAGTCACTATTTTTGGTCAAACATGGGATGCTACGGTAGGTAAGGTACAAATTGATTGGGGGGTGGGATATGGATATCGTACACTCGATTTATTTAAACCTTATCGTCAAAACGCATTGGATTTAGTCGCTGAAGAGGGAGTCACGGCAGTAGCATTATCGATGTTTGATGATAGTGGTGAATGGACGGGGTTATATACTAATTCTGGTTGGAATCAGCAATCACTAACGGATTTTGAAGCAGCGAATGAACAGCAAGGTGTTGGTGTACGTCGTTATGGTTTACTCGGATCGCATGAATATCAATTAGTTGCCTATTATGATGATATACGGCAAGGATTGCTTGGCGCCAGTTGGGTTACGTTATTAGATCAGCAATGGTCGTTGCATTCGTCCAGTGTGATTCAAAATAACTACTATGGTTATCAACAACCTCTATCAGTAATGGTGCCTGTCGTTTTAGAACAACAGGGGCATGCTTGGCAAACGCTGGTTGGTGTTAGTTGGGCAAGTGAAACGGGACATAAGTTGATTGCTGAATACTGGTACGATAGCCGAGCATGGAGTCGTTCACAATGGCAACAGGCTATTGCTCGATCTCAACAACTAATTGTAGCACCGGCAACTACTGAATTAGCGTATTCTTACGCGCAAGGTTTTCAACAGACTAATATTGTGCAACATAATTTAATGCTGCATTGGCAATGGGACTTGCAAGCATGGCTACAATGGCTGGGAAAGAATAGCGCGTTGTGGTTAGCTGATATTACTCCAACTCTCGATATTCTTTATTCTCCCCAAGATAATGGCATTATTGCAACCCAATGGTTAACTTACCAATGGTTAGATAGCGGTGATCAAGCGGTAGATTTGGAGTTTTCTGCACGTTTTTTTACGGGGGAAAACGATTCTGCTTATGCCCTAGTGAGTGATAATTATATGATAGCATTGACAGTGCGAGGACGATTCTAGTGATAACATATCTTACTAATATGCCAACGTTACGGAAAAATATATTATTTACCACAATGTTTTGTTTAGTGATTGCATTGACAACGATGACGGTGTGGAAGGGCGCATTTTATATTCATTTGTTGATTAGTCTTGGGTTTGGTTATAGCGCGATTGTCGCTTCTTTTTTGTTAAACACATTGTTACCTAAATTACCGCAACAGGTTGAGATCATTGTGTCATTGTCAATTTCATTGCTAGTAGGAACATTGAATGCGCAATTTTTGGTACAAGATTATTATGGTAAAGAGGTCGATGAGCTTAAATCGGTGATTATGTTGGGGTTGGTTTTTACCAGCGTCTGTTATTACTATTTTTATACTAGAGAACAAAAAGTATTAGCAGAACAAGCGATTGAAACGTTAAAACGAAAACAAGTCGAACAAGAAAAAGCGTTGTTATTAAGTCAATTAAAACAAATGCAAAGCCAAATTGAACCACATTTTCTATTTAATACATTAGCGAATATTAATGCGCTGCTACGTATAGATGTTGCAAAAGCAGAGTTAATGTTGGAAAAGTTAACCGCATTACTGCGAGTGTCGTTGACCAGTAGTCGTGAATCTTATACGTCTATCGCTAATGAACAAGAAATTTTAATGGCTTATTTATCTATCCAGCAAATAAGACTAGGTGAGCGTTTATGCTACGACGTTAATGTTGATGAAGATATTTTGGGCGATATCATTCCACCATTTTTGATTCAACCGCTGGTGGAGAATGCGATTAAACACGGCATTGAACCTAAATGTGATGGTGGGAATATCGAGGTTACAATAAAACGTTTAAATGCGAACATAGAGATTGAAGTACGAGATAATGGTATTGGTTTTCAAGTGCATAGTACAACATCTGGACATGGCGTAGGGTTAGAAAATATTAAACAGCGTCTCCATGCTTTATATCCTGGTCGTGGTGAATGCAATATTACAGAACCTATGAGTGGTGGCGTCTGTGTGCAGTTAACTTTCCCAATTGTTGATTAATAAGCTGTTTTTTTAGAGAGTAATATAGTTCATGGATAAACAATTAACGGCCATTATTGCGGATGATGAACCTTTGTTACGCCGACAGCTAGATAATATGTTGTCAGAACTGTGGCCACAATTAGAGGTTGTGGCGCGTACTGTTGATGGTGAACAAGTACTTGCTGCGGTTGAACGTTACCAGCCTGATATCGTTTTTTTAGATATTAATATGCCTGTATTAGATGGCATGACGACAGCGGTAACACTCAACCAACAGTTAAAACCACCGTTGATTGTATTTATTACTGCTTATGATCAATATGCAGTGCAGGCGTTTGAAAATAATGCAGTTGATTATTTATTAAAGCCTATTTCTGAGTCAAGATTGAACGCGACGAAAGATAAATTAATTACGCGGTGCCAGCAACCTCAATCAATACCAGATACGCAGCAATTAGCTAGTCTTATTTCTCAAATGCAACAGGCAGCAACATTGACACCAAAGACTTACCTTCAGTGGATAAAAGCGTCAGCAGGTGAGGATATTCATTTAATTGCAATTACTGATGTGCTGTTTTTTAAAGCAGAAGAAAAATATGTATCAGTATATGTGGGAAAAAATGGGGGATTAGTAAGAGAATTTTTGATACGAATGTCGCTTAAAGAAATACTGAGTCAGCTCAATCATAATGAGTTTTGGCAAATTCACCGTTCGACAGTGGTTAATGTATCAAAAATAGATAAAGTAAATAAAACCTTTACTGGTCAAATGTACGTTTATATTGGCAATGAAAAGTTACCAGTGAGCCGAGCTTTAAAAAGTTTATTTAAAGGTATGTAATCTAACTTACCGGTTAATTTATTGTATTAATATTCCAATAGGCGATATTGGGGTATGATTAATGACAGTGATTTAATCTATTTTGGTAAGGTAAAGATATGCGTTATTCATGGGCGATGGTCGGTGTGGTTGCACTTTTATCTGGTTGTAGTACTTCTGCTTTAACATCAACACCTTCTACAACTCCTGAGGCAAAGGCAGTATCAACCCAAACAGCTAAACCACTTACTATTAGTGAGCAGTTTATTAAACATGGCTACGATGATGGCTGTAAAGATGCATTAAATAATCAATGGCAACCATCAAAAATGATCCTTGATGATATGAAGGGTGTCGAAAAAATGAAATATATTGATGGCTGGAAACAAGGTTATAAACGCTGTGTCATTGGTTTAGGGCCGGTAGTCATCAATGATACAATGCCTATTTCTCATCAGAAAAAATAAAAAGACAATACCTTACACCTTTAAGTTACGGTAATTTTAGGCTTAGTGACTTAAAGGTGTTTGTATTATCGTGAGTTGTGGTCAGCAATGGTTCGCTGCTTTACTGGTTTAGGAATATAACGGCCTAATTCATCAATCTTACGGTTTTTAGAAAAGAACATTTCAAGTTCAATCATAATGCCAAGGTTAGCGCGATAATTGTAATCGCGTGGAAATTCAAGTTGTGGTCTCGCTGCGAGATAAAGCCAGTGCTTGTACATTCGACGTTTCCACTCGGTGGAAATCCAATAGTTCGTGACTTCCTTTATCTCATTTGTATCAGCACTTATTCCAATTGAATATTCAAATAAATCTTTATCCGTTGCGCGTTGATAAATATTGAGTTGTTGTACAAGCTCCCATTTATCACCGTCTTGCAAGTATTGAGCACTGGTTGTGGTTCTGAATATATTTTTATGATCTGGGGTCAGGGCGTAAAACCCACTCATTTGAGTAAGAGATCCAAGTCCTTTGGAATGGTAATAGAATAACTCTTGGTCGAATTGGGTGGTCCAATTTTGACTAATATTATCAACGCGTGAGAGGCTAGCTTTTGTAAAGGGATCAAGTGGTAATTTTATTTTAATACCAATATCGAAATCAGATGTCCAATTGCCAAATTGTGCATCTTGTAGCCTGAATCCTCCTATAGTATCGCCAGCTTTGGTTTTACTGCCAGATGCAATTCCCCGTTGTTTGCTTTCAAGACTATCATAATCACTTGGCTCTGAATCGAGGATCAGTTTCCAATCGCGTTTAACGTGCGGTAAATCAAGCTTGAAGTATACTTTGAAGTCGTTTTCTAACTTTCCGCGGTGGGAGTAGATTGCTCGATGACGAATTCGAAGATAACTGCGGTTAGTGAGCTTTTCTTCATCTTCATCTTTGGTAAGACTTTGATCGAGATACTCACCGATATTGTGTACTGAGTCACTCATTGATCGTTGGGAACTATCAATCCATTGCTTCATGTTATGCGATGTATCATTGAGTGGCGTAGCATGTGGTAATGAATTCGTTACGGTGTCACTTACTGTTGGCTCTTGAGTAATAGGTTCCGCGTAAATAGCTGTGGTATAGAAAAGACACAATGACAAAGAGGTGTAAAAGAAGGGGATGTGTTTTGAAGTATTCAATGTGATGTCATGTCCTTACTTTTTGTTGCGGAATTTTAATTTTTATATCATGTACGACAACTATACTGATTAAGAAATTAACGATGAATAATTAAAGTGTAGATTATTATGGTTATT
This sequence comes from Photobacterium kishitanii, assembly GCF_003026355.1. Classification (GTDB taxonomy): domain Bacteria; phylum Pseudomonadota; class Gammaproteobacteria; order Enterobacterales; family Vibrionaceae; genus Photobacterium; species Photobacterium kishitanii. Next base: position 48,097 of record NZ_PYON01000020.1, on the reverse strand, counting down.
GACATATTTAACATTTTATATTTATTGTTTACTTTTAGAGGTTAATACAATAAATGAGAGGCGGCAATTGTTTTTAGCTGATCGTTTTTGAGTATTATTATTGTAGTTTTTCAGGAGGTGATATGGATAGCTCAGAGTTTAAAAGTGTAAAACGAGAGATATCAGGAACTGTGAATGATATTTTTGATGATTTCGAAGAGTCAAATAGCCGCCTACCTACAATGGAAGAATTTCAAGTTATTATTGCCGATGCTGCGAGTCATTATTTAGGTCCTATAGATCAAAATGCTGTTGATGGTATTAATACAAATTTAGAACGCCAGCGGATACGTGAAAAATTATTGTGGGATGCTGCCGCTGAGCAGGAAGTGGCAATTCGTAAGCGTCGTGATAATGATGGTTAATTACTGTCGTATATTGCTCTGTGAGCGTCTAATATTAGTATTGTTAACTCGTTGATATTACGTGTAACAATAGATATATAACTTTATTTAAGACAATGAGACTATGAATAGTTGGGTTATTTGTATAATTAATGATAAAACTGAAAACTCTGTTTTCAACACTATTTCTTAACTATCAGCCAGATAGAGGCTATAAATAGCATATTATTGCTAAGTTGATGGATTATTCAAAGAGGTTTAAGGATGACTGGAAAAGTAAATATATCTGAAATTCGATGTGGCAGTGGGCATGCGGTTGGTGTATTGGAACTGGATAATGCGTCATCATTAAATGCATTGACACTGACAATGTTAAGGACGATTCAGCAGCAATTATTGCATTGGAAGCATGATGAAAACATTGTCAGCGTGATTATTCAGGCCGTAGGTGAAAAAGCATTTTGTTCTGGTGCTGATATTCGCGCACTTTACTATGCATTAGAAAATGATCCAGCAATTAATGTTACTAATCAAACCGCGAACGCGACAACAAATGATTATATTCAGCGTATAAACAATGAGCAAAGCTACTTAGCAAAGCCTTTTTTAATTGATTATTTTACAGTTGAGTATAGCTGTGATTACTTAATCCATAATTATCCTAAACCTATTATTGCATGGGGCAACGGATTGATTATGGGTGGTGGGCTTGGTTTATTTATTGGGGCAAGTCATCGAGTTGTTACCCCGTCAGCATTGCTTGCGATGCCGGAAGTGAAAATTGGTTTATATCCTGATGTTGGCGCAACGTGGTTTTTAAATCAGCTCCCAGCAGGGATTGGTTTATTTTTGGGTTTAACTGGCGCAGATGTAAATGCGAGTGATGCATTGGATCTGGCAATGGCTGATCATCTTATTGTTGATGGTGATCGTGAACATCTAATTAAACAATTAAAGCATTACCCTTGGCAAAATACAGCAGAAAATCAAGTTGCTACAGTTATAACTGAAATGTTAACTAAGATAGCTACAGACTCAGAGAGGCAGCGTCCGCCGAGTCAAATGATTCCGTATTTTCCTCAAATTCAAGCTGCTTGTGTTGCACCAACACTTGATATTGTTTATGAACAAATTAATGCTATTTCAGGGTTAGGATGTTGGCTTGAAAATGCTAAACAAACGCTTATGGATGGCAGTCCATTATCGGCTCATATTTGTTTTCAGCAAATACACCAATACCACCAAGCAAGTCTGGCTGATTGTTTCTTAATGGAACTATCACTTTCTGTTCGATGTGGATTGCTCGGCGAATTTAAAGAGGGTGTTCGAGCACGATTAATTGACAAAGACAACCAGCCAAAGTGGCTATATAAGACTATTTCAGAGGTTGATACACATCTGGTTGATAGTTTATTTATGCCTCTATGGCACAAGCAAGCAAATCCATTGACTGATTTGATCTAATTACACGAATAATTAAACGATATTGTGCTTTATCCATTTTTTCGCGTTGTTGATGTTAATCAGTGTCTTTGGAGTATATTTATAAAACAGCTTTAGGAGCTAATTAACGTGGACATTGAGAATAGTGTTGTTGTCATAACAGGAGCAAGCCAAGGGCTAGGACAGATGATGGCAGTAACGCTTGCACAGATGGGAGCACAGCTCGCTTTAATTGATGTGAATACGGCAGGGTTACGACAAACGCAAGATCAATGCCATATGCTAAATAGTCTGGCACGTATTTATGAAGCGGATGTGACGAATGAAATTGAAGTCGAACAAGCTTTTTCAAATATCATTGAGGACTTCGAGCATGTTGATATATTGATTAATAATGCTGGCATCCTTGATGATGGTTTGTTAGTTAACAAAAATCACAATGGCATTAGCAAAATGTCATTAGAACAGTTTCAAACAGTGATGGATGTTAACGTAACAGGTACATTCCTATGTGGCAGAGAAGCAGCTAAGTGGATGATAGAGAATGAAACCAAAGGCGTTATTATCAATATATCAAGTGCGGCTCGTGCTGGAAATATCGGTCAAACAAACTATGCTGCCTCGAAAGCGGCTGTAACAACGATGGCTGTAGGTTGGGCTCGAGAGTTAGGCCAATACGGTATCCGAGTTGCTGCAATTGCTCCTGGTCTTATTGATACACCAATGGCTGCACAAATTAATGATGACACGATTGAGCAAATGTTGGCGGAAGTGCCGCTAGCGCGTATTGGTGACCCAACAGAGATTGCCCATTCGGTGAGATTCATTATTGAAAATGATTATTTCACCGGCAGGGTACTTGAAATTGATGGTGGCTTACGATTGTAATCTAGCGGGTTGTTAAAAGTGGTTATACAGTGCAACTAATGCTAAAACACCACCAACGACAAACATTACCATCGATAAACCAAACGCGAATTTTGCCATATACGGCATTAGTTTTTCCATTAGAGAATCCAAAGAGCGGTGAAGAAATATATTCTACCTCATATTATGCACTAATAAGTAACACTATTGAGGTATAGCTGTATTCTTGACATAAAAAAAGATCGTCATTTGACGATCTTTTTATGCCGATTTGGCCATATTTGTTTATAAGTTACTTTACTAAACAGATATTAGAATGCTTTCGGTGCGTAACCTGTAACAGCTTTAATGCCCATACTACGGCCGAGTGCTGTCATTGGGTGAACAACAACAAGGTCTTTAACTGATTTTTTCAGTTTGCCCATATCAGCTTGTTCTGCTTTTGTTAACACGCGATTAAAAGCAAGAGATTTAACATCTTTACTTTTGTCTGTTACTACTGATGACTTACGGTGTTTAACGTTTTGCGCCTTTTTGTTCAGGCTAAGAAGCTCATCTTTAAACTGCTTGATGATAACTTTATCATCACGTTGAATAGCAGCAGCAAGTTTACGCTGGCACTTGTCCATACGGTTGTTAAGATTTTGAAGCTCTTGGTTTAAATTCATTTCATTACCTTTGTATTTACACTCGCAATACACTAAATCGTAGTGTTTACGATGAATAGGTATTGAGTTGCCGCTAGTATACATTATATTTTTGCTAACTGGATCGCTATCCGGCAACTATTTTTGTTAGAAATTGCATTTTTATGGACATATATGCCACATTCACTGTTTAGATATATAGCGGCTATCGAACATCACCAACAAAGTGGCAAGACAGACACAACTATTTCTTGCTGTACGACTGCTGATTTTTCGTATTCTGATGACGACGTTGATGTTATTCGAAAGGAAACAGAATATGACTTTGCTGATGGCGTACAAATTAAATATGTTATTGAATATGACGATGTTGCTATCGATGATAATGTTTGTCCAGAATGTTGGATAAATTACCAAGTTATGGTGGATCCTTTTGATACTATAAAACCATCAAAAAAATCATTTTATAATCGCTGTCAGCAGCAGTTTTGGCTAAAAACGATGATGATGGCTAGCAGTGATAACCACCATGATTAATTGGTTGTGGTTGCGCTTTTAGCGATAAATATTAATGATGGCAGATCGCTGCTCATTTTACGTACTTTAGTTATATGAGAGACAAGTGGTTTGATTTGTAAGTTTTGTAATGCGGAGAAATGAAATGTTAACAGATTATTGTGTCATTATTACCACGTTTGCAGATGATGATAATGGTCAAACAATCATTAATGCATTACTTGAACAGCAGTTAGCGGCATGTATTCAAGTGATACCGATTAAAAGTTACTATCATTGGCAGCAGAAAATTAATTGTGACCAAGAACATCAATTAATTATTAAAACTAAAACAGCGCTATTTGAGCGAGTAAAAGCGGAGATTGAGAAGCACCACCTTTATCAAACTCCTGAAATTATCCAGCTTCCTATCACCAATGGCTCGAAAGATTATTTAGCATGGATAAATCAAGTCTGCTTGTGATTTTATATTATTGAAAATAATACGAATATATTTTGATTTCTGCGTAGTGATTAGGTACAAGTAATTAGGGCTTTGTAAGGAAATAGCTAATTTACCATCAAAGTAATTAGCATCTGGTTGGAAGTTGTAATAGTTTTAATCCAAGGATGTAACAGTTACTAGATGCTATTTAGTGACTGTTAAGAAATATTTTTCAGAGTAGATAGAATGATTAATGGCTTTGCTTAAGCGTCTACTACAACACATGGAAGTGATTATTAATGGTAAATCAAGATCTAGTAACAAATACAGAATCAGAACTACGTGTACGTTATAACGACATTACACGCGGTGTGTACTTTATTGGTACAACCCCCCCTAAAACTAATACACCTCTAGACGAAGTTGAAACTATTGCTGATAGATTAGTGAATCGTATTAAAGATCTGGCTATCGATGGCCTTATTGTTTACGACATTCAAGACGAAGTTTCACGGACTAAAAAGCCGCGTCCATTTCCATTTAAATCCACGCATGATCCTCGCTATTATTCATCATTGCTTAATAAAAAAACGGGGCGTCCCGTCATTACTTATAAAAGTGTGGTGCAATCAGAAACTGATGCATTTGATGAATGGTTAAATGAAGCATGGCACGAATATCAAGTGCGTGACATTGTATTAGTTGGTAGTCCCTCAGCTAAAAATGAAGTGTCATTACCGTTATCAGCAGCTTATCAAGCGTTAGCTGAAAATAAGAATAACTTTTTTACTGGCGGTATTATGATTGCTGAACGCCATGCTAAAAAAGGTAATGAGCATGAACGTCTCATTGAAAAATACCAGCAAGGGTGTAATTTTTTTATCTCTCAGGCCATTTATGATACGCAAGCAACGATTGATATTTTGACCCGTTATGCGATTGAATGTAAACAAGATGGCATTAAACCACAGCGTATTTTATTGACATTTTCGCCATGTGGAAGTGCAAAAACATTAGAGTTCATTGAGTGGCTCGGTGTAAGCGTTCCAGAAGCGACTAGTTTACGTATTCTCAATGCCACCAACCCATTACATGAATCGATTAAAATGTGCTGCAATAGCCTCAATCAGATTTTAGATGCGGTAGTTGAATATGATTTGCCGTTAGGGTTAAACATTGAAAGTTTAACTAACCGTAAAGAAGAAATTGATGGTTCAATTTTATTGTATAAATTATTGCGTGCTTCAATGGATAGCCATCTAGCCAAACATGAGTTTCGTATGTTACAAAAAAATACAGTTACAGTGCTGTAGTTAATTAATGTTCAGATTATTTTGGAACTCTAGAATATAAATAATAAGCCCATACTCTTTCTTGCTGAAAGTGGATGGGCTTATTTGATCATTGGATATGTCTTAGATTGTTACATTAAGCCCAAAATAGACCACCATACAATTCCAGAAGTCATAAATATTATTGCGCCGCCAACGGAGATAATTAAACCAATTTGCATCCATTGTTTATCATTGTGGTATTGATAGCCCATTAATAATGGATTGCGTGCATGGCTATATGTTGTCAAGTTACACCCAATATTGGTGATGCCAGCCACGGCTAAAATGGAAATAAGTGGGTTAACCCCTAAAGCCATTAGTGAGCCAATAATTACTGGACCTAATGCAACCACTTTTGCTGTGCCTGAAGCAAAGAAGTAAGCGGTTATAAGATAGAAAACCATCATCACAATCAAAATTAACGTTGGACTCGCGTGACCCATATGTTGACTGATTAAATCTGATACACCATGGCCAACCCATGCGGTAAAACCAAGTTTCTTAAGTTGGCTTGCCATACCCATTAATACTGCAAACCAAATTAGCGTATCCCATGCGCCTTTTTCAGACTTCACATCATTCCAGTTTAAAACCCCTAATACTAATAGGGCAGATAAGCCAATAAATGCTGATGTGGTTGAATGTAAATGTAGAGATTGTCCACCTACCCACATAACAATCAATGCGATAAAAACAGCAATTAACTTCCACTCTGCAATACTTACTGGACCTAAATGCAGTAAAGCTTGTTTTGCATAAGCAGGAGCTTGTGGTGTGTGCTTGGTGTCTGGATTAATAAATTTAAACAGAATAAATGGAATAGTAAGTAGTAAGATCGCCGCCGGCATCAGCAAATAAAGCGCCCAGTGGCTAAAGGTCATATTAATACCAGCAACAGAAGCTGCAATACCGACTAAAGCGAGATTACCTGCAAATCCTGTTTGGAAACCTACTGCTGATGCATCGTTCATTGCACTTACTGAAGAAATTAGGTATTGACCCAACTTGCGATCATCTTTATTGATGACTTTTGCCAGTGAGTCTGCAATAGGGGAGATAATTGCTGAACGTGCAGTGTTACTAGGCGTTGCTGGTGCGATAAGAAAGTCAGCAATACCTAAACAATAAGCAATACGTAAAGAAGATTGACCAAACCAACTTAGTAGTATGAGTGCGATACGTTTTCCCAATCCTGTTTTAGCAAAGGCACGCGCAATCATAAACGCAATGACAATAAGCCAAATAAGGACATTATTAAAATTGCTGGTAGCAGCCATAATAGCTGCTTTTGCTGAGGTTTCCCCGCCAGCATGGAGTATTGCATAGGCTGAAACTGCAATAATGGCAACGGCACCTGTTGGTAAGACATTAGTCACGATAGCAACGATGGTAGCAATAAAAATAATAGCGGTATGAAATGCTGCCATATTTAATGTTGGTGGTATGTTGATATAGTGCCAACAAAGGGTACTTAATAATAAAATAATCAGTGTAGGAATAATTTTGATAGCAAAGATTGGTTCGTGTTCTGATGGTGATGTTTTTTGAGCGGCAGTTGTTGTCATTATATTCTGATTGCTTTGTTTCATATACTTATATGGTATATAAGATTTAAATAATTCACACCAATAAGTTATCTAATATCTATATTAATCATGAAATATATATCTAATATCAAAAATAATGTGTTTTCTGATAAAAAGGCAGCCAATAAGAGCTGTTTTTTTAGACTACTTAACAGCGTAGGTAGATGAAAAAAACGCCACTTTCAACTCGTTCTCGTTGAAAATGGCGTTTAAAGAGAACAAACAAAACTAGGTAGTCATGCCATTTTGTTTGTTATTACACTCTTCTAAACTGTTATATTTATTATTGTCGTCGTTATATTTTGTTCGTAAATGTGCGAGTAATTACATCCTGTTGTTGTTCACGAGTGAGTGAGTTAAAGCGCACAGCATAGCCAGAAACACGAATAGTTAACTGCGGGTATTTCTCTGGGTGCTCAACTGCATCTAATAATGTATCACGGTTAAGTACGTTAACATTTAGATGTTGACCGCCTTCAATGCCGTCTGTTGCGCCTGCCGCTTCGTGGTGGAAGTAACCATCCATTAATGCAGCAAGGTTATTTTTTTGGGTATCTTCATCTTTACCTAGTGCATTAGGTACAATAGAGAAAGTATAAGAAATACCGTCTTTCGCATAGGCAAAAGGCAGTTTTGATACTGATGTTAGCGATGCAACCGCACCGTTTTCATCACGGCCATGCATCGGGTTAGCACCAGGACCAAATGGCATACCAGCACGACGACCATCTGGCGTATTACCGGTCTTCTTGCCGTATACAACATTCGATGTAATCGTCAAAATTGACTGTGTTGGAATTGCTTCACGGTACATGTGCATAGTTTGAATCTTCTTCATGAAGCGTTCAACGAGATCACAAGCAATGTCATCTACACGTGCATCATTGTTACCGAATTTAGGGTAATCACCTTCAATCTCAAAGTCGATAGCCACGCCATTTTCGTCACGAATCGGTGTTACTTTAGCAAACTTGATCGCTGCTAATGAGTCAGCTACAACAGATAGACCTGCAATACCGCATGCCATAGTACGGCGTACATCGCGATCCATTAATGCCATTAGTGACGCTTCATAGCTGTAACGGTCATGTGAGTAATGAATAATGTTGAGTGCAGTTACATATTGGGTTGCTAACCAATCAAGCATTTCATCATAACGTGGCATTAGCGTGTCAAAATCAAGAACTTCATCATTAATTTTAGCAACTTGAGGGCCAACTTGTAGTTGTGATTTTTCATCAATACCACCATTGATGGTATACAGTAGTGCTTTAGCAAGGTTGGCGCGCGCACCGAAGAATTGCATGTGTTTACCAACAATTTGTGGGCTCACACAACAGGCAATAGCATAATCATCATTGTCGAAATCGGGACGCATTAGATCATCGTTTTCGTATTGAACTGATGAAGTATCAATTGAGACCTTGGCAGCATATTGCTTAAACGCAATCGGAAGTTGCTCTGACCAAAGAATGGTCATATTTGGCTCAGGAGCAGGACCCATTGTATGTAAAGTATGCAAGTAGCGGAATGTAGTTTTAGTCACTAAAGTACGACCATCAACACCCATACCTGCCATCGCTTCAGTTGCCCAAATTGGGTCACCAGAGAACAATGAATCATATTCAGGCGTACGTAGGAAACGTACCATACGCAGTTTCATGATGAAATGGTCGACCATCTCTTGCGCTTGTTGTTCAGTGATTAAACCGTTAGCAATATCACGCTCAACGAATACATCAATAAATGTTGATGTACGACCAAGAGACATTGCTGCGCCATTTTGTGATTTAACTGCGGCAAGGTAACCAAAGTAGGTAAACTGAATCGCTTCTTGCGCTGTTTTGGCCGGTATAGACATATCTATGCCATATGAAAGGCCCATTTGACGAATATCTTCTAGTGCTTGAACTTGATCAGCAAGTTCTTCACGTAGACGCATGGTTTTTTCTAAATCTTGGCCTTGCTCAAGGAAAGATTGAGTTGAGTTATACTGTTCTAATTTATCAGCTTTAAGAAAATCAATGCCGTATAGTGCTAAGCGGCGGTAATCACCAATAATACGTCCACGGCCATAAGCATCAGGAAGACCTGTGATAATGCCTGAACGACGACAAGCTAAAATTTCTTTAGTGTATAAATCAAAACATGCTTTGTTATGTGTTTTACGGTAATCAGTAAAGATTTTTTCAACCATTGGGTCTAATTCACGACCGTAAACTTCACATGAATTTTTCACCATGCGAATACCGCCATTGGCAATAATTGCACGTTTTAATGGTTTATCAGTTTGAAGACCAACAATTGTTTCAAGATCTTGGTTAATATAGCCAGCACCATGAGAGGTAACTGTTGAAGGTAAGTCTGTGTCAAAATCAACCGGTGCATGAGTGCTGCTTTCTTGCTTAATGCCTTCCATTACATCATTCCATAATGATGTTGTCGCATCTGTTGCATCGGCTAAGAAAGACTCATCGCCCTCATAGGGGGTGTAGTTAGTTTGAATGAAATCACGCGTATTAACGCTAGTCTGCCATTCACCTTTACTAAAACCATGCCATGCTTCAAGCATGTCAGTTGTTGGGATTGTCATAATACTTACCTCTAACTAAAAATTTGAATGCAGTGATCAGGGGTGACAACTGATCGCTATTTGATTGAGTACGGTTCATCCAACCTTGTAAGTGTTGAATCGAGGTGCTGATTATTACTTTCTATATTAATAAGTTGGCTTTTTTTATTGCTGCAAAATTAGACCTAATTTAGGCGTAATATGCTGCCTGTTTGCCTTGAGCTAATAGTATGACTAATACCATAATGAGTAAAATGAATGCTTTTCATTTTTAAAATGCATGATGTGCATGTATTGGTATGCGGGTATGCGGGTATGCGGGTATGCGGGTATGTGGGTATGCGGGTATGCGGGTATGCGGGTGTAAAGATCAATAATAGGCGTTTGCAGCGACCAAAAAGGGCGCTGCAAATAGGATGGTTAGTTCGTTAATATTGTCAAATTATGCGTCAGTACTGCATTTCTTAAACATATCTAACGATGGATTGTATAGTTTCGTGGATATATGCATAAGCCCTAGCACGCTAGAGAATAGATTATCTTGAGATAGACCGCTCTTTTCATTGAGTGCCATTTTGTTTAGACAAGCCATATCGATACCACGTTGTTTAATGAAACCATCACCAAACCAAGTGATTAAAGGGACATGCTTCTGATATTTAGGTGCAAACATATACGGTGTACCGTGTAGATAAATTCCGTCTTCACCGAGGCTTTCTCCATGATCACTTAAGTAGAGTAAAGCGACATTATATTTAGGTTCATAGGTTTTCAATTTGTCAATTATCTTTGACAGAACGTAATCCGTGAAATGGATAGTATCGTCGTATTGATTCACCAATTCTTTGTGCGTACAGTTTTGAATGTCACTGCGATTACAACGAGGCGTAAAAGTTTCCATATCTTTAGGTACACGCTCGTAATACGTTGGACCATGACTACCGACTAAATGGAATGCAACGACTTTAGATCCAGTTCCCATGTCTGTGATTCGTTTATCCAGCCCTTTTAATAACACAGTGTCATAGCACATTTCGCCATTACAATATTTTGGATTGTCTTTGGGATTTATTGCAACATACGAAATACGTTTAGCAACCCCTTTTGAGCCCCCATCATTATCTATCCAGAGTGTTTTAATACCTGCTATGTGTAACATGTCCATCAGGTTGTTTTCATGATGGGCAATATTGGCATCGTAGCCTTTTCGAGTCATATTGCTAAACATGCAGGGTACTGAAAGTGCCGTATAAGTACCACAGGATTGCACCATACGGTAGCTTTCTAGATTTGAAAGCGATTGTGTATATGAATTGGTGTCGTTACCTTTATAGCCATTTAAAGAATAGTTATAAGTACGTGCTGTTTCCCCAACGACTAAGAAGAATAAAGTGGGTTTTTTACCTTCATCTGCTTTAACAACATGAGAATCTGTTCCGATATCTCTGAATTTGATTGGCTTGGTAAAATAGGTCTCTTTTATATATTTTTCTAGCCCATAAATAGGGTAAGTAGGTACGATCATTTTTTGGAGGTAGTGATTATTACGTCCAATGCTAGCAAAATCTTTGTAATGAGAAAAAGCCAATCCACCCGCGATTACAAGTGATAATACGCCGACCAAAATATTCTTTAGTGTCGATAATATATAATGTTTGGGGCCGCCAAATTGATGTTTGTGAAGGCAAATCAAAATAACTGGAATAATACCGGTGATAACGACCCAAGAGATAACAGAGACATTCAGATATGACAATGCCTCACCTTGATCGGTTGAGAAGATATTTAGCCACATTTGATCGGTAAAGAGTACGTCATAGTTTAATGTTTGAAAACTAACAATACTCGAAATAAGTGTGATAACAGATAATATCGTTTTCGTTAAATAGGGTATATATACTGAGAATATGATCGAGAAGATGCTATTTAGCGCAAAAAATAAGAATAATCCACAAATGACTTTGAGAACGATCCCATGTGTATCGACAGTATCAACAATGCTATTGAACTTCGATAGCACTGGATGATTTAAGACCACTGTGAAATACAATGATAGTAAAGCGATCATCCAAGTATAGGATGTACGAATTCGCTTTAAAGGAGAAAGATTTTTATTCAAAGGTGAAAAACTCTATTTAATAAGTAAGGACGTTTGTTGATCGGATATTATCCAAACATTAACAACTTGGCTTTTTTTATTATAGATATATTAGATTTCATCTTCGGTTTTATATGCAGTGTGTTTTCTATGGTTTTTATTATGATTAATATCACCATGGAAAAAATGAACAACTCTAATGATATATTTTATGTATGTATTTTATGCCTGTAGTATTTAAACACAGTTATCGTTGACAAAATGTTATAAAATAGGCACAGCTAATAATGATAGATACTTGATGAAGTATTGTGTTTTTTATCACTGCAAGGAGAGCGCGTGGACGAGAATCAAGTAGACAATAAATCAAGAAGTCGATGGCGCTATCGATTAATGTATTTGTTAGGGTTTAGTGCAGTTAATGCATTATCCGGCTGTAATTTAGTCTATTGGGATGAGGATTTTGACAGTTATCATAACCTGTCAAAGACAAACCCTTATCCATATCATAGTGTTGCTGTTTATGATTCAAATACCGATCAGAATCGTAATGAGATACAAGTTTTAAATAGTGGTGTTGCAGCATTACAGATGCGTATTGACATGATTCGACGCGCGCAACGAAGCATTGAAGTTGAGTATTTTATTTTCTCCCCTGATTTAAGTGGCAAAATAATTGTTCGAGAATTGGTAGCTGCAGCTAAACGTGGCGTTAATGTACGTATATTAATCGATAAATCAGCAACTGTATTTGAGTTTGATGAGTTTTATGCTCAAGCCTTATTGCAGTATGGTATTGAGGTTCGTTATTACAATGCCGCACCGCTTTATTATATTTCTACGATTAATTTCCGAAATCATCGTAAATTGCTGGTGGTTGATGATCGTGAGGCGATCACTGGTGGGCGAAATATAGAAAACGATTATTTTGATTTATCTACTCATTATAATTTTTTAGATCGTGACTTATATGTTGAAGGCTCGATTGTACCTGTGATGCGTGCTTCTTTTGATGCTTTTTATGAACATAGCATTAGTGAGCGTTTTCAAGCGCCTCAACAACCGACTTACCGAGTTGAATTACAAAAATATGAACGACGAGTAGCACAAGTGGCTGATTTTTTGGAGCCAAGTGAGGTAGAACAAGCTGCTCGGATTAAAATTGAAGCCATCGCTCGTCCTCTTTTATTACAAAAAAAACGTTATTCTTGTCCTGAAACTACATTTACTACTGATGCACCAGGTGGTTCTTTTTGGACACGGTTTAAAGACCCTTATAGCGATAACTATCGATTTTTACGTAAAACTATTTTTGATAAAGTGATGTCGGTTGATCAAGAATTGATATTGGCATCACCTTATTTGCTCAACAACCGTAAATCTGAGCATTTAATGCAAACCATGTTAAATAAGCAGGTTAAATTAACCCTCTATACAAATTCATTGTCATCCACAGATGCTTCTTATGTTGCAGCACAATTGTACCAACATGTTTATGATTGGCAAAAACTGGGTATTACAACTTATGTACATGCCGGTGAGTGGATAGCTGAAACGGAAGTGGTTTTTCCTGAAACTAGACAAGCTCGATGGGGTATGCATTCTAAAACACAGATCTATAAACGTAGTAACGGTAATGAAGTCATGGTCGGTACATACAATATAGATAACCGCTCTAATCATTATAATACTGAGATGGGGTTATTTTGTAAGGGTAATGACGAACTAGTCCAAGCTGTCGAAGCGAGTATTTTACAGCGGGCTCAGCAAGGTTATAAAATAGTTGAGAATGAGGAAGCGGTTGATCGTAATGGTAATAAAGTAAATGTTTATGGTGCAGGGGAACCTGATACAACCAAAATGAAATATATGTGGTTGCCATCATGGATGTTTAACTTTTTATTATAACGATTACTTTTTGCAGCGACCAAAGAGGACGCTGCAAAATAGATTAACTAGTTTGTTAACATTTTTTGAATTTGCGCTGCTCGTTCTTGGTCCGAAAGTTCAGCTTTGGGAGGTATGGTAATACCTTTTTGGCATGCAGGGCGTTGTTCAATGAGGGCTAACCAGCGTTGTAAGTGCGGTAATCCTTCTATATCGATACCGCTCCACTCATGTATTCGAACCCAAGGCCAAGTCGAGATATCAGCAATGGTATATTCATCACCAGCTAAATATGTATTTGTAGCTAGCTGTGTATTCATTACTTCAAATAAGCGACGGCCTTCATTTTGATAGCGTGAAATAGCGGCTGGAATTTTTTCAGGGAAATAACGGAAAAATACATTAGCTTGTCCCATCATTGGACCAACGCCACTCATTTGAAACATTAGCCATTGCATTACTTGCGAACGCTGTTTGATGTCTGTTGGTAGAAATTTCCCTGTTTTTTCTGCTAAATAAACGAGAATCGCTCCAGATTCAAATACAGCAAAGTTGTCATTGTCACGATCAATAATCGCAGGAATACGACCGTTAGGATTAATCGCTAAAAAGGCAGGTTCTTTTTGTTCTTTTTCAGATAAATCAATTGGGTGTACTTGATATTCTAGTCCTAGCTCTTCAAGCATTATTGATATTTTATAACCATTAGGGGTTGCTGCTGTGTAGAGATCAATCATCCATTTATCCTTATATGGTGGCGTATATTCAAGTATCATACTGTATTCATGTTACCATTAATTAGACGTAATTGATCGGTTATGGTTACATATCTGAATAGTTAGGACCGCTACCGCCTTCTGGTGGTATCCAGCTAATATTGATTGACGGATCTTTGATATCGCAGACTTTGCAATGAAGGCATTTGCTAGCATCAATCTTAAATATTTTCTTGTTTTCTTGTTCTGTAATCGTAAATACGCCAGCAGGACAATAGCGTAAACTTGGCTCGTTAAAGTAATTAAAGTGCTGTTCTATTGGTAAATTTGAGTTGTGTAACAGCAGATGATTTGCTTGATTTTTGCGGTATGAAATATTAGCTAAAGCGACTGATGAGGCTATATCAAAACTGAGTTTTCCATCTGGTTTTTGATAATAGATCGGTTGTGTTTGTGTTGTAGTTAATAGCGCTGTTCTATCTGCAATTGAGTGGGGGAGTGTCCACGGTAACTCGCCATCAAAATATTGTTGTTCAATATAATTCGCAATATATCCAGGAATTTGGCCGAAATGATGAGTATTTGCAGCAGTATTTCGAGTCTGACTTAATTCGGTATATAACCAACTACTTTCAAATAATGTTTGATAAAGTGGCTCAGTATAAGATTCATTATTTGTTAATTCAGTATAAATCGTTGCAGCAGCTAACATGCCTGATTTCATCGCGGTATGGCAACCTTTAACATTATTGTTATTGAGCGTACCTGCATCGCAACCCACAATGACACCGCCAGGAAATGCTTGTTTAGGTAATGAAGCTAGACCTCCCTTAGTGATAGCGTGTGCGCCATAACTTATTCGAGTACCTCCTTGGAGTACTGATGCCCAAAGGGGATGGTGTTTTAGCCGCTGAAATTCATGGAAAGGGCTCATATATGGATTACGGTAATCTAAATCAGTAATTAATCCTACTGCGATTTTATTATCATTTAAATGGTACATAAAACCGCTACCTGTAGAGTGAGATTCATTCAATGGCCAACCTAGAGTATGTACGACTTTACCTGTTTGATGCTGTTGTTGCGGTATTTCCCATACCTCTTTGATCCCTAATGCATAATGCTGGCTTTGACTATGTTGATTAAGTTTAAAACGATGTATTACCTCTTTACCTAAATATCCTCGGCTGCCTTCCGCCAAAATAGTATAACGAGCATGAAAGTTAACACTCTCTTTATAATCATCTGATGATTTTCCATGTTTATTCATGCCACTGGCTTTAGTTTTTACTCCCGCTACATATTTTGTGCCATTTTTTTCATAACTCACTAATTCATCAATGGATAAGTTTTTTTTGTCACATATAGGGTGCGTACCATAAATGATTGTATCAATACTGACGCCAGTAAAAATATCAACATTTAGTTGTAGGGCTTGTTTCGCTAACCAACGGCAGAAAAGGCCGAGACTGATAACATAGCAACTGTGTGTATCTAATGTCTGTTGAGTTACAGATTGAGGCAGGGGGAGTGCATGTTTTTCACTTATTAGCCAATGGGTTGTAGTGTCAGTAATTGCTGTTGTGACGGGACAATCTGTTTGCTGCCAATCAGGAAATAGTTCGTCAAGAGCACGGGTTTCAAATAAAGCTCCTGAAATGATATGTCCTCCTATGGTGTTACTTTTTTCGAGTACACAAATAGAGATTGGATTATCTTTACGTAATTGGGCTAATCGGCAGGCAGCCGCTAATCCAGCCGGTCCTGCGCCAATAATAACAACATCATATTGCTGGATCTGAGAGGTATGGTTATTACTCTCCTGCTTCATATTACATTCCTTGTCTGACTTAGTTTAAATATAGTTGAGTTGCTAGAAACGTAAATAAAAGCAGGCATTAATAAGTGGCAATATATAAAGCGGCGAGTAGCAATAAAAGAACGATTATGATGGTGAATATATGGCACTTAAATATCATAAATAAAGAGAATATGAATAGTTTATGCATACTGTTTTATTGGTGTTTCGTGGCATTATTTTATGTTTAAGGGCATATTAATAGTAACTATTATCATTTGGTTGATATTTTATGGTTATTTATTGACCTGTTTTACGTCTTGGTCTTATTGTTCAGTAAATATTTACAATTAAAGTATATAAGTCTACATATGGTTATTTTTGTGAGGTTTTATATGGCATAAATCTGGTTTTCGTAGTTTTTAATTTCAAATTATTAGTGTAACTAAATGTTTCAATTTGTTTGTCATTATTTCAAGTTTTGTTTTTATTCAATACGTTATCTCTATGACTTATTGTTTTGAAAATAGCCGCTATTGAAAGATATTATGTTGTCCTTTATAACTGGAAGGGTATTTATATTTTGAATAAATAGTGAAAAATAAGGAATAATTATGAGCAGGGACATGAGTACTTTTATGGGACATCCAAAGGGGTTGTTCTTGCTGTTTAGTACTGAACTATGGGAGCGTTTTTGTTATTACGGCATGCGCGCCATTCTTGTATTGTATTTAACAGATAAAACAATGGGGGGAGGTTTTGGTTGGACAACCAAAGATGCCCTTAGCTTATACGCAACATATACTGGTCTGGTTTATTTAACACCGCTTATTGGTGGCTGGATTGCTGATAATTTCTTAGGTCAACGCCGTTGTGTCATTCTTGGCGGTATCTGTATGGCCGTCGCTCAATTTATCCTTGCGCTACCTAACTCTGTTGTAGGCTCTTTTGCATTAAGCGCATTTTATGGCGGTTTAGGTTTAATGATCATTGGTAATGGTTTGTTTAAAGCCAATATCTCAACGATGGTTGGTGATCTTTATCCTGAGGGTGATAATCGTCGTGATGGTGCATTTACCATTTTCTATATGGGTATTAATTTAGGATCTTTACTGGCTGGCGTTATTGCGGGTACTGCCGTGAGTATGTATGGCTGGAAAGCGGGTTTCGCAGCATCTGGTATTGGTATGTTAGTAAGCTTACTTCTACAGTTGGTATTTGCTAAACGTTTACTTGGTAATATTGGTATAGAGCCCGCAGCAAAACGCGATGCAGCGAAGAATGCTTCTGGTAAAAAAGAGCCATTAACCGCTATTGAACGTGATCGTCTAAAAGTGATTATGTTCCTAGGCTTATTTGTGGTGGTTTTCTGGGCTGGCTTTGAACAGGCTGGTGGCTTGATGAATATCTTCACTCAAGAATATACTGACCGTATGATTGGTAGTTTTGAAGTTCCTGCGGCTTGGTTCCAATCATTAAACCCATTCTTTATTATTACGTTAGCACCTATTATTGCATCATTTTGGATCAAGCTAGGGCCTAAAGAGCCAAGTTCACCAATTAAGTTTGTGTTTGCGTTATTGTTCCTTGCTGTTGGTTTCTTATTTATGGTGGGAGCCGCGATGCAGCAGGGTGGTGATTTAAGTGTGAAAACATCAATGTTGTGGTTAGTTGGTGCATATTTCTTCCATACACTAGGTGAGTTGTGTATTTCCCCGATTGGCTTATCAATGGTAACTAAACTAGCGCCACTGCGTTTATGTTCATTATTGATGGGGGTATGGTTCGCATTTAATGCATTAGCAAATTATGCAGCTGGTATTGTTGGTTCACATGTTGGTGATGCCGGTGCATTAAACATCTTTGCAGGTATTGCGATTGCAGCAGTTGTTTCAGCAATTATTCTATTTTTGTTCTCAAATAAACTTATTCAATGGATGCATGGCGCTGAAGGCCATCTTGTTGAAAAGAAAGAAGCGATTATTGCTGAGGTCTAATTAATTACCAAAAACTGTAAATGAAAAAGCCGATGGCAGTAATGTCATCGGCTTTTTCATTGTTTTTAAGTCTATTATTATTTATTGCTGAGGTTCAGTATCGACGTTGCTCATTGAGAGCTTTCTTAACCTAAATACCATCCATAAGGTAAGTGCTGCGCTACAGATTGGTAATGCAAGCCAAACGCCATTAACCCCGATGCTATGCGCGAGTACAAAGATTGCTATTGATATGAGAATTAATTTACCTCCCGTTAGTAGTGAGGCCTCTTTAGGCATGTTAATTGCCTGAAAGTAGGTTGCTCCAACAAGCAATAAGCCTTCAAAAGGCAGACCCCAAAAGTATAACGACATGCCTTTTATCGCTTCAGGTTGCAGTGCAGCATTGTCTCCTGCAAACATATATACCACAGCTTCTGGAATGCTATATAAGGTAACAACGCCAATTACACCAATCAGTAATGTGATCATAAATGCGAGGTTGCGAATTTTAGCAACACGATCTTTCAGACCTGCACCTGTATTAAAACTTACGAGTGGTTGAGTGCCTAAGGCAATACCTTCAAAAATTAAATAAAAGAATGCTTCGGTGTAACTAACAATGCCATAGGCAGCAACATGAATCGGTTTGCCAACCATTAGAAATGCTTTGTTGTGTAGGATTAATACTACTGAGAGGTACATGTACATTAATAAACTTGACGTGCCTAATTTGAGTATTTGCAATACAGTATCAAATTTGATTTTTAGGCTATCCCATCCAATACGCAGTTGCGTTTTATCAGTAAAGAAATGTTGTAAACATAAAATACATGTAACAGCTTGAGATAGCATGGTAGCAACGGCAGCACCGGTTAATCCCCATGGAATAACGACAATGAATAACCAATCTAAAAAGATATTTAATACGCCACCTAAAATCATTATCAGAGTAACGCGATTAGGCTGTCCATCGTTACGTAGTAATGCTGAAAATGCCATAGAAACAATAGCAAAGCTGCCCATGGTGAAATACCAAAAGAGGTACTCTGATGCCATTGCTAGAATATGGTCTTTAGCACCGATCCAAATTAGAATATCGTGTCCAAATACCAAGCCGAAACTACAAAAAATAATGGCAGCAATAATACACAGTGTTAAGGCATTACCTACTATATGGCGCGCCTGTTGAGTATTATCTTCCCCCATTTTTATAGAAACTAATGCCGATGCCCCCATACCTATCATGGCACCAATAGCATATAGAATAGAACCAATAGGATAGCCAAGCATAATCGCGGCAAGACCATCTTCACCAATAAAGTGACCAACAAACATTCCGTCGACGGCAACATAGATACCAGTGATAAGCATGGCGGCAATTGTTGGCAAGGTATAGCGCCAAAAAAGACGGAAAATTGAATCATCACGTAAAGATAATGGTTGAGTTGTTGATACTGTCATTGGACAAATTCCATGTGAACCGCAGAAGTAGATGCAAAAAATTGTGCGCATTGTCTGTGCATTCAGTAGGTTAGTCAATCCAATAAACTGTATTTATGGCGAAGAGATCACGTGATTTGAGTGTTAATTATGTAATGTGTAAATACGCCAAGGAGTGACGATAGTGTTCCTTGGCGTATTGTTATAGGAATAGAGCAATGTGGGATATGGTTATGTTGGATTATTAAGTGGTGTTATCGGATGTTTATCATCATCTATTAAACGTGTTTTGATATTTTGTTGTTCTACATATCGGTTTTTTATTGTGGTGTATGTAAAGACCCCAATAAAATTAGCCGTTAATAATAAAATGATGGTTGGTCCCGGCGCGCTATCAATAAAAAAGCTGAGATACATGCCGAGAAAAGCATTAGCAACAGAAATGAATAATGCCAATACCACCATAGTTTGAAAACGGCGGGTTAGCATAAAGGCTGTAGCTCCTGGTGCAATGAGCATCGATATCACTAAAATCATGCCTACTGCTTTTAAGGCTGCGACAATGGTGAGAGAAAGTAAAGCAAGTAAGCTGTAATGCAACACTTTTGTTGGTAAACCAATGGCTTGTGCATGTTGATGATCAAAGATAAATACTAATAAATCTTTACCTTTAAATATAGAAAATAGAATAACAGCCAATGTAATTACTGTTGCTTCACCAATATCACGCCAACTAACACCTAAAGGATCACCAAATAGAATATGATCTAAATGGATATTACTCTGCACTTTGGTCATTAAGACGATACCGAATGCAAACATTGATGAGAATACGACTCCCATAATAGTATCTTCTTTAATACGGCTATTCTCTTTTAAATAGCCCGTTGCTAAAGCACAAAACATGCCCGCGACAAATGCACCTAACGTAAAAGGGATGGCTAATACATAAGCAATTACAATTCCAGGTAGTACAGAGTGGGAGATAGCATCTCCCATTAATGACCAGCCTTTAAGTACTAAAAAACATGAAAGTAATGCAGTTGGAATAGCGACCAATAATACAATCAAAAATGCTTGCTGCATGAAAGTAAAACTAAAGGGAGATAGCAGTAAGTCTAAAAAATTAGCCATGGGACCCAGCTCCTGTTTCGATCTTTGATATATCTTTTAATAAGGATGGATGTGGGTGCTTAGCGTTGCGAATGCTGGCTAATTTGCCGTGTTTAGGGGCAAAAAAGAACGCCATTAAAAAACATGTGGCTTGTAATAAAACAATGACGCCACCTGTTGCTCCATCGATAAAATAGCTTAGATATGCACCGATAAATGAACATCCCGTACCAAAGCTAACGCTGTATATAATAACGTGTGAGAACTTATCACTTAGTAGATATGCAGTTGCTCCGGGAATCACAACCATTGCGATCACTAAAAAAGCGCCGACAGTTTGTAGTGCTGCAACGGTTGATGCACTGAGGAGAGCAAAGAAAACGATTTTTAATGCTGTCGGATTTAAACCAATTGATTTAGCGTGGTTTTCATCAAAAAAAACCACCATAAAGTCTTTCCACTTCACTAATAAAACAGCTAATGATACGCCACCAATAATAACAATTTGTAATGTGTCGACTGGCGTTATTGCTAAAATGTTACCCATTACAATGGTCTGAATATTAACGGCAGTTGGATAGAGGGAGACTAAAAATAACCCTAATCCAAAAAATGAAGTAAAGATAAGTCCGATGATAGCATCTTCTTTTAACTTACTACGTTGGCTTAAAAAAAACATAGCGGCCGCAGCTAAACCACCAGAAATGAAGGCGCCAAAGGCAAAGGGAAGCCCTAACATATAAGCCCCCGCAACCCCTGGCACAATCGAATGTGATAATGCATCACCAATTAATGACCAACCTTTAAGCATGAGATAGGTTGATAGAAAGGCACAAACCCCACCAATTAATGCGCTTACCCACATTGCGTTAATCATGTAACTATATTGGAAGGGTTCCATTAAATAATCCATGTTAGTTCCTTAACTGTTACCGTACATGACAATGGGACGTTTATGATCCGACAATACATTCACTTGACGTTGATCATCATCATGATGGAGATCTTTTCCTCCTAAAATGAAATGTCTAAGTACACCGCCAAATGCAATTTTAAGGTTTTCAGGTGTGAAAATGTCTTTTGTGAATCCTGATGCTAAAATTGTTTTGTTTATTAGTACGGTACGATCACAAAAATCAGGTACGCTACCTAAGTTATGAGTAGAAACTAGCATTACTTTACCTTCGTCACGCAGTGCGCGCAGCAATGCCATGATTTGCTCTTCTGTTTGTACATCGACCCCAGTAAATGGCTCATCGAGTAGAATGACTTTACTTTCTTGGGCGAGTGCTCGAGCAAGAAAAACGCGTTTACGTTGCCCACCTGAAAGCTCACCAATTTGACGCTTTCGATAAGACACCATATTGACTCTCTCTAATGCTGATGTGACTTGCTGATGATCTTCAGCTCGAGGAATTCGAAACATATTCATATAGCCATAACGACCCATCATTACTACATCTTCAACGAGAACGGGAAAGTTCCAGTCTATTTCCTCGCTTTGCGGTACATAAGCCACAATATTTTGTTTTAAAGCACGTTTTGCTGCCATACCCATTATGTTAACTGTGCCTTGGCTAACAGGGACGAATCCCATAATAGATTTAAATAAGGTTGATTTACCGCTGCCATTGATACCGACCAGTGCTGCTATTGAGCCTTGTGGAATACTAAAGCTGGCATTGTGTAACGCCGTATGACCATTACGGTAAGTGACAGTTACGTTATCGATAGTTAATCCAGACATTATTGGTTCAATCCTTGCGCGATAGTGGTTGATGTAACTGCTAATAAATCAAGATAAGTCGGTACCGGCCCAGTGCTATTACTCAGAGAATCGACATATAGCACACCAGCGTAGTTAGCACCTGTTTCCCTTGCGACTTGTTGTGCGGGTTTTGCTGATACAGTACTTTCACTAAAAATGGCATCAATATTATGTGCACGTACTTGGTCGATAACATGGCGTACTTGTTGTGGTGTACCTTGTGCGTCGGCATTGATTGGCCATAAGAAAAGTTCATTAAGGTTAAAATCTCGGGCTAGATAGCTAAATGCTCCTTCACTGGTGACTAACCATCGTTTTTGGGTTGGAACTTTGTCGATTTGAGCACGTATAGGATCAATAGTTTGTTGAATTTGTTGTTTATATTTGGCGGCATTATGGTTATATGTTGCGGCGTTTTTAGGATCAAACTTAACTAGCGCTTGTCGAATATTTTCTACGTAAATAATGCCATTCGTGGGTGACATCCATGCATGAGGATTAGGTTTACCATCATAAGGACCTTGAGTGATATTTAAGGGAGAGATATTGGTTGATACGACAGCAGAAGGTACATCATGCAAATTGTGAAAAAATTTCTCAAACCATAATTCAAGGTTAAGTCCGTTATATAAAATTAAATCAGCGTCTTGTGCTCGGCGAATATCGCCAGGTGTTGCTTGGTAATTATGAATTTCAGCATTGGGTTTTGTGATTGATGTCACTATAGCGGCATCACCAGCAACATTTTGTGCCATATCTGCAATGATGGTGAAAGTGGTGACGACTTTAAATTTATTGTCAGCATGAGCTTGAGTGCTAATGCCTAACATTGAAAGTGAAAGTGCGATTATAGAAAGAGGTTTTGCAAAAGGTGGTGTTAAAAAGTTGATCATTGAATTGTCCCTATATGAAGATCCTATGTCTTATTAGAGTTATAACAAAGCAATGAATTGAATGCAAATGATAATCATTTGCATTCTTTGGTTTGTTTGAATTTATCTGAGATTAAAGGTAACGATAGAGTTTTCGTCTTAATCAACTTTAGTTATTAGATATCTTTGAGGCAGGTTTAGTTGAGTATTGATTGTTAGTTTTAGTAAACCATTTGCTTAACTTTTGTTTACGGCAATAAAGTAAGCAAGTACAGATTAACAGATAAATTGAGGGCTCGATAATGTCTGATTTTACAGACCAGTAATAATGAATTGGACTCAGTATAAGCGCCAGATAAACCCAATTGTGCAATTTTTGCCACGACTTACCTAAGCGACGTTGTACTGCTTGGGGGGAGGTTAGTGCCAGTAGTAATAAAATAATTCCACTAACAGCACCAATGGCAAGGTAAGGACGTTTAATAATTTCACTACCTAATAAAGCCCAATCAAAATTAAGATCTAGAGCAAGGTAGGCACTAAGATGCAAAGCAACCCAAAAGAAACTATATACTCCTAATAATCGTCTTAAACGTATTAGTCCGCCTTGTTTATATTTTTTGGCTAATGGTGATAATAAGAGAGTAAGGATTAGAGTATTTAGTGCAGCTTTGCCCGTAAAATGTTCAATACCTTTGACTGGATCTGCGCCAAAACCACCGTTGAGAGTGTTATAAACCAATAGCGTAACAAACAATAACGAAATAGCATGAATAACTACTTTCATTATTAAAATACGTGTGGGTGTAAGGCGGTATTGTTGAACATGTCGAGTGAGCATTAATAGTTCCTTTTTAAATCCATACCTTTATATAGCGACGCTACTTCTTCAGCATAACCATTAAACATTAAGGTTGGTTGGCGGCGACTACTAAATACATTACCTTCACCGATAAACCGTTCACTTGCTTGACTCCAACGAGGATGATCTACCTGGGGGTTAACATTGGCATAAAAGCCATATTCACTGGCTGCTAACCGATTCCAAGTTGTTGGTGGTTGTTGATCGGTAAGGTGGATCCGTACAATAGATTTAATACTCTTAAATCCATATTTCCATGGCACAACGAGGCGTAGTGGTGCGCCATTTTGCGGTGCTAATGTTTTGCCATATAATCCAACCGAGATCATCGTCAGTGGATGCATTGCTTCATCAATGCGAAGTCCTTCTACATAGGGGTAATCAATACCACCACCAAGGCGGGATGATGCTTGCCCTGGCATTTGTTTTGGATCGTACAATGTTTCAAAGGCAATATACTTAGCCCGTTGTTGAGGATCAGCCTTTTTTATGATGTCGCGTAAACTAAAGCCTATCCAAGGAATATTCATTGACCAAGCTTCAACACAACGTAAACGATAGATACGCTCTTCTAAATTAAATTGATTGAATAAATCATCATAATCAAGTGTGAAAGGCTTATTGACTAGGCCGTCGATGGTGACGTTCCAAGGATCCGTTATAAACTTTTCTGCACGTACAGCAGGAGAAGACTTATCTGCACCAAATTCGTAGAAATTATTGTAATGAAGCACTTTATCTTCAGGTGTAAGCGATAATGCCGAGTTTGATAATGGTGACGTCGCCCCGATAAGTTGCCGACGATGATCAACTGCTTGCTCTTCTGGCGATGAAATAAAATCAAACAATCCAGCCTGGGCATTGGTTGATAGCGGTAGTCCTACAGCAGCAATGCCTAGTTTTTTTAAAATATCTCGACGCTGACGATAAACGGTCTCAGGAGTTGCTTGGCTTTCTGATAGTGCCCAACGGGGGCGTATTTTTATTTGCATAAGGTACCTATTGTTGTATTTAAACGAATAACTATTGTCATTTGAGTAGACCGTAATCTGATTATAAAAATTTCAGAGTCAGATGATATTTATTGTGACTAATGAAATAAGCCAATAAAAACAATTAAATAAAAAAGGAGTTTATATGGTTATAATAGTATTTAGATTATAAATTTAATGTGAAATCAGGATTAAGAGCGATGAGTGCTATTAATAAATTCAATGCCAATATTGAATTACAGCATATTTACCTAGAAGTATATTCTGAACGTTATTGTCACTTACGGACGTTTTTAGAGTCTTATTATTGTTATCAACATGGACTAGTGACTAAACAAGGTAAACCTGATTGGATACAAATATTTGATGCTGGTAAGCGAACTGTCGCAGCAAGCCAAATTAAGGAACGAAAATTGCTTGTTAGAGAGATGGTAATGCCATTATCGGTGATTACAGGGCATTTTAAAGCATTAGTGCGTGATGATGAGGCAACGATTGAGAGCATTCAAGCTATTATTGATAATTGTCTTGAGTATATCATCATGACACGCGAGGAATACAACGTGGTAGCACAAGCTGGATTAAAAGAGACTATGCCTGCGAGCTATTATCAACCATCACATAAAGATTATCGTTGCATTACTGCTCGTTTTGATGCGGCAGGAATCACATTATTGATGCTGTAATAGCGTTTAATATTGTTGGTTAGTTGAATCACCCTAAGTACCCAGTGTAGTGTGGCTTACATGTGTACGCTGAAAATAAGGTGAAAAAGGATGATACCTCAACAGCAAAAACCACCACTAATTTGGTTGAATGTGATTCTATTTACACTAACGTTTGCTATCGCAACCATTGGTGTTCCACTCTATTGCTACTTTTATAAACTTGATCTTACGCTTGTCATTATGACTATCGTGGCATTCTGCTATTGTGGTATGTCAATTACTGCGGGTTATCATCGCTTATGGGCGCATCAAAGTTATCAAGCAAATTGCTTTTTGCGATTGATATTTGCACTTGGTGGGGCATTTGCGTTGCAAAATAGTATTCTACATTGGTGTTCAGATCACCGAGTGCATCATCGCCATGTTGATAATAACCTCAAAGATCCATATTCAGCTAAAATGGGGTTCTTTTATAGCCATATTGGTTGGATGTTACGGCAATATCAAGCTAGTCGTTATCATGACTATTCAAATTGTATAGATTTACAGCAAGACCCTATTGTGGTTTGGCAACATAAATATTATTTATTCTTAGTAGCAATAATGAATATTGGAATACCTGTAGCAATAGGGTTGTTATTAGGCAATATGTGGGGAGCTATATTGTTTATTGGGGTCTTGCGGTTAGTATTAAGTCATCATACTACATTTCTTATTAATTCATTGGCGCATAAATGGGGTTCTCAACCCTATACAGATCGTAATACAGCTCGAGATAACGGTGTTATTGCATGGTTAACATTCGGTGAGGGGTACCATAATTATCATCATATCTTTGAAAACGATTACCGAAATGGTATTCGCTGGTGGCAATTCGATCCTACTAAATGGTTAATTAAAGGTTGTTCATTACTAGGATGGACGACAAATTTGAAAGTAACGTCTGCTGACAGAATTGAAAAAACCCGCGCAAAAATGGAATTTATACGGTTGCAATATAAATTGAAAACACTGCCAAATAATAGTGTCCGTTTATTGCAACTACAATATGAGTATGAAGCGTTAATCAGCAAAATTTCCGATTATTACCAAGTAAAAAAGCGCTTAATAGACTTGCGGCAGAAGAAGTTAGTCAATAATTATGAGAGCTTTGAGTTTATGCAACAGTATGAGTCTATTCGGCAGAAATTAAAACAACAACGACGTGATTGGAAATATTTAGTACAACAATACACTGTTTAATATTCAAAAATCGTTATTGAGCTGTTAGGTCTTACCAAGATTTAACAGCTCTTTTTTATGAAGGGTTATAGTTATATAGCGTCATCATGCTATTAGTTAGCACGTCGCAACTAATATTAATGTAGATTTACTGTTACCGATAAGCTAGTAGATTAAAATGATATCAAGTAGTATGGCAGTAGAGCTTAAAAACACATGTAATAATTAGATATAGTTATTGTATGCATAATTAATTACAGCGTTTTACATCCATGATTGAATGTTTGTAAGATCTTAACCGGAGATATTGTCGTGTACCGCGCATTACTTTTGTCACTCACATGTTTAGCCTCATCCGCAGCGCATGCAATAGAATATAAGCTACCTACTGATGGTAGTAATATCGTTGGTACAACAGAATATTATGAAGTAAAGCAAGGTGATAGCCTTGCTGATATAGCTAATAAGTATAACGTGGGTTTTCTTGGGATGATGGATGCTAACAAAGGTGTTGATCCATTTTTACCACAACCAGGAAAATTATTACAAATACCTACTCAAGTTGTACTACCAGATGTAGCACATAAAGGTATTGTGGTTAATCTTGCAGAATTACGTCTTTACTATTTTCCTAAAGATGATGCATCTACTGTTTATGTTTTTCCTATTGGTATTGGTCGAGTTGGTCGTGAAACACCGAATATGATTACATCGATTAATGAAAAAGTGAAAAATCCAACCTGGACACCACCTGCATCTATTCGTAAAGAGCACGCCGCAAAAGGGGATATTTTACCTGCAGTTGTACCTGCGGGACCAGATAATCCGTTGGGTGATTATAAAATGCGATTAGCTTATGGTCATGGCGAATATCTTATTCATGGAACTAATAAAGATTTCGGTATTGGCATGCGAGTGAGTGGTGGGTGTATTCGTATGAATCCTTGGGATGTTGAGTGGTTATTTCCACAAGTTCCTCTAGGTACTCAAGTACAAATTATTAATCAACCTGTAAAAATATCTCGTGATCCTGATGGTGAGTTGATCGTGGAAATTCATTCGCCATTATCTAAAGATGAATCTCAAATTGGCGTTAAGAAAAGTGTTGAAGCACCTAAAGTCTTATTGGATGACATTGAAGGTGATAAAAAGGCGACACAACGATTGTACTCAGAGTTAGATAAACAATCAGGTCTTCCTGTTATCCTAAAATCTTAAATAATAGATAGATTGCCATAAAACGAGATATAATTATCTCGTTTTTTTTGTGCATTGAAAATCACAATAAGACGTCTAATCATTATTATATTGTATAGGTTGGACGGTATTGTGCCGCTATATTTATTTTTTATTGAATATAATATGGTAGAGGTTTAATTAAGGTCACTTAATAATGAACAAGATTCGTTAGTATAAATAAAAAGAGACGGCATGAGCCATCTCTTTAGGTATTTTACGACTAAGTATTGATTACTTAGTGTATGAACCAGCAATGTTATCAATACGCTTATTAGCACGCATTGCTTCTTGGTATGCTGCGTCAGATGCTGCACGAGAATCATTTACTGCGCCTACGATTTGGTCTTGTTGACCTTGTAGTGCACTAACTTGCTCAGATAGTGTGTCAACTTTGTTAGTTAGTTGCTGCATTTGACTTACTTCATCAGAGCTAGAACAACCTACAAGTGAAGCACTTAGTAAAACACCAGCTAAGATAGATACAGTACGTTTCATTTTTATATAATCTCCATATTGATTTAGCCACTACAACTGTTAAGTAAAGTTTGAGTTGGCAAATTCATTATGGCATAACTTGTTATAATTGCTCATTAATTTTTTTTGGTTGAGAAAAAAAAATCCGATTAAGTTCGCTTTTTTGAATAAAAAAAGTACATATTTAACCGTTTTTTTGCATTTATATTTAATTTAGAACAAGCATAAACCCGCTTAATATAAGGAGTTACAAGTAATTTCTCGTTTTTAGTAATGGGTAAAGTCAGGGTAATGTAAAATTTTGCCAACACTCAAATAAATAACATAATCGATTAAAAAATGAGCAAAAAATAAGTAATGAAAAACATTGCGAACTTATATTAGGTTATGAAAAAAAAGCGTGTTTAATTATAAAACACTGCATATGTGAGTCTTGTTTGATATGTTTGTTCACTTGTTAGTTATCTATATATCATTAATTAGTTATTTATCTCTGCTGTTATTATCGGAATAGTAGCGATTAATTGAGAAGGACTAGCCATGTGCGGAAGTTTTTTAATTAGCTCACCACTCGGTTTTAAAAAATAAAAATAAGAATTGTGATCTATAACGTATTTTATTTCAGAATTATCTAATGTGTTTTTAATATAGAGTACGCTATATGTATCAGCCAATGCTTTAATTTGTTGTTCTGTTCCTGTAGCACCTGTAATAGTGGCATCAAAATAGGCAGCATATTGAGCCGTTATATTGGCAGTGTCACGAGTAGGATCAAGAGATATAAAAATAGGCCATAATTTGTCACGTTGTTGTTGGGGAATAGCTTTTAAAGCCGCTGACAATACCGCTAGCGATGTCGGACATACATCTGGGCATTGTGTATAACCAAAATAGACCAAACGTATACGCGGGTCTTCTTGGTCAAATAAGTCTATGACTTGTGTACCAGACTCTAAAAAGTTCATTGGGTAGTAAGGCTCACGTGCAATATCTGGATCGTTACTATCCATCATGTAGCGAGTAAATAGGCCTGCGACTAAAGCAAGAGCAAGGATAATCCATTGGTATTTCATTCATTCGTCCTTAAATGTTCCCAGATAATCTAGTTGGGATAAATGAATTATGAATACAGATGTCTATAAAAGGTAGGCAATGAATGATTTTTTGTGATGTAACAACATAGATTGTAAGAAAAGCATAAAAAAAGCAGCCACATGGGCTGCTTCTATGTATTGTCTGGTATTCGTAATTAGTCGTCGTTATGTTCAGCGTATTTTTCAAGACCCCATACAACAGCTAGTCCTAAAATCATGGCAAAGATAGCATAGCCTAACAACGCAGGATGCCCTGTAACATGCTCATAGCTAAATGGTGAAAGGTTATGCTCAATTAGTGGTACTTGCTCACCATGTGAGTTTGTACGCCATGAGATAACTTCTTTCCACGGCCAAATTTTACCTAGGGTACCAATCATTAGACCGGTTAGTAGTGTAAGTGCAATATCACGATAGCTGCGTAGAATCCACGAAAGTACATGTGAGAATGTTAATAGCCCAATGACACAACCGACAGCAAATAACCCTAATGTAACTACATCTACTGATTTTGCTGCTGCTAAGATAGGGGCGTACATACCAAGAAGAAGTAAAATAAAACTTCCGGATATGCCAGGTAGAATCATTGCACAAATCGCAATAGCGCCGGCAATAAGAATATTTAGTGGTGTTGGATCCATCGCCACTGGGTGCAGAACGGTAATACCATAAGCAAAGGCGATACCAAAAATAATGGCAATAAAGCGGCTAATACTCCATTTATCTACTTGTTTAAGCATGTGAATAACTGAAATGATAATTAAGCCAAAGAAAAATGACCAAAGTGGAATTGGATGAGTATGAAGCATCCAGGTAATTAATTTAGCAAACGTAAAGATACTCGTTAAAATACCGCCAAAGAGACAGATTAAAAATGTGCCGTTAACGTGCTCAAATGCTGCTTTAATGCCACCTTTGCGTATTACCCCGATTAAACTAGGGTTTATACGACGAATACTTTCAAGCAGCGTATCGTAAATGCCGGTGATGAATGCGATCGTACCGCCTGACACGCCAGGAACAACATCAGCTGCGCCCATTGCCATGCCTTTTAAAAAGGTTGATATTTTACTCATTGGATTCCGTACTGTGATAGCTGAATAATTAAGGTTGAGCATTATACAGCGAACTACTAAAAACCACTATTAAATCATAAGTATAGTATTTTCTTATGTGTAACAAAATAACTATGCGAATGGTGGATGGTATTGAATTAATTATGATGCCACAACATGCAGATAATAGTGTGGTTTTTATGTCAACTTAGCGTGATAGTTTATGCGTAATTAACGTTGTTTGTAACATTGCCATTAATACCAATTATTGCGCCATCATGGGCTAATGAAGATAGAGTATTAACCATTTGAATTATAGATAAATGGTGAGTTTATTGTTTTTTTAGTGATGATGATTGAATTACAGTGCAGTTGTTGATGGTAATAGACCAATAGTGATGAGTCATGGCGCGTAATATGAATTAATAGAGTAATTAATCTATTGGATGAATATCTATACGATTTTCAATATTCAGCGGTAGGTTGTTCAGCTAATATTTAGCATTGATAGCTATACTATTGTTCTAGAAACAAAGGGTTAATTCCTCAAGCTTATTATAAAAGCAGATGGTATTTATTGACTGCAATAAGTTACAGTGTAGCTGAATCAGTGGTGTAATATGCCAAAACATATCTTTGAATTATTATTGACCGTTGGTGCAATAGTGCTTGCTGTCAGTATATTTATGCTCATCGTTATCCATTAGTTTTTTTAAGCCGTTATAAGTACACAATACTTATAGCGGTTTTTTTGTTGTATTTTAAAAATAAAAAAAGCCACCACATTATTCGATATTAAATAGGGATTTATTGATGTAGTGTGGGATGGTTAGTTGTATAAAACGCTGGTTATTGTTGTTTTTTGAGAATTAAAACCTATAAATGGCTATTTTTACGATCGCGGATATAGTTGCTATTAAGTATATTATCATTGGATTCCTTGGCTATACTTATTTAGTAACAATGACTTAAGGTTTTTTTATATGATTGATTATTTTAATTTCATAAGTGAAATCTTTTACTCCATATATACAAAATGGTATTTAGATGAGAAAATACCTTCAGGGACTACATTGAGCTGTTCTAACATATTATAAGTGAGGGAAAATATGATCTTTGGGTTGATTATGTTGTTATCCGTAGTGGCAGGTATACTATCAGGTGAGCATTTTCATTCATTTGTAGCGGGCTTTGGTATTGCAGCTATAGCGATAGGAACTGCGTATTGGTTGGCTTTTCGTGCAACGCGTTACCCACAATTAGCCTTATTGATGTTACTTGTTGCGATGACGGCTAAATTAGCGGTTACTGTTACTGGAGTGATGTGGGTGGTTCAAACAAACATGATGAGTTCACCGTTTGTGTTTTCATTGTCTTATTTGTTTTTCTCTATCGTTGTTAGTTACTGCTACTTTAAGTTGAGAGAATATCAAATGTCTGTTGCAACTAAACGAAATACAGTTGTTTTTTCTACATCGACACAGCAAGAATCAGCATTGATGACATCTACGGCTACAGCCACGAAGATTTAATTAAAACGAATATTATTAAAAAAGGCTGCTGTTTAAAGAACAGCAGCCTTTTTGCTTTTTGAGATATTAACTTAAATTAGAATGCTTTTTTACCCATTTGGTAAACATGCTTAACTTGGTTATCGTCAGATAGCAAGGTGATATTAGCTTTGTAGCCTGCTTTTAATAAGCCGTATTCATTATCAACATTGATTGCTTTTGCAGGGTATAGCGTTGCCATACGTAGTGCTTCTTCACGAGTAAGACCAACGTGGTCAATAAGGTTATTTAGACCTTGAATCATAGTAACAGCTGAACCTGCGATAGTGCCGTCTTTATAATGACATTTGCCATCAGTTACGTAAGCGTGTAAACCAGCCATATCAAATTCAGTCATGTCTGTACCCGCTGGAGCAACCGCGTCTGTTACCATAAATAGTTGCTCGCCTAAAATATCGTGTGCGATACGTACAGATGGGTAAGAGGCATGAATACCATCAACAATGATGCCGGCATGCGGTTTTTTATCAAAGATGTAACCAACAACGCCTGGCTCACGAGAACCTAGTGGTGTCATGGCATTGTAAAGGTGAGTAGCCATAGTTAGGCCTTCTTTTTCTGCAACTTGGTCGTAGCTTGCATTAGTATGGCCTAGAGATACGGTAATACCTGCATTACGAATAATATCAATCACTTCTTGTGATGTATTTTCTGGTGCTACTGTTAATACACAGATTTTATCTGCATTATCCGCTAAATATTGGGCTGTTTTCTTATCTAGCTCACGAATGAACTCTTCACGGTGTGCGCCTTTCTTTTCTGTACTAATGAAAGGACCTTCAAGGTGTAAACCTAATACGCCTTGCTGGGCTGGATCTTCAATAGCATCTACCATGTTAAGCACTTCAACCATAGACTCCGCATCGCTGGTAATGAAGGTAGGTAAAAATTGCGTAGTACCACTTTTTAGATTTGCTTGGTTCATAATATCAAGCGTTTCTTTACTGATGGCAGTGTTTAACAATACGCCACCACAGCCATTTAGTTGTACATCAATAAAACCAGGAGATGCTAATAAACCTTTAGCATCAAATGTTTCTGCGGGTAACTCATTTGCTGCGACAGCTGACATTGGAACAATATGTGAAATAAGATCGTTTTCAATAAAGATGGCTTGGTTTTCTTGAATTGTTTTACCATCAAATACGTTGGTGTTAATAATTGCAAACATCTGATTACTCACTTTAATTTTAATAGTCTGATGATTAATCAGCAGACAAAGTAGTGACTTTACTCTATGTTGAGTGGGCCTCATCAAAATGAGAGCGACACTATGTCAGTGATATAGAGTACCGAATAATTGGTTTGAAATAGGATTTAACACTGCACGCCAAATCTTATTTCACTATAAAAAATAAGATACCCGTTTCAATCATCTTTCGTCAATCTTTTATCCACCTAAATCCCAAAAATCATATGATCATTGCTTTTTTTTATACATATATCATACAAAAGTAAATTTTACTCTGGTCAATGATATTTTTTAGTTATCTGTTTTGTTTTATATACT
This sequence comes from Photobacterium kishitanii, assembly GCF_003026355.1. GTDB lineage: Bacteria > Pseudomonadota > Gammaproteobacteria > Enterobacterales > Vibrionaceae > Photobacterium > Photobacterium kishitanii. The sequence goes on along the minus strand of NZ_PYON01000020.1, from coordinate 13,968 downwards.
CTCAGGGTAAATGGCTTATTGTTTTTTTGCTCTATGGTTTTGATTAATACCGACAGTGATTATTTTGATATGCAAATTTGTTTTTTTGTATCAAAGACTTTTGCACTAGTTCAGACAATTAGGCAAAATAGTCTTTTGTTAAAATACGTTATGGCTTAGGCATTGATTTTATTTGTCTATTTGTTATGTCTAGAGTAAGACTGTATTAGGAGTTAAAATGTTATGTATCCCTCGAAGTGTAACGTTAGTTATAATGGTTAATATCTAAGATTGTGCGGATGAACTGAAAGAAAGCATTGTTATTGTAGGAGACGTATTTTTTTGCTGATAGAGATCGAATAAGGCAATGTTAGCAAACTCATTTCTGCCCCAAAATGAGTTGAGTATTCATTTCACTTACAGTCAGTTCACAGTTTTTCACCCTACAAAAACTAATGTGGTAGGTGAGAGTTTAACTATCCTTCTTACTATTAAACAATTCAAGTTAGTGATCTAATATCTTAGCTGATGACTAGCCACGATTGTACGCACTAATACTAATGTTTAGCCTTATTTTTATTATATGCAACCTATTGAAATAAAAGCTATTAGATAATTAATATTTGGGATAAAATTTGAACGATAATATTTATACCAATAGAGGTTTGCATGGCTGACTTGCGATTGATGTCTGGCGATTCTTTAGCTAGAAAACATGTTGTGTTTATTCATGGATTAGGTGGTGATGTTGAAACAACATGGCAATCGAATAATTCAGAAAAAGTCTTTTGGCCTAAGTGGTTACATGAAGATATAGAAGATACATGTATCTGGTCGGTTGGTTACGAGGCTCCTAAGTTAACTGTGCGAGATTCGGGAATGGGTCTCCTAGATAGAGCACAAAACGTACTAGAGACACTCTTAACCGAACAGCAACTAAGTAAGGGCGAGCTAATACTAGTAGGTCATAGCCTAGGCGGACTAATTATTAAACAAATACTTAGATTAGCAAGCGATCAAGGTGGGCGTAGGGGGGCGATTGAACTTGTAAATAGAGTTACTGGTGTGGCATTTTTAGGTTCACCTCACACTGGTGCAGATCTAGCACAAACAGGTAACTCTCTTTTGGTAAGAATATTCCTCAAGCTGTTCTTGCATCAACCTTCAGCGGCAACTGCTTCATTAGAGCGAAATGATGCCACACTTCGGGAATTGAATACTTGGTATCGAGGGTGGTGTAACGATAAAGGAATTAGGCATCTAGTTTTGGTTGAAACTAAGCCATATCTGATGTTTGGAAGGATAGTTAAGCTTGATAGCTCTGATCCAGGTTTAAAGGAACGGGCTATTCCAGTAGATACTCATCATATTAATATAAGTAAGCCATCCTCAAAACAAGACGATATATATAAACATATTTTGAAGTTTGTGGCAGAAGATACTTTATCCAAACAAGCCTGCTGGTTACGAGCTAATTTTGGAAGGGAGTATAGTGGCTGGGAGGAATACGACAATTGGGCTAAATGCCCAAAGGGAATTGAGGAAGAATACATATTAGATAAAGCTGTACGCCTTCATAGTTCTTCCTCTACAGACTCTGAAGGTTTAGCTACAGTTGATGCATTGAATTTGCTCCGAGGGCGTTTACTTAAAGCTGGCGCGTCTATACGGTTAGTCGGGTTGTCAGGTGTAGGTAAAACACGTTTCGTTCAAGCACTGTTTGATGAGCGAATCGGAGAAAGTCCTCTTGATAAAGAGACCGTTTTCTATTCAGATATCAGCTTATCCCCTTCACCTATTCCACGAGTCATAGTAGAGCGGCTTGTTAAAGATAATACCAAGTCCATTGTTATAGTGGATAACTGTGCCCCCGATTTACATCGAGAACTAACTAATTTATGTAAAAGTAACAATAGTAAAGCTAGTATCCTAACTATTGAGTACGACGTTAGGGAAGATCAGCCAGAGCAAACTGAAGTCTATACTTTAGAGCCAAGTTCTAGTGAACTTATTGAGGTGATGGTTTCGTCAAGATTTCCATATTTAAGTAAGCAAACTGCTGGGATAATTGCTAAGTTCTCAGGAGGTAACGCAAGAGTAGCTAATGCACTTGCTTCTACCGTTGAAAAAGATGAAAACATATCCAGACTAAAAGATGAGGAGTTGTTTAAACGGCTATTTTACCAACGTCATGATTCTGACACTGGCTTAGAAAAAGCCGCTGAGGCCCTATCATTAGCTTATTCGTTTCAGTTGGAAGCGGAAGATGATTTTAGTGAAGAGCTAAAGTTGCTTGGTGAAATAGTGATGCTTCCTCCTAATGAAATGTATAAGTTTGCCAAAGAGTTAAAGCGACGAAACTTAGCGCAGGAACGTAGTATTTGGATGGCTATATTACCTCACCCTATTGCAAATAGATTAGCCCGCTTAGCATTACAGAATATCCCACATTCAAATGTTTTAAAGTTTATCAATAGCGATACGCAACCTAGATTGCTTAAATCATTTTCACGTCGTATTGGGTATCTAAATGATAGTGAGGAAGCGGTTAAACTATCATCAATATGGTTAAAACCTGATGGGGTGTTAGATTTACTCTTCAATAAAGGTGAAGATGATTTATCGATCTCATTACTGGTCAATATTGCTCCAATTATTCCAAATGAAATACTCACTTATCTAGAGCGAAGAGCAGAGCTAAATGCTACTTTCTTAACTCGGAACAATCCACAGTATATATCAATTACAAGGCTTCTACGTTCTCTTGCGTATGAGGATGAGTTTTTCAGTCAATGTTTTGCTCTTCTTTGTGGTTTTGCATTATCTGAAAAAAGTGGCGAAAACAATAACTCAGTTAGAAGCTTACTTTGTAGTTTATTTCAGCTTTATCTCTCTGGTACGCATGCGACGTTGGAACGACGAGTGACTTGTATTAATAGTCTCGTGAATAGTGCTAATGAAAGCGAAAGAGAATTAGGGTATGAGTTGCTTGATAGTACTTTAAAAACCTCACACTTTTCATCAAGTTATGAGTTTGATTTTGGAGCCAAATCAAGAGATTTTGGTTACGAACCTCAAAATCGAAGTGAAGTGCTTTCTTGGTATCATGAATACTTAATGCTGCTTCATAATCTTGCTTCGTCAGGTCATGTTATTGATGAGCGTGTAAAAGAAATTTTTGCAAATCACATCAAAAGGCTATGGCGAACTCCTGAACTGCATGACGCTCTCGAGTCCATCTCAAAAAGTTTCTGTAGCAGTGGAGGTTGGCCACGAGGTTGGTTGGCTTTAGGGGAAATATTGCGGTTTGACGCTAAATCAATGACGAAAGAACACAAAGAGCGACTTGAATTGTTGAGGGCTAATATTGCAGCTACAGATCTAGACTGTCAAATGGATCTATATGTGTTTTCTAAAAACCACAGTTTCTACGGTCTTGATGAAATAGATGAAGAAGGTGAAACTGTAAAGTGGGGGTATGAAAAAGCTCAAGAGCTAGCAGAAGAACTAGGTACACATGTTGCCCAAGAACATTATGACTACCTTATGAATCAGTTAGCTAAGCTCCTGACAATAAGGACTAATAATCATCATCTCTTTAGGTTTGGTTATGGGGTCGCGAGTGGAATAAATGATATTGAAAAGGTTTGGGCTGATATAATGACCTGCCTAGAAACGCTAGAAATAAAAAACGTAAATTCAAGCTTTATTAGTGGTTTTGTTAAATATATTTATAACAGTGCCCCAGACACAGCACATATTCTTTTAGAAAGTTTGCTAAATAATGATAAGGTAAATTATATATTCCCATTGGTGCAGTTAGATTGCCCTTTAGAAGCTGATGCAGTGAGTAGGCTCATAACATCATTAACAAATAACACATCTCCAAGTTGGATGTATCAGAACATGGCAGGTGGTAGGCGGCATGAATTAATATCAGACTCTGACTTAATTAGTATATTGGATCTGCTTTGGCTACAAGAAAATGGGGAAATAGCAGTTATTGATATACTAAACATGCGGTTTCATGGCTTGGAACAGCAAACCGCTTACATCCTTAGTGGCGATTTGATTAATAAATGCAGAAAGTTTTTACTTAAACATGATTACAGCCATGATAATCGGGATCACGGTGGTCGAAATTATTCTCTGACACAGATAGCTAAAATATGTTTTAGGGGAGATAAAGCTGGCGAGGATGCCAACATATTGTTCCAAAAACTATTTGAAGAAATTTCCAACAATAGATGTTATGCCTTTGACTACAGTGAATTTCTGACAACTGTAATTGAGTTGCAACCGACTCAAGCTTTAGATGTCTTTTTAAAAGATAACAATGTATTAGAGCAAGTTAAAACTAGTCATTTATCTGAAGAAATGAGTCCGTTCTCGAAGATACCGATTGATAAGGCTATAGAATGGTGCCAAGAATCACCAATACATAGATTTAAAGCTCTAGCATCGTCGATCACTCCATATGAGAAGAATGGTGAGCATTTTAAACTAACCAACTTAGCAAAATTGCTAGTTAGTAAAAGTTCTGAACCATGGTTAGTGATTGAAGCTTACGAAAGGGCTGCTATCCCAATGTCTTGGGGGGGGTCACGTGCATCAATAATTGAACAAAGAGCTGAAATGTTTGAGGAACTTCTTTTTCATGAAAATACTGATGTTGTAGAAAGCACCCAAAAGATACTTATCAAGCTAGAAAAAAGGGTGAAACGAGAAAAGGTCGACGAAGAGTTAGAGTCAAGGCAATCAGAAGAACGATTTGAATGGTGACTTTAGAGTGATAGTCGCCAGCTCTTACTCATTAGAGAGTTAGCCATATATTTCCTAATCCAAACCTCAAAAGCTAAAGTAAAGACTCTAACTCATTTCTGTCCAGAAACGTGTTACATGCCCATGTACGCATAAAAATCGTTTGTTTTGTAGCAAAGCATGAATTGCACGATTATACTGTATTTACATACAGTATAATATTGAGCGCTTATGCTTTGCATCAAATCCACATCTGACTTTGAGATAGACTGCGTTAAATTCGCTAACTTTCCTTTACTAACTTGGGAAGCTGACAATCCAGAATTAGGAATTGAATCTGGGATGCTTTGTGTAGAGGCAATGCAGTTTTTGATATATGAGTGTTTAAAACGAGGTCGAGTGAATAGTGAGAATACTTGGTGGACGTATGGTAATCATTTAAGCCAATTCCTGACTTTCTGTGAACAGAATAATTTAGATTGGCGAGATATTTCCGAAAACAGTGAAGATGAAATGTTAGTTAGTGCCTATCGTGATCTTTGTGTTGGTGAATTTGGTATGTCCGTTAATTCAACCAATCAAAATTTAAGAACGATAGTACGTTTTTACTCTTATGGTGTTGGTAAGTGGTGTGACTCATTACCTTACTCTCTAGAGTCCGTTTCAGTGAGCAAAAGCCAACAGTTTCTCGCTCATACCGAGAGAAATGGCGGCAAGAAATACAGCTCTGATTTGATGATGAAGACTTTTGAGAAAAAAGCACAGTTTTTATCGGCTATTGAAGTTCAAGAGCTGTTATCTGCGATAGAGAACCCAACACTAAAACTGATGGTTCGCTTATGTCTACAGACAGGAATTAGACGCAAAGAGTTGCTGCTTTTCCCTTTGCACTTAATACGAAAACCTACTGGAAATCGAACTTACTACGAAGTTAATATCTCACGAACCAAAGGTGAAAAAGAGCGCAAGATACACATTCCATCAAGACTGATGGAAGACTTGTGGCGTTATGCCAATGAGGCTCGATTTCAGAAACAACAAGAATCAGGAGTGGTGTCAGATTGCCTGTTTTTAACGTCTGATGGTCAAGAGTGGACTTCTCAAGGCTCAGCCTTTGGCAAGGCACTCAAGTTGCTTGATTTACCCTTTCATGTATCCCCTCACATGCTAAGACACACTTATGCAACGCACATGCTCAAAGGGTTGTTGGAGCGCAAAAGCAGTAAGTTTGAACCGTTGATGTACCTACAGGCTCGACTTGGGCATTCGAGTATCACAACAACGATGAAATATTTGCACTTGGTTAATGATTTAGTCGATGACTTGTCGATTGAATATCAACAACAAATTGATGCGATTGTGTAGGTGAAGCATGGCGAGACAACGAAAAAATCTGACGATTAACAAAGACAAGCTCAAGAAAACATCGGTGGTTGAACCAACAATTGATGCAGCTCAAAATCAAGAGTCTGTTCGACCAATCAACCCTGTTGTGAACTATCCCAATCTCGGTTCAAAAGGTGGTAAAGGCTATAATGTCGATTTTACCCCTCACTATGGCAAGGGTTATGACGACATCACCAATCGAGTGTTCTACACCGCTAAAGCCTTGCTGAAAAATACCGATGCTTTTACAGAGCAAACTCAACTAAATTATCTATCTAGCGGCTTTACCAATTTTGCTGAATACCTTGCGCTATTTCGCTGTGCGACTGGTGAGGACTTAACGCAGGCGGATATTACTCCAGAGTTAATCGAGCAGTATTTGCTGCACCTTAAAGGCAGCGAATTAGGGTATCGTTCTCAAAAAACTACTTATACATTTATCAAGTCACTGCTGGTATGCATGAAAGAAAAGGGCTACTGGTCGGCTGTTGGTGACATCAATCTAAACAGTGATTTCTTCCCAAAGAACCCATTTCCAAAATCAAACAAGCGTGGTTTCGGAGGGCAAAAGCCACTTACTGAACATGAAAAAAGACAGGTGGTGGTTGCGCTAAAGCAAGCGATTAAGCCTATTTATAATAAGACTGAACCACTGTCAGGTTATGAATTAACGGTGTGCTTATTGGCTGTAGCGATTCAAACGGGTATCAACACCTCACCGCTTCTCAATATGACAACGGAGGCATTGAGTGACCATCCACTCAAAGACAACCGCAAGTTGTTAACTGTATTCAAAAAACGAGGCAATGCAACGCAGTTACATAACTTGCGTAAATCAGAAGAACTTGAGGTAGTGCAAGGGATTAAGCTCGATGTGGCTTATCTGATTGAGGCTATTATTGAGCGCAATGCCCAAATAAGAGAGACTACCGATAGCGATTTAGTGTTTACCTATGAGATTACAAGGGGGGGCAGAGGTACAAAGCGAGGCTGTGCTACTTCCTTATCTAAAGAGCTACTTCTAGTAAATATCAACAGATTCGTCAAACAGTACGACCTAAAAGATGAAGATGGACGGACGATGAAGCTCAATGTAAGTCGCTTTCGCAAGACGTTCATTAATGGCATCTACGAGCTAAGTGGAGAGAGCTTACTGGTTGCCGCACAGCAAGCCAAGCACAGTGGAACTGGAACGCTTGATCACTATTTACAAGCCCCTGAGCAATCAAAGCGCAACTTAGGCTTAATGGGCGAGATACGAGTCAAAGAGTTGACCAGTGACGAAACTAGAAGCCCTGTGGGGCGTTGTAAAGACCCAAAAAATGGTGATAAAGCACCGAAAGATGGCATGTTTTGCAATGACCTTCTAGGGTGTTTCCGTTGTAAGAGCTTCGTTATTACAGGTGATGATTTATATAAGCTCTTTAGCTTTTATTGGGCGATTATTCGCAACCGTGATGAATTTGGACGTAAAGATTGGAAACGCCATTTAAAGAATGTTCTCAGAATTGTGGATGAAGAAGTTGTCCCTGAGTTTGCAAAACTTGGTCAATTGCAGCGTGTAGCGGCTGAAAAAGAACGTGCAAGAACCAACCCACATCCGTACTGGCAAAATCTAGATATGTTAAAGGTGACACAATGAGTTCAATTGAGTTAATACTCACGCAAGCTGAGTTCGCTACTCAGCAATGCCCAAAGCCAAGCGATAGCACACTAGAGCGAGCCATTGATGGTAGTCTGACGGGTATCGTGACCTACATTAAACTCGCCAATGGTGAGTATCAAACCTATTCTCGATTTGAGGAAGATGAATGGGTGTTTCCAGCCAGTCAAGGCACTAAAGCCGTTGTAGCGAGTCACTTGAAACTTAACTTTGCCACTATTTCAGATACTCAAATGAAGCGCATGGCAAAATGGGTAGTGTGGAGCAAGATGAAAGAGGATTTGGCGATTGCCTCTCTGCGAGGTATTTTAAAAAATTTGAAAACTTATTTTCAGTGGGTTTTGAGTTCAGATACCACAGTGACACATGGACTCACCGCTTTTACGTCCAATGCCTATGTTAAATATGTAAATACCCTTACCTCAAAGCGAAAGGGTGAAATTAAACCACTGGCGGCAGGCACTAAAGCGAATAAATTTATTGCCCTAGATAACTTGTATCGTTATTGCAAAGCGTTTGATTTTGTAAAAGAACACCCTTGGTCTGAATCAAGCGCCACCGAACAAGCGGGAAATGTTGGTGAGGCTTATAAAGAAACAATCAGTAAGCCCAAAACGCCTATTATTCCAGATGGGGTGTTAATTCCACTGTGCCAGTTTACTAAGTCATACCTAGACAGAACTGATGAAATTCTGGCATCAACAGGAAGCAAAGAATCATTACTACTGCGAGATAGCTGTATCTTTTGGTTATTGCTTACTACAGGTATGCGCATCCATGAAGTGCTAGGTATTAAGCGTGGGGCGTATCGCTCTGAAACGCGAGATGACATCATCTATTACTATATCGAAACGGTATCTGAAAAAACGCATACAGGGTTGGCAGAGTGGATTGCCCCAGAGATTGCTACTCAAGCGATTGATATCCTTGGTCAACTGAGTGTGCCACTTCAAGCGCAACTTGAGCGTAATTTAGTGAAAGCAAAAGCAAGCAATGACTATGTAGAGGTGCATCGCCTTGAACAGATTTCAGACCACATTTGTCTAGCGAAATCCGCGCAGACTAAGATTAGCATCCTGTCTGGACAGTCCATTACAGATCTTAGGTTGCCAAATTTATGCAAGCAAGTTGCTAGTGATTGGAATCTATCATCGCATCAGTTTAGACGCACCTTTGCTAATTATGCAGTGCATTCAGAGTTAGGTGATTTGAGAGCATTAAAAGACCACTTCAAGCACTGGTCTATCACCATGACCGCCTTATATGCCTTTAACGATGATCTGGACTCTGAGTTATTTAAAGAATTGCTCCAAGAGAAATATCTGGTTGAAGAAGAAATTAAGCAAGATTGGTTTGAGCTAGATACACCCATTACAGGGGGAGCTATGGCTCAAAAAATCATGCAAGTCCGTGAAGATGGTGAACTGATTAAAGTCTTTGGCTCTCTCAGTGATATGGCTAAAGCCTACTCTAGCTCAATTCCCATCCGTTCAACAGGCATTGGATGGTGTACCAATGATGACGAGTGTAAATGCGGTAAACCTGATAGTTGTGAAAGTGGCATTGTGGACAAGCGGCATCAGCCTTATTGGGAGGGAATGTTGGTTCAACAAATGAAGCTGATGCAGTTGGATGACATTGGGGAGATTGGCAGAGAGTCCATTAGAAAAGGTATGGGGCGCTGTGAAAAGGTGCTAACAGCTTTGGGGGTTGATGTTGAAGCCATGAAGCAAGAGATTAATCAGAGAGAGCATATTGAGGTGATAAATGTCTAACCAAAAAGAAAAAACGACACACAAAGCAGTTCGACTTGCCATTATTCGTATTGAAAAAGCTCGCCCTAATATTGTCTCTGACAAACGTAAAATGAGTGTAGCAGCCGTTGCCGAAGAAGCTGGTGTAAGCCGAGCGTTGATTCATCGTGATTGTCCTGACCTGTTAGAGCGCATTAAGGGTGGTGTTAATAAAGGTGTTCGACAACAGCGTGATGCCAAGCACACTGAACTCAATGAATATAAAGAGCGCAACCGAGAGCTTAGAAGCGAGGTTGCTGAGTTAAAAGCAATGTTAGCCAAGGTTCAATCGCAAAATGCCACGTTAATACGGAAAAATATGGCATTAAGTTGTGGAAGTGCAAAAAACAGCAATATTACTCAGATAGTTTATAGTAAATAGCTGTATTAAAAGGTAATAATATTAAACTTATGGCGATTTATTGATAGTTAAACATCAATAAATCGTAACAACAAACAAAACAATGTAAAACAGCTAGTTAGCTGTAGTTACATGTAACATGGTATTTATAATTTATGCAGTGGAATGATTGGTCGATATTGCTGTCGGAAGTACTAGAACAATTTGCGATAGGTGCGTTCATCATTATTGGTGGTGTAATGTTATCGGGTAAATTATGTTTTGGGCAGCATGACCGTGTGATAAAGCAATTACCTTTGATCAGTTGGTTATTAATTGCTTCGCTATTAATTCGTGAAGCCACGTTGATGATGCAATCGAGCATTAATGTCACAAATTCTAGTGCTGTTGTGTTTGTATTGGTATTTGTCGCATTAACGTTAATTTATAGTTTGTGTGAAAATCGTTTACTTGGTAAAGAGAGAGCTCGAAAAGCAATCGTTGTTGTAATGTTGCTATGGAGCATTGCTTATATCATTGATATTTTAAGCTTTAGTGCTAACAGCGGTAATATTGGTGCCGTGATGACGATTATTTTTAGTGTCGGCTTTGGCGGTAGTCTATTAGCACATACGATGTTAGTGAAAGCACAACATAAGGTGGAGCCTCTAAATTTAGCCTTACCGGTCTTGGGGACATTTATTGGGTTAATCGTACTTATCGTTGCAAGTTTAGATGTAGCGATGCTTATCGAACAAACCCATCATGGTATTTTATTACCTTTTATCTTGCGTGTTGTAAGTGTTGGCTGTTTGTTAGTGGCGACAGGATTATGGTTAATGTCATTACTCACTAAAACAAAACCCGTGTTAGCGATGTTAGCATGTGCATGTACTTTGGCTATTATCGCAAGCTTAACGGTCAATGGTAGTTTTTAATCATTACCTGTAATCGCATATCGTTACATTGATTATAATTTTTAATGGTTTGTAACGATATTGTTCTTTACAGTCATATGGATAAACGAAACAATCAAAATAGAAAAATAGCAGATCTTTAAGCTTTAACTAGAATAACTATTGTACTAGCAATAAGTTAGGGAGTAGTTGTTCAGTATTACGAGATATTGTTATTGCGATAAGTTCAAAGTGACATAATTATGAATAAAGGAAATTATTAGGAATTATGGCCGAAAAGAAAACCAATCCGTTGAATGAAATTATTTTTAACGTCGTAGTTCCATCAATCATTTTAATGAAAATGAGTGGTGATGACCGTCTAGGATCGGTAGGGGCACTATTAGTTGCTTTAGCTTTTCCTGTGGCATTCGGTGGTTATGAGTTATTAAAAAAGAAAAAATTTAACTTTATAGCAATACTCGGTATTGTGAGCGTATTACTTACTGGTGGAATTGGTGTATTAGAGCTTGATACTCAATGGCTAGCTGTTAAGGAAGCTTTGATTCCAGGTATCATTGGTGTTGTTGTACTTGGGTCCACTTTTACTAAATATCCTATTGTTACAAAAATGATTTTTAACGATAGTATTTTGAATTTGGGCCTTATAAAGCAAAAATTAATGGAGTTTAACCAACAGCAAGCATTTGATCGTTGCTTAGTTCAATCAAATTATTTATTTGCGAGTACTTTTGTTTTCTCATCGATCATGAATTACATTCTAGCGACTGTTATTGTAACAAGTCCTGCTGGGACTGAAGCATTTAATGAAGAACTCGGAAGAATGACGTTATTAAGTTATCCTGTCATTGCTATTCCATCAATGCTCATGATGATGGGGATCTTCTATTTTGTTTGGCGTCAAATTCGTAAAATGACTAAACTTGAAACTGTTCAAATATTTAAAACGCAATAAATAATAATGTCTTAAATAAAGTATAGCCAGTGATGTTATTTAACATCGCTGGTTTTTATATTTAGAAATCTTAATTATAAGATATCTTACATTATTAAAGCGCTCCTATAATGAGTACGTCATAATGATGTTAATACTTATTATTTGGAGGGTAATATGAGGCCATTCTCGTTACTCTGCACATTGTTCCTCACAATAGCATGCTCATCTGCTGATGTTGCGGAACTAAATAAAAGTGCCAATATTCGTTATGATAATCATTGTGATAAATACTTAGCGACACAATCTAACGATTATTTTAATAATTTTATCTCAATGCAATTACAACAAGTTAATGCATTAAAAGGTAAAATAACTGATGATAATATGGATCAATTACATAATGCGTTATATCAATTTGAAGCACATTGGTTAACGTTAAAAGAAGATCGTTATAATGCTTGTCAGCGTTATGCTAATTGTACGGAATTGGAACGACAATATAATCGTAACATTGAACGACAACCTCGAAATAGAATAACTACCTCATCGCAAGAAATGTGTCAGAAAAGCAGTTTTGAATATGCTATAAGTCGTATAAAAATGGTGACATTTTATACTGATGTTGAGCGTTTAGAATTGATTCGACAAGAATAACCAAATGAAACGCACTTCTTTTATTAATTAACATTATGATTGTTAATGATTTAATAATTTCTTTTTTCTTATCTTTAGAATTATTTATCAACGGTAAGACTTAATTTGTATTAAATACTATATTTAATAGAATGATATTTATATCGTCGTTATCTATGATAAATATTTTTACGGCGTAATCAATAACCAATCACCTTAAATATAGTAAGGATATTATTTTATGGAGGATATTATGGTTACTCACCGTAAAGTTAGTAAAGAACGTGCAGCGCTTAAATTATCCCTAGTGGGGACGGTTTTTGTTGCAACATTAGGTATTAGCTATGGGTTTTACGTTGGGTCTAATGCGATTTTACTTGATGGTCTGTTTTCATTATTAAGCATGGGGATGACAGGGCTTAATTTATATACGGCTTATTTAGTGACTAAACCGGATGATGCACAATTTCAATTTGGTTATGCTCATTTTGAGCCATTGATAAGTGTAGTTAATGGTGTAATTATTCTAGTTACATGTATGTTTGCTTTTATAACTGGAATTCAAACTATCTTAAATGGTGGTCATGATATCATTCTTAAAGATGCACTTATATATGCGGTGTTATCAACAATCAGTTGTTTTAGTATTTATGTAATTGAAAGTCATATTGCATCTAGTGTTGACTCTGAATTAGTTCGTATTGACTCTCAAGAATGGTTAATTGATGGTATTTTGAGTGCCGCTATTTTAGTGGGCTTTGTTTCTGTCGTTATTTGTAATGGGTTAGGGTACAGTAAATGGAATGCCTATATCGATCCTATCTTGGTGACAGCTTTAGCTTTATTTGCGTCTATCTTACCGATTAAAGTTCTATGTCGTAATATGAAAGAAGTACTGTTAGTTGCTCCTCAAAATGGCGCACAACGGCATGTTGACCAAGTTATTGCGGCACTATCGAAAGAATATGGTTTTGATGATTATACCCATCATTTTGCAAAGATAGGGCGACAATACGATCTAGAGATAAATATTTTAGTGAAAGATGATCATAAGTGGCCAACAAAACGACAAGATTATATTCGGCAAAAGATATGGGATCAGCTTTCCGATGAGTTAGGTGAAACATGGCTTTCTGTGAGTTTTACCGCTCAAGAACGATGGTTGTAGTGTGACGTTTGTGCAAATTTTTAAGATTGTGTAAATTTTAATTGTTAATTATCACAATTTTATAACTTAGTTGAGGTATTATGAGTTCAATCATGTAAGTTGTTGGTGGGTTTGTATTGTAATCAAATCCCAGCCACTTATTAGGTGGACATATTCAGTTAAATTTGTTTTAAGATATAAAGGTCAATTATGGAAATTTTACTCATTCTAGCGTTTATTGTTGGTGCATTTTATATTATCTTGAAAGAAAAAAAGAAATGCTCAAAATCAGTCGATTATTCAAAAGATAGTTTATAACATATATTTATATAAGTAAGTATTATAGTTGTTATTAGTGAATAATATGATAAAAGTGCCGAATGGTACTTTTATGAATCGGTATACATAATAG
>NZ_PYON01000002.1 GCF_003026355.1 Photobacterium kishitanii | reverse complement strand
AACCCGATAAATCGAATCTTCAGAATTTGGCGGAGAGATAGGGATTTGAACCCTAGATACGCTATAAACGTATGCCGGTTTTCAAGACCGGTGCTTTCAACCACTCAGCCATCTCTCCAATGCCGCGAATAATATAGTGCTGACCTTTCCCTGTAAAGCAATAATATTAAAAAGATTTTCAAGTGATCATCTATTAATCAAAAGACATTAATGTTATTCATATTGATGTTTTATAAAACAAAACACAGCTAATAAACGAAATCACTCTGACTGTTACGGAGCATACTGAGAAATTAACCTCCCCAATATCTTCATTGCTGGTAGCCAATCTTTATCACGACTAAAATTTGCTACGCTAACACGAATAAAATTCTGATATTGATTATGCAAACCAAAAACAGTACCAGGCAAGATACTGATCCTTTCTTTATTACAGGCACGATAAAGATCATAACTGTTAGTTTCCTCAGGTAGTTTAATCCACAGTAAAAAAGATCCTTGGGTTATATTTATTTGATAACGATTTTTCACATTTTCATGCTGTTCTAATACGTCATGTAATAGAGTAGAAAAATGCTTAACGTTAGTTTGATAAATACGGATCATCCGTGTCGTATGTGGACGATATTTCCCTGAAGTTAAAAACGTAGCGACCCCTGATTGCATCAGATTAAGACACCCCATATTGTCACACAATAGGTACTGCTCTACCTGTGCACGATATCGACCCGCTAACATCCAACCAATACGAAGTCGAGAATCAAGTGTTTTCGATAATGAATTAACATAAATAACACGCTTTTGGCTATCTAAAGTATATAAGCTGGGTAACAGATAGCTATAAGCCAATGCACCAAAAACATCATCTTCAATAATAGGAATATTACCAGATACAGAAAGAAAATATTTACGCCGTTCCAACGGCATTACTGCTCCTGTTGGATTAGTAAAATTTGGAGTCACTATAATGACTTTAATATCCCAATCTTTCATCGCTTGCTCAAGTGCTGCTGGATTTATACCATCTCGAGGGCAGCTAGGAATTTCGACTACTTTTAACCCTAATGACTCCAATAATAATAAATTACCAAAATAACAAGGTGATTCAACCGCAACGATATCACCACTATTAGTAATAGCACGTAACGCTAAACTGATCGCTTGCTGGGCACCATGGGTAACCAATAAATCATCTACACGTGCTGCTATACCTAAATCTTGAGTGATTTTTGCCAATTGTTTAACCAGTAACTTATCACCTGGTGGTAATTGATAATGGCTAGAAGTATATGCTTGCTGACGGCTATGACGGCCAATTTCTGCATATAAACTTTTTATCGCGGGCGCGTCAATATTTGGATGTGCAGAGCCTATAGACAGTAACTCTTTATGCTTCGAATAAGTGAGGATCTCTTTACATACAGAGATCAAATCAACACAAGTTGGTTCAAACCACGTTGAGTTAAATTCAGCTCTAATTTTGACACGATAACCGGATCTTGGCACAGAATAAACATGCCCCTGTGCTTCTAATTCTTGATAGGCTCGAATAACAGTATTTTTACTCACACACAGATCAATACTTAATGAACGAATAGACGGTAGTTTGTCATCCTTTTGATATATCCCGCTCTGAATGACTTGTTTAATATAATTTTCCACAACAAGATATTTATTACTTTCCTGCCGATCACCTTGCTCTAAATAATGATTATGATCCAACATACTCGCAAAATCTGTGCCCATATAAAGACCTAAATCTGTAACTTCAAGAAGAAACTGTACCCGAGTATATTAACAGAACTCAAAAACAACAAACAATATAGAACAAGGATCTATCATGCTAATCAAAGCTATTCCTTTTGTATTTGTTATCCTTTGGGCCTCTGGATTTGTTGGGGCACGCTTTGGCTTACAATACGCCGAACCTGCGACATTACTTTCTATCCGTATGGCTTTAAACATATTACTTTTTCTGATCATTGCAGGGTTGTTACATCGACGCATCCCAACAGGAAAAGACTTTTGGCACAGCTGTATTGCTGGATTATTAATCCACGGTTTTTATCTTGGAGGCAGTTACTTCGCGATTAGTTTAGGCATGCCTGCAGGCCTAAGTTCACTATTAGTGGGGATTCAACCTATTTTGACGGCGATTATTCTTTTATCGTTGACTCAAGAACAATTTAAACCATCTCAATGGCTAGGCTTATTACTCGGATTTATCGGTATCACGATGGTATTGATGGGAAAAATGGAGTGGCAATCAGAACTACATAAAACCAGTGCATTCTGTTTCTGCTTATCAGCACTATTCGGTATTACTCTAGGCACACTATATCAAAAAAAGTATTGTCAGCAGATTGATATGATCGGCGGAGCGACAATTCAATACCTAGCCGCATTAACTTTATTCCTACCTATCGCACTTAAATTTGAAACGATGAAAGTATTATGGACGACAGAATTTATTCTATCGTTAGCTTGGTTAGTAATCTGTCTATCTTGTATTGCATTGCTATTACTACTTTACATGGTAAACAAAAATGCATCATCAAGTGTCGCTTCAATGTTTTATTTAGTCCCCCCCATCACTGCAATTCAAGCTTGGTTAATATTTGGAGAATCTTTCAGTTGGATAGGAATAGTTGGCTTTGTTTTAGCAGCAAGTGCAGTATATTTAGTGGCAAAAAAACCTGATATTTCAATACTAATGTCAAAATCTGTAAAACTAAAACCTGAAGTATAAAAAGCAAACCGACAGACTAAGAGAGAATTATATAGCGATGGATGAACCACTATTCGAGCGCTAAACACCCTACTACTACCAAATTTTAGATGTAAAAAAGCCCGCAATTGCTCGCGGGCTTTTCTATTTAGCTCCCTCTACTGGACTTGAACCAGTGACATGTAAATTAACAGGCCGCTAATCTTCCCAATAAAGAAGCACCAACTGAACTAATAAGGAATTGTATAGTGTTAGGAGCTAGCACCCTACACTCTCGCAGTCTCGAAACTCGAAGCTCGAAGCTCGAAGCTCGAAGCTCGAAACCTAGCTTCACCAAACTCAAAACGTAAAAAAGCCCGCAATTGCTTGCGGGCTTTTCTATTTGGCTCCCTCTACTGGACTTGAACCAGTGACATGTGAATTAACAGGCCGCTAATCTTCCCAATAAAGAAGCACCAACTGAACTAACAGGGAATTGTATGGTGGTGGATGATCGAACCTTAAGTACTAACACTCTACTTTCACTAAATTTTAGATGTAAAAAAGCCCGCAATTGCTTGCGGGCTTTTCTATTTGGCTCCCTCTACTGGACTTGAACCAGTGACATACGGATTAACAGTCCGGCGTTCTACCAACTGAACTAAGAGGGAATTGTAATGGTGGTGGGAGAAGGATTCGAACCTTCGAAGGCAGTGCCGGCAGATTTACAATCTGCTCCCTTTGGCCACTCGGGAATCCCACCGAAATTTAATGGTGCCGACTACCGGAGTCGAACTGGTGACCTACTGATTACAAGTCAGTTGCTCTACCTACTGAGCTAAGTCGGCACAAAATTTCGTTACATAGCATGTTAATTAATTAACACTATGTCTTTATGTTGGCGGAGCGGACGGGACTCGAACCCGCGACCCCCGGCGTGACAGGCCGGTATTCTAACCAACTGAACTACCGCTCCAATTCTTTATGAAACCCGATAAATCGAATCTTCAGAATTTGGCGGAGAGATAGGGATTTGAACCCTAGATACGCTATAAACGTATGCCGGTTTTCAAGACCGGTGCTTTCAACCACTCAGCCATCTCTCCAATGCCGCGAATAATATAGTCGAGCGCGGTCACTGTAAAGTAATAATAATAATAAAAACATCAACTGTAGATTTCTCCGCCAATGCTGATTAAAAACAATCAAAACTAGATCAATAATACATCAATGATGAAATTTCATCACAAGTCTAAGTTATTACCACGATAACTTCCGCCACCTACCTAGCTTATATGCTTTTAAATATCTTAGTATCAGAATAACCACCTATATATAACCATCATTCTACTTAACAATATTACTTATATAGCTACTGAGTGAAATATTTATCTAAGTTAGATTAAAACACCACTTTAGCATTTTATGCTACCACCAAAAATCAAAAGCAACGTATTGTTTATTAACAACTTTAATCAAAAAACCATTATTAATGCTCACTATTATTACTTACCTAGCTGCAGTTTTTCATTTCAAAGCAATAAAATACGTGATAAAAAGTAATCAATATATTTAACAAATCCATATCTTTACTAATACAAACCTTTTATATTTCATCTCACCACCCTTAAGTAAATATGCTCAGTAAATATATTATCCTTTAAAATCAATTGCTTTAATTATAGTCACAGGATCATGTATGGATACAACATCATCAGTAACATCAAATAGAGGAACATGGAGTTCAAAACTGGGCTTCGTGATGGCAGCAGCAGGATCTGCTGTAGGTTTAGGTAATATTTGGAAATTCCCTTACACCGCAGGTGAAAATGGCGGCGGTGCATTCGTTTCTATTTATCTACTATTTGTTATCGTGATTGGCTTTAGCGTTATGCTGACAGAATTTGCAGTCGGACGTAAAACAGGACTATCTGCAGTAGGAGCCTTTAAAACCACGGATCGTCGCTGGACTTTTGTCGGCATCTTAGGCGTACTCAGTGGCCTATTAATCATGGGCTTCTATCCGGTTGTTGGCGGCTGGGCTATTGCTTATATCTATAAAGTCGCTACTGGTTTATTGAGCCAACCCGATGCTATTGGTGACAGTTTTAGTGGCTTTATTGCTAACCCACTACAACCTCTATTTTGGATGGGACTATACCTACTCTTTAATATTCTAGTCGTCATGCGTGGTGTCTCTGGCGGTATTGAGAAAGCCGGTAAAATTTTAATGCCACTATTGTTTATCATTTTAATGATCGTATCGATCAAAGGCTTGACTCTACCTGGTGCCATGGCTGGATTAGAATTTTTGTTTAAGCCCGACTTTTCAAAAATTGATAGTTCCGTTGTATTGGCTGCATTAGGACAAGCATTCTTCTCATTAAGCTTAGGCATGGGCTGCATGCTAACTTACGGTAGCTACCTGCGAAAAAAAGAGAACCTTGTACAAACGACAGCAATGGTCACAGCAATGGATACCGGCGTAGCATTACTCGCTGGTATTGCAATGTTCCCTGCAATGTTTGCTTTTGGAATGGAACCATCAGCAGGCCCTGGTTTAGTATTCGTGGTTGTGCCACAACTGTTTGCTGAGATGGGCGGTATTGGTTTAATACTCGCAATATTGTTCTTTATCGGCTTAAGTGTTGCAGCACTTACCTCTTCAGTATCATTACTAGAAGTCGTCGTTGCTTACTTAATTGATGAAAAAGGCTTTAGCCGTGTTACCGCAGTACTTATAGCTAGCGGAGTAATGGCATTACTATGTATCTTAGCCTCATTATCCATTGGCGGTTTTGGTCCAACACTATTTGCTACTGGCGCTTTTGATATTTTTGATTTATTAACCGATAAAATCTTTTTAGCGATTGGTGGTATGTTGGTCTGCCTTTTTACTGGTTGGCGTTTAGATCGCAGTGAATTGAAAAAAGAAATCACCAACGATGGTAAAGTTTCATTTCCACTGTTTAATGTCTGGTATGTATTGATTAAATACATTATTCCAGTAGCTATCGCAATTGTTGCTATTTCTGGCGTTAAAGCTGGCTTTGACAGTAATAAAGGGGAAATTATGATCCTTGGGTTAATCATCATTGGTTTGTGCGGCGTTTTCTCAAAGAAACTGTAACTATCATCACGATATAACTCACTCAGCCGCTGATTATAATCAGCGGCTTTTTTATTGACTGAGTTAGCACTTTTCTGCCTCCTTGTTGCTATTTCTGGTTACAGGTACACTGTTCATAGAATAAACAAAATGCTAATAAAGGATTATCAATTGAAGAACATTATCGCATTTATCTTATTAGGCATGGTTGTAACAGGCTGTGCAGGATCTCAAGGTACAACCATTCAAACGCACGGCAGCATTGAAGCACGACAAAGTATTCACTAATTAATTATTCGCCTTACTTCCCGAGTAAGGCGATGCAAGTGGCACTTATCGTAATACTCATTAATAGATTAAATAAGCTAAAATGTCCTTATGTTGATATTTTTCGTCTTTATATTGACATATTACTATTATACAAACCCTATATAATGTCCTCATACCAAACATTACAACAAACTATAAATCATATGAAAATACTAAACATATATAATTGGTTTTTTATCATGCTTGATATATAAAAATTCAAGGTTACATTTTGATAAAGATTATTCCTTTATCTCAACGTAACATTCATACCATTATAAACACCCGTACAAAAATTTATTTAAATATTAATTAAAGCATTGAAATGAGAAAAATAATTACTACTTTTCATTTATCTCTATGAACATATTTCAAACCAATAAAACACAGAGAATCTCATATGAATATAAAAAAGCACCTATTTTTATTATCTATGGCTATCCCTACATTTATTACTGGCTGCAGTAATCCAATGACATGGGCTGATGATTATATGACTCAAAAAGCCAATTTCCTTTTTGAACAGGAAGGCTACACCTTGACGGATAATACTGAGTGCAAGTTCTTATCTCAAAAGAAAGGAAAATATAAATCTTATGTTATATGTACAGGTACTACCAACAATGGTAGCCCTATATCTCTTAAAGGCGGTCAATTAAGACATTCAGACAGACATGGCAATAAAGAACACTACATTGGAAAAATTTCCGGAAGAAAAGTCTTTGTTAATCATGGTGATGGGTTTAACAACTAACTTAACTATCCTACACACTATTTAATGAGAATCACTATGAATAAAATGATGACACTTTTTGTAGCATTTGTATGTCTACTCTCCCCTTTATCAGCTTCGGCAAAGCAAATCTCAAATAAAGAATATTGTAGGGCAGTTATCGCAGCTTACACCGAAACACCAAGAAATAAACTGACATTTAAAGGAACATCACACCATCATTATATATTTAAAGTACAGAAAAAAACATATGAGTGCGTGTATAAAAAAAATGATAAATATAAATTAAAGAGACGCAACCAAGATCATTGGCTTAAGAAATCATTTTTAGCTTATCGTCGCCATCAACATATTATTGTTTTTGTCGGCAATCACAAACATACCTACAAAATAAAAAGGTGTGGCAATGAATAGATTATTCAAACATGGTTTTATGATTATAGCTGCATTAATATTACTACAAGGTTGTGTTTTTTTACCCGATCATCACCATGGATATTATAAACATGATCACTGGTGTAAACATTGCCACAAGCATAAACACAATCATAAGCGATAATATATATTAATTTTTCATCATATAGCTAAGCCAGCTATTTTATTTAGCTAACTTAGTTATTACATGATTGCTTATTAAATTAATAAAATGAGATAAACCGAGTCTACACTCGGTTTATCTTTAATTAGATTTTGCTCAATTCTTTAAAATGTTGTCTACGCTTATCTAACAACCTTAATCGCTCATCTGCTGTACCATATCAAGAACATCATATACTTCTCGTAATAATGTTGATTCAGAACCATTATATGATAAGAGGCAATCGCCGCTCCCTCCTATGACTTCATTAAACCGCTCTTTAGCTCATTCTTTAATGCTAGAGGCTTATTGTTACGATCTAACGTAACATCGGCAATAATAGTCATAAATAATGACGAATCATGAGTTACATAGCATCAATATAAATCAGAATAATCAGAATAATCAGAGGAGATAGGAAAATGGATTTGAACCCTGCTTTAAATTCACTATTAATACGTATCTTTTATTCAGACGTAAAAAAGCCGCTGTAAAAATAGCGGCTTTTTTATATTTGGCGGAGAGATAGGGATTTGAACCCTAGATACGCTATAAACGTATGCCGGTTTTCAAGACCGGTGCTTTCAACCACTCAGCCATCTCTCCATGCGGCGTATACTATAGTGGTCAGCATTGGCTGTAAAGCACTTATTCTTAAAAGGAATTTAACTGCGTAATTATTAAACCAAACAGATAATTATTGTGTATTTTATCATACATCCAATCTTAAAATAATCTCGCTATAATGAAATTTAGCAGCCATGGTTAAAATAACCATGCGCAACTATCTCAAGGAGGATCGAATGAAAGCATTAATTATTGGTGGAACTGGAGGCATTGGGCTTGCGATTATCAAACAATTATTGCTTCTTAAACCTAATGCACAAATCCATGCAACATTTTTTCGGCACCAACCACGTTATCAACATCCACAACTACATTGGCATCACGTTGATATAACTATAGAAACAGAGATTTCCACGCTGGCTACCCAATTCATCCAGCTTGATCTTGTGATCAATGCAGTGGGTATACTTCACACAGCTACACATTCACCAGAAAAGTCGATTCAACACTTCGAGGCTGATTTTTTCTATACCAATATAAAAACTAACACCTTACCAACCTTGTTACTGGCTAAGCATTTTATGGTTCAGCTAAAAGCCTCGCGCCGCAGTTATTTTGTCACAATCTCCGCCAAAGTCGGCAGTATTGAAGATAATAGATTAGGTGGTTGGATTAGTTACCGAACCTCTAAAGCGGCCCTCAATATGGCAATTAAAACCATTAGTATTGAATGGCGACCTAAACTTCCTCGATGTTGTGTTATCGCTTTTCATCCTGGTACAACAGCAAGTGCTCTTTCTGAGCCTTTTCAACACAATGTATCCCCACACAAATTATTCACGCCTAAATATACCGCACAATGTTTATTGGAATTATTATCAAGATTAACGCCACACAACAGCGGACAATTTCTAAGCTATAATGGCGACATTATTGCTTGGTAAGTATTAGTAACTCTTAGAAATACTTATACCAGTTAACATTATGTCATTATACATAACGTTAAATTCATCATAAGATGCAAATTCACCAATGCTATTGTTTGCACTATTCAAGCTCAACTAGCACCACAATCTCACCTTGTTTATTTCGGTAGGTATAATGAAAAAACGCTCTGTTGGCTTTGCAATGACCATTTTGATTATTGGTAATTTAGTAGCGGTACTTTCTGACGCCTTAATTAAAACTATGGGTAAAGATGCAGCGATATTTCAGTTCGTGTTTTTCCGTCAACTATCAGCAGTCATTATCTTACTGCCCTTTTGTTTAACGGCAACTAAGCAAAGTTTTTTAATCGGCTTAAAATGGCATTTTGTGCGAGCGCATGTGTGGTTATTAGGTGCTGTGTTTATGGTGATCTCTTTAAGCACACTGCCGCTAGCCACTGCGAACGCTATTTTCTATGCAGCCCCCTTGATCATGCTTCCGCTGGCAATGATTATTTATGGTGAAAAACTCAGCCGTTATTCTATTGCTGCTGGTATTATTGGCTTTGCTGGCGTGTTAGTCATTGTACGTCCAACAGACATTAGTTGGGCAGCTTTTGGCGCATTAGTAGTCGCATTAACCATTGCGATAAATAACCTATTTATTCGTAAACTACCAACACAACAAAGTGTTGCCCAGACATTATTATTGACCAACTTAATCGGTATGCCTGCGTCACTAATATTAGCATTATTAGAGAATAAACCATGGGATTGGTCGCCGCTCATTACTGCATCAGGCTCTAGCGCATTAATTTTGATCTATGCTGCAACTTGCGTAGTTGCTTACCGTGCAGTGGAAAGTAATAAAATTGCCAGTGCTGAATACAGTGGTTTAATTGGTGCAGTCATTGTCGGATATTTATTATTTAACGAAGTGCCTGACACAACTACCCTGATAGGCACTGTTATGATCATAGCACCACTATTATGGTTAGCAAAAGTTGAAAGGAAACAGCATAAAAAAGACTCAATTCAAGCGATTGCCGTTAATGAATAATACAATCTTTCATTGCAGAACTTCTTACATACAAAATGTAAAACTCAGCATATTCTATTTTTAGCCACGAATAATATGTGACTTCATCGTTATTTTACATAGGATGTCTGTAATGAAAAAAGCACTAAAAATAAATAATATTTATATCAATATGGAGACGATTGTTGCTTTTGATTTAAATTATAAAATTGACGGTAACCGCGCCCTTTATTTACTTACCAATAGTTCTGAATTACCTTTTTTAGAAGTTGAAGTTGATGATATCAACGTTGAGGAATGTAAAGATTACCAAGCACAAAAAGTCACTACGACTGAATTTATTCGTATTAAACGTGAACTATGTGTTTATATGGGGATCACGCTTTAAACAAGAAAGCGATAACCATCAGGCTATCGCTTTTAATTTCACATGTATTTTTAATTATGCAGTATAGATAACTACACTCGTGCTTTATTAAAGCCATCAAGTACTGCAACGGTATTATGACCTAAATCATCAACCGCATAACCGCCTTCAAAAACAAATAAAGTCGGAATATTTAATAAACCAATCATCCAGCCAATATTTCGATAATCAGTGCGCATTAATTTAAAATAGCTGATTGGATCATCTGCAAAAGTATCCATTCCTAATGAAATCACTAATGCATCAGGCTGATATTCAGCAATACGCGCTAATGCCGTCGCTAATACTGGTTCATAAACAGACCAATCTGTTGTATGTAGTGGTAACGGTAAATTAAGATTAAAGCCTAGACCCTCCCCCTCACCTTCTTCATCGGCAAAGCCAAGGTAATGAGGATAATCGTAATCAGGATCGCCATGAATCGATGCAAATAACACATCACTGCGATTATAGAAAATACTTTGAGTGCCGTTGCCATGGTGGTAATCAATATCAAGTACTGCAACGCGCTTCGCGCCTTGACGAATAAAGCTTTCAGCTGCAATGGCTGCGTTGTTAGCATAACAATAACCGCCCATTAGATCAGGCGCAGCATGGTGACCAGGTGGACGACATAACGCAAACGCGGCGTGTTCACCTTGCTTAATTAAATCAACCCCCGTTAACGCACATTCAGTCGCTGCAACAATCGCTTTCCAAGAACCGGCGGTGATCGCCGCAGTCATATCAAAACTGTAATAACCTAAACGTCCTTCGATGTCTTTAGGAATACGGTTACGTAAATGACGTGCAGGTGCAAAACAGTATGGTGAGGCATCATGCACATCACCAAATGCTTCAACCCACTGATCCCAACAACTTGCTAGAAAATCAACGTAATCATCCGTGTGTACCCAACGCATAGGCGCATCACCATAGCTATTAGGCTCAACCATTGTGAAACCACCATGACTATTTAATGCATTAAGCACCATGTCTGCACGTTCTGGTTTTTCAAAACATGGGGTGGCTTCACCATTTAAAAATTCAAAACGTACATGATGTAAACGTTGTTTTTCAGTGTAGATAACTTTCATTATTTCTTCAGCTCCATCCAATAGCGCTGGTAGATTGCCGTCGCATCACCAACATCTGCCAAAAATTGACCTTTTTGCTTAATGGCTTTGGTTGGGAAAATAATATCACTATTACGAATAGTGTCAGGAAGATTATTTAATGATTCTAAATTAGGGGTCGCATAACCAATTTCGGTAACAATCTTAGCTTGATTTTCTGGTTTCAATAAGAAATTAATGAACTGATAAGCAGCATCTTTATGCTCACTCGCTGCCGGAATCACAATATTATCCATCCAGAAAATAGTGCCTTCTTGTGGGTAAGCAAATTTGAGCGCTGGATTTTCATTTGCTGCACGCACAGCAGTACCATTCCATTGCATACCGACTGAAACTTCACCAGCTATATACGGAATATGCGGTGCATCTGAATTAAACAGCGCCACATTTGGCATTAAGCTTTTAAGGGTTTCATAAGCCTGTTTAATTTCGGTTTCATCACGGCTATTCACACTGTGTCCATTCATGATCAATGCCATACCGAACACATCACGTGGATCATCGGTTAATAACACACTACCTTTAAACTCTGGCTTCCATAAATCTTTCCACTGAGTAATTTGTTTACCATCAACCACATCACTGTCGTAGCCTAACGCCGTACTACCCCATAAATACGGAATAGAATATTGATTATTCGGATCAAACGGCTGATTTAAAATCGTCGTATCTAACTGAGCAAAGGCTGTAATTTTACTATGGTCAAGTTTGGCTAATAAGCCTTCATCTGCCATTTTGGAAACATAGTAAGTAGATGGGAATACTAAATCATACCCTTTACCGTCGATCATTTTGATCTTGGTATACATCGTTTCATTACTTTCAAACGTTGAATAGTTAACCTTGATATCAGTTTCTTTAGTAAATTGAGTCAGTAATTCTGCAGGAAGATATTCTGACCAATTATAAATATTTAATGTGGTATCAGCGAGGGCTGGTTGAGCAACGAAAGAGCTAAGTAGAAGTGATGCAAGTAGATTCTTTTTAAACATTTCACCTATTACCAATATTCATATAAAGCTCGAAATAAGCTTCTCTTATTGACAATAACATAAATAAATTTAGTCAGTTATTTAGAAATTGTATGCAAATGCTACAAAAAATTGTATCCATTAATTCGTTAGTTCTAAATAACAAAAGGCGCTAATGACTGAATCATTAGCGCCTCTAATTATGACGGTCGAATAACGAAATAAAATCGCTTAATTATTCTTATCAACCTTCATTTGCTCTGCTTCTTCAATAAAGTTTTTAGGCGGTGGTGTCCAACCTCGTTCCGATTTAGTGTGCTTATCCGTGCGTTCCTGCTTCATTGCTTCACCTAAGGTCTGTTCTAACTGCATAAACAGTTCAACATAAGAGCTATTAAAACGATCTTCTTCAGTGCTATCACGCCATGTTTGATACAGCAAATCTTTACTTTTCGCTTCTGTTTCAACAAACATCGCTTTTTGTTGTTCCGCTCTAAAAGGATGCACGCCTAATTCTTTTAGTGCTTGTGCGCCCATAGCCAATGCCGAACGGTAAGTTTCACTGATCACATAATCTGCACCTGCGCAACGCAACGAATAGTGATGGCCTCGATCATAAGCTCGCGCTAAAACACGTACATGTGGATAGGTTTGCTTAATATAATGCACTAACTCGGTTGCACGCTCTTGATCGTCAATCGCAACCACAAACACTTTGGCATCTTCAATCCCAGCAGTATGCAGGAGATCATGTCGAGTCGCATCGCCAAAAAAGCTTTTGATATCAATTTGACGCATATTATCAATTTGAGTCACCGAGTGATCGAGAACCACTGTTTTCATGCCATTAGCGGTTAATAAGCGATTCACTATTTGACCAAAACGTCCAATACCCGCAATGATCACTTTACCTTGCTCATCTATTTCATCTGCTTCACGTTCATTTTTAGCAGCACTAAATCGCGGTAAAATAACCTTATCAAACAAAATAAATAACCCAGGGGTTAGGAACATCGACAATGCAACCACCAGCGATAATGTTTGACCTAACTCAGACGGTAATACATTGTTTTGAACGGTGTAGTTCAATAATACAAATCCAAACTCACCCGCTTGCGCCAAACTAAGTGCAAACAACCACCGATCACTGCCTTTAACTTTAAAAATAAACGCTAATATTAACAATACCAGTGCTTTAATGAGCATAACACCAAGGGTTAATCCAATAATGGTGCCAAATTGATCAAATAAAATACTGAAATTAATCCCAGCACCGACGGTTATAAAGAATAAACCGAGTAATAAGCCTTTAAAGGGCTCAATATTTGATTCTAACTCATGGCGGAACTCACTGTTAGCCAGTACCACACCCGCAAGGAAAGTTCCTAAAGCTGGTGATAAACCGATTAAACTCATTAACGCAGCAATACCAATGACTAGCATTAACGCCGTTGCAGTAAAAATCTCACGTAAACCTGATGCCGCAACAAACCGAAACAGTGGACGGCTTAAATAATGCCCACCCACAACAACCCCAGCAATCGCAAGGATCACTACAATCGCATATCCCCAACCGGGTAAACCTGCAACTAAACTAAGATCTTCATGATGCTCAGCAGCAGCAGACACTGTTGCTTGGGCTTTTTCAACCAATTCAGGTAAGGCAAGTAAAGGAATCAATGCCAGCATCGGAATAACGGCAATATCTTGAAACAGCAACACTGAAAAGGCACTTTTACCACCTTCCGTTTTGCTTAATCCTTTTTCATTAAAGGTTTGCAGTACAATCGCCGTTGATGACAAGGAGAAAATAAGACCAATAGCTAAAGCATATGTCCAACCGACACCTAGCGCAATCGCGATCCCCATCACGACAGCGGTAGTAACCACAACTTGCAGGCCACCTAAACCAAGTAATCGATGGCGCATGCCCCACAACATTTTCGGCTCAAGTTCTAAACCAACAATAAATAGCATCATTACCACCCCAAACTCAGCAAAGTGCTGAATAGTGGTGGTTTCACTACCAACTAAACCAATCACAGGACCAATAACGACACCTGCAATTAAATAGCCTAATACCGATCCTAATCCGAACCGTTTAGCAATCGGCACAGCAATAACTGCCGCCACTAAATAGATAAATGCTTGTAAAAATATTCCAGTCATGGCTACTCCGTGATCACACTATCAAGACTATGATTTAATTTTGATAATTTGCTCGCAACCTCATAGTTGAGTTTATTATCAGCAATTGCGACTAACACTCGACGCCAATTTTCTATATGTTTGACAACACGTTGCTCTTCTGTTGCTGTGCCGGCACCAAATAAAGCGAACGGAGCCAGAAATTCCATTCCCGTTAATTCAGCCATTTGCTCTAACGGCTGTAATAATTGTCGAATCGTAAAATGGTTAAACCCTTCTTTACGGTAACTCGATTCAGAGCCACCAGCAGTAAGCGCACATAGGAATTTTTTTCCTTGTAACTCAGTACCCTCACTACCGTAAGCAAAACCATATTCCAACACTAGATCTTGCCATTCTTTTAATAACGACGGGGTGGAATACCAATACAACGGGAACATAAATACAATCACATCATGATCACGTAAACGTTGCTGCTCTTTATCGATATCAATACGGAAACTAGGATACTCAGCATACAAATCGATAGTTGTGACATGGTCAAAACCTTTTGATGCATTAAAGAGTGGCACATTGATTTCAGAGCGATTTTGCGATGGATGCGCAAATAGAATCAGAATTTTTTTATGGGGCTCAGACATTATTTTCCTTATTATTTTAGTCTTATTGTTAGAAACAATACGCTCCAAGGCGATTTTCATATCAAACCGCCTTAATTGCATATCATCCATTCTATTTGAACATATTACCGAATAAATCCTGTATGTTCATGAATTTTACTCGGTGGTAAGCCAAAATAGCGTTTAAACTCGCGGCTAAACTGTGTTGGACTTTCATATCCTACTTGCCCAGCAGCAACATTAGCAGCCATTCCGTGTTGTAACATTAATGTCTTAGCATTATTTAAACGTATTTTTTTTATATATTGCATCGGTGGATCTGTCACCACTTGTTTAAATACTTTATGAAATACAGAAACACTCATTCCAGCCATTGCTGCTAATTCATGTACGTGTAATTTAGTATCATAATGCTGCTGTACATAATCAATAACCGCTGAAATCTTGGCTAACACACTGTCTTGTTCACAATACTGAGCCAGTAAATATCCCTGCTCACTTTGCAATAAATAATAAAACAACTGTCGAATTAAAGATGGCCCAATAACTTGTGCATCAAGAGGATCGTGCAATACTTCTAATAACTGTTCGACACTGCGGTACATATGTTGTGTCATCCCAGTTGTTGCCACCCCACAACTGCCCTCATAATTAAATCGCCGTTGCTGCTGTGACTCAATCATTGTAACGAGTTGACTAATAACTGTGATATCAAAATCAATATTAATCCCCATTAACGGTTGCTCAAATGAGGCAAAGGTTTCACAGACAATCGGATATGGCGTAGTCACTAGCAAACACTGCTGTGGATCATAGTTAAATTGATACTGATTTAAATGACCAATTTTGCGACCTTGAATAATAATAACAATGCCTTGCTCATACATTTGCGGGCTATATTTTCGATAACCATCAATTCTGAACAGCCGTATTCCAGCCAAATACGTATCAACACGACCGGATTGATGCGCTAACCCATAATGCTCACACAATGAGGCCGCTAGAGTAATTAATGCCGGCGGTATCATTGCCGATTGACTAATGGTTGGATATTCAATGTTCTCTATCTTCATGGTTATCTACCCATAAACGGATTTAATTTACCTTAGCAGACCACTATCACAAATCAATCACAAATAATGCGAATAAAAGAGAAATAGGCAAGTATTAAAGAGGATTATGTATTAAGTGAATCGTCATTATAACCTAGACTATTGCTATCTAAGGTACTCAGTATCTGATAATACAAAATCATTATAATAATCAGCGTCAGCTTGCTGTTTAGAGGAAAGTACAATGGACAAATTTACCTATCAAAGCCCTACAAAAATTCATTTTGGTGAAGGTCAAATTGCTGAAATTACCAATGATATTCCTAAAGATAAAAAAATCTTAGTGGTTTACGGTGGCGGTTCGATTAAAACAAACGGTGTGTACGAGCAAGTAACAGCGGCACTCATGGGTTTTAATTGGGACGAATTTGCTGGCGTTGAAGCTAACCCACAATATGACACCTTAATGAAAGCCGTTGCTAAAGTAAAAGCTGAAGGTTTTGACTTTCTATTAGCTGTTGGCGGTGGTTCTGTGGTTGATGGCACGAAGTTTATCGCAGCGGCTGCTTGTTATGAAGGGGCTGATCCGTGGGAAATCTTACACGATCAAGCTCCTGTTATCGCAGCACTACCTATTGGTTGTGTCCTAACATTACCTGCAACAGGTTCTGAAACTAACGGTGGTTCAGTGGTTTCTCGTGGTAAAGATAAATTATTCTTTGGCTCACCACTGGTTAAACCAACATTTGCTATCTTAGATCCACAAACCACTTTAAGCCTATCACCACGCCAAGTGTCTAATGGTGTTGTGGATGCTTTTGTGCATACGATGGAGCAATACCTCACCTTCCCTGTTAATGCTAAAGTTCAAGATCGCTTCGCTGAAGGTTTATTACTCACCCTTATTGAAGAAGGTCCGAAAGCACTTGCAACGCCAGATGATATCGCAGTACGTGCCAATATCATGTGGTCAGCAACCCAAGCATTGAATGGCTTAATTGGTATGGGTGTTCCACAAGACTGGACAACCCATATGATTGGCCATGAACTAACCGGTAATTACGGTATCGATCACGCGCGTACTTTAAGTATTGTACTACCAGCGGTAATGCAGGTTTGTCGTAAAGAGAAACAAGCGAAACTATTACAATATGCAGAGCGCGTATTTGGTATTACTACAGGCACAACAGATGAACGTATTGATGCTGCAATCGCACACACTATAGCCTTCTTTAAAGAGATGGATGTACCAACCTCACTAGCAGATGTTGAGTTAGGCCGCGCTGATATTGATGTATTAATTGCCAGCCTTGAAAAACATGGCATGACGGCATTAGGCGAGCATGAAAAACTCACTATTGCTGATAGCCGTAAGATTTTAGAGACAGCATTGTAAGCTGCAACATAATTACTACTGCATAATTTTGAAGGCTAGGTACTACAGTATCTAGCCTTTTTTATCGAGTGTGATTTTGGAGAAAAAATGCTAGAACTAACTCATGAATGTGCGAGGCATTTTGGTCTAAGAATATAAATCGGTATAAGTAAAAGTACGGCTAGCACCTTATCATATAATTTTCCTTGCGATGATATGACTTTATGTTCATATAGAACTGTATTAAGACGCTGCTTAACCTATCCATAGTGTCCTACAAATGAAACTTAGCCTTGAAGTCAAAATAGCAAGTGATAGGAAGTCACTCTGACGTGATCTACTCTTTTTTACGACTCAACTCTTACAAAAACTTTTCAATAAGAATTTCATCGATATATTTTCCAGCGACTTTTGCATGCTTTTTCGCAATTCCGACAACTTCAAAACCTTGCTTAATATAAGCGGCTAAAGCACGATCATTATCACTACGAACATAAGCAAAAAGCTTCTCGTAACCTTTCAACTTCGCTACTGCAAATGTAGATTCAAACAGCTGCTTAGAAACACCTTGGCCGCGGCAACTACTACAAACAAATGTACCAATAATGCCAACATGGTCAAAAACTTTAGTATATGACGCAAATGGTTCTACATTTTGGAAACCGATAACTTTAGAGCCTTCTGCTCTCACAGCAACGGTAAACACGCCTCGCTCTGGAAATTGTGCGATAAACTCTTTTTCTTCTTCAACGGTAAAGATTGTATCTAATACCGTGTATAAACCTTCAAGAATAATTGGATTAAGCACATTGGTAATACCTTCAGCATCATCAATGATTACTTGTCGCATAACTAGGCTCATGAACATGTACTCTTATTATATTAAAGGGACTTTTTACAGGAGTTAAAGGCTATCAACAACAACTAGCCGTTACATAAAAACACAAAAAACCGCCTCGATAGGCGGTTAGTTAATAATGATGCAGGCCAAAAGACTCAACTGTTAAGCTGCTTTAGCTTAACATTTTTATCGAACGCCCTATCTCCAATTTTCGTCACTGACTTAGGGAGAGTTACGCGCGTTAATTTATTTTCATAAAACGCCTCATAGCCAATAGAAGTTACTGATTTAGGGATAGTCACATGCGTTAATAAATTATTTTTAAACGCTTTAATACCGATAGACGTCACTGAGTTAGGGATATTTACACTTGTTAAAGCATTATCTGAAAACGCATCTTGGCCTATTGCCGTCACTGAATGAGGAATAGTCACGTTTGTTAATTTATTTTGAGAGAATGCTAACCACGGAATATCTGTCAACGAATAAGGGATAGTCACGCTCGTTAAGGCATTATCTGAAAATACCGCCTCGCCAATTGTCGTCACCGAATCGGGGATAGTCACACTCGTTAAAGCATTATCTGAAAACGCTTCTCCGCCAATTGTCGTCACTGAATTAGGAATAGTTATACTTGTTAAGTGATTATTTGCAAACACTCCATCGCCAAGTTCTATTATTGAATTAGGGATAGTCGCGCTCGTTAAGTTGTTATATGAAAACGCCAATCCTCCAATAGCAGTCATCGAACGAGGAATAGTAACACTCGTTAAGGCATTATTTTGAAACGCCCCAACACCAATAGCCATAACCGAATCAGGAATAGTTACACTCGTTAAGTCATTCTCTGTAAATGCCCAATCCCCGATAGTGGTCACCGAGTTAGGAATAGTCACCCCAGTTAAAGCACCATTTGCAAACGCATAATTCCCGATCGTTGTCACCGAACTTGGGATAATGAAATTCTTCTCTTTGCCACCATACGAGATAATCTCTTGGGTATTATCAGTACCATTGTCATTTCTAGCGTAAATAATACCGTTAGAAGCTAAATGATTAACTTCAGTTATTTCATTATTACTAAAGGCATACCACCCAATATTCGTCACCGACTTAGGAATAGTCACGCTTGTTAAGCCATTATCAGAAAAAGCCCCTTTCCCAATTGTCGTCACAGAATTAGGGATAATGACATCCTTTCCTTTGCCGCCATACGAGATAATATTGTCCATATTATCTGTGCCATCATCATTCCGAGCGTAAATAATACCGCTAGAAGGTAAGTTATTAACTTGGGTTATTTTATTATCATTAAATGCTTCCTGTCCGATAGTCGTCACCGATTTAGGGATAATCACACTCGTTAAGTCATTATGTGCAAATGCCCATGGATCGATCTCAGTGACTGAATCTGGAAGAGTCACACTCTTTAAATTATTATCTGTAAACGTCAAATCCTCGATCTCTGTCACCGAGTTAGGGATAGTCACACTCGTTAAGGCATTTTGTCTAAATGCCGCAATACCGACCTCAGTCACTGAATTAGGAATAATCACACTTGTTAGGACATTATTTTGAAACGATTCAACCCCGATAAAAGTGACTGAATTGGGAATAATTACGCTTGTTAAACCATCATTTGCAAACGCATAATCCTCTATCGTCGTCACCGAGTTAGGAATAACGATATTCTTATCTTTACCTGTATATTGAACAACTATAGTTTTATTCGAATTTTTAGCATATACAAAACCATCAGTTCCAGCGTTAGCCTGGGAACAAATGAAGAGGAAAGGAGCTATTAAAACGGACGTTCTTAGCATTACTATGTTCATATTTATTCACAGAAAATTATTGATCTGCAAATCATACACCCAAAAAAACCTTATTCAACAACATGCATCTTATACGTACTAGTAGACACCTTTAATCGCTGGATCTGATAAATATAAACGAACACCGAGCAACCCTTTTTTATCATCATCAGACAAGAAAACAGAACGATACTCGGTGACCTATTGCCAACAGCTCAAATTTATAGACGTAATTGGTCTAACACGCTTTAGCTATAAAAAATATCAGCAGCAAGATTTACTGACTGGCAAAGAGTTGGAATATCTTTTATTTTCAAAATATTACCATTTTCAATCAAGTGCCCCTCATTTTTTAAACGTTTAATCGTTCTTGATAACGTTTCAGGCGTCATACCTAATTGAGTGGCTAATAATTTTTTCGTTATAGACAAATTGATCTTTTCTTCTTTAATGCTCTGCTTTTTGTATATTTCAGCCAGTTTCATTACAAATCGTTGATTAGCATTTACCTGCGTTAAAATATTAACATCATTAACTAAGCGATGAATTTTATTAGTCATATACGCCATAACGTTTACCGCTAGTTCTGGTGTTTGAGAAACTAGCTGTTTAATATCAGTATGCTTATATACAGCTAAAACTGATTCTTGTTCTATTCGTGCTGTCATTGGGTATTGACGAGGTGACATAAACATTGCCATTTCAGCAATTACATCACCCGCAAGAAAAACATTAAACACCTTCTCTTCACCGTTAGGCATAAGACGATAAAGAGTCACTTTTCCTTTTTTGATAATGTACATGTGATTGGCTTCTTTACCTTGATTAAAAAGTATCGTGCCAGCCTGATAGGTTATTTTTTCTTGATGAGATTCCAGTCGCGCCAGTTGCGTCTTATTCAATAAAGAGATAATTGAAAAACTCATCCTACCCACCTCTACTTGATAATTATCAAGGTATATTTCAAATACATCATTATATGATAATGATTATCATTTTAGATTCAACCTTAATGAGGAACTTTTTATGGATGGGATTAGCGTAACTTTCCGCTGGGTAAGTTTGGTATCAATACTTCTATTTTTTGTTCCAATTATCTTTCAATAGGATACTAAAAATATGTCGAACAAACTTGCGATGCCCGGAGAAAAACATCAAACAGAAAAACGACCAGGTCATTGGTTACTTGCTCAAATTGGAAAAACGGTATTACGTCCTGGGGGATTAGAACTCACCAATAAAATGCTCACTCAGCTTAGTATTAACACTAGTGATGATGTTATTGAGTTTGCTCCAGGCGTTGGATTAACTGCTCAAATTACTCTGGCTAAACGACCTAAAACTTACACAGCAGTAGAGCAAAATGAGCAAGCAGCAAAGATTGTTCGTTCCTATCTCAACGGCAATAATCAAACCTGTCATGTTAATAGTGCACAAGATACGGCACTAGACTCAGAAATAGCTTCCGTTGTGTATTGTGAAGCGATGTTAACAATGCAATCTAGTGCGCGAAAAAAACAAATCATCAAAGAAGCATATCGACTATTAAAAACTAATGGCCGTTTTGGTATCCACGAAATGTGCATTACTCCCAATGATATTGATAGTAATAAACAACGTGAGATTCAAAAGGCATTAACTGAAACGATCCAACATCCAGCCAAACCACTTACACTTAACGAGTGGAAGCTACTTATTCAAGAATGTGGGTTTGAAATTGAATACGAAGCAATGGCTCCGATGCATTTACTCGAGCCATCTCGACTACTACAAGATGAAGGTTTGAATGGTTTTTTAAAAATAATAAAAAACTTAATTCTAAAGCCTGATATTAGAAAAAGGGTTTTAAAAATGAAAAGTGTTTTTCGAGAACACAGCCATAACCTCGCTGCAATTACTCTCGTGGTTAAAAAGAAAGAGCAAGCTTGTCCTTATTTAATAACAAAAAACTAGAGCAACTATTGCGCCAGCACCTGATAATATTGCTGTAATATATGATACCGTCGATATTTATCAAGCCCCGACTGTTTACTGAGTAAATAACTTATATCGGCAATAAGCAATAGGGGCTTGATTAAATGGACATCGGTTTAATTATGACCGTGTCATACCACAAACTAAGCAGTGGTTTTAAAACATTGACGGGTTACATCACCCCAATATTCATCGTGATAAATATCTTCAACAAAGACATCATTGGTGTAACTACCAATCGCGCGTCGCCAAAAAGCAATCGCATTATCAGCACCCGCAATTTGCTTGCTTTGCCATAAACCCGGCATCATATCAAATAGGACATGTGCAAAACGTTGACCGGCTTTATGTTGACGAAATACAGGTACAACGTAAAAATCGCACACTTCGTAATGATCAACACTCTCGTTAGCAATTGCCGCCAACCCAGCAGGCTTACCATCGATATACAATAAATAGCCAGTAACATTACCTTCAATCGGCGTATCTATCGCAAACTTACCCTCATCATCAGGTGTTTTTTTAGTTAATGGTGAAAACTCTGCTTCATAAGCTTGGGTTAAATTTAAATAAATCGCTAAGTTACTTGAATTAACAGTTACTAATTCCACAATCATTCCTTTTACTTTGTTTCTGGTAATAGCTTGGTTTTCACTTGCTGAGACTTCGTGCCTGTTGCCTTCATAAATTGCGCTTTAAGGTTATAGCTGATCTCATTGGCACGAATCGTATTGCCATCTTGGGTTACTTTTACGTTTTGTTTCAATACCATCATGCTATCTGATGGCGTATAAATACCATAACGAGATTCACCATTGATAACTTTGCCATCTTTCATTACGCGTTTGAAGTAAGCTGGTTTGCCATACACTTCAATGGTTTTTAATTCTTTTGTTTTACCATAAAGTTTAATAATCGCTTTATCTGCTTTAATAGTAACGCCACCTTGCACAATATCGACTTTACCGATTAATGTGGTGGTATTATTGACGACATCAACATCCTGCGTCACAGATGATAGTTCAATCGGTAACTGTGTTTCTGCTGTTGCAGCAAAGACAGAGGTACTAAGAAGTAAGAGTAGACACGCAGTAAATAACTGTTTTTTCATTATTAATTGTTCTCATCAATTGCTGCTAATTTTGCCGCGATTATACTGAGGAAATAAAACACTATTGCCTTATTTCTTACTCACTTACATACATCGCCCTTTATTACATTCTAACTGATTTTTGAGTTTTTATCTTAAAGCTATTTTTTTAGTGATAATATCGCACCATTTGCAACCCAATCGACCTTATACCGCACTGTCGCTAATACAACAATTTGATGATGTAACCCCCCTACCTATAACTAGATAAACGCTATACTCTTCATCTAGATCCCACTATAACTCTATGTTATAACATCACACAGATATGGTCATTAAACCCTACCGTTATTACTCATCAAATGATGAATATGGAGCTTTTTTACATGCGCAGGAATATCCTTTGCTGTTTTATATTATCAATCGCTGCGTTATCACCAATAACCAGTCAAGCACACCCTCATTCATGGATTGATATGAAGACCTACATTGAAGGTAATAACAATCAAATTACAGGGTTTAAGATGGTATGGACATTTGATGCCATGACCACCGCTTATATGCTTGATGGCGAAGATATGTCCGCAGCACACAAACAACAAACGCTAAAAAATGTTGCTCAATCCGTCATGGAAAACATGAAAAACGCCCATTATTTTACCTATTTTTATGATAACGAAACCCCAATTAAATACCATATACCTACAGGTGGTGAGTTAATCAAGCCACGTGCAAAAGCGACGCTTACTTTTGATCTACCTTTAGCAAGACCTAAAACCGTCACCAAAGATTCGTTGAAGTTGTTGATCTTTGAACCAAGTTATTATGTTGATATGTCATGGGCTAACAAAAGTGACATCATACTGTCACCTGAATTAGCCAAAACATGTAGTTTTAAACTCATAGAGCCACATCCAACACCAGAACAAGTCACTTACGCAATGTCGATTCCAGCGGATGCTGATCCTGATAATAAATTAGGCCAAGTTTTTACACAGACAGTTCAACTGTTTTGTAACGTCGACAATGCCTCG
Source organism: Photobacterium kishitanii (assembly GCF_003026355.1). Classification (GTDB taxonomy): domain Bacteria; phylum Pseudomonadota; class Gammaproteobacteria; order Enterobacterales; family Vibrionaceae; genus Photobacterium; species Photobacterium kishitanii. The sequence continues at coordinate 437,629 of NZ_PYON01000002.1, read as the reverse complement.
CCTTCCACTAAGTAGCATTGATTTAGGATCTACCACATGAAACCTGGTTGTCACTCAACCTCAGAGGCTGATAATAGCCCTCTCGTCTCATCTTGTTGCCACGAGCATGAACACGAGCATCATCACCATACATGCCACCACCATCACTCAGAGAGCAAGAATGATGATCATAGCGCAGCATGTGAGCATCACCACCATACAGCTGTTAGCTCGGCACCAATCTCATGGCTAACACGCATTATCGTGCTGCTGATATTTATATTAAGTGGTTATTATTTATGGCAACAATGGCCTGCTATGCTGATGACCAGCATTAAATGGCAACGCGATATTAATGGCCAGCTCAGTGATTTACTTTATGATGCCCAGCAAAATATAACGGCAGCTTATTCATTGGCCGGATTGAGCTTTCTATACGGTATATTTCACTCATTAGGCCCTGGCCATGGCAAGATGATTGTTACCACTTACCTTGCAACTAACCCTGCAAAGATAAAAGCCAGCCTGATAATGACCGTGGTATCGGCTTTTGTACAAGCGATTGTTGCCATCACCTTAGTTAGTATTTTATTGGTGTTTTTTAAATCGTCGATGCGCCAAGTTAACGATGCTGCCGATCAATTCATTAGCTATAGCTTTATGGCAATGCTTTTGCTTGGGGTGATTGTGATTTACCGTAGCTTAAAGCAAGCATGGCAATTAAAGACAGTACACCATCATGATCATGGTAATGACTGTGGTTGCGGTCATAAACACTTCGCCAACGCTGATGAAATCAATAATGCCACCAGCTTGAAAGAATATATTGTCATTGTATTCAGTATTGGTATTCGCCCTTGCACTGGCGCTATCTTAGTCTTGTTATTCGCTAATATGGTTGGATTGTACTGGCTTGGCGTTATTAGTGCGATTTTGATGGCAGTAGGCACAGCACTTACGACCTCAGGTATAGCATTACTAACCTTATCAGGTAAAAAGATTGTCAGTCGCTATTTAGCGACTAACCAACGTCAGCGCACCATGACCAGTATTATTGTAAAACTGATCGGGGGAATATTACTGGTCTTACTTGGTTTACTACTACTTAATGGTCATAGCTATGGTATGTCGCCAGTGTTGTAGCAATTGTCTGTTTCCACCCGCCCTCTAAACTAAAAAGGTTGAGTCGCAATAACTGCACACTCAACCTTTTTTTATATTATGACACTAGGTTTATTTATAAGCGTCACACTTAGCAAACGGCGATACCTTGGCGCCGATATTCACGTAAAATTTGCTGCTCAGCAATCGTTGATAAAATAAACATCATCACATAACCAAAGCCTAGCGCAACAATAATCGCCACCACATTAGCGGTAAATAATGCCAACAAATAATAACTAACAACCAGTGTTACTATTCCACTCAACCGAATCATTAAACTCAGGGTAAATTTTCCATGAGCTTTTATATAGGCTAGTTGATAGGCATTAAGCATCATAAAAATAAAGAAAATAGAGAAATGAAATAATACAATTTCAGCGCCTTTATATTGCGCAGGGAAAATAAAACCAATAAGGTCTTTCCCCCCGATGAGCATGACTAAGAAAAAGATCACACTCACGATTATGGCTAAACGATATACCCAGCGACGAATAGCACGTATTTGCAAATGTTCTCCTTTACGCACACTCTGTGACAATTCAGGTAATACAAAGCGATAGATAGGAAACACAAATAGCATTGTCATGTAGGTAAATATTGGTCTTACTACAACTTGGAAATCACCTAATTCATCTAAGCTAAAGTGGGTGATCGTCAGCAATACAGCAGCGTAAATCATTAGAATGCTTGCCCCAGCTTCTAAAGAGGCAGTGAAACTTTTGCGCACATAATTACGCATATTAGGATCAAGCTGAACAGTTGTGAACGGTTTCGTAGCAACTTCTTTTCTGCGCTTCCAATACATGAAATGGGCAACAATCAAGGAAGAGACCATGACACTATAAAAAAGAGAAGCTAATGCCGTAAAGTGGAATATATAATAACAACACACAAATGTGATGACATTTGATGTAGGTTCAATCCAAGTGACTTTATTAGAAACCTCATATAAACGGTACATTGCAATTAAGTTAGTAAAGTATATTTTTAGCCCCATACCAAAAATAACACCGACCATTTCAAAATAGCCAACATTAATATGCAGTTCGTGTTTTATATAAGGTAAAACTAATCCCCATGTAATTAACACCATCACAATTAAACTAAAGCGAAATATATTTATAATGTCATGATCATTATGGGTCTGGCTGTATGTAACAACCATTGAAGACCTGAAGCCTGTCATTAAAATCAATGATAATGACACAATATCAATCACACTATTGAATAAGGCTAAATCATCTTTTGCAACCCACTGTGCCAACCAGACTTTAAACAAAAAACCAATAGATATGCTGGCTAATGTCGCCCAAATACCCGCAACAAATGCTTTTTTTAATCGAGTTAATGTATCAACATCATCAACTAAAGGAATGGCCTGTGGATTTTTCATACTTAGTAACTATAAATAAACATGCTGGTATGATACTGGATTTTTCGCATGAGATCTCAAGCGAACAAAAGATTTAGTAATCAACCAGTAAAAGGTGTTTTTATTTATTGATTTATAATGACTTAGTTTTTATTAGTAACGCGTAAAGCACCTCAAATTCGGCGCAATAACGATCTAAATGATGCAATAAAAAGTGGAGATTGTTATTTAGTCCATGGCTCACGCAATAACGAATCGTTCTTTCAGTACTTTTAATTTTAAATCGTGCAAAAATTAAACGATACCTTAATTGTTTATGCGGTAATAAGAGAAAACTTACTAATGAAGCCATTTTTAATCCAAAAAATAATATAACTTAATCGTCGGCGCGCATTCTAACAACTTTTATAAAATGATTAATACTTTAAAATGGAATCAAAATTCTTAAAAATATGCTCGCAACTATAATAGCGACTACGCAAGTTTCAAAAATAAGCAAACAACCATAAATAACTATCAAATATAATATAGATAAACCATTTATTATTAAAAAACACTTATACTTAATAGATGATATAATCACCCACCAAGACTAAATGGGTGATTATTAGCCACTATTAAACTAAATTAATCTATTTTTAATAATTTGGTTATTATCGATAGTTTCAATATTACTTTAATGCATTAGAAATAGTTGCCGTGTTATGTTCCATCAATTTAATATATGAGCTTGCAGGTTCATTGGGACCTGACAGAGCATCTGAGTATAACTTTCCACCAATCTTGGCTCCAGTTTCCTGGCTAATCTGTTCAACCATACGATTATCGGTAATATTTTCAATAAACACAGCACGCACATGATCATCGCGTACTTGATTAATAATATTTGCTACATCAGCAGCACTTGCTTCAGCATCTGTACTCGTTCCCTGCGGTGCTAAAAAAGTCACATCATAATCACGTGAAAAATACTGAAATGCATCGTGTGAAGTAATAATAACGCGTTGTGATGCTGGTATATTGGCAAACTGCTGCTGAATATCAAGTTGAAGTTTATCTAATTTTTGTAGGTAAACTTGTGCATTATGCTGATAATCACTCGCGTTAGCTGGATCTACTTTCACCAAACCTGCCTCGATGTTTTTAACGTATGTCTTAACGTTAGTCACACTATTCCATGCATGAGGATCATACACACCATGATGGTGATGATGATTATGGTGATCGCAGTCACATTTTTCTTCCGTTACTGGATGATGATGGTGATCACATTGTTCTTTCGCTAACGTTAGCTTATTAATCCCATTTGAAGCGACAACTTCTACACCTTTAAAATGTGCTGACTCCATTAATCTTGGTAACCAACCTTCAAGTCCCAGGCCATTAATTACCACTAAGCGGGCATCTTTCACTGCCACAGCATCCATTGGCGCAGGGCTATAAGTATGAACATCACCATTAATGCCGACTAAATCCTTTACCGTCACATGTTCACCACCAACTTGAGACACTAAATCGCCTAAAATTGAGAAACTCGCAACCACCGGAATTTTTGTATCAGCCATCGCTGATGAACTAATACCTAAACCTAATACAACAGCAGCAACAATATTTTTTTTATCCCATAAATACTTCGTTGACATCCTAATTTTTACTCCAATTTTTAAAAACAATGCCACCTTGGCGACCAAATAATAGTGACAACAAATACAACCCTCCCATTACCAATACAATTGATGGGCTGGTCGCAAAACCTAAATAATATGAAAGAATTAAACCGATATAACAGCTACTGATCGAGGCAATAAAAGCAATGATAAGCATGCCGCCTAATCGTCCACTCCAAAAGCGCGCAATGGTTGCAGGTAAAATCATTAATCCCACGGCCATTAATGTACCGAGCGCCTGAAAACCTGCGACCAGATTAAGCACCAGTAAAAGCAAGAAACCATAATGAGCAACCCCACTTAATTTACTCACCGTCTTAAAAAAAGCAGGATCAACACATTCCATGACTAAGGGACGATAGAGCACAGCTAAAGTAATAACTGTTATCGACGCAATTAACGTCAGCAAAATCAAGGCGGCATTATTAAGTGCTAATGTCGAACCAAATAAGACATGCAATAAATCCATATTGCTGCCTTTTGAAGAGATAATGAGTACGCCTAGTGCCAACGACAATAAATAAAATGCTGCCATACTTGCATCTTCTTCTGCTTTTGAGTGTCGAGCAGCAACGCCAGCTAAAATAGCGACAATACAACCAGCAATCACTCCACCAATCGTCATGGCAGTAACAGATATTCCTGAAATCAAAAAACCAATCGCCGCCCCTGGAAGAATGGCATGTGACATTGCATCCCCAGTTAAACTCATTCGCCGCAGAGTTAAAAAGACGCCGATTGGTGTGCCGCTAATACTCAATAATAAGCATCCCCATAGGGCACGCTGCATAAAATTAAAATCGCTAAAAGGTTGTATTAAAAAGTGGATAGCTTCACTCATGGTGGCACTCCTGTTGCGGTTTTATTGCAACATTTTGGGGTGTCGACAGGGCATTAATTTGCTCAAAACAAGGGGTTAAATAAGCCTGATATCCAGCCTGCTGTAAATGGTGACTTTGAAGTACTGTTTTAGTATTGCCATTTGCGATCAATTCCGTTGCAACCAAGATTGCTTCTGGAAAATAACGAGCGACTAACGACAAATCATGCATTACGGCAACAACTGTTTTACCTTGCTGCTGGCAATCTCTAATCACAGCCATTAAATCTTCTGTCGTTTGTGCATCAATAGCAGCAAAAGGCTCGTCTAATAATAATATTTGAGCATCTTGAATAAGCATTCGCGCAAAGAGCATTCGTTGAAACTGTCCACCAGATAATTCACTAATTTGACGTTTCTCCATGCCTGATAGCTGCACAGTCACCAAAGCTTGTGAAATTTTTTGGTATTCAGCTTGCGTAAAACGCCGCCAAAATGAACTTCTTCGCCAAGCACCAGATGAAATAAACTCTTCAACTGTAATCGGAAAATTACGATCAATGTGGGTACTTTGAGGTAAGTAGGCAATATTTTTCATTGAATACTGCCCTAAACACACTTTTCCTGTCATCGGCGATATTTGCTTCATGAGTACTTTTAACAATGTCGATTTACCGGCGCCATTAGGCCCAACTATTGCGACCAAATCGCCGTCTTTAATAGTGCAAGAGATATTATCAAGTGCAATATTATTACGGTAATAAACCGTCAAGTTCGTTACTGAGATCATAATAAAACCTAAATTAAGTCGCTTAATACCCACCACAGGAGGGCAATCATAATCAAACCAACAGCACTACGCTGGAAGACACCAGTTAGTAACAATGAATAGCGGTACTTAGCTTTCTTTTGGTATGTTATATCATTACATTCATTGATCGTAGAATGAGGACTTTGCTGACTGTTCATCACAATATTCTTTTATTATTCAACAGAAAAAATGACGATAATGAGAGTTATCACCACAATATTGATATGTTATAACATAACAATACCAGCAAATACAACTTTGGTTACAATTGATTTTGCAGTAAGCATAGTGATCGTGTTGCATTAATTATGAGTGCTAGGTATAAGTAAATCTGGTCATTACTACGAGTTATAAAATGAAAATAAGCCCCATAACATCATCACATTGGCAACAAATTGAGCGCATCCAACACGCTGCTTATGGTGATGATTTTCCAGAAAGTATCGACGTTTTAAAAAGTAAAATAGCAGCATCACCACAAACCTGTTTTGTTTGTCTCGATGATCAACAACATGTCATAGGCTACCTTATTAGCCATCCTTACCATAAAGGCTCAACGCCTAAATTACATGAAACAAGTACCGTAATAGATAGTATTCATCTACATCTGCATGATTTAGCAATAATTCCGACAGAGCAAGGACAAGGGATTCCTAAGTTATTGATAGACCATCTTTTTAGCGTACTTAATACCATGAACTATCAATCGGTATCGTTAATTTCAGTACAAGATTCTGCCAAATTTTGGCAAAAGTATGGCTTTATTATAGATAACAGCTTATCAGCACCAACTAGTTATGGTGACAGTGCTGTCTGTATGCATCGTTCCATATAGAAAACGTAATAAACCATAGAAAGTATTAACTACATAACAGTAGTTAATACTTATAACATCAGATAGTTACACTATGGTAATACGATTTCTTCCATTATCTTTAGAGCGATAAAGTGCCTCATCAATACCTTTAAGTACCACTTCTATTTGATCATCTTGTGGTGAGAATGATGCTAATCCTATTGAGGTAGTAATACGAATGACTTGATCTTTAAATAAAAATTGATGCTGCTCAACCGTATTTAAAATACGTGCACAAACTTCTTCAGCGTTATCTTTACCCGTTCTATCTAGAAACAAAATAAACTCTTCGCCGCCCCAACGTGCAAGGACATCACTCGAACGCACATTATTCAGACAAATATCAGCAAATTCTTTTAAAACTTTATCGCCAGCATCATGACCATAAGTATCATTAACTCTTTTAAAGTGATCAATATCAAGAAAAGCAATACTGTGCGTTAAAGTAATATGAGTAGAAAATATTTGTTTGATTTTCTCATTCATATATCGACGATTAGGAATATTTGTTAGTTCATCAGTGAAAGAGACTTGTCTTAACATGTTATTGTCATCAACAATTAATGTATTTTTTAATGCTATCTCACGTTCCCGCTTATAAATATAAAATAAACAAACAAAAACCATAACATATAATAAAACACGAATAATATTATATTCATAAGCGTTATAAGTTGGTTTTTTCATCGAGAAAACCCATTGTCCATTAGGTACTGCGACATTAAAAACATTTACAACACCACTAGATTTATCAACACGATTATCAAATATCGTTAACATATCACCATCAGGATTAAAGCCATCAACTTTATATAAATAATCCTTAAACGGTAACTTTTTACTAATATTTTCTACACCACTGATAGCAATAATAAAACCGACAAAATCTAAACTTTCATCAAAAATAGGCAACCTTAAAATAAAAGCCAACTGATTGTTTTGAATCAATTTAACTGGGCCAATAAAGGTAAAACTTTTATTTTTTATTGATAAAGAAACACCGTTTTTCCTTTTCTTTAATCTATTTAAATCATGTCCAATTGCAGAATTAGTTTTTGAATGAGGATATGTCATTTGAATAATCCCCTGTGGTGCAAATTGCAATTCTGAAATAGATTTATTTGTTGCTATTATTTTTCTGCTAATGATTCAAACTTTGATGGATTATAATCATATGATTTAAACAATAAATTAAACGTTTTTAAACTCACTACTATATTATTAATTTCATTATTTATAATCTTTGATACACATTGCTCTAAAGCTAAATTATTTTTCTTACTTTGTAGTTCAAATTGTTGTTTTTCATTAAAAAAAAACAATTCAATTGCCACTAATGTTAATAATAAGGCAATGACTATCGCTAAACTCGATGGGGTTATTTTTAACTTCATTATTAATACTTCAGGTGCATTAAAAGTAAGATGACACTACGGCATGCGTATTTACACATGCAGATGCTGGCATTCATATGCATGTATCCTAGATCATCTACAAAATCATGAATATAAAATACCGTTTAAAATACACACTTTGTTACAAATTCAGCTAACAATTGTAAGGTAATTGAACTAGTCACCATGAAATATATAAAAATTGAATAAATTTATATAACCAAGATGGTAATTACGCATGTCATTGATTAATAATATACAATGTACAAATTGATATTATGTCTAACAAAAACCACTCAAAATAGCGCAATTTATTCATATTTATGTACTAATCGTAGTATTAACAAATAATTATGTTGACCCATATCATTCAAATGTTTATGGTTATCTCATCAAGCGGATATCGTATAATGGTATTACCTTAGCTTCCCAAGCTAATGACACGGGTTCGATTCCCGTTATCCGCTCCAATCCTTTATCTTTCTTTTTTGCATTTTCATCACATATTCCTCTTAAAAATAACGCTACACTTCCTACTTTATTTGCAACTACCTTGACACTCATGACAACCATTAAAGATGTCGCAATTCTCGCTGGTGTTTCAACCGCGACTGTTTCACGTGTGATAAATCGATCTGCTTATGTTGAGCCAATGACTATTGAACGGGTTGAGAAAGCAATTAAACAGTTAAATTATCTTCGAGATGCACGTGCCGCTGCACTAGCTTGTAAGAAAAATAATACCTTAGGTTTACTAACCGGAAATTTAGCCGATCCCTTTTTTGCCTTAATTGCTAAACATGTTGAAGCCGTCGCTCGCCATCAAGGATGCCAGCTAGTTGTCGTCAGTGGTGGCCACAACGCACAACGAGAAAAAGAAGGTTTAGATTTTTTAATAAGCCAAGGCTGCGAAGCAATGGTCGTCCATGCAAAGATGCTTGATGATACAACCCTACTTCGATATAGCGCTCAATTGCCAGCGATGGTACTACTTAATCGCACTATCGCTCAGATATCTAACCGTTCGGTATGGATTGATAACTGTAAAGGATCTTCAGATTCAGTTGCTTACTTGATTGCGAATGGACATCGAAAAATTGCATGTATTACCAGTAACCTACCGTTTGATGATCGTAACCAACGATTAGAAGGCTATCGTAATGCAATGAAAAATGCAGGCCTTGATATTAACTCTACTTGGATAATTAGTCAGGACTTTAGTGAGGAAGGCGGTGAACTCGCAGGCAAAGCACTTTTAAACCAATGTCCTGAAGTAACAGCGGTTGTAACCTTTAACGATGTTATGGCTGCTGGATTAATGGCCAGTCTACAAGAGCAAGGTATTCAAATCCCTAAAGATATTTCGATTATCGGGTTTGATGATATCTTGTTAGCTCGTTATATATACCCTCGCCTTACCACTATGCATAATCCCATTGATGAAATGTCAAATTTTGCAGCAAAACTCGCCCTAAAACTTAAGAATAAAATTGACATCCTACCTAGAAATCATTGTTTTTACGCAACTTTAGTCGAAAGGCAGTCAGTGATGACTCTCCACTCGTCCTCGCTTTAAACGCATGTAAAGCAAATAAAATGTGATAGAGATCAGAACTTCATATCTCATGTAAGCGCTTACATGAGATAAATACATAGTTCTCATTTTTGCAAATCTATCTCACTTACCATCATGTCATTGGTTTCCACCCTACATAAAAAATAATAAGGATAGACAATGACCACCAACAAACCCCTACCGTCATTTGCACTAGCCATAACTCCTATTGCAGTAATGTTTATCTTACTTGCTGTGGGTTACGGTATTATGGGCTTACGTATAGAAGCCTTACTCCTCATATCAGCAACATTTACTGGTTTTATCGCCATGAAAATGGGTTATAGCTGGGATGAAATAATGGATGCTATTGTTGAGAAATTAGCAAAAGCAATGCCGGTGATTCTCATTTTAGTCGCTGTTGGTGGCTTAATTGCAAGTTGGATGATTAGTGGCACGATACCTTATATGGTCTATTGGGGCCTCAAAGTTATTAGCCCCCAATACATTCTTATTGCCGCTTTTTTTGTTACTAGCTTAGTCTCTATCTGTACTGGTACTTCATGGGGATCTGCCGGTACTGTCGGTGTCGCTTTAATGGGCGTTGCAGCAGGGTTAGATGTCTCAATGGGAGCTGCAGCTGGTGCAGTAGTATCTGGGGCTTATTTTGGTGATAAGCTATCACCATTATCAGATTCTACTAATTTTGCTCCGATTGTCGCTGGTACTAATTTATATGCACATATTCAACATATGCTTTATACCACCTTACCTGGGTTCTTCATTGCCGCAGTTGTATTCTACTTCGCAGGCCAAAATACCAATGTTGCCACGGTCGCTGAACCACAGAAAGTGGTCGATATTATTAATGGTCTCGATACTCTCTACCACTTTAATATCATATTAATTATTCCCCCACTGATGATTTTATGGGGTGCTATTAGCAAAAAACCAGTATTACCACTAATGCTAGCAGCTTCAGCATTAGGACTTGCGCTAGGGATGATTTTCCAAGGATTTAGCTTACAACAAGGATTCAATGCCTTTGTTAACGGCTTTAATATTACAATGTTTAGCGACAATGGACAGTCACTTACCACGATCATTCCTGATATCACCAAACTGCTTAACCGTGGCGGTTTATTTTCGATGATGAGCACTATTCTATTAGTATTCTGTGCATTCTCATTTGCTGGTATTTTAAGCCTAACGGGTGCACTTAATGTTGTACTTGGCCGTTTCTTACATCTCATTCGTAGCACTGGTCAACTGATTCTATCAACAGTAATTGCAACGATTACTGTCGTCTGTACAACTTCAGACGGTAAATTAGCCTTATTAATTCCTGGTGAATTATTCCAAGACGCATACCGCAAAATGGGGCTAGATACTAAGAACCTTTCTCGTACCCTTGAAGATGCAGGTACTATCATCGAGCCACTTGTTCCCTGGACTGCAGCTGGCATTTATATGGCACATACGCTCAATGTTCCAACTCTCGATTACCTTCCATGGGCTGTTCAATGCTACACCGGTGTTATTTTCGCCATCATCTATGGATTCACAGGCTTTGGTATTGCAAAAGCGCCTTTAACACCCAGTGTAAATAATAACGATGTAGTTATTTCGACAAATACAGAAACAAATAAGGGATAATCATGACAAACTCTTTTGACCGCGTTATTAACCGACGTCATACCGGTTCACTCAAATGGGATTTCATGCAACAAAAGCTTGGGGTTGATGGTTCAAATAAGTTACCAATGTGGGTTTCTGATTATGACTTCCAAGCACCTGAAGCCGTGCTTGATATCATGCAACAACGTATTAACCATGGTATTTTCGGCTACGCTGAGCGTGATAATGACTATTACCAAGCCATCATTAATTGGTACCAGAGTCGGCATCAACTCACCATAGATCAAGACTGGATCACAACAGTACATGGTGTCTTACCGGGCTTATCTGTTGCTATTCAAATGCTAACAAATATTGGTGATAACGTTGTTATTCAAACACCAGGTTACGGTTCATTCCGTAAAATCACTGAGTTAAATGATCGTGTCATTATTGAAAATCCATTAATTGAAACCAATGGTCACTATTGCATGGATCTTACTCACCTTGAGCACTGTTTCCAGCAAGGTGCGAAAGTGATGATCTTTTGCAACCCACACAACCCTGTTGGACGAGCATGGACAACAAGCGAGATTATTGCACTAGCTACGTTATGCCAACAATATAATGTTTGGCTACTGAGTGATGAAATATGGGGAGACTTGGCAATGCCTAATCACTCCTATCATTCGCTGTTAAGTCTACCACCAGCACTTTTACAGCATACAATGGTAGCTACAGCAGCAAGTAAAACATTTGGCTTATCATCATTGCGGATCTCTAATATCATGATCCCCAATACTGAATTACGTGAGCGTTTTATCCGTCGTCTTGATGCACATGGTATGGATGTCTTTAATAGTTTAGCGATGTGTGCTGCTACTGCTGCATATACAACATCCTCCCAATGGCTAGATGATTTAATATCTTATCTTCAAGCTAATATTAATTTACTCAGTAAGTTTATTAACACTGAACTACCATTATTACGATTCATGCCACCAGAGGCTGGGTATTTAGCTTGGGTCGACTGTCGAAAGTTACACTTAAGTGATGACGAACTTGAACAAAAACTGATTAACGCAGGCATTGTACCAAGTATGGGAATTGCATTTGGATCAGATGGTAGTGGTTTTATCCGTCTAAACTTAGGCTGCCCTCAAGAAACATTACAACTAGCGTTAGAACACTTAAAACTAGCATTGACTCAATAATGCAAAAAGCGATATCAAACGATTGATATCGCTTTTTTACCAACTCAGTAAGTAGCACCTATATCGTTAAATCACCCTTTTTGACTTTTTCCACGACTGGGTAAAGCCTTTGGCTGAAACCCTAAAGTTTAAATTTGTTTTTTGATTATAGGTATTGATAAAAACCTTATGGATCTTAACTATTTCAGTGTATTTAAATTGTGTAATTAAAAAAGCCAATCCCTGATGAGTTGTTGGCGTATACACCCAGTAATTTTTACTGTCGGCTGTTCTACGGCAAATCTTATCCATCTTCACTTCTTGACCATTAATAGTCATTGATACCGTTTTATCAAAACCATCCTTATTACATTGACTTAGAAATCGTTCAAAACCGTTATTATTATATTTAGCCTTATAAAGCGAAAAAGATACTTTTTTCTGATCCTGTTGCTCATCAATCAATGAAGATAAAACATAATGGCCATCAATCCCTGAAGAATTCCATTCAGACGCACTAACATGGGCAGGTAATATTGCGACACAAGCCCAAGTAAGCCAAAAAAAATTACTCATATTATTCCTTTAACATCAATAAAATAAACAATACCTTTATGGTATTGTTTTAATCTAATCTTAAATCTTATGGCATTACTTTAAAAACTCGCAATATAATAACGGCAATTTAAGTAATGAGAATCTTAAATAAAAACGAATAAGTACTGTTCACAAATAAAATTTAAACTATATTTGACACTGCATTATTTTTGCGACTAGCATCATGAACACTTGATTTAATTTTCGTTAAGAAGCAATATATCGCCGAAATAGGCTAGCTATATTTTATATAAAAATTAATTCTCAAATCGAGAAAAACGCAACAAATACCATTAACACATTGAAAATAAGCAAAAAATACTAAAATGGAACAAATTGCCCAAATAATAAGATAATTGAGAGTTTTATTTGATGGTAATCACAGTATATACACACCAGTGCATTATTTGATTAATGAATTAATTACTATTCATTAGTCCCTTTTTATTGAGCATGTTATTAAATGTACACTAATGTAATAAAAAACTCTGCTATCCCTTTATATAAAAATAACCAATTGATATTACAACAAAACTTTCTGAAATTTATTGATGAGCATATCCATTTACATGGCGATGCTGATTTCTTTGCGACATTAATTACGGCTCGAATAGAGACGATCAATTACTTGATGCCACACCAAACAGATAATCTATACCAATGTATTACTAGCGATTACGCACAAAATATTAATGGTATTGTCGCTCTAGATAATCTTGACCTGTATTACATTGAGATAGAAAAACAAGCTATCAGCTTATTTGGCAATATATTATGCTGTTGGGCTGAATATGAGCATTATCGTATTATGCAGCGAGTTATAAAGCACCCACTAACAAAAAACAGCATGCCACAATTAGTCGATAATAATAAAAAGATAACTGAAGTGGTTGCTCAAATTGAAAATGATACGCGTTTATTTATCACATCATATTGTGCGCTTCCAATGACACTAAGTAATGCAATAGCATTAAAAACTATTGAATGTTTTGTTAAGAAAAAATACTGCTATGAATTACTCTATTTTTTAGAAATTTCAACTAATGGTGAATATATGATCCATTACCACTATAAACACACAGATCTATTTCCTACACTAGTTGCAAGCTCCCATATTTAAATAAAATGTTAATCAAATAAAAATGCTCGCACTAATCATAGTACGAGCATCTCAATAATGACTTATAAGCCAGTCCACATCGCAGCACCCGCCGCCCAGACTTCAACATAGGTTGAATTACATCGAAACTTTAAATAACCACGGTTATTATCTTTTTGATAATTAACATATACCCAACCACGGTTATCTTTAGATTTATTATCCAAACTATTATCTGACATCGCAGTAACAGCATAATGTGTTTTAACAGCAATACGCTGTTGGCACATTTCAATATCTTTAGCTGTTGGTGGTTGGCGTGTTTCAGTGGTGACATCACAGCCAGATAATAATAAGGCTGCTGCAACAAAGGTATGTGTTTTCATTGGCTACTTACGTTGTTTATCATCAAGATTGTCGCTAATGAGAGACATAACGCAAGTACGCGTTTAAGCTCTGTTAGCTAATGTGCGCGGGATTCTATAGATAAATAAAAAAAATGATAGTAATAATTTTGCTATTTAAACGATTTTTTGAATGCTATCACTTATTAACAATAATTATTGCTAACACACAAAAAATAAAAATGCCGTATATATAGAAACAATATATACGGCATATTAATAACGACCAAAATGTAGTAATTAACTACAGTTGCTGTCTATTTTCATTTAGCCAGTTAATCCATGCATCCATGCCTTCACCCGTTTTAGCTGACAGCTTAATCACTTGGATTGTAGGGTTCACTTTACGTGCATTAGTGATGCAATCTTCTATATTAACATCAACATAAGGCAGTAAATCAACTTTATTAATGATCATTAGATCAGCCGCTGCAAACATATTTGGGTACTTAAGCGGTTTATCCTCACCTTCAGTCACAGATAAAATTGCCACTTTTGAAGCTTCACCAAGATCAAAGCTAGCAGGACACACTAAGTTGCCCACATTTTCAATAAACAAAAATCCAGGTTCATTAATCGCTAGTTGATGATAAGCATCATGGATCATTTGTGCGTCAAGATGACAACCTTTACCAGTATTAACTTGAATTGCAGGCACCGTTGTTGCTCGAATACGATCTGCGTCATTACTGGTTTGTTGATCACCCTCGATCACCGCGCAAGCACAATGATCTTTTAATTTCATCAGCGTTTCGGTTAGTAAGGTTGTTTTACCCGAGCCAGGACTTGAGACTAAATTAAGCACTAACTGACGATTTGCAATAAAGTGCTCGCGATTATGTGCTGCAAGATGGTTATTGTTACCTAATATATCCATCTCTAATGTTAATAACTGGCGCTGTGATACACCGGCAACATGCACTTCAGCCTCACCTTTACCATAATGTAAATCACCCGTATCTAAACGCTCTGGTTGATGCTGCGCATGATGATTGTCGCCATGGTGAGCATGATCGTGTGAATGTGCGTGCGCATGATTGGTTTCATGCTCATGATGATGTCCATGCGTTGCTTGCTGAGGCAAGGCGCCTGCTGGCAAAGTATAATGAACATGATGATGAACATCACCTTGGTGGTGATAATGATGATGGATCACAACCGATTGCGGCCTCTCTGCAGCAGGGTGATGATGGTCATTATGCTGGTGTGGATGTTCATGATGATGGTGGCCATCATGGTCGTGGTCATGATGGCCATGAGAATGACCTTCAATTCGGCTATCGCCGCAACCGCATACATTACACATATTATTCAACCTCGATATGTTTAATCATTAATTCGTCTCCAGCTTCAACTTTAAGTTGATAACCATGACAACGTGGACAACTCACACCACGCTCTGGAATTTCTACATGTTGCTGACAGTCTAAGCACCAAACACGAGCCGCAACAGATTCAATCTTCAGTTGGGCATCTTCTGCAATGGTGCCACGGCTAGCAAATTCGAACCCTGTTGCCAATGCCTGAGGTTCAATACATGACAGTGTACCAATGGCTAATGTCACGCTTGTCACGCGACTAAAGCCTTGTTTTTTAGCTTGTTCAACCACGGTATCAACCGTATTTATACTCAATGATAATTCATGCATTATTACGGTTCCTGAGATTTGATCGTTGGATTGATATGATGGTGGTGCAGCGCATACCACAACTGACCAGCAGCAATAGCTCCATCGTTTGAAGGCAATTTTTCACCACAATAAAGTGACTGTGACAATTCTGAAAATTGATGATAAATTTTATTGACTAGTACGCGGTTTTGAAACACACCACCACCGAGTACAACAGCATGATTAGGATGCTGTTTAGCGATAGTGACAATCATTTTTGCAATTGCCATCAAAACACCGTGAGCTAAACTATTAATCCATGTTTGACGTTTATCATCATTTATCTCACCAACAAGCGGCAATACGTGTGCAAACAGAGGCTGCCAATCAATAATCCCATCGGCAGTCATCTGAAACGATAACGGGATATGATAGATATCCTGTTCAGCGGCTTGTTCTAATAACAACCCACATTGACCGTCATAATTAACCTTATCCACCAGCCCTAATAAACAAGCCCAAGCATCAATAAGCCGTCCCATCGAGGATGTATACGGAGAACGACTGCCACTTTGCCATAACTGATACAGGTTATTAAAATGTGCCTCACTCCAAGCAGAAAAAGCACTCAGCTGCATCGCTTTGATATCATCTAACGCATAGCACTCAAGTAACATTGCCAGTAATAACCGCGCAGGCTCTTTTATCGCTTGTTCTCCCCCAATAAGGCGAAAAGGGCGTAAATGACCAATACGTTGATAATCAGCACAGGATGCTAATAGTACCTCGCCGCCCCACACCGTATCATCATCGCCCCACCCTGTGCCGTCAAAGGTAAAACCAAGTACCGGTTTAGTAAGATTAAATTCCGCCATTACAGCTAAGATATGTGCATGATGATGCTGAACTTGAAGTAAATTTAACGGCCTTTTAGAGTCTATCACCCGCTGTTTTGCAAAGGCCGTTGAATGGTAATTAGCGTGTTTATCACAGACAATTTGTGGTGCTGTAACATGATATAGCGCTTGAAGATCAGCGACTGTTTGCTGATAACGTTGTTCGGTATCAAGGTTATTAAGATCACCAATATAAGGCGATAATACCCACTGTTTAGGTAACGCTAACGCTATCGTTGATTTTTGTTGCGCGCCTAATGCTAAAGTGATCGTTTTCGCTTGATAGCCAAATTGACTATAAGGTGCATAACCACGCGCCATACGTAAAGTTCGTATTTTACCACCAGCGTAATGCACGACACTGTCATCACAGGCATGAACAATTGGACGATTATGATCAAGCACACAATTAATCGAACCTGAAAATTGCTGTTCGACTTGCTGAACGTCAGTTGCTATCGGCATTCCCGACACGTTAGCACTGGTCATAACGAGCACTGCGGTTGCGTTAACTTCAGCTAATGCGGTAAACAATAAATAATGCAGTGGTGTATAAGGCAGCATTACTCCTAAATAAGGCACATTTGGCGCAACATTCACTGCAAGACGAGGAATCTTTACCTGGTTTTCTGTCACAGGGGGTGACTTCTGCATTAATACAATCGGTCGAGCTTGAGACTCTAAAGCTTGCCACTCAATCGACTCACCGATCACTAATTGCTGCGCTGTTTCAATATCAGCAACCATCACCGCTAATGGCTTTTGTTGGCGATGTTTAATATGCCGTAATTGTGTGACAGCTTTAGCGTTAGTGCCATCACAAACAAGATGAAAACCGCCTACCCCTTTAATAGCAACCACTGCGCCAGCTTGAAGACGTCTAGCTAATTCTATTATTGCCGCTTGTTGTGTTAACTCCGTCTTATCACTTACCGTCGCTGATAGAAATGTATGATTATGACTATAATCAATCAACCGAGTCCACGGACCACAAATAGCACAACTTATTGGCTGAGCATGATAACGACGATCAAGTGGATTCTGATACGCTTGCTGGCAATCGCTACACAATGCGAAACTGTTCATACTGGTGGTTGCTCTGTCATAAGGCAAAGCACGCGTAATGCTATAACGAGGACCGCAATGGGTACAGTTGGTAAAAGGATATTGATAATAACGCGAGGTAGGATTGGCAATGTCTTGTTTACAAGCATTACAAAGCCCTTGATCGGGAGAAATACATACAGTGGTACTATCACAGTGCTGACTTTTCTCGATCGTAAATAGAGCAGGTTTTTCAGCAGCTAACCACAACGATACTACTGTGACCGTCATGTGATCAATACGGCTTAAAGGCGGTGCTTGCTGTTGAAGATCGATGATAAATTGCTCAAGGTTATCAGTATTACCCTGAACATCTATTTTCACCCCTTCCGAATCATTAATTACCCAGCCAACTAACGCATATTGCAGCGCTAGTTGGTAGACAAAGGGGCGAAAACCGACCCCTTGTACAATGCCGGTAATATGAATATATTGTCGTGCAAAGTTGTCGTTCACTGCAATTATCCAGCTAAATTAAGACAGCATTAATATGCCACCAAAGGCTGCCATAACAATCCCAACCACACGCATAACACGTTGGTTCACTGCTGATGTCATAACTAACTTACCTAAAGCAATACCTGCTACGTGTAAGATTGCGGTTGCTAGAACAAACCCGATAAAATATTCCATTGCTTGCGCGTCAAGAGGCATTTCCATACCATGTGCCATACCGTGGAATAAGGCGAATGCCATAACTAGACCTGTTGCCAATTTTTCAGACATACGACCACCAGCCAATAACATTGCACCCATACCAATCACTGATAACGCAATACCCATTTCAATGCCAGGCAGTACCATTCCAGCAACACCTAAGGCGCCGCCAACAACCATAATGCCAATAAATGCCATTGGTAAGCGTGATACGGCTTTTCCGCCCATCAAGGCAGCCAATAGACCAACACCGATCATTACAGATAGGTGATCAAGACCAGTAAATGGATGTACAAAACCTGTCATAAATCCAGTAGAAGTATGAGGACCAATGTGACCTGGGTGTGCTAAAACGAGAGGTGAAAAAAGAGTAAGCGCACCGGCAACAATATGTTTAAATTTCATTTATTTTTATCCTTAGTGTAATAGAATGAAAACCCGACTTAACGGGTGATTTATTACTAATAAGTAATTAAGAGAGACTTACTTATTAATATTAAATTCAATACCTAAGCGTGATTAAATCATCCCTGTAATGCGTTCAGGATGCGCATAAGCATCTGCACGACCATTACGACAATGACCTAATAACGTCAGATTAAGTTTTTCAGCCAAATCAACCGCCATTTTAGTGGCTGATGAAATAGCAAGCAGCACTTCAACCCCAGCGGCTGCAGCTTTTTGAACCATTTCAAAACTAGCGCGACTCGTAACTAATACTGCGCCACCTTTTAACTGGCGTTGATGAATACAACCCACTAATTTATCTAATGCAATATGACGACCTACATCTTCAAAAATTGCGGCAACTTGACCTTGATTATCAATGTATATCGCCGCATGAGCAGATCCTGTTAACTGGTTTAATTGCTGTTTACGTAATAATTGTTGCAATACAGGATCAAGATAACTTAGATCAAACGTCACTGATGAAGGTACTGGCGCCAATGCTCGACATACCGTTTCTAATTTTTCTTCACCACAGATACCACAACCTGTCAGTCCTGCGAGTGAACGACGTTTTTGCTGTAAACGAGCAACACAACGGTTAGCTATCGTGACATCAATATTTATCCCATCACACGTTGGCGTCATTTCAATATCGTGAATATCACGATGGTGATCGATGATCCCTTCCGATAACGAAAACCCAATCGCAAACTGTTCTAAGTCATTTGGCGTACACATCATTACGGTGTAAGCAACACCATTAAAAGCAATCGCAACCGGCGTTTCTTCAATGATGTAATCAAGTTCACAGCAATCACTTTTGCCCTTGCGATAACGTACAATAGAACGCTCGCTTGCATTACAAAATATCGATTCCGGTAACGCTTCTAAAGTGGACAACATTTTTTTCCTTTACTTATTTATTACGACATTCACTGCGTTGGTTAAACATTCAGTTAAATTAGCGATAATCTTGGCTATTCAAACCCATTTTTTGCATTCGAGACAATAATGTGGTTCGTTTTAGTCCTAATTGATTGGCGACACCATTAGGCCCCGCAATAACGCCATGACAGCTTATTAAAGCATCTATGATCATCTGTCGATCAATCACAATCGGTGCCGACTTAACGCTACTTGATTGCACCGCCTGAGGCTCAACTTGCTCGGCTGGCGTATTGGCTAATATTGGTGGCAATGACACCAACTCTTGGGTTGGCACATTTAGCACCTGACCGCGAGTTAAAATGACAGAACGTTCAATCACATTACGCAATTCACGTACATTACCTGGCCATGAAAATTGCTGCATAATTGCCATATCTTCCGCAGCAATAGAGGTAATCGTTTTTCCCATTTTCTTGGCTAATTCACGCGTAAAGTGCTTAACCAATAATGGAATATCTTCTGCTCGTTCACGTAACGGCGGAATTTCAATTGGAAATACATTTAATCGGTAATACAAATCATTACGAAATTGTTTCTGCTGTACCATTTGCAATAAATTGACATTGGTAGCAACCACAATCCGTACATCAACACTGATTAGCTGATTTTTACCTACGCGCTCAATTTCATTTTCTTGCAAAGCACGTAACAATTTAGGTTGTAATTCCAACGGCATATCACCAATTTCATCAAGAAAGAGAGTGCCTTTATGTGCTTGTTCAAATCGACCGACACGTTGAGTAACCGCACCAGTAAATGCGCCACGTTCATGGCCAAATAATTCACTTTCAAATAAACCACTAGGTATTGCTGCACAGTTCATTTTTACCATCTCAGTTTTACTGCGATGGCTCATTTTATGAATTGCACGTGCAATCAATTCTTTACCCGTACCTGATTCACCTAAAATCAATACCGTACTATCACAACTTGCGACTAATGCAACTTGCTCTAGGACTTTATTCATTACTTCACTTTGGCTAATAATGTCATCGAAAATAGCATGTTCATCATAGCTATCTTCAACACTGATAAACTTAGTTTGAGATCGGTGTGGTGTTGCTGATTGATGTACTTTGATACTGTGCATCGCTAATGCAACACGTGCTGATATTTGTTTAAATAATTCAATTTCACTTGGCTCAAATTGTGTTTCTACTGCTTTGACATAGCAGATATAACCAATAGTTACCCCACGAAATATCATCGGCATAACACAGGCACTTTTAGCCAATGCTGAAAAGTAAGGACTGTTATCATCCCGTCTTAATTTATAAATATCAGCCGCTGTTAAAATAACCGCTTTATTATTTTCAACGGCATTTTTAATCATGCTGTCATCGGTAAAGAAATGACATTGATAATCAATTTCACCTTCAATATCACCACCAGAATATTGATTATAATGGCCATCTTGAGATTGTATGATTGATAATTCATTCATCCCAAAACGTTGATATAAAAAGTGTAATAGTGATCCAATTAGCTCTTTTTTTGAACTCTGATTAATAACAGCATTAGTAATATCAACTAAAAATTGGTAGTTTTTATGTTCGTTACTTAATTGTTGCGTTAATGATGAGGCAATTTGATGCTCAAGAATATGTTCGATCATTGCTGCAACCATATTATTGAACAACTTAAATTGTTTTTCTACATCATCGTAACTTGGTAAGCGAAGATTAATATACTCAATCGCACCCAACTGTTGATTCGCTATTAGCAGCGGTATTTTACAGTAAGTTTGAATATTAGTGTATGCCGGATGAAGAGATAATTGAGGAAATGTTCGATAAAGTTCTTCGCCATTAATATAATGACTATATTCACACGACACTACGTGATGAAGACTCAAATTATCTTCAGAATAATCATAGCGTTGGAAGTTTTTATCTGCATCTTGATAATATAGAATTGATTGAGCATTTATATCATCTTTTAAAATAATATTAACACGATCAGCATCGATAAATAACAAACTTTCATTATTTAGAAAATTTATTACACCCGATATATCATTGATAGACAATAATGCCTTAGAAAAAATCATTAAATCGCTTTCAAAGTTTTCCATACGACATTAACTCTTGCTGATAATATGACTAAAATCGTGAATAATAACTCAAGCATTTGTTATACAATTCTCAAGTATTTTAATAACTAAGTATTGATCCATATCAATCAATAATTATTAACAATAGCATCACTAAAATAAAAGTAACAATATTACCAAGTTTTTGAGCTAAAAAATAAATTAAGATAGTTATTTATATAATAAATAACATAAGGCACCAAGATAAAAATAAGCAACATTTTATCTTGGAAACCTTATTTTCATTTATGCAGCTATATATTAAATACAAACCTTAATAGGTCTTATTTAAATAATATAATTACGCATTAGCAACATGGTTCTTCAAGCGTGCTTTCAAATTACTGTACTCTGTTTGTACATAATTTTCAGCCCAAGACTGATCATCAATATTTTCTACTTTAACAGCACAATATTTAAATTCAGGCGTACTTGAAATAGGATCAACATGTTCAATGGTTAATTCGTTACATGCACCAATCCACCACTGGTATGTCATGTAAACCACACCTTTGTTAACGCGATCATTATAGTTAGCACGTGAGATAACTTTACCACGACGAGAAGATACCCAAACTAATTGTTGATCATCGATCCCCAATGCTTTGGCATCATCTGGGTACATTTGCACATAACCTGGTTCATCAGCCAAGGTTTGTAGTGCAGAACAGTTACCTGTCATAGAACGACAAGAGTAGTGACCTACCTCGCGCACCGTTGACAACACTAACGGGTAATCTGCATCAGGCTGCTCTAGTGGCGGACGCCAATCAGCACCAATAAACATCCCTTTACCTGAAGGTGTTGTAAACTTATTACCTTCAAATAGGTACGATGTACCAGGATGGTCTTCAGTCGGACAAGGCCATTGCACAGATTTTAGATCAGCCATTTTCTCGTAAGTAGCGCCCGTATAAAGAGGGCATAACTCGCGTAACTCATCCCAGATTTCTTGAGTATTGTTATACGACATCGGGTAACCCATGTACGTTGCTAACAAACTAAAGATTTCCCAGTCAGGCTTCACATCACCGGTTGGAGTCACTGCTTTATAAAAGCGTTGGAAACCGCGGTCCGCACTACTGTAAACACCTTCATGTTCGCCCCAACTCGTTGCAGGGAAAATCACATCAGCAAATTCAGCGGTTTGGGTCATGAAGATATCTTGTACGATAACCAATTCCATCTTGCGCATAGTGGCACGCATTGCAGCGAGATCAGCTTCAGTTTGTGCTGGATCTTCACCGAAGATATAGAACGCTTTACAAATACCCTCATCAGCTTTGTGGCCAACTTCAGTTAAGCGGTAACCCGGCTTACCTGAAAGTTCAACACCCCACGCTTTTTCAAACTTTTCGCGGTTTGCGTCAACCGTTACATCCTGATAACCAGGGAACTGGTGCGGCAACATACCCATATCACAGGTACCTTGAACGTTGTTTTGACCACGAACCGGACCACAACCTACACCTGGACGACCAAAGTTACCGGTTAGCAATGCAAGGCCAGCTAAACCACGAACCACATCAACCGCTTGACCGTACTGAGTAACACCCATACCCCATAAAATCATGGCTTCTGGTGCTGCAGCATAAGTACGTGCAGCCATACGGATATCAGCTGCTTTAAGACCGGTTACTTCTTCTACTGTTTCTGGTGCATAGCGTGAAACAATTTCACGGAACTCTGCAAAACCTTCAGTATTATTTTCTACGAAAGACTTATCGTATAAATTTTCTTCGATAATCACATTCGCTAACGCATTAACGAGTGCCATGTTCGAGCCGTTATTCAACGCTAACCACTGATCAGCAACACGCGCAGATTCAATCTTACGTGGGTCACATACAATAATCTTAGCGCCATTTGCACGGGCTTTAAGAATATGTCTTGCTACAACTGGATGAGAATCAGCCGCGTTGTAACCGAAAATGAGTAAGCATTTAGTAAGTTGAATTTCGGGAATAGCGTTACTCATTGCGCCATTACCTACTGTTGTCTCCAGACCGGAGACTGATGGTGCGTGTCACACCCTAGCACAGTGGTCAACATTGTTGGTTCCGATCACCGCCCTTGCGAGTTTTTGCATCACATAGTTGGCTTCGTTACCCGGACCGCGGGCTGAACCTGTTGTCATTATCGCGTCTGGACCATATTGCTTTTTAATTGCCATTAGCTTATCGCCGGCAAATTGAATAGCTTCATCCCAAGACACGGCTTCTAAGGCTGATTCACGTGTACGGCGAATCATTGGTTGCTTTAGGCGTGGTGTTAATAAGTTGGTATCGTTGAGAAAATCCCAACCATAGTAGCCTTTCAAACAAAGTTGGCCTTCATTGGTGCGACCCATTGCTGGTTCTGCTGCCACGACTTTGTTATTTTCGACAACCAACTTTAGTTTGCACCCAGTACCGCAGTAGGGACAAACAACAATTGATTTTTTCATACTAACCTTTTGGCTGTAATTGTTATTAATGCGTATTGTAAACCGAGAGTTTTCAACACTAGCGAGCAATCGCTACAGCAGCATTGAGCGCAGCTGCTTCACGTTTTTGTTTGTTTGTTTCAATCAATGTTTCAGCTTCAATAATCTGAATAGCGCTAGTAGGACAAACTTCTACACACGCAGGACCTGCTTCACGATGAGAACACAAGTCACATTTTAATGCTTGAGACTTAGGCACCATACGCTTAAATAGCGACGCACCTTTTGATTCTTCAACCATCTTAGTCACGACATTCATTGCACCGTAGGGACAAGCAATGACACAGGTTTTACACCCGATACAACGTGACTGAATCACTTTTACATAGCCATCTTCTAAAACGATAGCGTTATTAGGACAAACCTGCGCACATGGTGCGTCATCACATTGACGGCACATTACAGGTGTTGTTACATGCGCATTTTTCACCAAGGTTAAACGTGGTGAAAAATCAGCTGGAGCAACACCCGTTAGTTTTCCATCTGCTTGATGAGAAACGACACATGCAATTTCACAGGTTCGACACCCAATACACAGATTTGGATCTGCAAAAACAAACCGGTTCATGGTCTATACCTTGTTGATATCGATATCTCGCAACATAGTCTTATGCTGCTATACCTATAAAGCATTAGTTGTGCCATAAATTACAAAATCATTAATTTATTTTTAACTAAATGAAATTAAAAGAAAAAAAAAGGAAGTACATGCAGTGCTGTACTTCCTTTTCTATCAATGTCGATAAAGTCATCAACTTCGTCAATTATATCGACACTTATCGTCAGTGACTATCGACACACCTCGACACCCGATAGCAATAATATCGACAAATAAGTATTAGCAATGCTCAAAACCACCCGACCCTTGCCATTCAGGCAAACGCTGGTAAATAGTTTTAACTGCCGTTTGCACCATCTCAGTTAGCGGAAATGAAAATGCCACAATCGCAGGTTGAATACCCACAAAAATAACCTCAGGGACAAAGGTTTTTAAATCATCAATTAAGAAATTTAATGGCAAACTATGAGTAGAAACAACATACATATCAACGATGGTTTCTGGATCAATAATTCTTACCTCTCCTGCTTGTTCACCGATATCTGCAGCATCGACCACAATCACACGCTGAGGTTGAGCTTTACGAATAAGGTGCAAACAATCTTCAGGCATCGAGCCGCCTTCAAGCACACTCCAGCCTGCAATTGGATTATCTTTGATCATTTTCGCTAATAATGGGCCGGCACCATCATCACCCATCATGCTATTACCAACAGTAAGCACGATATTGCTGACAGACAAATCAACATCATCATTAGAGACACTTTCGCCCATAACGGTAGACAAATTCACTTCCTGTAACATGGTTAGCGTATTCCTCGAATCATCATATACATCGTCGGTTCACGGTGAATATCCCCTAAGGCGGCAATAAAATCACGGGTTAATTGCTGTGAGCGAGCATTTTGCGTGGTGCTATCAATCCGATCAAAAGCAAGTGCCAGCATATTAAGATGCTCAGGATAAATAGTGATTTCACCAAACACAAAATAGCCTTTCATTTTATTAAAGGCTTCACCATCTTCAGGCAGGCCACTGATCCATGTGAGGTATTCATCCCCTTCACATTCAATTACTGCTTTAAGGCAATCAACCACCCCTAAGTGATGACCAATCGCTAAGCTGTAGTACATGATCTGTTTAGCTTCTTCTGGCACATCATAGCTTTCATCTACAAACTTGCGCCCTAAACTATAAAAGTAAACGCGGCCTTGAAAATGGCGAGATTGTGTTAATTCAGCTAAAACATCACTCATGGTTACAGCCCCCACATGATGCTGGCTCTTGCTGCGCATTTGGGCAAGCTGCCGATCCCGTTAATGCTGCCATGGTTTTTGACAGTAAAATATTAACAATTTCTGTTAAACGTGGATCATTTTTGGTCGCAAGATACGCACTGATTTTTTGATCTACATTATCTGCGCTACAGGTTGCAAGCACGGTCAATACATCATCAGCAATACGTTGTCCCTGTACATAACCAGCAAGTAAACGCGCTTGGCGTTCAATCATCACCTTAATATCCAATGGAATTTCGGTGTGTTTTAAACTCGCCTTTTGTTCTTCCGGTTGGTGTACTTTCGCTTTCAGTTTTTGATCAAGTAAACCCAACGCAACCGCAAACCCAAAAATAGTTGCCGCTGGTGTTGGAGGGCAACCAGGAATATACACATCGACAGGTACAATCTTATCAGTCCCCCCCCAGACACAATAAAGATCGTGGAAAATACCACCATCACAACCACATGCACCGTATGAAATTACAATTTTAGGATCAGGGGCAGCTTCATAAGCACGTAATGCTGGCGCACGCATTGCACGGGTTACCGAACCGGTATAAAGCAAAATATCTGCATGACGCGGTGAGGCAACAATTTTGATACCAAAACGCTCAGTATCAAAAATTGGCGTAGTCGCTGCAAAAATCTCAATCTCACACGCATTACAACCACCGCAGTCAACACGGTATACATACGCTGAACGACGAATTTCTTTGATCAGTGCATCTTTTAGTTTTTGACTATTCGGTGGCAATTCAACCGGTACAGTTTGAGTATGGGCTGTGCCAACTAATTGTTTAATACCTTTCACTTTTGCTCCTCAAGGTAACGTAGGTGACTGACATTTTCGCTATCTAACATATTGTTGCTACGGCGACATTCAGGGCAAGTTTCAAGTTGTTTACGGCGTTCTTGCAGTTGCTCACCGGTTACACCACTGTGCGCTAAAGTATCCATCACATATTCAAGTAGCTTGCGAGCAACGAATGGACGATCACATTGACGACAGTTTGCTAAGCTAAAGACCGCTTCATCATAAAGATCAGCTTTATTCGTTACGGCTAACTCAAAATTTTGAGTCAGTTTAATCGCATGAGTTGGGCACACTTCTTCACAACGGCCACAGAAAATACAGCGCGCAGTTGAAAGCTCCCAACGACGGGTTCCCGCCTTGGTATCGGTTTCCATGATCAAGGCATTGGCAGGACAAGCACGGGTACAAGCACCACAAGATAAACACTGATCAGCATCTAATTCTGGCTTACCACGAAAATCCTCGTTCACTTCCATCGGAGCAAAAGGATACTTAATGGTGACATTACCTGTTTTAAGTACTGTTTTTAATAACTTAAACACATGACCTCCTAAAGCTTGAATGGCGAGTTCTTGCGGTCAATGCTGTATTGCTCAATCGCTTTATAAGGAACAGTTTTACTGCGCTGCTTTTTAGTATCAACAATCGTTACACGGTCAGTACATGAGTAGCATGGATCTAAACTACCAATAATTAACGGCGCATCAGCCACAGTGTTACCACGTAACATGTAACGTAGTGTTGGCCAGTTAGCATATGTCGCCGCACGACAACGCCAGCGGAACAATTTCTGGTTATCGCCAGTCATACTCCAGTGTACGTTTTCACCACGTGGTGCTTCAGTAAAGCCAAGCGCAAATTTGTTAGGTTTGTAATCAAAACCTTCCGTTAAGATTGCACCTGGTGGTAAATGATCAAGACCGTATTCAATCACATTTAATGATTCAAACACTTCACGTACACGTACCATTACTCGTGAGAATACGTCACCATTTTCCATAACTTGAATATCAATTGGCACGCTACCGTATGATTCTAATGATTGACCATGAACTGTTCGTACATCACGGTTAAAGCCACTTGCTCGAATTAGCGGCCCCACTGGACTGTAATCGCGTGCAATTTGCTTAGTTAGAATACCTACGCCTTCAGTACGGCTACCGATATTCGGTGTCGCAAGTAAAACATCAACCAATTCAGAAAACTTCTGACGAACTTCTTTAACCATCGCGATGCCTTTAACGCGTTGATCCTTTAAGAAATCACGACGTACACCACCAATTAAATTCATACCGTAAGTTTTACGCGCGCCTGTTAGCAATTCAGCGAGTTCCATGGTTTTTTCACGAACACGGAAAAACTGCATAAATCCAGAGTCAAAACCAACAAAGTGACTTGATAAACCGATGTTTAATAAGTGGCTATGTAGACGTTCAACTTCAAGTAATACCGTACGGATCATCTTGGCACGGAATGGCACATCAACGGATAACGCATTTTCAATGGTGTTGCTGTAACCGACACTGTGAGTAAAACCACAAATACCACAAACACGATCTGTTAGCTGCGCGACTTCATGGTAACCCATGCGTGTTTCAGCTAGTTTTTCCATACCGCGGTGGACATAGAACATACGGTAATCGGCATCGACAATGTCTTCGCCATCAACAAACAAACGGAAGTGACCCGGTTCATCAGAAGTAATATGTAATGGACCAACAGGTACGATACGGTTGCTATCATCACCTAACTGGTTATCAAACTGATAAGTTTCAGTTTCTGTAGTAGGTTGTGGACGCTGACGGTAATCCATCGCATCTTTACGTAATGGGTGCAGATTCTCAGGCCAGTCATCCGGTAGCACTAAACGACGCTCATCAGGTAAACCTACAGGGCGCAAACCGTACATATCACGGATCTCACGCTCGCCCCATACTGCTGCTGGAATGGTCGGTGTAATAGAAATAAATTCTTGGCTATTGGCATCGACCAAAACTTTAACCGTCACCCAGCTTTTCACTTCACCTTCCATAGAAAGCGCGTGATATACCGCAAAGTGACCATTTAAGCTGCGCTCATCATTACCAAACGTTACTGTTAACCAGCCGCCTTGATCATAATAAAGCCATTTCATCACCTCAACCAACGAGGTCATTTTAACGGTGATAGTAACTTGGTTTTCTGTTTGCCATTCTTCATCAATAATCGCGGATGGAAAGAAATGATTCACACCATCGACATAGTTTTTACCAATACGACCCGCTTGTGGCTGCGAGTGAAATTGTTGAGATGTATTGTTTGTCATATCTATTACTTACCAACCAAAAATTAAAAAAATCAGTGCCAATACAGCCACTAAAAACGCAGGGAAAATCGCACGATGAACCTGAGTAAAACGCACTCGCGCCATAGTGTTTTCAACTAGACCCGCAATCAAGAACACCACAAACAATTTAATCAACAAAATAAGAGTTGCTGAAAATAAGCCACCGAAACTCAAGCTGCTTGCTTTCCCCCACGGAATGAAAATCGCAAGAAATAGCTGTGCAACTACAAGTTGTTTTAGGCCTAAACCTAATTTAACCATTGCCAATGCAGAACCTGAATATTCTGTAGCAGGACCCTCTTGAAGCTCTTGTTCTGCTTCTGCGCTATCAAACGGTACTTTGCCCATCTCGATAAATAGCGCGAAAGCACACACAACACCCGCAAGAATAATCGTCAATGGATGATGCCACTCATTATTTGCTAACGCATGGCTGATATAGCCTAAGTCAGTGGTACCTACACTCAGTGCTACCACGACAATTGAGAGGATTAAAATGGGTTCAACCAAAATACCGAGTGTTAATTCACGGCTACTACCCATACCCGCAAACATACTGTTTGAATCAATACCTGATAGGGCGAAGAAGAACCGGAAAATCGCTAACAAGTAAATGTCAGTAATAATGTCACCAGAAATTGGAAACGGTGACACTTGCGTTACGGTCGGTAATGCCATACCAATTAATAGCATCGTGACCACAAGTACCCATGGCATGATCCAAAAAATAAAGCCGGAATTAGCAGGAGCAACAGATTGACGACGTAATAATTTGGCAATATCACGATAGTCTTGCAAAACACCCGGCCCTTGGCGCGAATGGATTTTGGCACGAATAACGCGAGAGAAACCGGTAGCGAGTGGTGCTAACATCAACATTAATATGGCTTGGACAATCGCTAATACAATCCAACCCGCTGTTGGCATTTCAAGTGGGGACATTAGAGACTAACTCCTGAAATGAGAGGAACAAACAACAACACAACTACCACGGCAATAATGCAGAATCGACATACTTTACGGCTATCTAATGTTGGTGTTTCACTACCATTACTTAAATAAGGCAGTACAAATCGCTCCGTAAATGACGTTTGACGATTGTTATAAATAAACCCAAACATATGACGCATCGGACGAGTAATACTCGCAGCAGAAACTGTCATTTTTTGTTCATATTGATAGCCACATGCCCAAGGATCACCTTGGTGACGGCGAGCAAGACGACGTTGACGGAATGCGTAAAGTAATGCTGCTGGCACTAGGGTTAAGAGCATTAGTACAATCGCAATCACTGGGGTAGAAAGAATTGCTTGATCAGCCACGGCTGGGTAAACAGTTAAACCATGTGCAACCGTTATTGGCGCCATGTTCAACATTGAAGATGCAATTGATGAGAAATAAGGTGCAATCCACGGAGCACATACACCAAGTACAACACACAATACAGCCAGTGATGTCGTCGCAGTGATCATCGCAGGACCCACTTCGCGAGTATTCGCAGCACGTTCTGTTTTTGGCGCGCCAGTAAAACAAATACCGTACACTTTCACAAAACACATACAAGCTAATGCACCAGTAAAGGCCAGCATTACCATCCCGAATGGACCAAATAGTAAGTTCGCAACTGTGCCTACTTTACCCATGCTAAATAGTGATTGGTAAATAAACCACTCAGAAACAAAACCATTTAATGGTGGTAATGCACAAATTGCTAAAGTACCAATTAAGAACGCAGCAGCAGTCTTAGGCATTGTTTTTGCCAAGCCGCCCATGTCATCCATTTCTTTAGTATGCATGCGGAATACGATTGAACCAGAACCTAAACATAATAGGCCTTTGAATACTGCGTGATTTAATAAGTGGTATAAGCCACCTAATAGACCTAGCAGTGCCAAGACTGGATGATGAGATGCAATACCAATCATACTAACGCCAACACCGATTAGGATGATGCCGATATTTTCAATGGTGTGGTACGCTAATAAACGTTTGATATCGTGTTCTGCTAGTGCGTACATTACGCCAAGAACAGAAGATACGGCACCAAAGATTAACACAAGGAAACCCCACCATAATTGGGTTGCGCCAAGGAATAAAATCGCAAACTTCAAAATACCGTAGATGCCGATCTTAACCATTACGCAAGAAATTAAGGTTGAGCAATATGACGGCGCAATTGGATACGCTTTCGGTAACCAACCATGCAAGCCAATACCCGCAGCTTTAATTCCGAAACCAACCAATGCCAGTAGGAACACTAACGATGCCAGCGCGCCAGTAACAGGGTTTTGCATAATTGCACTGAATTGATAGCTATCGGCATGAGAGGCAACAATCATAAATGCGACGACAACTAATAGGCTTGCAGCATGATCAGCAATAAAATACTGCAAACCTGCTTTTTTACTTTTAGCACTGCCATCACTAATGACTATCAGCCACGAAGCCAGTGAAATGATCTCCATAAAAACAATAAAGACCATTACATTAGCTGACACCACAATTGCTGTCATCGCTGCTGCAAAAATATTGAAAAGTACATTAACTTTCCAACCACCTTTGCCATAGTATTCTTCAAGATAGTTAATCGAATAAACAGATGCTGCCATCGTTACCACAGAAATAACCACCACCATCAGTGCTGATAACATATCCATGGTAAACCAGTGACTCATTGCTGCTGTCGCATCGGCAGTATCGTAACCTGTAACTATAGTGCTAATACCTGCAATGATGCCAAACAGGCCACCAAAGGCACTGATCACACCGGCAAGGCGTAAACTTTCTTGTTCATGCTTACGTCCTTGGTACGATAAAATCGCAGCCACGGCATAGCTGATTACAGCAAAACAAACTAAAACTAATGGGCTCATCGTGTTACTGCTCCACCTTTGGCTGACGCTGAACTATCTGCCGCACACTCACGTTTAATATCACGCGCTTTAGCAATATTAGCTTCATCGATCATCACGATCGCTTGTGTTGGACAGACTTCAGCACAGGCTGGTCCTTGTTCACGGAAACCACACAAATCACATTTAACAGCAATGCTCTTTACTCCAGGTTCCCAAGCTAGAATATCTTGACCAAATGTGCTTGGAATTGAAGTTGAAGGGTTACTTGAACGAATGGTTGAAGGGATATAGGTATCATAACTATTTGCCATCGCAACAGGTCGACTACCATCAAAAGCGATTGCACCAAAAGGACAAGCAACAGCACATAAAGTACAACCTACGCATAATGTTTCATTAAGCATGACACGATCTTGTTGTTTAGTGATCGCTTGTACTGGACATACAGTGGCACAAGGTGCATCTTCACAATGACGACACATTACAGGCGCGGTAGCGTCATCTAGTTTAACCACGGTCAGGCGGGGATGGCTTTGCAGTCCTTGTTGTTTATGTACTGTCGAACATGCTGCCATGCAGGTGCCACAACCAATACACTTCTCAGGATCTGCAATTACAAAGCTTTTCATTGTCTACCTAGTCAATCGCAAAAAAACCTATTAAAGCAAGAAATATGCCACACAGGAATTATTTATATAGATCCTTTAATATCAATGAGTTAATAAAATGTAGTGGTTAAAAAATGCTTTCCTGTATAACAAATACAGACTTCCGTGTGTCATACCCTCTACTATCGACACTCAATGTCGACACCTTTCGACATTAACTGTCGAAGCATATATTTCAAAAATCGTTTTTTCATCACATCACCAGGTGTTATATACAAAAATGCCCCTTACTTATCACTGCTTAAAGTAAGGGGCATCATTGCTTAACAATAAATCTCAAACATCACTTGCGTCGTATTTATTGCCATGCTTTTAAAATAATACGTTCATCATTATCACGCTTAACCCAACCATCTTTTTCCATTCGATTGGCAAGAGGAATTGAATATTTACGGCTTAGTTCTGTACGATCTTTTATATCTGTCATCGAAATACGATCATGGGGTTGATGATCAGCAATTACGGCTTTAACAAGCGCTAAATATACCCCCATATCAAAATAGATATTTTCATCAAGTGCGGTAATATATTTCTGATGACTTAATTGTCGTAACCACTTTTTACCACCCGTAATTTTTACTTTATTAAGCTCAAGACCTGCTTTACCAAACTGACGAATTTGATGCAAAATATCTAACGCTACTTGCGGCAAATCATCTTCATTATCGCCTTGTCCGCTGCACCATTTACCGTAACTTAAATGGACTTTATCTTGCTGTTTCAAGCGCTGCATTATCAACTCAATCACAGCATCGTTGATTCGCAAACGACTGCATAATTCAGCTGAAGCCATTGAGATCCCGGCATTGAGTAATGTTTCGATCTGCAGAGATATATTGGCTAACCATTGGCTATCAAAACAAAATGGGGCGATGAAAGTTTGTTGTTCTAACGGTTTGAAATCAACTTCATGGCATTCAAAATACCCCTGTAATACTAACAACATCTGTCGTTGTGACTCTGGCTGTAATTGCTGGGGTAAATTATTCAACACATCATATAAACGGCGTTTTTGATAACCAAAGATATAATCAGTCCACACCACTTCTGCACCGTGCTGTAAACCACTACCGCCTTTTTGGATCATCGCTAATCGTTGTCCAAATAATAATGGCATTGGCTTTTCAAACACTAATCGTGCCAGCTCAGTATTAGGGATATAACTCAAACGTGCAGTACCATGCCACGTCCCCATTGCAACTTCCACTTGGCGTTGTTTTTTAACTTTTAACTTAAGCGCTGTTTTTGTTAATCGAACAATGCATTGATCACGTAAAGTGATTTGTTGATCCATGCCAGTTATCAAGTGTCCTCTGGCAACGTCTTTACGACCAACACCTTTGACATTAACAGCCACACGACATGTTGCCGAAACTGAAGTTAACTGTTGATGATAAGCTTGAATAGATCGCACAGTTCCAACAAGATTTGATGGCTGACAACGTACTTTATCACCAATCGCTAATTGCCCCTGCGCTAACGTACCAGTGAGAACTGTACCAATACCATTTACGACAAAGACCCGATCAATATACATTAAAGGCGCACTAACTTGGTCAGCGTCGATATTTTCATCACTACTCGATGGTACGACTACTTTATGACGAGCAATATTAACTTGTACTGTTTCAATCAAAAGCTGACGTAAAGCAGCAATATTGTCTTTTTTTAACGCAGAAACTGTAACAATTTCAGGTAATAATCCACTGCGTTCCATCACCTGTTCTAAAACTTGATCTTCTATTATTGCTAAATGTTCTGCGCTGACTTTATCGCGTTTGTTAATACACACCACAATATCTTCAATACCCATCGCATGGGCGACATCAAGATGTGAAGTAGTCATTGGCATCCAGCCTTCATCCGCAGCAACCACCAACAGCAGCACATTCAAATGCCATACACCAGCAACCATATTGCGTAAATAACGCTCATGACCAGGAACATCAACCACCCCGATGGTATTGCCATTATCGTCTTGAAAATGGGCAAAGCCTAAATCCTGAGTCATCCCTAATTGCTGCTCATGAGGTCGTGCGGTTATCATGCCTGTTAATGCTTCGATAAGTGCGGTTTTTCCATGATCAACATGGCCAGCAAGACCAACCACTGCTTGATATTGTGTTGATGATGCCACCATTATTTAGCCTCAGTATGGATGTAAGATTGAATATAGTTGTCAAGTTGAGCAATAAATGCTGCATGATCACTTTCTAATAAGGTCGCGACATTCAATAGCAGCTGATTACTATTAACATAACCAATAATGGGTATCGGCAAGTCACGTAGCGCATCTAAATGTAATTGGGCTTTACCCGGTAAGGTAAGTTTTAGCCCATAACAAGGATAAGTTTCACTTGGGATTGCGCCACCACCAACTTGCATCACAAGAGGCACAGCCTGAACATAAGATTTCCAGCGTTGCGCCCATTGTTGAGCGAGAGATTGACTGTCTTTAGCACGATCTAACGCTTGCTGAGCCACACCAAACGCGGCAGGATTACGGTTTAGTTTCTGGACTAATAATTGCTCT
Organism: Photobacterium kishitanii; assembly: GCF_003026355.1. GTDB lineage: Bacteria > Pseudomonadota > Gammaproteobacteria > Enterobacterales > Vibrionaceae > Photobacterium > Photobacterium kishitanii. The sequence continues at coordinate 401,824 of NZ_PYON01000002.1, read as the reverse complement.
AGCATCGATAATACAATTCGTCCTGGACGGAAAGTACGCATCATCGGATTCTTGGCTAATTGTTGGCAAAGCGTTTGGCAACCAGCAATAATACCTGCTTGCGGTCCACCGATAATTTTATCACCAGAAAAACACACTAAATCGGCGCCCATCTGCAAATAGCGCGGTAAAGACACCTCACTTTGGGCGTATTGCTCTGACGATAAACCGGACCCTTGATCAATCACTAATGAAACATGTTCAGGTAAACGTTGAGCTACATCTTGAATATCAGGTGACTCAGTAAATCCCTGCATTGAAAAATTAGACTGATGCACCATTAATACCATCGCTGTATTTTCAGTGATCGCATTAATATAGTCATCGCTCGTAGTGATATTAGTAGTACCAACTTCAACTAACTTACACCCAGAAAGTGCTAAAATATCAGGAATACGAAAACCGCCACCAATTTGTACTTGCTCACCCCGTGACACTATAACTTCTTTGCCGGCCGCTAGAGCATGGAGGACTAAATATACTGATGCGGCGTTATTATTCACCACCACACAATCTTCAGCCCCTATCCACGAATGGATTAACGTTGATAATAGGCCATTACGATCACCACGCTTGCCATCACTTAGCTTCAATTCAAGATTGTTATAGCCAGTATTAACTGCTTTTACATTGTCCCAGATTTGCTCATTAATTGGTGAACGCCCTAGGTTGGTGTGCACTGCAATACCAGTAGCATTAATCACCCGTTGTTGACGACGTCGGTACAGTTGACGACAACTATTAAATACTAATTCCATGACATCAATATCATTGACACCTTGGGTTTTAAAATCAGGATGTTGACGAATAGACGTAAATAAGTCTCGCAAGGTATTGGTCACAACTGGACGGCTGAGTAAACGCACGTAATCAGCTAAATCTGGATGCTGCAGTAATTGTTCAATTTGAGGTAAACGATAATTGAGAGTTGGTACTGTCGGTGAAGAAGGTAGATCTGAAGATGTTATCGTGGTCACGGTAAGTTCCTTGGCTGAATTGCAGACAACAGCACTCATACTATGAACTCAAAATGAGATAGTAAGAGTAGCAGAGGAACCATTTAAACGCGCGAAAAATGGCGGAAGAGGCAGGAATTGAACCTACCAAAGCTTATACAGCTCACATCGGTTTTGAAGACCGAGAAGGCCACCAGACCTCATCTCATTCCGAGATTCTTGTGCATAATAGTGTAACTGCCATTGTTATTATTTGATTTATATCAATTCGTAGCACAAATATCAAAATACCCACAAGGAATCAACTCAAGTGCGTAATATTTCATCATACAAAAGTTGATTTTTGTCATTACCACAATTTAAAAAGCCTTACGGCAGGCACTAATGCCGTAAGGCTAAGACAAAAAACATGTGGTTATAGTAATAACGTTATCTCACAACACCATTATCTTGCATATTTTCAATTAAAATATGGGTTAACTCAGCAATAATATCGTTCATATTGTTTGGATCAACTGACTCTGATGATGTTGACCAAATCGGCTTATGACTTTGTGTATCAAACAACGTAAATTCAACATTAACGAATTCGTACGATACGGTATAGCTATCATCATAAATATAACTATAAGAGTTATTATAATAATTATTAAATGAAAGCCCACTACTATAGCCTCCATAACCATAACGACTTCCTGGATAATTAATATTTTTTTCCTCAATATTAACTAATTTAGCAACAAAAACTGTTTGGGTATTATGTTTATTAATATACCCTGCTATATCACTTTTTGATGGTAATCGATTAGGAAATAATTGCGAACTAGCAATAGCATTAACACCTTTCGCTTGTAAGTCTTGAACCATATCATCTTCAAATATACGTCTGATACGTAAATTATCAGACATAGCGACCACTAATGAACTTTTAATTGGCATTTTAGTATATGTCTTATCTACCCATGACGATGTTAAATTACTTGAAGCACATGCTGTTAATAACAAAAAGCATAATGAAATAAATATCACGCGCATAATACATCCCTTTAAGTTATGTTCTAAAATAACAATAGTACAGGGATAGGAGAAATCAATAATGAAAAGACTCATATTATCAAGTTTAATAATACTAACTAGCTGCTCAGCAGAAAATACTTTCCTACAAACTAATTCTAATATAGATAAAAACAAACAAAACTTAATTTCGTCACAAAATAAAGACCAACAACCGTCTCCATTAACTATCGCTATTTTAGCTATAGAAGACAAAAACACATCCGTTAGTCAACGTAAATTATATCTTGATAAAATAATTTCTTACGCAAGGGACGATCCTGATGCAATGTTTTATTTAGCCGCTCTATATGAAGAAGGTAAATTAATTCCGTTATCTGAAGATAAAGCGCGTTCTCTTTATAAACAAGCCGCTGAAAAAGATCATCTCCTTAGTCGTTATTACTATGCTTTAATGTTAATTGATGGGCGAGGTGGTGATATTGACTACAAAGAAGCTGAATCATATTTGATAATTAACCATGAAAATCAACACATTCCATCATCCTATTCACTCGGATACATCTACTTCAGACAACAACAACATTTAAAAGTTATTGAGCTTCTTAAAAATAACAAAAATAATAATGAATATTCAAATCATTTATTGGCCATTTCTTATCTAAAATTAAATCGTAATATTTCACAAGCTATAAATTTATTACAACAATCAGCAGAAAAAGGCCATCAATACTCACATCTTCTATTAGGTGATATCTATCATCATGGACTATATGATGTCCCTATTGATACTAAAAAAAGTTTTACGCATTTAAAAACTGCAGCAGAGAATGAACTACCAGAAGCATTATTTGATCTTGCTATTTTAAGCATTGATAATTTAGAATTAATAGATAACGATATTAACATTGCTATTAACAATCTAAAATCAGCCGATGAAAAAGGATACCCTGCAGCAAGCTTTGAATTAGCAAAATTATATGATCAAGGTGAATTAATTAAACAAGACTTCAATGAAGCTATTTATTGGTATAAGAAATCAGCATCTCATGGCAATAATAAAGCAATGTATAATTTAGCAAGTATTTATATAAATGGCGATGGTGTTAATTCATCAATTTCACAAGCTGAGTATTGGCTCAAAAAATCCGCATTAAAAGGTAATAAACGAGCAATAAATATCCTGTCTAACAATAACTAGTTTGTTAATATAGAAAGACAAAACCCTGTAATTAATTATTTAATTACAGGGTTTTATTTTAATAATTGAACATTATATTTATCTAAACAAAAAAACTTGCTTGATCAATAGTAACCAAGCAAGGGTTTCCGTCAACAATAACGATAACTTTTAATTAGCTCTTATTTATCTATCCTTATACCAAATATTAATGTCTCTGAGTTACCAGGAGTAACAGTACCAGCGGTACCTACAATAGCCCCCTGTCCACCATTCGTTATCGGATTAATTGTTCCCGTCGTTATGGTTGGAATTGTGCCAGGAATGACAAGGAAAGTAGTAAATGTTGGTGCTGCGTCTGTTATTTTTACATTCACAGCATTTTTGATCCCGATGTTTTGTGCTTTTAGTTGATAAATAACACATTCATCAGGTGCTGCTGAAATATTATTGGTAGAGAACGGCCCATCCGCACTCCCATCACAGCCAGCATCTAACGCTTGCTCTTTAGTAACACTCATATTGGTGTTAGATATCGTCGTTGAATCTTGTACTGTCACCGTACCACAAGGAACTGTGGCTGTTACTGTCGTGATATTAGTTATACCTTCCGCAGAGTTCGGAGCTGAAAATACTTTCACAAAAAGAAGCTTACTTTCTTTAGCCGCTAATGTTGCAATTGACGTAATGGCAACATCTGCCGTTGATAAGTTTAAATCACTATCTGTATCTTCATAAAGAATAGCGCTAAATCCAGTAATATTATTGGTTATAGTCAACGGAATATTATTAATAGCATCATTACTGGTATTAGTAATTGTATGCTTATAAACCCCTGACGATCCGACTGGAATTGTCATGCTTGAATCAGACACTAAACCAATACATAAACCACTATTATCTGTAGTTACAGCATCATGCTTAACATCGCTCACACCTGTAGTTGCTGATGATACTTTAAAATATATCGATTGAGTTACCGTGGGGCTAGTAATTGGTACGGTTACATCAGCATAAAATACCTGTGTCGCATCGGGTAAAACAACTGCGATATCCGAGATCTTAGCATTACTTATATTTTTAAATTCAACCGTCCAACCAGCAGGTAACACGCCAGCATTAAAATCAGTACTACTGTATTCTAGTTGATAACCATCAGCGACAGCTGAAGTGTTGGTCACATATAATGTAAAGCGCGTTGTTTGACCAGGCACAACAATATTTGTCGTTACAGGTGTTGGCTCAGCTCCTGCACCAAAACCACAATTATCACTCGAGTCGTCACAATTATCTTCGGTTGTTGTCGCAGTTTCAGCTCTAAAATTATTAGTTAAATCAACGGTACTAGCTTCAATTGCCCCCAACTCATCGATGACTTTGTTTGTTATCGACGTATCATTAGATGATGTCGCGTGTTTAAAGACCTTAAAAGGACCAGTCCCCGAAAAGTTTGGCGGTAATGTTGCAATTAATACCACCTTATAACCACAATTATTTGATGAGTCAGTTACTTGATATGCACGACACGTTTCTCCCGTTGCAGGAATAATCCCAGTATCAGGATCTGATGTGCCGTCCGTATCTACCAATGGTGTTATACCATCACTTTTATAAAGGAAGAAACTGGTTCCTGTTGGGAAAGAAGATGTATCATAAGTAATATTAAACGTATCGGCTGAATTACCAATATTCCAAATATAATTAGTAAATGCAACACGTTCGCCCTGTTTAGCTGTAGGTACATTTACGGTTTCATGATTCGTATCGTCATTACCATCACAATTATTATCCGTACCAGCATCACAACCACCATTATTGGCAATAACACCAAAATTCATATTGACCCTAAATGGTACAATATTAGTATTCGTGGTTTCTTTCTCTCCAGGATCAACTTGACCACTATTATCAGCATCAAAACCGTAAATACCGTTATTATATAACGTGTCAGCAGAAAGACCGTTAGCAATCATCACTTCAAATGAGATAGTTGCTGATTCACCAGAAGCAAGGCCATCCATTGTAAATTCAACTTCATCACGCACACTACATCCAGTATTAGGGGCAATACAGGTTGTAAACGTCAGATCTGAATTACCATCGGTGCCATTTCCTCCACCTGTATTTGTCGTCGGTGTTAATTCTGTACCTGAAATACTCCAGTTAACCGCGCCATTAAATTTCATACCTTCAGGTAAAATATCTTTTAAAATAACACCATTTGTATTAGCAACGTTCATATTGGTTAAACCAACATTACTATAGGTGAAAGTCACGACATAAGGGCCACTTGGAGAAGCACCATTATCGGCATTAATCGCTTTAGTAATTTCAATAATAGGTAAATCTGTCACTGTTACCGTATCGGTATTGGTTGCGTTACCAACTCCAGTACTTGATACCGGAATACCATCGACAACATCGCCTTGACTGGTGGCTTTAATCGTCAGTGAATCAACATCACCAACAGTTGCCGTTGAATAAATATCAGCCACAATAACAAAAGAATATGTTTCATTCGGGGCTAAAGGACCAATAAGAGTTGTTCCTGATATAATGGGATCACCAACGTCAGCGATACCATCTTTAGGGTTCATATCAGGATAAATAGTCGCACTGCTAATAACGGTTGCAGGCAATGTTAAATCAAGCTTATAGGTATCAGTTACATTACCAGTGTTAGTTAACACATGTGTAAAAATAACCTTGCCATCAGGCGCACCTAATTTGGATTGATCTGACGTTAGCGTCATTGCAACTACAGGCTGAACAATAGTCTCAACTAAATTAGAGGTTGTACTTCTCTCAATACCAGCACTATCGCGGTATGTTGCTCCTGCCTGATTTTTAATAACCATACCGGACTCAGTCAATGCCATTGCACCAAAACTAAATAACAATGCAACTGTTATCAAAAATTTAGGAAGTAACCTGTAGAAAAAATTCATATGACGATCCTCGCCTATTATAAGCTATTTACTTTATTCATCATGAGAGGCTCTGATGGTAAAGACAGCTGATTAAAATAAAGATCTACTGGATTATGATTGGCATCAAGCAAAATAAGGTATGTTCTACGATTTACGACATTTTTTTGCTTATTATTTGTTTTTAGAAACAACTCATGTTCACCGGTGCCAATTAATACCATCCGTGAGTTTGCAATTCCTTGTGTTTGTAAATAATTACCCACGACTTCTGAACGACGCAATGATAATGCATTATTATATTCAACAGTTCCCGTTGGATCTGTGGCTCCAATAATTGCAATATTAAATGATGAGCGTTGTTTTAATACTTTAGCAACTTGATCTAGCTTACTTTTCTCTGCTGCCGTAATATTAGATTTATCAAAATCAAAATGAATAACACTAGGCCAAAGTAATGACTTAATCTCAGGGCATACTTTATTACATGCCAATTTACCGTAGTCTGTATATATTTCTCTATCATTTACACAACCACTTAAACAGGCACATACAAGCAATAAAAAGAATATAACTTTCATTATTTAATTACCTCTACTCGCTCAACCAGCCAAATAAACCTTCATCAAGCTTGAGCATTACATTGAAATAAAAACCTTGCAGGTTATAACCTTGAGGATCAAGATCACTATCATCAAAACCAATCACGTTATAGCCAATACCAGCACGTAAATTTTTCATTACTAGATAATTAATACCGACACCATATGAATAACGACGACTGCTTAATCCATCAGTACCTAATACGCCAGCATGGAGATCTAAATCCCAACGACGATTAATGTAATACAGAGCACGGCCATCAATAATAGTAGATACTGAATTATAGTGTTGATCATAATCAGTATAATCTTCCCACTTAATCCCTAGGCGTCCAGATAATAACCAATCCTTCGATGCTTGATAATTTTGATGGGTAGATAGAATATGCGCGATACGTTTAATATCATTCCGATCAACTTTCCACTCATAAGCACCCAACATGTTATAACGATTAGTTAAACGTGGGCGATAAGCGATACCAACACTGAAATGATTATTCCAATTATTAGTTGCCGATTTATTACTTATATAACGGTATTCTTCACGAACTAATGCACTCCAATCTTGGCTTAACCGTGTTACCCATGCGCCTAAGATACCGTAATAATCTTGATCATCGCCATGACGATATTCAATACGTCCAGTGGTCTTATAATTTGGGCTACGTACATCCGCAATGCCTAATGAAACAGCAACACCTGATTCACCTTCACCTTTTATGACTTCAATATATTCAGCAGCAGGATCAATACTAATACCAGGAATAACTTCAAACTTACCGCGGTAACCATTCGCAACTTCTAATATACGACCGTCTGATGCACCACGTTGACGGAACTCACTGAAAGTACTACCACCATGCTGCCAATCAACATCAATACCCGCAGTAAGTAAACTTGTAGTACCACTACCTAAATTACTAATACCGCCAATTGAGTCAATATATTCATATTGCGTATAGAGGTTAGCTTGCTTATGAATATTCCAATCAGCTTGAAGTCTAAAGCGTCGTTGCTCATTACTCGTAAAGCTTTGCTCATATTCACTATCAATACGACCAGCTCGATTAAACAAGTTAAAGCTACGGCCAACACCTACAATTGCTGTTGTATATTGTTCCTTGTCGCCATCACTGGTCTCATTCTTTATATAACGAGAACCTAAACGAGTCGTCCATGCACTACCAAATACCTTAGTATCAATCGTCGCACCAACAGATTGTTGTTTTTCATCTGTTGTTAAAGACTCTGAATGATTAGCTTCAATGTTTAAATTCGTTAAGCCGATCAATTTCTGACGGTGACGTAAACGAACTTCTTGACGTGCAGGTGTCACACCACCAGTTGTGTTGGTGAAACCTTCTTGAGCATAAGCATATTCAAGTTCTGTTTGTGAGGAATCAGCCCAATCACGCTTTAAACGTAACTTAGCAGCAGTACCATTTTTAAGCTTATTTCCTGCAACTGATGAGGTCGTTACTGTATTAGCACTTTCACTCCCTTCATGTGACATTGTCGCAACAGACGCTGTTAATTGGGTTTGACTATCAATATCATAATTGACCCAAAGACTTCCAAGATCATAACCTTCTAACTCGTGATCGTTGGATTCATAACTAATACCAACCGCTAAATATGGTGTAAATAGGTAAGATAATCGACCTCCAGCAATAGTATAAGCTTCTCCATCATCATTAAGATCATAAGCAATACGTACTTTTATCGGATTAAGCTCATCATCAAAACTTGGAACCACTCGACTAAACTGAATATCACCCGTAAAGTAATCAATGGTGTAATCAATATAACGAGTTAAGCTTCGCTCTCTTAATACTAAACCTGGATTATTTCGATCATAAGTTACTAATGTTATTGTCTCTGTATGACGAACAATTCGTTGATCACCAATGTTGTAGAACATGGCAGTACCATTACCATTAATTTCAACAACTTTATGTAAATCATCAGGTCGTGCAGCATATAACTGTGCTGTAAATTTACCATTGTTATACATACCATTGAAACCATTTAGCGTTTGACTCGTTACGCCTAAATCAGCTGTATCAGCCCCCTCTTGGGTGTTGTAATCTCCCCACATAATGAAGTGACGTTCTTTTTCTAACTTAGCAAACCATTTGCTGGTACTTCTGGCATCATAACCACGGATACTCGCATCACCCGGTAATGGGTAATAACTATCAGGTGATATTTCGCGTAGATACTCTTCATCTGATTTATCACTATCATAACTAAGTGTTAAGTGCATACCGCCTTTAACATTACCTTTAACAAATAAAGCAGCACGTTCATCATCACTATAACTACGATCTTCATATCCATCAGCTTGACGAGATGGTGTTTCACCGCTCATTCGACCATAACGTCCAGTATATTCAAGTAAACCAGAGACAAATAATGACCGTTGTGCAGCAACTTGATAAACTTTTAAAGTATCTGAAAAATCATCAAGATTAGCCACAACCTCTATTTGGCCAGTCGCATCTGAACTACGTAAATAAACTGTCTTTTCACCATTAATTACACGAACTTGATGACCCGTCTCTTGATCTTGAATATCAGGGTCTAACCAAATATTTCCCTTATCCGTCGTTAATGTTACAAAATAAGTACCTCTTGCTAAGTTATTATTTTCATCTAATAACTGCAGTTTAATTGGTAAAACAGAACGCCCACCATCAGCTTTTAATACCTCGCCATCAGTTGTTAAATTAATACGCTCTGCTGATTTAGGGTGTGAAAATACTTTAGTTAATAAAACACGGAAATTACCAAAATTATCATTTACTTTTACTTCAACTAAATTGTCACCGGGTTCTAAATTAACACCATACCAACCTATAATTTGCGCATTTTTTTCCTTATTAATGATCCGCTCACCCATTTGATCATTATTAACAGCTTTACCATTGACATATAGGATAGGAAGATTATTACCTTTAACTACAACAATAAATCGACCGTGATAACTATAACTATTCTTTGGCCAATACCAAGTTCCTTCTTTGGCTTCTGCTGCTGTAATTCTCATTACATCTTTTTCTGGTAATGGAATCATATCTGCTAATTGATTATTAATATTCAAACGTGATTCATATGGAATACGATTATAAATCGTTGGCACAGTCATCGTTGCAATATTTTTTTCAGCTAATATTTTTTCTAACTTAAGTAAATTGTCTTTTTGATGTGAAAATCCAATTCTTATTGCTTCTTTATTTGAATCAATACGATATATATAAGCCTCATCTTTAATGTCTACCGGCAATATTTTATATAAATTCTCTATTTCTTGTTTATTTCCAGACTTATATTCCAAAGCATAACCACTGTATGGGTATAACATTGGACTTACTAGAGTTGGAACTTGCTGACTATTATTAGGTGCCGAATTAGGGCCACTCACAATCCCTGACTCTAGTTCTCCTACTTTAGGCTTAATTGAATTCTCTTTTAAGCCTGTAAATTTTTCAGCCGTCTCAAATAACCAATCACCATTTATATTATTATTTCTTCCTTGTAACTCTTCATAAATAGCTTGCTGGTTATCGATTGGACATGGGGCAACAAAGTCAGCTTTATGGAACTCACCACGTCTTAAGTCAACAAATCGAGAATCACCAACACCAGCATTCCGCGTATCTATTGGCATTAGTTCAATTCCAGTAGGTAATGTTAACTTATCAACTTTCAGAACATGATTACCATGTTTGATACCAAACATTGAATACTGACCATTTTCATCAGTAATAACATAATCACCCGTTTCTAAATAAATTTTTACACCACCAATCGGCCACATACTATTTTTAATTTCTTCACTACATTGAGCATCAACATAGACTTTACCAAAAATAATACCGCGCTCAGACATCACCCCTGTTTGAGTAACCCCTAGCTGATACTTGGCAATATTAGAAAGAATAGGGAAGCCATCATCACCCGCACTCACATCACTACTTGTCGCTAATGTATGTGCAATAGCAGAAGCTGAGTTAATACCGTCAGAATCAATAGCACCAGCAGTTAATTGCAGCACATAAGTAATAACATATACGCCTCTATTCGGCTCAACTGCGCTACCATCAACATCTCCAATATTAAATCGAACTGTAGATGTGCCTATTTTTTCGGGATCAGCTAGTGGTTTATCATTCAACCTCGAACTACCTGGCATGTATTTAAAACCATACGGAAGTTCATCAATAACACGCGTATTATATACTGTCGAATTTGGTAAGTTATTACGCAACGTTAAGGTATATTTAACAAACTCACCTATTTCTGCGGTCTCTTTATCTGCATCTTTTTGTAATGTTAATCGACGTTCTAGCCCAACGGGATCTAATGGAATATCAAATATATGTACTATAGTACCCGTTGCATTAGGTACAAGACTTGTTATTCCTTCAAATGTAGGTAGACCATTTAATGATTGAATATAAAATAATCCTGAATTCGCAACACCCGAATACCCATTAACACCATAAGATGGAGCTCCAACGCTATATGTATTAAAAACAGTCGGATCGGTATATCTTGTTGGCCATGTATATTCATCAGTTGGCTCAACAACAATAAAATAACCTTCCGCTGTTACGGGTAATTTAGGAAATAGAATTTTACCTCTATCATTAGATGTTGCGCTGACAACAGGCTCACCTAATACTTGAGGTACTTGGCCATTAACCGTATTGTAAAACTTAACAATATTTCCAGCTAAACCCGAAATAATCTGACTATTCTTATCCGTTAAAAAATGCGTTGAATCAAAGACAGTCAATTGAGGGCTAACTTTAGCTGTTGTACGAAGATTCGTACTTGTTCCATCCTTTTTGTATACCTCTATCGTTAATATATCATTAGGATTCGCTTCAATTCTACAATTAGAATCTGTCGAGCCATTGAAACCATTCGCTGTTAAATTGATATAATCATTAGCTTTTGTTTGTATTTCCTCATTAGAGTTCCCTGCTAGATCAAAATTATCACAATGTTCATTACCAAGGCGCTCACGAGGACTATCAGCACTTTCAGGTGAAACCGCAAATATAGGCACAACACTTCTAAAAATACCCGTATTTGCTCCGGTCTCAACAAAAATCCAATTCAATTCATCACCAAATTGAGATGTTATTACAACAGGAAAATTAGAATCTTTAGAGCCAATTACATCTATTTCCCCTCGATTCTCATTTGCTGGTGAATATTTAAAGTAAGCGTATACTGCATCTAATTTATTATCAAAATTAGGAGTTTCATTTAGATAGTAAAAGTCTGCGGATGAGAAATCCAACTCATTTGAATAATTAAGCTTTGAATCTTGAGCATCAATACTAATAGTTTGAAAACTAATATTAGTATCGCCGCTATATTCTAACTGTATATTATTTAAAGTATTACATTGCTCATTACTTTTCACATTCAGCGAATCATCACTAAGCAATTCTAAACTTGCTTGACTATAAATCTTAAAGGGTTCATCGCCAACAACATCATCAACAATAGAATAATATGTGAAATGTCCGTTGGTATTAGGATCCATATGACTAGGTGTAACTAAGAATCCCATTTTTTCAACAATACCTTGACCATCCCAAATAGAATAATCAATCCATTTTAATAATCTATCATTACCACCACTGATAATATTGTCATAAAGTCCAACTAACACTATACCGCCATCAAACATTGATGTTGCAGGTATAATCGTTCGCGGTGAATAATCTCTTGCTGGTTCCCCATTAATACGTTTATCAGGTTGAATCGTTATATTTGCAGGTAGCGCAACAGATATTAACAAACCAGCATGACTTACTTCTTCTAAACCATTAGCACCATCACTAATAAAGAATGAATAAGGTTCAGTTGCAGCTTCTGGTCGCTCAGTACCGATACTATCATAAGTCACTCTATATTCAATTTCATTCCCCTTTGAGACTAACTCCTGACAAACAGGGTCTGATAGAATAGCCAGATTCACTGCAGGACCTTCACGTATAATTATTTGTTGCTCATTTTTACGTGTTATTTCAGGATCACCCACGGATTGTGTATTAAAAGAAAATAAATAATTATCCTCATCTCTAGCTGTTGGTGGAACAATAACGACATACGTTAATTGTAAAAATTCACCGGGCTTTAAGATGGGTGTAATATAATGTCCATCTTCATCTTTTTCTAATTCTAATCGTCTTTCACCAGGATTATTTAAGCCATCACCATTAGGATCATAATAAATGATTATTTCATTATCCCGAGTATATATATCACCGGTATCTCCTTGTAAATTTTCAACAAATAAAGTGTATCTGTCTTTTATATTACCTGTATTTTCTAATACTTCGGGAAAAGTAACAATACTACCAGCAGCCGCAAATCGTGTTGATTCCGGTTCTGTCGTATTATCATCTTCAGGTGTTAATGCGTAGTCATAAACAACAGCAACTCTCACTGACGCATAATTCGATAATATAATTAATGTTTCACCAAGTTCAGTATTAAAATATCTCATCTCTGCTTGATTTAATATTTTAGTCCCTGCACTTGTCATAGAAAATGCATATGAACTCATACATAATAAAATGAATATAATAAAAACTTTCACTTTAAACATTAAATTTAAGAGTGCCATAAGCGCTCTCCACTGGCAAATAATTCAAAGATAGTTAGGCTTATTAAACTTATTTAAATTAAATAAGCTTAATAAGCCTCCATAATAAAATGGAGGCTTGATTACTTTATTTAATTTTAACGATGAATTGACCTACAGCTTTATCACCAGCTAATAGAGTACCTACATCAAATGTAACATTTGAGGCACCAGCTACTACTGTAATATTTCCGTTGATATCACCACCGGTTGCTGTGGTTGGATTACATAAAGCACCAACATCTGCAACTTTCAATGCATAAGTAGCACTGGTTGGCATCTCTATCGCACCAACATCAGTTGTATTACGACAATCAGTTAGCCCACCAACAACACCGCCTACAGTTGCAAAATCAGTATATTCTGTAAGCTGATCTTGAATCAGTGTATTCATTGCATCGGTAGTACCTTGGTTCCAAGCTACTAATTTCCAAATAATACATTGCTCTGGCGCTATGCCATCAAATTGAACAACAAACTCTTTATCTCCATCAGGAGTACCATCACAGTCGCTATCCAAGGTTGCATACTTATACAAACGTACTTGACCTTCTACAATTTCAGTAGAATCTTGAGCGTTAACTGTAAGAGCTGAACCACCTGTTGTTTGAGCAGTAATATCAGTAATATTAACTAAACCATTAGGTGCGCTACTTGGTGTTAATACCGTAACATCTAGAGGTATTTGCTCACCTGGCTCTAAAGTAAACTCAGGGGTAGTATCCGCTGCGTTATCACAAATAACTTCAACAGTAACGACATTAATCTTATCGTTTTGCATTACTTGGATAGGACTAGGAGGCGTTCCTGCACAGACATTACCTAGCTCAGTATCTGCTACACCATCACCATCAGTATCAATACGAATTGTATTTGAGAAATCAGGCTTATTATTAGTAGATGTAAGTAGGATATCTTCTGTTGTATTACCTGTATTCTCTAATACATGGCTATATGAAGCAGTACCACCAGCTTCAACTTGGTTAGTGATTGCTGTTGGTGTAAGAGAAATTGCAGCTAAAGAACCCACATCAATTGACTCAACCTTACGGTTAGTTGCACCGGTTGATGTTGAAGTAACTAATATTGAAATAATATAGTCAAGATCACCATCAGGAGTTGGATTACCATCAATTGCATTAGCCTGATTACTATTTGCTAATGCCAACACAGCATCTGAAGGTACTTGGATTTTAGCAATAATATGTTGAACAGCATTAGGTGGTAATGTATCAGTCTGAGTTAATTCAGCACTGGTTGGTGCAGCAATAACAGCACCAGTTAACCCATTAGTAATACCATTATCATAAAACTTAACAGACCAACCCGATGGTAGCATTGCATCCCAACTTGTTGTCCCAGTATTATAACTTCCCTCAGGCGTTAGAATAAATGAATCACTTGTTCCACCTTTATTAGCGACATAGATATCAGCACTAACAATAGAGCCTAAAGGTACATCATTAAAATGATTGGCAACATCAGCATTAGTGAAACCATCACCTGTGTCTACAGGGTCAAGATCTACTGCTGGATCCATATCTGTTGCTGTAAATGGTTGGTTTGCCACATCAACTGTTGGTGCTGAAATCTCACCTAATTCTTCAGTTTTAGTGTCAACTACAGCACTATCACCATCAGAAGTTGCACTTACAACCATTGTTGATGCTGTTGATTTAGCTCCTGAACTTGCAGGTAATTTAGCAACAACACGGATCAATTTTTGGTTACAATTAATTGTAAATCCATATAGCGTTTGAGGAGTCGTATTGTCACACGTTGATGGCGGTATAATACCTGTATCATCAATACTGTCACTTGGTACTGAAGTATCCACTAATTTAGCTGAACCATCGGCATTCCAATATTCAACAATAGTATCAGTTGGGAATGTTGATGAACCAAGGTCATAACTTAGATCAAATGCATCAGCTACGTTACCTTCGTTAGTAACAAGGTTAAAGAAGATAACCTTACTACCAGCAGCCGCTTTATCTACTCTTTGAGTATCATTCGCAGTACCGTCATCATCACCACCACCGTTACCAGTAAAGTCACCATTATGGTCAATACCAGTATCAGTAATCATTACACCATATGTGGTTTCAGAATTAGTCTTGGTTTTGTTTGACGTATCAGGCCCAGCAGTTTTAGGATCAGGATCATTACATTCACCTGGGCTAGTATAAGCACCATCACCATCTAAATCAGCACAACCATAAGCGGTATTCGAGAACTCAGTATCACCAGGCGTTAACGATGGTGAATAAGCAACATAGAAAGTCATCGAAATTTT
The DNA here is from genome assembly GCF_003026355.1 of Photobacterium kishitanii. Lineage (GTDB taxonomy): Bacteria > Pseudomonadota > Gammaproteobacteria > Enterobacterales > Vibrionaceae > Photobacterium > Photobacterium kishitanii. The sequence continues at coordinate 386,140 of NZ_PYON01000002.1, read as the reverse complement.
AGTACTAGGATCTAATGATGTATCAACAGCGTACACACCAGCAACGCCAGTATCTGTTTTCTTTGAGTTACCATTAAGATCTAAACCACCATCAAGTGCCGCTTCACCATTATCAGTAGCATTACCATCTTGATCTAAATCAACACCATGACTGCCTTCATCAGTAAGATCATCAGCAGTAGTAATTGGTGTATCACCATTGATACCGAGTAAACCAGAACTCGATGGATTATACGTACTACCCGTACTGGTTTTAACTAATACAGTACCTTCTGGAGCGCCATCAAATAGCACTAAGTTTTCAGCAGCAGTATTACCCGTATTGGTCGCTTCTATTTCATAACGAATTAAATTAACAGGTAAATCATTTGCCGGGTTACCATCAACATCAATACCTAATGCTTGCTCTGTACCCACTCCTGTAAGCTGCGTTGCTGTTTTTTGTATATTTACAACAGCATCTGTTGATACACGAATTAAGTCACCATTAGTATCAGGTGCTGAATCATAATTAATACCGCCATCAAGCACATTACCAGGAACAGGAGCTCCTGTACCAACATGGGCCTCTGCCTTTAATTGAACACCAAGAGTATCGGTGCTTAATGCTGTCACAGGAACTGCAGCAACTAACACCACATTATATGTATCACCAGGGGCAACAGTAATGACTTGCCCATTAGGTAATACTGGTTCACCTGTATCAGCTACACCATTGCCATTTACATCATGATACATAGTAATACTATCAGCATTGATGCTATCGCCACCAGGAAGACGAGTATCACCTGTAGGTAAATCCTGACCATACGTTAATACATATGAATCATAACCATTACCTGTATTTATTAATGAATGATTAAGATTGACAGGTTGACCAGGTGCGGCAGTTTTATCTCTATCAGCTTCTAACGTTGCACCATAAATTTGAGCAACGGTTACAACAGCTTCATTTGAATCGGCTTGGTATGGGTTACCAAAAGTATCTTCATACGATACAGATGCTAGGTTTTTTATTTCAGTTCCAGCGAGAGTTGAAGAAGTAGCTGCAAGGGCTTGGCTAGTAATAGTACCTGCACCTACCGTTATGAGTCCCGCTGCAACCCATCGACATATAGGCTTTAAATGCGTATTCATAAAGTGGTTACCTTTTTATAGGTCATTAAGTTAATTTACGATAATGTAGCTAAACCCTTGCAAATAGCATGGGGCATGACATTTCACTACCGTTTAAATAATTACTATTTAACTTCTATACGGTATGTGAAAATTTGTTTCTCCTTTGCGTTAATTGGAACACTTGGCATCCAACGAATAGCGGTGTACTTTTCTGGTGGAATAATTACTTCAACTTCTTCCCCATTTTTCATTACCATTCGTTTTACTGGCTCAGGTTCAAACGTTTGTCCTCCATCAATACTTACGACAAAATCAGATTTAATCTTGGTGTTATTTGTACCGGAAACAAAAAAAGTATTTTGTGGAATTGGCCCTGTAATAACGAGACCTTTTAATTGATCATCTGTATTATTGGTATAAGTTAACTTGTACTCTACTTTATCTTTTGGCAAAACTTCATCAGCAGGTTTTAATTTTTCCTCGCCTGCATCATCAGTCATCACAACATATGCATCCATTTGGCTTGATAGCGGTTCCATCTTTTCAGCATAAACCGAGAATGACATCACTACAGTAGCAAAAATAATTAGTAATAATTTCTTCACAGTACACCTCATCATTTAAAGTTACATTGCAGTTTCATCAATGCTAATTACGTGCCAAACATAAGTTATTAATTACTGTTATTTTTACTTTAATCAAATAGCAAATAAAAATGCAAAATGAAAAAAAATCAGTTTTGCAAAACAAAAAATAACATTAGAACAATGCACATTATAATAAAGTGGCCCTTTCTTATATCTTATATATAAGAAAGGGCCATAATGAGGGTTTTTATTTAAATCAGTCATTGAATTCATATTAACATCTAGAGTTAATATAAATATAAACTACATTATCTATTCTATTTTTACTCTATATTTAACGAAACCTTTCTCACCAGCAAGTAATGTACCAGTTAATACCCACTCCACACCACCATAATAACCACTTGTATTTAGTCCATTTTTAAGAACAAGCGTACACATTGTTATCAAAGAAGGTAATAATACATCTCCTCCAGAACATTGAATAGGGTCATGTAAATATGTATAAAGAGGAACACTATCAAATAACTTAATATCCGTAATTTTACCTAGTCCAACATTACTAAAATGAATGGTATATTCTATTACATCATCGGGAACTGCCTTATTACTTATACTTATATCCGTACCTTGAGTAATATTCTGGACAGTTTTATTTATAAACAATTCACCAGCACCATTAAAAGCAACCTTTATTTGATCTTCATTTATAATGACCCCTTTTATTCCGTGTCCTGTATTTATATTATCGGAATATGTTATATCAGCTTTTAGGTCATATTTATAAATACTACCTAAAGGTGTCTCATTAGGTATAAATATCTTAATAATCAAACAAACATCTCTATTATTTTCATCTACCGTTATATTATTTAATAGCAAACGTTCGTTACTTGTCTCTAATTTACCATTACAGTTTTCATCATGATAAATAGCAGTAGAGTAATTAATAGTGCTAGGGGTTTGACTCTTATTGATTATTGAAAAGTTAACATCACCATCAGTAAAAGACGTAAACTTATGAGTAAAATAAACTGCACTCCCTGGTATTACTTCTGAGAAATTATCAGATTCTAATACTGACTGTTTAACTTTACCGAAATTAAGATTATTAATAATATCACCCGCTGATGGATTTAATAATACTTCGCTATCAGTAATGCTATTTGTCGATGATGATACTACTTGAGGAATAAGAGTGTTATCAAATTCACTAATATCTATCCAGTTGGATTTTTTTACCACTTTTAACAAAATATCACTATTGGCCACCTCAACAGGAAGTATTAATTGATATGAACCATTACCTTTAGTTATATTTGTTTGTATTATATCGTTATTATTATAATTTACCGTTCCTGAACCTTTATATATAGCTTGTACAATATAGCCAGCGATACCCTTTTCATTATTACTTTGTATACCATCATGAGCAATAGCGCCTGCGCCAACGCCATTATCTTCAAAGACAACACCTTGTAAAATAATTCGATTAAGTAGTTCAAAACGATGATCTTCGACTTCACCATCACTCGCCATACCTGAGGCTGTGTTACAATCCCCCGTTGAAGAACAAACACGTAAACGCATAACAGTATAACCATTGAATCCAGCTGCAGTTGTACCATTAAGAATGATAGGGATCGTATTTAGGCCATTAACAACTGCAACTTCCGTCGCTACCTGCTCATCCTGATCAGAAAAATCACCATCATTATTTAAATCTACCCAAATATTAATAACACCACTGCCGATAATATTTATCGATAGAGGAGTACTTGTTTCAACAACAATAGAAGCTGGTATAGCAAAATCTTCATCATCTAAACTATGGCTATCATCTGCATCACTATTGGGACTATGCCACGAGGTAAATTCAGGATCCCAGAACGTACCAATTTGAATATCAGCATTACCATCTAATGTCACATCAATATAAGGGTGTGAAACTTGGCCATAACTACTCTTCGCATCACCATAATCTATCGCTTCAACACAACCTGCGGCATCATTACCTTGTAATTGAGTTTCATCGGTATCCAGCATGAAGCTTGTTCGTTGAGTAATAACATTAATTTGATAAACACTCGCTTTAGTATTGAGATCTATCGTGCCATTATTGTCACTATCGTGATTTCCACCATTGGTAAAGGCATAAATATTAATCCAGTCATCAATAACTAAGCCTCCGGGTTGGAGCTTATTATTGCCATCAAGTGTTGGTTGAGCGCCAACAAAATTTAATGGTGCAGCAATTACTGCACCAGTATTAATATCAACGCTATATAAATTACCGCCAACAAAATCAACTAAATAACCAAGTCCATTTTGAGCACTAATTGCAATATCAGCCCCTACATCAACATTACCACCACCAACCGACGTTCCCAATGTCGCAATATCTAACAAAACGGTTGTAAAGGTTTGTGTCGCGAGATCAACTTTAACTAAAGAATCCCAACTTGTTCGCCAAATAACCAATGTCGATCCATCTTGACTAATATCACCTACTGTTGGCGAAGCTAACACTTTTCCTGGTGCTGATACATATCCTGTATGCCTTAATGCATCGCCGCTATTAAAGGTAAAGCTATCTCCTGTATCTAATCGTTTTATAGTTGATGTGCTTAAAGCCGTTATCTTTCCTAAATCGATAAAACTCGTGCCTATACGATCAGTTACAAATAAATGATGTTCGCGTTCGGTAGTTGACATGTCGGTAACTGCACCATAAAAAAGTCCGACATTACGATTAAAGCCAATAGCATTAATATTATTTGAATTAGGTAGACTTGTTATTGCAATAGGGCTAACTAATGAGGTCCATGACAAAGGATCGGAGGTAATATTCAATTCATTATAGCTATAGTCCGTACTCGCTTGTGGCTTACGTGTTTGGACAACAACATCACAAGTAGTATTAGGGATCAAATCTGACACTAAAATACGATAATCTTCCACTTCACCATCAGATGACAGACCTAAAGGTGTTGAACAATCATTTCTTCCACAAAGACGAAAACGAGCATAGGTATAACCAACATTAGCCGTCGCTGGTACTGGTATTGAGTAATTATTAGTCCCTAAGACTCCACTTGTTTCAGTCACCACTTGTTCGCCGGTGTCGAGCCAATCACCATCTTGATTCCAATCAATCCAGCCATAAATATAAATATCAGTTTCAGGACGAACAGGATCTTCTGTTACGGTAATACTGATATCTGTCATAGTGTTAATTGTCATCGTTAGAGGAATATTAACACCGTCTTCATCAGGTATATTATTATCATCATCCGCTACTGCAGCAATATCTTGTAAAATACCAATATCAGCATCCCACTTATTACCTAACAATAAATCAATTTCGCCATCATCATTCACATCACTTTGGACATGCTGTGCACCACCATTTTGATAAGTGGTTTGATAATCTCTAAATCCTGTTGATGTCGTTGAATCAGGCGCATCACCATAATCAGAACCTAAAACATTCGGCGCAAAAGTAAAACACCCTTTTTGCAAATTCCATGCAGCGCCAGTACTACCAGTAAACCCAAAACGGACGGTATTCGTGCCTAAATCAGTCCGTATATTACGCGTAAATGTTCCTATTGTTTGCCCATCTAATTTATAACTAAAAATATTTGTTACTGGGTCCCATTCAAATTGAGCAATATGATAACGACCGTCTTCTAATTCGCCGCCATTAACAGACGTCGCAGGTATCAATGTTGTCGCTGGTGCAGTGTTATATATCTGTCCATTTAAATATACCCCAGTATGATCAATATATTGCCCACCGAGGGCATCATCATTAGCACCAATAAAAGTATTATCAAAAGTATCAAATTCAAAGACAACAGAAGGAGAAACAGGTACTCCACCATTTACGGGCCCAACACCTAAGCCCCCACCGAAGCCACCAATAGCATTAATTCCTCGTGGATCAGCAGATAATACAAAGGTCATTCCGTCAGCGCCTATTTCGCCAGCCGCCCCTCCAGAATTTGCACTGCGATCACCTAAATAAACCGCTAACTCCGCATACAGAGGTTGATTTAAATCGATAAAATCTAAACTCCATAAATACCCTTTTTTATCGCCAGCATTAGGTGTCACAATATATTCACCATTAGTATCAACATAAGCATCCTCTCCAGCATACGCTCTAGGAGCATCACACGTTGAAGGTTGAATAATATTAGTGATTGTCGGAGTAACAGCATCAGTGTCATCTTCACCATTACTAAAACCATTATTAGGTGTAGAATCAATATCTTGTACAGATGCCGTTTTAATTTCAGAATTAATTACACCTGCGGTCATGCTTTGAGGAGCCAGACGTATAATGGCGTAATCATTAAATCCCGTACCAATATTACCCAAATCAATAATACCAGTAGCAGGATCATATTCAGTTATCGTTAATGGCGTAACACCATCACCTTGATAGGCACGAACAAAGCTATAACCGGAAGGAATAGGAAAAGATAAGGTCGTATTAGAGACGATTGTTGCGCCCTTATTCATCACACTTGCAATAACATTAAATGGCACACCTAATGTCACTGTTGATAACGGATCGAGTCTTAATGTTAATTCCAGATCACCAATTGGGGTTAAGTTAATTAAATGATCTTCTATCTCACCGTCACCAGCACTACCCGTTGGATCTTCACAATTAGTTGCTGATGAGCAAACACGTAAGCGAATATAGGTTGTTTCAACAATAACGACATCATTCGGTACCGTAAAACTTAAACTTACATTTCCACTAGAATTTACAGAGGTCGTCGCACGTTCTTCAATTTCAAATGTTCCATTATTATCAAAATCAATCCACCCATAAAGATTATCATCACCAGAACTTACAACCGGCACGGTGATAGTGTAAGTATCCCCTCCCACTAAAATTGAATTAATATCAGTTTGAATATACCCATCTTCATCATCCGGTCGAGCACCGTTACTATCATCACCGTCAGCAAGTAATGAGGCTTGCCCATCCGTTTCGCGATCAGGTAATAGCCCCCCAAGATATGGCGCATCCCCTGTAATAAGATGTCGCGGTCCATCATTCGCTAATAACGTACCATAACTGATAGGCGCATCACCCCAATCAATTAAGATGGTAGCAAAACGACAACGAGCGCCATCATTTTGTCCTGTAGCCGAATTTGTTTGAGTGAAATTTTCAGCGCTATAATTATTAATTCCTAAATTAGGATCTGAAATATCTATTCTAACAATTCTTCCAGGAGATGGATTCTGAGCCGCATACATAAACCCCTGCTCATCAAAATAAATAGCTCCCCATCCGGCTGATGTTGTACCCGCCGTTCCAACATTCCCAAGATCTGTTCTTGCTCCTGTTGCTGGATTAAAACGATAAAGTTGAGCGGTTCTTGTTAAGGTATATAACTGATTATCTATAGGGTTAAATGCCCAATCAGCCATTGGAGGAGCAGTAATTGATGTAACGCCTATTTGTTGTAAATAAGTACTGCTGTTGGGGTTCACATCAATTTGATACATTTGAGTACCATTACTATGAACTAAAAATAAAACACCGTTATCATCAATATCACCACTATTGTAATTACTTTGTGCCATTGTTGAATTCGTGATAGGCAAAATAAACACATCACCATTGCCATCAATCATTAATACATCATCATTTTCACGAATATTATCGCCAATAATCGTATTGGTAATAAAATTATATCCACTACCACCAAACACGCCGATAGCGCTAGCAAGAACGTTGTTAAACAATGGTGTTACAGTCCCTTGTGCTAAATCAATACTGGTTACATCTGTTGGGGCATTTTTTAATAAATACGCCAATTTAGAACATGTTGGATAGGGGGTATAAGCAAAATCTGCAAAGTTAACGTCGGTAACATTCGCCATAACATTAACCGCTTGAACATTCGCGCTACTTGAATGATGATTGATGGGATCGCCAATTGTCGCGCCATCATATCCACCCGCTAACGGATCAAACACCCCTACGGTAGGCGGACAAGTTGGGTTTACCATATCTATCTCTAGTGCAGCCTCATAGATATTATAACTACCGATAGGTACCGAAAGTTGATAAGCCCCCGTTACGGCATCGGAGGTTGTGGTATAACAAATATTGTTAACTGTATCGTGAGCGATAATATTAACTGCTATACCTAATCCAGTTTCATCCCCTTCTTTTATACCGTTATTTTTAGTCCCTGTTGTTGCGCCATTATCGTTAAATACAAATCCTGAAACGACGGGAGTAATCGATATTTGATAATCCTCTACTTCACCATTTTTAACCGCCCCATAAGCGCGCTCATCATTACCACTACCATCATCAGTTAAAATTGAGTCTGTAATTCTAAATCGTGCATAACTAATACCAATAGATGACGTTAATCCTGTCCACGATAGTGTTGCCGTTCCATCATTAGTGGATGATGTATCATTACAAGCGGCAGATGAATATTCGGAAACCTCAAAATCACCATTACGGTTAACGTCTAACCAAGCATGGACAATAGCACCTAGATCACCACTAATAGCATCATAATCATTACAAATGGCGGTTAAAGAATGACTACTCCCAGCAACAATAATCGCACTAGAAATGCCATCTTCATCATTCGTTGCTGTGCCTTCCATATCATCATCGGTCGCATTACCATTGGTATCTACACCATCAAAAAAAGCATTAGTATCGGCATCTGGTGGCGTTGTTCCTAAATAAATAACACCATCTATTTGATGTGCTGGACCACCTGTTGCAGCCAATGTTTCATAATTTCCAATATTAACCCCAACACTAGGGTCTGGTGCGTCACCATAATCACAATCACTGCTGTCACTCACAACAAAATTAGTTCCGCCAAAATGATAATTATTAGCGGCGCTATCATTAAAATGGGTCGTATGAGCAAAATAAATACCATTGGCAGGATCAATACTTAATACTCCCGTCCGTACTGGCGAGGTTTCAATAACAGTACCGTCATCTTGCATTGTCGTTAACTGAATCGTGGTCGAGTTATCAGATTGCACATACATTTTCATTCGATAACGTTTAAAGGTCGCGGTTAATCTCCCTGTAGTATTAGACATGTTGTTAACCGATGCATTGGTATAATTAATGGTTTGATTAACACCATTCCAAGTAGCATGGCTACCAACCCATAACGCGTTATCACCAATTAATACGCCATTCATATTTTGATGATCGGTTAACCAAAACATAGGGTCAGTATCACTATCGGCAACCCAACCACCTTTTAATCGAAACTCAATTTCAATACCAATGGGATAGGTAAAACTACTTCCAGGTGAGAGGATTTCTAATTCAAAACGTTTAAGAGGATTACCTACCGAATTAGCTGCACTCGAAATAAGTTCATTACCTACAATAGACATACCACTGAATCCATCAGCTGGATCACTATTATAATTATCTAAAGTAGTAATGCTGGCACCATCAATTGTTTGGCTAGAACTGTTACAAATTAACTCAGCAGAGTTAATCAATGGTGAACAAAACAGACTACATAGAATAATGACATAAAATGCTTTTTTAAAATTATTAAATCCCACAATAATAACTCCAGAATATAGCGTAATATAAACTTAAGAAAAAGAATCAACTTTAAGAATATATGCAACTAATAAGCCAGAGTTTATATTTAAGAAAAACAGAAAAACAAACAGTAATGTCTTATTATTACTGCTTTTTATTCTTTATGGGATAATTTTAATATAATCGCATTATGCAATTCATTTAAAGATTATTTCACTTTAACACGATAAATAACTTCTCCTTTACTTCCTGAAGACAACGAACCGACCAATTCCCATATAATACCACCTTCATAACCAATAATATTACTACCGTTCACCATTGTGATATTACAAGACAATCCAGTCGGTATTACGGCAATACTACAATCAATCATTGAATTAAGATCTGTAAACTCAGGCGTTGAGTCATAAAGCTTAATATCTGAAATATCGCCTAAGCCACTGTTAATAAAATTAATTTTATACTCTAACACATCGCCAGGTTCCGCAGTGTTAAGCACACCTTCACTGCCACCTTGAGTAATATTTTTTACCGTTTTGGTTATTTCTAGTTCACCACTACCACGAAAGTTAACGACAATAGTATCATTATCAGTAACATTACGTTGTATTACACTATTATTAAAATCCACTTGCGCATTAAGCTGGTATTTATAGACCGAATGTAATGGCATATTATCTGACATCATTACTTTTACTAAGATACAAACCTGTGTATTTGTGTCAGCATTCATGAGTATTGGATTAATGAGCGGATTATTTACCGTACTATCTAATTTACCACTACAATTAACATCATGATATAAAACATGATTATTTATATAACCACTAGAAGAATTATTTATATTGCTAATACTAAAACTAACATTAGCATTGGTATTCAAATAAAACTTATGACTAAAAACAATCGGAATATTCGGTTGAGCTTCGGTATAATTATCAGGTTGTAATATTGGTTCCCTTACCTTACCGAAATCTAAATCCGTTAAATTATCACCAGCAGTTGCATTAATTAGCACCATACTATCCGTTAAAGAACCATTGGTAACTTGAGTCATTAAACTCATATCACTTTCAGAAATATCGATCCATACCGCTTTTGATACCACAATTAATTTAATATCTTTTTGTGATAATTCTACTGGAATTGTCAGACTATAATGCCCATCATCCTTTGTTATTACCCGATCTATTTCTTGTCCCGTAACATAGTCAGTTATTGGCACATCATCATAAAAAGCAATAACAATAAAATTATCTAATCCTTGTTCATCACCATTTTGAATACCATCATGAGCAACAGCACCACCTTGGCCATTATCTTCAAAAACTTTACCATTCAATACAATATCCATATCAACAGGTACATTAGCACTAAATTCTGAAGTATCTTGTAAAACGCCAAGTCCTCCTGTCACAATACGAGAAGCGATTACCGTTATTTCATCACCATTAACGAGTCCAGCAATTGGCATAACATGATTTAAAACTGAACCGACAATACCGCTAATAGTATAAAGATATTCTTCTCCTTCTCCTGCATTTTTAGCATCAGCACCAATATCACCAATACCCGCATTGGCCTTATACACTTCAAAGGTAAATTCACCAGTACTACATACATTTCCTTGTAACGTTAGATTAGTGCCATCATAAACTGCACTGATAATTTGAGGACGAGCTAAATTATTATTCGCGCCAGCACCTGTATTGTTATTACATAAATCACTATTAACAGAAACACCGTTACCTGTTGCCCCATTTTGAAGGTCTATAGCATTAGAATCATTATTATTAAAACTATTTTTAGTAATTAGATATCCACGAACATTAGTATTACCATCAATAGAAATGCCAGAATCGCCATTATTGTGTAATAGATTACATTCAATAATAGAATGACGACCACTACGGTAATGAATACCATCGCCTGCCACATTTTGAATATCATTACTGGTGAGTGTTTGAAATAGATCCACATTAGACGTCAAGCTTTGGTTTATCCCATCTCCTGTAGCATCACGCAGTAAATTTCCTTGAATATTTAAGTAACTAGGAACCCCGCGACTAATCACAACATTGTGATAAGGAGTTGCTGCTGTAGATATTGTACCGAGTAATTGATTGTGAATAATCTGCCAATTAACCGTATTTGACTGAGCATTTAAATTATTTAACGCTATATTATTATGCGCTGTTTTAATCGCATTATTTCGAATAATACCATTATCACCACTTAGCGTTCCGTTGCCTGAATTAGCAATTGCTATACCAGCACAACCTAACGATGTACCACAGGTTTGTTGACCAATAACATCATTATTTCCTGCAGGATCAATACCGATTAAATTATTTTCAATTAATGTATCGGTAATATTTGCTGAATATATATTAATACCCAACGATCCGCCGGTTAATGACAGATTTTTAATCGTTGTATTATCAGCATTAATTATCACTAACTCAGCACTGTAAGGACTGCTGCTCGTTGCCATATCGATCTGTAATTCTGGTTTCATTAATGCCGGTATAGTTTCAGTACTACAACCAATACTACTTCCAACGGTTTGAGATGCTGAATAATTACCTGAGTTTGAATCGATAACAGTAACGCCATCACTATAACTATATGCTGTTCCATCTAATGTAGTATTCGCACCATTCGCTCCCGTAATTGTTGTTAATGATGATGTTGGTGTCACCACCCACCAATCAGCACTGGCATTCGTATCATTCGCTGGCACCGCTGGAACAAACCGCATTTCATTTGCACCTGAGATGGTATTGGCGTTAGTGATAAACTGCCTTAATGAACCTTGGGCTGAATTATTTATATTTGTTACTACATTATATGAAAAGCCAAAATCAAGATTATTTACCGCCGAGGAATTAGCAGAAAAAGCAATCCGAGAAATATGCTCACGTAGTGATAAATTAGTATTAGCATTATTGTTTGCTCGATCACCATCCCAGCCCCCAAAACAAACGCCGGTGGTATTAATTGGGGTTACGTCCGCAATTGCGTCACCATTAGCATCACAATAACTGGTAACAAAAGTACCATTAATATTATCGGTTAACGTTGTCGTATATGTTTGTTCAGCAACAGCAGCCCCTGTAGCAGGAGGATTTGGAGAAACAAAATAAGTAACACCAGGAATTTGGAGGAAGGAATAATACCCGTTAACATCTGTTGTGGTAGTGAAACTTGGCGAGCCATCTGCTGCATTAGGAATATTGTCACCATCGTCCGTGTAAACATAAACACTTACACCATTAACAGCAACTTTATCACTAAGATCACCGTCACCATTTACATCGTCATAAACATGACCCGTTATATCTACGCAGCCAACACAAGTCATGTAATCTTCAATTTCACCGGCATTGTTTAACGCGCCTAAAGAACGAGTATCTTCATTACTACCTGTTGCCGTTGTATTAATTAATGTTGAACTGATACGAACACGAGAAAAGTAATAACCATTAGCCGTTAAATCAGCAAGAGAATTCCATGTTAATGTTTGAGTAACATTATTTGTACCACCAGCAACAATATAAGCGCCACCAGGACCGGTACCATTTGTAATTAATTCATCGACATCAAAGGTACCGCTATTATCAAAATCAAACCATGCATATAAATAAGCATTTGATCCTGATGTATTAGTTGCATCAGCCGTAATTGAATAGCTGGTATCAATATATCGTACACTAGGATAAGTCACACCATCTTCATCATCAGCAGCAATACCATAAAAATTACTACCAGCATTTATATCATCAGCCGTTGCATCTGCATTTTGAAGCCCAGTATCATCATCATCTGGAACATTGACCCCTAAATACGTCGTATATTCACTTTTTAATGCGCGATGCGAGGGACCATTATCTCCTTGTCGAGTACGATAATTATTAGGCCCAGTTCCATTAGTGGCGTCAGGAGCATCACCATAATCTTGTAAGTAAGGTTCAAAATACACATCCATTTGTCCCCATGCTTCGCCACCACCACCAACTTTAACATCTGCTGCTACAGTAAATGTCGTACCTAATGGGACGATATCTTGATTAAATGTTTGTGTATGATTAGATCCTGTCTCACAATTTCCGCCAGCGTTATGGCCTCCATTTATTTGCTTTGTTACGCCATTGGGGAAATAAAATGTCGCTCGATCATCAGCATTTAATGTTCGAATTGTTCCTTTTTGAACAACAACATCCCCCATATAAAATGTTGATGATCCATTGAATGTTGCACAACCACTACCTGCATTTAAATAGTTATCACCATTTCTACCTGCAAATACTCGCATACAATAATATTTACCAACTGCGGCACAGGTTTGAAAGACACCATTTGAAAAACCACTATTACTAATAACTCGAGGTTGCTCTGCATTAATAGAGACGCTAAATAATAATAAAATAAAGGCTGTATTATGAATAATAATATTATGAAATCTATTCATAACACCTCCGATATATTTAAAACAGTAATAAGCCACTTTTATGTTTTAATTAAATACCCATTATCTTGTCTCATTTTATTAATAATTAGATTTTCCTTAAATTATGTTATTACCTATGCCGATCTTTCTTATTTTCACCTATTTCACCGTCACTCGATAAGTCACATAGCCTCTTTCAGCGGGCAATAATGTACCCCCGAATTGCCATTCAATACCTCCCTGATAACCCATAGTATTTGCGCCATCAGCTGTTATGATTGAACAAGCTGTAATGCTTGATGGCAGTAACGTGGCTGGTGATGTACAGCTAATGATTTGAGATAATTGACTATACTCTGGCACTGCATCATAAATTCTAACGGTATCAATAGGACCTGAGCCATTATTTATAAAGTAAATCTTATACTCTAAGACATCCCCAGGTAACGCTTGGTTACTGCGACTTTCGCTATCAGCTTGGGTGATATTTTTTACTGTTTTCTCTATTTCAAGTTCCCCTGCGCCATTAAAACTCACTTTAATGGTATCAACATCACTCAGTTGACGTGTGACCGTGCTACTGCTAAACACCATATCGGCATTAAGTTGATAGTTATACACCGCATGCAATGGTACATTCTCAGGCACTATCACTTTTACTAATACACACACTTGAGTTGTACCATTCGCACTCACAGCAGTTGGATTCGTCACTGGCCCATCAACACCCACATCTAATTCGCCATTACAGTTATCATCAAGGTAAAGGATTTGATTCCAACTGTTGTTTAATGGCGAGGCTTGAGGATTAACGATACTAAAGTTAACATCACCTGAAGTATTGACATTAAATTTATGACTAAAGACCACAGGTACGCCTGGCTCGGTCTCTGTATAATTATCCGGCTCTAATGTTGGTACACTAACTTTACCAAAATCTAATCCGGTTAGACTGTCCCCAGCTTGAGCGATAATACTCATTTCACTATCAGTGATACTCGTATTAGTCACTTGTGGCATACTTGTGACATCACCTTCACTGATATCAATCCATCTTGACTGTGGTACGACACGAATTAATAATGGCTCTCCAGCGAATGTGACAGGAACAACAAACCTATAATCTCCTTTCCCTGTCGTAATCTTGGTATTGATCACATCACCATTGTTATAACCTGTAATACCAGTGCCGTTATAAACAAGCTCAACAGTAAAGTTACCTAAGCCTTTTTCGGATCCATTAATAAAGCCATCATGTGCAGTACCACCAAGATAACCATTATCTTCAAACACGGTACCAGTGATAACAATTTGATTAATTAAATTAAATTGGTAGTCCTCAACTTCACCATTAGCAACAGTACCCGTTGGCGTATCACAAAGATCGCTTACGGTACATAAACGGAAACGAATGAAGGTCAGTCCATCAAACCCGCCAGTTGGTCCTGCACTTAATGTCAGTGCCACATTATTATTCCCCGCACTCACAGCTAAGTCATCGAGGACTCTTTCACCTGGATCAGTAAATACACCGTTATTGTTGAGATCAACAAATGCACTTAGGAAGCCATTACCACCTGTTACGGTAACAGGAATCGTGGTTGACGTAGCGACAATAATATCGGCAGGCATAGTGATACCATCTTCATCATCTTCCCCTGTACGATCATCACCCGTTGCATCGTTACTATAAAAATCATGAAGATCTGGATCCCAACGAGTACCTAAAATCAAGTCTGGGGCGCCTGATTTATCTACATCATCATTACGGTGCCCTACTTGTCCATAAGTATCTGGCGCGTCACCTTTATCAATACTAGCAATACAACCAGCAGCATCATGGAAGTTAACCGATGGAATAGTGCTTGGTATTACAAAAGAAGCCTCCGCTGTAATTAAGTTAATACGGTACATACCCACGACATTATTAATATCATAGTAACCATCCCCGGTTGAGTCGTGATCACCTGCTAATGTAAATGCATATAAATGATTAATATCATCAGTTGCCACTGCGCCAGTAGCAAAATTGGGCGCTTTAGCACCATTAAAGTTTAATGGTGTGGTTGTAACAGCATTAGTATCTGGATTATAAGTATAAAGAGTTGGAGTTGTTGGCTCCGTTTCTGTACCAATATTGCCATTCCCCGTAAGATCTACCGCATAGATTAAACCATCGACTTCAGAAACGGCCCAGTCAGGTCCAATCCTTAATGCACCATTAGGTGCTCCGCCAACCAATTGAGTAGGCAGCTGTTTGACACTAAAGGTCATACTTGGCAAATCAATAATAATCAGGCTATCCCATACACTACTAGCGACATAATATTTAGTGCCATCACGGGACATAGTACCCATATTCACAGGGCCGCGTTGGAAAAAGAGCGTTCCGATAGTAGCGGGAAGAGCCGTACCTGTAGAGAAGTTCGCGGTGCCTCCAGAAAGTGCACTAATACTATAGTTACCATCAGAGAAAATTCGACCTCGCGAACTAAAGCTGGTACCCGTAGTATCAGTCATCATCACTTCCGTATAACCGTTGCTATTATACGTGCCGTACATCATGCCGGTATTTCTATCAAGCGCTAATGCATTTAATCGGAAATAAGAAACGTTATTTTGGATCGCATTAAATTCAAACGTCAGCGGTTGAACTGGAGTGACCGCTGAATAGGTGTAATTATTACCACCATCGGCAGACTCGGTGACATAAAGTTGATCACACACGTTGACTAAGTTTAAATCTGAAATCATGAATTGATGATCTTCCACCTCACCATCATTCGCCTCACCAATCGGCGAATCACAACTGGTATCAGCAGAACAGGCTCTCACTCGCACATAGGTGTAACCCAGCTCTGCACCGCCCGGCACGGTAATAGGGGTGTTGATGGTGCCTGCGGTGGCAGTTGGGTTATTAATGATCTGCTCACCCGCATCATCCCAGTCACCATCACGGTTCCAGTCGATCCACGCATGAAGTTGTAAGCCATTGAGGGTTGAGCCGGCATCTTTGGTCAGCACAACATCGAGATCAAAGCTGCCACCCGGTGGCTCCATGGCTGATGATAAGGTTACGCCGTCTTCATCATCAGTCGCCTCATCCAAATCATCAGCATTTGCAGGGAAACCTTGATGTATACCATCGTCATAATCCCATGCAGTACCTAAAGTAATATCAATTTGAGTATCACCATCCGTATCGGTTTTCTTATGGGCAGCACCACCATCAACTGATCGAGTTTGATAATCACCAACAGCAGTACCTGCGTCCATATCAGGAGCATCACCAAAATCTTGGCGAAGAACAGCAACCTCACAACTACTTTCAAGTGCACCGACAAAGCCATCAAACGCTGTAGAGTTAAACCACATCACAACACGATGAATAGGCGTGCCACCAGTATCTGATGTGTTAACTTCAAAAGCTGGTCCGTTATCAGGGTAGTATTTCGTTGCAATCGTTGTGTCATTTAAATCCAGTGCAACCACAGTAATTGTACCTGATGAACCATTTGGATCCCCTACCGCTGACACTGAATTAGCTGTTCGTGGAGAGCCATCTATGTTGACTAACTTATACGATACAGCATTATTACCGGCATAAAGCATTTTACTATCAACTTGATAACCCGCAGGCTCTCCATGACTCATTATATATACATCATTTACGTAAGCATAAGGAGATGAAGTCGACACCTCTTCTATCAATAATCCTTTATTTTGCCATGTGGTAGCAACATGTCTTCCTACCGATAACCCTTGAGTAAGATCGGTATAACCAGATGCTTCTGTAACGCTACATTCATAAACGGTAAGCTGATGATCTTCCACTTCACCATTAGTTGCTATTCCGCCAACACTTACGGTCGTTAATCCATCACTAGCAGGTGCTAAACGCACTCGTACATTATAAGTGCCATAACCGATTGGTGATAACCCTGCCCATGCAATATCGTAACCCGTTAAGGTATTATTTGATGGCACCGTTTGAGTAATTGCTTCTGACGCATCAAAAGTGCCATTACGATCGGAGTCTAACCACGCAATTAAAGTCGCATCTTCACCCGTATTATTAAACACTTGGGCGGTAGCGGTATAACTGGTTTCATCAAGTAACAATTGCGGTAAGGTAACACCTTGCTCATCATTCCCCGTGGTATCATCGGCGGTGGCATCGCTGCTGGCCGCGGTGACTTCACCATCAACATTATTAGTCCCTAAATATAATGTTGATGACGGTATATGTTGCGGGCCCCCTTCAGCAAATTCGACTAAATAACTATCAGGCGCATCACCGCCATCGAGCGTGGAAGTATCAGCAAGAATGAGCAATGGATGATCTTCGACTTCCCCATCACTGGCCATTCCGCCCATGTCTGTCGCCGTTAGAGGGTCTGTCGTAATTCTTAAACGGACATAGCTATTACCATCCACTGCGGTATAGCCCGTGAAGCCCAGTGAACTGGTACCATTGCTAGTATTATCTGCATCAACACAAGGTGCAGAAGTAAATTCACCCGCATCATCAAAATCACCGTCGATATTCATGTCTGCCCATGCGTAAACGGTGGCTGCTAAATCACTACTACCATCATGATCGTTACACAAGGAAGTAATGGAGAGATCCCCTGTTGAGCGAGCATAAACAAGCCCCCCAACCGCATCTTCATCATCAGGGCTGCCCGTGGTGTCATCTTCTGTACCGTTGCCATTGACACCGTCGGCTTCATTATCGCCAAGCTCAACCCCTAAATAGATGGAATAATGACTGACATAATGCATTGCTCCATCAGAGGCTAACAGCGTTTTGTAACTGTCAGGTGCATCACCAAAATCAGTCGCAAATGAACCTCGCCAATTCATTTCAACACCATCAACGGTTGGGTAATAATCCAGTAAATCTGCCGTTGAAGTAAAGGTTGTGCCGGTTGACGCATTCACAATACCTGATTGCCAAATATCGGTTGGGCTTGGTGGCGGAAGAATGGTGTCATCGATACCATCAAAGTTAGTATCAATGCCTGTTAAAATAGTGCTCAACCCAGCTTCATCAGTATCATTGGTTTCGGTATTATCCGAATCTAAATCAAGCCAATCAGGTTCGTCCACAGTATCATTATTATTTGGAGTTAAGCCGTTAGTCGCAAGGTAAGCGGTATTTAAACCATTATTATTCTGATAATCTGTCGCTGTATCGTTATTAGGAACGATATAGCCCGCAGTTGTTTGAGCTTCGATGTTATCGGGGATGCCATCATTATCACTATCTAAGTCAAGATGATTAGGAATACCATCGTTATCCTCATCAACAGAAGATGGAGACGGACAATATGTTTGTCCAGAAGCACCGCCTAGATTAATAGTTAAACCTTGGTTTCCGCCTGCATATTCATTGATATATAAACGGAGTTTATCACCTTCATTAAATTGAATATTGCTAACACCTGGCGACGGTGATGTCCATGCAGCAGTACAGAACAATACCGTTTCTATACCATTTTGATCAACCTTGATTCCCATTTTACTATCATGTGTTGTTCCCGATGGTAGAAGGTCGTAAAGTCCTGCTTCTCCTGCGTTAAAGGTATGTTCATGACGAACTATCCAATGCGAACCTGTTGGATTACTTCCTGTAACATTACCACCATTGCTATTTAATGTTGCCAGTAAAGTGGATGCTCCAGCGTTGTACCAATCAACTTTTAATTCTCCTGGAAACTCATCCATTGTACCCGATGCTATTTCAGTCACAGATGCAATACCAAGTTGATCTCCACAGTTCGGCCCACTACCGCCCTGATATACTTTTATGTCCCACGCCGATTCAAAAATAGGCGTACTTGAACAAATATATCCTTCATCGACATCCAAAATACCATCGTTGTCATCATCGACATCGATATCATCCATCACACCATCGTTATCAGTATCAGTGGTCGATGGATCAACAATACTTGGATGTTCATAAGTAAAGCTAACGGGATAGTCTTCTACCTCACCATCACTAGCAAGCCCTGTCGCGCGAGTATCAGGAGCACTCCCTGTCGCGCCTGTCGTTAAAGTATCAGTAGTAATTCGAGCACGTACATAACGAGTGCCTGTGCTCAACCCCGTTAAGCCATTCCATGTAATATTTTCGGTGATTGCACCCGTTGCTGCTGGAATAGAAACTGTTTTATATTCATCGACATCAAAGCTGCCGCTGCCATCAGAGTCAAACCATACATGAAGGGTTGCTGTATTAGTTGGGTGGGAATTATTGACATCAACGGCTAACGAATAAGAAGTATCGGTAGCCACATCCACATCAGGCAGTGAAGCAATACCGTCTTCGTCATCGACACCGCCAGTAGGATCATCAACAGTATCATCATCAGTGGCATTAGCATTGTTGTCAGTGCCATCGCCCCAATTGCCAGCATCATAATCAATGGTGGCACCTAATTGCACTATTTCAGTATTTAAAAAATGTGAAGCACTGCCATAACTGGTTGGTGCATCACCGTAGTCCGTATCTGTCACTATATACAAATGATCTTCCACTTCACCATCACTTGCATAGCCCCCAATATCACTAGTGGTTACACCATCAGCACCTGGCATTAAACGGGCACGAATGAAGTAATTACCACCAGTAATCGGTGTTAAACCCGCCCAATTTAAGGTGATATCGGTAAGGGTATTGTTGCTAGAAAGACTATTTTGTTCTTGGGCTTCACTGGCTTCAAAGGTACCGCTTTTATCCCAATCTACCCATACAACTAATTGTGCATTAGCTCCCGTATTATTAAACACTTGGGCGGTTATGCTCGCAGTAGTCATACCGGCATTGATAGTGATTACACTGAGTCCATCTTCATCATTATTAACACTGTTATCATCCCCATCAGCTAATGCACTAGCAACTGCAGTCTCTACATCAACATTATTACTCCCCAAATACAATGTTGTACTTTTTTCATGATAAGGACCGCCGACAGCAAATGTAGTCTTATAACTTTCTGGCGCATCACCACCATCGAAAATACCACTTTGAACGACCATTATGGTGTAATCTTCTACTTCACCATCGCTAGCAGCACCGAGCTCACTGCTAGTATCAATAGCATCAGTGGTGATCCTAAAACGGGTATAATAAGTGGTGTTATTAACCAGAGAACCCGTCAAATTAAAGGTAAGAGGATAATTTTGTGATGTAGTATTCGGTGGCACTACTTGAGTAATGCCCTCAGACGCTTCAAATTGGCCATTACGATTAAAATCAAACCACGCGACTAGATTAGCTGGTGTTGATTTGTTATTGGTCGCGTTGACTGTGACAATATAAGTATTTTCACCACTAAATGCAGGAGGTAGAGTTACTCCATCATCGACATCACCATCAGCCATTGTTGAAACATAAGCATCTGTTTCTAATGTCGGGGAAGTACCGATATACACGTCGCCATTATTAGTATGATGTGGGCCATTAAATTGATAAGCGGTAGAATAGTTATTCATCAACTGAGCGGCATTTGTATCAGGCGCATCACCAAAATCTAATTCAGTAGTAGGACAGGTTGAATTCAGATTATTTGGATCATTGAGCCAATTGTTACGCGCATTGAATGCCGCTGAATCTTCATAATAATCATAAGCAAAATTTGCAAACTCTTGGTAATTAACACTATTACTCACACCATAATGCCAAGTAAAATAATGAACACGCTCACTAGTAGCAAGATATGGCCCTACCTGCGATTTAGGAAATGCATATCCTCCTGTTGATGTCGGGTTATAAGGAATGAGCCATACAACAGCATCTATATTAGAACATGAATCAGAAACGGCTGTCGTTGCATATAAAATACTACGATGATCAATGCCTCGTAATGATGCCATTGTTCCACTTGTAGTAATCGTATTTTGTACTGCCAGACCTCCAGCAGAGGCTGTAGGTGTATGTAATCGAGTCATATTTGATGGACCAGAATAAGCGTTATAAGCGTTTGTTATTGCTCCTGGATATCCCATTCGATTAACAATATATGAATGTATATATTCATAATTATCAGCTAAACGTCCACCTTCTGTCGTTACCTGTAAGATCCCACCTTGATTACGATAAGCGATTAATGCATCCATTTCGTCGCTCGTATCATACTCAGGCGTACCCGCAGCATTTTTAAAATGTTTAAATAAAATGGTTTGGTAGTCTGTTAACGTAAATTCCGTCGTTAAATCTTGAATAGGTGCGACTTCGTCATGAGTAACATAACCAACACCAAATTTCGCTTCAAAAATTGCGTAAATATCATTACCCGATGAACCACTCACACCTATTTTATGATCTTTTCCAGAAATACCCTGAGTAATCAATAAATGGAACGTGACTTTATGATGGTGATCTTCGACTTCGCCATCACTTGCCGCACCTAACGCCCTTTCATCAACATTGGTTGTAGCTGCATTATCAGATTGCGTAACATCTAAATCATCGCTAGTTAAACGCAATCGGATCACAGAATCACCAACGTCACCACCATCACTGCCCGATAAATTAGTCCAATTCAGCGTCACGTTGGCATTGTTCGTACCATTAGATACAGTCACAGAGGCCATTTCATCAGCTTGAAATTGCCCATCTAAATCATGATCTACCCATGCATATAAAGTTGCAGGGCTGCCAGTAGTATTAGTTACAGGTACATCTAATGACCATGCTTTCATTGAAGGAGAAAGTACAGGAAGCGTTAAAGTATCTTCATCATCACCGTTTACATCATCACCATCAGCATTTGCTGTTGGCTGGCCGTCAGTTTCATCATCAGGCAATGTAGCACCAATATATAAATTGGCTGAAATCTCATGTTTAGCACCGTTTGAAGCATCGTCAGTACCATAAGTATTCGGCGCATCACCAAAATCAAGAAGAGAAGGATCACCTTCATCTTCATCGATGGTTGGAGCATCGATAATTGTTAAAATATGATCCTCAACTTCACCATCATTAGCAGCACCAGTAGCACGCTCATCCCAAGTTGTAGCACCATCATCAACTGACAAAGTATCCGTTGTTATTCGTAGTCGTAGCAGTTGATCGCCATTAGTGACACCAGATAAACCAGTCCAACTAAGCGCTGCGGAACCATTTGAGCTATCATTGTTATCAACACAATCGGCCTGTGCATACTCAATTGCTTCAAGCTGTTGATTACTATTAAAATCTACCCATCCATAAACAGTTGCACCCAGATCTTGAGTACCATCATGATCATTACAAGGCACTGAGAGAGAAAAGCTATCTGTTGGAATAGAATGCGTTGTATTTTGATAGGCATCTTCATCATTACTGCCTGAGCTATGTGAGCCATTATTTGTATCGTCAAGATCAGCCGTTAAGGATTGATAATTACCGGCTTCTGTATCGGGTTTTATTGTTCCTAAATAGACAGGACTTTCAACTTGATTTGTTACATTCCCAAATAATATCTCTTCAACATTATTTAAGTTTAAATATTTATTATTAGGCCATGTTACACGCCATGCATGCGTACCTTGAGATACAACAATATAGTAGCTTTGGTCGTGCCCAAGAACTAATCTATCATACCCGTCACCACCTGAATAACTTGCTCCTTGCGCCAGTAAATTATTATTAATAACAAGCATATCATTTTGATTAGCACCATTCGCATTACTATTATTTGGCATATTCTCATATGTCCAAGTAATGCCATTAACAGCAGGTGATAAGTTACTATTAACTACAACACCAGTAACTGCCCCACCGGGGATATATTTATGGCGAGCGCCATCATTTGTAAGTAATGTTGATGGAGTAGTATTATTTCCATCATCAATTGCATCACCAAAATCGTACTCTTCTGCTGTAGCAAAGATAGAAGCAGAAAAAACTATCGATAAAAAAATAGTAAATTTACAAAATAAAGCATAACAATATGACATACCGAAATTCCATATTTATTTTTGTTAGATACAATTGACATCTAAATAAGAAATAAACTTACATTTATATATTAAGTAATAATTACGCTGTTTATTAAAAATAATACATTCAATAAAATTAATAGCTCGCCAACCTAAAAATTATAATTATCATTTATATATTGGTATATAATACGACCAGAAACCACAGACAGAATGTGTTAAAATAAATCTTTATCTTTTATTTAAAATAGCACACACCCAATGTTTCAATTATTAAAATCAAAACAATAATGAGTAAATCATATCTTAATAATATTAAAAAACATTATTACAACCTAATCCACTTATATCAAAACCATGATTTTAATCAATTTAAATAAATCATTTTAAAATTAATTAAATTTTTATTTCACTATTACTCTATAGGTTACATAACCACTTTCACCAGGTGCTAACGTACCCCCTAATTGCCATTCTATACCACCCTCATAACTCATGGCATTAGTACCATCAGTCGTTATGATTGAGCAACTCACTATACTTGATGGCAATAATGTCTCTGGTGATGTGCAACCAATAACTTGAGATAAATAACTGTACTCTGGTACTGCATCATAAAGCTTAATCGCAGTAATTGGGCCTGAACCATTGTTGATAAAGTAAATTTTATATTCTAGCTCGTCACCTGGTATCGCTTGATTACTGCGGCCTTCAACATCATTGGTAGTGATATTCTTCACCGTTTTCTCTATTTCAAGTTCACCCGCACCGTGGAAACTTACTTTAATCGTATCCACATCACTCACTCGGCGAGTTTCGCTGGTATTAGCAAATACTAAGTCGGCATTAAGTTGATAATTATACACCGCATGTAATGGCACATTATCTGGTACTATCACTTTCACTAATACACACACTTGGGTATTGGTATCAGCATTAACCGCTGTTGGATTGGTCACAAAGCCATCCACACCAGCATCTAATTCGCCATTACAATTGGCATCAAAATACAATATCTCATTCCATGGATAACCTGCTGGTGACGCTTGTTGATCGCTAATACTAAAGCTGACATCACCGCTAGTATCAACATCAAACTTATGGCTAAACAGCACCGCTAAACCCGGCTCTGTTTCCGTGTAGTTATCCGGCTCTAACGTTGGAACGGTTACTTTACCAAAATCAATATTCGTTAAGTAATCACCCGCTGTCGCCGTGACTAGCATCAAACTATCTGTCAGTGAGCTATTAATAACTTTACCCACTAAATTCAAGGCCGGATCTGTCACATCTGATTCAGAAATATCAACCCACGCAGCTTGTTTAACCACTTGCACTTCAATCGGCTCACCCGCTAATTCAACCGGTATAACAAGGGTATAGTTACCATCGCCTCCCGTCACGGTCGAGGTAATAACTTGATTGGTCACATAACCACTAATACCTGTGCCTTTATAGATAGCATTAACAACAAAGTTAGCGAGTCCTCGCTCATCACCTTCTTGTTTGCCATCATGCGCTGTGACCCCACCTTTACCATTATCTTCAAATACCAACCCATTCAGTACAATTTGGTTGATCAAATTAAATTGGTAATCTTCCACTTCACCATTATCAACCAACCCGACGGCAGTATCACAAATATCAGCGGTATCACACAGGCGGAATCGAATAAAGGTATCGCCATTATAACCATTGGTATAGGCCGCATTCAGTGTCACTGGGACATTATTCACCCCATTGGTAACGCTGTAATCATCAAGGACTAATTCACCAGGGTCAGTAAAGACACCGTTATTATTTAAATCGACAAAGATATTCAATCGACCGCCGCTACCAGTAGTATCACTGATCGTAATCGGGATAACAGTTGCGGTTGAGACAATAATATCGGCTGGCATCGCAACACCTTCTTCATCATCCTCACCCGTGACATTATCGCCTGTGGCATCATCACTGAAGAAGTCATGAATATCTGGATCCCAACGCGTTCCTAGAATTAAATCAGGACTACCGCTGAGTGCTACATCACGATTACGGTGCCCTGCTTTACCGTAAGTTTCAGGGGCATCGCCACGATCAACACTGGCAATACAACCAGAGGCATCATGTTGAGATAATAAGCCATCACCACTACCGACAACATACGAAGCTTGATTGGTGATCATATTAATACGATAAAGCCCCATCTGATCGAAGAGATCATAGCTACCATTATGATTAGAGTCATGATCTCCGCCATTAGTCATAACATATAAATGATTAAGATCATCTGTCACAACAGCCCCGCTCCATAAATTCGGCGCTTTACCATTGAAAATAAGATCAGTTACAACAACCGTATTTGCAACAGGATCTAGCGCATACAATTTAGGTGTGGTTGGCTCTGCTTCTGTAAACGTAAAGCCATAATCAAAAGCATTACCAGTAATATCAGCGGCGTAAATCAAGCCATCAATTTCAGAAACAGCCCAATCGGCACTTATACGTAATGCATCAGACGTGGTATTGATCATCGCTGCAGGCGTTGGTTTAGCCTCAAAAGTCATACTGGCTAAATCAATCACTAAATAACTATCCCATGTACTATGCGTAATATAATATTTAGTACCATCACGGGATAATGAGCCCGTATTTGGAGCAAAGAATGTATTCTGAATAATAAATCCTTCTAATAATGCCAATGTATCCCCAGCATTAACTGTTCGTGAATTACCATTACTAATATGACGTAAGGTATATGAGCCTGCTGAGCGCACCACACCCAATGGAATAAAATTAGTGCCTAAAGTATCAGTAGCTAATAGAGCTAATTTGCCAGCGCCATTACGGTAAGTCATATATAAAATACCGGTATCACGATTAATCGCCAGTGAATTCAAACCAGTATAAGTCACACCTGTTTTTATATTATTGAAGTTGAAGCTTAAAGGTGGGACGGGTGTTACCGAGGCATAAGTATAATTAGGGTCAGTAACCGCTTTTGTGACATAAAACTTATCACAAGTACTGGTAGTCACGAGATCTGAAACAAAGATTTTATAATCTTCCACTTCACCATTTGGCGCTTCGCCTATAGGGGTATTACATTCAGTACTAGAACAAACACGTACCCGCATATAGGTATAACCCATGCTAGCACCTGGTGGTACCGTCACTGGATAGGTTAATCCGGTGTTCGCCGTAACCGCTGCGGCACTAACAATCTGCTCTCCAGCATCACTCCAATCACCATTACGATTCCAATCTATCCAAGCATAAACATTAACAGTGGTTAAATCAGAACCAGGATCTAGCGTGGTCGAGATCGTGATATTTTCATTAGTACCTGGTTTCATCGTCGTATTCAACGTGACACCATCTTCATCATTGGGGGTATTGGTTACATCATCGGCAGTGGCAGATGAATCTTGTAAAGTACCATCATCAGTATCCCATTCGGTACCTAGCGTAATATCAACTTGGTTATTTTCATCAAAATCATAACGTAAGTGCGCTGCACCATTATCATCGTTACGAGTGTTATAGTCGGCAGTCGTTGTACCCGCCGCACCATCAGGTGCATCGCCATAGTCATACTCACTAAATGTAATAGTTTGCTCTAAAATACATACTTTCTGAAGATTCTTAGCCCCTCCCGTCGCGCCAGTAAAGCCATAATAAACATTACTATCACCATTAAAATCAAGATTAATGAAATCACGGGTCAAGGTCTCTTTTAACATGCCGTCAAAGTAATAAGTGAATATGTTTGTAGTCGGATCCCAATCAAGAATAACTTCATGATATTGACCATCCTCAATATTACCCAAATCATACGTTGTTGCTCCGATTCGAGTAAATGGTAAGGCAGCAGGATCATAAATAGCGGTGTGATCATTTGAAATATCAAGATAAGATGAAAAAGGTCCATTTGGATAAGTATCAAAATCAATCGTAACGGCAGGATCTAACCCTTGAGAGCCGAGTCCTCCCCCTAATACACCTAATGCTTGATTACCTGCAGGATCATTCTGCATAGTAAAAGTGACCCCATCAGCACCAGCGTCGTTACTACCAAGATAAATACCAAAGCGGACTCTAAATGCTGATGCTAAATCAAATTTATCTGTCGTCCAAAAACCACCGCGTTGACTATTTGCATCAGGGGTAATAATAATTTCATTAGTGCTATTATCCACATATGAATTAGCGCCTGTTACGATGCGGAACTGTGAACCTAATGGTAGGCAACTCAGATCTGTCAGTGCAATACGGTGATCTTCCACTTCACCATCATTTGCTACTCCAGTAACCGTATTACAATCACTGCTATTCGTACAATAACGCGTTCGCGTCCAAAAATTAGTCCCTGTGGCTGAACTGGATGTAGGAATAGGTAAAATATTATTACCCGCAATTACTGCCGTATCATTAATTGATTGTTCGCCACTGTCGTTCCAGTCACCATCGTTATTCCAGTCAATCCAGACAGAGATATAGCCATCATGGGTCGCATCTAATTCAATATTCGACCCCGCCATATTTAAACCCGTACTTTGGATTTGGTTATACAACTTAATAGTAGAGCCTGTTTCATCATCGCCATTACCACCACTCCCAACCGCTAAATTATCACCATCAGGTGTAGTGTAATGTGTTGAGTCAACATCAACAGACGTTCCTATATAATTTGCACGTACATAGTGGCTTGCCATTCCACCAGCAACATACGTCATCGGTGCATCACCATAATCTTTAGTTGATATGGCATGATCTTCTATTTCACCATTCGGTGCTTGAATATCTATATCGCTTTGTAACAAAGTATCTGTAGTAATCCTCAAGCGAACATACATTTCGCCAAAGCCGCTATCATCAGCGACAGTAAAATTGAGCGTTGCAGAACCGTTAGATATGGCATCAACATCATTACAAGGTGCGGAAATAAACTCACCACTACCGGATAAATCACCATCAACATTAAAGTCAACCCAACCGTATACCACCGCTCCTAAATCAGTAGTGCCATCATGATCATTACACATCACATCAAGCGTTAACGTGCCACTACCTCTGGTATACATTGGTGCCGTCGTAAAGGCATCTTCATCATCTGGAACCCCTTCGATATCATCACCAGTAGCGTTACCAGCATTATCAATACCACCACCAAAACCATCAATATCAACATCAGCAACAACAGCACCCAAATAAATATATGGACTTCCCGTTGCATGACGTGGTCCATTATTAGCCTCTAGGGTATTAAAGCCTGCACTTTCTGGCGCATCACCATAATCATATTCAACCTCTAACGTCAGTTGATAATCTTCAATTTCACCATCATTAGCTAAACCATGTGGCGTTGAACAATTGGTGCTATCACGACAAATACGTACCCGTAAATAACTAATACCGGGAACAACATCACTTGGTACGGTAAAGGTTAAGGCTTGATCTGTATCGTCGTCAGCAGCAATTAATGAAATAGGCGTGGCTGCTTCTGTTGCAGCATCAAATACACCATTACGATTAAAATCAATCCAACCATATAAGGTTGCGTTAGCATCAGTATGTACTCGAGTAATTAACTGAACTGGGACGCTTGGTTGAGCGGTTATAATTGTTGGAATCGTCACCCCATCTTCATCATCATTGACTCCTGCGACGTCATCATCAGCAGCTTTACCCGTATTATCGATACCATCAACAAAGCCATTAGCTTCATCATCAGGTGCAATAGCACCTAAATAGACAATAGGAGTTACTTCAACAATATGAAGTGGCCCTACGCCTTCACCGTTGAGATCGACTCGATCAGTACCATAACTATCGGGGGCATCGCCTAAGTCACCAAGCCCAATCGCTAATAGATAATCTTCTACTTCACCATCACTGGCACCACCCATCCAATCGCTACTGGTTAATGTATCTGTTGTTAAACGTACCCGCATATAACTCATCCGGTGCGGCGCAAGCGTAACACCACTGAGTCCCGTCCAAGTCAGCGTAAATTGGCCTTGATTCGTTCCAGTTGGAACTGTAGTCGATTGAGCTTCGCCACTATCAAATTGATTATTTTGATTAAAATCAACCCATGCCCATAGATTAGCCTCAATACCGCTATTATTAGTCGCTTCGATAATAGTGCTATATTCTGAAGCACCTATCGCAACAGGACGTAAGATATTAATACCATCTTCATCATCTGGGCTGGTATTGGCATCATCACTACGAGCGAGAATATCGGGGATCGCATCCGTTTCACCGTCTGCGACTTGATCACCAAGGAATAAGGTTGGAGTAACAACATGATAGGCACCGTTGGTTACCAAGGCTGTTTGATATTCATCGAGTGCATCACCAAAATCAACTTCACCGACCACAATACGGTGATCTTCCACTTCACCATCAGTTGCAGAACCGTAAGAGCGCGGATCTTCATTACTGCCAGTTACGGTATCGGCTAATACATCAGAAGTGATACGAACACGTAAATAGTAATTCCCATCACTCAATCCTGATAGTGATGTCCATGTCATCGGTTGTGATTGAGTGCTAGTCCCATCGATGATGGTAATCACCCCACCATCAATAAACTCATCTTTATCGAAACGATTATTTTTATCCCAATCAACCCATGCATATAGATAACTATCAACACCTAATGTATTGGTAACCATCGCATCAACGCTATAAGTCACATCAGTAGCATCAAGTTTAACAAAGGCAATACCATCTTCATCATCTACTCCACCAGCAGGATCACCCCAAGTATCGTCATCTCTTGCAATAAATGAGGTATCTGAACCATCGCCCCATGAACCACTATCGCCATCAGGTTTAACTGTACCTAAATAAGTCTGCTTAGCAGCTAATGAAGTTGTATGACTCACATCTTGATAAGGTGCTGGTGCATCACCGTAATCGGGCATTAGTGAGGCACGCCAATCGACTTCTACGCCATTATTGGAAGGGTAACGATTAAGAAAATCAGTTGATGAAGTAATTATTGTATTAACAACAAAATTAACACGCCCCCATTCAGTTGCGGGTGGTGGTGGAAGGATTGCGTCATCAATGCCATCAAAATTACTATCAGTACCTGATAAGGAAAAACTAGCCTCTGTAGTATCGTCTGTTTCTGTATTATCAGAATCAGAATCTAGCCAATCTGCATTATCTGAACTATCGGTATTAACGGGTGTAAGACCTGCACTAACCGTCTCGTCCATATCAGAGGTATCAGCATCATAAACATCATCTAAGCCATCTTGATCAAGATCTGTAATAAGATGGCTCTCATTACTTGGCTGAATATAATTTGCAGTTGCTTGAGCCTCAAGATTATCAGGAATGCCATCATTATCACTATCTAGATCAAGGTGATCTGGAATCGAATCCTTATCGGTATCGATAGGCACACATAGTTGTACCGTTGAGGTAACAAAAACATTACCGTTTTGATGAACCGGATAAATATTTCTATATGCAATAACTAATTCATCACCAGCTGCCAACGTAACTGGAACATCAATGGTGTTAGAACCTGAATAATTAGAACCACCATGGCCAATCACTACCCCATTAACTGCAATCGCATTATCTTCATCAGTACTGCTCAAGCGGAAATTATAATTTCCTGCCATATTATTTGGTATCGTCGTTGTAAACCTGAATACATTCGAATCAGGCCCATTCCCTGAACTAAACCCATTCTGATAAACAATATTGGTTAACCCAACGGTGGTATCAACAATATTTTTAGCATATTGTGTTGTCCCCCCGCCTAAAACAATATCCATTGGGTGGGTTGCGCCAACTTTATCATATACGCCTGTTGCAACAATGCGATTGGCTTGATAAGTACCTAATATCCAAGTTGTATCGGCTTTTACACGATAAGCAGCAACATCACTTAGACCATTTGAGATATCATAATTAACCGCACTGTATTGTAAAAATTCTGAACCATCAAAAGGATCCGTTGCATTGAGCATTTCATTACAATCAGTAATGCCATCATTATCATCATCAATATCAATATCATCCATTACACCATCTTTATCAGTATCCGTTGTACTTGATGATGTAGAACTTGGATGTATATAGTTAAATGTGATGGCATAATCTTCTACTTCGCCATCCGTTGCCAAACCAATTGCACGAGTATCAGGATTACTACCTGTTGCTAGTGTTGTAAGACTATCAGTAGTAATACGAGCACGGACATAGCGTGTGCCTGCTGTCATCCCACTTAATCCAGACCACATAATATTTTCTGTAGTAACGCCAGTTGCGGCAACAATCGTCGCCATCTGATATTCATCAACATCAAACGTACCACTGCCATCACTGTCTAGCCATACATGTAAAGAAGCATCTAATGTTGGGTGAGAATTATTAACATCAATCGTCAAGCTATAAGAATTATCACTGCCTACCTCAATATCAGGTAAAGTCGCAATACCATCTTCATCATCCACACCGTTAATCGGATCGCCAATGGCATCATCATCACTAGCATCGCCATTATCATCAATGCCATTACCCCAATCACCTGCATCTAAATCAACAACTGTACCAAGTTGAATCGTATGAATCCCAATATTATGTGATGCACTACCATAACTAGCAGGAGCATCACCATAATCAGCATCTTTAACATACAACAGATGATCTTCAACCTCTCCATTAGAGGCATAACCACCGACATCCGCAACCGTTAGACCATCACTGGTAGGCATTAATCGTGCGCGAATAATATAGCGTCCACCAGATATAGCCGGGGTAATTCCAGTCCAATTTAAGACGGTATTTGACACAGTATTATTACTGACTAAGCCATCTTGAAGTTGCGCTTCACTAGCCTCAAAAGTACCGCTGCGATCCCAATCAATCCAAACGATTAATTGAGCATCATTACCTGTATTATTAAATACATTGGCCGTGAGAGTGTAATTAGTATCACCACTGTTCATGGCAACAAGCGTTAAACCTTCTTCATCACTATTAACTAAATTATCATCCGTATTAGCTGATACACTCGCTATAGCATCTTCACCATCAACGTTATTTGCCCCTAAATACAATTGTGCACTGTGTGTATGATATGGGCCGCCACTACTATAAGTCGTTAAATAAGTATCAGGTGCATCACCACCATCATGAGCAGCCGTTGCTATTGGTGCCACAATAACTAAATGATCTTCAACTTCACCATCACTAACATCATTGCTAGCATTAATCACCGTTAAATTATCTGTTGTGATACGAATTCGTAAATAATGGTCACCAACGGTAAGTGCCGATGTTGGGAACGTAAGTATTACTGCTTTATTTAATTCGCCGCTGTTTACTGTCACTATTTGCGCTTCATCAGCATCAAATGTGCCATTTTTATCACTATCAAACCATGCTATTAGCGTTGCAGGATCAGTTGTACTATTCGTTGCATTAACAGTAAATAAAGCCGCTGTATCACCTTCCGTTAAATGTGGTCGTATGGTTAAGCCATCTTCATCATCAATACCACCACTTGGATCATCGATAGTGTCATCATCACTGGCATTCGTATTGTCATCGATACCATCTCCCCAAGACCCACTGTCTTTATCGGGTTGCGTCGCACCTAAATAAACTTGTGCTAATCCTAACCGTAAATCATGAGAAGCTTCACCATAAGTGGTAGGCGCATCGCCATAATCACGGCCATTAGAAGAGCGCCACAGCATTTCTGTACCGTTATCAGGATAATGACTTAGTGGGTTATTAATATTGGCATTCATTGGTCCCCACACACCAGAAACAGGTGGAAGAACGGCATCATCAATACCATCTAAATTACTATCGACTCCCGATAGAACAGAGGTTAACCCAGCCTCCTCTGTATCATTAGTTTCAGTATTATCAGAATCAATATCGCGCCAATCTGGCTCATCTGTCGCGTCATTATTGTTTGGTGTAATACCATTCTGGCCATAGGTAGCTGTAATATAAGCACTATTTAAACCATCATTAGCGGCATAGGTTCCATTTGAATCAGGATTAGGTTGAACGTATCCAGCCGTCGTTTGCGCCTCAATATTATCGGGGATGCCATCATTATCACTATCTAAATCAAGATGATCCGGAATACCATCAAGATCAGTGTCAATGACTGCCACATAGTCCTTAATTGCAAAATCAACACCGCATAATGCATAATCATTACCGCCACCACTATTATTACTGCCACTCGCCACAAAATTATTTTTAATGGCCAGCATTGATAAAGGCTCATTTACTGTCGGCGTATAATCAAAGGTATAGTAATTCTCACCTCCGATAATAGTTTCATTCGGATTAATCGCGGTACCATTTATCACTCCCTGTGTTTTAGTCATCACACCTTGAGACATTAACGCTCGTAATTGATAAGTAACTCCAGCTTGTAGCGTTACCGTCGGTAGATAACTATTTAATACTCGATAGAAATTATTATTAAAGGCGTGTGCACCACCGCCACTAGGTGGTGGACAACGTGTACTGGTCGTATCAAACTCATTACACAGCGTGAGATAACCATAAAAACGCCCGCTCGAACAACTTCCGCCATAATTTCTCCACATATTATTAACTTGTGAATGACCTGAACTGCCCATACCATGCTGCCCTGCACATGCTAATGGGCTACCTGATGGATTTGAATCGCCAACACCACCGACATGAGCTGGAGAACCATAATTACCATCACCAGTATGTTTAACTAATGGACACTGATTAGGATCGCTTGGATTAACGGCTTCAAAATAATCAACATACAGATAATTAGGATCGTTATTCATCTCATCAACATCTAAAATACCGTCATTATCATCATCAATATCAATATCATCAGTCACACCATCTAAGTCCGTGTCAGTCGTTGTTGGTGTAGTAATACTTGGATGGGTATAAATCACGGGTAATTGATAATCCTCCACTTCACCATCATTCGCTTGAACAATTGCACGAGGATCAGGATCGCTACCCGTTGCTGTCGTGGTTAAATTATCTGAGGTGATCCGTGCTCGAATATAGCGAGTACCATATTTAGGGAAAATACTATTCCATATAATTGTTTGATTATTAGTACCAGAGCTAGCTGCTACTGTGGCTGTTTCCAATTCATCAACATCAAAAGTGCCATTGCCATCACTATCAAACCACATATATAAAGTTGCTGGTGCACTATGATTATTCGTCACACTAATATCGACATTGAGACTATTATCATCAGCGTTAAGACTTGGCAAAGAGCCTATGCCATCTTCATCATCGACTCCGGCAATTGGATCGTTAGATGTATCATCATCTGTAGCATTACTATTATCATCAATACCATCGCCCCAATTACCAGAGTCTAAATCTAATAACACACCGAGCTTAATATCATGACTACTGGCTAAATGTGAGGCACTACCAAAACTTACAGGGGCATCACCATAATCAGCCCCCAGCACTTGCACCATATAATCTTCAACTTCACCACCATTAGCATGACCAAACCATGAATATGCCGTTAACGAGGTATTCGCAAGACGTACCCGTAACGCAACAGGACCGGCAGTCAATGAAGTAATATTATTCCAAGTTAAGGTGATTTTATTAGTGAGATTATTACTACCTGAAGGATAATTATCAGGACTGAAAGGAGAGTTCGTAAACGGAAGTCCATTAATGTTATCAACTACTTCGTTACTACTAAATTGGCCATCACCATTAATGTCTAACCATGCAACGAGTGTTGCCATTGAACCAGAAGAGTTATTTGCTGCAATATCAACGCTATAACTTGTATTACGCGCATCATAAAAAGCTAATGGCTTAGTAATACCCGTTTCATCATCCGTAACTGTATCATCATCAGTAGTGGCATTAGGATTAGGCACAACACTGTATTCTGAATCAATATTATTTGCGCCTAAATATAACCCATTGGAATAAGTATGCGTTGGGCCATTATTGACTATAGTTGTCTGATAAGTATCTGGCGCATCACCTAAATCAATTTTATTCGTCGCTGATAATAAATAATCTTCAACCTCACCATTAGCAGCAAAACCAAGCGAACGCTCATCGAATGTCGTACCAGTATCATCAATTAATACCTCGGTAGTCAGGCGTAAGCGCACACCATATTTGATACCATTAGATGTCGCGACATCATTAATCCAACTTAATGTATAGGTTTTAGTACCACTACTCGCAGGTATAAATTGAACATTATTAGGTAAGGTAACAGCTTGTTGAATCAGCTCATCAGGTTCAAAGGTACCATCACGATCCCAATCAATCCAAGCATATAAATAAGCATTTTGGGTTGAATTATTAGTAACGGATATATTGGCTTGATAACCCGCACCATTATTTAGTACTGGTAGTATTGGTGACAGTAAGCCATCTTCATCATTAATACCATCAAGGTTGTCACCATCAGCATTGGTCGATTGTAAAGAAACATTATCAGCATCAGGGGATTGGCTACCTAAATATATTGTCGGTAATCCATCAGTACTGTGATGTGCGCCATTATTGCCCAAATCAGTTTGATAATTACCGACACTAGTATTATTGTTGGTATCAGGTAAATCGCCTAAATCAATACTACCAAGCAATACAGCATAATCCTCAACTTCACCATCACTGGCTGCACCATTACTATCAATAACCGTCAGTGGATCAGTGGATAAACGAAAACGTAAATAGCTATTACCCGCCGTTAGATAACGTAGCTGATTATTATTAAAAGTATAGGTGTAAGCACCGTCTTGTCCGGTGGTTATCGTAACAACTTGCCCTTCAATCGCATCAAACTTACCATTACGATTAGCATCAATCCAACCGACTAAATAAGCAGGATTACCGGTGGTATTACGTACAGTTAATTCAACAGCATACGAAGTACTATTCAACGCAATAGGCGTTAACATTGATGTCAGTGCATTTTCATCATCACTGCCACTATTATCATCACCCAATGCATCATTTGAGGCTTGATCTGAAGTGTCATTATCAATCGTTGAATTACCCAGATATAAATTCGCAGTGTTATGAATTAAGTGATATGCACCACCCAATGACGGATCAATACCATAACTATCAGGCGCATCCCCTAAGTCAATATCATTTATTACAATTAAGTGATCTTCTACTTCCCCTGAACCATCAAAACCTAGCGACGATACATCAGTAATATTGGTGATAACTCGATTAATTAAGCGTAAACGCATAAATAAATGAGTACTATTACTTGGCGAAATATTATCCCACTCAAGTTCAGTATTAACTTGTGTCACTCCCGATGGGATTTGAACTAATTGCCCTTCACCATCTTCAAATTGTCCATTTCGATTGAAATCTATCCATCCCACTAATGTTGCAGTCGATCCAGTATTATTGGTCGTAGGAATATAAATTTTATAATCAGTTGACGAAATTTGAATAGGTATTAATGTCATACCGCCTTCATCATCCATTCCATCGTTGTCATCAGAAATTGCATTTAGATCTTGCAATAAGCCACTATCAATATCGGCAGGCGTTGTACCAATATATAAATTAGGATCAATAAGGTGAGCTGGGCCGAGGTTAGATTCCTTGGTTTGATAATTATTCATAGCAGCTGATGCTGATGTATCGGGCGCATCACCATAATCAGCGGCAGGGTAAGCATCTGTTCGCCAAAGGACTTCTGACACAGTTGCAGCTTGAGGGTAAAACGCAAGAAAATCTGCGGAAGTATTAACCGTTAAATTAACAATACCAGGTCCCCAAATGCCGGGGGCTGGCGGGGGTAATATATTGTCATCAATACCATCATGATTTAAATCATTGTGTGTTATCGACACCGCAGATTCACTCTCATCCGAACCTAAATCGTTATCGGTATCTAAATCACGCCAATCAGGCTCATCAATGCCATCAGTATTTTCTGGAGTAAGCCCACCAGCATAAGCGGTATCAAGCCCGTTAGCATCATAAATACCACTGGGAGGGATGTAACTATTGGTTGGTTGCGCTTCTAAGTTATCTGGTATGCCATCATTATCAGAATCTAAATCAACATGATCAGGAATCCCATCACCATCAGTATCATATTGAGCACAATAATCAGAGGCTGTAAATAACCCAACTTCACGGACTTGATAATAAGGAGCAGCACCACCAGTACCAGGTCCTTTCCACGGTGCTTCAATAATAAAATATGCAATATCTGTATACAGCTGACTAAAAGTATACTGTTTTGTCACATTTGAAGTGGTATACAAGGGCGTGAAAGTTTCAGTACCTAATAAATCGTCATTGCTATTATATAACGAGATCTTGGCTTCCTTAATACCATCACCATTGTATACACCGTCACCATGAGCACCGTAGTCATTCGCTAAAGAAAAGCCATCTGCCGCTAAAGGTGCCACTAAATTGAAGGTAAATTTAATGGGGAGACTCTGATCAGTCCAAGTGAATGGTTGCCAACCCGATGAAGGATTACCATCAACCCACTCATAAGGCTTAGGTTGACCATAAGGTGTAGCCGCTACATTTTCGATATCTACATGTGAAAAATAAGCAGGACCAATATAATTTGTTCCAGCTGCAACACAAAATGCATCACGCTCAATGGTATCTAAAATACCGTCATTATCATCATCGACATCCACATCATCCATAACACCATCACCATCAGTATCCGTGGTACTAGGATCAATTTTCGTAGGATGAATATAACTGGCATCGTGAGAAAGAATTGCCGGATATGATTGATAAAAAAGCGGAACTTGTGATAATTTTAATACTGACATATGAGTTACATATTCTAAATCCCAATCACCACCTAATTCAGTAAGACCGGTTTTATCATCAGACGCGGCGACAGTCACCCCCGTGTATTTTGCAAATAAATCAATTAACGCTTTACCTTCCAGTGTCTTGGCAATATCACAACCTAATAAATTGATATGGGCATCAGCTGGTAAATATTGACCGAATTTATTAAGTTTTGGTTGATAACGTTCAATATTATCTATCGTTATTATATCTTGTCCGATAATTATTTTTTGTTTATCACTATGAATAAAAATATCTATCACAGTAACATTACTTTCTTTTGTTATTTTATCGAGCAATTGATCAAAATTAGATATTTCATGGACGACTATTCCATTTTCTTTAAAATAAGATTTTTCTGCTAATTCAGAATCAATAAATACCATCCTTTTATTAGACAAAGAAGAACCATGGGAATTATTTTCAGTAAAATAAAATTTATTACTGAAATTTAAAAACAAATAAGACAATATAAGAGTGATAGCAATAACTACCCAATTTTTATTGATTCTTAACATGTCAAATCCCTATAGATGATACTCCCGTCAATACAGCAATTATCACGCCAAAAAAAAAGCCCTTAGAAGCAGGTAATATTAATCACCTACTGTTAAGGACTTTCTTATATTTTTATTTTGCTTTTTATTTTGCTTTTTATTAAACGATTCGTTTATTTCACTATTACTCGATAGGTTACATAACCACTTTCACCTGGTGCTAACGTACCCCCTAATTGCCACTCTATACCGCCCTCATAACTCACGGCATTAGTACCGTCGGTCGTTATGATTGAGCAACTCACTATACTTGATGGCAATAATGTCTCTGGTGATGTGCAACCAATAACTTGAGATAAATGGCTGTACTCTGGTACTGCATCATAAAGCTTAATCGTAGTAATTGGGCCTGAACCATTGTTGATAAAGTAAATTTTATATTCTAGCTCATCACCTGGTATCGCTTGATTACTGCGGCCTTCAGCACCATTAGTAGTAATATTCTTCACCGTTTTCTCTATTTCAAGTTCACCAGCCCCACTAAAGCTAACTTTAATCGTATCCACATCACTCACTCGGCGGGTTTCGCTGGTATTGGCAAAGGCTAAGTCGGCATTAAGTTGATAATTATACACCGCATGTAATGGCACATCTCCAGGAACTATCACTTTCACTAATATACACACTTGGGTATTGGTATCAGCATTAACCGCTGTTGGATTGGTCACAAAGCCATCTACACCAGCATCTAATTCACCATTACAATTAGCATCAAAATACAATATCTCATTCCATGGGTAACCGGATGGTGACGCTTGTTGATCGCTAATACTAAAGCTGACATCACCGCTAGTATCAACATCAAACTTATGGCTAAACAGCACCGCTAAACCCGGCTCTGTTTCCGTGTAGTTATCCGGCTCTAACGTTGGAACGGTCACTTTACCAAAATCAATATTCGTTAAGTAATCACCCGCTGTCGCCGTGACTAGCATCAAACTATCTGTCAGTGAGCTATTAATAACTTTACCGACTAAATTCAAGGCCGGATCTGTCACATCTGATTCAGAAATATCAACCCACGCAGCTTGTTTAACCACTTGCACTTCAATCGGCTCACCCGCTAATTCAACCGGTATGACTAAGGTATAGTTACCATCGCCTCCCGTCACGGTCGAGGTAATCACTTGATTGGTCACATAACCACTAATACCTGTGCCTTTATAAATAGCATTAACAACAAAGTTAGCGAGTCCTCGTTCATCACCTTCTTGCTTACCGTCATGCGCTGTGACCCCGCCTTTACCATTATCTTCAAATACCAATCCATTAAGCACAATTTGGTTGATCAAATTAAATTGGTAATCTTCCACTTCACCATTATCAACCAGCCCTGTTGCAGTATCACAAACATCAGCAGTATCACACAGGCGGAATCGAATAAAGGTATCGCCATTATAACCATTGGTATATGCCGCATTCAGGGTCACTGGGACATTATTCACCCCATTGGTAACGCTGTAATCATCAAGGACTAATTCACCAGGGTCAGTAAAGACGCCGTTATTATTTAAATCGACAAAGATATTCAATCGACCGCCGCTACCAGTAGTATCACTGATCGTAATCGGGATAACGGTTGCGGTTGAGACAATAATATCGGCAGGCATCGCAACACCTTCTTCATCATCCTCACCCGTGACATTATCGCCTGTGGCATCATCACTGAAGAAGTCATGAATATCTGGATCCCAACGCGTACCTAGAATTAAATCAGGAGTACCACTGAGTGCTACATCACGATTACGGTGTCCTGCTTTACCGTAAGTTTCAGGGGCATCGCCACGATCAACACTGGCAATACAACCAGAGGCATCATGCTGTGATAAGAAGCCATCACCACTACCGACAACATAAGAAGCATCATTGGTAAGCATGTTAATTCGGTATAAACCGACCTGATCAAATACATCATAACTACCATTACGATTCGTATCATGATCGCCACCATTAGTCAGAACATAAAGATGGTTCAAATCATCGGTTACTACTGAACCACTCCATAAGTTCGGTGCTTTCGCCCCATTGAAGTTGAGGTTCGTAACAGTAGCGGTATTCGTTACCGGATTTAATGCATACAACTTCGGCACTGTTGGCTCAGCTTCAACCATATTAAAGCCATAAGTAAAGCCGTTACCGGAAATATCTGCCGCATAAATCAGACCATCAGTTTCTGATACAGCCCAATCAGCACTAATATGTAATGCGCCAGCACCAGTATCAATCATTACCGCAGGGGTAGGTTTCACTTCAAATGTCATCGCTGCCAGATCAATAACCAGATAACTGTCCCATTGACTATGAGTAATATAATACTCACTACCATCGCGAGATAAACTACCCGTATTAGGCCAACTAAATGAGCCACCAACTGTTATGGTATCACCAGCATTAACCGTTTGTGATGTAGAACCATTAATGTAATTAATCGTGTAAGTACCTTGCGAACGAATCACACCCAGAGGAATAAAGCTAGTACCTAAGGTATCAGTCGCTATCAATGCTAACTGTTGGTTACTGTCACGATAAGTCGCATACAAAATTCCAGTATCACGCTTAATCGCTAATGAATTCAATCCATTAATAGACAAACCAGTTTTAATATTCGAGAAAATAAAACTTAATGGCTGCACTGGAGTAACAGCAGTCAGGGTATAATTAGGATCGGTGACCGCTTTCGTTACATAGAGCTGATCACAAGTTGCTGTTGTAACCAAATCCGAGATAAATATACGGTAATCTTCCACTTCCCCATTTGGCGCCTCACCGACAGGGGTATTACATTCAGTGCCAGAACAAACACGTACCCGCATATAGGTATAACCCATGCTAGCACCCGGTGGTACCGTCACTGGATAGGTTAACCCCGTGTTCGCCGTCACCGCAGCGGCACTAACAATTTGCTCTCCAGCATCACTCCAATCACCATTACGATTCCAATCTATCCAAGCATAAACATTAACAGTGGTTAAATCAGAACCAGGATCCAGCGTGGTCGAGATCGTGATATTTTCATTAGTACCTGGTTTCATCGTCGTATTCAACGTGACGCCATCTTCGTCATTGGGAGTATTGGTTATATCATCTGCAGTCGCCGCGGTATTTTGTAAAGTACCATCATCAGTATCCCACTCGGTACCTAAGGTAATATCAACTTGGTTATTTTCATCAAAATCATAACGTAAATGCGCAGCGCCATTATTATCTTTCTTGGTGTTGTAATTAGCATTACTAAAGCCAGTCGCTACATCAGGTGCGTCACCTAAATCATATTCACTAAAGCTAATAGTTTGCTCTAGGATACACACTTTCTGAAGATTCTTAGCTCCTCCCGTCGCACCAGTAAAGCCGTAATAAACATTACTATCACCATTAAAATCAAGATTAATGAAATCACGGGTCAAGGTTTCTTTTAGCATGCCATCAAAGTAATAAGTGAATATGTTTGTAGTCGGATCCCAATCAAGAATAACTTCATGATATTGACCATCTTCGATATTACCTAAATCATGTGTTGTGGCCCCAATTCGAGTAAATGGTATTGAGGCTGGATCGTAAATAGCGGTGTGATCATTAGTAATATCAAGGTAACTCGCACCATTATAATAAGTATCAAAATCAATGGTTATTGCAGGATCTAACCCTTGAGAGCCTAATCCACCACCTAATTGACCTATCGCGTTATTACCAAGAGGAGAATTTTGTAAGGTAAAAGTAACCCCATCAGCACCAGCATCATTGCTACCAAGGTAAATACCAAAACGGACTCTAAATGCCGACGCTAAATCAAATTTGTCGGTAGTCCAGAACGCACCACGTTGACTATTTGCATCAGGAGTAATAATAATTTCATTGGTACTATTATCGACATAAGAATTAGCTCCCGTCACCATACGGAATTGAGAACCTAATGGTAGACAACTCAAATCTGTCAACGCGATCCGGTGATCTTCGACTTCGCCATCATCTGCTATTCCAGTAACCGTATTACAATCACCGCTATTAGTACAATAACGCGTTCGTGTCCAGAACGCAGTCCCTGTCATCGCAGTTGAAGCTGAAATTGGTAAAATGTTATTACCTACAGTTACCGCCATATCATTTATCGATTGCTCATCGCTGTCGTTCCAGTCACCATCATTATTCCAGTCAGTCCAGACAGAGACATAACCATCATGAGTCACATCTAATTCAATATTCGATCCCGTCATATTTAAACCAGTACTTTGAATCTGGTTATACAACTTAATCGTGGAACCGGTTTCATCATCGCCATTACCACCGCTACCAACAGCTAAATTATCACCATCTGCAATGGTATAATGACTTTCATCAACATCAACTGCCGAGCCAATATAATTACTACGCACATAGTGACTTGCCATTCCACCAGCAACATACGTCATTGGTGCATCACCATAATCTTTAGTTGATATGGCATGATCTTCTATCTCACCATCACCAGCAGAAAGATTAATATCCTCCTGAGCTAATATATCTTTTGTGATCCGTAACCGAACATACATCTCTCCAGAGCCGGTATCGTCAGCAACGGTAAAGTTGAGCGTTGCAGTACCATTGGCTGTCGCATTAGTATCATTACAAGGAGCCGATGCAAATTCACCTAAATCAGATAGATCACTATTAAGG
This sequence comes from Photobacterium kishitanii, assembly GCF_003026355.1. Lineage (GTDB taxonomy): Bacteria > Pseudomonadota > Gammaproteobacteria > Enterobacterales > Vibrionaceae > Photobacterium > Photobacterium kishitanii. The sequence goes on along the minus strand of NZ_PYON01000002.1, from coordinate 342,427 downwards.
TTAAAATCAACCCAACCATAGACTGTTGCGCCTAGGTCATTACTGCCATCATGATCATTACAGATAACCGTTAATGCTAACGTTCCAGATCCTCGAGAATAAGTAGGGATCGATGTAAAGGCGTCTTCATCACTAGGACTAACCCCTTTAACATCGTCATCGGTTGCATCACCATTATCATCACTACCATCACCGAACCCATCGCTATCAGCATCTCCAACAACAGTACCTAAATAGATATATGAACTTCCTGTCGCATGTCGAGGAGCACCATTCGCTTCAAGGGTCTTAAAGCCCATATTCTCAGGAGCATCACCATAATCATATTCAACTTCTAGATTAACTTGATAATCTTCGACTTCACCATCATCTGCCAATCCATGTGGGGTTGAACAATCGGTACTATCACGACAAATACGTACTCGTAAATAACTAATTCCAGTTAATACATCACTAGGCACAGCAAAAGAAAGGGTTTTATCGGTATTGTTATCTGCTGCTATTAATGACACTGAAGTTGCTGATTCTGTACTTACATCAAACACACCATTACGGTTAAAATCAATCCAACCATGTAATGTCGCATTAGCATCAGTATGTACACGGGTGATTAACTGAACAGGAACGCTTGGCTGAGCAGTAATAATTGTTGGAATCGTGACACCTTCTTCGTCATCTGCTGCAACATCGTCATCAGTTGCATTACCGTAATTATCAATACCATCAACAAAGCCATCCGCTTCTTCATCAGGAGCAACAGCACCAAGATAAACCACAGCCGTTGGCTCAACAATATGCATTGCGCCACTTATTTCACCCGCAACATTTACCCTATCGGTACCATAAGAATCAGGTGCATCACCTAAATCGCCCAATCCGATTGCAAGTAAGAAATCTTCGACTTCACCATCACTCGCGCCGCCCGCCCAATCACTATCACTTAATGCATCTGTCGTAATACGTAAACGGATATAAGTCATACCGTTAGTTAAACCAACAGCACCTAACCCGGTCCAAGTTAAAGTAGCTTGATCTTGGTTTGTTCCATTAGCAATAACAATTGATTGTGTTTCTGTTGCATCAAAAGATCCATCTTGATTAAAATCGATCCACGCCGATAATGTTGCAGGATGACCCGTATTATTCGTCACTTCAACTATCGTGCTGTAATCAATAGCATCGAGTGGAATTGGTCTTAGGATATTAATACCATCTTCATCATCAGGACTGGTATTACTATCATCACTGCGCGCAAGTTTATCAGGAACAGCATTGACTTCAGTATCACCAACTTGATCACCTAAATAAAGGTTTGTTGATACCACATGATAAGCACCTTGATTTGCACTTGAAGTATTGTAGCTATCAGGCGCATCACCATAATCTACATCACCAACAACAATACGGTGATCTTCAACTTCACCATTAGTTGCCATACCAAGAGAACGCGGATCTTCATCGCTACCTGTCGCACTATCATCTAATACATCAGAAGTAATACGAGCACGTAAGTAGTAAGTATCGCCATTGGTTAATGTTGGTAGAGTTGTCCATGGTAATGTTTGAGGTTGGTTAGTTGTATTACCCGTAACAGTAATAACCCCGCTATCAACAAGTTCATCCTTATCAAAGCTGCCATTACTATCCCAATCAATCCATACATAAAGATAGGCATCATTACCCGTTGTATTCGTTACGGATCCGGTCACGCTGTAATTAATATTAGTGACTAATAATGGTGATATTGCGATACCGTCTTCATCATTTGTACCTGTTGCATTATCACCAGACGCTGGAATATTAGCTGCCGTTCCGCTTTCACTATCAGCGCTCAATGCACCTAAATACAAATCAACATCAGGAGAATGGTAAGGACCTGAATCTAAAGGATCTAAATTAAATAATGTTCGGTAATTACCAAGACCAATACCTGAACCTGTATCTGGCGCATCACCAAAGTCCAGATTCGGTGCTGTAATTGTTATGACGTGATCTTCGACTTCACCGCCTTCAGCAAACCCACTTGGAGAATTACAATTATTTTCTGATTCACATACTCGAATACGTAAGTAGCTAGCCCCTGTCACACCTAGATAAGGCACTAAGGTCGCAATATTATTTGAGCCTATATTCACCGCTTGATCTTGAATGACATGTTCACTCGATGTAATAAACTCACCATCGATATCGGCATCAACCCATACATTAAGGAAGCCATTACTACCACTAACAACATAATCGATATCAGTTGATGCTAATGCCACAATCGACGCTGGAACAACAATATCTTCATCATCAGTGGTGCCATCAGTATCATCACCATCAGCAGCTACATTCGGAATACCATCGCTTTCAGCATCACGCTCTGTACCTAAGATCATGTTACTAATATAACCATTGGTACCAGTCACTACATGACGAGCACCAACACTGGCATCTAAGGTTAAATAGGTATCTGGCGCATCACCATAATCATAAGTACACCCACCAGCACCAATACGCTCAACCGTAATATCAGTGACGTTGTAATCATTATTCCCAGGTAGTTGATGATGCATTAATAAGGTCAATTCCATATTATTGCTTGGTGCAACTCCCTGAACAAACACTTGTTGTGGGGCTTCATGACCCCCCGTCATCGTCGTACTAGCAACAGTTCCAATTGATACATTATCAAGGAAAATTTCAAAGTAATCATTTACATTACTGCCTAACTGCCCAACCCATACATTGACTTTAATGATATCACCCGCGCGTGTTTCAATTCGGCGTTTTAAGGTAACATCCCAATTCGCATCAGCAACGACATAAAAACCGCGATTTCGCATTATTGCAGAATTTACAGTATAAGGATCATTTGAGACTAAGCCGTTGATTAACCAACCATCATTATTGAAGTCACGGAAATTATGTGACATGAAGGTTTCACTGTTACATCCACTAGACGTCAATGATGATGGTGACACAGTAATAACGTGATCTTCTACTTCACCGAGTGAGGCATAACCACCAGGCATCGTTTCATCAATCGCATCAGTGCTTGGCATAATACGAGCGCGAACATAATAATCACCGGCAGTAATATTTAACCCAGTCCATGTAAAATCAGCATGAGTGTAACTTCCACTATGAGGAATACCATCATAAATTTTCCCCTCATTAGGATCAAAAGTACCACTGCGATCCCAATCCACCCACACTACTATTTTTGCAGTCTTGCCAGTGCCTATTACACTACGTCCTAGTGCCTGTAAGGTATATTCACTATCTCCGACGAATAGTGGAGGCAGTTGTAAGCCGTCTTCATCATCATTACCGTTATTATCGTCACTATTAGCACCGATACTTGGTATTGGTGATTCAATATCAGGGTATTGGACATTGGCTTTTTGGCCCATAAACAGATTATTAGTTTGCACATGGTATGGGCCACCACTTGCAAATGAGGTCATGTAAGAATCAGGAGCATCACCACCATCATAAAGACCTGATGCCACACCAACAATAAGATAATCTTCGACCTCACCATCACTAGCAGCGCCTAATTCGCTGGCTGTTGTTAATGAATCAGTTGAAATTCTAAAACGAGCGTAATAATTATTCGCTGCAAGATTACCGCCTAACGTAAAGGTGAATGGGTAATCTTTTGCGATTGTATTAGGTGGTACAACTTGCGTCATTCCCTCTGATACTTCAAATTGACCATTACGATTAAAATCAAACCACGCCACTAAATTAGCAACTATTGATGTATTATTAGTTGCATTAACAGTCACGCTATAAGTATTTTCACCACTGAATGCTGGCGTAAGTGTCACCCCATCATCCATATCACCATCTGCTGCAACCGTAGCATAGGCATCAGTTTCTAAGGTTGGCGCTAAGCCTATATACACATCCCCATTATTGAGATGATTAGGGCCATTAAATTGATTAGCTGTGGTGTAGTTTCCTTGGCTCGTATTTAAATCAACATCAGGAGCATCACCAAAATCAACTTCAATCACAGAGCAGAGAGAATTAACTTTACTCGGATCATTTAACCAGTTATTACGAGCATTAAATGCAGACGCGTCTTCATAATAATCATAAGCAAAATTAGCAACCTCTTGATATACCGCCGCATTGTAATTCCAATAGTTCGGCGTGAAGAAGAATTGACGCTCTCCAGAACCGATATAAGGACCAACATCAGCTTTAGGGAAGTCATATCCTCCCGTTGAGGTTGGGTTATAAGGAATTAACCATGCCATCGCTTCAATATCATTACACGAACCACTAACATCAGGTGTGGTATATAAGATGCTTCGATGATCAATACCTTTTACTGTGGATAATGAATTTGTCGTATCAACAGGTGATATTTGAGCAAGTGCGCCTGCCGAAGTTGATGGATGGAAAGTTGGTAAATATCTACCGCGAGCATAATCAGCAAAAGCTGTAGCAGAGGCCCCTGGGAAGCCCATCTGTTGAAGAATATAAGCATTGAGTCGCTCAGGTGAATCTGTGAATATTCCCCCCTCTGCAATAGTCAGTAATATTCCACCTTGGTCACGGTAAGCGATTAATGCATCAAGTTCAGCGCGGCTATCATTACTGGTATTATTGGTTTTATCATGCTGATACATTACCATTTGGTAATCTGTCAAAGTAAAGTCAGTAGTAATATCGTCTGTTGGTACTAATTGCTCATAAGTAACATTACCGATACCGTATTTATTTTCAAATACGCCAATAACATCATAATTACTACTATTACCTTCAATCCGATACTCAAACGACCCAGCATTCTGTTGAATAAGTAGATGGAAGGTTATTTTATGACTAATATCTTCAACTTCACCGTTTGTTGCGCCGCCTAATGAACGCTCATCGACATTCGTTGCTGGTAAATCAGGTTGAGTCGCATTTAAATCATCGGTGGTTAATCTTAAACGAATATATGTTTGACCAACAGTACCTCCTGTTAATCCACTCCAAGCAAGATTAACCGTTCCACTATTAGGTACTGCAACAGAAGTAAATTCAGCGGCTTCAAATACACCATCACGATCATAATCAATCCACCCATATAATGTTGCAGCACTACCTAAATTATTATTTACAATAACGTCGATATCCCAATTCGACATCGATGGTGATAACACTTTAGTAAGTGTTATATCTTCATCATTAGTATCGGTTAGATCATCAGCATCTGCATTTATTGATGGTTGACCATTTATATCAACATCAGGATCAGTTGCGCCAATAAATAATCCGGCAGAAAGGGTATGTTTCGCTCCGTTATCAACATCATAAGTACCATAACTAGCGGGCGCATCACCATAATCAACGGAAGGTGCCGATTCTCCACTTAACACAACAGGTAATACTTGTATAAGATGATCTTCAACTTCACCATCACCACCGTAACCGACAAATCCACTACTCGTTAACGCAACATCACCTAACCGAATCCGTATTGGATAATGACCCGTGATTAATGCCGTTAAGCCCGTCCAGGTTAAGGTTTTTGAAGTAGCCGTTGCTGCCACTGTATCTGAATAATGTTCAGCTGCTTCAAAACTGCCATTTAGATTCCAATCTACCCACGCATTTAAATAAATAGGCCCTAAACTATTATTTGTTACTGCTATTGTGGTGCTGTAATCAGTTGCGCCTGCAACACTATCACTAATAGTCGCATCTTCATCATCACCATTCACATCATCACCATTTGCTACTGATGTCGCTTGGCTTAATGTTTCAGCATCTGTTGCTTGTACGCCTATTTTTATTTGTGTACTGCTGTAGTGCCACGGCCCACCCAAGGCATCTGAAGTAGAATAGCTATCAGGTAAATCACCTTTATCAGCATTATTCGTTACTTGTACCCAATGATCCTCGACTTCACCTGATGATACAGCACCATAACTACGAGGGTCTTCGTTTGCACCTGTCACACTGTCAGTTAACAACTCATGAGTAAGCCGAACCCGCATGTAAACATCAGTGTTGTTGCTCCGTCCAGACATACTGGTCCACTGTAATAACTCGGTACTCCCCGCGCTACCAGCTGCAATTGTGATCACATCATTCGCGCTAAATTCATCACGATCAAAACGACCATTACGATCAAAATCAATCCAAGCGTACAGGTAGGCATTCACACTACTACTATTGGTAACGGTTACCGTTGCATTAAATTCGGTTTGCGTCGTTGATAATGGTCCATAGACCAGCCCATCTTCATCACTATTGCCATTATTATCATCGACAAATGCAAATGGAAGCGGCGTTACTGCACCTGATTCAAAGTCAGTGGCTACCGTACCCATAAATAAATCAGAAGATATAATATGACGCGGGCCATCATCACTTAAAGTAGTGCGATAATTATCCGATCCGACATTTGCGCCTGTATCCGGAGCATCACCGTAATCAACATCCCCCACTAAGATAATATAATCTTCTACTTCACCATCAGTTGCGACACCATACCAATCATCCGCCGTTAATTGATCGTGGCTTAAACGAATACGTAATGCCATAGAGCCTCGAGATAAACTCGAGAGGTTATTCCATGTTAATATCACATCTTTATTCGCACTATTATACTGAATATTATCCGTATTAAATGCACTATTACCACTACTGTCATAGTCAATAAAATCAACAACTTCATTAGCATTAAAGGCACCATCTTGATTGGTATCTAACCATGCAATTAAAGTAGCATCAACGCCTGATGTTGTTGAATTACGCACAGCAATAGTGGTATTAAACGAGGTTGTGCTAGTCGATAAAATTGGCAATATTTGAGTAATACCATTTTCATCATCACTACCATTAGTATCATCACCAGCGGCATTATCACTCGCATAACCATCAGCTTCAGCATCAATAGTATTAGTACCAATATAGAGTGTTGATTTATTTATTAAGCCGTGAGCTGGACCTTGAGATGCCGTTGTTGTTTGATAACTATCTGGTGCATCACCAAAATCATAGTCACCAATATAAATGCTATGATCCTCAACTTCACCATCCGATGCGCCGCCAAATGAACGGGTATCTTCTAACGTTTGATTCGTTTGGCTATTGGTTAAGGTATCGGTGGTTAAACGGAATCGGGCAACGGTATTGCCAGTACCAATACCGGTAAAACTAGTCCAGGTTAAGTCAATATTTTGGGCGGTAGTGCCAGCAGGTACAACAATACTTGTCGCTTCATCACCATCAAAATGACCATTCTTATCCCAATCAATCCACCCGTATAAGGTCGCACTTTGAGTACCCGTATTCGTGACATTCACTTTCGTGGTATAGCTAGTCGGCACCGGACTGTTATCTAACGGCGCAAGTTGAACCCCATCTTCATCTGCACTCGCAGTATTATCATCACCATCAGCCTTAGCAGCCCCGACAGAGTTATTAGCATCAGCTTCACCATCCGGCATACCGATCCCCATAAATAAGGTATTGGATAATCCATGATAAGGACCACCATCTGCTAACGTTGTGCGATAATTACTGGTTGAATTAGCATTAGCACCGCTGTCAGCGGCATCACCAAAATCAAAGTCGCCGATATACACCATGTAATCTTCGACTTCACCCGTGATAGCGCCGCCCATCCAATCATCGGCAGTTAAAGGCTGATTCGCAATACGAATACGCAATGCCATGCCACCTTGAGTTAATCCACTAATGCCATTCCACACTAATGTTTTAGCATTTGCATCCGTTGTGAAATTACTATTGTTAGGCACGTTATTGATAACAAATAGATTACCATCGATGGTATCAACCACCTCCGTTGCACTAAATTGGCCATCTTGATTAGTATCTAACCAAGCGACTAAAGTTGCATCACTGCCTGATGAATTTTTATATTTCAGATCAACGCTATAGCTCGTTGCACTTGCTGCCACTAAGGCTAACGGTTGCACTAACCCTTGTTCATCATCCGTTGTGGTACTATTGTCATCACCACTGGCATCAGCCGTTGGATAGCCATCGGTATCACCTTCATTGACAGAGGTATTACCCAAGAAAAGTGTGCTGTATTTACCAAGCCCATGGAATGGACCATTGTTACTGCTCAAGGTTTGATAACTGTCTGGTGCATCACCGAGATCTTGATTACCAATGTAAAGACTATGATCCTCAACTTCACCATCCGATGCACCACCAAATGAACGGGTATCTTCTAACGTTTGATTCGTTTGGCTATTGGTTAAAGTATCGGTGGTTAAACGGAATCGGGCAACGGTATCGCCAGCACCAATACCGGTAAAACTAGTCCAGGTTAAGTCAATATATTGGGCGGTAGTACCAGCAGGTACAACAACACTTGTCGCTTCATCACCATCGAAATGACCATTCTTATCCCAATCAATCCACCCGTATAAAGTCGCACTTTGAGTACCCGTATTCGTGACATTCACTTTCGTGGTATAGCTAGTCGGCACCGGACTGTTATCTAACGGCGCAAGTTGAACCCCATCTTCATCTGCACTCGCAGTATTATCATCACCATCAGCTTTAGCTGCCCCAACAGAATTATTAGCATCAGCTTCACCATCAGGCATACTCGCCCCCATAAACAAGGTGCTTGATAATCCATGGTAAGGGCCACCATCGGCTAATGTTGTTCGATGATTACTGGTTGAATTCGCATTGGCACCGCTGTCAGCGGCATCACCAAAATCAAAGTCGCCGATATACACCATGTAATCTTCGACTTCACCCGTGATAGCGCCGCCCATCCAATCATCGGCAGTTAAAGGCTGATTCGCAATACGAATACGTAATGCCATGCCACCTTGAGTTAATCCACTAATGCCATTCCACATTAATGTTTTAGCATTTGCATCCGTTGTGAAATTACTATTATTAGGCACGTTATTGATAACAAATGGATTACCATCGATGGTATCAACCACCTCAGTTGCACTAAATTGACCATCTTGATTGGTATCTAACCAAGCGATTAAAGTTGCATCACTGCCTGTTGAGTTTTTATATTTTAGATCAACGCTATAGCTCGTTGCACTCGCTGACACTAAGGCTAATGGCTGCACTAACCCTTGTTCATCATCTGTTGTGGTACTACTATCATCACCGCTTGCATCAGCCGTTGGATAGCCATCGGTATCGCCTTCATTGACAGAGGTATTACCCAAGAAAAGTGTGCTGTATTTACCAAGCCCATGGAATGGACCATTGTTACTGCTCAAGGTTTGATAACTGTCAGGTGCATCACCGAGATCTTGATTACCAATGTAAAGACTATGATCCTCAACTTCACCATCCGATACACCACCAAATGAACGGGTATCTTCTAACGTTTGGTTAGTTTGACTATTGGTTAAGGTATCGGTAGTTAAGCGGAATCTAGCAACGGTATCGCCAGCGCTGATGCCGGTAAAACTAGTCCAAGTTAAGTCAATATCTTGGGCTGTGGTGCCAGCAGGTACAACAACACTTGACGCTTCATCACCATCAAAATGACCATTCTTATCCCAATCGATCCAACCATATAAAGTCGCACTTTGAGTACCCGTATTCGTTACATTTACTTTCGTGGTATAGCTAGTTGGCACAGGGCTATTATCTAACGGCGCAAGTTGAACCCCATCTTCATCTGCACTCGCAGTATTATCATCACCATCAGCTTTAGCTGCCCCAACAGAATTATTAGCATCAGCTTCACCATCAGGCATACTCGCCCCCATAAACAAGGTGCTTGATAATCCATGATAAGGACCACCATCTGCTAGCGTTGTCCGATAATTACTGGTTGAATTCGCATTGGCTCCACTATCAGCAGCATCACCAAAATCAAAATTACCGACATACACAGTATAATCTTCAACTTCACCACCATTAGCAAAGCCAAACCAATCGTTGGCCGTTAAGCTGGTATTAGCAATTCGAACACGTAACACCATATTGCCGATGTTTAGTCCTGTCAGATTATTCCAAGTTAAAGTTATTTTATCGGTTTTATTATTACTGCCTGATGGATAATTATCAGAGCTAAAAGAGGCATTTAAAAATGGCGTATTGTTAGCGGCAACATGTAATTCATCAACAACTTCATTCGCACTAAATTCACCATCTTGATTTTTATCTAACCAAGCAATTAATGTCGCCGTTGAACCCGATTGGTTATAGGCAGAAAGATCAATACTAAATGAGGTTGCACTTAATGGTAAAATTGGAATCGGTTGATCTATACCCGTTTCATCATCACTGCCTGTTATATCATCACTATTACTCTGTATGCTCGGCACCGTAGTTACATCATGATCAATCGTTGAAGCACCAAGATATAAATTACTGACATAGGCATGACCCGGCCCATCACTTAGTACCAGAGTCTTATAACTATCAGGGGCATCACCTAAATCAATATTATTAGCAGTAAGATAATAATCTTCAACTTCACCATCAGGCGCTAATCCTAGCGATCGTTCATCAATAGTTGTCGTTGCTGTATCATCAGTTAGCACTTCAGTTGTTACACGTAGACGTACCCCATAAGTTCGATTATTGACAGTAGCGACATCATTTAGCCAACTCAAGGCATAAGTTTGTGTACCACTGTTTGCCGGAATAAATTGCACACCATAAGGCTGTGTGACTGATTGTTGAATTAATTCATCAGGTTCAAAACTGCCATCTCTATCCCAATCAATCCATGCATATAAATAAGCATTTTTTCCTGAATTATTAGTGACGGAAACATTTGCTTGGTAACCTGCGCCATTCGACAATACTGGCAATATTTTAGAGAGTAACCCATCCTCATCATTAATATTATCGAGGTTATCGCCATCAGCATTAATCGATTGTAAAGAAGTTATATCAGCATCAGGAGCTTGCGTACCTAAATACAAACTCGATAATGCATCAATGCTATGATATGGACCATTATTGACAAAATCAGTTTGATAGTTATTTACAGCAGTGGTACTGGAAGTATCAGGCAAATCACCAAAATCCCCACCACCTAATAAAACATTATAATCCTCAACTTCACCATCACTCGCTACACCATTGCTATCGGTAACAGAGAGAGGATCTGTTGATAAACGAAAGCGGAAAAAACTCTGCCCAGGAATTAAATAGCGTAATTGATCAACATTAAATGTATACGTATAAGTCCCATCTTGCCCTGTTGAAATCGTATCAACCTTTCCTTCAATCGCATCAAATACTCCATTTCTATTAGCATCAATCCAACCCACTAAATAAGCAGGATTACCCGTCATATTTTTAAGGTTTAATTCAACAGCATATGAAGTACTTCCTAATGGAATAGGCATGAGAATTGATGTCACACCATTTTCATCATCACTGCCACTAATATCATCGCCTAATGCATCAGAAGATGCTTGGGCATTAGTATCATTATCAATGGTTGAATCGCCAAGGTATAAATCGGTAGTGTTTTTAATTAAATGATAAGCCCCACCTAAAGACGGATCTATGCCATAACTATCTGGTGCATCACCTAAATCAATATCATTCATTAAAATTTGATGATCTTCAATTTCACCTAAGCCATCAGGGCCTAGAGAAGATACTTCAGTAATATTTGTTACAGCTCGATCAATTAAACGTAAACGTATAAATAAATAAGGCTGATTACTTGGAGAAATAGCATTCCATTCTAACTCGGTATTAACTTGAGTAACACCTGAAGGCACTGAAGCTATTTGCCCTTCTGAATCTTCAAACTGACCATTATTATTAAAATCAATCCAACCAATTAATGTTGCTGTAGCACCCGTATTATTGGTTGTGGGGATATACAGTTTATAATCAGTCGATAAATTTTGAATGGGTATAAGGTTCAACCCACTTTCATCATCTGTGCTATCAAGATTATCTGCTGTTGCGGTGGCATCTTGCAATATACCTTGATCAGCATCTGGAGCAGTTGAACCAATATAAAGATCAGGATGAACAAATTGATATGGACCGCCATTACTATCAAGGGTTAAATAATCATCCGCCCCCGTTGATGCAGTGGTATCTGGCGCATCACCAAAATCAATATCACCTATCCTGATGAGATGATCTTCTACTTCACCATCATAGGTTTTACCACCTTGGGTATCACATGTTTCACCACTGCTACATAAACGAACACGTAAATAACGATTACCTAGTTTTGCATTATTGGGTATCGTAATCGGATAACTATTATCGCCTTCGATTGCACTTATATCTGTAATGATTTTTTCAGTCGTATTGTTTAAAACACCATTACCATCAAAATCAATCCAAGCATGTATTTGACGTCCATTATCGAATTCTTGTTGAATATTGATCAATAAATTGAATGTCGAACCCACTAGATTACCAAAAGCCGGAAAAATAACGCCATCTTCGTCATCGGTGCCATCGTTATCATCAGCATTTGCTAATATATTCTTCAAGCCACCATCACCATCCCATAATGTACCTAAACGTAAATCAACACTGGAATTTTTATCTGAATCTTTTTCTGCATGATAGGCATGATCTCCCGTTAATAACGCATCTCCCGTATCAGATAGCACTGCACTCACATTTGCAGCATAAATATTACTGAGTCCAGTATCATCAACAATATATAAGCTAACTTTTCGATTACCAGAAACACCGCTGTTATCTTGAAAGTAAATTGAGCGCATTAATGCGCCAGTCGCTACTGGTGTTGCATCATCTGTCGTGAAATTTATTTGTAATGCAGCCCCGTCACCATCTTTAGTTGGATCAACGGTACCAATTAAATTACCTTCAAAATAAACATTACCATTAACCGTATCGTGGCGTATTTGACCAACCCCGTCACCAGTGGAATTAATATAAACCCTTTCATTAGCCGAATCTTTATAGCTCGGAGTAATTTTAAGTTGACCGGTATTATAGTGGGTACTATCTATATCTGTTGATGTGGCATCATTACTAACATCCAGCTGAACAAGATCACCGGAAAAATACCCCGAAAAATCACCATGAATATCATGTAATTCTGGTGCTAGAGGATCTGGAACAATATAAGTTACTGTAAAATAACTATCAGTATAAGTACCTGTTGTATCTATAACTTGGAATGTCATTGGATAAATGCCTGGAGCTAAGCCAGTACCAACAGGACCAGGTGTAAAAGTAAATGTATTCGGCGTCGGCTCTGTTAATGCGCCATTAAAATCACCCAGGCTCAGTACCTCTATATTAGTTCCAGTAATAGTGAATGAATAATCGTCTCCTTTTTTAACCACAACTTCATCACTTGGATACCCAGTATAATCAGCTAACTCAGCAACCCCTTTAAGCTCCCACATAATATCAAAATGCGTTTTTGATTTGAGAACGCCGTTTTCATCATAATCTTCAACAACAATACCAGCACTGTACAAACCTGCTGTCATATTTCCTGAATTTGTCCATGTTAATAAGCCTGAATTTTCATCAATAGACATACCAGGCGCATTGGCACTACTACCTCCACCTAATTCAGAATTATTAGCCATTCTAAATTTAATCGTATCGCCATCAGGATCTAAAGCAGGAATTAATTTCGTGTAATTAACCAATGTTGAACCATCGGTATATTTTTGTGGAACTTGATATAAAATTGGCATATCAATTAATGGAGAACGATTACCATTTTTTAATAAAATCGTTGATTGTATACTCCAACTACCATTAGCATTATTTAAAAGTGCCCCTATTCGAGCACCAGAATTATAATAGGGATTATAGGTTGTATTTAAATCTAAATTTTTGACAACATGTTCAAATATTTGTAACCGATAAGCCCCGTTCACAGTTTGATCTGTTATTTGCGTTGAACTGGTTTTTGTTAATCCCGGAGTCGTTAATGAACCTGCAGATTGACAACTGGCACCAACTCGACATGCCGTTTTCATCGTTATTGTGACGTCATTTTTTATACCATCAGGATCCATGGCACTAGAAACCCAGGTCATAGCACCGCCACGCCAATGAGAAGCATGGGCTGATATAGAAAATAAAAGGCTAGCAAAAACAGCCAAACATAATACTAGATCTATCACTATTCGATGAAATTGATGTGTTGTATTTTTTTTCAACATAATAAACCTACATATATATTTGAGACCACTGATTCACTAATTATTTATTAACACCAGCGCACATTAATAAAAACATTCTCAGCTAAACACAATAATGCCGTTATTTTTTAAACGTAAAATCAAATACTTTACTAGTGCCATCTCGATTATGAGATAATAGTATTCCTTTTATCTCTTTATTATGATTAGACGTTACAGCAATAGATTTTATTTTTTCTAGTAATGGTTTTTTATTATACTTAATTTCTATTGCGTCATAATTCATTTTTATAACTCTACCAGGTTTGATATATTCTAAATAAATCAAACCATAATAATTCCCTAAAATATTATTTTCATCATTGACGGAAGCTGTAACATATAAAGCATTTTCTTTTTCATCAACAGCAATACTAGAAAGCTGAGCCTTAATTCCATTTTTAATTGGTAAGTCAACGGGATAAACGTAAATATCATCTAGTGAAAGATGATTGTTTATTATGTAATTTTCAAATTTAACTTTAGCAATTGAAAATAAAAAATCGTTATTATTACTGGAATTTGTTATTAGATAAACATTATTTTCATCACTCGCCATTCCAGATATATTAATATTTTTGCCTGATGAAAGTTTCGTTTTAATCGCTAACTTTTTATATAAAATAGATAATTCTCTATATAATTCTTGTTTCCCTTCTAGCGTATATACCATACCTGTATTTTTTCCATCATACTCATTAAGAATGAATATGATATTATTTTTATCATTAAACTTTTGGATACTTATATCTTTAATTTCAAAACCATAAAAGTTATCTATTATTTCTTTACTGGTTTTAATTTCGACGTTTTCATTAAATGTATAAATAGTTGGTTTTACACCACCTATTGCAATAATTTCACTGTCATAGTTCGTTATTCCAAATAAGAAAGGAAGATTATGATGATTAATGCTTTTAGATATTCTCAACACGCAAGAATGAACCACATTAGGTATACAAAGACTGACTATTAAAAAAAACCATATTTTAACCATCACTAGTTATCCCTCTATCCCTTAGTAACTTTACATTAATTTCCATACTCCCATATCTATTAAGGTAATCAGCAAATTTCGTACCTAAAAAAAAACCATTATTAAGCAAGCTAAATTAATAACTTACTTAATAATGGTTTTATTTTTAGTAATATGCGAATACTTATGCATATTATTTTGAAAACAATATATACCTTATTATTTTATGGTAACTTGATAAGTCACATATCCACTTTCCGCTGGCACTAATGTACCAATTAGTTGCCATTCAATCCCCCCTTCGTAACCCATATTATTAAGGCCATCTACTGTTGTAATATTACAGGTAAGACTTGATGGTAATAACACCGCAGGAGAGGTACAACTAATCACAGATGAAAGATCTGTATATTCAGGTATGGCATCAAATAATTTAATATTGTCTATATTACCAGAGCCATTGTTAATAAAGTAAATTTTATACTCTAACACATCACCTGGTTGAGCTTGATTACTACGCGATTCAGTTCCCATTTGAGTTATATTGGTTACCGTTTTCTCTATTTCAAGCTCACCCGCACCATGGAAACTCACTCTAATTGTATCAATATCACTTACTAATCGAGTGACACCATGCCCAGTACCTATTGTATCACTAAATACCATATCGGCATTAAGTTGATAATTATACTCTGCATGTAATGGTACATTATTCGGTACTATCACCTTCACTAACACACAAACTTGTGTCGTTCCATTGGCATTTACTGCCATTGGATTAATAACTAAACCATCTACACCCGCATCTAATTCGCCATTACAATTTGCATCAAAATACAGTATTGGCTGCCAATTATAACCCGATGGAGAAGCTTGTTTATTATTAATACTGAAGCTGACATTACCGCTAGTATTAACATTAAATTTATGGCTGAAGAAAACAGCTAAACCAGGTTCTGTTTCCGTGAAATTATCAGGCTCTAATGTTGGTACTTTCACTTTACCAAAATCAAGGTACTCCAAGAAGTCGCCCGCGGCTGGAGTCACTAGCATCAAACTATCGGTTACTGATACGTTAGTAACTTTATCATGAATACCTAAAATTACTTCAGTAGCATCAACTTCACTGATATCTAACCATTGTGCTTGTTTAACAACTTGCACTTCGATATCTTCACCCGCTAATTCAACAGGAATAACTAAACTATAACTCCCGTCACCAGCAGTTATCGTTTGAATTATTTCTTGGCCTGTCACATAACCGGCAATGCCTGGGCCGCGATAAATTGCTTTCACAATAAAGTTCGCTAAACCCCGCTCCTGATCTTCACGTTTACCGTCATGAGCAACCGCACTACCTTTGCCATTATCTTCAAATACTTGGCCATTCAACACAATTTGATTAACCAAGTTATACATATAATCTTCAACTTCACCGTTTATTGCTAATCCTGTCGGGGTATTACACATATTTTGTGCATCACATAAACGGAAACGTATAAAGCTATCACCGCTATAACCACCACTGGCTGCCGCATCTAATAATACAGACACATTCACTATCTGAGTCGCTGCTGTTAGCGTTATTGGATAATCATTAACTAATATTTCGGATGTATCAGTAAAGACACCATTACCATTTAAATCGGTAAAAATACTCAGATAATTAGTTGTACCAATTATGCCTGTTACGGTGACTGGAAGAGAAGTAACGGTAGCAACAATAATATCAGCCGGTATCGCAACACCTTGTTCATCATTCAATCCCGATAAATTATCGCCCGTTGCATCAGAACTGTATCTATCAGATAGGTCTGGATCCCACTGCGTACCCAATATCAAATTAGGTATGCCATTCATCAACGGATCATTGTTTTGATGCCCAGCACTACCATATGATTCCGGCGCATCACCATAATCGATACTCAATAAACACCCAGCAGCATCATTAAACTGTAATGACGTATCAGTACTACTATCAACGAATGTCGTAAAGCCGCTCACTAGGTTAATACGATACATACCAATTCGATTAAACAAATCATAATTACCGTCACCGGTTGTATCGTGATCTCCCCCATTCGTTAACATGTATAAATGTGTAGAATCATCGGTTGCAACAGCGCCACTCGCAAAGTTAGGTGGTCTACGTCCATTAAAGTTAAGATTACTACTCACAACGGTATCAGCGGCAATATCATACTGATACAATTTCGGTACACCCGCATTCTTAAGGCCAGTAAGATCTGCACCATAAATTAAACCATCATGATATGACACAGCCCAATCTGGCCCAATACGTTGTAGTGATCCGGCTAATATTTCTGGTGGTAATGGTTTAATACTAAATGTCATATCCGCTAAGTTTACAGTTACAACACTATTCCATGCGCTATTAGTAATGTAATACTCATTACCTGACGTTGATAATGTTCCGGTATTCGGAGATCCTATTGCATCAGTAAAGACATCACCTGCAACATAAGTTTGGGGACTTGAACCATTAATTTTACTTAAGTTATAACTGCCATTCGATATAATTTCACCACGAGGAATAAAGCTAGTACCTTGCTTATCTGTCATCACGATAGCAACATTATTCGCACTATTAATATAAGTGCCATATACCATGCCAGTAATACGATCAAAAGCTAATGAATTTAATTCTGGATAATCAGTGATCCCTGTTTTTATGTCACTAAAATTAAATGCAGAGTTCAGAGGGTCTACTCGAGTATATTCAAAAGATGCACCATTATTCGACGATTTTGTAACGAGGAACCGATCACAAGTATTATCCAAATTTAAATCAGAAACAAAGATACGATAATCTTCTACTTCACCATTACTAACTTCACCAACCGGAGTATTACAACCAACATCTGAACAAACTCTAACCCGCATATAGGTATAACCTAAACTCGATGCTGTCGGTACTGTAACTGTGTAAGATGTTTGTGCATTCGCTGTTGCTGTGCTGTCATTAACAACTTGCTCATTCACATCATCCCAATCGCCATCACGATTCCAATCAATCCAAGCATAAAGCTCTAAACCAGATAAATTCGTTCCAGGATCAACCGTAATTGTAATTTGAATAATTTCATCGTCATCAGGCTTCATGGTCGTAGAATAAACAACACCGTCTTCATCATTAGGCGTCCCTGTATTATCATCGGCATTAGCTTGTGTATTTTGCAACGTGCCATCATCAGTATCCCACTCATTACCTAACGTAATATCAACTTGACCGTTGGTATCAAAATCATACTGAACATGACTCGCACCATTATCAGATAAAGTCGTATTATAATTTGCGTTACTCGTTCCTGAAGCATTATCAGGCGCATCACCGTAATCACGTGCAACGGCAACCGTACACGTTTCAGTTATACCACCAAAGAAGCCATCAAAAGCGGTCGAACCAGCACCCGATCCTGATGTATAAACCACCATTCGATGAATAGCCACACCACCAGTATCACTACTATTAATCTCAAATGTTGGACCGTTATCTGGGTAGGTTTTAGAACCAATAATCACGTTATTCAAATCGAGAGCGATAACATGAATGGTTGCAGCAGAACCCGCGGGATCACCAACAGAAGAAACCGAATTAGATGTACGTGGCGAACCATCTGTATTCACCAAGGTATAAGAGATCGCATTGGTCTGAGCCCACAACATCTTAGTATCGCCACCACCAAACGGTTCACCATGACCAATAACATTAACATCTTGAATGCGTGTGAATGGATAGCTTGTGGTGGTTTCTTCAATAAGCAAGCCTTTACTTTGCCAAGTCGTTGGCGGATAACGACCATTACTTAAACCAACAGTTAAATCCATAAAGGTTGTTGTCTCTTCCGTAATACAGTCATAAACCGTTAATTGATGATCTTCAACCTCACCATTAGTGGCAAAACCACCATGATCTGCCATTGATAAGCCATCAGTTTCTGGTGCTAACCGTACTCGTAAATTATATGTCCCATAACCAATAGGAGATAATCCAGTCCATGCTAACGTATGATCACTGGTTGAAGCGCTGGTCGAAATCGTAATTGGAGGCAGGGCTTCAGAGGCTTCAAAGCTACCATTACGGTTACTATCAAGCCACGCCAGTAACGTCGCGTCACTACCTGTATTATTAAAGACAGTTGCTGTCGCACTATAGGTTGTCGCACCCAGTAGTAATCTTGGCAGAGTGATCCCTTGTTCATCATTCGCAGTATTATTATCATCACTGGTTGCCATTGCGCTAGCCGCCGCATTTTCACCATCAACATCATTAGCCCCAAGATACATTAAGCTTGAGAATACATGTGATGGTCCACCTTCGCTGTATTCAACCAAGTAACTCTCAGGAGCATCCCCCCCATCTAGCTCACTGACTTGATAAAGATATAATTCAAAATCTTCTATTTCACCGTTACTGGCTGATTTATTAACATCTACTTGTAACAACGTATCGGTGGTAATACGCATTCGTAAAATAGATATACCTGACGTTGGAGTCGCATACCCAGTAAAGGCTAATACAGCACTGCCGTTAGCCGTATTACTGGTATCAGTACATGCCTGAGAGGTAAATTCACCGGCATCGATAAAGTCGCCATCAAGATTGAAATCAACCCAAGCATAAACCGTAGCAGCCAGATCACTGCTACCATCATGATCATTACAAATTGCAGTAAACGATAAATCGCCGCCTAAATCATAAATATATGGGAAAGAACTCGTAATACCATCTTCATCACTAGGACTCACACCTTTGATATCATCATCTGTTGCATTACCATTAGTATCAGTACCATCACCAAAACCATCAGTATCAACATCACCCAGTATTGAACCAAGACTAATCGTAGTATTACCTAATGCATGACGAGGACCGCCAGATAAGAAGAGAGTTTGATAACCTGTGGCTTCTGGGGCATCACCATAATCGTACTGTACAACGAGTGTGACTTGATAATCTTCAACTTCACCATCCCCGCCTAAACCATGTGGCGTATCACAAGCCAACGTATCAGCACAAATACGTACTCGTAAATAACTGATCCCTTCTTTAACATCTCCGGGAACAGTAAAGTTCAGCGTTTTAGCGGTATTATTATCAGCATTGGTTAACGGTATCGCAGTCGCAGCTTCAGTGGCATGATCAAATACACCATTACCATTAAAATCTAGCCATCCATGAACTTTAGCGGCCACATCGGTCTGGACATGCACAGTAAGTGCGACTGTATCTCCAGGCTGTGCAGCAATCGATGTAGGAATCGTGACCCCATCCTCATCATTATTAAAGGCAAAGTTATCATCAATAGCGGTACCATAATTATCTATACCATCAACAAAACCTTCACCTTCTTCATCTGTAGCAACTGTTCCTAAGAAAATAGTGCTACTGATTGGGTGCATCGGACCATTACCTTCGCCCGTTAAATTAACTCGGTCAGTACCGTAACTCTCAGGAGCATCACCAAAGTCAAATAGTCCAATGACTAATTTATGATCTTCAATTTCGCCATCAGTGGCAGCGCTACTCCAATCTGCCGCAGTTAAAGTATCGGTTGTTAATCGTAAACGCAGATAAGATACGCTTGGCGTTAATGCAGATAAACCACTCCACGTTAACGTATATTGACCATTTATTGTCGCAGGCGTAACAAGCAATTGTTGTGCTTCAGTTGCATCAAATGCACCATCTGAATTCCAGTCAATCCAACCCCATAATGTTGCATCTGTGGTTATGGATAAATTAGATGCCTCTACCACTACACTATATTCAGTCGCATCCAGCGGAATAGGCAGTAAAACATTAACACCGTCTTCATCATCTGGAGAGGCATTATTATCATCTGTCATAGCAAGTAGATCGGGAACGGGTACCGCTTCTGTATCACCTAGGTGCTCACCAAGGAATAAGGTCGAACTTGGGCGATGATAAGCATTTAATGTACCGTAACCTACAGGAGCATCACCAAAATCAACGGCTTCAACTACCAACTGATAATCTTCAACCTCCCCACCAGAAACACTGCCATAAGATCTTGGATCTTCGGCATCACCCATCGCGGTATCTGCTAGATCTTCGTACATTATCCGTACTCGAATATAGAAAGAATCAGTACTCGTTAGTTCAGGCAATGTTGCCCATGTCAGTGTCTGTGCGGCTAAATTAGCCCCAGTATTAATAGTAATTTTATTCGCCGCTATTGCTTCATCTTTATCAAACTTGCCATTATTATCCCAATCAATCCATGCATAAAGATAAGCGTCATTGCCACTATTATTGGTAACAGTTACCGTTGCTTGGTAATGTGTTGCACTGGCCACTAACGGTAATAATTGCAGTCCATCTTCATCAGCATCACCGCTAATATCATCTTGCGTCGCAGTAATATTCTGTAACGTACCATCATCAGTATCTGGCGGTAATTGACCAAGATAAACATCACTAAATATTGAGATATGCTCGGCACCATTATTGACTGCCGTAGTACGGTAATCACCCGTTTCAGTCTGAGTGGTTAAATCTGGAGCATCACCAAAATCATTAATAGTGACAGTACCGCCCACATAATCACAATATGCATAAACTTCAGGTAAGCTCTCGACACCGATTGAGCCTGGCATTATTAAACTGGTGGTATACGTTGGCGTCGTTGCCCAATTTTCAATCACATCCAGATTCGTTCCACGCCATGCATACAGACGTCCATCAGGTCCAAATTTAATTGATTGGACATTGCCAGGCATACCACTAACCGTTGTGACAGTATTCGAAGGAATATCATAATAGGTTAGTGGACCATTATCACCGCCCGCTCCATTTTCAAAGAACACTCGTTTGCCGTCCGGTGAAAAACGAGGAGATGAGCCGACTCTCGCAATACCTGTTGTCACCGATGTAACATTAATAAACTCACCAGTATTAGGATTAAAATCACCAATAAATAAACGACTAATACCATCTCTAGCTATCACTAACTTACCCGTAACAGGTGAATAATCCATTGCGCCTTTATTCGTCGCAGGCCCAGAGCCATTAGGAATTGTACTAATAACTGGCGTAAAATTAATTCCTCCAGCAGTTAAAGCAAAGGCTTGTAATTGACCATTCCGCGTCATGGTCAATAACCATGAATCACTACGGTTACCATGCGGAACAACTAATTGCGATTCAAGTGCTGAATTATTTTGAACGGTACCTCTGTTGATAATATTTGAGGTACTAAAATCAAGTTCTCCTGCATTGATAATATTGAAATTATTACCAAACACATAAAACTGATTGAGGTCATTACCTGGCCTTGGCGTCACGGTAATAGGGAAATCTGCGGACGCTCCCGTGGTAAACGGTAAAGCTACGGCAGCATTCGTCGAACCATTAAAGACACCTCGCCCATCACCATAAACAATCACAGCACCATTTAGTGGATCAGTAATGGTAACAGTACCTTCTGTTGCGCCATTACCGGTTGCCATATTAGTACCATTGGCATTACTAATCGTTGGATAACCACTGGTTGTTAAATTAGTAAAATCAATAATGGTTCTTTGTGATCCTTGAACCCACCAAACTTGGGTTAATTGAGCATGGTTATCACAATTGCTGATACCGAAACCATTTTCAGCTGGCAATAAATTAAATTGATAATCATCGACTTCACCACTACCAGCTAATCCTGTTGGTGTATTACAGTGATTGGCAATAGAACATAAACGCACCCGCATAAAGGTATTACCGCTACTTCCCAAATAAGGAGCAATTACATCAAGAGGATTAGATCCTGTAGCAACAGCCACATCTTGTAATACATGCTCGCCATCAGTAGTAAAGCTATTGTCAATATCGGCATCAACCCAGACATTAATAAAGCCCGATCCACCAGCAACAACAAAATCAATCGACTCAGCAGTACCTGCAGTAATATTGGCAGGAATAACTAAAGTCTCATCATCACCTTCAGCATCATTGTCATCACCTAAAGCATTAACTTCTGGCTGACCATCAAGATCAATATCTTTTCCTGATCCAAGCACTAATGTATCTACGCCTGTCGTCCCTTCAATAACATGGCGTGCACCATCATCAGCTTTAAGGGTTGGGTAGCCTGTAGGCGCATCACCATAATCCAATTTACAGTTAAAGGTAATGTCAAAATCTGCCGTTCCCATATAGCCCGTAGGGGTCGTATTACGGAAAATAAAATCAATAGTGTCATTTTGATTAAAGGTAAAAGTGCCTGATAAGTCAGCGGTCCGATTACTGCCGTAATATAAAATAGGGCCCAATGTTGTCACCCCACTGATCACTAGCACAGCATCTTCGTCACCGGATTTAAGGCTGTTAACAGTGATCGAGCCATCGGCAGGCATCACTAAACGATAACGAGTAACATTGGCATTTGGATTATTGGACGCATCGTAACCATTATAAAATTGCACATTGGTATAGATATTATTTGATGTTTGCGTGGTGCCATTTTCTATATGGTTGGCTGCATTACCAGAGAAACTAATCCCTAACGTACCGTCTTTTAATACCGAATTAGCAGACAACACACGTGCGGATGGCAGATAATTATGCGTTACCCAATCAATGGATGTTGTGGTACCTACATGCTCAAATTGTTCCACATCAAAACCACCTTGAGCGGCAAAAGAAGCATTGGCATTTTGACAAGCTTCCACCACAATCACGGTAGGATCTTTCACCACTAAAATATGATCTTCTACTTCACCTGAGTTTGCGAGCCCTCCCGGTGTAGCGTCACTAATAGCTTCAGTACTTGCCATTAATCGCGCACGTACATAGTAATTACCAGGGGTGATGACTGGGGAAATGGTATTCCATGTCACTAATGTCGGCGTTAAAGTAGCATTACTGACTAAATTATTAATCACAATGGCTTCATCAGCATCGAAACTATTATTACGATCCCAATCAACCCACACTATGAGTTTGGCATCAACACCACTATTGTTATAAACATCTGCTGTTAATTGATAGTTACTATCACCATCATTTGCAGTCGAAAGTATTAAACCATTTTCATCATCACCAGTATTATCATCGTAATCGGCACCGATACTGCCCACTGCAACTTCAGCATCAATGTTATTGGTGCCTAAATACAGTTGAGTATTATACCGATGAGCCGGCCCTCCTGTTGCCGCAGAAGTTTGATAACTATCTGGCGCATCACCACCATCATAATTACCAATATAAAGTGCGTGATCTTCAACCTCACCATCACTTGCGCCACCTAATGAACGCTGATCTTCATCTGTCATAGCCCCAGTATGAACTAAAGTATCTGTGGTTAATCTAAACCGAGTTAAGGTATCACCACTGCTAATATTAGGAATTGTTGCCCATGTTAATATGACATCAGCCCCTGTCGTCGCAGTTGAAATCGACACACTTGCGACTTCATCAGCATCAAAACGACCATTACGATCAAAATCAATCCAACCATATAAAGTTGCGGCATTACCAGTATTATTAGTTACTTTCACTGTAGCATTATAGTTGCTTGGCACAGGGCTATTATCTAAAGCGGTAAATGTCACTGCATCTTCATCATTACCACCGTTATCATCATCACCATCCGCTTTACTTGTAGCAGAACTAGGATAGGCATCAGCTTCAGCATCAGTAACATTAGTCCCCATAAATAAATCAGCACTGATACCATGATAAGGCCCTTGATCACTTAAACGAGTACGGTAATCTCCAGCCCCTGCTGCAGTACCTGCCTGACCATCCTCGGCATCACCAAAATCATAATTACCAACATAAACCGTATAATCTTCAACCTCACCACCAGCAGCGCCACCAAACCAATCAGCATCAGTCAATTCACTATGAGAAAGTCGAATTCTCAGCACCAATGTTCCTTGTGTTAAGGCAGGTAAATTATTCCATGTTAAAGTCACTTTATTCGTTCGGTTATCACTACCTGTTGGGTAATTATTAGTATTAAAGCCAACATTATTAAATGGGTTGCTACCCGTCACAACATTAAGATCATCGACGACTTCATCAGCGGTAAAGGCTCCATCCTGATTCTTGTCAAGCCATGCAACCAATGTTGCCATTACCCCTGTTTGGTTATATACCGAGACATCAACACTATAGCTGTTAGCCGTTGCAGCGACGAAAGGCAACGGCTGAACGACACCATTTTCATCATCATTATTAGTATTATCATCGCTATTACTCGCCGCTGACGGGATCACGGTCGAATCATTATCAATATTCGCAGAACCTAAATATAAAAGACTTAAATAAGCGTGATACGGACCATTTCGCCCTGTTGATGTACGGTAGCTATCAGGCGCATCGCCTAAATCACTATTTTTTGCAGTCAAGAAGTAATCTTCAACTTCACCATCATTAGCGGCGCCCAATGATCGAGCATCAAATATTGTCGAACTCACATCATCAACCAAAACATCGGTGGTTACACGTAAACGAATACCATAGGTTCGATCGTTAACCGTTGCGACTGGCGTTGTCCAACCAAGACGATAACTTGCAGTACCACTATTGGCTGGAATAAGGAAGGCACCATTTGTACTTACTAATGCAGTACCTGTTGCATCAACAATACCTTGCTGAGCAATTTCATCCGCTTCAAAATCACCATTTCGATTCCAATCGATCCACACATAAAGATATGCATTAGTGGCAGAACCATTAGTGACAGTCACAAACGTTTGATATTCAGTATTGATTGGTAATACAGGGATCAATGCATGCCCTAGTGATTCTTCATCATCAGGAATACTGCCATTATCATCGTCTCCTTGTGAATTTGCGGATTGAGGAGCATCACCATCAGCATCTGGTGCAACCTTGCCAAGGAACAAACTTGGTAAAGTATCAATATTATGTAATGGGCCATTATTAATTAAATCTGTTTGATAATTATTGGTTGCTGTTGCATTACTTGTATCAGGTAAATCACCTAAATCAGCAGCACCAATCATCACTAAATAATCTTCGACTTCACCATCACTGGCTAATCCACCAGTATCGGTAACGGTTAATGGAGCCGTTGATAATCGAAAGCGGATATAGCTCACACCAGCCGTTAAATGCGTTAATTGATTACTATCAAACTTATAAACATAATTACCATTTTGTGTGATTGGTATAATATCAACCCGCCCTTCAATCGGTTCAAAGGCACCGTTGCGATTAGCATCAATCCAGCCAACTAAATAGGCATTATTTCCAGTCATATTTTTTACATTTACATTAAGAGAATAACCACTGCCATCGATTGCAATTGGTGATAATGGCTCTGTAATACCATCTTCATCATCAACACCAGCTAAATCATCACCTTGAGCATTATTAGAAGCGACAACTACAATATTTTCATCAATATTACTGCTACCTAAATACAAGTTAGAGGTATTAATAATAATATGATGTGGGCCATTATTGAGCGGATCTGTGCCGTAAGTTTCCGGCGCATCACCCATATCTTGTTTACCAACATTGATACGATGATCTTCAACTTCACCGCCTAATTCAACGCCCAATGGCGAGGCTTGACTCATTTGTGAAATAACACGTGGAATTAACCGCGAGCGTAACGTTAATGTGGTGCCATTATTAATGGTTGGAATATTATTCCACTCAATCTCACCCGTTGCATCTACAGCGCCATTAGGAATAGTAATGATTTGACCTTCGTCATCCTCAAAAACACCATTATTATTAAAATCAATCCAAGTGACTAAGCTAGCATTACTGCCAGTATTATTTGTTGCGATAACAGATATTTTATAATCATTCATTCCTGCCGTTAATGGTGGAAAAATAAAGCCTCCCTCATCATCATCATCAGTAATATCATCAGCGGTAGCCGTGGCATTTTCTAATGTACCGTCATCAATATCCGGCTTTTTGCCGATATAAAGATCATTAATAATTAAATGACGTGGACCGTTATTGCTTAATACGGTTTGATAATCATTAATTGCTGCAGCAGGGCTAGTATCTGGTGCATCACCAAAATCAAAATCACCCAGATAAACCATATAATCTTCGACTTCACCGTTTGATGCTCGTCCAAACCACTGAGTCTCTGTTAGAGGATC
Organism: Photobacterium kishitanii; assembly: GCF_003026355.1. GTDB lineage: Bacteria > Pseudomonadota > Gammaproteobacteria > Enterobacterales > Vibrionaceae > Photobacterium > Photobacterium kishitanii. The sequence continues at coordinate 315,202 of NZ_PYON01000002.1, read as the reverse complement.
ATTACTTAAACGAATACGCAATGCCATATTGCCTGAAGTGAGTCCAGCTAAACCATTCCACACAAAAGTAAGAGCATTAGCATCACTGGTAGCATTGGTACCTGCTGATACGTTATTAACCGCAAAAGCTGCACCATTAATGGTATCAACCACTTCATCTGCACTAAAGAAACCATCCTGATTCTTATCCAACCACGCAATCACGGTAGCGGCATTTGCGGTACTGTTATTTAATCGCACAGGAATAGAGAATGTCGTAATCGACGGTGAAACAATCGCTAATGGTTGTGAAATGGCTTGTTCATCGTCTAAGCCATCATCATCATCCCCCAATGAATCAGCACTTGGCTGCCCATCAGCATCACCTTCATTAACAGGCATATTACCTAAATATAATGTCGTAAAATCACGCTGTGGATGATAAGGACCGCGACTAATAGCAAGTGTAAGATAGCTATCAGGTGCATCACCTAAATCATAATTACCGATATAAAGAGAGTGATCTTCCACTTCACCATCAGAAGCACCGTTTAATGATCGGGTATCTTCTTGGGTTGGGGTCGCAGCAGCTGAATTAATTAGGGTGTCGGTCGTTAAACGTAAACGCACCACAACATCACCGCTGATAATTGACGGATAAGGCGCGGTCCATGTTAGCTCTAATACATCACCGCTAGTGCCTGCAACTACAGGTAAACTAGAGTATTCATCACCATCAAAGCGACCATTGCCATCCCAATCAACCCAGCCATGTAATGTTGCTGCCTTTGTAGTGCTGTTGGTTACGGTGACTTGTGCGACATAAGTTGTTGACTCAGGACTGTTATCTAATGGTAATAAATAAGCGCCTTTTTCATCATTACGCCCCGTTGTATCATCGCCATCAGCAACACCAGCACCTATATTAATGTTGGCATCGGTTTCATCATCGGGTGCTTGTAAGCCAATAAATAACTGTTCGGAAATACCATGATAAGGGCCTGAATCACCTAATTCAGTACGATAATTACTCGCATTTGTACCACCGGCACCATTATCGCTCGCATCACCAAAGTCGAATTTACCCACATAAATCACATAATCTTCAACTTCACCATCAATGGCTTGCCCACCCCATTGTGTCGCGGTGAGAGGATCAGTTGATAACCGCAACCGTAGCGTCATGACACCTGACTGTAATCCACTAATACCTGACCAATGCAATGCAACGGCTGTACCATCAGTAATAAAGCTACTACCAGGGGAAATATTATTAATCCCCCATGGAGCACCATTTACGGTATTCACAACTTCGTTTGCTGAAAATACTCCATCTTGATTTTTATCTAACCATGCGGTGAGAGTGGCATTATTAGCCGTGGTATTTTGCAACTTCACATCAATATCAAAGGTATTATTGGCCGTTGAGATAAAGGCTAATGGCTGATTTATACCTTGTTCATCATCAAGACCATCATCATCATCACCCAATGCAGCTGTCGTTGGTTGGCCATCAATATCGCCTTCATTGGTTGGTACTGGCCCTAAAAATAACGAGGTATAAAGTGATTGACCGTGGAAAGGACCTAAACTATTGGCCAAGGTTAAGAAGCTATCAGCAGCATCCCCCATATCTTGATTACCAATATACAAGCGATGATCTTCCACTTCACCATCAGACGCGCCATTCAGTGAGCGAGTATCTTCAAGATTTGTTGCCGCAGCACCATTAATTAAATCATCGGTGGTTAATCTAAACCTAGCAACAGCGGCACCAGCAGAGATTCCAGTAAAGCTTGTCCACGTTAAATCTACCGTTTGGTTAGTAACACTAGAATTAATCGTTAAACTCGTATGCTCATCACCATCAAAACGACCATTTAAATTCCAGTCTATCCAGCCATGTAACGTCGCATTACTGCCTGTATTATTGGTAACAAGAACCTTGGTGTGATAACTGGTCGGTATTGGTGAATTATCTAATGGTAAGATCTGAACCCCATCTTCATCATCACCATTTAAATCATCATCATCGCCATTAGCCATTGCGACACCGACACTATTGTATGCATCTGATTCAGCATCTGGCACTTTCGGACCAATATACAAATCACTGCTAATGCCATGGTATGGGCCGGCATCCACTAAACGAGTACGATAATTTGAAGTCGATGTCGCACCACTATTATCATCACTGGCATCACCAAAATCGTAACTACCAACGAAGACCATATAATCTTCCACCTCACCGTCAGGTGCTGGACCACCGAAATCATTGGCCGTTAACTGTTTCGTTGTATAACGAATACGTAATGCCATCGTACCTTGGGTTTGCCCAGATAAGCCTGACCATGTCAGCGTGCGTCCAGTGACTAATTCATTGGTACCAGTAATGACATTATTAACACTAAAGCCATCAAAAACTTCATTAGCATCAAATTGATTATTTTGATTTTTATCTAACCAAGCAATTAAGGTGGCACTCGAACCTGTCGTATTATTATGTTTAACATTAATCGAATATGTGGCGTCAGAAACTAACACTAATGGTAACTCACCAGATATACCATCTTCGTCATCAACACCATCGATATCATCACCATTAGCATTAGGTGTTGGTTGACCATCAAGATTATTATCAAATAATGTCGAACCTAAATATAACGTATTCGTTGCTGTTAATGCATGGCAAGGACCGCCATCTAATGGAATCGTTAAATAACTATTGGGAGCATCACCCGTATCATGTTCGCCGATATACACCCGATAATCTTCTACCTCACCATCACTGGCAAGTCCAAGCGATCGTGTATCCTCAAGGTTCGTTGCCCCAGCAGTATTGGTTAAACTATCAGTGGTGATTCGAACGCGAGATACCGTCCAACCGGTAATACGACCTGTAAAAGTGGTCCAAATTAAATCGACCGTTCCCGTGGTATTATTCGCAACGGGTGCACTGGTATATTCATCTTGCTCAAACTCACCATTTTGATCCCAGTCGATCCATGCATGAACAGTTGCTGTACTTCCGGTGGTGTTATTGACAGTGGCTCTTGCGGTATAAGTCGCATGTGCCAATGACAGCGGAATAAAATCTACCCCGTTTTCATCATTACGATTATTATCATTATCACCATTGGCATAACTGGCGCCTAATGATGGATAAGCATCTGGATCAGCATCCGGAATCTCAGCACCTAAATACAACGAATTTATAATGCCATGATAAGGTCCATTATCGACTAAACGAGAACGATAATCGCCACTGCTGCCAGCGGTACCTGCAATCACATCATTTGCATCACCAAAATCAAAGTCACCCACGGGAATATAATGGTCTTCCACCTCGCCATCTGAAGCACCACCACCCCATGCAGTATTTGCCAAACTATCGGTCGACAAACGTAAACGTAATGCCGCTGTAGAAACATTCGCTGCTGAAATCCCCGTAAACGTTAACGTCATCGGGTTACCTACAACCGTACCATGTGGCACAACGACGGTGGCATACTCTTCCGCTTCAAATTGGCCATTATTATCCCAATCTAACCATGCGGATAAATTAACACTGCTACCCGTATTATTATAAACTGGCACAGCGATTGTGTATTCTGAGGCAGTTAAAGCCAGAATGGGGGCCGGCAAAGTAGCAAAAGCATTTTCATCATCATTAACATTATTATCATCATCATTCGCGGCCGCACTCGGTTGCCCATCCGCTTCAGTATCAATGTTATTACTGCCAATATGCAGGTTATTAATATTGCCTAAACCATGATAAGGGCCACCGCTTAACGCTAACGTTTTATAGGTATCTAGCAGATCACCAAAATCTTGATCTGCCACTTGTAAGCGATAATCTTCCACTTCACCACTGGTTTGCAAACCAAATGAACGCGGATCTTCATCAGAACCAGTTGCAATATCGGTTAATAACGAAGCAACAATACGAATCCGTAAATAGATCGCGCTATTATTAGTTAAACTCGAAATACCTGGCCATGTTAATGTTTTGCTGGTATCACCATTGGCAACCACTACTGCACCACCAGCTCCGGTACCATTACTCACGAGTTCATCACGATCAAAGCGTCCATTACGATCTAAATCCAGCCATGCATACACATAAGCATCGTTACCCGTCGTATTATTTGTCACAGCAGTAGCATTGTAAGTAGTGGTTAACGTAGTCAGTGGCGGTAAGGTCAGACTGTCTTCATCATTGGTATTATTAGTGTTATCACCCGTTGCGGTAGCATTTTGTAATCCATCTACTTCAGTATCTGTCCCCGTACCTAAATACAGATCTGGACTGGTTTCATGACGAGGGCCATCATCAGCTTCAAGTGTGCGATAATTATCAGGCCCAACACCGACACCACTATCAGGCGCATCACCAAAATCTAAACTGATATTAATATCGCTATAATCTTCAACCTCACCATCAATACTTGCACCCGTTGGGGTATTACAGTCCCCTGTACTACAAACTCTAAAGCGAGCATAACTGACACCTAATACTGCTGTTGCAGGTACCATAAAATTATAATTAGCCGTACCTGGTGCAACTGTGGTTTCATTTATGACATGTTCATCGGGATCATCCCAATCACCATCTCGATTCCAATCAAACCAACCATGCAGATGGAATGTTGCTGTGGCTAAAGTAGGATCTTTGGTTATTGTGACACTAATAGATTTAGGGCGGTTAATAACATAATAGCCTTCAGCAGTAGCGCCATCTTCATCGTTAAGGTTATCTAGATTGTCACCTAAAGCATCTAAGGTATTAAAACCATTAAAGTCAGCATCAATCAGCGCCCCCAGAATCACATCTGGCGTATTGTCATTATTACTATCTTTTATTACATGGTTAGCACCATTATTTTCGCGTAGGGTGTGATAATCATTTACTCCTGTTGCTGACGTGCTATCTGGCGCATCTCCCCAATCTTTATTTAAGCTATCGACTAAGCTATTAGCACTAAACTCAGATGTATCTTGAACAACACCTAACCCACTATCCGCTGTACGGTGCACGATAATAGTAATCTCATCGCCAATAGAGAGTCCTGCAACCGTTAATGTTTCATCAAGTGCACCGCCTGTAAGTCCTGTAACCTCACCGAGGAAAGTTAATCCTTCTCCAGCCTCTTTACCGTCACTTCCGATATCTCCTGTCGCACTACTGGCTTTATATATTTCAACCGTAAACGTTCCTGTACCACAGTAATTACCAATGACACGTAAACTCGTTCCAGTTAAGAATGAAAAATAAATTTCAGGACGTGCAAGATTATTATTTGCACCACCGGTACCATCTGTATTACAAGCATCATTATTTAATGACACTCCTTGCCCTGTAGTACCACGATGTAAATCAATCGCGTTTAATGTATTACCAGCAAAACTATTTTTTGTAATGAGGTAACCATCAACATTAGTATTACCATCGACAGAAACACCCGCACCGCCATTATTATGAATAACGTTACAGGTAATAATATCGGTATGGCCTGAAGTGACATGAATACCCGCAGCACCGGAGTTTTGAATATCGTTACTGGTAAAGGTTTGATTAAGGGCTACGTTACTGGTACCTAATTGATAAATACCATCACCTGTTGCATCACGCATCAGATTGCCAAGTACATCAAGATAAGCAGGAATACCATAACGGATATAAATATTATGATAAACATAACTACCTGACGTTGATGTCGTACCCAATAGTTGATTATGTTTAACTAACCAATGATCGGTTGCTGTTTGGCCATTTAAATTACCAAAGCTGATATTGTTATGGGCGGTTTTAATAGCGTTATTTTGAATAATACCCGTCGAACTAATTAACGATGCATTACTCGGATTCGCAATTGCAATACCTGCACACCCTGTAGAAGTTCCGCAAGTATCCTGCCCAATCACGCGATCATTACCAGCAGGATCAATACCAATCAAATTCTGTTCAAATAAACTTCCGCTGATCCCGCCTGAGTAAACATTAATACCTAATGAGCCGCCTGTTAAAGACACATTTCGTACCGTAGTATTATCGGCATTAACTATTAACAGCTCTGAATTATAAGCACTGCTATTTGTCGGACGATCTATTTGTAGCTCAGGTTTTGCTAGCGCAGGTAGTGTTTCAACACTACAACCATCACTGCTACCAATAGTTTGTGATGCGGAAAAATTACCAGGATTTGGATCAATAATCGTGGTGCCATCGGCATTGCTATAAGCGGTACCATCAATCGTTGTATTGGCACCATTAGTTCCCGTTATAGTCGTTAAATTTGATGTTGGCGTTACGACCCACCAATCAGCACCGCCGTCACTATCATTTGCAGGTACTGTGGGCACAAAACGCATTTCATTAGCACCAGTTAATGCATTTGCATTACGGATAAACTGCTCAAGCGAGCCCTGGCCACTGTTATCAGTATTCGTTACCACATTATAAGAAAAACCAAAATCAACATTGGTTTGATTGCCAGAAGAAAAAGATAAATCAACTTTGGTAATATGTTCACGCGTTGTTGAATTGGATGTTGAATCAGCACGATCACCATCGATACCGCTATAACATGCTCCCGAAGTCGTCCTTGGTATATCACCAACGGCACCATCACCATTGGCATCACAGAAAGCATTACTATAAGTGTTACTGGCAGCATAAGTTTGTTCCGCCAATGCACCACTTAGTTTTGGTGGTGCAACTGCAACGAAATAGGTATCGATAGGTAGCATCGAAAAGAGATAAGTACCATTATTGGCGACTTGCTGTTTGACTAATGTATCACCCGCACTTGGTACACCATCATTATCATCATCACGGTATAAATGTACCCAAGGTTGATTAGTTGTAACTCCATCTCCAGTAATATTACTATCACCATTTTCATCAATAAAAATAGCACCACTAATATCAAAACAACCAATACAAAAACGGTAATCTTCCACTTCACCACCAGTAACGCTGGTTGATATAGTGCTCGTCGTTAATGCATCCGTTGATAGTCTAAAACGGGAGAAAAAATAACCGCTATTAGAACGATCAGCTGTAGGTACAACAAAATCTAAATTACAGGAAAAATCATTACCGCTTGTATTGGTACACGCAGAATTAGAACTTCCAGCAGCAGGGACAGTAATCGCAACACCTTCGTCTGCTTGAAAGATATTATCTTGATCCCAATCAACCCAACCAACAAGATTAGTGTTACTTCCAGAACCATTAGTGACTGTTGCCGTTAAACTAATAGCTCCAGTTACGGGATCGATTATATTTTGTGGAAAGCTACTAATACCATCATCAAAACTATCTCTATCAGCTAACGTACTATTTAAATTTGTAGACTCATAGCTAACATTAGCGCCGAGACGTAAATTCGTCGCCACTAAATCACGATTATGGCGGGCAATACCATAACTACTAGGGGCATCTGTTGCTTCAAAGCCACACTGTAAAATAGAGTTAACTCGAATACCACCGTCATCCCCAGCAGAGGCCTGTGCGCCTATACCAAAAAATCCACCTGAACCTTGAAAAGGGGTTTCAGTCCCTGAAATTTGAACATTGCTGATTGTTGTCACTGAATTGGGTAATAACAGCTGCGCACCATGCGTATATTGACCAAACGGATTCACATTAACATTACCGCCACCACTGATAAAACTCGCCCCATTTAACGCTGATAATGTGGCTGTATTTTGACTGTTACTCGGCGTAGTTAACCTCGCATAAGTGACACCATTAATGGTTAAGGTAATATTGATTGCTTCTGTTGCATCATTACGATTTGTCCACTGATTACCATTATTCCACCCCCATGTTGAATCAACAATAATACGACCACCTGATCCAGTTCCTCCACTTAACCCTGTAGGATTAACCGTTAAGTTACGTGCGCCCCATCCCGTTGTCCCAGGGACATTATCACCATCAAAATAATACTGTCCATTAGACACATTGATCCCTGAACTACATTGTTGTGCGTAGCTCACCAACGAAAATAAAGATAAAACAATTAAAATAAAAAACTTACAACATATTACGAATAAAAAGTGTTTCATAAAATTATCTTATTTAGAGGAAATAAAACATCAGCGACAAAAAATCACATGCAGAACAACTATAAGGTAAAAAAATGAATATCTTCTCTTAAAAAAAAGAATTAACTGCTTTAAAAAACAAGAGCTAGTGTCTTAAAGCTAATAATAAAAAAAACATTATCAAAATGTTTTTTTTTACTATTAATGAAATTAAAACCTCAAAAAAAAACACTTTATCAAAAAAAAGAATATGAAATTTTAAAATACTGATAATTTTATTAAATATATTATTTCAAGAATACTTATCACCCAATTAGATAAGGTCTTATCAATGTTAAATATGATATTAAAAAAACTAAAACCAATGGTCATTATTTTTTTGGGGCTAATATTTATTATTCCGCCAACGACGATCTATGCCGCTGAAGGTGTCGGTTTAGTTTATCAAAGCACCTTACTTGATATTGGTGGTAATGGCGGTGGTGAGTTTGGCGAGCGAGTATGTCCACCAGGACAATTAATGACAGGCTTTGATTTTTATAATCAAAATACAGGTGGTAATTTAGATGGCACCGCATTGCGAGGACAATGCTCACAAGTCAGTGTTATCAGTAATACGGCAACGCTGACCGCAGCGGGAACGACACCTTGGGGAGGCCCGACGTCAGGCACATTATATTCTGGGGACTGTCCTGCCAATCAAGCAGTTGTTGGTGTTGATGCCGATACAACCACATGGCCGGTTATGGGTTGGTTTCGCCTCTATTGTGCCCCTGTTACATTTAACTCAGGCACTAACCGATTACAAATTGGTGCGGCTCCTGCTGCACCATCTACCGGAAAAATAGGACCAAATCGTAATTATCCCGGTACTTATTATAATCGTATTGTTGCGCCAGCAGGACAAGCTATTGCAGGGTTTAATGGTCGCTCAGGTGCGGCATTAGATAAAGTACGATTTAGAGCGTATTCCTTTGTACAAGCCAGTATTACTTTAAATGCCACCATACAAAATGGCTCGGCTTTACCTGCTGATTTTAACCTTATTGCCACAGATTCAAATGCCATCGCTGTTAATTTCACCTCTGGTGATACCAAGCCAATGACGCCAAGCGCCTACAGTTTCACATGGACAGGACCCGCAGATTATGAACTAGCTTCTTTTTCATGTGTAAACCCTTTAACTGTAACTAATGGCAATAATTATAATTGTACCTATGTGTTTCGTTTAATTGCTATTGATTACGGTGATGCTCCAGATAATGGATTAAATACAAGTAATGCTAACTACAACACAACTAAATCGGATAATGGTGCTCGCCATCATCAATATAATTTTGATAATGATAACCAAGTTGATATTACCTTAGGCACACATTGGGACGCTGATGACGGTACCTTACAAAATAGTTCAGCGACTAAAGATGACGCTACAGATAGCCCTAATGATGAAGATGGCGTAAGTTATAATGCCAATATGAAACCAGGAGATAATGAAACATTAAATATTTTGACCACGCTTGATACTGGTTCAAATTTAACGACCATGCATCTATACGCATGGATCGATTGGAATCGAGATGGCGATTGGAATGATGCTAATGAACAAATTATAAATTCAACCACAACAACTCCGAACACAACGGTTGCACATGCCTTTACCGTGCTCTCCACGGCCAGTTTAGGCTATACCTATCTACGCGTGCGCGTTTGTTCTAGCACTGCATGTAATAGCCCTGTCGGGGAAGTATTTGATGGGGAAGTTGAAGATTATCGTATCTTTATCTCTGATCTCAACTTAGATAACACTTGTGACAAACTCTATGTCACAGAATCGGTCGATAACGGTAATAACTTCACCTACTCATCAGTTGAACCAGATCAACCATTCACTTTTATGTTCGACCCAATAAAAAGTAACGTAAATTATCGATTAATGAATGGGTTAGCTTTTGATCGCATAACAGGAAAAATGTATTCCACCTATGTTGATAACGGCTATATTGCCCTTATTGTAACAGATACCAGCGGAACAAGTTTTATTCCATTGGGTCACATTTATGCTGATAACAACTACAGCATAAATTCTACCGATAATGACGGTCCCGTCGCGATCAATAAAGGCGATCGATTACCTGAAAATATCGGTGGCGAGTTCACGGCTAATATGGGAACCATTTCACGTGATGGACAAACCTATTATATCGCAATGAATCGCTGGGATAGTTTGATCAGTATTGATTTAAATGAGATGACCTACAGCGTAAAAAAACTTCCAAATACGATTATAGGTACTAACCCTGACGGCATACGAATAGGGTCTGACTGGGCTGTATCAGAAACTGATGGACTTATATATGCAGTTGATTTAACAGGTAATGGTTTCATTAATGCAGGCTCAATTGCTGCTGCAAAAACAAATCCAACAACACCGATGCTATATCGCTATGATCCTAACTCAAATATCGTAACCACTATTAACTTAAACTTTAACGGTGCTAAAGCGCCTAATATTTGGACAGGAGCTGTAGCAACGGATGATTTAAATTATTTTTATGCCTTTACCATTGGTGGCGATCACGATACCAATAGCAATGGCAATTATGATTTATTTAATAAAGTCGGTATGTATCGCATTAATATGCTGACAGGAGATGCAACCTTTGTGATCCCAAGTACTTATACAAAAGTAGAATTTCACGATGCAGCAGGATGTATTTCAAGTATTGATAAAGGCGATGCGCCTAGCAGTTACGGGCAGGTAGGACACCGTAATAACGATGTTGATGTATCAGGTACGCCTGATCTAATTTTAGGAACCAAATGGGATCCTGATTTATATTACTTCTACAGTCCGGATGCCACTGGTGATAATACTACTGGTGAGGATGATGAAGAAGGCGTGACAATGCCTAATAGTATTATTGTTGCAACGCCGACTACCATTCCAATTGCAATATCAGGTGGTAGTGGTTATCTGAATGTTTTTGTCGACCTTAATCATGACGGTAACTTTAATGGTATAGGAGAAAATGTACTAACCGATCAAAATGTTAATACAACCACAACCAGTATTTCTGTGCTTTTAAATGCCGCCTATACCAATGGCTATAACGGTGATACCTTTATTCGATTCCGGTTATGTGATACTCCAAACACTTGCACCAGCCCAACAGGTACAGTCGATAATGGTGAAGTCGAAGATTATATGTTTAATCTCATTAACCAAATTGTATTAAACGGCAAGGTGTTTGAAGATAATGGTAAAGGCATTGCAACTGCCCATGATGGCAAACAAGAAAGTGAAGAACAAGGTTTAGCTAATTTTATTGTAAAAGCAATCTATGATGATGTAGCCATAACAAACTATGCTAACGGCCAAGAAATTCTACAAACAACCACAACAGGTAACGGACACTATCAATTTATTATTCCCGTTGAGTTAGCTAATAAACAAATTAAGATTCAAGTTATTCCGCAAGCAACATGGGTTGACATATCAGAATCGGATGTCACTGATCCTGCATTAGGTTTAGTCGGCAAAGTCATTAATAGTTCAATCAGTGATAGTTTCATGCTCGTAACAGCAGCGGCGGGCGATATTTTAGAAAATATTAATTTTGGTAAAGTCAGTATAGCTACATTAGATCCTGATAATTACATCGAAGGTGAACCCGGTTTACCTATCTTTTTAAGTCATAAATTTAAAATTAATACCAGCGGTACAGTCAGCTTTAATATTAATAATGTCACCACTACGCCATCAGGATACCCATGGAACCATATACTGTACTCTGATAATAATTGTGATGGTAAATTAGACCCAACCGATGGCTTAATAAATAGTCCAATAACAGTAAGTGCTAATAACCTAACTGAAGTATGCGTGATTATAAAAGTTATCATACCGAAAAATGTCCCCTTGCACAGTGAATACAAATACCAACTTAATGCTATTATGGATTTCAGTAACACAGCACTCACGACAACCGTTAGTGATACCGATACAATTAAAGTCAGTTTTGGTAATTCGGGTACATTAGATATTGAAAAAACAGTAAAAAACATCACTCAAGCAGATACTGAAAGTCGCAGTAATCAAGCTCGACCGGGAGATATATTAGAGTATAAAATTTATTTTATAAATAATGGCTTAGGCAATATTAGTACCATCAATATCTTTGATGCTGTGCCAGAACATACTTTATTATCGAATCAGATTAGTTGTAACTCACCAGCAACTCAAACACCAACCAGTATTACGTCGTGCAATATTCTGACAGTCGATGGAAGTAACACCAATGGCTATAGTGGCGCAATAAAGTGGATATTAAATGGTGTGTTAGCACCTGCCGAAAAAGGGTATGTCACTTATCGCGTAACAATACAATAATGTCGATATAATGAATATTACATAATAAAACAATGCCAATTCGATGCTTTAATTTTAAGCTGAAACGATAATTTATTGATTGAATTGGCATGCATATATTAATCATGAGTCCTATATATTAGAACTCATACACTAAATCAGTGGGCGCGTATTTCTCGTAAATAACGATAAATAGTATGGATTGAAATATCTAATCCTTTTGCCGCTATTTGAGCACTATCTTTAAGATCAAAAATACCTAACTCGTGTAACCGCGTCACAATTTCTCGGCTTTTCTTTGATGGCGGTATCGAACTATCTGTTGTGACCTGCTCACGAACATTTTCAATTGAACTATGCATCATTTCATCATTATTACGTGCAAATGTTTCTGCTGTAACACCATGATCACAATGAGCGCCAATGGTTGGCATTAAACTATGGATCATCGACTGAAATGGTGCGTCAAGATTAAAATTAACACAAAGTAAACCTATCGCTTGCTGCTGCTTATTACGAATCACAGTGGTTAATGAACGTAAAGTTTTACCATCTGGAGATTTAGTAATATAAGCTTTAGAAACATCCTGTCCTTCATTTAACTTTACTAACGCAATATTTGTGATTGGTGCTCCCACCTCACGCCCCGTAATATGTCCATTAGCAATCTTCATAATTGACGGATTACGTGAATCTAAACAATGCAGTAATACTTCAGTATGCTCTCCCCACATTGCAGCAATACCATCAACAATGTTTTCCATTGCGTGAAGAATATCATAATCACTATCTGTCAACTCATGCATTTTCTCTACCTTTTCTAAGCAAAACCACTCAATGAGTAGTTTTATTATCTTATCAAGATTTAAGCAGACATAATATCAATGATTGCAGTATCAGTATTATTTATATCAACTATTGGTCATTAATATGTAAAACAACAATATCAATATTATGAAAATTAATAATTAATTAGTCGCTTAAACTGGCATCATTATCACAGCTAGGCCACTTAATTAATTGGCTATATAAATTAATATAACAGATATAAAAAATCCCGACCAAAGCCGGGATTTTTTATTTAATCATGGTTAAACATTAGTATTTACTAACATTTAGCTCATTAATTAAATTAGATAAAACGAATTTTAACTGCTTTAAGTTTATTGCTTGAATCATCTAACGTAAATTCAACCATACTACCAGATGAAGGCTGTGAACGACTGCAAACTTGAGATGCATCGAAACGAATATCGCCACCAAGATCGCTAGTAATTAAACCAATTTTTTCAACTGGGTTGAAGCTACGAATAATACCTGTTTGTGAAGTCATAGTTTATATTTCCTTTACGCCCAAATATTGCTTTCTTATCAGCATATATATTTGAGGCTATCAATTTGAGTTTAAATAGTTTTATACCAAACAGTTAATTAACCGTGGCATAGAGCTTTACTCATTGACCTACTACTTCTTAACTATAAGATCACCCTTCTTATAGCTTGGCACTGCTACTACGTTTGCAACATAAACGAATAACAATGATTAGAAATGACATTGTGGTTTTGGTTCAACACACATTAGGTCCGAGTAACAGACGAATCGAACATTAACGCCTATTTTTGATGCTGTAAATATTTTTTTTATAAAAACAGATGAAAAATTGTGGATAACCACTGAACAAAACAATAACCATATGTTTATTAAAGAAAAAAATTAAAGTATAAAAATCAATAAAAACACATTAATCGTTCAAAAAACAGACAAAATAACCAATAAAACATATTTCAATTACATTACTTATTCTATTTATTTAGCAGTGAAAAGAAATTGTACTTATTGTCGAACAATAAATAGTCTGCATTTTTGCAAGGAATAATTACGATATAAAATGACTAGGTTTCTGATATCAGCACATGTAAAGTATACCTATAGATACGATGGTTATAAGGAACCTCGATGAAAGGCATTCTATCAATACAGTCACATGTTGTTTACGGTCACGCTGGTAATAGTTCTGCAGTATTCCCTCTTCAGCGTATGGGATTTGAAGTATGGCCACTACATACCGTACAATTTTCTAACCATACTCAATATAAACAAGGTTGGACAGGTAAAGCATTTCCAGCAACAGACTTAATTGATCTTGTCAAAGGCATCAACAACATTGATCAGCTTAAAAACTGTGAAGCAGTCCTTACCGGATATCAAGGTAGTGCTGATCAATGTTTAGCCATTATTGATACGGTTAAAATGGTAAAACAACAAAATCCTAATGCAATTTACATTTGTGATCCTGTAATGGGTGATCCTGAAAAAGGTTGTATCGTAGCTGACGGTATTTCTGAATACCTTATTAATGATGTAATGCCACTGGCTGATGTGATTGTCCCTAACCAGTTTGAACTCAGTCAGTTTGTAGGTATGACCATCAATACATTAGATGATGCAGTCAAAGCGTGTCAGCATGCGCTAACACTTGGCCCCAAAATGGTGTTAGTGAAACATCTTCACAGTTTATCAAAAGATAAGTTCTCGATGATGCTAGCGACCAAAGATGGTTGTTATTTAGCACAGCGTCCACATCTAGCCTTTGATAATCAACCTGTGGGTGTGGGTGATCTTATTTCATCGTTATTTACTGGTGGTTTATTAAAAAGTTGGTCAGCACAACAAGCCTTTGAACATGCTCATAATGCATGTTACGCAATATTGAAAGAAACCCACCGCCGCGGTGAATGGGAATTACAAACAATTGCAGCTCAAGATGAAATCATAACACCAACTGAAATTTTTCCGATTACAGAAATTTAATAATAGTGCTTACCAGGCAGATAATTAAAAAGCAGCAATTAGCTGCTTTTTATTTTTATAACGCATTTAAAATTACAAAACGTTACCGTAGGCATCAAATGAACGTCGGTTAACGATGGTTAATGTCGTTGCGACAGAAAGCACGCCTGAGACAAATATTGCGACCATAATGACTAATTGATATTTCACCGCAACCAATGGCATCGCTCCCCCTAAAATTTGTCCAGTCATCATACCTGGTAAGCTAACAATCCCTAATGTAGCCATTGAAGCTAATTGTGGCGCGAGAGCAGCTTTAAAAGCAGTACGAATAAACGGTTGAGCTGGGTTTGGTGCTCCCATCGCTAAATAGTATTGATACTCATGATGATTTTCTTTAAGTAAACCTCCCCAACGTGACAATGCCAATACATTTGCAGTTAAGCTATTGCCTAATAACATTCCCGCAATTGGGATCATATATTGTGCTTGCCACCATGGTGATACCTGAATAACACCCGCTAAAACAGCGGGTAGTGCCACTAACAATGCAATAAATTGCCCGCAAATAACGGCAGGCAGTACCCGTTTTAAGTTAACTTCAGACCGCTTACAAATGGTATAACTGGCAAAAAGAGCCATAACAGTTAGCCAAACAACGTTAAGACTAATACTTTGCCAACCAAATAATGTGTGTAAGTAAATACCAACAACAGATAATTGTAATGTCATTCGCAACACTGAAGTGATCATCGTACGGCTCAAACCGAGCTGCCAGCGCTGGAATAATACTAATGGAATCAGTAAGAACAAATAAAATCCGGCCATAGCTGACCAATGTAGGTCGATTGTATGAGTGATAGTGGCTGTCATTAGTCTATTCCTGTTCCATATCCATGTGGTAAACCTGATCCGCCGTCGCAAGCCATACTGGATCATGAGATACCGAAATACAGATAATTTTCAATGAATTGATTAACTCAATAATATTATTACGGGCAGCTGGATCTAACGCTGATGTTGGTTCATCCATCAACCATATCGAACGCTGCATAAGTATTGCTCGCGCAATCGCCAAGCGCTGTTTTTCTCCACCAGATAATATGGTGACTTCTTTATCGAGCGTAATATTCAACCCTGCTTGCAGTAATGCTTGCTGACAATATTGCTGCGATGGATGGGAAGATTGCATCGCTTTAAGATGCCATGGTAATAACAATACCTCCAACACCGTTTCAGCCCCCATTACTGCTTGTTGAGGTAAATAGCATATTTGCTGACGCCAAAACGACAATGACCCTGCATCAATCTGCTGCTGTTGATAATTAAAATGTCCTCTCCGTGGCGATTTCAATCCTGCGATCACTTGTAAGAGACTACTTTTCCCACATCCAGATGCACCAGATAACGCAAGATGCTGCCCAGGTAATAGATCGGCACTTAAAGGCGCTAACTGAGGATGCTCAAAACCCGAACGTAATTCAAAAAAATGTAAACAAGAAAATGCGGCGGTAGTATTTGAAGGTGAGTTCATCATGAAGAATTACACAGAGATAACGAATAACGATAAGTGTATAAAAACCAGAGAATTACTCAAATGGTTTAATTTAATACTCGTTATTAATCTGATCAATAAAGCGTGGGAAGTTAATAATAAAAGTATAAAATTTAAATAAAAAAATACCGACATAATGTCGGTATTTTAGAAACTTTTAACGAAAAAGCGAATTAAGCAGCTTCAACGTTTGCAGCTTGAGGACCTTTCTGGCCTTGTTCTACGTCAAAAGAAACCTTTTGACCTTCAGCTAAAGTTTTGAAACCTTCGCCAGTGATAGCACGGAAGTGAACGAATACGTCAGCGCCGCCATTGTCTTGAGTGATGAAACCGAAACCTTTCTCTTCGTTAAACCACTTAACGATACCAGTTGATTTAGACATGAATGTCTCCAATATTTTATTAAATAATTCGCAAAATTGCGTAATGTAGCCAGAAAAAGAATTATTTATGTTATAGCTTATGAGTGGAAAGCTTCATGACACTGGTAAAGCGTTACAGAGAAAGTTTTCTAAAACATAATGTTACATATAAATAGGTCTGAATTACAGGCCGAGGTCTATACTAATGAAATTCGTCCGATTGTATAGCATTATTTTTAATTTTTAACGGTCTAAAAACAAAAATTTTTTTTATTACTTATCATTCAAGATATTACATTACATAAAACCATCTCAATATCTATTTACATCTAAATCAACACACTGAAATTGCTGATTTTTCTATCAACTTATACCGTATATATCACCAATATAGCGGTTACAAAAAAGATGAATAGATTTTTATTTTTGAGCTTTGACCTTAAAATAATCGCAAAAAAAGGGCAACATGCTGAAGCACATTACCCATTATATAGATTAAATAAATATTATTTTGTTGTTATACGATCAAGAGTCACTACTGAATATGTCAATGGTACTAATTGATGACGAGCCTGTGCTACGTAATCAATAAAAGCTTGAGCATCAGTATTACATACCGTATTAGCGGCTTTACAATTTGGCGTTGCGCCTTGATAGATTACTTGATATTTGTCGCCTACTTTCTCTATATTCTTAACTTTGAATCCAGTTAGTTTGCCATCAATATAAGCAAGATCTACACGCCCAGAATGGTTCTTCTGTGCTTGATATAATGGCGTCCAGCCATCATTTCCCGTTGCGTTATAATTATTAATAGCAACATTGTAAGTTTTGTTATCTTGAATTGGTGTCCATACTGGATGTTGCTCAGTACCAGTCATTACCTCAACCTTACCAAGTTTACCTGCTTTATGTGGTACTGTTTCAGTAAAGCTATAACGAATATGACCGCCATACGGGAACTTACCTGCATGAGAACCTTCAGGAAGAGTAGCAACAACTGTTTGTTCTAATAGTTGTTTAATCACTGAGCCTTTAACTGGAACAACAGACATAAAATTAGAAAATGGTAATAGCTCTAAGGATACATTACCTTCACGGTATTGCCCTGCTTCGATATTAGTACGAATACCACCGGCACCGATCAAAGAGAAATCCACTTTCATTCCAGTGACTTTTTGTACCTGAGGTTCATTTGCCCAATAATATTGCCCCTCAGCAATCAATGGAGCAACATCTGAGCCATGTTTATCACTACCACGATCACCTGGACGACGTTCATGTTTAATTTCTAACGGTACTTGGGCAATCGTCTTTCCGTACGCTTTATCAACGGCTGGTTTATATTTGCTATCAATACGCTGACGCAATAAAACGTCTTCATCGACTATAGTGATTTTCTCATGATTATCGATAAATTGTTCTACTCGTGTAGTTTCTACCGGACTAAATTTATCTTTTTTGCTTCGATCTGCATGATGATAAAATTCATCATTACTTAGCAATGTATTATGCCCCGCACATTCGATCACATCGCCTTTAGCATCAAAACTTACATTTACTCGACCAATCGCTTGTGCATACTCTCCCGCTTGAACAATACAAGTTTCAGATTTACCGTCGGGATTCTTCACCATCTGAGCATATATACCATTATTATTTAACCCTAAATCAGTAAAGTCGCCTAATAATGTATGTGAATGACCACCAACAATTAAATCAATACCATTCACTTTCGATGCAACATCTAAATCAACTGCATTACCGATATGTGTTAATGCAATAATATTATCGATCCCTTTACTTTGTAGCATATCGACCGTAGCTTGAGCCGTTTTCACCATGTCATTAAATTTAACATCGCCAGTATTAGGCGCAATATTTGGCATATTATCGAGTGCTAGACCAAATACAGCGACGATGTTTCTATCTTTCGGTAAATGATTAATATCTTTGACGATAGTTTTCTTATTACCATCAAAAGCAAACACTTGGTAAGGGCGTAAATTGGTTTGATTTTTCAGATCTGCATCTTGGCTAGCATCGATATTTGCAGCTAATACAGGGAAATTAATACTACTAATAAAAGCATTGAGTTTTTTATTATTTAGATCAAATTCATGGTTACCCAATGCCATTGCATCTAAGCCCATTTTGCTTAGCATATCAGCATTCATAGCACCATGATTTAGCTTAAAGTACGCACTACCTTGCCATGCATCGCCACCATGTAGAAACAGTAGACTTTGATTCTCTTTCTTCGCGTCTTCTTTATATTCTTTCGCCATAGTTTGTAGGCGAGGATAGCCACCAAATTCGTTATAGACACGCGTACCATCAGCTTTAAAGCTTGACTTCACTGGGTCAAAATTAGAATGGGTATCATTAATATGAGCGACAGTCAGTGAGAAAGGTTGGTGCTGAACGGCTGGTGTTGTTGTACACCCAGAAAGAGCTAAAGCGATAGATAATGCGATAAGTGGCTTATTGAACATACGAGATCCTTACTTTATTGTAATCGTTTGCGTCGCAAGCATACTCCACATTAAATACCTTTTCAGCAGCAAGTATCAAAATATTCTTCTTTTAAATGACTTTTTTATTGTGAATTTATACAAAAACGGCCTCTTGAATAAGAAGCCGTTTAAATCAACTCGTTTATTACGACAGTTTGCCGTTATATTCACCAGTCAATATTTTTCAAACTCAACAAAGACAATAATATCCGCGCTCTTTTTATAGAGAAAAAGCTTACTTTGTGATTTCAAGATCTGTTTTAGGGATACAGCAACAGGCTAATATTTTACCTTGCTGTCTTTCTTGTAGTAATAACCCAGGAACATCAGGCTGCTCAACTTGCCCTGAGGCTAATGTCACTTTACACACACCACAAAAACCAGCTCTACAACTGTAATTAAGGCCAATACCCGCAATTTCCGCTTGCTCTAACAACGTTTTCTGATTGTCACCACTAAATATATGCCCATTAATATTAAGATTTAATGTTTGTTTAGGCGCTAATGTGCCACGTAAAGGACCAAAAGCTTCTTGATGATAACGCGCTGGGGATACGCCCATTTTTAACAATAGTTTTTTAGCGGCAACCATAAATGCATCGGGTCCACATACAAACACTTGTCGTTTATCTAAATCACTGATCATCGCTAAGTGACTAATACTTAATCGCCCAGATTCCCCCTCCCAATCGCGTCTTGGTTGACTAAGAACAATGCGTAAATCAAGTGATGGATGCATATTTTCAAGTTGATGTAATTCTTGCAGAGAAGGAATATCAGCTTCTGTACGACATTGATGATAAAACACAACATCACGAATATTATCGTGATCAGATAAATACCTCAGCATCGATAGCATCGGCGTGATACCACTCCCCGCTGACAGTAATAATAATTTATCGGTATGAATACCTAAATGAAAATCACCATCTGGTTTGTCAGCGACAAGTACATCCCCAACTTGGAAATGTTGATGTAGCCAATTAGAGACTCGTCCATCATCAATCCTCTTTACAGAAACAGCATAGCGTCCAGGTCGAGAAGGACTAGATGATAAGGTATAACGTCGTGAAATAAATTCACCATTAATTTCAAGTTGCAACGGTAAATGTTGCCCCGGCAAATAAGGCGGTAAAGGTAGCTGCTGATGCGACTCAAACCAAAAGGTTGTAAAATCAGCGGCAATATCCTCACGCTCTACGCAGGTAAGTAATAATTTCGTTTCAATATTATCAGCGTAAATTTCTTTTGGCTTTGTTGCTAGTATTTCAATCTCATCCCCTGCACAAATAATACCTTCATTAAGAGCAACTAAGTTTTGTCCAAAAAACACTTCCCCCATCGCATCTGCGCGAAAGGTAGCCATCGTTTTTAAAGGTTCTTTAAGGGGACTAAAATATCCAGTAAGTGGATCAACCGTCGTAAGAATACAGCGTGCACACGGTTTGACAGCTTCAAATTCTACCTCACCAATACGGATCCGTTTCCAACCATCTTCGGCAAATGGTTCAGTATTAGATACGACTAAATTAGTTCGAAATTGTGCCATTGTATGTCGCTCACTACTACGTTCATTTAACGCTGATAATGATGCCTCACTAATAACCAACAGCGGATAGCCATCAGCAAAACTGACATTATGACCAATTTTAGGTCGAACCCGATTTGATTGTTGACCACAAAAAAGTAACTGTACCGAATGACTAATAATCTCGCTGAACCATTGGTTAGCTAATGCCGTCGTTGTGTATGCAGAAAAATTATCATTCCATACTGTCGCTGCAGCATCCTCCATCGCAAAATCAGCATACTGTAAGACTAAATCGGCTTTATTAGGGTATTGCAGTACTAACCCTGTCATCGTCAGGGTTGCGGTAATTTTAACCATTTGCGGATATTTACGAGCGGTTATCATTATCCCATCGTCACTGGCCACCATAAAACGACGGTCAAAGGCTAACCCTTGCTTTTCAACCCAAGCTTGAGATTGGGTTAACGCAGCTATCGATTTTACTGGATAAACATGTATTTGTGATAATGTCGGTACTATTGAAGGTTGACTCACGGTGATCTCCATACACAGAAAACAAAATATCCCTAACAGACTTAACTGCAATTATTTAACATTTATCGCCAAATAAACAGCTAATAGCTTTATTTATGAATAATTATTTTGCTTTGTAGTGACAGATAATTACATCTCGAAAACGACCACTTATGCTAAATTTATAAAAATTCAATCCCCTTCGTTATTATTTTATTGGAGACAGCATGCCCCTTTTACGTTCCTTTTGGCGTTATATTAGTTATTACTTTCCTAATGTCGGATTGCGCCATCTACACACCACCCTTGCTGGATTAATTATTCTCCAAATATTAAATAGCAACCTATTGCACATGACGCATGCCGGAGCAGTAAAAGCAGGTATGTTTAATACGCTTTTTTTATGGCTGCATATTATTTTAGGCTCACTGACCGTCATTGCTACGCTTGGAATGATTATTTTCATGCTAACTAAGCAATCTTTTAGGCAGTTTTTCCCTTATCTTTTTGGTGATAACACCGTTTTAAAAGATGATTTAAAGCAGATTATAAAAGGGAAATTACCAGAACCACGAGAACAAGGTTTAGGTAATATTATTCAAGGTTTAGGAATTGGCGCATTAATTTTAATTGAGGTAGCGGCATTACTATGGTTAGTACTGTGGCTAAATAACTCCCCTTATGCCAATGACGCACGTGAAATACATAAATCACTCACAGGGCTAATTGAAGCTTATTTAATTGGCCATGGTGGAATGGCAGTGTTGCATTTCTTGATTGAACGCAAACGTTTTAATTAAGTACATCAATATGAGAGCTACTCGACAATAACTAGAGTCTGAGTACCAAAATTCGGTAGGCTATAATTAGCTACCGATTTTCTTAGATCCCACACTCTCGTCTTATAGAATAATATGAGGAATAAAACGAGATGAATCTTTAGTTATTAAAGTATTATCTTCACGGATAGAAAGACCCGCAGCTTGATCACCAATAACCCAACTACCAATAACGGTATAATCGTCTCCAAATTTAGGCAAAGGATGAAACGCCTGATAAATATAACCTTCTTCACCATAGTCGCCATCGGATTCAGCAATAACTTTGCCCTCTTTTTTTATTTTAACGTTGGCCCCTTCTCGTGAAAAGATTGGCTTTTTAACAATACCTTTTTTATCATCGAGTAAATGTTTCTTATCTGAAAAATAAGCAGGTAATAAGTTAGGATGATGAGGATATTTCTCCCATAATAACGGCAAAATCGCTTTATTTGAGATAATCGCTTTCCACGGTGGTTCTAAATATAATGTACCATTATCTAAATATTTCGAAAAATCCTCTCGAAATAGCATTTCATACGGGTACAACTTAAAAATCCATCGAATAACATGATCATTTAGATCCGTAAACTTACCCTGAGCATCAACTCCAATATCTTCAAGATAAATAATTTTGGGTGTTAATCCTGCAACACGAGCACAATCAGCAAAGTATGTTATGGTTCCATAATCTTCTTCACCCCCCTCAAGGCTGCATGCAAAATACAATACTTTTGTTTTGGCTTTTTTAGCTAACGTCGACAAACGCTCAATAAACTTTTCTTGAAATGAATTAAATTGGTCTGCAGCGCGTGATATTCGATCTAATTTCACATTGTCTTCTAACCAAATCCACTGCCAGAAACCACACTCATATGCTGAGGTTGGTGTATCAAAATTAGCTTCGAGCAATTTAGCCGGATTTTTGCCGTCATAACTAAAGTCAAACCGTCCATAAAGCGATGGTTCTTTGTTATACCAACTATTCCGTACAAGTTCCCAGTTCGCCTTAGGTATAGCAAATTTTTCCATTAGAACATCGCTGTTTACGACATCATTCACAACAGCAAGGCACATTTGATTAAGTTCTTCCGTTGGAGCTTCGAGATCGTGTTCAATTTGCTTTAAAGAAAATTGATAGTAATAACGTTCTGTCCAGTATTCCTCTCCATCAAAAGTATGGAATCGAAAGCCAAATTCATTGGCCGTAATTCGCCAATCTGAGCGCTCTTTTATTGGGATCCGTAACATTAATTAACCACCCCAGCCACGACTACGACTGCCACCCCAACTCGATTTTGCACTCGCTTTAGAGCCAAAACCACCGCGTGAAATTGTACGGCTAACAGCAGGTTTTTCATTTTTATATTTGCTTTTATAATTCTGAGATGTCGATTCTTTATAGCGACCCTGAGTCCATTGACCCATATCAGAGTTTCGCTTTGAGGATGGATAATAAATGGGCTGAGATGAATACTGACGACCATTGTCCATCATTCGTCCAACAATAAAACCTGCAAGTGCCGGAACCCAATAACTCGTGTTATTACTGCCTTGTATCTGACGACAATTATCAGTGCCAGAAGACTGACAATCACTTTCTGAATCAAACTTTGGTGCAGCATCCACAGCCTGTTGATAAGCCGTTGCACACATTTCTACTTGTTTGGGGTTGGAACTGTCAGCATTAATACAATCTTGTAAGGAATCATATTGGGTTTGCGCTAGCGTTTCGTTATCCTTACAGCCAGCTAACACTATGGTTGCCCCTAAAGCAACTATCGTGATCGGAGCCCAATTCTGATACTGGTACGATTTACGCATCTGATTACGATGAATATTACTACTACGTTTCATAATATAATCCTCAAAGTCATTAATACGTCATGCACGCAGCATTTAACAAACCAACAGCAATCGCAATAGACGCTAAAATAACGCCTGCAGACACTTCATCACGTTCAATACGCTCAGCAATTTTAGGAAGGAAGATAATACGAATAATAAAATACGCTATCACTTGTGATACGAGTGCTACAACACCCCAAACAGAAAAATCTAACACACTTTGACTATTCGAAATCGCAGAGCTAACAGCAAGGGCATATCCAATAAACGAACCACCCATTCCAATAGCTGCCGCTACATTACCACTTTTAATCAATTCCCATTCTTTATAAGGCGTCACTAATGGGAAAATAAAACGAAAAACGACCAAGAAAATTAAAGAGATCCCAAAATACAACCCAAAATCACCGAGGGTCGATAAACTCACCATTAAATCCGACATCTACTATTCCTTGTATTTTTAATTAACTGTAAAATCACTTGGTTGTAGCTCAAATGCCGTACTTAATACCAAGCAACGATCAACACTATTATTAACTACCTGTTCTTCTGCTGACACGATCAACACCTCACATAAATCTGCGTTTACGTCACGGCTATACAACATCACAAATTGATCAGTTCGACTACACTCAGTTTCAGAAGTCCATGTTGTTTCTGTCATAGCGACAGGTAATTCGTTTTCCCATAACTTTGTAAAATTCACACCATCAAGATCCCAATGTGATTTTACAACACCTTTTGATAACCATTCATTCCAGCGCATATCAGTATCAATCGGGGTCGTTGAATAATAATAAGAAAGCATGCACTGCTGCACATCAGCATCCGACTCTCCATTCATCAAAACCTGAACCATCGCTTCATCATCAGTGTAATAACGAATCAATCGCGTCGAATTATCTAACTGCACCACACCGACAGCCTGAATTAATTGGGTTTTTGCTGCACCAGAAATGGTTAGATCTGGTTCAATGATTTTCATTTTTAACGCATCTAATTCGATGACACCGCCTAATCTCAACCCAAGAACTTCAGGAATGAGAGACTTTTTCTCTACTGGTTTTTTCTTAAAAAAATCGAACATATAAACACCAAAAATACCTTTTACCTCGCGATAAAAGGTATAAAAAAGACGCACAAGGAATGATGCTATTTACCCAAAATTCGAGCAAGCTCATCTTCTGCTGATGACGTTGATTTTGAAATACCCGCCTCAGCTAACTTTTTATCTAATGACGATGATGAAGACTCAGACTCTAGTTCTTCTGCCGCTTCAAACTTAGCAGAGGCTTCTGCTTGACGCGCTTTAATACGATCTAGAGAATCTAATGCGGTACTCATTTTACTGTTACTACCTGCATTAGCGGCTGCCACAGAGCTTTGTGCTTTAATGACACTCTCTTGCGCCGCAACAACATCAACTTGTTGTTCGATTTGACGTAAGCGTTCTTTTGCCTGAGCGATTTTACTTTTCATCGTTGTTTCAGATTTTAAAAATCCATCACAATATGCTTGCTCTGTGGATTGCTGGCTGCGTAACTCAGCGACCTTTTGTGCACACTCAAGCGCTAACTCTTGCTGGCCTTTTTCCATTGCTGTACGAGCATGTTTTTCATATTCATTAATGCTAGCATCAAAGCTATCCACTTTTTGTTGTGAGAGCTTACGTTTTGCGATAATTGAAACCAGCGCTTCATCCGATTTACGCAACTCAATCTTACTTTGACGTAATTCTTCATTCAAAATCGTAATAGCATTAGCATCAGCAACAGATTCTGCAACGGTATTCACCGAACCACGCACTAAATTAAACAATTTTTTAAATACACTCATGGATTACGCCTCGGTTAATAATGGTTGATACATTTCAAGAAAGCCCTCAACATTCACAAATAATGTTGTTACTTCAATTAAAATGCTCTCTTGCTTAGATTGGCTACTCAAACTGCCAAATGCGATATAATAATCATCACCATCAACCGTATGGATCGAAATATTGGTTAATGGAAACATCTCATGAGTACGTAAAATCGTATCATTAAGCTTTGCTACGTCAGTAACCATCGCCATTGGAAATAAAGGTGCTTCCACCAAAATTTGCTCGCCGGCAAGCGCCACATAAGCTGAAACACCATCTTGATTACGAATAATAATCGTCTGATCCGTTTGCTCAATTTTCCACTGATCATTTTTACTTAAAATTTCTACTAATTGATCAACAGTCCACATATTCATTTTCCTTTGAGTTAATAATCAAAAAATATTGATATATCATCATTAAATGGTATCAGAAAGCAAATAATTCAAGGGTTATTATTTAATCAATGGTCATAATCTTTCATAACATGAGAGTTTATCGATTTTTTCTTACTCTGATTCTTATAAAAAGAATGATAACTCTGTACACAACCTGCAAATCATAGAGGAAGATATTTACTCTCAGTTCATTAAACGTAATATTATGAATTTAAATACAATTTAAAAGGGAAAATAAAAAGAAATTTATTGATGGTAGAAGATCTGGACTAAACTGTTTTTAATTTTAATGATGGTTCAGTATTCACTATATTTTAAACCAATACATGATTTAACTATATATCAATACATACCGTTAGGAATAGTGTCTCACAGAAGGGAGTATGCGGATTTTATTTTTAGCGATTGGAATATTGATGAGGAAAATGTAGCTATATGAATATTGTATTGTTTGCTATTAAATAACTATCAAGTGAAACTAATACCGTCCATTTAGAGTGAACGGTATTAGCCCTATTTTTTATTTGAAGCTTACTTCGCTTTGATTGCCCAACCACATTGTTGTGGATATACACGTTTAATTATTTTCTTGTTCTGCTTCTTAAGCAAAATATGACAAGTTTCAATAATTAAACCAAAAGCCATTGCGAAATACACATATCCTTTGTTCAAATGAATTGCAAAACCTTCAGCCATTAACATACCGCCCAACATAACTAAGAACAGTAGTGCTAACGTTTTCAATCCAGGGTAGCGCATCACATAATCGTTAATTTTCTCAGCACACAGCACCATAATCACAGCCGATGCCAAAATAGCAGCAACCATAAGTGGAACTTCGCTTGTTAAACCAACCGCAGTGATTACTGAATCCATTGAGAACACTGCATCAACTGCAACAATCTGCAATAATACTAGCGCAATACCCGCTCTCACTGTACTTGCTTGTTGATGATGAGCATGACTGAAGCACATCCACAATTCTTTTAAGCTTTTCGCTAATAAGAATGCACCGCCACCAATCATAATCAAATCGCGCCCAGAAAAATCATAACTCAACACATTCACTAATGGTTGTGTTAATGACATTACCCAACTAATAGAAAATACTAGTCCGATACGAGCAGCAACAGCTAACGCTATACCAATATTACGAGCCATTTTGCGCTGATGTAATGGTAAACGTTCACAAAGTACAGAAATGAATACAATATTATCGACACCTAATACCACTTCCAGTGCAAATAGGGTCGCAAAGATCATTAACGCTTCAGGTTGAAGAAATAATTCTAGCATTGAACAAACTCCATAGAAGAGGAGTTAGGAATTAAAGAACAACTCGAGGGGTCGTCCATATGTGTTTTGATACCTCAATAAAGAATGAGCCTGTATTTAAGCAATAAATACGATAGTTGAAAACACAACAAGTGTAACGAAATGTAATGGTTTTCATAAAAGATGACGTTGGTTATTATCCGTCATCTCGAAAGCGAAGCATGAGCTATCCGTGATCTATTTACGGTGCCACTGAGCATTAAAGACACCAGCAAAAATATTATACGAAATATTGCATCTTGTTTTTTGTTACTAAAAACAAAATAATACCTCCCATTAAACCAGACAGTGAACCAATGAGCCCAACACCAATATACAAATTCATTAAAACACCAAATATAACAACAGCATAAAACCCATATATCGCTATCTTTTTCCACATCCATATACTAATAGCTAAAAATACATTAAATAAGGACACACCTCCTAACAGATAAACTACCCCTAAAGATGTCTTTGGAAATGCAGTTATAATCATGTCTGGATTTAAAAAATAAACAAAGACAGACAAAAGATTTATGACCATCATGAACACCAAAAATACCGTTAGCCAAAACCCTCGTTTCTTTTCTTCAATCATCTTCACCATTTAAATTATCTCCCTCAGATATTATCAAACCCACAACAACTTATTATATTCAAAACTTAGCTGCAGTTATTCTTTGGAAAATATGTTCATATTCTTCGCATAATAATAAAAAAACATTAGAGCTCTGATGGTTTATTACATTTAACATCCAAGATAAATCACAAAATCGAGGCTCATCTTTTAATTACTGACTTTTTTACCAATACAACACGCTGATAATAGATTCCCTATCTCGTTCGTAACCTCACTGTAGGGAATGACGGTGGAGAGTTCGTATTCACTGTAGGCAGGGAATGACGGAGGATGGTTCGCATTCACTGTAGGCAGGGAATGACGGAAGATGGTTAGCATTCACTGTAGGCAGGGAATGACGGAAGATGGTTAGCATTCACTGTAGGCAGGGAATGACGGGGGAATTGGACAATAACGGAATTATACCTATAAAAAAAGAGGCGCTGATTATCAGCGCCTCTCATTCAATATTATCGAGTAGTGTTACTACTGAGCTGTAACCTTATTTTTTAAGGTCAAAACGGTCAGCATTCATTACTTTAACCCATGCATTGATAAAGTCATTAATGAACTTATCTTCAGCATCAGCACACGCATAAACTTCAGCGATTGCACGTAGTTGAGAGTTAGAACCAAATACTAAGTCAACACGTGTTGCCATCCACTTCTGCTCACCTGTCTTACGATCAGTACCAGCAAAGATATCTTGGTCAACAGATGTTGGTTTCCATACTGTTGCCATATCAAGTAGGTTTACGAAGAAATCATTAGTTAATGTTTCTTTACGATCAGTGAATACACCGAATTCGCTAGCTTGATAGTTAGTATCAAGAACACGCATACCACCGATTAGCACTGTCATTTCAGGTGCTGATAAAGTTAGCAACTGTGCGCGGTCAAGTAATAACTCTTCCATTGCAACAGTGTACTTCGCTTTTTCGAAGTTACGGAAACCATCAGTAATAGGCTCAAGTACTGCAAATGAATCAACATCAGTTTGTGCTTGAGTTGCATCCGCACGACCAGCAGCGAACGGTACAGATACATCACGGCCAGCTTTCTTCGCTGCCATTTCAATACCAACACCACCTGCAAGTACAATCAGGTCAGCTAGAGAAATTTCTTTGGCAAAGTTAGCCTTAATTGATTCAAGTACAGTTAGTACTTTATCAAGTTGAGCTGGCTCGTTAACTTCCCAATCTTTCTGAGGTGCTAGACGAACACGTGCACCGTTAGCACCACCACGCATATCAGAACCACGGAATGTTGATGCTGATGCCCATGCTGTTGATACAAGCTCACGTACTGATAAACCAGAATCTGCGATTTCTTCTTTTAATGTTGCAATATCTGCATCATTAACAAGATCATATTCAACTGCAGGGATCAGATCTTGCCAGATGAACTCTTGAGTTGGAATTTCAGAACCCAAGTAACGAGCACGAGGACCCATATCACGGTGAGTAAGTTTAAACCAAGCACGAGCAAATGCAGCTGCAAATTGTTCAGGGTGCTCATAGAAACGACGTGAGATTTCAGCATAAACAGGATCAACACGTAATGAGATATCTGTTGTTAACATTGTACCTTTGTGCATTCCATCACCGAATGCATCAGGGTATTCATCACGACCATCTTTAGCGATCCACTGATGTGCACCTGCTGGACTCTTTTCCAATTCCCACTCATGGCTAAATAGGCTATGGAAGAAACCAGTATGATTCCATTCTGCTGGTGTTGTTGTCCAAGTAACCTCAAGACCACTTGAAATTGTATCAGCAGCATTACCACTACCGTAGCTTGAAGACCAGCCTAAACCTTGTTCTTCAACAGCAGCAGCTTCAGGTTCTGCACCAACATGCGCAGCATCGCCTGCACCGTGAGTCTTACCGAATGAGTGACCACCAGCGATTAGTGCAACAGTTTCTTCATCATCCATTGCCATACGAGCAAACGTTTGACGAATATCATCAGCCGCAAGTAATGGATCGGGATTACCATCTGGACCTTCTGGGTTCACATAAATAAGACCCATTTGAACAGCTGCTAATGGATTTTCTAATTCACGAACTGCCTCATCTTTTTCATAACGAGTATCATCCGCTAACCACGTTTTTTCTTTACCCCAATAAACATCTAGCTCAGGTTCCCAGATATCAACACGACCACCAGCAAAACCGATTGTTTCAAAGCCCATTGATTCTAGAGCAACGTTACCTGTAAGGATAATTAGGTCAGCCCAAGAGATTTTATTACCGTATTTTTGCTTGATAGGCCAAATTAGACGACGTGCTTTATCAAGGTTAACGTTATCAGGCCAGCTGTTTAATGGTGCAAAACGTTGGTTACCAGTACTTGCACCACCGCGACCATCAGAAGTACGGTAAGTACCTGCACTATGCCAAGCCATACGAACAAAGAAAGGACCATAATGACCAAAGTCTGCAGGCCACCAATCTTGAGAATCCGTCATTAAATCACGAAGATCTTGCTTAACTGCTTCTAGGTTTAATGTTTTAAATGCAGCTGCGTAGTCAAAATCGGCACCCATTGGATTTGATTCACTACTGTGTTGATGTAATAAACCTAATTTAAGTTGATTTGGCCACCAATCGCTTGGAGAAGTACCATTACCTGGGTTAATGGATGGATTAACGGTTTGTGTATGATTAAAAGGGCACTTTGACATTATTATTATCCTAATTGTTCGTATGATTATTGATAATCATTAAATATCATATTGTTTATAAACATAGCGTAATCAAAAAACATAGTAACGTTCTTTTTATGGATAAATTTAAAATCTAATTCTTTAGATTTACCCATCGTAGTGACCAGCTCGTTTATTCTATTGACATAATTTATAGCACTAAAAGAGATAAAGACAATATTAGTTTTCTATTAATTCAATAGGTGATAGTTATTAATAAATAACACTATTTATGATTAAAATAATTCATCGTAACCATTAAAAAATTGCATCAATAAACGCTATAGCTTAGGTAAACTAAACCCTCTAAAATCAATGACATTTAGCATCAAATATCATAGATATGCTATTGATACCTTCAAAGCAGATCCATGGTTCAAAATAATTAGGGATCATAATGAAAAAGGCTTGGCTCGCGGTCACTGCTTGTTTATTAACCGTATCATGTTCATCATCTCCGACACCTGATTGTATTTATAATTGCGCGCCTTCGACTAATGCTGGCAATAATAATCATAACAGTAACCATAATGGTAACCACGACCATAATGGTAATAACAATCATGCCGCTCTTACTGAAGCGCAACGTCAAGCATTATTCAAATACCTCGAGAACCAAGTCAAAAAGCAATGGGGTGACAAAGATTATTTACAAGCAGGTAAACACCGCTATGTAAAATATTTTGATGGCTACCGTACACGAGCGCATATTGATTTTGACAATGGTAAGATTTATGTCTCTACGGTTGCGAATTATGCTCCAGAAGCGACGCTCAAAAAAGCGATTGAAGAAACCCTATTAATGCCAGCAGATCCATCTCAAGTTGATATTTTTAGTGATAAGTCAATCCCATTAAATGGTAAACCTTTTTTATTAGGCCAAGTAAAAGATCATGAAAATCAAAATATTCAATGGCCTTGGCGCGCGGGTAAATATGCTGACTATCTGATAGCTAATAAACTTAAAACAAAGAAACTCCAGCATGGCACTGCGTATTATGTTGAAATTGATATGGTAAATGATCATCTTGAGCAACGTGAATATCAATATGCAGATCTTATACGTCAAGCAGCCAAACGTTACGATATCGATGAAGATTTAATATATGCCATCGTCAAAACAGAAAGTAGCTTTAATCCATTCGCAGTTAGTCATGCTGGCGCCTATGGATTAATGCAGGTTATTCCTAAAACTGCAGGTGCAGATGTCTTTAATCTGGTAAAAAACAAGCCAGGTATTCCGACAAAAGAATATTTATTTGATCCCGCAAATAATATTGATACTGGCACTGCCTATTTCTATATTTTAAAAAACCGTTACTTAAAAGAAGTCCAGCATCCAGTGACAAAAGACTACGCTATGATTTCAGCTTATAATGGCGGCACTGGTGGCGTATTGGCAACGTTTGATACTGATCGAAAACAAGCAATGAAAGATATCAATCAATTACAACCCAATCAGGTTTATTGGGCATTAACCAATAAGCACCCCAAAGCAGAAGCCCGCCGTTATTTAGAAAAAGTACTCAATTTTCAAAAAGAATTTGAATCTATGTAACCCAGTAAAGCCGCTTTATAGCGGCTTTTAAATTTTGGTATAAATAAAGTATTAAATTAAAAATAAATCAAATGAATATAAAATAGATAAAAAATCACACATAGCAAAATGTAATATAAAAAACAAATAAATATTAATAACTTAAAATAAATTCAATTATTTAATACATTGTTTATTTACTATAAACGAATAGTTCAACATTTATTTTAAAAATGTTTACTCGCTATATAGCAGATCTGACATAACGATAACAATAGGACGACTGTCTCTGTATATGGTATCAATACTACTCCAGATATAAGTATTTTTATTACAGTATGACTTCTTTACTAGTACTATTTATATTGTCTTCATCCGCATTAGTTATTTCTTTGCGTTTATGTAGATTTAATGATAATTCTAACGAACAATCTGTAGTACAGCATAAGCACACAAAAAAATATAATAATAATGTTAGTTAATAAATAAAACACACACCACGTGTTGGTGTGTGTTTATCATTAACAATGATATTACTTAACCGTTTTTCGCAATTGCAGGCCGAATATAACCATTATTTTGCTGTAGAAGTATTTTCGCTGTCACATTATTAACTCCCGTTAATATCATCACAATTGCAGTTTTACAATGACCATTACACGCATCTAATGCAGCCTCAGCCTGTGCACGATCACACTCAGTAGCTTGCATCACAATATTTTTTTGGCGCTCAACCAGTTTGGCATTAGTGGCCTCAACATCTACCATCAAATTACCATAAATTTTACCAATACGGATCATTGCGCCGGTAGTTAGCATATTCAGTACTAATTTTTGTGCTGTGCCTGCTTTCATACGAGAAGATCCAGTCACAACTTCAGCACCAACAACTGGAGTGATCACAATATCAGCTGCAGCCGTCATGGGACTTTGTGGATTACAACTTACGCAAGCAACAATAGCATTAACTGAACGCGCATAAGCCATTGCACCTAATACATAAGGTGTCCGACCGCTAGCAGCAATACCAACCAAAACATCACGCGCTGAAAAATTAATTGCTTTTAAATCTTCAGCACCCATTTCTGTATTATCTTCAGCATTTTCAACCGCTTTTAAAATAGCTTGATGGCCACCAGCAATTAAACCAACAACTTGTTCTGGAGCACTGCCATATGTAGGCGGACATTCACTTGCATCAAGGATGCCTAATCGTCCAGAAGTACCTGCACCAACATAAACCAATCGGCCACCATTTTGAAAAGCAGCAGCAATGGCATCAACAGCTTGTGCAATTGCTGGTAATGTTTGTTCTACAGCCAACGCCACTTTCTTATCTTCATCATTGATAACTTTCAGCATATCTAGCGTAGACAAAGTATCTATCGCTTCGCTAGCACTGTTACGACTCTCAGTGACTAAATGCGTTAAATCAATCTTCATTGTCATTCTCTAATACCTATAACGTTATCGATAGCATAATCGATAAATACTGTTATTTGAGTAACAATTTTCATTATTTATTTCAAATAGCTGCTCGATTTATATATCTAAGATTAAGTCACTCGTTGGTATCGCTTGGCAAGCTAAGCACATTTGAGGATCTTCAGGTTGCTTGCCATTAAGATGGATTACTTGTCCTGAAACAATACGAACGGCGCAACTTTCGCATTGCCCTACTCGACAACCACTAGGCATCGCAATTTTCATTTTATCCCCAAAATCTAAAATAGAACCATCAGCAGAAGTCCAAGTTACATCATCTTTTTTAGAGCGTAAGAATTTCACTTTAAACTGCTGATTAGTTTTTATTTTAACAACTGACTGAGCTTGAAAAGCCTCACTAAAAATATCAAACTTTGCCACATCTCGTTCAATCAATTGCTCAGTAATTGCTTGCATCATCGGTTCAGGTCCACACAAATAAAATCGTGCGCGCTGTTCAAGTAAAGTCTCACTGACTACTGCCGCGGTAATAAGCTCACTCGTCGCATAATCTTCTCCTTTGTTATCCCGTGGCAGAGGATCATTATAATGGTTAATAACATGCAATTTTGGCATTCGATGAGCTAACGCATTCAGTCTGTCTGCAAATGCATGTGTGTCACTATTTAAGTTAGCGTAATATAGCCACACCTCAGGCATAGTCTCGGGTTCTGAAATCGATTCTAGAAAACTAATAAACGGAGTGATCCCTATACCGCCAGCAAAGATGACTACTGGATAGTCAATATTCT
Organism: Photobacterium kishitanii; assembly: GCF_003026355.1. Lineage (GTDB taxonomy): Bacteria > Pseudomonadota > Gammaproteobacteria > Enterobacterales > Vibrionaceae > Photobacterium > Photobacterium kishitanii. The sequence goes on along the minus strand of NZ_PYON01000002.1, from coordinate 280,180 downwards.
GCGGCAGAGTAAAATTACCACTTGGTGCACTCAAATGAACAATATCGCCTTGCTGTAAATGCTGATGAAGGTAGCTCGACATTTTACCCTCAACAATATTTCCTTGTTCATCTCTTCCAGTTTGATGTCGTACAGCAATCGTATAATGGGTGCGATCTGCAACTTGAGCAGCCCCTGTTAAAGAGTAAGCTCGAGTCATTTCCGCCGCCGTCCCTTGATTAACACATAAACTAATATGCTGTCCTGCAAGATAATCGGGGAGCTGACGGTTATCATTCGCCGTAAAGGTTATCTCCATTACCCCATTAGCAAGCCATTTCTTTTTAGTGATAACAAAGGCAATCTTTCCTGCCCATGGACGCCTATTACTCACAAGTTCAGTTGATAATGCAATATCACAACAACCGACTCGCATTGGTACAGAGCCACTAATAGCATCGGTTTTTCTAGCGCTGATAAGACGGTTATAATTACTGCTTCCCAAACCTGAAACAGGAAAACCGTCACGACCAATATCATCACATGCTTGCCACCAACCGTATTCGGCAGCCACTACGTTATCCTCTAAATCAGGGTCTACTGAGACACAAAAATGCGCTTGCCCCTCTGCTGTTTTAATTATTATCCAATCACCATTATTGATCCCCTTCTTTGTCGCCACCGAGCGACTAATAAAAGCCATCGGTAATGGTGCACGCTTACGTAATGAAACTAAATTACGCTGTTGGCTGTGGCAGTAATAGCCATTTTTAACGGAAGTCAATAGCAACGGCAAGGCTACATTAACGGCATTAGACTGCTTTATTTCTGGTAATGGTGCATAACCTGCATTAAGTAACGTTTCAGAATAAATTTCGACCCGCTTTGATGGCGTATCAAAACCATTCACTTTTCCTTGATGAAGATGGCGATATTGCAGAGTTGACTGCTGCAAAGGGAAGCTTATGCCTGCTGGTTTTTTTCGAAGTTGGGCGACAGTCAAACCTAATGGATGCAACATATGATCCCAAGCGGCTTCTATATCACCGTTAAAAAAAACATTCCCCATACCTAATTTTTTTGCCAGAGCAAACACAATTTCAGTGTCTGATTTAGCTTCTCCGCGGCTAGTCACCATTTGTTGTCGCAATTGGATATGACTAACGGCCTCGGCATTAATCTCAAATCCAGATCTAATCGCTTCACGCTCCCATGGCGTATTTACGGGTAATAGTACATCTGCATATCGAGTTGTCGGAGTTTCAAATAAATCACAATGAACATGAAACTCAAGCTGCTGAAAGGCCTCTATACCAAGATCAGTATCTGCTTGGCTCAATAACAAGTTACCGCCAAAAGCAACAAAACCACGCACCTTATAAGGCTTAGCTGTAATGATTGCTTGGTACATATCTCGCGTACCAATCCAGCCCTGTTTAGCTGGCCCTAATGGTCTCTCTTTCAACCCCAAGGCTTTAGCTCGCTGCTGCTTAGTCATAAAATCCAAGCCATTCATTTTATTAATTGGCGGTTGTGTATAACGACGATTTCCTCCTTGCTGATCAAAACTTCCCGTTAAAGCGTATAAAATCGCAATTGCACGCTCAGTTTGGGTGGCATTCAACTGCTGAGCAATACCTGTCCATGCGTGATAAGCCACTCGATGACTGGAGGCAATTAACTTGGCAGCCTTGAGTAGATCTGGTGCCTTTACACCGGAAATAGCTTCTACTTGATCAGCGGTGTAATACTCACATGCTTGTTTAAGCAAAGAAAAGGAGGGCTGACAAACAACAGTAGTGCCATCTTTTAAGGGGATCGGATATTGGCCTGATAACGCTAATTCTGCACCAAGATTATCTGCAATCACCAGATCACTGTTATAAGACATTAATTGCTGCTGCTGGGTATTCCACACCACATAATCGCCATCAGCAATTGTTATCTCGGCACAATCAATCGCTTTTAATAATGTCTGATCATCACTGCGTACTAAAAATGGCGCGTTAGTCCAACAACGAACAAACGATTGATCAAACATATCATCAGTAATCATTAACTGAATTAATCCCATTGCAACAGCAGCATCTGTGCCTGGCTTTACTTGCAGCCATACATCAGCACTAGCAGCGAGTGGCGTCTTGCGAGGATCTATAACTAATGTTCGCGCTCCGCGTTTACGCCCTTCGCCAATAGCATTTGCTTGACTGAGCCACGTATTGGTAGGGTTATGTCCCCACAACATAATTAAATCTGCATTGCTATAGTCAGCAATTGGCATTCCACAGCCAAAAGTAAAAGCATGAGCATGATCTTTATGCCAATTACACACTTCGGTGCCATAGCAAATATTTGGGCTACCAAATGCATGAATAAAGCGCTCTACCCAATCAATACTATCGGACATTGGCGTACCACTGGGAGTTGTTACTCCAAATGCGACAGCCTCGGCACCACTTTGTTTTTTTATCTTAGTGAGGTTTTCAGAGACGATATCCAATGCTTCATCCCAGGAAATTCGTTGCCAGCCAGGATCTGGATTTGTTTTAGGGGTCGTCCTTTTCATCGGAAACTGAATACGATTAGGGTTATGAACTAACTCAGGAGCAGCACGCCCTTTCATACACATCGCAGCTCCTGTTGGATGTGTAGGATCAGGCTCAACTTTTATTAATTTATCATTTGTAACCTGATTTATCGTCCCACAACGAGAACGACATAATGAGCAATAACCTTTCTTATATTCTATCGACATAAACAAATAAATCTCTTGGGTACACAATAAGACTAATGTATAAACCCACCACCAATATTGCTAATATATATTTTCTAACAACCAATATAGATAAAAACAATATGAGCAATCCACTTTCTTTACGTCAGTTGGAATACCTAGTGGCAGTAGCTGAAACAGGTCAAATTTCTCGAGCAGCATTACGTTGTAATGTGTCGCAATCATCAATGACGATTGCATTAAAAAAACTCGAGCACATACTAGACTGCAAGCTACTGATTCGACATGCTAAAGGTGTCGACCTTAGCGCTGCGGGTGAAGTATTTGTTATAAAAGCTCGCAACATTCTAAACGATGTTGAACATGCCATGGAAAGCATTATATTGCCACCAGCAGACATGACAGGACAAATCCGATTAGGCATTACCGAAACTTTTTCGGCATATCTACTCCCGACATTACTTCCTGCACTTCGTAAGCAATTTCCCAATATCATATTTAACATCCATGAATGCGATCGAGCAGATATTGAACAAGCTCTCCTTGCTAATACACTCGATCTCGGCATTATTATTGTTTCTAATCTACAGGAAAAAACGCATTTACATTATGAGGTAATGTTACGTTCTGAGCGCAATCTATGGCTTGATCCCGAAAATCCATTGCAATACTCAACAACGATCACCTTAGCAGATGTCGCTCAACAGCCGTTTATTTTATTAGATATGGACGAACATCTTATTAATGCGGCCGCCTACTGGGAAGCATCACAATTAGCACCTAATATTCACTTTCACAGTCGCTCACTAGAATCTGTTCGTAGCCTCGTTGCGATGGGGCAAGGTGTGACCATTCTTTCTGATTTAGTCTATCGCCAATTCTCGCTAGAAGGTCGCCGTCTTATTCGCCGCCCACTTAATGAACAATTACCCACCATGAATGTCGGTTGTATATGGAAAAAACAACCACCATTAGTGCCAAACCTTTCTGAAGTTATTGAATTTATTCGTAAGAAAATCACCGACTCGCAACAGTGATCGCCGCTATAGCCATCAAAATATAGTGATCAATAATTGCTACACAAAAAAGAGAAAAATCATGCTTTTATCAGCTACTATCGCTTATGATAAATACATAACTATCGACAGATAATAACGCTATGACCATTATTGCTAAAATTACTAATATAAAATCACAACTATCACCGAGTGCGCAAAAAATTGCCGCCTTGATATTACAACAACCCACAGCAATCGTGTCATTGTCTTCTCTCCAACTCGCACAACAAGCGAATGTTGGTCAATCGAGTATTGTTAAATTTACCCAAAAACTCGGCTTTACTGGCTTTCCTGCTTTCAAAAATGCCATAAAAGAAGAATTAGCTCGCCAACAAGCGATTGGTAATGATCCTCAACAATTACAAAACCAAATTAGCCATAGTGATACATTAATAACCATTGCCCAAAAATTAGCGCATCAAAAAACAGATGCCATTATTGAAACGACAAATGCAATTGATGAGCAAAATCTTAAAAATATCGTTGATTTATTTATTAATGCACAACGTATTCAACTGGTTGGTTTTGGTCATTCCGCCGTAATCGCTAAAGATTTCGGTACTAAGTTACTCACACTTGGCATGATGACGATTGCAGAACAAGACAGTCAGAACCAAATTGATATCGCAAAGACCCTTGGTCCGGCCGATATTCAATGTCATATTTGTTATGACGGTAATCATCAAGATGCCTTACTTACCGCTCATAGTGCAAAAATGCAAGGCGCAACATTAATTGCTTTAACGTCACCTCACTCCACCCCATTACGGCAATTAGCACAATTTACTCTTGATACACTAGCAATCGAAACATCGAATCATCGCCAATATCAACCACACAATTATTCAATTGCAGCACATGCAGCACAGCAGACCTTGACTGACCTCTTATTTATGGCATTAACTCAACAAAGCCAGTATCACACTTAGTTATGATGCATAGCTCACCAGTCGATAATTAACAACTTCACCAATTAATAGCTAAGGTATGCCGACATATTTCGTTAAAAATCCACTAACAATGCATTTTTAGCAATGAAAATACGAAAAATGAATGGAACCACAGACATTGCGGAATGTCACACTGTATAATAGATCTCATAAAATACTGTTCCAGCGCTAACAATAAACCAAGTAAAACATCATCATTTTACTCATAATCACTGCTGGATTTATCTTTCATGACCACGGATAGAAACCGAATAAGTAATGACACAAGATACCCCCCAAACCACACCTACTGTCCGCAAAAAAAAGACACTTAAAAAAGTGGCAGTATGGACAATAGTTGCACTGTTAACGCCAATCGTCACGATCTCGGGTGTACTCGCTTATGGTGTTAAACTTGATCTAAGTACTCATCGTAGTGAAATTAATCAATGGTTAACTAAGACCCTTGACCGCAAAACTGATATTAAAGGCAGTATGGCATTAACACTTTCCTTTAGCCCTGAAATAGAGCTAAGCGATGTGACTATTGCCAACCTTAAATCAATGCCATGGCAGCCAATGCTAAGTTCAGGCTACATTGCTGCCAAAATTTCGGTATTACCATTACTACAAAATACCCTCAAAATTGATTATCTTAATCTTAAAGATATTTCTCTAAACTTACTTCGTGATCAACAAGGTCATGAAAACTGGGTGTTTAATAAACAACCAACACCATCAAAGCAACCATCATCATCAACAGCATTTAAACTGGTATTGAGTAATAACATCAATGCCGAAAAAATTCGTGTTAATTATGAAGATCAAGCTAAAAACACTTATTACAATGGTTACCTCGATCACCTTGCACTTACCAAGCCTGATAAATGGTTATTAGTCGCTAAAGGTGATGCCATGGGTAGCGAATATAACCTTTCATTGACGGGTGATCTGCAAAAATTAATTAATAATCAACATGGTCAATTATTTGCAAAAGGCAGTTTTGCAGGTGCAGAATTAGATGTTGATGCCAACATAACACCATTTAGTAGCGGTGATGATTCGACTGCAAATATAAGTTTAAATTGGAAAGATACTAATCAAATTGCGAGTCTATTAGATCTTGATTTACAACATGTTGCTCCCTTATCTATCACTACAGAACTCAGTGCATCAAATAAAGGTTTTGCCTTTAAAAATATACAAGTTCGTAGCCCCATTACCTCTGCTAATGGGCATATTAACGTTAGTTTTGCGCAAAATGCACAGCAATTAAACATCATTGATGGCAAGTTAGATATTCCTGAAATCGACCTTCGTCCATGGCTACAACCACAGCCACAAATGATGCGCGCTAATATGTATGCGGCAGCACCACAACAGTCGCCACTACAGAAAGCATTAGATCAATGGTTGGTAAAAACCCGTACTCATTTCGCATTGACGATTGGTGAGATTAAAGGGCTCGGCACTCCCGTTAACACTATCTCACTCAATATTGATGGTGAAAAAGGCAAATTATCTGCACCAATGGCTGCGAATATTGCCAATGTGGCATTTAAAGGTAACGCTAGTATCGATGCTACCGAATGGACATCTAAAGTTGACGTAACCTTAGGTGCTAAAAATTCACAATTAGGCGAAATGGCTGGCTGGATTTCAGGTTTACCTAACGCAACGGGTCATCTTAAAAGTGCTCAACTGCAATTAACAACTGAAGGAACAAAACTACAAGAATGGCTAGATAATAGCCAACTTGGACTCACGATTGATGATGCCAATGTCGACTGGGGCGCTAAAGCTTCATTTGCAATTGATAAAGCCAAGCTACACTCCGGAATGGAACAACCTTTCAGCTCTAATGTTAGCGGTAAGATAATGAATATCCCCGTCACTATCACTGCAAAGGCTGGCACATTATCAGACATTATTAATCATCGAGATTGGACCCCATCACTGCACTTTTCAAGCCCAGTGATCGACATCAAAGCTCAAGGAAAATTAGTCCATACGCACTGGCAACAAGGTAGTTGGTTTGATCTCAACGTCCACAGTAATGATGCTGGCAAACTGAGTCCATGGTTAGGTACTCGTGCTTCTATGCATGGCAAAATTAATTTCAAGGGCAAACTAACGAATACCGGTGAGTGGCTGGATCTTGCGATTCCTGATGTAACCTTACTAAATAGTCAGGGAAAAATAGATTTACAGTGGCGACCACAACAAGGCCATCAGTTTTTAAAACTTAACAGCCAATTTAACACCCTTGATTTTACTCAGCTTAGTCAGTTTGTTGATAAAGCGGCTTTGCCGAAAGTTGAACAAACAGTTCCTACCCAAGGCGTTAACCTTGATGTACCGATTTTGAGCAATAAAGTCGTTATTGCAGATGCTGATGTTAATTTGCACGTCAATAAGATGCTATGGGCAAAACAACAAGTCGATAATATGGCATTTAAAGGCAAAGTACGTGACGGAAAACTAAGTAAATCGCCTTTTAGTGCTAGCTATGCAGGGAGTGTTTATCATGGTGATATTGCGTTTAACATTAATAATCAACTTATTAATTCACAATTAAATTTAGCCGTCGATAAACCAAACATTGGTCGCATTTTACACCAATTTGATATTGTTAATAATCTAGGCATGAGTTTAGATAGCGCCAAACTTGCAGTGTCGTTATCAGGACGCACACTGTTAGAATTAATGGAACAGGCAAAAATTGATGCTCAGCTTAATGGTGGTAAATTAAAACTTGCCGATAGCTATACTGGTAAAGCATTTAATATCATCCTTAACCAAGGTCATTTCGTTACAGGCCCAAATACAGCAACTCACCTCACACTTGATGGACGAGCAGCCAATAAACCCGTTGCGATTAACCTCGATTCAGTATCGTTAAAACAAGCCAATGATGGCCGTAAGTCGATTCCTGTAAAGCTCAGCGCAAATGTTGGCGAGATTAACTTTAAAGCCCAATCGCAAGTTGTGTTACCGATTGATCCCAAAAAACTCAATCTTACTTTTGAAGCCACCACGCCAAACTTAAATCGTTTTGATGACTTTACCGGTATAAAGTTACCGCCTTATGGGCCAGTTAAAGTCGCGGCATCATTATCTATGGATAAAATTGGTTACCACCTACGTAACATGATAATCAACGTTGGTAGTAGTACTCTTAAAGGCCATGGTGATTTCTTACCTCCACTTAAAGGTGATGGCCGCAATCGCCCCGATGTAAAATTGGTCCTTAATGCACCTTTTATTCAGATCAACGATTTCAAACTTAAAAACTGGCAAGCATGGCTACCAGAGAATCAAAAGTCGAAGCAAGTGACTGCCTCAAATCATCAACCTGTCGACGCAATTAGCCCACAAGGATTAAATTTACTCAACGCTGATTTTAAACTTAATGTCGGTAACGTACGTTCAGGCAAAGATTGGTTAGGTGCAGGTAAATTAGATTGGACCTTAAATAATGGTCTACTAACGCTGAAACCATTACATATCCAGTTACCTGGTGGTGATATCAATATTGATGGTTCCGTTGTCGCTAAAGGTGATAAATTTGCGATTAAACTTAATGGACTGGTTAAAAATTTCGACTACGGCATTATTGCCCGCCGTATCGATCCCAAAACCGATATGCACGGTAAGATCAGCGCTAAATTTGATCTCAGCAGCATTGCTAACACACCTGAAAGCTTAATGAATAACGCCAACGGTTTTATTGGATTTGCAGCATGGCCTAAAGCCTTTCAAGCAAACTTAATTGACCTGTGGGCGGTCAGTTTAGCTGATGCGGTATTGCCAACGTTTACCACTAAAGATAACTCAGTACTAAATTGCGTCGCTGGCGGCTTTAATATTCATAATGGCAACATGAAACAACGTGATTTACTGCTTGATACTTCACGCATTCAAGTTCATGGCGCATTTGATGCCAGCTATAAGAAACGTGATTTCAATTTGTATTTATCACCGCAATCCAAAAAAGCACAAATATTCAGCCTACAAACTCCGATTGAAGTTCACGGAACGTTTGACAAATTTAATCTTGAAGTACCGTTATCAGCCATTCTTAAAACCTCAGTTCGGTTCACCACGAGTCCTGTAGTTGCGCCGCTGCAATGGCTATTTGAAAAACCAATAGCTGCTAACGGTAGTGCTGAGTGCCAACGAATTTGGCAAGCGCAATAATCAGCAGATCTCCTCAACTTAAAAGATGGATCTCAGATCCATCTTTTTTATTTTTTATTGTTTTCAAATAAAGAATCACCACCCAAGCTGTGATGTGATAAAGACATCAATATTGCTGACATAGAATAATTCACATTAGCTAGGTTGTTATGAATTCAAAACTCAATAATGTATTACTTAATATTGCCCTTAATCTTAGTGCTAACCTCGCCAGTGATCAGCATTATCAACATTTAATTGATGGTATTGATCAAGTCTTTCCCTGCGATGCAAGTGCTTTATTTGTACTCGATAAACAAGGGCTGTTAATTCCGGTTGCTGTTAAAGGCTTATCTCCTGCGGTTCTCGGTCGACGTTTTTTCCCTCAAGCACATCCGCGCTTAGAAGCGATAATGGCCACTAAACATCCGCTACGGTTTGATGCCGATTGTGCACTACCCGATCCTTTTGACGGTCTTTTATTAAATGAAAATCAAGCCATTGATATCCATGATTGCCTTGGCTGTAGTTTATACGTTGAAGGACAACTTGTTGGCGTACTTACGTTAGACTCACTGACAGTAGGTGCATTTGATAATATAGAAACGGTTGCCATTGAAACATTTGCCGCTCTAGCCGCAGCAACATTACGCAATATAGCCCAATTTAATGCCCTTAAAGATCAACATAAAAAACAAAAATCGCTAACCAATACGCTGATCCAGCAAGCACGATCACAACAAGGAGAGATGGTTGGCATTAGTCAAGCCATGCAACGGTTACGCACCAATATCGCCACAGTTGCCACATCTGACTATGCCGTATTAATCAGTGGTGAAACAGGTACAGGTAAAGAATTAGTCGCTCATGCCCTTCATGCTCAATCTTCGCGCGCAGACACGCCAATGATTTATGTTAATTGCGCAGCTCTACCTGAAGGCTTAGCGGAAAGCGAATTATTTGGCCATGTAAAAGGCGCGTTTACCGGAGCCAATAACCACCGAGCGGGTAAATTTGAACTCGCTGATGGTGGCACATTATTTTTAGATGAAATTGGCGAACTGCCTCTTTTACTACAAGCGAAATTACTGCGTGTACTTCAGCAAGGTGAACTCCAACGCGTCGGTAGTGATCAGCATTTGCATGTCAATGTCCGCATTATTGCAGCCACTAACCGCCAATTAGTTACAGAAGTCGAACTCGGTCACTTTCGAGCCGATTTGTACCATCGTCTCAATGTATTTCCTATCTTTATGCCATCATTACGTGAACGCCATGATGACATTCCTGTTCTTGCTGGCTACTTACTAGAAAAAGTTCGACACCAATTCAATCTTCCTAACCTTCATATATCACCGAGTGTCTTGAGTATGCTCGAAACTAAGCAATGGCCGGGGAATATTCGTGAATTAGAGCACACCTTAACGCGCGCAGCATTACGCGCTATTCAAGATAACCAACATACGATAGCTAGCCACTATTTCGATATCCCCCTGACTAATGATGTTAAAAACACATCATCATTTTTTCCATCTCACCCCCAGTCAATGCGGCAACTAATCGAGCAATATCAAAAGCAACTTATTGAGCACGCACTTGAAAAAACAAATACTAATTGGTCCCAAGCAGCCACCTTTTTACAAATGGACCGTGGCAATCTTTATCGTATGGGTAAAAAACTCGGTATTAAATAATATTTATCGCGTGAATGATGTCATAAACACAACCTCGCCGATGTGTATTTGACATCAAAACAAGCCGCATCAACAATAAAACTATTATATAACAGCAACTTAAATATTGGCATAGTTACTGCTTAGTGATGGCTTAATTATTATTTATAACAATAATCACCACGCTGGAGATTTTTTGATGTTCTGTATTCAATGTGAACAAACCCTTGAAGCCCCTAAAAAGAAAGGCTGCGCTTATGCTGCAGGTATGTGTGGCAAAACCGCTGAAATTTCTGACCTACAAGATGTGTTAGTTTACACACTACAAGGCGTTTCTTATTGGGCTGATTTAGCGCATAAATTTGATATTATTGATGATGAAATTAACCATTGGGCACCACGCGCATTCTTTGCAACCTTAACCAATGTCAACTTTGATCGTGAACGTATTTTAGCTTTAACTAACCTCGCAGAAAATTATAAAACACGTCTCAAACAAGCGGTAATAACAACAACACTAGCGCAGCAACCATTACCAACCCTACCTGCCGTGGCTGAATTTACATTACCGAATACTATCGATGCCATCCTAGCGCTCGCGCCACAAGTTGCGGTTAACCGCGGTTATGAAACCATAAATGAAGATGTTATTGGTTTACGTTTATTGTGTCTATACGGCCTGAAAGGCGCAGCTGCTTATATGGAGCATGCACGTGTATTAGGGCAAACAAACAATGCTATTTATGCTCAATATCATCACATCATGAGCTGGTTAGGTACGGATCCAACCGATCTTAATGCATTACTTGAATGTTCAATGGAAATTGGTCTGATGAATTACAAAGTGATGGAAATGCTCGATTTAGGCGAAACCAACACTTTCGGTCATCCACTACCAAGCCAAGTGAACGTTAAACCTATTCAAGGAAAGTGTATTTTAGTTTCAGGCCATGACTTGCACGACCTTGAAAAAATCTTGCAACAAACTGAAGGTAAACATATTAATGTTTATACTAATGGTGAAATGTTACCTGCCCATAGTTATCCTGAATTAAAGAAATATTCACATCTCGTCGGTAACTACGGCAGTGCATGGCAAAATCAACAAATTGAGTTTGCCAACTTCCCTGGCGCGATAGTAATGACTTCAAACTGCCTGATTAATCCGAATGTTGGTGACTATGCTGATCGTATCTTTACCCGTAGTATCGTGGCATGGCCAGGTGTAACACATATTGAAGACGATGATTTTAGTCAAGTGATCGATTGTGCCTTAGCGTTAGACGGCTTTAAGCACACAGAAATCGAGCATATGATCACTATCGGTTTTGGACGTAATGCACTAATGAATGCAGCACCAGCCGTTATTGATCAAGTTAAACAAGGTAATATTAGCCACTTCTTCCTTGTTGGTGGCTGTGATGGTGCTAAAGAAGAACGTAGTTATTTCACAGATTTTGCAGCACAAGTACCTCAAGACGCGTTAATATTAACTTTAGCTTGTGGTAAATATCGCTTTAATAAAAATGACTTTGGCGACATTAATGGTATTCCACGTCTACTCGATGTTGGTCAATGTAATGATGCTTATTCAGCGATTCAACTTGCACTCGCATTAGCGGATGAATTTGATTGTGGCATTAACGAATTACCACTGACCTTAGTGCTGTCTTGGTTTGAACAAAAAGCGATTGTAATTCTACTAACCTTATTTGCACTTGGTGTTAAAGGTATTTACACCGGCCCTACTGCACCTGCATTTTTAACTGATAACCTACTCGCTATTATTGCAGAAAAATTTGATATGCGTTCGATATCAACTCCAGAGGCAGATCTTAATACCATTTTAAGCGCATAAACTTAATCTAATTTATGTGTTTTAAATAAAATAAGCCCGCTCAAAAGCAGGCTTATTTTATTCATGAAAAGAATCAATATTCATTTATCAAAATTAAAGCAATGATGGCCATGAGAAGCTTTCGCTTTTAAATATCCTTCATTACCCTCTTTTAAATGAGCTTTAGTGCCTACAACTTCAACAATATTTATACCATTTTGCTGTAAATCTAAGATTTTCTTAGGATTATTCGTTACTAAGCGTATATCCTTAATCCCAAGAGCTGTAAGCATTTGAGCGGCTTCAGAAAACTCTCGTAAATCATCATCAAAACCTAAATAATTATTCGCTTCATAAGTATCCATACCTTGACTCTGTAGCTTATAAGCATCGATCTTATTATAAAGTCCAATCCCACGGCCTTCCTGACGTAGATACAAAATAATTCCACCTAGCTCAGCCATTTTTTCCATGGTTTCATCTAACTGCTCTCCACAATCACAGCGTGATGAATGAAAAACATCGCCAGTTAAACACTCAGAGTGCATACGAACTAAAGGAACCAAAGCTTTATCTGCATCTTTAAAAATGAGTGCTATATGTTCTTTACCCGATTCAAGACCATTAAACGAAAGCAACTCAGCAGGAGCATTACTATTAATACCCACTTTTAAAGATACTCTTTCCCTAACATTGACCATAATTTTCCTAAATATTTCTTAAATACTTCTAAGTAAAATAAAGAAGCATTTTTCTTTCTCAATGACAACAAACTTAATCAGCTAATATTACTTATATATTATTTAATTATCGTTAAGTAAATATTTTTATAAACGAGTGTAATTAAACACTCGTAATTTAATTTTAGTAAACAGTTTTATAATAATTACGATAGTAAAATCATATTCTCATTATATTGCTACTTCTTTTCTATCAAGATTCAACTTGAGCCAAAACATTAACCATTTCAAGTACACTTAAGGCAGCTTCTGCTCCTTTATTACCAGCTTTAGTACCTGCACGTTCAATGGCTTGTTCAATTGAATCAACGGTTAATACCCCAAAAGCAACTGGAATATTATAATCTAACGCAACTTGTGCTAGACCCTTGTTACACTCACTGGCTACATATTCAAAATGCGGCGTTCCGCCACGAATGACAGAACCTAAGGCTATAATTGCATCGTAACGGTCACTTTTGGCCGTTAACTGAGCAACAAGAGGCAACTCATAAGCTCCAGGACAACGAATGATTGTAATATTATCATCACTAACTTGACCTTGACGTTTCAATGCGTCGAGCGCACCAGATAATAAACTTTCATTAATAAAACTATTAAAACGTGCAATTACAATGGCAACTTTTGCATTTGGTGCTACGATGGCGCCTTCAATTACCTTCATGGTTATTCCTATAATATTTATAATTAATTTTAGTATAAATAACGGCTAGCCTTATTCCTGCATAAGGCATAGGGAGTGACCGTCTATATTTAATGAATTCTTTCTATATCAAATAAAATCTTAATCACACACATACTCAACTATTTCAAGACCAAAACCGGATAATGAATGATAAAGCTGACTACTAGATGATAATAAACGCATTTTTCTAATGCCAAGATCCGATAATATTTGTGAACCTAATCCAACCTGACGTGATTGACTATTGACTACAGGTGTTTCTTTATTTTCCAAAGCTAGATTCTGAATTTTACTGATAACTATCTCTGGATCTTCTTCTTTAGTAACTATAACCAGAACGCCATTTTCAGAACTAATACGCTCCATCGCTGCCGGTAATGTCCATCGAGTTGATCCTGTTTGCAGAATATCTTTGAATGTATCTTGTAAATGTACTCGAACTAAAGTTTGTGAGTTAGGCTCAATATTACCTTTCTGTAGCGCATAATGAATTTGATGATTAATTTTATCTCGATAAGTAATCATATCAAATTCACCAAACTCAGTATTCAATTTACACTCAGAGATACGTTCAATCATGGTCTCATATTTATTTCGATATTCAATAAGGTCAGCAACAGTGCCTAACTTTAAACCATGCTTTTTAGCAAAGACTTCTAACTGCGGACGTCTCGCCATCGTACCGTCATCATTCAATATTTCAACAATAACACTTGACGGCTCTAACCCTGCTAAACGTGCAACATCACAACCAGCTTCAGTATGACCAGCACGCGCTAATACACCACCATCTTGAGCCATTAATGGAAAAATATGTCCTGGCATAACAATATCTTCCGCCGTCGCTGTTGTCGCTACAGCCGCTTGAACAGTCCGCGCTCTATCGTTTACTGAAATACCAGTTGTAACCCCAGAAGCAGCTTCAATAGAAATAGTAAACGGGGTGGCAAATTTATCGGTATTACTCTTCACCATCATAGGCAATTCTAATTGCTGGCAACGTTCTTTATTTAATGTCAGACAAATTAAACCTCGACCATAAGTTGCCATAAAATTTATGGCTTCAGGCGTTACTTTATCTGATGCAATGATAAGATCGCCTTCATTTTCGCGATCTTCATCATCCATTAATATTACCATTTTCCCTTGGTGAATATCCTCAATGATTTCTTGAGCTGTACTTAAAGTCATAATTATTCCTTTATTATCTTCTATTGAAGGGAAACTTATAAGAGAAAACCATTTCTTTCTAATAAATCCATTGATATTTTAGATTGCTTATCTTCTGGTTTATCAACTAACAATAACCTCTCAATATAACGAGCAAGAATATCAACTTCGATATTAATTTTATTTCCAACTTTAAAGTCAGCTATTGTCGTTTCAACTACTGTGTGTGGAACAATTGTTAATTTAAACTCGTTACCTCTAACTGCATTTACAGTTAAACTAACGCCATCAACCGTAACGGAACCTTTCTCCGAAAGATACTTTTCTATCTGGGATGGTACTCTAACCCAAATATCTATAGCACGCCCAGAAGTTCGACATTCAATTACCTCAGCGACAGCATCAACATGGCCAGAGACAATATGACCACCAAAA
The DNA here is from genome assembly GCF_003026355.1 of Photobacterium kishitanii. Classification (GTDB taxonomy): domain Bacteria; phylum Pseudomonadota; class Gammaproteobacteria; order Enterobacterales; family Vibrionaceae; genus Photobacterium; species Photobacterium kishitanii. Next base: position 264,761 of record NZ_PYON01000002.1, on the reverse strand, counting down.
CGAGTTGTCGGTAACATCGCTTTTTCTAAATTAACTGCTTGGCCAACTTTATAATAATTAAAAGCAGTTCGACTTAATGTTTCTATAGATAGATCAGCTATATAACTATTGTCTGTCAGTTTAACTACCGTTAAACATATACCGTTTGTAGCAATACTATCACCTATTTTCACATCAGCTAGATCTAGCGTGTCACAATTAACTGAGACTTCAAAATCAGATCCTTTTGAAGTGATGGCCGATATATTACCAACAGCCTCAATAATTCCGGTAAACATATTCAACCTCTTAGTTTAAAGTTAATTAAAAATCTGATGATAACTCTATTTATTGGTAAGATTACAAACCAAAAAATAGAGTTAATAATTTAATTTACATCAATATACCTTTAGATAAATATTAAGGTATCAGTTAGATTTTAATTAATTTAAATTAGTATCACATATATGCAAAAGCATCGGCAAACATTTTATCAGCATCAGCTTTTTTCAGTGATGTTAACTTTTCACGAACACTACGAGTCATGCCTTGAGGGCCGCAAACATAAATATCAAAATCTGATAAATCACAAAAATCCTCTATTATTGCATCAATAACATTGCCTTTTTTTCCATACCAACTATTGTCAAAATTTTCCAAAACAGGTACGTATTTAACATTGTTAAAATCGCTAGAAAGAGCTTTTAATTGAGTGTCTGCATATAATAAATCAATATTATTAACTCCCCAGTAAACATAAATAGAACGAGGCAAATTCCTATTTACACAATTACTCAGAATACTATTGATATATGATAACCCAGTACCTCCAGCAATAAGTAATAATGGCGAATTACTATCTTCACGTAGCCAAGCATTACCATGAGGTGCATCTATTTGTATTTCAGAGCTATTCACAAAAGCATCTACAAAATGAGAAATAGATTTAACTGCGGTTTCTTTTACCGAACTCCCAACATGTAACTCTATAAGTTCATTACATGTTGGACAATTAGCAATTGAAAAAGGTAATTTTTTACCATCTAAATATGCTAAAACATATTGCCCAGCTTTAAAATTGAGACACTTATCAGGCTTAATAAATACTTTAAAAATATTACATTCAGAAGCTTCAATTTTAATTATTTTACAATTTAAAATCATAAATCTTCCTTGTGAGCTATTTCAAGCCTGATGACATTGATAATGAACACCCTTTCTGCTCTCTCGTATTCAAACGGCGGACAATATCAATCGTAGTACCTTGGTGTGGATCTGGAGCTTTAATTGTATGAATTATACCGATATCATCAGTAACGATAAATGTAGGGTAACTCGTTGATGATGCATCCATATAACTAATAAGTCCTTCTTGACCATCTTCAACAGGTTTTAGAGTCACAGGATCAAGTGCACGTGCATAAACCCATGGCGGAACATGCTTACGCTGACGGTTATCTTCAAAGAAACACGTATTTAATTCAACTTGATTAAATGTATCTCGAATCTGACTTTCATGTGCTAAATGGAAGGTTTCCATCAATAGTTGATTAAAGTCTTGACGGTTTAGTGCTTGTTTTTGCTTAGTTTTCCAACCACCACCAGTAATAATAAAGATACGATTACCAGCATTAAACTCAATATCATTCTCTTTCATGTACTGGCATAACAAATAAATGAAATACGGAGGACCGATTAAACAAATACCTTTTCCTTTATTATAGATTTCTTTTAAACTTTTAATGGTAAGTTCAAAATCTATTTCATCGTTATTTACAGTAAATGTAGTTGGATACAATAACTCAACAAGACTCATTACATACTTAAACCAAACATTTTTAGCATTAAAACGATCAGGGCCCATATTAACCAGTTCTAGCTGATTTTCATGAAATGAACCAAGATATTTCATTCCATAATTTACAGAACCAAGTAAACGTTCAATACTTACACGATCACGAGCAATATGACTTTTTACACCACTCGTACCACTACTTGTGAACCAGTTTTCAATGTTAGATTCATCTGCTGTACATATTTTTGCATACTTGAACATTGAGGTCGGAAAAACAGGGATATCATCAAGTGATGAAATATTTTCGTCCACCCCCTGAGCATTACAGAAATACTTATAATCTTCATTATTATTATAGTGATAACGAAATGATTCTAATATTAATTTATGCTTTATTCTTTCTTGTTCATCGTAAGTAATATCAAGAGGTGAAGATGTAAAAATAATATCGTCGATCTCTGTACTTACAATAATATCTTTTTCGCAAATATCTAATGTAATAGTCATGTTTAATCCTATTTAAAATATAATTAAATATAATGGCAGAACTTTAATTTAGCACTGCCATTATAAGAGGCAATGATTGTAGATTAGATTAGATTATTATCTTGGCGGAACTTAATAACTTGATTATTAAGATCTATCATTACTGATTTTTTCTTATTTTGATCTTGCATTGACTCAAAACAAAGTAAGAAGTCCACAGTATTATCAAATTTACCAGCAAGATTCGCTACATATGATAAACAGTCTTTATAACTGCCAGTCACATTACTCTGAATAATACTATCAATCGAGCCATTACAATTACTAGGCTGTGTACATGCTACATAATTTTCAAAATATGATTTTAGTTCTTCTTTTGCTACAGTTTCAGCCTCATTAACATTGACATGTAACATAAGCTGGTGTCGAACCAAATCTATATTCTTATTATATTTACTTGCGGATGCATTATAAGAACTCAACAATTTAAGTCGTTCCTCATTTGTATCATCCCATTTGAAAACTAGCGGTAATGCATATTTCGCTGCACTATCAACTGTGTTTTCACTGGTAGCAAGCACATATAGTTTTGACCCTAGTGCAATAAAAGGCGCTAGCTTTTTATCTTCACTGTCTTTCTTTACAAGATAGTGATCATCAATATTAATTACATCATAAATAGATGTATCTTCATCAATAATACGTAATGTTTCTAACGCATTATTCATCGTTTCAGATGGCTCTTGTTGGCCTTTATTATAAAAGTTAACGAAGAAAACTCCGTAATTCCATTTATTCATAATAACACCGCTTCCTTTATGCTTACGAGCTTGGTAAATTCTTTTGAATCTTCTCATTAACCATATTAATCACTTTTACAACATCATCATGATTCTTCATTGATTCAAAAGAAAGTAATACATTTTTTGAACCTGTACGCTCTAACGCATTTAATGTTGATTCATAGTAATCATTATCAGTACCAATCGCATGTTGGCTAATAAGTTCAGCAATTTTTTGTTGCTGATTTAGATGTGGGTATACTTCAGCAATATAACTTGCTAAATAAGCAGTTGCTTCTTGATGAGCAACATCACGATCATGATTTAGATTTACAAGCAGTGGGAACTGATGCTCGACATTAGAAACGTCAATATTATGCTTTGCTGCAACGTCTAAATAACGCTTATAAAGAATCTCTTTATCTTCAAGGCTATCGCTCCAACGATATGTTAGTGGAAGCGCTTTTTTAGCTGCCCACTCAACAACACCCACACTAGAAGCCAAAATATATTGCTTCATATTCTCTTTGCTTAAGCAATGAGGATTAATTGATATACGAGGGAAGTTATAAAAATCATTATTAGCTTGGCAGTAATTAGTTGTGATAGCTTCATTAATAATGTCATAGCAAGCTTCAAATTGTAGCTGCTGTGAGTCACGTTGACGTTTAAAGAAATCCATCTCAAAATCATTAACACAATCACTTAGACCTAGAATAAAGCGACTATCTGACATTTGATCAAGCAAACTTGCTTCTTCTGCAATACGAACCGGGTGATGCGTTGTAATTACTTGATTTAAAGAACCAATATGTAAACGTTCAGTCAATCCTAATAGGAAGCTCGCAGCTGTCATCGGGGCACCGACAATACCATTTTTAGAAAAATGGTGCTCGTTGACTAAAGCAGTTGTAAAGTTTTTATAATCTTTATCAACTAAAGAGACAGTATTGATCATATTATCTAAAACTGTTTCTGACGATGTATTTTCAGGCTGAAAGTTGAGGAAGAATAATCCAAAATTCATGTTATATTCCTTATATTATTTATTAAAGTTAATCTGAGTGATTTATTTATTTTGGATCTTTTAAGAATGGCGCAACTTGCGTCATGAAGCGTTTCATAGAGGCAATGATTTCTTCCTCTGAACCATTTGCTTCGAAACCAAGGGTAATATTAGTAATACCTGTTGCATCAATATCACGCTGAATAATTTCAATACATTTTTCAGGTGTACCTACAGGGTTTAGATCGTGGCTATAATCAACACGACGTTTAGTATTGGTATGCCCTTGAAGAACAAAATCTTTCCATTGACCTTTATGATAATCATAACCACGAGTTTGGTTACTTTCACTAAAGATATTGGTTGCATTTACGTATGAATCATACCAATTACCTAAAAACTCACGGCACACATCTTCAGCTTTTTTTGGATCTTCATCTACAGAACAGATGAGGGTCATACTGTGGTCAACGTTTTTAATGTACTCTTCACTGTAACCGCTATCTCGAGCAACAGCATTATAGAGTTCCATTTGAGCTTTCTTTTCACTCGTTGTAATAATCCAACTAAGAACCATCGGTAAGCCACGCTCAGCAAGCCAAGTCGTTGTTACTGCTGATTCAGCAGTCATGCATGTTGGAATTTTCTCTAAATACGCCTCAGGGTAAACGTTTACATCTGGGAACTCGATATTTTTACCATCAGTATGAAGTGTACCCGTTTTTGTACCATCCATAATCATGGTATGAAAGTCTTCAGTGATAGCACGAGAATCTTCCATCGTTACACCAAAAACGCGGAAATCTTTGTGGTATAAGCCACGCACAACACCAAAATTAAAACGACCTTTTGACATTTGATCTAAAAGTAATAAATCTTCCATCTGACGTGCAGGGTGAGCTGTTGGAAGAACAATACCCATAGTACCAACATTAAGTTTGGTGGTTCGACCAAGTAAGTTAGCACAAGCAACAAACAAGTTACCTGTTAGTCCAAATTCAGTAAAATGATGCTCTAGAGTCCAGTAAGTATCAAAATTTAGTTCTTCTGATGCAACGCCTAAACGAACAAAGCGATCCATGACTTCTTTATGTGACTCACCTGGGGGCTGATATGAGAAACAAATATTTCCAAACTTCATAATATATTCCTTTTGTTGGTTTATGTATCAGTTGTAATTAAGCTAATGACTTACTTTGTATTTTATTTTTCAAACGACGTTCATTTACTGTAGCAATAGTGAGAGCTTCAAATTGTGGTTCAATAATCTCACTCACCAATCCTACTAAATTACTATCTAATGCAATTGCTGCTTTAGTAATTGATTGATAGAAATTTCTTAACACAATTAGGTTTTCACCTAAATCATGTGATGAACCTATTAAAGAGTAAATTTTGGTTTTATCTGAATTGATATTACTAATTAATTCTTCGACTTCATGCTGTTGTACCCAACTATCACCATTGGCGACAAAAGCTATAAATGGGAAATTTAAATTTTTTGTTTTATTTATAGTTGAATCTAATGTATCCCAATTATTTTCAAAACAATCTGTAACAAATACTTTCGAACCTAAATTATATCCATCGAAATCTAGATCTTCTGGTATTTCGTCTATCTCCATCTGCAAATAATCATATTTAAGTGCTTGTTCTAGAGTATTTCGCAAATTAACCACACCAACGGCGGTAATTAAAAAAGACAAATTAACATCAGCGACAATATCATAAGCAATTCGAGCAGAAAGACTCGATGCAATTAAACCGACCTGATCAATACCATGCTCTGATTTCAACCAATCAATAACGGTTAATAAACTTTCCTTACCTACTGACATTGAGAACTGATCAATTTCACCGCTACTTAATCCAACATGATTAAGTGAATCATAACGAATAACATGAAATCCATTAGTTGATAAATATTCAGCTAAACCTGCAAAATGATCCATTCTTCGAGCAAAACCAGAAGCAATAATAATAGTATTATTTCTTTTATCACATTGATCTTTAGGGACAGTTTCCCAAACACGTATATGACGTTCGTTATCAACTTTTATAACATGATCAATTGGTACAGAATTGTTTTCACTTTTCATATTAATTCCCTTTTATGGTACAAAGACTAAAAACTTATCTTCTTCTAGATAACGTGTTTGTTCGATTTTTACTGCTACATCTTTGGTTGAATATGTATAAGGTCTTTCATGTGAAATATATTTAACTAAACGTTGAAGAGGTCTCATACCATCATGCGCACCACCAACACGGAAAATATTATTCATCCCTGACTCAACAATACGTTCAGCACCATGAGAGGCTAGAACATCTCTATATTTAAATGATGACTCCCAAGGAGTAACTGTTACAGTTTGAGTAATTCTATTTTCTATATAAGGCGTTATTTCTGATATATCGGAGACGTGGTGAATATATGCAGATCGAGCTAATGGTTGATTACCAAAAGATCCTAGCGGTGATTTAACAAGTAACCAAGATTGATTATCGCCTTTCTCAACTTTATATTTTGCAAATTGACACTCTTTTTCAATTAATGAAAATGATGCCTTTTCATCAAATGTTTGATCGCCTTTTGGCAATATATCCATATATAGATTTAATTGTTCTACAAGCTCATCAAAGAACGCATCAATGTTATCGCCTATATAATAGATATCTTGAGTTGAAAAACAGGCCTGCTGATCATAAAAACAAATATCATGAGCCACACCAATAGCAGAAGCTGTAATATCTACAGGATTATCAACAATCGCAATACTTTTCTTCGGCCCAAATTTTAATATGTCTACGTTTACCGGTGTATGTTCTGTTGCCCATTTAATTGCATCATATCCACCCCAACTAACAACAACATCAGCACAATTCATAATTTGTTGTGGGATTGCAATATCTTCGTTATGAGACCAATACATTACCGACATTGAACGGCTAATTGGATGGTGTTCATCTGTATCAATAAAACTTGAAGCTAATGCTATTGCCGTAAATGGATCAGCTGATGATGTTTTAATGATACATTCATTTTTAGTCAGAATTGCTCTAATAATAGAAGTAACACCAGATAGAGGCACATTACCGGCTAGCAAATGAACAGATTTTCCTTTTGGCATGGCCTTAACATAACAATCACCCTGAGGTAACCATTCATCTACAATATGACGAGAACCTAACTCTGTCTCAACAATATCATATAAGGCACTTTTTGAGCTCAAGATCATTGAGATCCAGTTAGCTTCTAGCTTTGCCATTTCAGGAGAATATCCGAGAAATCTTACCAAATCACGAATATAGGTTAGTCGACGAGAATAATTCTCACTTTTCCATTTCTGACCAACAGTGTATAAGAAATTCACTATCTGATTGATATTTAGATTATTTTCCACACTTTGTGATTTAATCGCCTCAACATCATCTTGATTAATGATAGGTATACTAACTTTATAGCTATTTAGTGTGAGTTCACGATATTCATGTTCTGAAGTATCCCTCTCTGCGCCACCAATAATCATTGGGATTTTCTTTATCATACAATCTCCTTTAAATTCCGCATTGCACATACTCAATCAGCATACAACCCTGCTGCATAGGTATGGCTAGAGACTAACTAAAATTCATTAGGTATGTAAGGGAAATTTGTATGATATGGATGCATTGTTAAATTTATTGGGTTAATGTCACATTTTTAATATGGAATTTTGTTTTTTAATAATTCATGTCTATTTTAAAACACCTTTAAATATAAAATAAGAGCATTTAACTACATATTAATTTAAAGAATTATATTTCTATAAAAACAAAAAAACTTGATGCATATACTTGATTTTAAAATAAATTGCAATATCAACAACAATAAAAATATAAACAATTAAAAAATGAAAATATCATAAAAAGTTTAATATTAGATTAATATTAAAGTGTCTGTAATTAATTACTTAGTTTATTAAATACCAGTTTAAAATCATCTAGTTACCAGCCTAAATCTCAACTAAAAATATCCATTTAAAAAAACTTAAACCTTAAAAAATCGTCTTGAATAGAAATAACAAATCAAAATTTTATTATCAAAAACAGATTAAAAGTCAAAAAAATATTATTTAGTATTGAATTTTATTTTTTTACCATTAGACTAATTTCAAAATGAAGATTTTCATTTTAAATACGTTTGTCTACAAAAGGAGATTATTATGTTCAAAGGTATAGTTCAGGGCACTGGAATAATTAAAAAAATATCAAAAAATGATGATACCCAAAGACATGGCATTACTTTTCCAAAAAATATATTGGACTTAGTTGCAAAAGATACTGTCATGCTCGTAAATGGATGCTCATTAACTGTTGTTCGCATCACAGGTGATGTCGTTTATTTCGATATAGATCAGGCACTTAATACCACAACCTTTGATTCATTAGAAATCGGTGACAAGGTAAACTTAGAACTACGTCCAGAATTTGGCTCACTCCTTGGGAAAGGTGCTTTAACTGGAAATATAAAGGGGGTCGCTACTGTTGATAATATTACTGAAGAAGAAGATCTTCTTAAAGTTTATATTGAAATTCCTAAAAACCTAACCAAAAATATTTCCGCAGAAGATCATATTGGAATTAATGGTGTATCTAATTCTATTGAAGAAGTTTCCAATGATATTATTTGCATTAATTATCCCAAAAATTTATCTATTACCACCAACCTTAGCACTTTAGAAGCAGGTTCGAAGGTTAACGTAGAAACATTAAATGTATCAAATGAATGGTAATAAAAACAACTTATAGAGCTAAACACATCTAAATATGACTCTTTATAAACACGAGTAATATCAATACTACTCGTGTTTATTATTATAGAAATAAATTAACCATATAACGCCATCAGTTATATAAATCTCACCTAGCGCCTGCCACTCATGGTTATATCAATAAAAATATCATTACAATGCTATAAACTTGGTAAAGTATTATATATAAATCCCTCTCTATTTTTATAGCCGAAGCCTATAAAGAGCATAAATAATATATTTATTATTAAATTTAATTATAAGATGGATATCATCAAATTTAGTTCATAAATTAGCCTGTTTTTATCGTCACAACCAAAAAAAACATATTATAAATTTTAATAAGTTTAGTCATCTAACTATTCTTTACAAATTCAGATAACATCATGTTGTCATTATGAACACTTGACGCGACAATGAGTACATCAAGTTGCATTCGATAAATACAGAGTCACAAAGCTAAAGTGTCTCTTTTTATAAAACCTAAACTATCCTATTTATCTAAAGTGCCAATTTAACTCAGATGAACATGCTAATAACAATAAGTGATAAAAAATACTGTACAACATTTTACTTTAGTCGTTAGGATCGCTTAAAAAGCAAACGACCAATAACAGCCATCAAGATGCTAGATTCCTTCTTGGATCGCGAAAAGTATTTTATTCAGGTTATCTCTATATAATAAAGTCGCCATATCATGATAACTCACATAAAAATAGAGATAATGGCCTCAACAAAGCATATGATTTATAGTCAATCATAGATATCAAAATCTATACATTGCCTAAAGAAATAAAAGCTCATTACATTTTTATTTAAATATATAAAAGATATAAATTGCCTCCATCCAGTAAAAATTTATGGCTTATATCCTACGAAAATAAAAGCAATATAATAACAACTTATCATCGTATCGAACGTTAATTACAATCGACTTAAACACTGCCAACTAATGTTAGTTTTAATCAAATAAACCACATTACAATGTGTATTATTAATCAACATCAATCATAAGCAAGATAAATAATAACTCACTTACCGCCTTCTAATACATATATATCAACACAAATAAAACTGAATATTTACGACCAACCTGAAATTCACAATCACGAATAATTATTACTCACAAATAAAAGAGTCATGCTAAAAAACAGCTAATCCATCAAATATAGAATCGACAATGAAAACCAACACACCCCACATAACCAATTGAATTAAATGAAATAAATAAACAACGAGGTTTAAGTAAAAAAGAATACAAAAACAATAAAAAACTAGAGCCACTCAATACTAACAAATCTTTAATTTGCATAATTAACACATTTTAGGTATTTTTAATAACCATCAGTAATTTGAAACTTTTTATTATAAGTAAAAAGTTTCATTTTGATATTTTTAACGAGTTAGCAGAACACTAATTCCGTCAGAATAATAAATAGATATAAAAATCTAAATCAAGTAATAAATAAGGTACCAGTAACCTTTATACCAAAACTAATTTCTTGGTTAAAAACTACTGGTCAAACAATAAAGGAGATTCAATGTCTACTTACTATATCGTGTTAGCAGTTTACTTTTGTATTATATTTGCTATCGGAATAGTCGCGGCACGAAAAACAGAAGGAAATTCAGATTATGTTCTTGGTGGTCGTAGCTTAAGCCCTGGTGTTACAGCACTTGGTGCTGGTGCTTCAGATATGAGCGGTTGGTTATTATTAGGTTTACCTGGAGCTGTATTTGTTTCAGGTTTAGATCAAATTTGGTTACCTATTGGTTTAACCATTGGTGCTTATTTAAATTGGCATTTCGTGGCGAGAAAACTACGAATTTATACTGAAAATGTCGGTGATGCGCTAACGATCCCTTCTTATTTTTATGCTCGATTTGGCAGCGATAATCGCACACTCAGATTAATGACTGCATTAGTTATCCTTATCTTCTTTACACTTTATGCTGCTGCAGGTTTTGTAAGTGGTGCTTTCTTAATTCAAACCTTATTCCACATTCCTTATACACAAGCAGTATGGATCGGGGCAATATTCTTAATGGTTTACACTGCTATTGGTGGATTTTTAGCCGTTAACTGGGTTGATTTCTTCCAAGGCTCATTAATGTTCTTTGCACTATTAATTACACCGATAGTGACATGGTATAACCTAGATCCAGCAATTGATCAAAGCGTATTACCCACCCATTACTTTTCAGTTATTAGTGATAATACAAGTACGATTGGTGTGCTGTCATTACTTGCATGGGGCCTAGGTTACTTTGGTCAGCCGCACATCTTAGTTCGCTTTATGGCTATTGGTGATGTAAAAGGCATGAGTGTTGCTCGAAAAATTTGTATGAGTTGGATGATTGTTTCTTTAGTAGGTGCATTTGCCGTAGGTATTACTGGAGCCATGTACTACTCAGGAGCAAACCATCACTTCGATAACGAGATGATCTTTTTAGAACTAGCAAAAGGCTTATTCCCAAGCTGGATTGCAGCCGTTCTGATTGCAGCGGTACTCTCTGCTGTAATGAGCTCGGTTGCAGCACAACTATTAGCATCATCAAGTGCATTAACCGAAGATATTGCTCATTTCTTCGATATTAAACTTACTGAAAAGTCTCAAGTTCTTCTTGGCCGTTTAGCTGTAGTTGCAGTGTCATTAGTTGCTATGATTTTTGCGAGTAACCCACAAAGTACTATTTTATCAATAGTAGGCCACGCATGGGCCGGTATGGGAGCAGCATTTGGACCCGTGGTTTTATTCTCATTATTCTGGCGCCGTTGTAGTGCTCATGGTGCTATCGCCTGTATGGTTGTTGGTGCAACAGTTGTGCTATGTTGGATTGCCGCTCATTCAGCATGGCCGAATTCAACTGTCTTTAGCTTATACGAAATTATTCCAGCTTTCTTATTAGCATCTATTGCGTTGGTTGTAGTTAGTTTAAAAGGCGAAAAGCCCAACGAAAAAACATTACGTCATTTTGATGAGGTTAATGAACATTGTCACAAACTACATCTACAGCAACAGAAATAATCCATTCATAAATAAACGTTACAGATAAACAAAACCCGCATAACGCTCTTTTATAGAGAATAAATGCGGGTTTTTTATCATTTGTAATCTATGTACGACGATTAAATTTCTTTCATTGCCGAGACTACAGACGGATCATTAATCAAGTTAAATAATAAGCTCTTAGCTGCTGTTCTCTGAGCATCAGACAACACTTTCTTAGGATTTTCTCTTGATTGAATTAAAATATTTGTGATGAATTTGCTATTTGTACCCGATAATTCGTATACAAATCGAAGTGTATCAAGCAACTCACTTTGCGGTAAGCTGTACACCGCCATCTCACAACTAAGACCATCCATAGCAAGAAAATTATTTACCACAGCTTTACGCTCAGCCTTAAATATTTCTTTCGCTTTAAATCCGTCAATAAGCGCCTGTACCCTATCAGCGATAGCAACAGGTACTTCCATTGTTTTAGTTTCATGAGTCATTATTGCTTTCCTTATTCTCGTTCATCTCTAGGATTAGTTTTATGTTTATATGATCCCTAACTACGAACGATGATTACGCTTAAACCATCAATCTAGCATATTGTTTTAATCATAAAGCTAAGCTACACCTAGTACTTTAGCATAATAACGCCTTCTAATGCGCTAGATTATGAAGACAATAAATAAAGTTCTCCACCTACGTTTATTTGTTATTAAAATCAATTATTATCAGCATCTTAGATAAAAAAAGCCACGAATACCTCCCCCGTTAATGTCACACTTTTAAAAAAAACACGCAAAAATAGATGTACATCAGCATCACAACTGCTATTATCCGTCTCGCTCTGTTGTTTAAGAGTTATTAAATGCAACACCAAGTAAAAGTTAAACTAAAGCTACATTGACGGTTTCGTTTTGTATCTCTGTGTTTCCCTTGTATTGGCAGTAACATTAATAATTTAACCACGTAGCACATCGCATTTTAGCGGTTAATTAATCTCAACTAATAAGGGACATCTCATGTCTAACACAACAACTGGTCTAGTAAAATGGTTTAACGAAGAGAAAGGTTTTGGTTTTATTACTCAAGACAACGGCGGTGCTGACGTATTCGTTCACTTCCGTGCTATCGCTTCTGAAGGTTTCAAAACTCTTGCTGAAGGCCAAAAAGTGTCTTTTGAAGTAGAGCAAGGCCAAAAAGGTCTTCAAGCTGCAAACGTTGTAGCTCTATAATTTATCTTTTTATAGATAAATGAAAAAATGCTGGCTATGGCCGGCATTTTTTATATCTATAATTTGCCATATCTTGTTGCCAATCATCTTTCACAATGAACAACGTTGATAGCCAACAAAACATATATATCCAAATAAAAATCTTTATTACAAACTACTTTTATATACGACTTACTCACTTCATTTCTGGCTGTCTTTAAATTAAAAAAAGCCGCCAAAGCGACTTTAAAAAACATACCTATTAAATACCCGTATTAACTAAACGACATGCCTCATTAATCTGATCACTTGATAATATAGACGATAATTTGTCTTTATTATTATTACAAATAGTTAATAATGATCCTGTTTCAGCCGTCCAACCATTCTTAACCCAAAATTGAATTATTTCTACCGGATCTTTTATATCTCTTTCAATTTGTAGTTGTAATGACACCAAATTAAAAGGGTTATCTAATATTTTATCCAAAAGAAGTGCTTTGTTTTCACTAGCTAAATATATTTGTACAGCAGTTGTAATCCAACCAGAAAGGGCCAAGATTGATAATAGTGAAATAGTTATTTTTTTATTCATAAGACCCACTAAATACGCAATCTACAAACAATAGCAATTGAATCACTTGATAAAATTTGATTCAATTTCCTGCGATTATTATCGCAAATAGTTGTTATAGAAGCAGTTTGTGCTGTCCATCCTTTTTCAAACCATTCTTGCATTTGAGCAACAATTTCAGCATCATTCTTTTTATCTTGCAAAGCTTGATGGACAATATTGAAAGCATTTTCAGTTATCTTTTCATTAATATATTGTTTTTCATTTCTATTATCCAAAACAATAAGTAAAGAAGATACTAACCAACCCGAAAGTGAGATTACAGCAAATAAATAAACCAATTTTTTACTTAACATTTAAAACTCATAGTTACAAATTTCATATTACAATAATCTTATACATTATTTGTATCAATAATATATAAATATAAAATGTAAAAATTTATGACAATGATTAGAATTAATTTTTTATTGAATTTTTATTTTTAATTTAAAATGACGTTGATAGTAACGATATTTTATATGTTATGGGAATTATTCTGTTAGTTAACATACCTAAGAATACAGTTATTCCTTTTCAGGATAATATAAGCTAGCCACAATGTGGCCAGCTTATATTGGTTGAACTAAAATATGTAATTATTTCATTTACAGATATAAAAGCACAAATCATTACTAACGACGTAATGCATTAAGCTTACTTTGTACTAAACCAAATACGGTATCTGATGGATAAAAACCTTGTTCAGCCTCAATACCAACTGCATTGCCGGTGAAAATTTCAATCGCTTGCGATACATGACTGATCGCCCAAATCTGAAACTCACCTTTTGAAACAGCTTCAACAATATCTTTACGTAACATTAAATTATGCACGTTAGACTCAGGTATTATCACACCTTGGCCAGCCGTTCTGCCTTTAATACCACACACATCAAAGAAGCCTTCAATTTTCTGATTAACACCACCGATCGGTTGTGCTTCACCAAACTGGTTCATTGAACCTGTAATCGCAATATCTTGTCGTAGGGGTAAACCAGAAAAAGCCGAAATAATTGCACATACTTCAGCCATAGATGCACTATCACCATCAACACCGCCATACGATTGCTCAAAAGTAAGATGAGTGGTTAAGGGGATTTTCGCTGTTTTACCAAATACAGAAGCCAGATAAGCAGATAGAATCATCACTCCTTTTGAGTGGATATTACCGCCTAATTCAGCACTACGTTCAATATCAAACACCTCTCCGCTACCATAAGCAGTAGTCGCGGTGATACGACTCGGCGCACCAAACTGATAATCGGAGGTTGAGATCACTGATAATGCATTCACTTGTCCAACTGCATGTGTATGAACATCTAATAATGTTGTCCCGGTAACGAAACTTTGCATAACATGATCTTTTAAACGACTAACCCGTAGCTCTTGATTTAACATCGCTTGTTCAACATGGCTACTGCGGATCATCGTGGCATTAGAAGCTCGCGCAACGTAATTAGTTTCACGTAATAGATTAGCAATATCGGCCGAGTGCAATGAAAGTTTATTTTGATCATCAGCTTGGCGTGAACTGTATTCAATAATACGAGCAATGGCCTTACGATCACAATGTAGCATGTCGTTATCATGCACAATACTGGCAATGAAACGTGCATATTGCTCTTCTGATGTATCATTACGCGGCATATCATCTTCAAAATCGGCGGTAACACGAAACAGTTCTTTAAATTCTGGATCGTAGTGCTGTAATAGCTGATAAGTCTGATAATCACCAAACAGAATAATTTTCACATTTAACGGAATAGCTTCAGGCTCCAATGAAATCGTACCTGAAAGGGTAACTTCTCGCTCAAGTGAGCTTAAATTTAATTTTTGCGCACGCAGTGCACGTTTCAGACCATCCCACACATACGGACGTTCAAGCACTTTCACCGCATCCATCATCAACACCCCGCCATTGGCACGATGAAGACTACCTGCTCGAATTAAAGAAAAATCAGTAAATACCGTTCCTTTATAAGTCGCATTTTCAATATAACCAAAAATTGAATGGTAACTAGGACTTTCTTCAACTTCGATAGGAAATTTACGCTCATCAAGCTGATGTACTAAGACATTTACTTGGTAACGCCGCGGCATTTTCTTATCTAATGAAGCATATGCTAGTGCTACTTGTTCTTCATTTTCTTCAAGAAAAATATCAATATTTTCTAAAATATCAGTATACATATCAGCTAAATATGCTTTTACATCAGCTACTTTTTTGTATTTTAACTGCAGATCTTTAATGCAATGACCGACAACTTCTTGAGCGATATTTTCATCAAGCTTTTGTTGTTTATTTGAATATTGTTCTTCCCATTCAGTCAATTTACGCACGATACCACGCAGTTCAACTTCCAGATCATTAATGGTATTCTCAAACAATTGTTGATCTTCAGCTGACAATGCCGCGAAACTATCCTCACTGTGCGGCTCTTTACCATTCATTGCGACTAACTGGTAATCACCCTGAGTTGTGATTGATACACTGACACCACGCTCTTCAGCGCTTTTTGTGAGCGACTTTAAAGTCGTTTCTTGTTTAGTCGCTAGTTCTGCTTTTAATTTTTCCGCGCGTGAATAATAAAGCTCATTATCAAATGCTAATGGAAACGCTTTAACTAATCGCTTCATCAGGTTTTCAATGTCTTTTTTAAAGCTACAGCCATCCCCTGCTGGAAGTTTAAGTACCTTAGGGCAACGTGTATCGCCAAAATTAGACACATAACACCAATCATACAATGTATGACTATTGCCATTAGGCTCATGACGATTTAAATAACGCATCACCATGGTACGTTTACCTAAGCCATTGCGGCCAATAGCATAAATGTTATAACCTTTTTCTTTTATCGACATTGCAAACTCAACCGCATGTTGAGCTCGCTCCTGTCCTACGATTTCATCTAATGGTGTAAGGTGCTTGGTTGACTTACACGCATCATTCAATCCGTTTAAGGCTGCAATACGATACAGCTTGTCACTGGTTAGAGGCGCTAAAGGCATAATCGATCCCTCTTGTTTATGACACTTATTCTAAGTCTACGCATAAATGACTGACTATTAAGTGGTATAACTAGATTTAGTGCGAAAGCTCTCACTATTGACCATTTTTTGATGAAAAAGCAACCACAAAAAAAGCCCAATCCGATATTATTCCTAAAAACAAATATCACATTGGGCTTATTTTTTATTTTTTAATCAATTACAAAGCAATAAACAGAGTTTTAGCCTATCGTTACCATCGCGCCTTTACCTACGCCTTCGTAAGCAAAAACATCAAGACGATCAGTTGCAACTAATTGTGGTTTTATTTGTTCAGCAATGTAGCAAGCTAATAACTCAACAGTGGTGTCGGTTGCTAAAATTTCAGTCACTGACTTTGCTATCGCTAATTCAAATTCACCCTGTGGGGCGGTATAGCGAAAACCATAATGCGTTTCATCATTAATATTTGCCGCTGCCGCACTTAAATTTAACTCGCGGACACCGATAACATCTTCTTGTGAACCTAAATAAATATCTTGCCAACGTCGCGCCCATTGTTGCTCTAAATCAGCATTACGTTGACCATTTACTACTAATTCAACCGGTGAACGGTGGCCATGAGCAATACGCTGACAATTACCATCGTGTTTTTTCAAGCCATGGCTGTAATGGTAAAACGCCCCATCAATTTTCTCATGACGCAAAATGATTTCTAAGCCTTGTACATTGGCAGGTAAATTACCAAGCAACACTTGCTGTACATGTTTCGTCACACTTTCAATAGTGATAGCTTCTGCATCAATAAAACAAAATGCTTGTTCAGGGCTATGTAAGTGAATCGTGTGTTGATCACTCACTAAATCAACCGTCATGTATTCTGCTTTAGTTGTCGCGGTTTGAATTGCAGCTGATGCAGCAGGGATCAATAACCGATGATCAACATATTGATCAACTAACTGTTTAATTTGCTTTTTAACGCGGCTGAAATCAAGCACCATGCTCATTTCATTCAACTCACCCGACATCACCACATCAAGAATCCAACTCTCACCCACCATTCCCCGTTGTGGGCACAAGTAAGATGCGTCAATTACAGTGAGATCTCTAACGAATAGCTTCAAGGTGAAGTCCTTTATTGATAATGGTTGTCGTTTACTAGGGGGATGCATTATACGCGGCTAAACGGATGAGTAAACCTTCAGTTTTCTCACCGTTTAAGAAAATAACTCAACGAGGCTATTACACAAATCAATGATCACACGGGGATATAATCAAAACATGATCTTAGAAACGATAATTTAATGATGCATACCCTGTTGAAATACTTTTTATTTGTGACGTCATTTTCTTTGATGACCACGGTTTAATATCTTCGCTTTGCGTTGCGGTATGACGCACTCCAATTTCAGCCGTAATATGATTTGAAATACGCCAAGCGACGCCAGCTTGAATACCAAGCACTTTATCTGATTGACTATTTGAACCATAATCCTGACCTTTGCTATCTGCCATCATGTAGCCTAAATGAGCGCCAATAAAAGGATTAATTGTTTTATCCGCACGGAAAATATAATCAGCATTTAATAAATGCAACGTCACATCAGTTTCAATTGCTTTAGTACCATTCAAATTGGACTGAGCTGACATTTTCTGCCAACTATAATAAATACGCCCTGCACCACCAGCAGTATAAAAACCGATATCAGCACCAACAAACCCTGCTGCATCAGGCGAAGATATCTGAGTATTATTAGCCGTAATAGCTGTCATACTAATATCACTTGTACCACCCGTTATACCAACAAAATAATGAGTGCTATCATCGAATTTAACTAACGGTGCAATCGCATTACTATCACTAACAGGTTGTAAAACAAAAGATTCAGCAGCTTGTGCCGACGTTGATAGTAATAACGTAGTAAATGCGCTGATAATGAATGTTTTATTTCTCATGGGTTAATCTCGTCCTCTTATTCCCTAGTAAATGACATTACATCACTGATATTTATCATAAATTTCTATTATTTATAATACCTTAATAATTCATCAACCCCGAGAAATAACCGCTACATCCTCACAAATTGCTATACTTAATTAACGAATATTTTAATTTAAATCAATATAATAAGGTATAAAACTGCAAAATAATTATACCTATCATCGATATACAAAAGTGACCTTCCTCACAAAATCACACTAAGATTCCCCGTATAACTAAATTATTATTCAATCAATATATATATAAAATGAAAAAGATAACGTTTTTAGCATCAGCTGTAACCACAGCATTAACCGCAATTGTCGCTTTTCCAGCCAGTGCCTGTACTACTATCTTAGTCGGAAACCAAGCCACAACGGATGGTTCTTATATCATTGCTCGTAATGAAGATTACCAAGCAAATAACGCTAAACATTTTGTTTTACACCCAGCAGAAAAAATGCAGCAAAGTGACTTCCATTCTAATGCGAATAATTTTAGCTACCCTGCAGCAAAAGATGCATTGCAATACACCTCAATGTCCGATTTTGATACTCATAATAAAAGTATGGGAGAGGTAGGCTTTAACTCTGCTGGTGTAGGTATGTCAGCAACAGAAACCATTTATAATGGCGCTAAAGCATTAAAAGCTGATCCCTATGTAACCAAAACAGGTATTGGTGAAGACGCTATTGAAAACGTGATTTTACCGCGTATTCACTCTGCAAAAGAAGGTGTAGAGTTACTTGGTAAGATCATTGAAACTCAAGGTGCTGCTGAAGGATTTGGGGTTGCATTTGTTGATAATGACGGTATTTGGTATTTAGAAAGTGGTAGTGGTCATCAATGGATGGCAGAAAAAATTCCTGCAAATAAATACTTTGTTTCTGCAAACCAAGGACGTTTAACGACTTACTTACCTAATAACCCTAATTATATGGCATCACCAACATTAGTTAGCTTTGCGGAACAACATGGTTTATATAAACCAGAAGCTGGTAAGCCATTCAATTTCCATGCTGCTTATTCACAAGACACACCCAATGATGTGACTTATAACTATCCTCGAGTGTGGACATTACAACACATGTACACTCAAGGTTTAACAACCAAGATAGATCAAGGTACAACCTTCCCTGTTTTCTTGAAACCAACCAAAAAACTTAGCGTTGCTGATGTTGAACAAGGGTTACGTAATCATTACCAAGGTACGTCACATGACCCATACGCAACCCAAAACCCTAAAGAAGCTTACCGCCCTATTTCTGTATTCCGTACCCAAGAATCACATGTCTTACAAGTGCGCCCTAACTTACCAACAGCTATTGGTGATGTAGAATACATCTCATATGGCATGACTGCACTTGGGGTTTACTTGCCTTATTACCAAGGTATGACCGAAGTTCCACATGCACTAACTATCGGTACCAATAAAGCCGATAGTGAATCTGCAAACTGGGCATTCCGTAAACTACAAACGTTAGCGATGACAAACTGGAAAGACTTCTCTCCAATCGTACAAACGGCTTATCACAAGTTTGAAATACAGACGGCATCTAAACAACGCGAACTTGAAAAGAATTATCTAAAAATTTACAAGCGCCAACCTAAAAAAGCACAGGCTCTAATCAACGAGTTTGAGAAAAAAACGGTCGCTGATGCATTGGCATTAACGGAGCAGTTAACCAATACATTATTTACCAAAATGACATATACCACAGACATGACTTATCATTTTGAAGGTGCGTAAGTTTAATTAATTACCGCAGATCGACTGTCAATTAAAACAAGAAGATCATCATTAATCTTCTTGTTTTATTCGTTTTAAACCGCCTTCCAGCAACAATCACCACCAAATCGCTCACAAAACCGGCATTTAAGTTTGCTCAATTATTTACTTAAAAGCACTTTTTATCGTTGCCAGATCAATTTAAAAACACTGCATTATTTGTAGAATTTCAGCCGATTCGTTTAGTTATTCGATTAAATAATTAAGGCTATTATCAATGAAAAACTTCAAAGTTACTTATGTTGTATCGCCACATTTTGATGTTCCTTGCCAATACAACATTAATGCAGCCAGTGAATTAGACTCGCATAAAACTGCACAGCAGGAGCTTGAGATTCGTTATCCAAACCAAAAAATCAGCATTATTACCATCAGCGAAGCATAAATTGGTTTAATTATTGATCTTAATTATTCTGTAGTAGTTATTGTGTTTGATTTTACTACTACAGAATAAATTATCTACGCCTTCGCGATGGTCGTTAGTGTGTGTTTTATCCAATAAAACACTAATGCCATTGGTGCCAGTAGAACGACTATCGCAACACCATAACTTACAACCGCAGGCAAACCAATTCCCCATGCTAATGCAAACGCAATTCCACCAATGGCATCGGTCATCATTTTGAGTAATGAATGTTGACTAATAAGTAGCGGTAGCCATGGTAAAATTAATATCCCAACTCCGATACTCACTATATTTATCTTGGTACTTTGCTTGAACATCTGAGTCTTCTCTTAATTTAACGGCTAATTGATTGTTAGGGGCATTAATCCTTTAAGCAACTAAAATTATTACTTGCACTCAAATAACGAAACGATTAACGCAATCAACGATACATTATTACTATTAAGTAAAAGTAATTTAAGTATTAACCTTATTATCATTTACTTTAAATTTAATATAATTAGTCCAACACAACATCAACCCCTTTGATGTTATTTAACCCCAATTCCTGTGTATTCCTGATTGCTCATCAGCAAACATTTCCTATTGGAGGGCACAATGAATCAACAACGCGCAGAGAACCTTTATTATTATCTTAGGGAACAAAATACACCACAAAAAGAAATGAATGTGGTGATCAAGCAACTTATTGATAATTACAATATTAATTTATATCCACTCGACCGACGTTACCGCTCACGTATTGGCTATTCTCCTAATCGATACGATATTAATAGTTATGGTACCGCAGGTTCACGTACAATGAATCAAACTCGTGGCATGCAAAAAACACATTGATTACCTACAAAAAACCCCAATAATCGATAAGCGACTATTGGGGTAAATATATTTATACCTAAATATTAGCGAAAATGTGTTAATAGCTATATCTATGGCATCAGCCTTTAAGGCGATCAACAATCAACGGCACCAAAGAAGTATAAGCATACCATCCAGCCGCAACAATAATGATTGTCCACACAATACGAGAAAACCATTGTGTTCGCTGCATATGACGCGAAGGATCGGGTTCACCACAATGAGGACAAAAATGGGCACGACGAGAAACACTACCATCACAAGCAGGACAATCCGTTAAACGCTTAGAACGTGGCTTTGTCATTGTTTCAGTCACCATCCTATCATTAACAACATCAGAGCTAGATGCTGGTTGACTAAAGTCAGGAGTATTCGTCGGGGACGCTCTATTCCCAGAACGTTTTTCTGCGTGTAATGAAAACGACACCTCATGTTTATCATTGTCGTCATCAAGTGCAGAAAATTCAGTTGTTTTCACTGTAATTCACCATTTGATCAGTTTCTGTACACAGAATACGCAATATTAAAATAATAGTCTCAATTAATATCATTGCGAGCACAATATTAACACTAAGCTCAATAAATAATCGTTACTATCATCACCCTCGAATAAATTAGCAGCAACCATTAGCGTGTAAATTTTTGGCACATCCGGCGAAATATCGTCATAGATACTACACTATTAAAGTACATTCAATTTCATATTACAGGCAAAGGAAAGCCATTATGTTGAAAATACTTACTGCCTTATTAATGACTATTATAGTCACCACCCCTACCGCAGTAGCTGCAACGGCTATCGAAATCGATCACCCATGGTCAAAAGCTGTTCCACCCACATCTAAGGTTGCTGCCGCTTTTTTATCAATTATCAATCACAGCAAGATTGACGATACCCTTATAGCAGCACGCTCACCTATCGCTGAAATTGTCGAGTTACATACTTTAAATAATGGCAATGGATTAATGCAAATGCGACAGGTTGATACCATTACAGTTACCGCTGAACATCAGCAACAATTAGAGCCTGGTGGCTTTCACGTAATGCTATTTAATCTCACCGAAGTGCCAACAATTGATTCACACTTTCCACTGACATTGATCTTTAAATACGCTGGTGAAATAACAGTGGATGTTGCTGTTAAACCAGCGACATACACTGGTAATGAACAGGCTAAAATGCATCATCATTAACATTCAGATGATTTAAGTATCTAGCATCAATTATTATTTTTCTCCAGCATACATAGGATCTGTATGCTGGGCTTTATATGGCTATTATTCGGTATTAGTTAACACCCATTAGTGTCTTATATTTCATAATGGCTTGCTGACAAAAATCACGCTCGTCATCATCTTCAATATTATTGGTTAATTCAGCAAAAGCCTCATAACCGACTTTGCCATTTTTCACTTTCCAAACGGTGTAAGAAGCTTGCTTATCTAACTCGATACGCATTCTCTCACTGTCTGATAATTGGGTTAAATTATACATATTATTCTCAGCGACCTTTTGGGTTAATTCTACCCAAGATCATGTTCAAGAAGAACCTCTTTCAACACTCATTATTTGAATGACTGTTTTTACCATAAACACCATCAATAACAATCAGCTTAATGTAATCCATTACATTTTAGTGGTTATTAATTTTTTAAGTACAGATAAATAAAACTATCGATCAAAAACAAAAAATATATAAATCAATCAATTAAATATTTTAATTATCACTTCCAGCCTAATAATTCACTTAAACAGCCATAAAAAAGAAAACGATACCCTTCACACTTTCAACAGATATGGTAATCAACATCATTAATCTACTGAAACAGCCTGATTTTTGTGATCTAGATCTCAAGGCGTGAATATTTTATTCCATAAACTACTACCATAAATTGAAGCATAAACTTTGCTTCTGAATAACTCATAAACCAAGGAGCACTTCATGGCTACTCCACATATCAATGCTGAAGTTGGCGATTTTGCAGAAACAATTTTAATGCCTGGTGATCCACTACGCGCACAATTTATTGCAGAAACTTACCTAGAAAATGTAAAACGTGTATGTGATGTTCGCAGCATGTACGGTTTCACTGGTACTTACAAAGGTAAACCAGTATCAGTAATGGGTCATGGTATGGGGATCCCATCTTGCTCTATTTATGTGCATGAGCTAATCAGAGATTTTGGGGTTAAAAACATCATTCGTATTGGTAGCTGTGGTGCTGTTCATGATGACGTTAAATTAATGGACGTAATCATTGCTATGGGTGCTTCAACTGACTCAAAAGTTAACCGCATTCGTTTTGCTAACCATGATTTCGCTGCTATTGCTGACTACCACTTACTTGAAACAGCAGTAAACCAAGCTCGTGCACAAAATGTTGCAGTGCGTGTCGGTAATGTATTCTCAGCAGATCTATTTTACAGCCCAGAAGTTGGCTTGTTCGATAAAATGGAAAAACTAGGCATCCTAGGTGTAGACATGGAAGCAGCTGGTATCTATGGTGTTGCAGCTGAACTTGGTGCTAAAGCATTAACTATTCTAACGGTTTCTGATCACATTAAGCGCGGCGAGAAATTAAGTGCCGAAGCACGTCAACACTCATTCAACGAAATGATGAACGTCGCACTAGAAACTGCAATCAATCTATAATTTCTTACAGCAGTAATACTGCGACGAGAGTTTTATAGCATAAAGTGAAAAACGTGCCTTCCTGACACGTTTTTCACTTTTTTATACCTGCTAGCATTTAAATTATCCATAAAAGTAATAATGTTAATAATATCTCAGCATCATCATTGCCGTTGGGTATAATCACCTCCACCTAACATGCAAAAGGCGACGCTCCATGACTTTATCTTCAACACAAACAACGTTGGATCAGTTGCCACCCGCCTGTGATAATATTCAATTCAATTATTGTAAAACGGTCGCTTGTGCTAATTTTAGTCGTACCGATCCACAATTATATGTACTCCAAAATAATAATTTACAACGTCCAGTACTTATTTGCCGCGAATGCGGTGCTTTTCCGCCTGTACTCAGTAATCATGACGTTGTTGCAGAAAAACAGCGCTTTACACTAGAACAAAATAGTGGCCTCGCAGCCTGTTCAAATAATGCTTGTCCACATAACGGACTACCCGTTCTCACCTATCGTCAGTTTTATCATGCCTTTGGTTTTAGTGGAGAACGCCAACGCTATCGTTGCAAAGCCTGTCAGCATACTTTTGTTGATCCATGGTCAAACAGTAATAACAAACATCAATTACAGCAAAAAATATTAGCGTATTTATTTACTGGATATACGGTACGAGAAATTTGCCGCCGTCTTACTATGAATCCTAAGACCTTTTATGATCAGCTTAATAATATTGCAGCTCGTTGTCGTCGCCAACTGACGATTTTTGATGCACGACTAGGCAAACAAGCGCAAGCATGTCATCTAGCTACTGATCTTGCTCCATTGCAACCTCACAGTAATAATGGCGTATTATGGATAGCAACGGCTGAGACAGATTCAGGCTATGTTGTTAGTCAACATGTGAATTATCAAACTCAACCAGCAGCTACATATGTTGCTCATCACGACGCATACCGTATAGGTACACGTTTTATCGCGCCTCATAGTTACCATCATCCTCACGCTACATCGACAACATCACAAGGGCTATTAGCTCATATTGATGCAACTTATCGTCAAATTTTAGCGCGAAAAAATATGGAAAATCCGCTTAGTGGTGAAGTAACTATTAACTACCCGACCAAAGGTTGCCTTATTCGTCCTCAATACACGGTATATAGTCATTTTTTATATTTACGTGAATTACTTAGTCAGAGTATTCCTAGCTTAACGGTATTTATGCCTCAGGAAACATTACTACGTTCAGCTTGCCTATCTGTTTTTATTGATCGTATTAATAACCACACCATCGACCCGCTTTATGTTGTTGAAGACAATCAATGGCAACACGGACAACATGCTGAAAAAATTGATATCGTACTGATGGGATGGTGGCGAGATCGGTGGGCATTTAGTCGTAATAAAACAGGTAATAAAGGAATTTGTCATCTTGGTGGCAGTAAAAAAAATCAGCAGCATTGGTTAACAGTTGCCACACACCGAGCGGTAATTAGCTATCAACAGCGGTTTTATGACCAATTTAGCCATATGGTTAATGAGCCTCGTCGTAAACTTCGTCCTGCAAGTTTATTACCGTTGTTGGATATCTATCGCGCTTGGCACAACCTTTGTCACCAAAATAAAGCAGGGGTCACACCAGCACAAGAATTAGGCTTAATATCCTCTCCCATGACACTAGAACAATTATTACAATAGCTATTATGTCGTGCTTTTAGGATTAATAAACGCTTTTTAAAAGCAACACAATTTCTTCGCCTATAGTTAAAAGATACCAGCAATAATATAGACGATGAGGTTCATATTAGTGGGCAAACAAAGCTTATTAACTTCGAGAGTACGCCATGAAGCGTAGAATGACAGTCAATCAATATACTGGTCATATCGCTCTTATTTTAAGCTGTATGTTTGTAGGGATCGTATCAAATCAAGCCACAATACACGCTGAGCTTATTCGAGGAATGACCCACAGTTTGCTACAAGCCACACTGCTTTATGCTTTATTACGCTTGTGTGCTTCAATTTACTTAATCCGTTATAGCATCGTATTATTGATTGTTATTACTTTTTTTGTACAACTCAGTTATCACTCTACATTAACAATTAACATTATTGTTAATATCATTAATGCTTCTAACCACGACATCATCAATTTTGGTCAACATCATGTTATTGAGATACTAATAACCAGCGGTATCACTTTGATCCTCGCTTTAGCTCCCTTTCCTAAATCCACATTAATCACTTACAGTGTCAGTGCGGTTGGGTTTAGCTATCTCTTAGTGCCATTATTATTACAATTACCACATGTATATCAAAATAGTGCTTATCAGGACTATCTTGATAAAGGAGGCTCTCGCAGTTACAGCAACAGCTTTTACACAATCGAATATACTTTATATAAGCTATCACCACGTTTACCGTTATTTAGCACTCTAATTGCAATCAGTGACACTATTAACCTTTATTATATACAAACAAAAACGACGCTCAGTTTGGCTCCGACTTATCCTAACAACACCTCACTACCATTATGTACGATTGACATGATCCCCTATAACAGCCAATCGATCACAGCCAAAACCGTAGATTTATTTACATTCAAATATACAACGCTAAGCATCATTAATCGCTAACTAATCATAAAACCGACCGCAAAAAATGCTGAATGTAAGCTGAACGTCAGAATAGTATCAGCTATCTGTAAAATAACGCTTCATAATAAAACACCTTTCAAAACCCTGACATTTCTCATTATGTTATCCGTACTATGAATATCAGAACACAAGTTATTCATTGAAATAAAAGGACAACATCATGAAAAAAGTACTATTGCCACTAGCATTAATTCTTGCTTCAGGTTCAGCGATTGCCGATCAACAAGGCGCTTACATTGGTGGTAACATCGGTAATGCATCAACTAACCTTAGTGCCCATGGACACGACAAGAGCTTTAACTTAGATGATGATGTACTTGCTTACGGTGTTTACGGTGGTTATAACTTCACTGAAAACCTAGGCCTTGAAGCAACAATCGGTCAAACCGGTGAACAAGAGCATGTTAAAAAAGGTTATGCGACATTAACGCCACGTATTATGTTCCCACTTAATGATCGTTTCTCTGTTTACGGCAAAGCAGGTATCGCTTACGTCGCTGCTGATGCTAATTATAACGGCCATGAAGACATAAATCGTGGCGATATTGATGTTGATGGTTTTGGTTGGACGGCAGGCGCCGGAGTTAACTTTGCAGTTGCTGAACATTTAAACGTTCGTGCTGGTGTTGATTATTTAACAGCCGAACTTGAAGATAGTCATAATGACAGAAGTTTAAATATCGATTCAGATACAACGATTTACTCTGTGGGTGTTGACTACAAATTCTAATTTTATCAAACAGTTAAAGTTAAACCACTACAAGAAACCATTAGATTACGATCTGATGGTTTTTTTTAATCTTATTTTAACAATATCTTTTATACCCTTAACTTTTATATCCGTCGCACAACCAAACATTTGATCATCAAGCAGATCAAATGCTCACCCTCTAAAAAGTAAATAAACGCCTCCAACTCATGAATTAACAATAAATGAAATTTAAAATCGCTTTTATTGCGATCTAAATATGATTTATTCCCATTTTAAATTGACAATAAAGACAAAAAAGACAATTATCAATCCATCAAATGCTCTTGCGCATTCCATCTGCTCACTTGGTGAGTTAATGGTTATAATCAATGTGGTTAAGAGTCAGTATGAATTCTTTTGAACATGCGGGCATTTCAGGCTATAACTGATGCCATCATGACATAAGCCCTATACATAAGGTCGATAGATATGAGCACAAAACTAGAACAACTACGCGCACTAACTACTGTTGTTGCTGACACTGGTGACATCAAAGATATCAGCAAATACCAGCCTGAAGATGCGACAACAAATCCATCGTTGATCTTAAAAGCAGCACAAATTGCTGAGTACGCACCTCTAATTGACCAATCTATTGCTTACGCAAAAGCACAGAGCAATGATAAAGCACAACAAATCCAAGATACTTGCGACATGCTTGCAGTAAACATTGGTAAAGAAATTCTTAATGTTGTTCCTGGCCGTATCTCAACTGAAGTTGATGCTCGTCTTTCTTACAACACTGAAGCAAGTGTTATTAAAGCACGTCACCTAATCAAACTTTACAACGATGCTGGTATCAGCAATGATCGTATCCTTATTAAACTAGCGTCTACTTGGGAAGGTATCCGTGCAGCTGAGATTCTTGAAAAAGAAGGCATCAACTGTAACCTAACTCTTCTATTCTCTTTCGCTCAAGCGCGTGCATGTGCTGAAGCTGGCGTATTCCTAATTTCACCATTTGTTGGTCGTATTATGGATTGGTACAAAGCGAAAGAAGGCCGTGATTTTGAAGCTCAAGAAGATCCAGGCGTTATCTCTGTAACTAGCATCTACAACTACTACAAAGAGCATGGCTACAACACTGTAGTTATGGGCGCAAGCTTCCGTAATATCGGCGAAATCCTTGAGTTAGCAGGTTGTGACCGTCTAACTATCAGCCCACAACTTCTTCAAGAACTTGAAGATGCGACTGGTGTTGTTGAGCAAAAACTTGTTGCAACAACTGAGCTAAAAGATCGTCCTGCAGCGATGACTCACTCTGAGTTCCTATGGGATCACAACCAAGAAGCAATGGCTGTTGAGAAACTAGCTGAAGGTATTCGTAACTTCGCAGTTGACCAAGGCAAACTAGAGACAATGATCGCAGATCGTCTTTAATAGCTAAGCACTATATTCAGAAAGCGGCTCATGTAGCCGCTTTCTTAAGTTTACATTTACCTAAATATTTGGTGAAAATTCTATGGAACGTAAAATGTTAGCGAACGCTATCCGTGCTCTAAGCATGGACGGTGTACAACAAGCAAATTCTGGCCACCCTGGCGCACCTATGGGTATGGCTGATATCGCAGAAGTACTATGGCGTGGTCATATGAACCACAACCCACAAGATCCTAAATGGGCTGATCGCGACCGTTTTGTTTTATCAAACGGCCACGGTTCTATGCTTATTTACTCTCTACTTCACCTAACAGGCTACGACCTATCAATTGACGATCTTAAAAACTTCCGTCAACTGCATTCAAAAACACCTGGTCACCCAGAATACGGTTACGCTCCTGGTGTTGAAACAACAACAGGTCCTCTAGGCCAAGGTATTACTAACGCTGTTGGTATGGCGCTTGCTGAAAAAGCAATGGCTGCACAATTCAACCGTGAAGGTCATGATATCGTAAACCACAACACTTACGCTTTCATGGGCGACGGTTGTATGATGGAAGGTATCTCTCACGAAGCATGTTCTCTAGCGGGTACACTAGGTCTTGGTAAGCTAGTTGCTTTCTGGGATGACAACGGTATCTCTATCGATGGTGAAGTTGAAGGCTGGTTTGCTGACGATACTCCTAAGCGTTTTGAAGCATACGGCTGGCATGTTATCCGTCACGTTGATGGCCATGACGCTGCTGCAATCAATGCTGCAATTGAAGAAGCTAAAGCTGAAACAGCTAAGCCTACTTTGATCTGTTGTAAGACAATCATCGGTTTTGGTTCACCAAACAAAGCAGGTTCTCACGACTGTCATGGTGCTCCACTAGGCGCTGAAGAAATCAAAGCTGCACGTGAATTCCTTGGTTGGAACCACGGCCCATTTGAAATCCCAACTGAAGTTTACGCTGAGTGGGATGCAAAAGAAGCAGGTAAAGCTAAGCAAGCATCTTGGAACGAGAAGTTTGCAGCATACACTGCAGCATTCCCTGAACTAGCGGCTGAGTTTACTCGTCGTATGAACGGCGGTCTACCTGCTAACTGGGAAGCTGAAACAAGCAAAGTTATTGCTGATTTACAAGCAAATCCAGCTAACATTGCATCACGTAAAGCATCACAAAACGCACTTGAAGCATTCGGTAAACTATTACCTGAGTTCATGGGCGGTTCTGCTGATCTTGCACCATCAAACCTAACAATGTGGTCTGGTTCTAAGTCAATCACACCTACAGATGCATCAGGCAACTACATTCACTACGGTGTACGTGAATTTGGTATGACTGCAATCATCAATGGTATGGCGCTACACGGTGGTTTCGTTCCTTACGGCGCAACATTCCTAATGTTCATGGAATACGCACGTAACGCACTACGTATGGCTGCACTGATGAAAATTCAGAACATCCAAGTGTACACACACGATTCAATCGGTCTAGGCGAAGATGGTCCAACTCACCAACCAGTTGAGCAAGTGTCGTCTCTACGTCTAACACCAAACATGAGCACATGGCGTCCATGTGACCAAGTTGAATCAGCAGTATCTTGGAAGTACGCGATTGAGCGTAAAGATGGTCCAACATCTTTAATTTTCTCTCGCCAAAACCTAACTCAACAAGATCGTTCAGCTGAGCAAGTAGCTAACATCGTTAAGGGTGGTTACATCCTTAAAGATTGTGCTGGTAAGCCAGAGCTAATCTTGATCGCTACGGGTTCTGAAGTAGGTATCGCAGCAGAAGCATACGCAGAGCTAACAGCAGCTGGTCGTCAAGTACGTCTAGTTTCTATGCCAGCTACTGACTTATTTGATAAGCAAGATGCTGCTTACCGTGAAAGTGTATTACCTGCAGATGTTACTGCTCGTATTGCTATCGAAGCGGGTATTGCTGATTACTGGTACAAGTATGTAGGTCTTAACGGTCGCATCATCGGTATGACAACATTTGGTGAGTCAGCGCCAGCTGAAGAACTATTCAAAATGTTTGGCTTTACTGTTGAAAACATCGTAAACACTGCGAACGAATTACTAGCATAAGTTATTCTTCGTAAGAACAACATTGTTGTTAAATAACGAATCTAAAAATGGTCTAACATCTGTTAGGCCATTTTTTTTACTAAATTTCTTATTATAATAAGAGCTTATAAGTAATTAACCATTTTATATCTTGCCGAAATTGCTGATTCTGCCATTCATATTCCTTCTCACCGCTAATAAATAATCTGATAAAAATACACACTGTTTGATTTTCAGATACATACTTATATTGATCACTGTCTATCATTGCTTGCTAATAAATAAATTAACACAATGAATATAAAGGATTTTATATGATAGAAACCACTAAGTTTGATATCCCTCGACAAGCAGAAAGCGCCCTCTATATCAATGGAGAGTGGCAACGTGGTCTTACTACTATCACCAATATCAACCCCTCTGATATCTCTACACCCATCGGTTATTTTGCTCAAGCTAGCGAACAACAACTCCAACAAGCGATTGAGGCAGCTATTGAAGCTCAGCCGCTATGGGAAAAAACCCCCCTAGAACAAAAACAAAAAATATTACACGCTATTGGTGATGAACTCATTAACCGCTGTGATGAATTAGGCCGCTTATTATCACAAGAAGAAGGTAAACCCATCGCTGAAGGCCGTGGTGAAATTTTCCGAGCAGGACAATTTTTTCAGTATTTTGCCGCAGAAGTCCTCCGTCAAATCGGTGATCTCGCGACATCGACTCGTCCAGGGGTATCAATAGAAATAAATCGTGAAGCGGTTGGCGTAGTGGCTATTATTTCACCATGGAATTTTCCGACAGCAACTGCCGCATGGAAAATAGCACCAGCATTAGCCTTTGGGAATAGCGTTATTTGGAAACCAGCTAACCTCACCCCAGCCAGTGCCATGGCTTTAACTGAAATTATTCATCGCCAAGGTCTTCCTCGCGGTACCTTTAATCTGATCCTTGGTAGTGGCAATACGATTGGTAATACGCTGATCCACTCAGCTCAAATTAATGCAGTAAGCTTTACAGGCTCAGTTGAGGTTGGTCGCCAAGTGGCGACCGCTACAGCACCCAATTTTGTGCGCAGTCAACTTGAAATGGGCAGTAAAAATGCCTTAGTTATCGCAGATGATGCCGACATAGATATCGCGGTTGAAGCAACCATTATGGGATCTTTTTCTGGAACAGGACAAAAATGCACTGCATCTTCACGATTAGTGGTTATGGACAATATTCATGATGCTTATATTTCGGCACTCATTAAACGTATTGAAAGCTTGAAGGTGGGTCATGCACTAGAAGACGATGTTTTTATGGGACCCGTCGTTGATGGTCATCAATTAACAAATAATATGCTATGGGTTGATAAAGCTCATCAACATGGCGCTGAACTTGCTATTGGTGGCCACCAGCTAACCTTAGCGCATGATGGCTTTTATATGGCACCAACACTCTTTTTAAATACTAAAAATCAATGGGATATTAACCAAGAAGAAATATTTGCACCAATGGCCTGTGTTATTCGAGTGCATGATTTAGATGAAGCGATTGCTACAGTAAATGACACTCGCTTTGGTTTAACCAGTGGCATTATTACCCAAAGCTTATCGAGTAGTACATTGTTTAAGCAACAAGCACAAACTGGCTGTGTCATGGTCAATTTACCCACCGCAGGCACAGACTACCATGTCCCCTTTGGCGGCCGAAAGCAATCCAGTTTTGGCCCCCGTGAACAAGGTCAATACGCTAAAGAATTCTACACCATTGTAAAAACAACCTATCAACGTGCTTATTGAGGGGTTGCTATGTCTAACGAAAATCCGATTATTATCGATGGATTACAATACTGTCGCTGGGATAGAGCCTACTTTGAATCATTAAAAAATAGTGGCATAACAGCAGTACATATCACTTTGGTATATCACGAGACAGCCAGAGAAACATTAACTCGTTTCGCTCAATGGAATCACTATTTTGAATTATATCAAGATCTTATAATGCCAGTTCGCTCCTCAAAAGATATTATTCTCGCCATAACCAGTGAGCGGATTGGGATTTTACTTGGCGCTCAAAACTGCTCACCGATTGACGATGAAATAGGCTTAGTTGAAGTCATGCGCCAGCAAGGATTATTAATCATGCAATTGTCGTATAACAACCAAAGCTTACTCGCGAGTGGCTGTTATGAGCAACATGACGGTGGAATAACTCGATTTGGTCGACAAGTGATCAGTGAAATGAATCGAGTCGGCATGATCATTGATATGTCTCACAGCGCGGAACGTTCAACCTTAGAAGCGATTGATTTATCTTCGCGCCCCCTTTGTATTAGCCACGCGAACCCGAGCACTGCACATTCTGCATTACGTAATAAATCAGCTACCGTACTACGTGCACTTACCCAACGAGATGGCCTAATTGGTTTTAGTTTATATCCGTTTCATTTACCCAATGGCAGTCAATGCACATTGACTGATTTCTGCCACATGATTGCAGATACTGCTGCACTCATAGGCATTGAACATATCGGTATTGGCAGTGATTTATGCCTTAACCAACCTCAACATGTACTCGAGTGGATGCGTAATGGCCGCTGGTCAAAAACAATTGATTATGGTGAAGGTTCATCAAATAACGCGGGCTGGCCAGAGCCATTATCTTGGTTCAAAAATAGCACTGGCATGATGAATATTTACCAAGGACTGCTTGATCATGGTTTTAATCAACACGAATGCAATCAAATTATCGGTACTAATTGGCTGAATTTTTTAAAAAAAGGTCTCATAGCCATCTGATAAATAACAATAATCCAACGTCATCAAGTTTGTAACAACCAAGCAATACTACACTCTAACCCAGTAATAGGATCTCAACTTTTATTTGCCGCCTATTATTAATATTTAGCCCAATAACAATAACAACCAAGTTGGCAATGACCTTTTAGACGCTGTGACTGCAGCTAATTCACTCATGTGTGGAGACAACCAATGTCCGACTTGACCAACACGGTAAAAGGCAATAAAACAGCACCCTCTGCCGCTGAAAATTTCGGTCTCACCAATCCGGTACTGTGGTTAAGTGGCGGATTTATTGCACTATTTATAGCCTTAGCTCTATATGATAGCGTCTTATTATCGAGTTTAATAAATACTGGCTTTGGATGGGCTATTAAAATTTTTGGCCCTTACTGGCAATTATTATTATTACTGACTTTTATTATCGGATTAGTGCTCGCTTTAGGTCGTACTGGTAATGTTAAGCTCGGTGATCTTGAACAACCAGAAATTGAAACTATTCGTTGGATTCCAATTCTACTTTGTACACTTCTCGCTGGCGGAGGAGTCTTCTGGGCAGCCGCTGAACCAATAGCCCATTACATCACCGTACCACCGTTATATGGTGAAGTCGCATCACCATGGCAACGCGCAATTAATGCTCTAGCACAATCCTTTATGCATTGGGGATTTTTAGCATGGTCGATTACCGGTTGCTTAACTTCTATCATTTTATCTCACCTTCATTATGACAAAGGTTTACCTTTACAGCCTCGTACGTTGTTATATCCATTATTAGGTGATCGAGCCCTCAAAGGTACAACTGGGGCAATTATTGATGCTTGTTGTGTAATTGCAGTTGCGGCCGGTACTATCGGCCCGATTGGCTTTCTAGGATTACAAATCAGCTTTGCTCTTAATTCTCTATTTGCTATCCCCGATGGTTTCACAACCCAATTTATTGTTATTTTATTTGCAATCGCCATTTATACATTATCTGCGTTAAGTGGCCTTAATCGCGGAATTCAAATACTTAGTCGCTGGAATATCATCCTTGCAGTAGCACTTATGGCTTATATCTTATTCGTTGGTCCAACAGGGTTTATTATCAGTGGTTACTTACAAGGTGTCGGTACGATGATCGATAATATCATTCCAATGGCAACCTACCGCGGTGATGAAAATTGGTTAAGTTGGTGGACCGTTTTTTTCTGGGGTTGGTTCCTTGGTTATGGACCTATGATGGCCATTTTCATCACTCGAATTTCACGAGGACGCACCATCCGTCAATTAATCTTAACCTTAAGTCTTTGCGCGCCCTTAATTACCTGCTTTTGGTTCACCATTGTAGGCGGTACAGGTGTCGCATTTGAAATCGCTGATCCTGGCTCAGTAAGTAAAGCATTTGAAGGATTCAATCTCCCAGGGGCATTATTAGCAATCACCCAACAACTACCATTCCCGACGATTGTTTCTCTGTTATTTCTTATTCTCACCACGATATTTATTGTCACTACCGGAGATTCGATGACTTATACCATTAGTGTTGTCATCAGTGGTAGTACTGAACCTAATGCATTAATTCGTGCTTTCTGGGGGGTTGTTATGGGAATAACCGCAATTATCTTAATTTCTTTAGGTTCTGGTGGTGTATCGGCATTGCAATCTTTTATTGTGATCACTGCAGTGCCTGTCTCTTTGATTTTACTACCATCATTATGGGATGCGCCACGTATTGCGCTACGAATGGCCAAAGCACAAGGCTTATAGCATAAGTTCCATTGCGGGTAGTAGTGTGTATCTCTCGCGAACGAATAATGCTCAGCCTGTAACATCCACAATATGACTGACTTTAGCGATAATAGATATGGTGAGCACTATGAATGCACATTATTCTTCTCGTAACTTATTAGCTCTTCGCGCCCCTAATGTGGTGATGGATCCCTATAAACTTGGTGCAATGCATCAACATCGGCTTAGTTTCGTACGTAGTTTGATCCGTCGCATGGCTAATCAGCAATGGCACATAAAAGTGGCCCTGTGGGAGTTATCCTCTCAAGGCTTTGGCACCGTAATTTATCGTCTAATAACACCTTCACAGTATTATCATTTAGTCATATTTTCTAATGCAATCAATGACGAAGATCGTAACGATCGGGTTATTGCCGAAAAATGGGACATTACTTTTGCATTAATACAAGGCGCAGTTGATGATAATTGCTTACATCAACTGCGAAATAATGTTCCATTACAAGAAGCGGGAAGAAATAAAAATAACGTTCTTGTTCTAGCTAGAGCCAATAAAAGCGTGCGCGTTTTTAATCATCTCGTAGATAGACTGGCCAACGGTCAACAACCAGATCATGATATGTTAGTCAATGTTGGCTATATTTTGCGGACAACCGCAGTATATGGCAACGGTAAGTTTGGTATTGCCGATTTTGAATTATTAGCAGATAACCCTGATTTTAACTTATCGTTTAGTGCCCAAATGTGTGCAGTGTATATTCTGCGTCAATTCAGTCTTGATTGGGTGCATTTTTTAGCGAAACAACAAGGGGGGAAAACAGCAGTTCAGCTTTCGCGTCCTCTACAACGTTATTTAGGTATCGGTAATGCAACAGGACTTGGGATGGCACCTTATTTAATTTGTCACCCGCGGATCATTGATCAATGGATGTTTGTTCGAGAAACAGCAATTGCAATAATTTCTACCTATACCATTACTCTCGCTGCAAAACGACAGCTGACTACGTTACTGCGGCGAGCTGTCATACATTTACAACAAATTGTCACTATAGATAACCACCAACAACGTTTAAATCACACCGCAATATCTGAATTACAGCACGTTTTATCTCAATTCTCTGCCGTAGCTATCCCTCATCAATACTGGCAAACATTATTAAACCACTGTCAATCTCTGAGCGAAGAAGCACAAGAAATAATCATCGCGTGTTTATTAGAACTTTACCCTAAACAAACGGATAATCTTGAACATCAAATGAATGCTGATGAAACATTAACTTTAATCAGTGGCACGACGGTTAGTGATCTTACTGCATTATTAGAACAACGTTATCAATGGGCTTTAAAGATTGATTTTGAACAACCGGATGATAATTACTGGTTTTGGTATCGCTCTGCTGATAAAGAAGAGCCTCGCATCGGCATTCGCGGTGACGATCTCGGTGAAGAAAAACAATTACCATTAGATATCGCCCGCCAAACACAAGCTTTATATATCGCTTTAAAGCAAGTATCACCCAAAAAAAAATTAACGACATTCTTATTACAACAGCCACATTTTCGCACTATTGCACGCCGAACTTGGACACTTGGACACTGCCCAATGGGTGATATTCAAATCAATATTTTATCTCGTCATGCCTTACCGATACATTTATTACGCTGTAAGTTAGCTATGCTTGGTGCAACTAAATTTGATCCGCGTTCTGATCGCTGGCTACGAGTCACTTTTTATCAAGGGGCGCCACTTATCGATGAAATACATGCTAACGAATGGTTATTTCCAATACTTCCTACAGCCAAATCTCACTCTGAGATAAAGGAGCGCCATTCATGAATATCTCACACAATGAATTAGTGGTTATGTGTAGTAAAGCCTTTGCAGGTCTACATCGGTATAATGGTGAGGCCGACATTATTGCTAATATGGTTGCAGATTTAGAAATGGTAGGATTGCATGGCATCGATCACTTTATTAATGCATTAGCACTATTAGCCCATGAGCAAGATTACCCCGTTGAAATTACCACCGAAACAGCACAACAAATCATGGTTGATTTGCATGGTTATAGTATTTTATGTCACTTACCAATATTACTCGATTATGCGGTTGAAAAACTCACCGTCCAATCACAAGTTATTTTAAATATAGAACAATGCCATAACCGTTGGTTAGCATTTAGCGAATTAATTAAATTATCAAATATTGGTTTATCAGTCAGAGCCTATTGGTTTAATCCTTTAGCATCTCATCATGTGACCTATATCTTAAATGCAGGCCAAATATTACCTGAAGTATATCTTTATCCAACCACGCTACTGCCAATAAAAGACACACATATCGATCCATTACATTACTTATCGATTGAAATTAACAAGCATCGTATATCATTACCCATGCCATCAATCACACTTCAGCATATTGCATCGACAACCCTATTAACTACAAAAAAGAATACTTGGCAACAAGGCATCACAATTACTCCAACCGCATGGAAAACTATTAAGCAGCTTGCGGGAGCTATATTAGTTGAATCAAATGAACATACATACTAACTATAAAAAATCGAAACAAAAAAAGCCTCTAACAATATGATTAATAGAGACTTTTATCATAAAAGACTCACATCTAAATCAATGCATTTTATGTTTAGGTTTAGGTGTAATTTCTTCTTTATGGCTATGATCTTGCTTATTCAATTTAGGATGTGAATGCTGCTTTTGTTCTAATTTAGTTGTTGGCGCATTCACTTTCTCTTGACGATGATTGTGATGAGAATGTTCTTTATGCTCGGAACGTTTATCAATCATAATAAATACCTATTTAATTAATTTGTGATTTTTCTTTAGTTGATAATCCTCTTATCATTCAGTAAATAAATGTTTATTTTTAATAGCTATGTTTTCACTTTCATAAGCTATCGAACAAATTTTAACCGCCAATTTAATTTATTTTACCTCACAGTATATTTTTACTTAATAGACCTATTTTTAATATTCGGCAATTATCAAAAATAAAATATTTGATTATAAAAAAGAATATTGTTCAAATTTAAAATCGGCGTAAATTAAATCCCATAGACAGACACCAACTTATTATTAACGCTGTTTATTGAAGGATTAAGATATGAGTCATAACAATAGTCAAGAGCACAAAGGTTCACAAGGCGGTCATCAACACGGTGCTGAATTCGAACATGAGAAAATGGAACGTCGTTATGACGATGGTTTAGAGCATAAGCATAATCGTGACCATCACGAAGACCGCGAACATGAGAAGAGCCATCCACATACTCAACACGGTGGTGATCCTAAAGGTCATAAACACCCAGAGCAAACTCATGGCGATCGCCACGAACATGACGAACATCGTCATCACAAAACTAAAGAGCATGATCATAAAGAATCATCTCGTGAACATCACAAAACTTCAACTAAATAATTATTTAAGTTTACGTTGTTATTCGTGATATTCTAAAAGCCGATTTAATAGTGGTAATATATTTATTATCCATTTAAATCGGCTTTTCGTTTTATTATCACAATAATATTATTTATTTTTTAATAAATAAGGTGATATAAAGTTAAAGACTTCTTGCTCACACAAACCAATACTCACTTCTATACCAGCTTGCTTTAAAACATCAATTCCTTTACCACTATTGCGTGGGTCTGGATCAAGTACCGCAACAACAACTCGCTTAATACCTTTCGCAACCAAAGTATGCGCACAAGACGGTGTACGACCGACAAATGAGCAAGGCTCTAAGGTTACATATGCTGTCACCTCGTTAAATGGTAAATCATAATTTGCCAATGCCATTGCTTCTGCATGATGTAATCCGGGCGGTTGGGTAAAACCCTCACTAACAATTTTCCCCTCTTTCACCAATACACACCCAACAGGAGGATTAGGACGACAAGCGGGAAGTGCTTGCTGCGATAATGCTAATGCACGCTGCATAAAACCGATTTCTTGCGCTAACTCTGCCATAACACCTTCACTTTAATTATCTCAGAGAGACTATTCTATACCGAAATAAAGCTCATCTGTTATGCGAATAACATGAATTATACATGAATTAACAACTCACTCTCAATTCAGGTGCTGTAGGATTAAATACCCTCACTGAATAACATGAGGTTTTTCATGAAACGATTGATCATAACACTAACATTATCGGTTGCACTGCATTCATTATCGGCATTTGCGTCAATGCCAAGTTCAACCACTATATCAAGTCCATTATCGACTCAACAGATGATTGAATATATCGATCATACCCATCAATTAACAACGGCAGAAAAAGTCCAAACTGATGTGGTAAGCTCGATCAATAAAAATAATTATTTACAAATAAACTCTCACAAAGACGCGCATTTAGAACAACGAGAAATAGCGCGACGGCCAAAGAAAAAATACACTAGCGCCTACTACACCAAGGCCAATACTCACCCCTAATAATTATTCAGGTAATAAACATTACCATATTACTTATGCTTATTAGGACAACATTCGTCCAGCTTAACCTTGTTTCCCTTGCTGGACGAAACTGCAATTTCTACTCAACTGAGAGCCAAAATATCGTATAACAATCATTTGTATACTTTATGCGCGTAATTATCGAAAAATTAAGCAAAAAAATCGCGTGGAAGGTATTAATTCATTTAAGGTTCAGAAAGGGTATGTTTTCATACATGCTCGCTAAATAAGCCAAGTGCAGACGCACTCA
Source organism: Photobacterium kishitanii (assembly GCF_003026355.1). Classification (GTDB taxonomy): domain Bacteria; phylum Pseudomonadota; class Gammaproteobacteria; order Enterobacterales; family Vibrionaceae; genus Photobacterium; species Photobacterium kishitanii. The sequence goes on along the minus strand of NZ_PYON01000002.1, from coordinate 224,336 downwards.
TTAAAAATAAAAGAACTGACGAGCATTATGTCTACGTTTAAAACGACAGTACTAACTAATTTTGTAAACTACCGCCTTATTAGTCTTATTGGACTATCTCTTGTTACTGCTGCTGCCGTATTCTCAATTAACACCACCCCTTCAACACATCATAAAGAGATACAACTGCCTTTAATCACCACCCCCCAAGTGGTATTAAAAACCCTGACACCAGCAGCTGTAACTAAAGATATTGTGCTACCACCAACTTATGAGTACAAAGTCAAAAATGGTGACACACTCAGTGAGATTTTTGCGCAATTAAACTTACCGCAAGCCGATGTAAAAGACATCATGGCAGCTGATTTAAATAGCTTACAAATTGATAACTTACGTCCAGGTGATATCTTACGATTTTGGGTAACAGATAGTGATCATCGTTTAAATAAAGTGCAACTACAGTTTAACGTTGCACATATGATTAACTATACTCGAGAGAAAAATAACGACTTTAGTGTTAAAGAAATCACCTTACCTGGCATATGGCGTGAAAAAGTCATTAATGGTGAAATTCATGGTAGCTTTAGTTCATCGGCAAAAAAAGCAGGCCTAAATTACACTGATATTCATGAAATTATGGCTATTTTTAAAGATAAACTAAATTTCGATCGTGATCTAAGAACAGGCGACCGCTTTGAAGTTGTACGCAAAGCAAAGTATGTCAATAATCAAGCCAGTGGCGATACGGAACTTCAGGCTGTCCGTTTATATACCAATAAACAACAGTTTTCCGCGTATTTAAACAGTGATGGTAATTTTTATGACCAACATGGCGAAAGCTTGCAACGGGCATTTTTACGTTACCCAACAACAAAACGGTTCCGTATTAGCTCACCGTTTAATCCCCACCGTCGACACCCAGTAACGGGGCGAATTCAACCACATAACGGCGTTGATTTTGCCGCGCCAATAGGGACACCCGTCTTAGCTACCGGCGATGGGGTCGTAACACGGGTTACAAACCACCCTTATGCAGGTCGTTATGTTGTGATCAAGCATAGTGCTAATTACAGTACTCGCTACCTACATAACAGTCGTATTCTGGTCAAAGTTGGTCAACGTGTAAAACGTGGCCAAGAAATTGCGCTATCAGGTAAAACAGGCCGTGTCACAGGGCCACATATTCATTACGAATTTTTAGTTCGTGGAAAACCTGTTAACCCATTAACTGCGAAGATCCCATTAGCAGCATCGGTTTCACATCAACAGAAAAAAGCCTTTGAGCTTGATGTGGCACAATATAATCGCTTAATGCGCCAACCATTAGCCAATAAAAACAGTGCGATTCAGGTAGCCGTTAACGAACCTAAAGACTCATAGTTATCCTCATAAAAGCACTGCAAGCTAATTGCAGTGCTTTTTTAATACACTTCGCAACCATTTATCTTTACATCTGATACAAATTGATACATTTACGCTACTTTAAATCCAATTAAATGTGATATTGTTCCTGTTTTAAAATGGAATTTATGATTATTCTCAATATGTTATAACGCCATGATTATCTATGCGTAAACATTAAACGATCATCATATCCTAATAGCCCATATACAGGACGTATCCATGGCCACAAAAAATATCCCGTTTGAATTTTCAGATTTAATGGTTGAACCGGGAAACCATGCCAACTGCGAACTCGAAATTGCTCGCCTATATACCCACTCTCCCTTATCGGTATCGGTTGATATTCTACATGGAAAACATCCAGGCCCAGTATTGCTGATCAATGCAGCTATTCATGGTGATGAGCTCAATGGCATTGAAGTTGTCCGTCAAGTTATTGAAAAAATAGATTTATCAAAACTTCACGGTACTATCATTGCAGTACCAGTGGTTAACGTTTTTGGCTTTATCCATAAATCACGTTATTTGCCAGATCGTCGTGATCTTAACCGTTGCTTCCCAGGGGCAGAGCGTGGCTCAATTGCCGGACGAATGGCTTATCAATATTTTAATCACGTTGTACGCCGCGCGACACATGTAGTCGATTTACACACTGCAGCTATCTATCGTACTAATTTGCCACAAATTCGTGCCAACCTTGATAATCCACAAGCAAAAGCAATGGCGATGGCTTTTGGATCTCCAGTCGTCGTTGATGCCAGCTTACGTGAAGGATCATTACGTGCTGCGGCAGAAGAGTTTAATATTCCAGTGATCACCTTTGAAGCAGGTGAAGCACTCCGCCTTGATGCCCATGCCGTTGGCTCTGGCGTACAAGGGGTATTAAAAGTGATGCATCACTTAGAAATGTTGCGTACTAGTCGTAGTAAAAAAGTGGTTGAGCCAATGGTACCTAAGGCGACACGTTGGGTACGTGCTGATTTTGATGGCTTACTACGCTCACATGTAGCATTAGGTGAGAAAGTAGATAAAAATCAAGTTATTGCTACTATTAGTGATCCGGCTGGCAGCAGTGAAGCAACGGTTATTGCCCCACAAGGTGGTATTGTAATTGGCCAGCAAACATTACCACTAGTGAATGAAGGTGACGCTATTTTCCATATCGCTTTCTTTGAAGAGCCTGATGGCTTAGTGGAAGAGCAAGTTGAATCTTATCTTTACGAGGCGATTGAAGAGCTTGATGATGACTTAAAATGGGGCATGACAAGCTAAATTAGCTTTATCATTAAGCCAAAAATAAAAAAAGAGAAGCATATCGGCTTCTCTTTTTTATACTCTTTATTTTACTGCTTGCTGTTTATTTCCAGCTATTAATTGCTGATACTTTTCAGGCGTATCAATATCTAGATAAATACCACTCGTCGCTGTTAGCTGTAAATAATGCTCTGATCCCGTTTGTAATACTTGCTTCATGGTAGCAGTAACAGGTAGTGCTAGAATTTGAGGTATTAACTCTGCAGTAATCAGAACAGGATGTCCTGTCTGGTGTTTATTACCAGGAAATACAACTCGCGCACAACCAGCTTGCCATAACCACCTGAAGACTTGCGGCTCAATACAAGGCATATCAGCATGGGTAATAAAAAACTTCGAGCTTGTTACTGCCTTAATACCCACTTGAATTGAGCTTAACATCCCCTGCTGATAATCCTGATTAACCACCACTGTAATCTGTTGTTGATGTTGATAATGCCGTATCAACTCCTCGGCGCGATACCCAGCAACGACGATCACTTGAGAACAAAACATTAACGCATGTTTGATTGCGATATCTAATAATGTGCTGTCTTGATAGGCTAACATTGGTTTCCATGCTCCCATTCGAGATGACAACCCCGCAGCAGGAATAACACAATCAACCATGGCGATAGTGCCATGAATCACACTCAATACCATTTTTAGCGGCAATCACCTCAGCCATAATAGCAATAGCAATCTCAATCGGTGTTTTACTACCAATCGCCACGCCAATGGGTGCATGTAAGCGTGCTAATTGCTGTTGTTTATACTCACCAATACGCATTAATCGTTCCCGCCGACGCTCACTGTTAGCCTGTGATCCCAAAGCGCCAATATAGAATGCAGATGACTCTAACGCCCCCATTAGCCCCAGATCATCAACCCGAGGATCATGTGCTAGCGCTAATACAGCAGTATAATCATTAGCATAACGCTCAACAAAATCATCAGCAGCACACCACTCAACATCAATGCCACCATCAGCTGATGTCCAACGCCAGTTTTGTTGATAATTATCACGCATATCACACAAGCGAACCGCAAACCCAGCTCTAACCGCTAATCGCGCAACCTCTTCACTGACTTGGCTAATACCCAATAATAATAGTTGCCAATGTTGTTGGTAATGAACCGTTAACCACGGCGTAGTAAAAGATGAGGCATCAAGATCGGTTGTAATACAGCGCTGCTCTGATTCAATATTTATCAGCCGCACAAAAGCATTATTTGTCATCGCCGCCGTTAACCACTCATTAAGCCAATGATAGTTAATATTCGGTTGTAAATACTCAATCAACAACGAAATATGACCGCCACAAGGTAATTCATATCGACTACCATCAGCAGCTAAATGACTTCCATAATCAAAGACCTGCATCGGTTTATCTAACTGATGCTGTTGAATTAATTTCATAAAAGCATCTTCAATACAGCCACCGGAAACTGATCCCGAACGGATACTTCCTTCTGTCGCAAATAACGAGCCGATTGGACGAGGTGCTGAACCATAAGTTGATAAAATAGTACATAACCACACCGATTTACCGTGGTTTAACCATGTTTGACAATCAAGCAACACCTGTTTATCTAATGCATTCATAGGTTGTTTATCACTTTAATTAGATGACAACAAAAATGAAGTTAGCCTGCGATAACACAGGCTAATTTCATGATCAGTTGTTCGACAGTTGTTTTTTAATTGCAGCAACTTGTTTTGCAGTCGTTGTTGTTATTTGCGTAGAAAAACTATGATGCAAATACGTTATCAAATCAGCCATTTGTTGATCATTTAAGCTATTTTTATAACCCGGCATCGTATAATAAGACTGCTGCTGATTATAACCTTGCTGGCTAATACCATTGGTTAATACCGCAACAGTATTGAATATATTGCTATCTTCAATCGTGGCATTATTTTTTAAAGCCGGTGCAACATTTGGTAATCCTTGACCACTTAAACCATGACACCCAGAGCATTTATCCATATAAATACGGTATCCCGGTAGCTTAGTGTCCAACGGTGAGACAGCTAAGGGTGTTAATTTAGATTGTGATTTTGAGCTTGATTGCGGCTGTGCTTGATCTAATAAATAACTGGTTATCGCAGTAATATCATGATCATTAAGCTGAGTTAAACTGTGTTTTTCGACAACATACATATCGTCAAACGCAGTGCCTTTCGGTGATTGACCGGTTTTTAAGAATTGTGCTAAATCATGAAATGTCCACTTTTCTTGAGTCAGATTTTTCGCGGTAATATTAGGCGCATTAAGGTAATTGACGACTGCACCTTCCAGCGCATGGTCTTGTTCAGTTGCCATCATAAAATTACGAGGAGTATGACACTCTCCACAATGGCCTAAACCTTGGACTAAATACTTACCTCGGTTCCAAAGGGGACTTTTATCAGCTGTTGGCTTAAATGTTGCTTTATCAAAACCAACCAAATTCCATAGTTTTAATCCCATTCTAATATTGAAAGGGAAACCTATACCATTTTCTCGATTTGGCTGCGTCGCTGGCTTGGTATGCATAAAATAAGCATACAAAGCTTGCATATCATGATCACTAATACGGTGATAAGACGCATAAGGCATCGCAGGATATAAATTACCTATAGGTGCAACACCATTACGCACCGCATCAACAAATTGCTGATAAGTATAGTTACCAATACCGTATTGTTTATCACTACTAATATTGGTTGAATATAATGTCCCAAAAGGGGTGTCGAATGCTCGTCCACCACCATAGACTTGACCACTCGCAATTGTATGGCAACCATCGCAATCACCCGCTGTCGCTAAATATTTACCTTGAGCAATTAATTGTGCCATGTTTGCAGGTAATGGCGCTTGTGCGTAAACCGCGCCAGAACTTAATAGCAAACCGCAGATTACGCTAACTTTTAGGCTCGGTTTCATTTTACTAACCCCGGCTGTGAAAGTACTAGATCACGGAGGCCAACATAATATTTACGGTAACCAGAACAACGGCAGATATGATTTTTCAAGGCATTCTCAATCACATCTTCAACCTGTGCTTTATCTACTGGTTGCTTAGCTAATTGCTCAACTAACACCGTAGACTCATTCACAAAACCAGAAGTACACCAACCACATTGGAAGGAAAAGTGATCGACAAAGGTCTGCTGTACTGGGCTTAAGGCCGTAATTTGTCCCATCAGATTACGCTTAGCATGACCTTCTACAGTACGCAGCTTTTTACCATTAAAGTTGCCAACACCATTAATGCAAGTGCGCTCAGTGTGTGAGCTACCATCCGCATCATCAACAATAATGGTACACGCATGACAAACACCAATACCACAACCAAACTTGGTACCAGTTAGCCCTTGATATTCATGTAAAAAGTCGATCATTTTAACTGATTCATCAACGTCTACTGGACCCACAATATTGCCATTAATTGTCATAGTTACAGTGATCATGCGAGTGCTTCCTTAATATCAGCGGCGGTAACAGGTAAATGGTAAAAACGTGTATTGGTAATTTGATACAATGCTTCTGTAATTGCAGGGACAATCGGGATCATCACCACTTCCGCAATACCTTTGCGCTGATCTGAGTTATTAAATGGCGGTAAAATAGTATGGTTCATTTGCCATATACCAACATCAGTGGCTAATGGCACCTGATAACGATTGAGGTTCCAAGTACCGTTGCCTGGCCCCTCTTCACCTGCTGGTAAATACTCATATAATGCATGGCCCATACCCATTACTAAGCCACCTTCAATCTGCCCCTCAACCAACTCTTTAACGATCACTTTTCCAGCATCAAGCCAAGTTTGAGTCGCAATAACCTCAACCTTTCCAGAGCCTTTTTCCACCGCTAATTCAACTAAGGTTGCACATGGCGCGTAATACACGACCATCGCATTATTCAAAGAAGTGGCAGGATAATTAACCTTATTACGATCTAATAAATGCCAACCACTACTGGTCATTAATTTTTTCTTACTATCATCGGCACCATGACCATATTTAATGGCCATTGCATCTAACTGATAGGTTTGCTTTTGCCCTTCAACGGTAAATTCAGCTTCAACCCAACCCCAACGGTTAAATGTATGCACCATTGCAGCGGTTACTAAACCGTGTTGATGGACATGTTGAGCCAGCATATCAAGTGGTAAAGGCTCCATACCATTGGCACTTAATTTACCGTCAACCCAGACCGCATCTTCCATTGCACCAAAATCCATCGCTGCGAGATCGCCGCTATAATACAATTTACTCCAAATTGCTTTCGCCGCAGGCCATAGCCCATACTCAAAAATAACTTTGGCGGCATTTTCGGTCGCTTTCGATTGAAAATATGCTGATGTCGATGCAGAAGAGGCGTATGGAATAATAGGTGTCCACCGCGGATTTTGTTGCATTTTATCTTGGTAGGCTTGGCTCATCGTAAACGGTGATTGGGTATTGATCATTTGGAGCGGATCCCAACCATGCACTTCAGCAAGATTAATCGTATCTGCCGGACGACCAAAATAATCAGCTAACACTGCGGCTTGAGACGTTTGTGCACCAGTACCTATTTCAACGGCAGAAATTCCCATCACAATGCGACCGGTTTTATCCATTTCAATATAAGTTGCTGGCGCATCATCACCAGCACCATAATCTTTAGTACAAATGGCGAAACCAGTACCAAAGAGTTTATTGGGATGCTTCGCTTCATATGCCTTACGACGTTGGTGACGATTAACCCACATTTCATGCTGCTGGGCTTGTGTTAATATTTCAGCATAATGTTCAGTACTGGTTGGTACAGCACCTTGAGTATTAAGTTGCCCCGTTTTAATAACATTACGCAATCTTAATTCAATCGGATCAATATTGAGTAACTGAGCCGCTTCATTAACCATCATTTCCATGGCAGACATGGTTTGTAAAGTGCCAAAACCACGCATCGAACCTGATGCTGGATTTTCAGACACATTAGCGACAGCAGTAATATCATTTTTAGGGAAATAATAAATAGACTGTAATGCACTCGCTCCTACTTCAGCGACCACAGAGCTGAAATTTTCACGACCACCGCCATCAAGCTCCATATTACTGACAATACCCTGAAACTTACCGGTTGTTTTATCTATCGCTAATTGATTAGTCATCGTAAATGGATGACGTTTTAAACCTGCTTGAAACTGTTCAAAACGATCGTTCGCCATTCGCACTGGATGATCACTGTACATCACCGCTAATAAACCATAATAAGGCAAAATTGAGTGATCTTTACCACCAAAGCCACCACCAATAAATGGCGAATGAACCACTAAATTTTTAACTTTGCCAGCAAGAGGCCCTTTGGTAAGCATTGAGGTGGCAAAGCCAAAAAAGTTATTCGGTGATTGTGAAGAAGGAATGGTGTGCATTGTCTGTGTTTTGCTATCAAACCAACCATTAAAGCACTCAGGCTCCATAAACATCGGGTCAATAAACTGGGTTTGATAGTCACGTTTTAAAACAAAATTATTGTCAGCAGCGAGGCTAGCCTCAATATCTTTTGCTACAGCCATTTGTTGTTGCAATGGCGAACCTAAACGATCAGGTTGAGGCCAAAATGGTTTATGATCCACATAACTCGGAAAGTTAACCCCATTTTGTAATGGACTATATTTATCAGGAAGGATCCCTTGAGCATTACCTTGCTCACGAGTGATGCGCCACACACCCCAAGGGTCTTTACCAGCAGCCACTAAAGGATGTTGTTTACCATATTTAATAATGTCAGTATTAAATTGCAGCATATTTTTAGCTCGATGATAAGTTAGAAAATCATCGAAAATAAGTAGCATTGCAGCTTGACCAATATAGTCAGGCATTGCTCCTTCAGCCACTAACATATTAGTGCCATAAAATTGCGGTAATTCAATATTATCTTTAATTAATGTTGCAGCAGTAACTATTTTACTCGGCTGAGCATTCGCCGGTAATAAACTTAAATCAACACCTTGATAAATACGATCGGCACGATTTAAACGAATATAATAAGCCCATGATTGTTGACTTGGCCAACCATCAATATCAGCTGAACGTAAATCACGACCATATACTTTTTCACCCGTTACTTTAGCAATAGCGTCACTTCGAAAACGTACTTTAAAATTAGACTTCCAAGATGATGCTAATTCCGGAGCAACTAAACTATTACTACCATCTAAATTAAGATTAAATCTAGCTAATGCAGGGACGGTATAAACACAAATACCAGCGATGATACCATGCTTAATAAAACTCCTTCGAGAAAGTTCCATTGACATGATTAACTCCTTGACCATTTTAATTATTTTTTTTATAGGTTATTTCAAGTCGATAGTTATTTTTCATTTATGCTAAATACTATCTAAGCTAAATAGTAAACATAAAAACCAACAACCATATCGACCAAAAACAGCGGCTCACACACAATAAATATTCTTTATCATCGCCATTTTATACTCACAACCAATATAAACAACAGTCAATTAGAACCTAACTCATGAATACATATTCAAAAAAAGACATATAAAAAAAGAAAAAGAGTCATAAACACACACAAATACACATAAAAATAACAATATAATTCATATAAAATATTTATTCTTTAATATACCAACTATAATTTATTCACATTTATAAATGCCAAGTATCCCACCTCTAAAAAACAACAAAAAGACCAATAAATATTGATTAATAAGTTATCAATTTAATAACTAACTTTTCGTTTTAAATATCCGCTTTTCAGGTAATAAAAAAAGGATAGATTATTAAATCTATCCTTCATAATTAACAATTAAGTAAATGTTATATCACTCAATGACGGTATGATTCATAAAGAAACCAAACACGACGTTCTGTTTCATCAATCCAATTATCAATCATACTCACTGAAGAGAAATCATTACGTTCATCACATAAAATATGCGCAGCACGAAGTTCGGCAGCTAATTGTTTATTATCTTCACACAACTCAGCAAGCATATCAGCAGGTTCAACATAATCAGCATCATTATCTAAAATACGTTGCATCCGTGAAATTTCACCAATTGAACGTATTGTTCGACCACCAATTTTACGCGCACGCTCCGCAATATCATCAGTCATAGCAAATAATTGCGCACTCTGCTCATCTAACATTAAATGGTAATCACGGAAATGTGCACCACTCATATGCCAATGGAAATTCTTGGTCTTCATATAAATAGCAAATACATCAGCTAAAATTGCAGTTAGAGCTCCACTGATCTCTTTAGTCGCGTCTACACATAAATCTGTAGGTGTGGCTAGAGGACGAGTAAGGTGTTGCTTAGCGTCTTCAATTTGAACTTCAGTCAAGATTGTAGTACTCATCGTCTTTTCCTTAATAATAACAATTTTGTGAACATAGTTACTATAGGCCAAACAACTTGTATGACAATAGTGTTTAACGGCAGATTAATGCAACATAAATTTGCTTTCTTCTAGGTTAATAACCCCTATTTTATTTGACTATACTGATCAACATTTCTATTTCTGTGACATGATGATTTAATAAAATTTGCTTAAATATTGCCAGCTGTTTACCCTCTAAAACAGACAAATCAATAATAATGAATAGGTAAAGCAATGGATAATTCATTTAAATATGCAATTGGAACACCAGGTATTAAATGGGGTGCCACAGAAAAAGCAGCATGGTTAGCACAAACTACTATTAAACGTAGTTATCTTGAGCAAGTTGTTTCTAAAATCCACACTTTAAGTGAAAAGTTCGACGTTGAGCAATACGGTGCACTGTCTTACGCGCCAGAAAAATACCCACTGTTTGCGATTAAAACTCATAATTGGGATCCAACTAAACCAACGGTACTTATTACTGGCGGTATTCATGGTTATGAAACAAGTGGTGTCCATGGCGCATTAGCTTTTCTGACACTAAAAGCTGAACAATATAGTGCTGACTTTAATATTCTGGTTGTGCCCTGTGTCAGCCCGTGGGGATATGAAACGATTAATCGTTGGAACCCCAATGCTGTTGATCCTAACCGTTCATTTTATGCTAATAGTCCAGCAGAAGAATCAGCGGCCTTAATGAAACTAGTCCAAGCTCAGCAAACGCATTTCCTTGCTCATCTCGATTTGCATGAAACCACAGACAGTGATGAAAGTGAATTTAGACCAGCGCTAGCAGCACGTGATGGTAAAGAATATATCGAAGATACCGTACCTGACGGCTTTTATGGTGTTGGCGACAGTGAAAACCCTCAGTATGATTTCCAAAAAGCCATTATTGATTCGGTTCGCCATGTTACCCATATTGCACCAGCAGATAGCAATGGCAATATTATCGGTGAACCGATAACTCAAGAAGGGGTTATAAACTATTCTCTAAAAGCGTTAGGGCTATGTGCTAGCGTAACTGATGCAGAATATACCTCAACCACAGAAGTCTATCCTGATAGCCCTCGTGTTACAGATAATGAATGTAATATGGCGCAAGTTGCTGCGATCGTAGGCGCACTTGAGTATTTAAAACAGCACAAGTAATCAATTTCTTACCTATAATTAATCGCGCTATACTTGATTATCAATGTATAGCGCGAAGGTTTTTATAATGTCGACTTATTACCGCACTATAGACACACCATTAGGCTGTTTAACGTTATATGCCACTGATAATGCGTTAACTGCAATTTTATATAAACACCAGACACCAACAATTGAAGTAGCAACTTACGCACCGCAACACCCACTTTTAATTGAATGTGAGCAACAGCTGCAACAATACTTCACAGGAACACGACAACAATTTGATTTACCGTTAGCCCCTCAAGGTACAAATTTCCAACAACGTGTTTGGCAAGCATTGCTGACTATTCCGTATGGCATCAACTGGAGCTATCAACAACTCGCAATTACGATTGGTAATCCAAAAGCCTGCCAAGCTGTTGGTATGGCAAACAGTAAAAATCCATTATCAATCGTTATTCCATGCCATCGTGTGATTGGCAAAAATGGAAAATTAACTGGTTATGCTGGCGGTCTCGATAAAAAACAAACATTACTGGAACTTGAGAAAATAACGCTTAATTCCAACCTATAAGCCAAATCTGATCGTCTTTTAAATCTTGCCAATTAATATCATAAAGTCGATTAGTCATTACTGCTTGAATAACACACTTTTCGACTTGCTGATTATCATTAAATAATACGGTTACTATCTCAAAATGCTTTTCTTTATTATCCACAACCACTTTAGTCCATTTGCTATGAAGTAATGCTTTTGGGTTCACTGGATTAGCCATAATTAATTTCCTGACTGGACATTAGACTCTACCCTATCATGCTCTTGCGGTAACATATATGCTTGCTCGCGTAAAATTTTGGTTAAGCCTCCCAACTGTTGAACCACAACCGATGCCTGATTAAGAAAAGGTAAATCCTCACCATTAGTTACTAAACATGATGGCATATTCGCACGGTAGGCTGCTTGTAAATCATAAACGTAATCACCAACATAAAGTATATTTTGAGGATCTAACTGCCACTGATCTGCAATATCAATTAAAGCGTCAGGTGCTGGTTTAGGTGGGAAATCTTCACGTGAAACAATACGTTCAAATTGCAGCTTATGGTGATTTATCTTCAACATTGCAGCTTGAGAACAATTACGGGTTACAACCGCAGTAGGGATTTTTTGTTGGCCAAGATAAGACAATAATTCATCACATTCAGGCATAATCGCTGATTGACGAGCGTCTGCTAATTCATATTCAATCACTTTGTTTTCTAGTTGTGTTCGCAAAGAAATATCCGCGATACCATCAATATACTGTAATAAATCAGTATCAGCCGTACAACCTAACTGCTGCCGTAACCAATCAAAGTCTAATTTTGAACTAACCAGTGTATTATCTAAATCAAAAATAACGCCGTTAATAATATTACAAGGAATAGGCGTATACATATCATTCTCCATTATCAACAAAGCAACGATAATCAGTGTAAGAACATATGCACTTAATGGCAATCATCAGCGATAAATTCAGAGAGTATGATCACTGCCTATTTTATTCATCAAGCTACTTCAAAAACAGTAGCTTGACGTTACTGTATAGTTAATCAATCACACGAATATCTGATTGCTGATAACGCAGCATATATACTTTTGTTTGTGGGTTACCCGTAGCATTTTCTCCTCCAACCATCAATACACCAGTTGGTGTGGAAAAAGCAGCACCATAAGCTAATCCTTGCGGCAATTTAGTCGTCGCCAACGCCCATTTTTCATTATGGTAAGTGTAAATATCTTGACTCCAATGCTTACTCAAGCCGTCATGCGCAAACCAATCGCCTTGTTCCGCTTTCGCCCTTGCGCCAAGAAAATTAGCACCACCAGCCACAATTAATACACCGTGATTTTTACCTGCATAAGCACCGGCAACACCTTCTTGTAATTGACCATTCGCAGCATCAGGTAATGATGCCAACTGCTGCCAATCAACTTGAGAGCCTTTTATAGTGACAGTTTTTACTATCGGAGTACGTAATCCAGGCTTAATTTCACCACTAATTAAAGTAATATTATCCCCTTCCCCCACTAATGCTGCACCGCAATTAGCGAGATAAGGACTCTTGCCTTTGGTAGACCAACTATTAGTATCAGTATGATAAACCTGAATGTCTTGGTTCCATTGATAAGACTCTGGTGCACGTGCCATAAAATCAGTCACTGTTTGTTGCCATTTATGAGGTTCAGCATGTTTATCTATCGTAGAAACAGCGCGCAAATAATGATCAAACTGTGGTTTATTATAACCGCCAAAGATTGCGATTTCAGTTTGATTTAAGGGATAAGCAGCCGCCCCTAACAGACCAACGGGAGTACGAGTATTTTGCTTATGCCAGTTATTATTTTTTATATCGTAAACATAAACACTATCAAAAATAATTGGCGATTTATCCGTTGTTTTAAGCTTTCCTGATCCAGAAAAAATATAAATTTTCCCATCAACAGCCGCTGCTGTTGCTTGGTCAGGAACCGGACCTGTAAAATCAGCCAGCTTTTTCCATTGCGGCTTACTGCTAGCAGTATCCATTGCATAGAACGACTTACCAGCAGCACCTAAACCGACATAAACAATATTATCAGCTTGGGCACTAATACCGTTTTTAATCGGTTGAGGTAAATCAGGCCATAGCTGCTCAGCCATAGCACTGGTTGATAATGATAATAGTGAGCACATTATTGCGAATTGAGTAAATGATTTATTCATAACATCTCCAATAAATGTTAGTTCTCATTACAATCACGCTGAGCGTAAAATCACGACAAACACGCTTGATGAATTTTAATGACGACTTTTTTAATCACCATCGGTGTCGTGATAACACAGCCTGGTTTATGTGGTTGCTGTGGAAAAATAGCAAGAAACATCCCCGGCTTTAATAATAACGAGCTGGTATCAGGCATCGTTTCAACTAAAGCAAAATCATTATCACTGTCATAATCAGTTGCAGGTATACAGCCAGCTAAACTTAGTGAAACATCAATACGTTCTTCACCACTGATTAAATATTGAAAATCAATATATTGTTGATGTACTTCACCCTGTTTATTCGCCGCATCTTGGGTTTCAAAGCTCATTACATTAGCAAAAATACGATCACCATCTATTTCATAACGGCCATTTTCCAATAACGCCATATCATTACTATTAATAAAATTTATCGCTTGCTGAAAAGCCATTGGTAATGCGTGTAACGGTTGTTTAATTTCACCAAAAATCATCTTCTTATCCTTTATAAGAAGCGGAAAAGTATCAATCTTTTCCGCTTTATTTTGAGTTTATTATTCAGTCACTACGTCAAGTTCTTCAGCTGATTTATTTTTAAAGAAAGGTGCGGTTATAAAACCGACTATCACCACCATTAAAGTACCAATCACACCATAGAAGAAGAAGTTAAGGTCAGTAAAACCACGAACAAACAATATTGCTACCACTGCCGCAATCACACCACATAGCGCGCTACCCGCATTCGCTCGGCGAACAAAGATACCCAGCATAAACAGACCCGTCATCGGCCCACCCATTAAACCAATTAGGCTATTAAACGCATCCCATAATTGACTTTCATTGCTTTTAATTAGATACACAGAGGCGGCAACACCTAACACACCAGCAACAACCGTAACAATACGTGCAGTCTTAAAGCTTTGCTGCATATTCTTCTCTGCACCAAAGCGGTTATAAATATCCATGGTGTAACATGCAGAGATACTATTTAAGCTACTTGAAATACTTGATTGTGATGCTGCAAAAATCGCAGCAATAATCAATCCTGCAATACCTGCTGGCATTTGAGAAATAACGTAGAAAGGTAAGATACCGCCAGTATTAAAATTCTCAGGTATCAACTGTGGATTTTGGCTATAGAAGGCATATAAAGCCGAACCGATAGCGAAGAAGAAAATAGGCACACAAGCAACTAATTTAGCATTAGTGATCAATGTTTTTTTCGTTTCTTCAATCGAATCTGTAACAATATAGCGCTGTACAACATCTTGACTCGCCGTAAATTGCTGTAAGTTAGCAAATAAGAAACCAATCATAAGTACTGGCAAGGTGCTGTTCGTCCAGCTCCATTCAAAACTTGAACTAGGGAAGTATTTATCTTGTTCAGCACTTAAGCGGAACACTTCAGAAACACCACCATCAACATGAAAACAGATAGTGACAAAGATTAAGACCGCGGCAACGGACAACATGATACCTTGAATTACATCGGTCCAAATAACCCCTTCAATACCACCAAGGAAAGTATATACAATACATAACACACCAATTAAAAATACAATTGTTAGTGGGTCAATATTCACAAAAGGCATTAATGCAAGTGCGGTTAAGTAGGTAATAATCGCAATACGACCAATATGAAATAGCATAAATGACATACTGGCGAATAAACGCATTTTAATATCAAAACGACGCTCTAAATATTCATATACAGAGGTTAGATTGAGCTTTCTAAAAAATGGGATATAAAAATAAAATACGATTGGCAGAATAAGAATCGCTAAATACTGCCCGACAAGAAAAGTCCAATCTGATGTATAAGCCTTAGCAGGAATAGACATAAAAGTAATAGAGCTCAATGTGGTAGCAAACACACTGACCCCCGCAGCCCAGCCAGGTATTCGGCCACCGGCTTTAAAATAATCATCTGCAGTTTTTTGACGACGGGCAAAATAAACACCCACCAACATTACGCCTACTAAATATGCGAACAGCACGATATAGTTTACCGTACCAAATGCTTGAATTTCCATATAAGCCTCACCATATAGGGGTTGAGATAAAATATTTAAATAATTATTAATGACTTTGTTGTTGTGCAAACCAACTTGCAGCACCTAATAAACCCGCATCTCCACCTGATTGAGCGAGGATAATACGAGGTCGATAAAGTTCTGGTTTTTCATTTAGATATTGCTGAATGTAATTACAATAATTTGGCGCTAGACCAACACTGCCACCGATAACAACGGTATCGAGATCTAATGTAATGGTCAGATTAGCGATTAACTCAGCCACCGCAGCAGCTGAAGAATGAATAATATTTAACGCAGCACTATTACCTTCAAGTGCCAATTGATAAACGTCTTGTCCACTGTATAAATGATTAAATAATGACGTCCCAATTTCACCAATAGCAGTACCTGAAGCGACTTTTTCAATACAACCTTGACGGCCACAACCACACAAAGGGCCATTCGCATTCACTACGGTATGACCTATATGACCACTAATACCACGAGCACCAGTTTGTAATTGTTGATTCAACACTAATCCACCACCGATACCGGTAGAAATAGTAATAAACAACATATTGTCAGTGTTGCTATTGGGATTAAGTGAAATAAATTCATACCATGCTGCCGCTTGGGCATCATTGATTGCATAAGTAGGTAATTGCGTGATTTTATAAATACAATCAACGAGTTCGAATCGATTTAAGCCACCTAAATTAGTAGGATTTAAAGCAGTTAAAATACCGTTATTAATAATGCCTGTTGAAGCAACAGCAACAAAATCTGCTTGGGCTATAAATGGAATTAATAGTGACTCTAATGCTGCAGATAAAATAGCAGGCTGTTGCGTCTTCGGGGTCGCTATTTGGCAACGCTCAATAATATGACTAGTTGCACAATCCACGAGTGCCGCCGCTATTTTGGTACCACCAATATCCACCGCTAGACAAACACTCATGCGATATCCTTAGCTGGTAACTCATGAGCGGCGGATGCACTAGTTACAGCCTCTTTAAACCACTGACAAATATGTTCAATACGCGTAATTGCAGAACCGACAGTGACACAATTAGCACCAGCCGTAATAGCTTGAGCAGCTAAATCTGGCGAGTTATAACGCCCTTCTGCCATCACAAAATAACCACGCTGATGCAATGCCATCACTAATTCTAAATCAGGTTTCGTAGGGATATTTCCTCCCGTATAACCTGATAATGTCGAGCCAATAATATCGGCACCAAGTTGGTGACACATATCACCATCAGCTAAATTGGAGCAATCAGCCATAGCTAAACAGCCGTATTGATGAATGGCATTAATGAGGTTAGCAACGGTTTCAGGCCGTTGGCGTTGCGTACCATCAATGGCAATAATGTCAGCCCCTGCAGCAGCAAGATCTGCAACATCTTGTAAAAATGGCGTAATTCTTACATCTGAATCAGTTAAATCTCGTTTTACGATGCCAATAATAGGAACATCAACGTGAGGGCGAGTTGCACGTAAATTAGCAATACCTTCAATACGTAAACCAGAGGCTCCGCCCAAAATAGATGATTGTGCCATTGCAGCTACAATCAGTGGCTGATCCATTGGACTATCATCTATTGGCTGACAAGAAGAAATAAAGCCATTATTTATACGTGCAAGAAGTGCTTGTGAGCGCTGAACCATGATCGTTAGCTCCAAAAATATCAACGTTATGAAGTTTGACTCCATACTGTCGTTATCATTGGAGTGACGCAATAATAAACATTTTAAATAGAGATATATTGCACACTATTTGTTTAAAATAACCTCAAAACAACGATATTAATCACACTTGAATGCTCAAAAAAGCGCCCATTGATTCAAGGGAAAAATATAATGTAACGTTAAAATTTACTCATAAAAAAAGCCACATTAGAATGTGGCCTCGCTGCTGCTCTATTAATTAATCAATCAAGAGCTTGAGTTGTTTTATATTTTTGCTGGCGTGTATAGTCAGGGTTATCACGAACTAACAACGTATAAAGTATATCCAATACAAATAGTTGGGTGATTTTGGTACCAATAGAGTCACCTTGCAACTGTCCTTGTCGATTGCCATTAATTAACACGTAATCTGACAATGTAGCCAATGGTGATAAAGGATTATGAGTTAAGGCAACGGTCATAGCACCGCATTCTTTTGCTAACTCTAACGCCTTGATGGTCTCTTTTGATGTCCCTGAATGACTAATACCAATCGCAATATCGTCAGCAGTCAATAACGCAGCTTTCATATACATAAAATGGTTATTAGTTAATGCATCGACATCAAAACCAATCCGCATTAATTTATTTTTAGCATCTTCTGCGGTGATACCTGATGAACCAACGCCAAAAAAGTAAATCCGTTTTTGCTGTTGAAAAGCACTCGCAACCGCTTCTAATTCAGAAAAATCTAATAAGTTGAGTGTTTCACCTAGTACATTACTGATTGTCTGCTGCAATTTTCGACCAATATGCTCAGCGTTATCCTCTGGGGTTAACTCGGTATCAAGCATATGTTTTTCTGTATCATTAGGTGTAGCAACCTCAATGGCTAACTTCATTTTAAGATCTTGAAAACCTTTAAAATTAAGCCCCTTACAGAAACGAATAATACTAGCTTCACCCACTTTAGCTTGTTGTGACAGTTCAGCAATTGAAAGCTCTGTAACATACTGCGGTTGAGCTAAAACATAATCAGCAATTCGACGAGCGGATGGAGTCAAACTATCGCGTAAACTGCCTAGCGTGTCTAAAATTTTACCAACTTGAATCGCGTCGGTGGCTGCATTCATAGGTTATCCTTGCAATTTTTAGCCTTGATGGCGTCATCATCATTATGAAGTTTTACTCCAAAATCAAATCTAACTGTTATTTCGCAGCAAAATAATCATTTATAAATTTATATTTGCAATTAATAGCAATAGATCACAGTTTCTAGCAAAAGCAGTTAATGCCATTGTTTTTTTATTGCCAACCTAAATATCACTTCGTATGATAACTCAACTCCACAAATATTATTATTTAGAAGTTAAACTTCACAGGTAAGGATCTGAGACATGGAAAAGCTAACAGGTTTAATTGCAGCCCCTCATACTCCATTTTTGGCTAATGGTGAAATTGACTATAATGCCATCGATGCAATTGCTAAGCATTTAATTGCCACCAATGTTGTTGGCGCTTATGTATTAGGAACAACAGGTGAAGGTATTCATTGTTCAGTGGCTGAACGTAAAGCAGTCGCTGAGCGTTGGGTAAAAGCAAGTACAGGTAAATTAAAACTAATTATTCATACTGGTGCTTTGAGTATCGCTGACACGCTTGAATTAACGCGTCATGCTGATCAATTAGACATTTATGCGACTTCTGCTATCGGTCCTTGCTTCTTCAAACCTAATAATGTCACGGATCTCGTCAATTACTGTAAAGCAGTTGCCGAAGCTGCTCCATCAAAAGGGTTTTATTACTACCACTCAGAAATGAGCGGCGTAACGGTTGATATGGAACAGTTCTTATTGGCAGCAGATAAGGTTATTCCTAATTTATACGGTGTGAAATTTAATAGCACTAATTTATATGAATACCAACGCTGTTTACGTGTTTGTGATAGTAAATTTGATGTGCCATGGGGCGTTGATGAGCACTTCCCTGGTGCATTAGCGGTTGGCGCTATCAGTGCCGTTGGCAGTACTTATAATTATGCCGCACCACTTTATCACGACATGATTGATGCTTTTGCTAAAGGCGATCACCAAACTGTGATCAATAAAATGGATAATGTGATTGCTGTTATTCGTGTCTTAGTTGAATACGGCGGTGTTGCTGCAGGCAAAACGGCAATGATGCTGCATGATATTGACGCAGGGGATCCACGTTTACCATTACGCACGTTAACAACGGAACAAAAACAAGATGTTATATGTAAAATGCGTGATGCTATTTTAAGCGCTTAAATTTCAAATATAACTAAAAAAGCCAGCATCTTTAATGCTGGCTTTTTTATTATTTACAGTGTGAATTGATAAGCGCGGTTACAACTCAGTATCAATTGGCGTCGAGCGATGAGTATGCTCAATATAGAGCAATGTAATAGCAATTAAAGTTGTTAATGCTAATGGCAGTAATAATGAGTATTGAGGTATTGTTTGCATAATGATCCCTCCTATCACTGCGCCACTGATCAATGATCCCCATAGACCAAGGTATTGCATCAAGCGCTTTTTATCACCTTTGCCAACAATGGCTAACGCCAATAAACGACCAATATTAACTAAATAACCAGTAGCATAGGTTAATGGTATCGCTTTTTCGATAGTTAATCGCAAGGCAATATTTTGCATCCCCATGGCATAACAAATAATAAAATTAATCACTAAAAAAGGCACATAGTACTGCATAATAGTGGCAAATAGCAGCACAATCGATACCGAAGTCATAACAACACCACGGTAGAATCGGCGACTAGATAAAGCAATTAATTCGCCAGACATTGCCCCTATAATGAAAATACCCAATATTGCAATATAAATAGAAGCACGAGGGTAATCGTGATAACTCAGCATCATTCCCATGTGAGTCGAGTTACCACTCATAAAAGAAGCAAATACCCCATTTTTGAGGTGCAAAAAACCAACCGAATCAACAATACCCGCTACAAGCAATAACAAATACGGCATTAATGATAAAAAGAACCGCCTTTCATTTAACATTTACTATTTATATCCGACTATATTTCCATATTATTACTATCAGTAAACCCTTAGCACTCTATCAATCGATAAAGGCTATTTACTCTTATTTTGCGTTATTGTAACCAAATATTTCAGCATGACTAGCAACTTAAAACTATTAACAATAACCATTAAAAAAACCAACAATTGGTATTAATTAATATTCTTATCAATAATACTAAAACTGTCGTTTTTTTGACATTACACTTTTTTACTTTACAAACTAACCATTAAAATTACAGCTGTCGTGTAATTAGCAAATGTTCTGCTGGTCGATTCTTTTACAGATGTGAAAATAAATGAGGATGAGAAGCGAAGCTAAAAAAGATAACAACAAGGTAGCTGAGCGAGAATAAAAGGTGCAATAACAAACACGGATTCGTTGTTATCACACCTCTATATTTAACTAATTACGCATTTAACATATCAAGTGCGATAGCTTCGGCAACTTTAATACCGTCGATACCCGCAGATAAAATACCACCAGCATAACCAGCACCTTCACCACCAGGATATAACCCCTTGGTATTAATGCTTTGGAAGTCTTTACCACGCTTAATTTGTACCGGCGAAGATGTACGAGTTTCAACACCTGTTAGCATGCTATCGGCATTTGAGAAACCTTTGATCTTTTTATTAAACGCAGGTAATGCCTCACGGATAGCTTCAATCGCATAAGCCGGCAAACTCGTGCTTAGATCAGTCAATTTAACATTAGGTTTGTAAGATGGTTCAACATCGCCCATCTGACTAACCGTTTTACCCGCTAAGAAATCACCTACACATTGTGCAGGCGCATCATAGCTGCTACCGCCAAGAATATAAGCATTACGCTCTAACTGACGCTGTAGTGCAATACCTTGCATTGGATCATTAGCAAAATCTTCCGGTGAGATACCAACGACAATCGCACTATTAGCATTACGCTCACTGCGTGAGTACTGACTCATACCATTAGTTACCACTGATTCAAGCTCTGATGTCGCAGCAACAACCACGCCGCCAGGGCACATACAGAAACTATAAACTGAACGACCATTTTTACAGTGGTGAACCAGTTTATAATCAGCGGCGCCAAGCAATGGATGACCTGCATTTTTACCAAAACGTACCGTATCAATCATTTCTTGTTTATGTTCAATACGGAAACCAACTGAGAATGATTGCGCCGCAAGATGAACACCTTTATCGTGCAACATCTTAAAGGTGTCGCGCGCACTATGACCAATAGCTAATGCTACGTGTTTTGATGGAATCACTTCACCGGTTGATAATGTCACGCCAGTCACTTGATTATCATCAATATTGATTTCTTCAACACGGGTTTCGAAACGAATTTCACCGCCAAGCTCAATGATTTTACGGCGCATCTTTTCAACCATTGTTACCAATTTATAGGTACCAATATGAGGCTTACTCACATAAATAATTTCAGCCGGTGCGCCCGCTGCAACAAATTCTTGTTTTACTTTAAGCCCTAGGAAACGAGGATCTTTCACTTGGCTATATAATTTACCATCAGAGAATGTACCAGCACCACCTTCACCAAATTGAACATTTGATTCAGTGTTGAGCTCGCGCGTACGCCAAAAACGGAAAGTATCTTTAGCACGCTCATGTACTGATTTTCCACGTTCTAGAATAATAGGTTTAAATCCCATCTGCGCGAGAATAAGTCCAGTAAATAAACCACATGGACCCATACCAATAACAATTGGACGCTCGGTTAAGTTTTCAGGTGCTTGAGCAACATATTTATAGCTAGTATCTGGTGATTTTTTCACCTGATGATCGTCAGCAAATGTCGTTAGTAATTGCTCTTCATCAACATCTTTCAAGGTGATATCTAAAGTATAAATAAGATAGATATCATTCTTTTTACGGGCATCGTAGCCTCGTTTAAAAACATGAATATCAACCAATTGATCTTTATTTATCGATAACTTGTTGATGACAAAATCATGTAAAGCGACTTCACTATGATCTAACGGTAATTTAACTTCATTAATACGTATCATTAAGTCCACTAACTCGATTGGGAATACAATAAAAATATCTCGGAGAGAATAAATCTAGCCCTAATCTTGGCCGATTTATACCTTAGCCAAGTATTATCTCACAGAGTTTAGTGATTATCCCAATATTTGCAGCCCTTCACGCCTAAAAGCTAACGGTTAAGGATAAAAAACATCAACCTAAAATAAAAAAAGGCCTACACCGTATTATCTAAATACTGGCATAAACCTTTTTTAACTACCGTGATTTTCTTTTAAAGCAATTACTTCACTAAACGACAGCTACCAAATGTTTGTGGATTATGAAAGTTTGGTGTCGGTGTTTTAGGATCAACCCATGTCATCCAACCCATATCTAACTTACCGTCGGCTTGTTGAGTAAACTCAGCTCGCATTAATGCACACAATAGCTGTGTTTGTTGTTTATTTTGCCATAGCGATAAATCTGTTAATGTCTGCAATGGCAGTTTACCTTCAACAATATAACCACTGTCAGTTAGGCTGGCTTTAGTTTCTAATCCTTTCCATGTCCAATTACTATCAAGTGACGCACGCTTTTTATTCACCATGTCATAGCTTGCTTGTGCACTAAATACTCGTGCTTTAGGATCAATTTCCATGGTGTAATAACGCGATAATTCCGCATCTTTAGCAAGGAATATCTCGACTCTATCGGAGTCTAAAATCGCCCGCTCAGGATCAGTCCCTATTGCAACCTTCTTATCCGTCACTGTGTATTGAAAATAGAGTGTCTCAGCATGCCATAATGCTTTAAATTCTGTTGCAGGAGCTGGAGTATCACGCCAAGGAAAGCTGAAAGCTGTTAACGCTTGTGCTGACTTCCATTCATTATCATGCGCAATACCATCAATAACGGGCGCGATTTCGGTATGGTTAATATTATATATTGCAGACTTAGGTACAACTGTTTCAGCAACGACATTATAACTAGCCATCACCGTAATAGTCGCGGTAGCAATCATGACTAACTTATTCATTAAAATATCCTTATTTATTGTTTTTTAGATATAAAAAAGCCGATCTGACGAGCAAATCGGCTTAACATAACCTCGCTTTTTCACCAACTCACATTGACGTTATTATTATTTATGACACTAAATCAGCGACTGCGGTTGCAGCTAATAAGAAAGCCCCTGCACCGTAATCAATATTATGCTCAAACGCGACATCACGAGGATTGAAAGCGGGTAATTGTACCCAACCCATCATGCCATTATCGTGAATACAGGTTTGTAATGCAGCCCATGATGTTTCAACCACTGGCATATACGTTTCAGCATCAAGGTGGCCTTGCTTAATACCCCACCCTAAGCCATAACAGAATAGTGCAGTCGCACTGCTTTCTGGTGCCGGGAAGTTTTCAGGATCAAGCAAGCTTGTACGCCAAAAACCATCGGCTTGTTGATACTTAATCACTTCAGCAGCAAGCGCAGTAAATAATGCTAAATATTTATCGCGATGAGGATAATCTTCAGGCATACGCGCTAATAAGCGTGGTATAGCGGCTAATACCCAACCAATACCGCGGCTCCAGAAAACTTTATTGCCATTGGCTTCACGTAACTCGCCACCATTGCCATCAGGAATATAACGATAATCACGGTAGAATAGACCTGTTTCAGGATCGAGTAGATGCTCAACGGAATCCCAAAATGCCGTATTCATATAATCAAGATATTTACTATCTCCAGTACGCTGAGTTAACGCAGCAAATGCAGGTGGGGCCATAAATAATGAATCACACCACCACCAATCTTTACGACCAAGCTGTGGGTTTTCAACCATAAGATCCAAGGCTTTAATGGTTGGCTCTAATGCTTCAATTTGATCAACTAATGGGTAAATATCAAGGTAGGCTTGACAACAAATATGATCATCAGCAAAACGATCATTCGGCCCAGTACGGAATCCCGTATGGAGGGTATAATTCATCACCCCATCAAGATATTCATTATCATCAGTCGCTAACCATGCCGCTGAGACACACGACCAAAACACGCCACGTTCCCAGTCGGTATCTTTAATAAAACGCGTTTTACCACTGCGACGTACCACGCTGCGAGTTTGGTTTTGCGCTTGGTAACGATAGACTCGCTTCATTGCTGCTAAAATCGTTTCTTTTGAACCTAATGTTGTCATGAGCAGCTCTCCTTAGCGTGCTAACCAACCGCCATCAACAGCGATGGTATAACCATTAATGTAATCACTAGCACTTGATGCTAAAAAGACCGCTGGACCTTCCAAATCAGAGGGTAAGCCCCAACGATTGGCAGGAATACGCTCTAGGATCGCTGCATTACGCTCAGCATCTGCACGCAGTGCGATTGTATTGTCTGTCGCCATATAACCAGGTGCTATCGCATTAACGTTGATATTATACTCAGCTAATTCAGTCGCTAATGCACGGGTTAGGCCCATTACTGCTGATTTACTCGCGGTGTATGACGGTACGCGAATACCACCTTGGTAAGACAGCATTGACGCGATATTAATGATCTTGCCGCCATTACCTTGCTCAACAAAACGTTTAGCAACGGCTTGGGATAAGAAGAACAAGGTTTTTTGGTTAATGTTAATCACATCATCCCAATCACTTTCAGAGAATTTAAGTAAGTCTTCACGACGAATAATGCCGGCGTTGTTAATTAAAATATCAACACTTCCCATTACTTCAACCGCTTCTGCAACAATACTTTCAAGCTTATCTTGCTGCATTAAATTGGCAGTGATGTAGTGAAATTTACGTCCTAGTGCTTCAACTTGTGCTTGGGTTTCAGGTGCTTCTTGATGGCCGATACCAACAATATTTGCCCCAGCTTTTGCAAGTCCAAGTGCCATACCTTGGCCAAGGCCTGTATTACAACCAGTTACAATCGCAACTTTACCGCTTAAATCAAACATCTTCATCGAGTTCTATCCTTGTATAATAACGCTGACAATCACTGCCTGCGTTACCAGCTAAATTCATTAATAATT
This sequence comes from Photobacterium kishitanii, assembly GCF_003026355.1. Taxonomy (GTDB): domain Bacteria; phylum Pseudomonadota; class Gammaproteobacteria; order Enterobacterales; family Vibrionaceae; genus Photobacterium; species Photobacterium kishitanii. The sequence continues at coordinate 198,602 of NZ_PYON01000002.1, read as the reverse complement.
AACCACAACGGCTTATTTAAGATCGCTCATCGCGACATGATCCATATCGTGGAAAGTTTGGTTTTCACCGACCATACCCCAAATAAAGGTATAGGCCGCAGTGCCCACTCCAGAGTGAATTGACCAGCTTGGACTGATCACAGCTTGTTCATTACGCACCACGATATGACGGGTTTCTTGTGGCTCGCCCATATAATGGAACACGATGTTGTCTTGGCTCATATCAAAGTACAAATACACTTCCATACGACGCTCATGCGTATGACATGGCATGGTATTCCACAAACTACCAGGTGCGAGTTCAGTCATGCCCATTAGTAGCTGGCAAGTCGGTAATACAGATGGGTGCAAATATTTATAAATAGTACGAACGTTACAGTTTTCTTGGCTACCAATTTGCTCTGGTGATGCTTCTTCACGAGTAATTTTACGGGTTGGGTAGCTATGATGAGCAGGCGCGCAATTTAAGTAAAAGCGAGCTGGATTATTAGCAACCACACTTTCAAAACGAATATCTTGTGCGCCCATACCAACATAAATAGCTTCACGCGATCCAATTTCAAAGGTTTCGCCATCAACAATCACTAAGCCAGGAGCACCAATATTGATAATGCCTAACTCACGACGTTGCAAAAAGTAATCAACCCCGATCTCTTTACCACCTTCAAAAGCAATCGCACTCGTTGTCGGTACAGCTGCACCAACAATGATGCGATCAATATGACTGTAAGTAAGGTTGATCTCACCTTCTTGAAACATATTTTCAATTAAGAACTGCTCACGAATACCTGCAGTGTCTAATTGCTTGGCATGCTGACTATGAATTGGTTGACGAATTTCCATGAAAAACCTCTTAAATCATTACATTACTCACAACACTTAACTAAGGTGTGAATGATTACGAATTATTATTAATGCGATGTTGGGTAATACCACTCACCGTCGATTAAGGTTGCTTGAATTTCAAATTGAGAATTAAGTACTGCAAAGCTGGCGTTATATCCCGTTGCTATCGAACCTAGTTGATGATCAATACCTAAATATTTTGCAGGTACCATTGTTGCCATCTGGATAGCTTCCCATTCAGGCACATTGGCTAACAAAATCATATTTCGAATCGCTTGATCTAAACTACAAGTGCTACCTGCAAGTGAACCATCGTCAGTACGAGCCTCACCATTGATGACGTTAACCATCTGCGCGCCAAGTTGGTACTTACCATCATCAAGCCCACCAGCACGCATACAATCAGTGATTAATGCCATGCCCTGATAACCCTTGATTCGATAAGCAAGTTGCATCATTACTGGATGTACATGAATACCATCAGCAATCAGTTCAACTAACATATCGTGATACAGAACAGCACCAGCACAGCCTGGCTCTCGATGATGCAAGCCACTCATACCGTTAAATAAATGCACTCCACAATCAGCACCGTGTTGATGTGCTTGGGTCACTTGTTCAAAATTAGCATTCGTATGTGCAATCGAGGTTTTAATACCGTTAGCAGTTAGCCATTGAATGGCTTCATTAGCACCGTCATATTCAGGTGCAAGGGCTACGCGTAATAATGAATCTGCAGCAACTTCTTTTAATTCTGCTAACGCCGCAATGGTTGGCGCTGTTAAATATTGAGTTGGGTGTGAGCCGCGATGAGTCTCCGTAAAATAAGGCCCTTCCAGAAAACCGCCTAATAACCTTGCGCCTTGTTGCTGTGGTTGCTCACAAAAGTGCCGTACTTGCTGTAAGGCTGAGACAATATCTTGCCAAGGTGCAGTTACTGTTGTTCCAACCCACGCCACGACTCCTGTCGCTGGCAATGCTTGTGCTATCGTTTGTAATGCTTGCGGAGTGGCATCCATTACATCAGCACCCGCACGACCATGAATATGAATATCAATAAAACCGGGGACTAATGTTTGACCATCTAATTCAATCACTTCACAATCAAAAGGTTGACTATCAGTGATGCTTTCAACCTTGCCGTTATTCACTACTACATAGTGGTTATAGCGAATCCCAGTGGGGGTGAATATACGTTGTGGATGAAGTGCAAAGCGCATAATTACAGTCCGTCTTCACATTCAAGTTCAGCCGATTGCGTCATCATGCTATTAAGTTCACGACGCATGTCTTTCATGCATGACATACCAATATCAAGCAAAGTATCTACAAGTTCAGTTAAATCTGCATCATCACGCTCAAATGCAGCATTGGCAATCATGGGTAAATTAGCACCACCAATAAGTTCAACATTCGGCGTATCCATCAGTATTGCTAACGCACGATTAGCAGGAGATCCACCTGGAATATCAGTTAAAAACAATACTCCATCACCGCTATCAACATCTTTTGCTGCTTGACGTAAAGCTAGCTCTAGCTCATCAGTTGACATAGTTTCAACGAAATCAACATACGCCATTTGCTGTTGTTCACCAGCAATCGCTAATACGGCAGATTCCATGCCTGATGCAAAGTTAATATGACCTGAAACAACGATACCAATCATGATTCTTTCCTTGAAAATAAGGGGGAGCGCTGTCCCCCTTGAGATTATTAATGATGGTTCTCATCACTACTAAACGATGGTGTTATTACAAAATACCCAACATGTGACCAACAACGCCTGCAGCAAGTGTGCTGAAAATCAATACTGGTGGCTTAGCCCAGAATCCAGTGCCTTTCACCATCTTAAGCATGAAGAACACCAACATCAGTGGCAGAATATTCGGCATTACTTTGTCAAATAATGCGGTCTGCAAGTCCACCACCTTTCCCCCCAGTTCGAGACTGAGGGTGGTCTGCACCTTAATAAAGGTCGCGGAGAGCGCACCAATAACAAAGATACCCATAATATTGGCCGCTTTAGCCAGTTTCTCAGTTGAATCACTCATGTTAACCATCGCGGCAGTACCCGCTTTATAGCCCATGAACATCAAACCAAAGTAAACCGCAAAGTGAACAATTTGGTACAAGAAGAAGAATACAAATGGACCTGCAATAGAGCCTTCCATTGCGATTGAAGCACCTAACGCTAACGTTAATGGCATCAATGTCATGTGGTCGATAGCGTCACCGATACCACCTGTTGGTCCCATACCAGCAACTTTCATTACGTTAACAGTTGATGGTTTTTCTTTGTTCTCTTCCATCGCAATCGCTGTACCTAATAAGAAGGTAAACAGCTTAGGTGAAGCATTAAAAAACTGCAGGTGGTTCTTTAGTGCCTTGGCTAAATCAGCTTTGTTATCACCATGGATCTTTTTAAGTGCCGGAATAATCGAGTAAGCAAAACCACCCGCTTGCATACGTTCAAAGTTAAAGTTACCTTCCATGAATAAACCGCGGATTGAACACATCCAGAGGTCTTTCTTGGTAATCACTTTACGTGGTGTGGTATCTTCATACGCATCGATATCATCAACCAAATTTACATGTTCTTCCGTGTTTTTATCGCGAAGTGTTCCCGCTGTGATATCAGATGCCATCTTCAAATTCTCCAGGTTTATTGTTAGAGCCACCGTTGTTTGAACCGCTAAAGAAGTAGTACAGTGCTGCAATTGAGGCGCCGATAATTGCGACAGCCATAATTGGTAGTTTTAAGTAGGTTGTCATTACGAAGCCAATGAAGAACACACCTGCCACTTCTTTTGACCACATGATTTTCAACAACATTGCGAAACCAATCGCAGGAACCATCTTGGCACCAATACCTAAACCAGTTAGTAGTGCTTTAGGTGCATTTTCATCAATCCAGGTTGCAGCATGTTCACCAAAGTAAACCGTTACAAAGGCAACCGAGGCATACAGCATGGCACGCAGTAAAATGGTTATAATTAATAGTTTATCGATGCCTGATGAATCACCTCGTTCAGCAAAGCGATCCGCTTTACCCATAGTGAATGATGTCATTGCAAAGAAGCCGATAACCAACATCTGCATCATTACCGCAATTGGCATACCCACACCCATCGCGACTTCAGCTGATTGACCTGTCATCACTGCAAAGGCAACCGCAGCAATCGTACCTAATGTCACATCTGGTGGCTGAGCACCCGCGTTAGGAACTAGACCTAACCAAGCAAGTTCTAAAGTAGCACCTGCAATCAAACCAATTTGCATATCACCCATGATCAAGCCCACAACAGGACCTGTAATAAGTGGACGGTGGATATTCAATGCAACATCGTATTTATCGATACCACAAAAGAAGGCCCAAACCGCTACTAACGCAGCTTCTAAAAACATGATCTATTCCTTTTTACACGTTTGGAGTTTGACTATCGCGATTAAGCGGCGCTTGTAGCCAGTTCAAGTACATTGATTGGTTTTTGATCTGGAGTGTTTTGAATCGTACAAGTCACTCCTTTTGCTACCATACGCTCAAAAGCGTCAATATCTTTTGCATCAACAGAAACTGTTTTATTAATCTGACGCTTACCTTCGTGATAATGCATATTACCGACATTACAATGAGTAATTGGTACGCCGCCTTCGACTAAACGTGCAACATCCGTTGGGTTATTACACAGAATAAAGACCTTTTGTTGGGGTGATGCTTTGCTAATCACATCAATTGTTTTTTGGATTGAGAAAAAACGTACTGCATATTCCCCGCCCGCAGATGCCTTCATACCTGCTTGCATAAAAGCTGCATTAGGGCCTTCAGCAGCGTCATCATTAGCGACTAAAATAAGGTTAGCGCCTGAGTGTTTACCCCAAGTAATACGAATTTGACCATGTAACAAACGTTCATCAATTCGTGTCCATACAATGTTTGGCGTTGTCATGATTGTTCTACCTTTCGTAATTATTTAAAATTGTTATGTAATTTATGGATAGTTACCCCTTGCACTACACGGTTAACTTCACCAGTAGGACATGGGTTATCAGGTGTATTCCCTAACGCTAATGCACGATGAAAAGAGTACATTTGTGCATACAACATATAAGGGAAAAGTAATTCAACATCCGTCGCAGCTTCCATGCCTGGAACGCAAATAACATCAGCGCGCGTTTCAATCTCATCCGCTTGTGCCGTAATCGCTACTACTCGAGCAGCAATGTTATCGCGACAAATTTCAGCTAATAAATCAAGGTCATATTTACGGGTGTATGGATCATTACTGATAAACACCACAATCATAGTCTCTTGATTTACAATTGATTTTGGCCCATGGCGGAACCCTAATGGTGAGTCGTAAGTCGCTACAACTTTACCGGCAGTTAACTCAAGTAATTTCAATGCAGATTCTTGAGCTAAACCTTGTAAACCACCACTGCCTAAATAAATAACCCGCTCTAGTTCCTGGTTAGCAGTATCCTTTATTTGTGCGTTTAAATCTTTGATCAAACCCACAGAACACTTACAAATGCTTTCGATATCTTTCGTGTAATCGTTCCCATACATTAATATCGAAAAAGCAGCTAGCATCATTGATGAAAAGCTTGATGTCATGGCAAAAGATTGATCATTCGTTTCCGCAGGCATTAAAAGTGCAAGTGATTGCTTATCTTTATTGCAACATTTGTACAACTTACCGTCAGCATTACAGGTCAACACCAAATGAAAACACTGAGTTAATGTTTGATTAGCTAATTCAACCGCAGCCACACTTTCAGGACTGTTACCAGAACGCGCAAACGACACTAGCAATGTTGGAATATTTTCGGCAAAGCACTGGTTAGGGTTTGACACAATATCAGTGGTTGAAATAGCTTCAATTCGACGTTGTAAACGCTGCGAAAGCCCTAGAGCTAATGCACGTCCAGCGAAGGCAGATGTACCAGCACCAGTCAAAACAATACGCAAGTTTGAGTGACTATAAACATTATCCATAAAGCGTTTAATTTGAGCTTCACACTCACGTGTAATTGCTGCCGTTTGTGCCCAGCAATCTGGTTGTTGATTGATTTCTTTCGCTGTCCAATAACCCGATAAGCGTTGTAGTTCTGCTTCTGAATAACCTAAATACTGTTCCATATATTTAAACCTCTGCGATTAATTTTTCAGTACACGCTTGAGAATAAGCACGTAAAACTTGACGAATAGTGTCTAATACCAATGCTTTAGGGTCTGCTGTAATCAAACCTTCACGCAGATGTTGGAATTGTTGTGGCATATATTGACTAAGAAGGGGTAATGGAATATCAACCCGAGATAAATTTCTAAATAACGTTTCTTGAGCCTGATTAATAACACTATCAGGCCAGTAATAACGCATACGATCACTGAAACTAAAACAGCGTGAAAAACGTTGTTCAGCCTCATTACCGTGATAATATTTTTGCCAATGCTGTGGGGCTTCACACATTTGCGCTTCAATACGCTCACGTAAATTAGAACAATGCGCTTTAGGTATAATCTCAGCTTCAATTTCACATAAATTGAATAGCGCTTCACGCATCGCAAATGTCAGTGCAGGACCGACTTTCAAAATAGCGAAATGATCACGAACTAATTGACGATAAGCCGCATGAGTTTGGTAATCAGTCGAATGGGCTTCAAACACCATATGAGGAAAATTATCAATGACACCACTTAATGCATTAGCTTTTTCTGAGCAATAATCAATAACACCAGTGTGATCAAACTCAACCCCAGGTTGAACCACAAGACCAATGACTCGCGTCCAACAATCTGCGATATTTGCGGCGGCAAATGCACAACGATGGGTTTCGATTGTTTTCATTGCTGCTTGCGGTGAAGTAACTTCAATCGTATTTAACGTTTCAGCGGCACCACCAGGAACAGGAACTTCAGTTCCAATGACGTACACTAAATCGCTATAGCCAAAAGTTGCTATCGCGGTTTTTTCAGCAATAGCACCTAAACGAGCTGCACGGTTAGCTACAATTTCATCAGATAATGGGATAGGATCATCGGCGCAGGACATACTGCAATCTAAGTGAATTTTTTTAAAGCCAGCAGCAACATAAGCTGCAATTAAATCATCGGCATGCAACATTGCTTCTTCAGCAAGAAGATGCTGCCAACGATTAGGGCCTAAATGATCACCACCTAGAATAAGATTGTCGGTAGGAAAATTAAATTGTTCAGCCTTTGCTAATACAAACTCACGAAAATCAATCGGTGTCATTCCAGTGTAACCACCAAATTGATCCACTTGATTTGACGTTGCTTCTATTAATAAAACTGAATTGTCATCCAACGCCTGAGAAAATGCTGCTTCGATTACCAGCGGATGTGCAGAGCAAACAGCATAAATACCATTGTTAGCGCCTGCTTTATGGCGTTGAACGAGAGTTTGTAGCGTATTCATTAATTAACTCCACAATCATAGTCTCTGATGTGATTATGGAGTTAATAAGTCAGTGCTCTTTTTCTACAATAATAACTTCAACTTTCATTTCTCGAAGACCAGCTAAATAATCTTCAGGAATACCTGCATCCGTTACTAAGATATCAATGTTTCCGAACTCACGAATCATGTGGCAGCTACGTTTACCAAATTTAGTAGAGTCTGCAACCGCAATAACCTGTTCAGAAATTTCACACATTAAACGATTCAGACTTGCTTCTTGTTCACTGTGTGTTGTGATACCTGCTCGTAAATCGAAACCATCAACACCTAGAAAAACTTTATCAAAACGAAAGTTCTTTAGGCCAGCTTCGGCTTGTGAGCCTGAAAAAGATAACGCTTCTTTACGAAGTACGCCACCAGACATTAACACTTCAACACCAGGTGCTGAAGCTAACTCCATTGCCACATCCAGACCATTAGTCATGACAACAACATTTTCCATACTTTTAAGGCTGGCTGCGATTTCGCGTGTTGTTGTCCCCGAATCTAGAATCACGGTGTCACCATTATGAATAAGCTTGGCAGCTGCTTGGCCAAGGAGTGATTTAACACCCGCGTTGTGCCGCCGCTTTTCATGAATGGTTAATTCCGCAATCACACCTGAGTTAGGAATCGCGGCGCCATGAGAGCGCACAACATAACCATTCTTTTCCAAGAAACTCAGATCACTGCGAATGGTGACACTTGAGACATTAAATTTTTCAGCGAGATCTTCGACACGGGCTTTTCCTTCCAGATTAACCACATTGACGATTTCCATTCGCCTTTCAATTGCACTTTTCACTTTTGTCTCCTTGTGAAATCAAATAAAATCTCTTTCATTTGATTTCGAAATAATCTTACACTTAAAAAACAAAGCCACAATGCGACAAGACAAAACTTTTGATCTCTTTCACATTCTTTCGATATCTTTCACTAAAATGTTACGTAAGGTTACGTAAGTCCTTCTATCATATAGAACGAAAGTAAATAAACCAACTATTCATAGCTTAGATTTATAAAATATCATTTCATATCTCTCAGATTTACAGCCAAACCGCAAATAATTACATTATTTTACTTTCGATCTCTTTTGTGTGACCAATAACACAGCCAAAACACCTTCATTACCTTACGATCCGAAGCAATTCAAAAGCTCATGCTCAGATAATATATATTTTCAATTAATAAGGATTTGTTGATGTCTATATCACGTCGAGGATTACTGAAAGGTATGGCTGCTAGTGGTGCTGTTGCTGCAACCTTATCTGCAGGTTATGCCCAAGCTGCAACGACTTCAAAAACACGCTCAGAAAAAGCATTAAAAAAACCGAATTTAGTCATCATCTTTCCTGATGAATTTCGAGCTCAAGCATTAGGCTTTATGCAGCAAGATCCATCAATGACGCCTAATATTGATAAATTTGCTCGTCAAAGTGCAGTATTACGTCAAGCGGTCTCTAATTTTCCACTATGTACTCCCTTCCGTGGCATGTTAATGACCGGACAATATCCTTATCGCAACGGTATTCAGGGAAACAGCCATACTGGTGTTGAAGGTCAATTTGGCGGTAAAGATTTTGGAATTGAACTAAAAAAAAGCACCCTAACATGGTCTGATGTTCTAAAAAAACAAGGCTATAGCATGGGTTATATCGGTAAATGGCACCTCGATGCGCCACAAGCCCCTTTTGTGCCCAGTTATAATAATCCCGCAGAAGGCCGTTATTGGAATGACTGGACAGCACCAGATCGTCGCCATGGGTTTGATTTCTGGTATGCCTATGGCACCTATGACAAGCATATGACGCCAATGTATTGGACTAATGATACAACTCGCGATAAACCGCTACGTATTAATCAATGGAGTCCAGAGCACGAAGCTGACATTGCGATTAAATACTTACGTAATGAAAATGGGCAATATCGTAAACAAGATCAACCATTTACTCTTGTAGTATCAATGAATCCACCTCACTCGCCTTACGACGAAGTTCCGCAAAAATACTTAGATCGTTTCAGTGGTAAAACGTCACAACAATTAAATACCCGCCCAAATGTACAATGGGATAAAGCCTACCAAGAAGGTTATGGGCCGCAATTTTTCAAAGAATATATGGCGATGGTTAATGGTGTTGATGAGCAATTCGGACGCATTGTTGATGAATTAGATCGTCTCAATCTTACTGAAGATACCCTCGTAGTGTTTTTCTCAGATCACGGTTGTTGTATGGGATCTAACGGTAACCCAACCAAAAATGTTCATTATGACGAAGCGATGCGTATTCCAATGATCTTCCGTTGGCCGGGCAAGCTTAACCCACAGCAGAATGACCTACTGTTCTCCGCTCCAGACATTTACCCAACCATGCTTGGTTTAATGGGCATGGAGGATCTGATTCCAGATACCGTTGAAGGAACGAACTTTGCCAATACTTTACGCGGTATTGATGGTGACATTCAGCCAACATCACAATTTTATACTTTCATGCCTTATGGCGGTCAATCATATGGCCGCCGTGGAATCCGATCCCAGCGTTATACCTTAATGATTGATCGAAAAATTGGGAAGCCACTCACTTATGTGCTGCATGACAATCAGATAGATCCTTATCAAATGGACAATATTGCCGCCACGAACCCAATGCTTATTGAAAAATTAATTACTGAAGAATTAATTCCATGGCTTGAACATACCGGTGATCCTTGGCGCCCAACAACCGTACCAGCACATAGTGCCAATGCCTATTTATAGCATTAGCCAAAACGATTATTTGCGATACCTGTAACGACAACAATTAACGCTTGCTCTTTGTGATAGAGCAAGCGTAACAACACTCATTATAATTAAGGACAATCAATGAACACTGTTACTAAAGTAATCCTTGCGACCACTCTTTTGTCTGCGACAAGTTTTAGCTATGCCAATGATTACAAAACCACGATTGAATACCGCCATGAATATCGTGATGGTACCCAACGACATGGCGATCGTATTAAAGCCTTTTTAGATACGGGTAAGAATATTGGTTTTGAATTAGACGCACGTTATAACAACGATCAACTCAATACCATGTTTGATGGTATGACCATGAATGGCTCTGAGTTTTCAGCGTATTACTACAAAAAGTTAACTGACAATATCATGGGTATTGGCGGTCTCTCACTCGACTTTACATCACAAGGTTTAGTCTATGTGCCTTACGCGCGTTTAAATTACCGCTTTGATAATGGTATTCGCGTTCAAGGTCGTTATAAGTGGAAGTTCTGGGATTACAACCAAACAAACCTTAATAAGGTAAATTATATCTCTAAAATTCAAGAAGTTGATTTCTGGCTAGGCTACAATACTAATAATTGGGACTTCCAATATGAATTCCAAATTTGGCAAGAAATGGAAGGTGACGCCCTACCACAATTTGATAATAAAGATACTAACTACCTACATAACTTCCGTTTAATGTACACCTACAAAACAGCTGAAGGTACAATGTGGCGTCCATTCGTAGAAGTGGGTAATGTGAGTCAAAGCCGCTATACCGATAACCGCCAAACTCGTTACCGTATGGGTATTAAATACACGTGGTAATAGCATAAAATAGCCATAAAAAATGCCAGTGATAGTCATACCACTGGCATTTCCAATTTTATACAACGATGATTTACAGCAACTAAAAGAAGTAATTAATGTGCTGATTTGCCGCGTATTTTATTAATCAAACTAACAACCACCAGCACTACTATTCCAGCAAGAATACCGACAACACCATTCAATAGTGGTGGCACAATAGCATGAGCACCAGGAAAAGAGATTAGCTGGGCTAGATGCTCAACCACAACATGTACGTGTGGAATACTATGGACAACAATCCCGCCCCCAACTAAAAACATCGCGATAGTACCTACTACTGCCAATGCCTTCATTAAATAAGGAGCAACATTCACCAGTAGTGAACCAAAACTACGTTTAAAACCAGCGCCTTTGCTATGATTAACAAGGTATAACCCTGCATCATCAAGTTTCACTATGCCCGCAACAATACCATAAACACCTGCTGTCATTACTGCCGCAATGACACTCACAACAATCGCTTGCGTCAAAAAGGGATGATCTTGTACTGTGCCTAACGCAATCACGATAATTTCAGCAGATAGAACAAAATCGGTTCTTATTGCGCCTTTAATTTTTTCTTTCTCATAAGCAACTATATCGACATCATCTGGTATTATTTGAGCATCGTGATCACTATCTTGCGAATGATGAAACAGTTTCTCTGCTATTTTTTCTACGCCTTCAAAACACAGAAATAAACCACCAAGTAATAACATCGGCATAATTAACCATGGCGCAACTGCACTGATTAATAATGCCGCTGGCACTAATATTAGTTTATTTTTAAAAGAGCCTTTAGCGACTCCCCACACTACAGGTAGTTCACGCTCAGCACGTACTCCTGAGACTTGTTGAGCATTTAATGCCAGATCATCGCCAAGTACACCAGCAGTTTTGCGTGCTGCCACTTTGGTCATCAATGCAACGTCATCAAGTACGGTTGCTATATCATCAAGCAATGTTAATAAACTTGCACCTGCCACTGAATACTCCTTAAAATCTGAACCAATATGGTTCTAAATTAACAATCTCATATTTATAAAGAGAATAAGTGCCTAAAATACACTATTCTCAACTACATATTATAATTACATACTATTCACTTCACTGGTTTATCCAATGAAAAATCTTATTTTCACATCAATGATTTAATTATCTAGTCGTTAGTTAATTAAGCATAACTGTCACTAAATACGCAATTATTGTGCTTACTCTCTTAATGCTAATCCTCTGCTGTAATCGTAACAATTATATTTCATCATAACGATAAATCTTTTTTGTTTGCGCTAAAAACGATTCAATTGTCTAATCGCAACGCACCCAATTATTGGTTTGAGGTGTAGATTGAGATTGCATCGGGCATTCTTATTCCCTGTCATACTGTGCTTGCTGTAATAGCACGACCTTTAATGGAAATGGCAATGACAACTCTCGCAGCATTATACTCGAAGGCTATTTTTAGTCTCAATAAAGTATGCGACAACGCAATAACCAAAGCCAAGCCTAACCTAGCAAGAAGAACAACACGCTTGTTCATGACTTGTAATGATGATGCCAGTTCAGGTAGTCCCAGTAGCTTGTAATTGAAAATGCTACAACGCTAATAACAGCGCCACTAGATTTCAATAACAAAGTACTTTTATTCTGACCATTATCGCGTCAGTCGCCACACTATTTCGATATTTACTGCAGCCAAGCAGGGATGTTATGCATCTATATTTTAAGGCTGAAGTATTTTCGCTCAGGAAGAGATTAAACAATGAGTGATTGGACAATTAATAATGCCCGTGACGTTTACAATACACCTTACTGGGGCCAAGGTTATTTTGATATAGCTCAAGACGGTTCAGTTGTTGCCTGTCCCGATGTAAATAACCCAACCAATGCTATCGGATTATCGCAACTTGCGGATGAATTAATTGCAGCAGGCGCATCGTTACCTGTCTTGGTACGTTTTCCTGATATTCTGCATCACCGTGTTGATAGTTTATGCAGTGTTTTCAATCAAGCAATTGAAAATTATGGTTATAAAGGTGATTACCTTGCCGTGTATCCGATCAAAGTTAACCAACAACAAGAAGTCGTTAGCGAGATTTTAAAAAGCCAATATGCCAAGCAACAGCGTCAATTAGGCTTAGAAGCAGGCAGTAAACCCGAACTGATGGCTGTACTTGCTATGGCACAAGAAGCAAGCTCAGTGATTGTCTGTAACGGTTACAAAGATCGGGAATATATTCGATTAGCGTTAATTGGCGAAAAATTGGGTCACGAAGTCTATATCGTGCTTGAGAAACTCTCCGAGCTAAAGATCATCTTACAAGAAGCCGCTGAACTTGGTGTCGCACCACGCTTAGGCCTGCGTGCACGTCTAGCCTCTCAAGGCAAAGGTAAATGGCAAGCAAGTGGTGGTGAAAAATCTAAATTTGGTTTATCGGCATCACAAGTGTTAACCGTGGTTGAAGAATTGCGTCAACGAGAAATGCTCGATTGTCTACAGTTGCTGCATTTTCACTTAGGCTCACAAATCGCCAATATCCGTGATGTACGTAATGGTGTCGGTGAAGCTGGACGTGTTTATGCTGAGCTTAAAAAATTAGGCGCCGGAATTACAACCGTTGACGTAGGTGGTGGTTTGGCGGTTGATTATGAAGGTACTCGTAGCCAAAGCAGTTGTTCTATGAACTACAGCATCAATGAGTATGCAAATAATGTGGTGTATGTATTAGGTGATATTTGCCAAGAATACGCCATGCCAATGCCACGTATTATTTCAGAGTCAGGTCGTAACCTGACTGCGCACCATGCTGTATTAATTACAGATGTCGTTGGCATCGAAAGCTATAAAGCGGAAAGTATTAATGCGCCAGCTAAAGATGCGCCACATATTTTGCATAACATGTGGCGTTCTTGGAAAGAATTGACGGATAACGCCGATCACCGTTCTTTAGTCGAGCTTTACCACGATAACCAAAGTGATTTAGCTGAAGTTCACTCATTATTTGCCGTTGGGATGATCAGCTTTATTGATCGAGCATGGGCTGAACAAGTGAGTTTGCGTTTATGCCATGAACTTGCAAAAACATTATCAACTAAAAACCGAGCACATCGCCCACTTTTAGATGAGCTGCATGAACGTTTAGCGGATAAGTTTTTTGTGAACTTTTCACTGTTTCAATCATTACCTGATGCATGGGGTATTGAACAAGTATTCCCTATTTTGCCATTAAGCAATTTAGATACAGCCCCTGAGCGTCGAGCGATTATTCTTGATATCACTTGTGACTCAGATGGTGCGATTGATCAATATGTTGAAAACCAAGGTATCGAAAGCACATTACCAGTACCAACTTGGAGTGATGAACAACCTTACCGTATTGGTTTCTTTATGGTGGGCGCTTATCAAGAAATTTTAGGCGATATGCATAATTTATTTGGTGATACTGATACTGCCGTTGTGCGCTGTACTGCTGATGGTGGTTATAACATCGAAAAAATTGATCGTGGTGATAACGTTGGTGATGTACTGCGCTACGTGCACTTAGATTCCAATGAATTCTTGCATCAATATCAACTAATGGCACAGCAACACCTTGCAGAAAATGAACGAGAGAGTATTCTCAAAGAGCTAGCTGATGGGCTAGAAGGGTATACCTATCTAGAAGATGTTCGCGCAATTTAAGACTAAAAATTAGTCACCCTATTTTTGAGCATCCTATCACTGCAATAAGGCAGTGATAGGTCTTTTAGTGGGCCTTCGCCCTATAATATTGTTGTTGGAGAAAACCATGGCAACACTAGCTAATTACCCAGATTATTCTTTATACGCCAATGCATTTGGTTTTTTACGTCAACCGTTAAACTTCTCACCACTGGAGTCTGACGCTGATGTTATTATTACTGGGGTACCGTTTGATATGGCGACCACTGGTCGTTCTGGCAGTCGTATGGGTCCTGGTGCTATCCGTCAAATCTCGACCAACCTTGCATGGGAAGGCAAACGCTGGCCATGGAATTTTAACCTATTAAAATCAATTAAAATTGCCGATTGTGGTGATTTAGTATTTGATTGTGGTGATGCAGGTCAGATGTGTGAACGTTTAGAAGCACACGCGACTGGTTTATTAGAGCAAGGTAAAACCCTGCTTACTTTTGGCGGTGATCACTTCGTAACGCTACCGTTATTACGTGCTCATGCTAAACAATTTGGCAAAATGGCATTAATTCACTTTGATGCTCATACTGACACTTACGATCAAGGCAGTAAATTTGATCATGGCACTATGTTCTACCATGCACCGAAAGAAGGCTTAATTGATCCTACTCATTCAGTACAAATTGGTATTCGTACAGAACACAGTGACAAACTTGGCTTTAATGTCATCTCTGCCGATACTGCTAATGATTGGAGTGTGGCACAGATAGTTGAAAAAATTAAAGCCACTGTCGGTGATATGCCGGTTTACTTAACCTTCGATATCGACTGTTTAGATCCTGCTTATGCGCCAGGTACTGGTACCCCTGTGTGTGGTGGTATCACATCAGATAAAGCACTAAAAATCATTCGTGGTTTGCAAGGTATTAATCTTGTTGGCATGGACGTAGTTGAAGTAGCACCAGCATATGATCATGCTGATATTACTGCGCTTGCAGCGGCAACCATTGCAACAGATCTATTACATCTTTGGGCAATCCAAAAACAATAATTGTTACGTTTTAACCTGTTTTGCGTTGCTCAAAAACAACGCAAAACAGGCAGATTTATCGGCTATAACCCGCTATTCTTATCTTAACCTTCCTAAATTTAGCTCTTATCATACTTTATGACATCCTTTGTCATACAAAAAAACTACTGAATCCTAACAATGTCATGGCAAAATATTGTTATCTTGTTAACCTATCTTGTTATCAGTTTAGGCACCTATTTCTTAAAATTATCATCTCAGAAAAGAAAACCTACTGACCAACTCATTCTATTTTTACCTTGTTGTTGGACATTAATATGAAAAAACGCTGGATAACCGCAGCTGCATTAGCTTCAATCAGTTTAGGTGGCATTTACTATGCTACAACTCACTCACCACCGGAACATAGTTTTACAACCTTAACCGCCAAACAAGCGACGATAAAAAAACAAGCGGTAGCTGTCGGTGAAATCATGCCGGCACAAGTGGTAAAAGTGAAGTCTCAAATAACTGGCATTATTGATGATATTTATGTCCGTGTCGGTGAACACGTTACAGCCCACAGTCCGTTAGTTAAGTTACGCCCAAATCCGACCCCACAAGATCTTACTGCAGCACATGCTAATTTACTCAAAAGCCAAGCTGAACTTGAACGTGCAAAAAAAAGCCTGCAAAACTACCAACGACTGGTAGCCCAAAAAATCATTCCCTCTAATTTTGATCAATATATAGAGAGTAAAGCTAAATTAAAATCTGCACTAGCTGATGTCGAACAAAAACAACAAGATATGGATTTAAAAAGTCGAGGTGAATCGACTGCAGGTAATGTGAAATTAACCTCAATCATTAGTGCGCCGATTACAGGAACGGTTATTGATATTAAAGTTGATGTCGGTGAACCCATCATATCGACAGAATCAAACCAAGCCGCCACTGAAATTATGACCATGGCAAATATGAGTAATATTGTCTTTAAAGGTGCGGTAAGTGAGCATGATGCAGCACAATTATCTGAAGGTATGCCAGTAACATTAACCTTATCTCCTTATCCTGAGACAAAAATTGAAGGCATACTCACTAAAGTTGCAGTGCAATCAGAAAAACTCAATGCTGACAGCAATACCAATAGCAATCAAGCGCAACAAAGCTTTGATAATGGCTTTGCGGTTGAAGTCAGCCAGATTAAGTTTCCTAAAGGTATGACACTTCGTTCTGGGTTTTCAGCCACCGCAGAGATCACCTTAACCAAGGCTGACAATGTTATTACACTGCCTGAACGTGCACTTCACTTTGATGGCGATACCGCGCAAGTATTAATCCCTGACGATTCAGAACAAGGTTATCACTACCAAGCTGTCACTCTGGGGTTATCTGATGGCATTAATGTAGAGATAAAAAAAGGTATTGATACTAAGCAATCACTGATAGATGCCAGTACAGTAGGTGATACTAATGACTAAAATACATTCAGCCACAACACTCATTATTGCGATGAGTTTTTCATTATGGAGTTTATCAAGTCATGCGCTTACGATGGAGCAAGCTTGGACTGCGGCTAAAGCCACTAATCCCGATTATAAAATCAAGCAACTCCAGCAAACCCAAAACCAATTTGACACCGGAATCGCTAGAAGCGTTTTATTGCCTGATTTATCAACCACAGCAAGTAAAACATGGGCTGATCACGACCAAAATTCGACCCCAGGCTATACAATTACCCTCAGTCAATCGATTTGGGATAGTCGTTCATGGGTCGAGCTTGATCAAGCACAAGCTCAGGTCGTTTATGCTCAACTAGATGTAAAAAAAGAACAGAATCGTCTCGCTTATAATGTTATTGATGCTTATTTTAAAGTCGCTCAAGCACAAGTTTCAGTTAATATCGCGCATGAACAACATCAAGATGCATTACATTTATTAACCCTCACTCAAAAGAAATATCAAGCAGGTCTTATTCTGTCAACAGAGGTTGATGATGCCAATACCAATGTCTTTGGCGCTTATAGTGATTTATTAAGTCGACAATCAGTGCTGGCAGAGAAACAAGCGATACTGGCAAAACTGATCAATCAACCACCACAACAGGTTGATGAAATTAATAGTCATCATTTCCATCGACCACCGCTACAAAAGAACACCAAACAACAATGGTTAAAACTGGCGCAAGATAACAGTCCTAACCTACTTGCAGCTCAGCAAAAACTGCATCAAAGCAAACTAACCGTTAAGCAACAACAAGTAGAATATTATCCTAACCTGTCGGGTAATATTAGTTATAGCAATGATTTTAATGGCCATAGTGATGACCTTAGTACTAGCATCACCCTCAAGGTGCCACTCGATCTTAACGGAAAAATACGCTCACAAGTCGGTAAAGCTAAAGTTGGTGTCCAAATCGCTCAGCAACAATTGCGTCAAGTTGAATTGGATTTAACCAATGATATCAATACCCGTTTTAATCAGTTAGACCTTGATTGGCAACGAGTTGATATTGGAAGTAAAAAATTACAAGCCGATCTAAAAGCGCTTAAAACTAAACAAATCATTTATACCTCTGGCACTGACGGTACTACGGCACTCGATATTATTCAGATCCAAGAAAAAGCTTATAAAAGCAAAGAAAGTCTACAAGATTTACTTTATACCTACTGGTTACACCGCATCCAATTATTGAGTTTAACCGGGCAATTAAACGATAAAAGCATCGTACAGCTATCGCAGGCACTGCAACAATGATAGCGCTATTATCACAAACCCTACAAACAATCATTGCTCATCGACTACGTAGCTCATTGGCAATTATTGCTATTATTTGGGGGATCATTTCCGTGTTAGTGTTAGTTGCCCTCGGCGAGGGGTTCTATCAAGTCAATAAACAATCAATGTCGGCTCTCATATCAAACACTCAAACAGTATCGATGGGAAAAACATCACAGCCTTGGCAAGGTTACCCAGCAAGACGAGCACTCAATGCAACTCAAGCAAACTATGAGGCACTCGCAACCTTGCCACAAGTAAAACACCTTTCCATTATCTTTAATGCCGACAAGCCACAGATAACAGATATGGCAGGGATCAAATTAAAAGCAAAACTCAGTGGCGTTGATACTCACTTTATTCCTTTACAAAAAATAAAACTGATATCAGGTTCACGCCCCATTACCATAAGCGATCAACACAATCACACTCGGGTTGTTATTGTTGGCTGGCGACTTGCAAAACAAGCCAAGCTGTCAATTGGGGATAAAATAAAAATTAATGCGATTCCTTTTAGTGTTATTGGTATTGCGCCTAAAAGTGAATATAATTTTCAATTCTCACCTAAGAGCGCCATTATTCCTTCGGCGACTTATGGCAATATTTGGCAAAATCTGCCATCAGAAGCGATCATTGAGCCTCAAGATACGGTCTCTCGGACTAAATTACGTAACGTAGTACAAACCTATTTTGCCCATGTGCTTCAATTTAATCCTCAAGATACTCAAGCCATTAACATGCCTGATTTTAGTCGCTTCGCTAAGACATATTTAGCGTTATTTAGGGGGATTCAACTATTTTTAGCCGCCAGTGGTGCAATGACATTAGCCGTTGGTGCACTTGGTGTCGCTAATATTATGTTTTTATCAGTGACAGAGCGTACCCGTGAAATTGGGGTGCGGCTTGCTATTGGTGCTACTCCAACCCATATTTTGACTCAATTTATGGTTGAAGGAGCTGTATTAGTTATTATAGGTACGGTGATGGGGTTTAGTTTATCATGGGTAATCATTAAATTTTTAGCGATGAGTCAGTTACCACAATGGCTCGGCATTCCCACCCTAACCAGTACTGCTATTATTCTGACCTTAACCATCACAGCGATATTAGCTTTGCTGGCAGCATTTTTTCCTGCACGAAGAGCGGCTAACCTCACCCCCGTTATAGCATTAAGTGCGAGGGCATAATATGTTTCCATTTCAACAAATTTTTCATGAAATGGCTGCAGAAAAACTGCGGTTATGTCTGACAATTCTTGCAATTGTATGGTCAACCGTCTGCATCAGTACCATGTTAGCAACCGGAGAAGGGCTGCGCCAAGGACTCATCAGAAACACCACCAGCGGTAATGGCGATCTTATTTATGTCACTGGCGGCACTGCTAGTATTACTCAGGGGCGCTTTTTTCGTGGTAAAGAGGTTGATTTACACATCACAGATAAAGCAACCTTAGCGGCATTACCTGAAATAAAACGCCTTTCAAGCTCCGCTCTTTGGGATGAACCCGTTACCAAAGGCGACCGTAGTGCTTTTACTCAAGTATTAGCAGTAGAAAATAATTATCAGGATATTAATGACTTAGTAATCCATTCTGGAGGACGATGGTTTAATCCCACCGATATTTCCGAGCAACGTAAGGTGGTCGTTCTAGGTAAAGTCACCGCGATGATGTTATTTAATAAAAAGCCTTATCATTACAGTGAAAACAATAAGCTTGATACAAATCCAATTGGTAAAACACTTAAAATAGGTAATGTTGATTTCACCGTTATCGGCATATTGGATGATCCAAGACGTATTGAACAAGGCTCAGAGTCAACGTATACCACGCTTGTTCCTTTAGTCACTTGGCAGCGTTTTTTTCCACAACAACCGATTAAAGCGTTTAATGTTGAGCCTCAATCACACGCTAACCGAGAACGTTTAGCGATTACTATTCGTCAAGTCTTAGCCAAGAAATATAACGCTAGCATCGATGATGAAACACTGATTCAAACTGATGATATGCTGCTTAATCAAGAGTCGATGCGAAATTTTCTACTTGGTTTGCAAACATTTTTAGGCATTATTGGGTTTGTTACACTGATGGTAGCCGGTATTGGTATTGCCAATGTGATGTATGCCAGCGTTAAACGTGCTACTCGTGATATTGGCGTTCGTATGGCTGTGGGTGCCACTCCTAATAACATTCGTTGCCATTATCTTATTCAAGCCATGATGACCATGATGATTGGCGGTGTTATCGGGTTAGGATTAACGGTTGGCTTAATCAATATTATAAAGAGAATCCCCATCTCTAATAGTTATATTTATACCTCCTTAGGTAAACCACAACCAGAATTATCAATTTCCGTTATGGCTATTGTGGTATTGGCATTAATTATTGTCGGCATTGCTGCTGCTTGGTTTCCAGCCAATAAAGCCGCAACTATTACTCCATTAGAGGCATTACAAAGTGAGTAAAATACCCACCATTCTTGCTAAGAATCAGCATCCTTTAGTTTCATTGACCAACATTTGTAAATATTATGGTGAAGGGGAACATCTCGTAAAAGCATTGGATAATGTTTCACTGACTATAAATAAAGGTGAGTTTTTATCTATTTTAGGCCCATCAGGATCTGGTAAATCAACCCTGATGAATGTATTAGGCTGTTTGGATATTCCCACCAGTGGAGATTATCTCCTTAACGATGATGATGTTGCTACCTTAACCAGCCACCAGCTGGCCAAAATTAGAAATCATAATATAGGTTTTGTTTTTCAAAGCTTTAATTTATTAGAATATGCCACAGCACTTGATAATGTCGCTCTACCTTTAGTGTATCGAGGCACTAAAACCAAGCAACGCCATCAAAAAGCAGCCGCTTTACTTGAACAAGTGGGGTTAGGCGATCGTATGCATCACAAGCCAAATCAACTTTCTGGCGGCCAAAAACAACGGGTAGCGATTGCGCGAGCCTTAGTCAATGATCCACAAATAATTTTAGCTGATGAGCCCACAGGCGCACTTGATTCTAAATCGGGGGCAGAAATTGAAGCGTTATTTAATGATTTACACCAACAAGGTCGTACTCTGATAATTGTAACCCATGATGTAAGTTTAGCTGAACGTACAAAGCGAATTATCACCATCAAAGATGGACAAATTATTTCAGATAAAGCCACGGGCTATCAGCCATAGCAAGTCAATAAAAAACGCCACTATTTTCATAATTAAAAATACTGGCGTTAATTAACTAATCTTTAAATTATCACAATAATCATTATAAAAATAATATACTGCCCCAAGTGATTACCACTAATACCAACGCAACAAATACGGCTGCTGAGCCAATATCTTTCGCTCGACCACTCAGCTCATGACGTTCAGGCCCAATACGATCAACCACTGCTTCAATAGCTGAATTAATCAGCTCTGCAATCACAACAATAAATAATGATCCAATCATCATTAATCGTTCCACTTTTGTAACAGGCATAAAAAATGAAACTATTGTCATAACAACTAATAAAATGCTTTCTTGGCGAAAAGCAGCTTCGTTTATCCACGCGGCTTTTAAACCTTGCATTGAATATCCAGTTGCATCAATAATGCGTTTTAAGCCCGTTGCACCAGGTTTCATGGTTATCTCTCTGTCTTATTATTTTAAATAATGAATTTATTGATGGCCGAATGATACATTTTGACCAGTGAAATAAAAGTAAAAGAGGACCTATGCCCTCTTTTATTTGTGTAGGGTTAAATAATATTATTGCCGACACTGAGCAAATATATCTAACTTCGCATCATAAACCTTGGTTTTAACATCCATCATACCCAATAAAGAATGGAATAAATTATCTTGTGAATAACCACCAGCAGCAGCTTCACGTTGTAAACACTGGCGGTTTAAATGTTGACTCTGCTGGTAAGCAGGCGATAACCATAAAATTAAAGGGACTGTGGTTTGCTCTTTAGGTGCAATAGAATACGGTAAACCGTGCAAATAGATTCCATCTTCACCAAGAGACTCACCATGATCGGCCATATAAATCATCGCAGTATTGGCATTATGATCATCACTTTTAAGCATATCAATCACACTACTTAGAATATGGTCAGTATATAAAATGGTATTATCGTAGGTATTGGTTACCTGTTGACGACTACATTCTTGCAAATTACTGGTATTACATGTCGGCTTAAATACTTTAAATTTCGCAGGATAACGATCGTTATATGTTGGGCCGTGACTACCTATGATATGGAGCACAATAAAGGTATCTTGCTTGGCATCATCAATCTGAGCCTGTAAATTTTTAAGCAATACCTCATCGTAACATGTGCCATCATGACAAAGTTTAGGATCGACATCAGCGTTAATTACGATATGTTTAACCCGATCGCAAACGCCTTTACAACCACTATCATTATCTTTCCAGGAAACATCAATACCAGCCCGTTGTAAAATATCTACCGCTGTATCTTGATGACGAGCCGCTATAGCATCGTAATTAGCTTTAGTCATCACTGAAAACATACAAGGTAATGACACCGCAGTCGCCGTACCACATGATTTTACATTCAAAAAGCTAATCACATTACGCTTAGCTAATTCAGGGTTTGTATCACGATCATAACCATTTAATGAATAATTCATTGATCGCGAGGCTTCACCGACAACCATAACAACAACATTATGCTTATCACTTAAATGCGAGTCTTTGGCATCTAAGCCAATATCAGTAAAGGGCATTTTCGCTTCAATTAATTGATATTTAGCATATCGAAAAGTCGCTGAAATATAATTAGTAGGGTTAATAAGTGCTTTAATTTCAGAGTGATTACGAACTAATGAAACATAATCTTTATAATATCCAGCCGCAATGACAACAATCACTAATAACGAAACGAATATACTAACACCACGTGCAATAAGCTCTTTTAATACTGAGCGATAAACAACGTTAATTCGGCACAATATAAAGATTGGAATAATCGCAATCGCAATAATCCATACCATACCCACTATAGAAAAGTAGCTTCCAGCTTCTGCAGGATTGGTTTCAAATACATTAACAATCATCCCATAGTCAAAATAAACCCCGTAGCTATACATCGCATACGTGACTAAACTTGAGATAAATATCAAAATCGCAACTAATGGTCGCTGTAACCACGGCCAAAGCAGTAAATTAAAAATAATATTTAATGCTGCAATAATAAATAACGGAATCGTAGCAATAAAAATTCCATCATTGGCGGCACTTTCAGAAAATAACTCACTTAAATGCTTCCACAACGCTAGGTTTTGTATTGCAGCAAAAAAGACAGCGACTAATAATATATAAGAAGTGCTCGTTAAACGGAATTTCATTACGCCGTATTCCTTAGTTAAAAACAAAGTAAAATTTAACCACTACCAACTAAAAAGGGTGATGATTATGCCTATAAATATTTACAATAGACATGGATCTAAACAGTTTGCTCCACAAAACAAATGCAAACATAGATTGAAATAATGATAGTCACTTTTTTTATCTTTGCTGAAACTGTTACACTAACGACAGCAAAGGAGAATAGCGTGAACAAACCTCAACACATTGATAAACTTGCTTGGCTTCATATTGACCAACGAAAGTTGTTAGGCGCTCGATCATATGGAAAAACAGCTTATTATATCCCCGGTGGTAAACGAGAGGCTGGCGAAACAGACGCTCAAGCATTAGTCCGTGAAATTAAAGAAGAGTTATCGGTAGATCTTATTCCAACATCATTGTGCCATGCGGGAAGCTTTCAGGCCCAAGCCCATGGTAAAGCGACAGGAATTATGGTGAACATGACCTGTTACTATGCTGAATATAATGGCGATTTATTACCAGCATCTGAAATTGAAGAAATTCGATGGCTCAACAGTAACGACACCGAAATTAGCTCAACAGCCACCTTAATGATTTTAGCGCAATTAAAAGCACAAAATTTGATTGATTAAGAA
Source organism: Photobacterium kishitanii (assembly GCF_003026355.1). Classification (GTDB taxonomy): domain Bacteria; phylum Pseudomonadota; class Gammaproteobacteria; order Enterobacterales; family Vibrionaceae; genus Photobacterium; species Photobacterium kishitanii. Next base: position 174,265 of record NZ_PYON01000002.1, on the reverse strand, counting down.
ATAACAGCCATAAAAAACGCCAATACATGTTGATGTATTGGCGTGATTTAAACGAATACAAGGGGAAAAGTATCCGTTATAGACTCGGTCAGCGGTATACTCAATAGAGTACTAACGCTATTTTAGAAAATCATTGTAAAGCATGTATAGATGCGCTGAACTCCATGAGAAGTTATTAGCACCTTGTACTGCGCCTGTTTCTGGGTTGTAGTTTTCTTGAATTGGGCGATCAAGGGTTAAGCCTTCGGCATTTTTAAATAGCTTATTAACCATCTCATTGGCTTCTTTAGTATAGCCATAGTCAGCCATCCCTTTAACACCAAAGTAGAACTGATCAACCCACACTCGACCACGCCAGTAGATATCTGCACCATATGCTGGATTATCTGCTGAAGCAGTACCCAACGGTACTGTGGTATTAAATTTCGCAGGGTCCATCATATTCTCAACCACTGCCGCAGCGGTAATACGATTGGCTGCGCCATTAAACAGCGGTGACCAACCTTCAGCACCCATACCACGTTCAACAATCGGATTACCTGCACAGCCATTATTTAATGAACGCGCTTGATTAGCATCGATATTAATGTCGTAGTAGAAACCTGTTTCGCGGTCAAACATACATTGATTGATATAATCTTTAGTTTCTGCCGCTTTCTCAGTAAAGGCTGCTGCTTCTTGATCATGACCTAATACCGTCGCAATTTGTGCTAAGTATTTATTATCACTGTACCAATATGATGCTTGGTCAACAGATTCTTGCATCAATGAATAACCGATAACCTCGCCAGAAGCATCTTTGTTCTCACTGAATTTAACCTGCCAATCTTTCTTAGCCAGATTCAGTAATTTATTATTATCTGGGGTTTCGTCAGTATATTTTACAACTGACTTTCCTTCGTCATTAATTGTAATGATTACATCATTCTTAAACTCATACTTATCTTTTGCATAGCGGCCAAGCTGATCAATTTCCTTTGCTTGCTCAGAAGTAAGATCGGTTAAGCCTTGCGCATCAGCAATAGTATCAATAAAACCAAATACTGCCGCATCATCACGTCCAGATTCCCACGATGCAGCGGTTTGTGCAGGACTACTGATATCAACATAATTGCCAGAGTCTAATAACGCATTATACTTTTCAATCCCATAATCAACTCGCCATTCGGTATCACCTTCCAGCTTATACTTATAAATAAGCTGACCATCTTTAGTATGTTCTGGATCAACTGCCGCACCATACTCAGGAATACCATTTTGGTTAGTATCACGTGCAGTTAACCACCAGTTATGATATTCCACCAGCTGAGGGTACATTTCTTGTAGCCAAGCTTGAGCATCATCAGCGCGGTTATATTTATCTTTAAGGGTTGTGTAAACTTCCCACACAGCCCATGATGCCAGAGACGGTTTAGTGTTACGCTCATTCCATGTTTGAGCATCATTAAACTCTGTTAAACCAAGCGCATCTCCTCGCTGCTTAGACATGTTCATGCCAACCACATCAAGTAAATAGCCCTTATCGTATGGACGTAACACGTCATCAGTTTTGACTTGATGCTCAAATACGGTGCGAATGTTTGCCATTGCTAAATCTGGATTAAAATGCGCCATTGCATACGCTTGTTTCCACGTATCCCACGGCCAAGTTAAGTTACCAGAGAACCAACGTGCAGTTACAGATGGCGTCACCGTATCATAGCTCACCATACCAGCGGGACTACGCCAGTTACCGGTTAAGGTTTCTATCGCTTTAACTGCTACACGTTCTTGTTCTGGTGTTGCCTTTTTATTAACGAGGCCATTCGTTAGGTAATTTTCCCAACGTGTTGTGCTCGCGTTCATGTAATGGATTGGGTTAGCCAAAATATCATTAACAACAGACTGTTCTTTTTTCCACTCATCTGCGGTTAGCGTATGACTAAAAACGGTATAGATAGTTTTAGAAGCAGCACCGATATTGGCGATTGATTGATACTCTAAACCATTCACATGCGTATCAGTGATGATACTACGTTGAATATTGAATGCAGAATCACCACGAGTACGTACCCACCATGAATCACGCTCTTCACCAAATTTAAGGTCAATATTACCGTTTTTATCACCTGTCATATCACGCGTTAAATTCGGTAGCTTTTCAGCAACAGTTTCAGAGCTTGCAACACCATCTTTAGCATAATAACCATCAACTAATTTACCATCCCAAACCAATTCTAGGTTTGCGCCAGTATCATTAGTAATAATGGTTTCAACAACCGATGAACGCGAAGAAACAAACTGTAACTTCATTTCAACTTTAATACCGTCAGCAACCATGGTTTGAATTAACGCGCCAGGAATACTGTATGCATTCGCTGTAAAACTAACAGGCTGGCCATCTTTTAAAATCGAAAGCTTATCAAAATACTCTGCAACCGAAGTGTTATATTCTTCAGCAATAGCAGTAACACCAAAGCCACCTTTGTTTTGAGGATATTTGGCTAAATCTGGTAGTAAGTGGCCATGCCATGCACCATCATCATGCAATGGTGTATAAGCCATATGATTGCCAGCACTCACTTCTGCTAAGTGTTGAGGTGTGCCGGTGCGATCAAGAATATTTTGAAATTTTACTGCAAGTTGTGGCTTTTTCTTCTCTTCCGTAGTGGAATTAGTGTTATCACTATTACACCCTGCCGTAAACATTAACGAGCCAATGGCTGCTGCTAATAAGGTCTTCTTTGCCAACGTCTGTTGCTTGATCATTTAAAATCCCCTGAGATTTAATGATGAGCCGTATCTTATTATTATTTGTACAGCTACTTTGTGTTTAGTCAGAATACTGCCAAGTACTCTGTGATTGCGGAGGATAATAAAGGTAAAAAAAACAACTAAAATAGAGGTAAATCACGTTTATTCTTTTACTAAAATCAGAGGGTAAACGACAACAGAAACATTTAGAAACATTTTCAACCAAATAACGGCGATATATATGAAGGAATATCACACCTTTAAAATAGCCCCCATAAGGAATAGAAAATACAGTTATTAATAATCTTATAAAATAAGACCATCATTACTATTTATAATAAAAGTCAATGTGACATTAATTCAAGGAATAGATCATTAAATAAAAAATAGTGCGACTTACTATCCAAAAATAACATCAGCGTTTAAAAACCACCTCTCTGTAACATTTGTAACTGTTTTCAATGGCTAACGTAACATCTAACAAGCTAGATTTTTAATAAAACCGTGAACTTCATCACTCTCTATTTAGGATAAAAAAAAGCACCATTAACGGTGCTTTTAAATTTCAATCATTATTAGTCAATAATTAACGTTAATCTGCTTCTTTTACTAAAGCGATAATCGTCCAACCAGCTTTGGCTTCCACGGTTGAAGCAACTGTAAATAGGTGAATGTTTTGCTTTAGATCAACTGCAAATAAAGGAATAAGTGGCATCCCTTTATATTGTTGATAATAATCATCAATAGTAAAACTATCACTTAACCTAGTATGCTTAATTTCAGCCCCTTGGTTAATTAAACTCGCTAATTTTTTATAACTAATATCATCCCCAAAAAGTACCGCACCACTATGAGCTTGAGTCGCTGAGTGCTTTTCTAAGCCACTATTATGGCGACGACCATTTAAGCGAAAAATATTACGCTGACCAAAATCAGTTTCATAATGATTAGTAACAACAGCATTAAAATGTTTATCTGGCGTTAGTGCTAATAAATGCCCAACACCGATCAGATCTAAATACTCATCGGCATGGCTAGAAACCGCATTGCCATAATAGGTTTCTAAACCCGCCATTCGAGCAGCACGAATATAATCCCAGTTAGAATCGGTCATCATAACGCGACAATCATATTTTTTAAGGGCTAAACCAATTTGTCGTGCCACATCATTAGCACCGACAACCAAAAATCCTTTCGGTGATGGTTCAGCAACACCTAGTAATCGCGCTATTGGACGAGCAGTTAAACTCTGCAACACTACCGTACCGATAATTACCATAAAGGTCAGTGGCACTAATAGTTGTGCCCCAGCAACACCATCATCGATTAGTTTAAGCGCAAATAATGCTGAAATTGCCGCGGCAACAATACCTCTTGGTGCAACCCATGCTAAGAATAACTTTTCCTTAAACGCTAATTGACTAAACATTGTCGATATGAAGATAGAAGCAGGTCTTGCGACTAACTGAATAACAACAAATAATGTAATTGCACCCCAGCCTAACGCATGGAAATCTGCCAATTGGATACGGGATGCTAAAATTAAAAATAATCCTGAAATTAACAAAATCGTCAGATTTTCTTTAAAATGAAGAATATGGCGAATATCAACATCTTTGGCATTCGCAAGCCACATTCCCATCACCGTTACCGCTAATAATCCAGCTTCTGATTCAAGCGCATTAGCCCCAGCAAACACGCCAAGCACAACGGCTAAAACAGCAAACGGTTGTAAATACTCTGGGATTAAATGCTTACGCAAAACATAAGCAATTAGCCCCCCAGCAATAGCGCCAATAACTAATCCCACCAATAGCATTAAACCGAACACTGCCAAACTGTGCATTTTGCTGCTAGAAACAATAAACTCATACACGATCACGACAAATATAGCCCCAATCGGATCGATCAATATTCCTTCCCAGCGCAAAATGTTAGCAAGTTTAGCCTGTGGCCTGACGGTACGTAACAATGGCACTATCACTGTCGGGCCAGTCACAACAGTCATCGAGCCAAATAAGAACGCCAATGACCAACTGAAATCTAACAGATAATGTGTAGCAACACTGGTGATGATCCATGTGATAATCGCACCAATAGTGACGATACTTTTAACGTTTTTTCGAACCGTTTTTATTTCTGCAAAATTGAGGGTTAAGCTACCCTCAAACAAAATAACTGCTACCGCTAATGAGATCAGCGGAAACAATAAATCACCAAACAGAATATTAGGGTTAAATATGCCAGCCACAGGACCTATTACTAAGCCGGCAATAAGCAATAATAAAATCGCAGGTAATTTCATACGCCATGCAAGCCATTGACACCCAAGCCCCAACACGCCAAGGCCTGCAATCGTCAATCCAATCATTTCTTGATGCATAGATGGATACTCTTTTTAAATATAAGACAAGTAGCAATACGGTGTAATAACCTTAAATCATTAGCTTAACAATACTAATTTATATACGAAACAGCAGTACCAATCCCTAATGGTTACAATTAATTTACAATACTGTCATATTAGCCTTCTCAAATGCAACGCTAAAAATCGTTACTGAATACGGCAATTGTTGTAATCACATATTACAGTAACAAAAAAGCCGATGGTGTGCTTTTAAAGCACACCATCGGCATCATAGTATTTTATCTGCGTCTATGGATCGATTAACGCAATTGACGCGAACGGAAATTACGGCCTTTAATACGACCTTTTTCTAATTTCTGTAGTGCTTCACGTGCAACTTCACGTTTAACTGCAACATAAGCACAGTGGTCAAACACATTAATCTTACCAACCGCAGTACCTGCAATCCCTTGATCGCCAGTTAGCGCGCCTAAGATATCGCCAGGACGTACTTTTTGCTTCTTACCGCCATCGATCATTAATGTGATCATTTCTGGACGGAAAGTCGGTTGATCTAATAAATTTCCGGCAGGTAATGCTTCACCCTCAATTTCACGATCAAGATAATCTTCAAGTAATTTAACTTTATAGTGTTCTTTATCACTGAATAATGAACAAGCAACGCCTTTACTACCTGCACGGCCAGTACGACCAATACGGTGTACGTGGACTTCAGTATCACGTGCTAGATGGTAGTTAATCACCATATCAAGATTATCAATATCCAAACCACGAGCAGCAACATCTGTCGCAACCAAGATTGATTTACTCTTATTAGAGAACAATACTAAAGTACGATCACGTTCGCGTTGTTCTAAATCGCCATGGAGCGCAATAGAACTAAAGCCAAAGTCTTCTAAATCATCAGACATCTCTTGCGCTTCACGCTTAGTATTACAGAAAATCACACATGATTCAGGGCGGTGTTGATTCAGTAACAAACGTACCGCATCTAAGCGATCTTCATTACCACTTACCTTATAAAAATGCTGTGAGATACTGCTATTATCATGATTAGATTCGACTTTCACTTGTACTGGATTTTTCATGATACGTTTTGCAATAGAAGCAATTTGATCAGGGAACGTCGCACTAAATAGTAACGTTTGGCGATCACTTGGTGCGGCATCAATAATCGTATCTAATGAATCTTGAAAACCCATTTCTAGCATACGGTCAGCTTCATCAAGCACTAACGTATTCAATTCATCAAGGCGTAAGAAACCTTTATGAACATGTTCTTCAATACGTCCAGGCGTACCAACAATAATATGCGCACCGTGTTCTAATGAACCAATTTGAGGTCCAAATGGCATACCGCCACACAAAGTCAGTACTTTAATGTTATGAATTGCGCGCGCTAAACGACGAATTTCTTTAGCAACTTGATCGGCTAATTCACGCGTTGGACACAATACTAATGTCTGTACGCGAAAACGTTTTACATTAAGGTTATTAAGTAATCCTAAGCCAAACGCTGCGGTTTTACCTGATCCCGTTTTACCTTGAGCAATAACATCCTTGCCATCAATAATAAGCGGAAGGCTCTGAGCTTGAATAGGTGTCATTGCTTCATAACCTAGTGAGTCTAGGTTGCTCAATAGATCAGAATGAAGATTTAGGGTAGAAAATGCCGTCTGACTCAAAATGATGTCCTGTAAACGTCAACATACCGCTATTACCATTAAAAAGAGGTATCGATATGTTGTTTAATATAAGGTTGCACGCTGTAATACATGCATAAGGGCTGCGACACTAACAGCTAATGGCTACGCTGACAATGCTACAAATCAACTGATCTATTTTAGCAAATTAAATTTATTTTTGAAAACCGTGTACGACCACACAACAACAGCATAATAATGCCTGTAAAGATTGACACCACTACCAGTAAAAAACAAAATCCATCACTTATACTCTTACCGCAAATATACACGCCTAAACTGAATATGAAAAAAAATGGATTTACTCTTATTGAGCTCATTGTAGTTATTATCATTCTCGGTATTTTAGCTGTTGTTGCTATGCCCCGTTTCCTTAACACCCAAAAAGATGCCAATAATGCCGCACTAAAAGGCCTCGAAGCCGCTGTAAATTCCGGACTTAAAATGGGCTATAGCAAAATGGCGATTGCTGGGCTCGAGCAACGTCGTTATGTATCAAATAAATCTAATGATTGTTTAGATATGACTTGCACGACGTTTAATCCCATGAGTAATTTACCATTTCCAGGTTGTAGCATGGGCAGTACTTCATCTTGCACCTTTAACTATGGGTATCCATCCCCAGAGGAATACTCACTACCATTATTAATAAGTAATCTTGATAGTAACGGCGATTTAGCGATTACACGTGCAACATTAGCAAATGGTGGACACGCCGTTAATATTACCTTTAAAAAATACACCAAAAAAGAAGCGATCACAGACTCAGAGGGGAACAACCAACAAAATACCGTCCTTGCTCGCGATAACTGTTTTATTACTTATGCGCCACCAACAACAGCTGGCGCAAATTACACGCTTAAATTAGTACCTTGTAAATAATTATCAAATGCCCCCCAAGTAAATAAACCGCTTTCAGGAAATATTTAATTCACCGCATATACCTGACTATTTTAGTCAGGTATACTTGTTTCCATAAATTTAATTGGCTATTACCCCCTATTAAAACAAGGAAATATCATGAATCAGTATGTTGTCTGTGCGCTGTATAAGTTTGTGGAACTTAAGCACTATCTTGAGTTACGTGAACCCATGCTCGCTCTAATGGAAAAACATCACATTCGTGGCACCTTACTCCTAGCAAGTGAAGGCATTAACGGCACTGTTGCAGCCGATCGTAACGGAATTGATACCTTGTTAGCGTGGTTAAATGCTGACGCTTCTCTCACTGGCATTGTTTGTAAAGAATCCCTCTCAAATTCTCAGCCTTTCAACCGCACCAAAGTAAAACTCAAAAAAGAAATCGTAACACTAGGCATTGAAGGTATTGATCCTCGCCATGTCGTAGGCACTTACGTCAAACCGACAGCGTGGAATGATCTTATTGCCGATCCAGAAGTATTGGTTGTAGATACTCGTAATGATTATGAAATCGAGGTCGGTACCTTTAAAGGCGCTATTAACCCCAATACCGAGACATTCACACAATTTCCTGATTACGTTAAAAACAATATGGATCCGGCTAAACATAAAAAAGTCGCGATGTTTTGTACTGGCGGTATTCGGTGTGAAAAATCTACTGCGTATATGAAGCAACAAGGCTTTGAAGAGGTCTATCATCTTGAAGGCGGCATTTTAAAATACCTCGAAGAAATCCCACAACAAGACAGCTTATGGCAAGGTGACTGTTATGTCTTTGATGGCCGAGTTGCGGTCAATCATCAATTAGAACAAGCCGATTATGATATTTGTAATGCGTGTCGATTACCCATTACTGAAGCTGATAAACAATCAGATTTATACGAGCAAGGCGTCAGTTGTGCTAAGTGCCATGGACAACATTCACCACAACAACTTGCACGCTTTCGTGAGCGTGAAAAACAAATATCTTTAGCCATCGCAAGAGGTGAACAACATATTGGTGCAGAAAGTACTCATCACCGACTAGCACGACGCGCAGAGAAACTCGCAAGGAAGAAAGATCAACGAAACCAAAACTAACCTTATTTAATGCAAGTTAAGTTCGCTTTGCGAATAATTGCACAACCTACGTTGCTGTGCGATCATAATATTACAGATTTAAAAACCTGTTGCTCACTATCACTCATCATTAACCATATTATTGATGAACTGGGCAACAATGATCCCTTTTATATCAGGAATTAATATTAATGAGTCAGCCAGAAAATGACCTCATCAAAGCAAGTGAAAGTGACTCAAGAAGTGAATTTAAAACACCACAGTTTCAAATAGCCCGACTACTTAGTATTACATTTAATGTGATATTAATTCTGGCGCAAATAAAGTTATTAAAAAATCACGATATAGATATAAAAACCTATGGTGTATTCATTTTTTGTAATATCAGTATCTTAGTCAATATTTTCGCACCAAAAATGACCAAGCTGACACTTAAACAAGTAACGAAATACAGTGCTATCCCTATGCTCACGAGTGTATTTTTATTTATTAGTCAGATATTTGCATAATCTACATCAAACAACCCATTAATCGCTTATAAATTAAGTTGTTAATGGGTTGTTGTTCATCTTTATTTAGTTTTTGACTATCGGATAGCAATCTACAAAATTAGTAAACTTCATCAATATCTTGTGTCGTCAAACTACAATAGCATTTAATTAAATATATCAATGAAATTAATCTATTAAGAGTATGATATTAAAATTTAAGTTAATATTTTATTGCAATCTTACCAATGGTTTTTCCCGTCTCGATTAAGCGATGTGCTTCTTTTAAAGTATTAATATTAAACCCCTCTAAAGTTGTTGTTAATGTTGACTTTAGGCGACCAGAATCCATTAAATTTGCTGCTTGGAATAGGATCTCATGCTGCTTTTGGATATCTTCTGTTTTAAATAATGAGCGAGTAAACATAAATTCCCAAATAAAACCGGCTGATTTTCCCTGAAGTGCCGAGAGATCAATCCCACCATCAAATTCAACAATAGAACTAATCATTCCTTGTGGCGCAATTAACTCTACCATCGAGTCCCAGTGACCCTTAGTATCTGCAAGATTAAAAATATAATCGACATATTGAATATCATGCTCACGAACAGATTCAACAAGACGGTAGTGATCAGCAACATAATCAGCTCCCATATCAATCACCCACTGTGTTGTTTCAGGGCGTGATGCGGTTGCAATAACCGTTAAGTTCGTTAATTGTTTTGCCAATTGAATAGCAATAGAACCAACGCCACCCGCACCACCAATCACAAGTAAGGTTTTCTTTTCCTCTGGACGAATACGTAAGCGATCAAAAAGTGCTTCCCAAGCTGTCAACGTTGCTAATGGCATTACCGCGGCAGATTCATCAGACAAACTTGCAGGAGCATGCGCTGCAATACGATAATCAACTGTTTGATACTCCGCATTAGCACCTTGATGAGTAATATCTCCCGCATAATAAACGCGATCACCGAGATCAAACCCAATAACATCACGCCCACAACCAACGACTTCACCCACAGCATCAAAGCCAACAACTCTAAGTTGCTCAAGCGCTTTATCTTTAGCACTACGTGTACGAACCTTCGCGTCAGCCGGATTAATTGAACTGGCTGTTATCTTGACGAGAATTTCGCTATCACCGATCGTTGGCAATGGGGCTATAACTTCAATCAGGCTATCGGTAGCTATTATTGGTAACGATTTTTTAAAGCCGATCATCTTCATTTCAGAGGGTAATGACATCTGAGGCAATCCTATTATTTTCGATATGGAAAGCCTGAGATTAATAAACATAGCTCAAATGAAAAATAGCGTGGGACTTGAATCATTATCAAATTAGATTTGATAATGATTTTAAAGATAAAACACCAGCTCCTGTTTCTTCACGAGTAGTTATCTAAATTAACGCGCGTTCAAAACAAAATAGTGAATATTTACGATGTCTTTAACTAGGTTAATTATCAAATAGAATTAGATAATTTATCAACCCTTATCCTGTTTAAAAAATTCATAATAGATTTAATATCATATTCATAACCAAATAAAACTAAACGAGTTTATTATGAATCACGCTATAACTATTGGTGTCACTGACCTTTCATTTCATCGTATTACGGCTTCTCTCGTTCGTCATACCCTGATTGACATGGGATTTGAAGTACAACGTATTTTTTCTCCGCATCAAGAAAATTTCGAAAAACTAACATCAGGCGAAATAGATATACTTTGTTCTGCATGGCTTCCGTCTAGCCATGGTATTTATAAAGCTAATGTTGAAGCTGTTCAGCCATTAATTGAGCTTGGCCTACATTATAAGCCCTATGCACTATGGGGAGTGCCTAACTATATTCCTAGTGAAGACGTTGCAGAGATTAGCGATCTATTAAAACCTCATGTCATTGAAAAAATGGCTAAAGATATCCAAGGAATTAACCCAGGAGCAGGTATTACTCGTTTTTCACTAAAAATGATGGAGCAATATGGATTAAATAGCGCTGGCTATCGCTTTCATACAGGAACAGAGGAAGATTGCTTTACTGCGTTTGAACAGACGGTTAGTAATAAACAGTGGCTCATCGTGCCGTTATGGAAACCTCAATTTCTTCACCATACATTTAAAATTAGAGCGCTTTCAGAACCCAAAGGGTTATTAGGTAGCATTGATAAAGCCGTTTTATTACTTCGCCAAGACCGCAAAAATCTATTCACTAAAAATCAACTGGCTAAATTAGATGCTTTACGATTTTCAAACGCAATCATTGCTGAATTAGATTATCAAGTATCCCGCGACGGACAAGATATCGATATCGTTACACGTAATTGGCTAAATCAACAATAATATTATATGCAATGCTTATAAATAAGTTATGAGCATTGTATCGTCGTAATTTCGTCATTTTTACAAAATATTATCTGCATAACAGTTAACCTAAAAAGTAAAATCTCTCGCTCTTTTTCCACTGACTTTCTATCAAAAATTACTTGAGCATATCTGCAGTTAAAATACCTTTATCAACTAAACGACTAAACACGTCTTTCGTCTGTGCTCTAAGGTAATCTCTTAGTAATCGAACCGTGGGCGTAATTGACTGTCGACTAGGACAGATTAACCACAACTCCGTTCCTATTGGCTGATAATCCGCCATAATACTAATAACATTATCATTCAGTAGATCTTTGGACATATCTAAGCTCGATTTAAGAGCAATCCCTAAACCAGCAACACACCAACGTCTTACTAAATCAGCATCGTCAGAAGCCCGATTCCCCTTAAGTTTTATTTTGTTCAAACTGCCATTGTTAGTGAATACCCACTCATCATGAATAAGTCTATCTAACTGGTATAACAGCGCATTATGATCACTAAGATCCTCAAGCGTCAACGGGGTTCCATGTTTGTCCAAATATTCAGGACTCGCACATAATACTCGCGGCACCGTACAAATTTTAAATCCATATACATTCGCTTCACTCGGCGAACCATAACGCAGCGCCATATCCACTGAGTCATGATAAAAATCAATATTACGATCACTAATACTCGCCCTAAGACTGACTTTAGGATGTTGTTCCAAAAAATCATCTAGCCAAGGTATTACTATATTCCTACCCAGATCGGACGAAAGTGCGATTCTAATTTCACCATCAATAATACCTAAATCTTCACGAACATTTTGTTTGGCACTTTTCAGTATTAACATTGCTTGCTCACACTGCGGTATATAGTGCTCCCCAGCAGGAGACAAACGTAACTGTCTGGTTGTTCGAATGAATAGCTCTACCCCGAGTGAAGCCTCTACACGTTTAACAGCAGCACTTGCTGTCGCTATTCTCATATCTAAATGGGTTGCTGCAAGTGTAATACTACGAAACTCTGCAACCTTTAATATAACCTCAAGATCTTGAAGTAACACGTTAGTAATCCACCTCTAATACGTAAATTAATATAGCCACATGATATCGTTACTTATAGCTAACTGATCTTCGAAAAACGCTAAATAAAAGATTTTTTCAATAACAAGATAAAAAGACAACGGCTATCATCTTTTAATAAGTACAAACATTTACTTATCAAGATATCAGCAGTTGTCTTATCATTATGACGGAAATAATAGCTCGATTAATGCTTAAGTAACCATCGTCATTAATTAAAGCCCGTACAAGTAACTATTTCTAATATTGTTAGCTTATTGTATCCAATACCGCTCGCCCCTGCTGAGTTTCTCGGCGGTTGATAGTTGCAATCAGTATTACCCCAAAAACAGGAATAATTGCAGCGGCAAATGGGATCATTCCAGCCCCCAGTTGACTATCAAGTACTATACCACCAAGGAAGCCACCAAATGCATTGGCTAAGTTAAACGCTGAGATATTCGCTGTTGCTGCCAGTTCTTGGCCTTCACCACCATGATTCATAACTCGAAGTTGCATTGCTGGTACATTTGCAAAAGATGCAATACCAAATATAAAAGCAGCAATTACAAATAAAATCTTATTATCAACCACTAAGCCCACAGCAATAAGTGAAAGGATCATTGCAATAGCCCAGAAAATAGATGCTTTATTTAAGTTTTTATCAGAAGAACGACCACCAAGAATATTACCAATAATCAACCCAACTCCAACCACAACAAGAAGCCAAGTAATAGCACCAGCACTATAACCCGTAATATGCATCGCAATAGGCGCAATATAACCATACAACGCCATAAAACCAGACCATGAAAGAGCAGTGATCGCTAAGCTTATTAATAGCAACGGATTTTTGAATGCCATTAATTGCGCTTTACTGTCTTTTGCCTCGCTATGACCCGCCGCTTTGATAAACATTAGAATAGAAAACATTGCTAACGTACCTAATACAGCAACACTAATGAATGTACTATGCCAGCCAAACTGTAAACTGATCCATGTGCCAGCAGGAACCCCAAGTACATTAGCCAGCGTTAAACCAGCAAACATTTGCCCAACAGCGCGCCCAGCCATTTTTTCAGCAACAAGGTTAGTCGCCACAACGGCACCGATACCATAAAATGGACCTTGAGTAAGACCAGCGATAACCCGACTAACTAAGAGTAAGTGATAATTTGGTGCAAAAGCTGATAATAGATTTCCGATAATAAAAAGCGCCATCAATCCACTTAATACTGCTTTTTTATTAAATCGAGTCAAATAGATCGTTAATATTGGCCCACCAATAACGATTGCTAATGCGTAAGCACTAATTAAATAACCAGCTTGACCTTCTGTAATTGATAATGATGTTGCTAACTGCGGCAGAATACCTGCAATCACAAATTCTGCAGTGCCAATTGCGAATGCTGCAAGTGTTAATATCCACACCTGAAATGGCATTTTATCTTGTTTCATTATTTCGTTACCCTGACTCATTTTTGTCTCTACTTGTTATTTCGCCTTAATCGTTCTCATTATATTTATTTAATATATTTTAAATAATTAGGCATAACATGAATTCATTATTTATAAAAAATGAACAATAGAGGTGAAATATTATCGGTCTGGAAACGTATGTGGGTATTGGAAACTAGCTGATAGTTATAATCTAAAAATAGCAATAGAGCCTTATACTAAATAATAAAGTCTCTATTACTGAACATCATTAATCTTCACAACAAAGATAAAAAGTTTAAATATACTTTTATTAACCAACTACCACTCACCAACAAGTAAACGACTTTTGACACCATAAATTTGAAGTCCCATGGACTGAAAAACATCATCAAAATTACGGCACGTTAGCGGTAAATGAGGTAATGATAATATGGCTTCATCAAAAAAACGATTTTGCTCAGTCTCAGTTTGCCATGCTATTTGCCACCAATTTACAATCCGTTCGCGAGATTCATTCAAACGACGTTTAGTAGGTACGCGAGCACGCTTGTTATTATTTTCAATTTTACTCGCTGGCAATAAATTCCATTTATCATTATTCGGCCAATAAGCAAAAGGTAAGCAATGATCGACTTGATAATCGGCTTGTAAACGTTTACCACTCCAAACACTCTCTAATTCATAGCCTGCTTGCTGTAAATGCGTGATTTTTCCTCTAACATCACGAGTATCATGGCTTTCATCAATCCATTTTAAGCAGTCATAGTAGGTTTGTAACTGAATACCACGATCTTCATTACACTTATAACGCCGCATCTCAGCTATCCACTGGTTAACGACCAATGGCTCTATCCAACTGCTATAGAGCCGTAAACATTCCCACAAACTCTCATCTAAAATGAAGTGCCCAAAGCTTGTTAATGTCTCAAGATCTAAGACCAAGGTAGGCGTTGAGCGCAACGTCTGCCGTTCTATTTGAAATAAAGTATTCGATTTATTTCCTTGATAAATAAAGGTCACAGGCCCATTTTGAATGGTTGTTAATGTGTCGCGAATAGCCGTTTGTAATGCTTTAGCTTCATCGCCTATAAAAATAGCACCAATAGCTAAGTCATCTGCTGTAAGATGTTTTAATTTATTCCAACCTGCATCTTTAACAAAGCCTAAGCCTTTTTTCGACGCATTACTTTGCTGGATACCAAAGCCGTTAATGTCGATATCAATAAGACGTTTAAATTGTCGAATCCAATATAAACCGACTAACCCAAGCGGCAATTTAACTTTATTATTTTTTCGCTCGAGCACAGCTCCAGGGTGCGCATCAGCAATGCGTAACAAAGTGCGCAGCAACGCCAGTTTATAAGTTGCCGATTTAGCATCATTAACAATAATCTGCCGTATTTTTATTAAGTCACCTGTACCATCGTCAGGTAATTGCATTACAACAGTTTGCCACTGTACACTACTACGGCCTAATTCATCGGTATCTAGTGATGATATTGCATTCACTTGTAAGGCATGTTTTTTCGCTAGTTGTTCGAGTTCTTCTACACTCACCGCATAAGCCACTCGAGCATCATTAAAATCACCATGCCGAAGAGAAATGACAAGCCGGCCACTCGGTGCTAATAAATTAGCTAACTTTCTAAAACAACGTTCCCGAAATTTAGGCGCAATATGCATCCATATCGCCGAGAGCAATATACAATCAAATCGAATTCCTAGCTCAGTGATACTATTTAACTCGGGTAATTTATCATCCAACCATGTGATTTTATCAAAGCAGTCTTGCGTATAACGTTGACCAAATTCGCGCAATGCCGCTGCTGGCTCAATAGCATAAACATCACACTGATGCTGCGCAAACCAAAGTGCATCTCGTCCAGTTCCTGCACCTACATCTAATACTTTCGCAACGTCACTTCCTGAAGTCAGTGGCCAATATGCTCGCCAACTTTGATGAACTTGCTCAAAAGTAAGTGATTGGTATTGCTCAGTTAGAAATCCAGCATTTTGGTGATAAAAATCAATGGTTTTTGACATGATGAATAACCTAAAAAAACATAGATTTATCATACGCTAAAAGGAGGGTAATACTACTTAATGATAAACTCGATATAGAAGATGATACAGCATATGTAATCGTTTATAACTTTGATAACAGATACATATCTTTTTTGAAATTAGCTATCTAACAGCTGTGGCTTAGAAAAATAAAAACCTTGGAAATACTCGATACCAACAGACCGTAACATCTCAAATATTTCTTTATTTTCGACACCTTCAGCAAGAATTTTAAAATTAAAGCTATTAATAAATTCAAATAATATTTTCATTGATGGCAGAAGGGATGGACAATCTTTGATATCGTCAATTAATTTTTTATCGAGTTTTATAAAATTTATATTTCTAAGGTTTATCAATCGACGAATAGATGCATAATCACTTCCAAAATCATCAACACTGACACTAATACCAATAGAGTTTAATAGCTCAATGTTTTTATTACATATATTATAATCAGTAATATTACCGTTTTCTAAAATTTCAAACTCTATTTTCAAATTAAACTCATCAACAATACATAAGTTTATTTTATTTAATTCAATATCTGTAGACATAAACTTAGCACTAACATTAATAGATATTGATTTACTCCCAATATCTATTAATGTTAACTTCGATAAACTATCAATTACACTATTTATTATAAAATAATCAAAATCATTATTACCACTATTTTCTTTAATCAAATAATCAGGAAATATAACGTCCCCATTACTCACTTCTCTTAATAATGCTTCATACCCAAATAACTTTTCATTATGATATTTAGGTTGGTACATGAAAAATATATCATTGCACATATTTTATCTTCATTATTTATAATAAAACACAAATATAGATTGAATTACATACTACCTATAATGAATATATTTTTAGTATATAATTACTCATGGTGTTTTTATATTAAATAATTATTAATACTGCATTAAAAACGACTGAATCATGTATTATTTTATAGCTTAAAATACTTCTTCTATCTCAACATTTAAACCAATAAAAAGTTACTACTCAGAGCAACTTTAAATTAATCACATAAAACAATATTAAGAATCTATTCTAATTATAATGTTTAATTGCTTTATCAAGTACGTCTAATGCTTCTTGTTTAGATATTAAACCTTGAATATCAACCTTTGCATCAGGGCCTTTATAATTAGAGAACCATGTTTCAATAATCGTTAATACCCCAGGAAAGTGTTGTTGCATTTCTTTTATTGAGTTAATTTTTTTAAATGGAGATTGCTCTGTAATTGGAACGGCCAGTAATTTATCATCTTGCTCGCCATTATCTAACATTTTTAAACCACCAATTAAGCGCACTTGTACAATGCTTCCCTGTACCATTGCAGAGCCAAGCACTAACACATCTAATGGGTCACCATCACCACCTAAAGATTTTGGTAATGCCGTATTTGGAATCGTGCCATAGTTACTTGGATAGCCAAGGTAATGAACAATACGCGGCTGCCCATTTTTAAATTCCCAATTGATTATAGAGCCATCAACTTTGCTTACTTCCCATTTCTCATTACTTCCTGTCGGAATTTCAATGATGGCATTAATAGTGCCATTTTGATTTTTAGCTGGAGTTGCAGCAAGATAATTTTGATCGGCTTTTATTGTATAGGTATCAATTTTTGAAAAATTTGGTATAGCAAATGCTGACGTACAATTTATTAGTAGGCTAATAAGGAAAAGGTGCTTTTTCATAGTTAATTACATATTTATAAAACAAGGTAACCTATCTTCTTGTCATTCAATGAAAATAATATGACTAAATTATGACGTTTTGAAGTATACCGAATTTAAGATCTACTCGAGGCTCTGATCACTCCAATTAAAGAAGCACCAACTGAACGAAGAGGGAATTATATAGTGATCGATGAACCACTATTTAAGGATTAACACCCTACTGTTACCAAATTTTAGACATAAAAAAGCCCGCAATTACTTGTGGGCTTTTCTATTTGGCTCCCTCTACTGGACTTGAACCAGTGACATGTGAATTAACCGTCCGCTAATCTTTCCAATAAAGAAGCACCAACTGAACTAAGAGGGAATTGTCTAGTGATGATGAACCACTATTTAAGGATTAGCACCCTACTTTCACCAAATTTTAGACGTAAAAAAGCCCGCAATTGCTTGCGGGCTTCTCTATTTGACTCCCTCTACTGGAGTTGAGCCAATGATATGTGAATTAACCGTCCGCTAATCTTTCCAATAAAGAAGCACCAACTGAACTAAGAGGGAATTGCCTAGTGATGATGAACCACTATTTAAGGATTAACACCCTACTGTTACCAAATTTTAGACGTAAAAAAGCCCGCAATTACTTGCGGGCTTTTCTATTTGGCTCCCTCTACTGGACTTGAACCAGTGACATACGGATTAACCGTCCGCTAATCTTCCCAATAAAGAAGCACCAACTGAACTAAGAGGGAATTATCTAGTGATGATGAACCACTATTTAAGGATTAACACCCTACTGTTACCAAATTTTAGACGTAAAAAAGCCCGCAATTACTTACGGGCTTCTTTATTTGGCTCCCTCTACTGGACTTGAACCAGTGACATACGGATTAACAGTCCGGCGTTCTACCAACTGAACTAAGAGGGAATTGTTTGGAGCAGGTAGCGGGAATCGAACCCGCATCTCAAGCTTGGAAGGCTGGAGTAATAGCCATTATACGATACCTGCGATGTATCTTTACAAATTATGGTGGTGGGAGAAGGATTCGAACCTTCGAAGGCAGTGCCGGCAGATTTACAATCTGCTCCCTTTGGCCACTCGGGAATCCCACCGAAATTTAATGGTGCCGACTACCGGAGTCGAACTGGTGACCTACTGATTACAAGTCAGTTGCTCTACCTACTGAGCTAAGTCGGCACACTAATTTCTTTTTTATTGCCAAGTCGAAACTCAACAATTAAATTTGGCGGAGAGATAGGGATTTGAACCCTAGATACGCTATAAACGTATGCCGGTTTTCAAGACCGGTGCTTTCAACCACTCAGCCATCTCTCCGTAACTGCGGTGAATATTATAGTTATCAGCGGTAACTGTAAAGCAAAAAAACACAAAAAAGTTCCAACCAGCCACTTTTTGAGCGCAATATTTAAAATAGATGAAAACACGAGCAATGATAGATTGCCTTCCATGTCACAATATAAATGTAGGTGATAATTATGGTTGCTTCGAGTAAGCAAAATTAGCTAATTATATGATTTCCAGTAACACTATTATCAAAATACCAAACTTAATAAATTCAAATCATTATCATAGTGTTAGTCAACATTCTTAAAACGCGATTCCTCCCTCTGAATGTTTAATCCTAGTCATTTATGATTTTTTATCTTTATTAACGACAATAAAAACAAACAAAGGCAATAATGATTATTTAGACTCAGAACTGTATTCACAAAGAAAATGATAAAATTATTTATATAACTTATAGTTATGGTTTTAAGTGTATTTCACAAATAATAATTGTGCTTTGGTTGTCTTTATATTGGCTAGTGTTAACATATTTTAAAAATTTCTATCCACTAAATATAAAGAGATTTACTGTGTACCTATCGATACAATATCTACGCGCCTTAGCTGCAATTATGGTGGTTATTGCCCACTCAAGCCATAAGGCAACAATTTATAACATTGACCTTCTGAGCTCATTTAAAATTGGCGGTAGTGGTGTCGATCTATTCTTCATTATATCTGGCTTTATCATGTGCTTAACTGTAGATAGAAATCGACAGTCTTTTACTTCATTTATGAAAGCTCGAGTAGTAAGAATCGCACCTTTATATTGGATTTTAACCTGCGTCGCATTAACTATTTATCTAATCAATCCAGATTTAGTCAATTCATCATCAACGCGGCCTACATCTATATTTTCTTCTTTTACTTTAATACCTAATGGAAACCCTTATTTAATTAATAATGCGTGGACATTAAGCTATGAATTTTTCTTCTATTTAGTCTTTGCTTTCTTTTTATTCTCTAAAAATAATCAAAAGTTATTTACATCTATTACTTTAATTATTCTTGTAATAATAGGTCTAGTATTCCCACCAGTAGATCCAAAATGGGTGCTAAAACCAACCACATTTATTACAAACCCAGTACTAATAGAATTTGTAATGGGAATTGTTGCATATAAGATTATAACTAATAAAATGCTTTCAACTAAAACAGCTATCATTACTACACTGATAGCAATAGCAATAATGATAACAAATAATTTCTATAGTTCACTTTGGATCCATACCTTAGGACATATTATTGTTTATGGCATTCCAATGTTTCTATTATTTATTGGCTTTGTTTCTTTAGAATCCAAAATACCAAAGATTAACCTCTTATATCAATTAGGCATGTCATCATATGCATTATACCTAGTACATCCATTTATTATTACTGGTGTTACTATCGTAATGCGTAAGCTTGGTATTATTAATATTGGACCGCTTTATGTTATAGCAATGATTATCGGTAGCGCCATCGCTGGTTTCCTATGTTATAAACTAATAGAAATGCCAATTGATCGCTTCTTAAAAGCAAAGATCAAAAAGCAACCTGCCACCGCGTAATAAAATAAAGAATGCAATTAAAGGGTCGTTTTCTACGACCCTTTTGCTATTGTTTATAGTATTACTCATAAATTAGATATCACGATGTTTTCATTTCTTGCAGGACTAATGGATTTTTTAGGTATGCTACTGACCTTTATACATAACCTATTAGATTTATTTCGCTAACTATTAGTATAATTACTTAATGATAGTTATCAATTCTATAAGGATAATCGCATGCTAAGTTGTCACCAACATGATTATATCGAAATAGCCTGTATGCATCATTTGAACATTAAGCTAACGTTAAATGATGGCAGCCATATTATAGGTATTGCACACGATACATTTTATAATAAGAACCGTGAAGAATGTATTATGTTATTGATTGAGCAACAGCAGCAGCCGGTAGTATTAAGTAATCTTTCATCAATGACTGCAATCACAAAAAATCCACACTTTACCACCATTGATTTTAAGTAATGAATTGATTAATAACAAATTTACATTGTAAATACTATTAACATACATTCTTAAAAAAATGGCGTTTCTATTTTTAGTTAATAGAAACGCCATTTCTAATTTTGGATACCATATAGGTAATTATGCAAATTTCATTTCCCCATGGTCATCAAGATAAAGCGCGGCTTTTGATTGACCAATCAGTTGGGCTGCATAAGATGGTGTAACGGCACGCAACTCACCTTTAGTAGATAAGAACGTTCCTTCCCACGCCTGATCTCGGTATGTGCCTGATTCTAAAATTTCAATAACAACTTTCATAGTTAACCCCAACGTTTAATAAATAATAAAATAATGACAAAACCCTAAGGTAACTCGTCTTTTTCTAAAATCTACCAGCATTAAATTAATTGTCATCCCATGTAAATTGCAACGTTAGATACACAAATAGAATGAATTAAAAATCACTATCATTAAAAATGCTAATTGAGGTTATATTCTCATTAACCATGAATATTTTTTCATTACAATTACGTAACAAAATAAAAATAAGCGACTGATTTTAAATAGTTTAAAAACGAAAGTGTCCTTGAATAGCAATTAAATGACGCTATTTTGTTATTTTGTCTATATTTCGACAGTTTTCAAGTTAATAAACTAACCTAGACAAAATGCAGATCTCGCAAAGCAAGTTTCCATTTTTGATCGTTACAATACACCAAATATGAATATTAAGGTCAATTAACAACCGCTTTGTTTAATAGCTAACAGACGTGAGTATTATATTGATCGCTATAATTTATCAACAACTGTCTATCACAGGCTTCTATAACAACACCTGAACAATTTGTAATAATTATTCTATTTTTGTAACCAAGATCTCACATGAGTTACATTTGTTACGCTATTAGTAGAAAAAAATACCCCTTATAACATAAAATAGATAAAAATAATTTATACGTGGAAGGGGTAAATGACTCGAATTACAGAGAATCATCTCAAATATACAAGTTATAATGGGGTCTTAGTTTCTCTTGGGCTTTTTTCTATCGGTACTGCTTTCTTAATGAGTATTTTACCGTTTACTTTTAAAAATTTTGGCTTTGACCAATCTTTTGCACGTGATCTCACCAGTATCTTTTACTTAGGTGTATTGTTGGGTGCGTTTGTAACAAAACCGATCGTTAATAAACTGCAATATAAAGGTGGGATTTTACTCTTTATCTTATTGTATATTGTAACCGTTGTTATTTTGGCTATTTATCCTCATATTTCCATTTGGCTAATATGTCGTTTTTTTGCTGGAATAGCTGTCGCAGGTATTTTTATTTCATGTGAGTCGTGGCTATTATTAGTCACACCAAAATCACAACAAGCAGCACGATTAGCAACGAATACAGCAGTACTTTGTTTAGGCCGTGCCGTTGGCCAAACAGGGATCAGCATAACGGGAACTGAAGGTTACGCTCCTTTCATTGCTATTGCAGCAATGATTACTTTCTCGCTAGTGCCTTTAATCATAATGTGTAAAACAGCACCAATAATAACCAGTACAACTAAAATTAGTTTAGATATTATTGGTCAGATTAATATTCAAGGTTTACTTGGCTGTTTAGCATCCGGGCTAATTTTAGGTTCACTATACGGTTTGATGCCATTAGAGCTCCATAATTGTGGTTATGACCAACACAAAACTAGCTATTTAATGGCCTGCATTATTATTGGCGGTATACTGACAAAACCGTTATCCAAAATCATTCAAATGAAACTAACAAAACCACAATCAATTGTATTATTTAGTATAATTGGTATTACTGCTATTTTAGGTTTTCAAATAACCGAAAATACGCCACTCCTAATTGTTTGCACAACGCTATTTGGCAGCGCTATTTTTGCCCTATATCCAATAGCCATTGCACAATCAACCCAATCCCTGACGGATGAGCTCTTATTTGCTAATGCCCAAATAATGTTTTTTGCATTTAGTATTGGCGCGGTGCTCAGTCCTTTATTTGCCCATCCATTTATGACAGTTCCACATGGGCTACTCGATTATTTCATTCTTATTTTTGTCGGTATTTCTGCTTATATGCTTATCCATAAAGCACCACCACCGACGCCAAAGGTACAATTAACCTAATAAAAAGCCAGCATTTACGCTGGCTTTTCTTTATTTAATAGTCACATTCTGATAACTAAATGTGCCATTGTCTAATGCTTGAATATGTTCTTGTTTAGCATTGAAATTAAGTGTTGCTAAGTCAACTCGACGAATAGTGCTGTTATACATAGTTTTGTAATACAATTCACCGTTATTCTGATCGATTACGGATGTCCACTGAGTGGCACTAGGTAAATCAGGGATATGCGCTTTATCGTTAAATTCACTCCCAATCGGAATATCAAAATTATTCAGAATATGAAATGCTTGTGATACTGCCTGCTGTGCTGTTTTTAATACTGGTGCGCTATTTACGTAAAATGCAGCTCGAACAAAGCGCGACGGTGGTGAAATATCCCCAGGTAAGCCAACAAAGTTAGAGCCAACCCCAAAAGATTGCGCAGCAACACCATTAATTTGCTGAGGCTTACTAATACCAGGATGCAAATTAATATAGTTATTAAGATTAGTTACCTGCCAATTATAATCAGGAGAATTTGTTAATACTTTAGCGGTGTTTTTATAGATATTGATCTTTCCGTGATCCATAATTTCAATGACGATGCTATTACCTTGCTTATCTGACACTCGCCAATGCGCAGTCGGCGATGGCTGGCCTTTTTCATCAAAATACACGGTGACGATCTTAATTTTACTTAATGCCGCCTCTACTTCAGCAATAGTAGAATATTGACTTAGCATCCAGCGTACAAAATCCATATCGGTAATATTATTTGCAGTATCTTTAGGATTATACGTTGCTAACGAGCCATAACCTCGAAAATAAAATAGCCCCGCAGTTAACCCTTTTTCATTAATCCCTTCCGCAATAAACTTATCATCGCTAACAGATATGCCAGCAAAACCATATTTACTCACCCACGTTAGCCCTGATTTATGATCGGGCATGGTTGAGGTATAAGAATAATCGCGTGGCACAATAACCAGTTTACTATTGAGATTACTGTGTCCCCACTCAATGGTACGCGCTTGAATATGATCATTGCCAGTGGTTGCTAATGTGATCCCCGTACAGGCATTGGCAGCTTGGCTAAATCCGATGGCAACAACCAACGCCAATAAGGTTTTTTTCATAAATAACAACTCCAAAATAAAGAGATCTGACAATAGTTTACGCTTGAGCATCTGAAAAAAACATATCTACATAATAATTTTGAACATAAAAAAACCCGCGTTAATTCGCGGGTTGATTATAAATAAATAGTCTTGTGAGCTTAAATAGCCCAGCCTCCGGCATAAAAGACAACTAGTGCTATTGCAATAATAACCGTACCGATATTGAGTCGTTTAAAGTCACCAGATACAACACGGCCAATCACTAAACTTACAAAACCGAGCATAATGCCAGTAACAATATTACCCGTTAAGACAATAAAGACCGCACATAACAACCCTGATAATGCATCAACAGAATCGTCCATATCCAGTTTACTAACATTACTTAACATCAATAAACCAACATACATTAATGCCGGAGCCGTCGCATAAGAAGGTACTAAATAACTTAACGGCGCTAAAAACAGCATTAATACAAATAACAGACCAACCGTAGTTGCTGTCAAACCCGTTTTACCACCAGCTGCCGTACCTGCCGCTGATTCAATATAAACAGCAGCAGGTGAGCCGCCCACTAAACCCGCAAAAATACTACTGACAGAATCGGCAGTTAATGCTTTACCGCCGCTAATAATATTACCGCGTTCAGTTAATAAGTTAGCTTGGCCAGCAACAGCTCGAATCGTACCAGTTGCATCAAAAATAGCCGTCATCACTAACGCTAATACTGTCGGTAAGATCACCGGGTTAAGCGCGCCCATAATATCAAGAGAACCTAATAATGAACCGTCACCACCGAATGTCGGTAATGCAAATAAACCATGATATTTCACATTAGGATCAAAAATTAACCCAAAGACTGAAATAGCGATAATCACTAATAAAATACCACCTGGTACGCGACGTTTCTCAAGGCCAATAATCGCCGCTAAACCAACTAGCGACATAATCACAGGCAATGATACGAAATCACCAAACGCAACAGGTAAGCCTGGTTGTGGATTTTTGATAACCAAACCAACGCCATTTGCGGCAATCAATAATAAAAAGAGACCAATACCAATACCGGTACCATGAGCAATACCCGTTGGCATGTTTCTCATGATCCAACCGCGAATACCGGTAACCGTAATAAAGGTAAACACTACCCCCATCAAGAACACCGCACCTAATGCAACAGGAATGCTTACCCCTTGACCAAGTACTAAACTAAATGCAGTAAAAGCCGTTAATGATATTGCACACCCGATAGCCATAGGTAAACGAGCCCATAGCCCCATCAACAGTGAACCAAATGCCGCCACTAAACAGGTCGCGATAAAGACTGCACTTTGATCAAACCCTGCCGAACCCAACATACTTGGTACAACAATTACCGAATATACCATTGCTAAAAAGGTGGTTAATCCGGCAATAATTTCCTGTTTAACGCTACTACCGCGCTCAGTGATTTGAAAATAACGGTCTAAACCACGTGTTGATTCACTTGGAGTATTATGTGTACTGTCAACAGACATGATGGCTTCCTATAATTGTCTGGTTTCAATCCGCTATCATTGGTCGTTAATCCTCATCTTCAACCAACGCAAACGTTTACCTTTTTAAAGAAAATAAAAGGCTGAAGTTATTGCTCCTCAACCTTTAGATAATCTTTCAAATGACAATGATACCTAGAAAGTGACTATCCCTGCCACCATAAACTGATATTTCAGCCCTTATAACAACAATTTTTTTATCATCACCATAAAAATCAGCCATCACTAACACAAAAAATAAACCCAATAAAACTGTGATCAATACAACAAAAACACCACCATGAGTTATTATTTTAGCAAAATTTGCTAATTAGCCTGATTGTAAGTAATGAATATACGATTTTTTTCTTTACGACTAAATGTATACTCGCAATCAATAAATGACATGCTCCGCTGACTAACTATTTACCTCGTAAATATGAAATTTTTCTTTTAGCCGTAATTTTTGACTCTTTTATACAGAGTATTAGGTGATTGCAATGAAACACACACTTTGGCCAGCATTTATTGATGTTGTAAAGCGCGATGTCGTTCCTGCTCTGGGTTGTACCGAACCTGTATCCGTTGCCTTAGCCGCAGCAATTGCTGTCAATAAGCTCAATATAAATCATCAAGACATTACAGCTATCAATGTCCTCGTTTCTGCTAATCTAATGAAAAATGGTATGGGTGTTACTGTTCCTGGCACAGGTATGGTAGGACTAGAAATAGCAGCCGCTGCAGGTGCGGTTGCTGGTGATAGCAGCGCGCAATTGGAAGTTCTCAAAAATCTAACGACTGACAATGTCGCTATAGCAAAAACAATGCTGGATAAAAAAATGGTAACGGTTAATGTTGCCAATGTTAGTAATATTCTTTACTCCAAAGTCACCATCTTTAGTGCCAACCATTCAGCAACGGTGACAATTGCAGATAGCCATACTCATGTATTAGCAATTGAAGAAGATGGCATCACAACTTATATTGCTGAGCCACAAAATACACTCAATCCTGCTCAAAAAACCATTAAGAGTAATCCTTTTATTGATGCGTGTGCACAAGACATTTTTGATTTTGCGACCCAAGCACCGCTAGCTGAGATTGAATTTATTAAGCAGGCTTATCAGCTCAACAACGATCTTTCTATTGAAGGTCTCCAAGGTAATTATGGCCTTCAAGTTGGTGCGACATTCCAACGCAGTGTTGAACGCGGTTTACTTGCCGGTGGCTTATTAACTGACGTATTACTTCGCACTGCTGCCGCTTCCGATGCCCGTATGGGCGGTGCGATGAAGCCTGCGATGAGTAATTCAGGCTCTGGTAACCAAGGTATTGCAGCCACCATGCCCGTTGTTGTAGTTGCTGAATTTATCAAAGCTGACGATGAGCAACTTATTCGCGCATTAATGTTGTCGCACCTAATGGCAATTTATATTAAAAGCTACCAAAACAAATTATCTGCATTATGTGGCGCAACCACCGCATCAATGGGTGCAGTGGCTGGCATGACATGGCTACTCGGTGGCGATATCAAGCAAATCAGCGCGGCAATCAACAGCATGATTGGTGATATTGCAGGTATGATTTGTGATGGTGCAAAAACGAGCTGCGCAATGAAAGTATCATCGTCAGCAGGCTCTGCCGTAAAATCAGCATTGATGGCGCTAGATGGCATTGGGGTCACGGGTAATGAAGGTATTGTTGCACACGATGTTGACAGTACAATTCGTAACTTATCAGCACTGGCCAATGGCTCAATGACACAAACGGATGTACAGATCCTTGATATCATGATTAATAAATAACCATACATTCAGTAAGATAGAGAGTAACTCCTCTAGATATATAGAAAAGGCTAGGTAACTCGTTTGCTTTTTTATGTTTATCTAGAGGATTATATTGTCTTATTCCTATAATCCTCAGCAAAAAACAGTCAAAACTGCGTTTTACTCCTCCTTGATATTCTTTTTAGATATATATTATTACCTCTAGTTATTTAAAAAACACCCTATTAGCGCAATAATTCCCGCAATAAACAACGCGAACACTATTAGAAAAACCACTGCCTAACTTATAAAAATAACACTACCCTACATTCTGTTATTACGACATTTTGTGCGTTTACGCATTATTATTATTTTTGATAAGTGGTTATAAAACATTTAAATAACATCAACTTAAAGCATACTTCATGAGCAATAAGCACTCTTTCACTGCTCTTTAGTTATAGTTTGACGGTTTTATATTTCTAACAAGACGCGAACACGGTTGGCCATACCGCCGCCAAAATAATAAGCCAAACATTGTGTTTGGGTTAACTATTCAAGGCTGAAATTAATATGAACCAAACAGTCAAGATATCTCCAGCAACAACGAACACGCCATTGCATGTTCGAGCCAATATGACCCAAGAACAATGGCAACAAGCGATCAAATTTGACAATGTAGACATCGGTTGGATAGTGATGAGCATTGGTATGGCTGTCGGTGCAGGGATAGTATTCTTACCGGTTCAAGTCGGAGTGATGGGGTTATGGGTCTTTTTGCTATCCGCAGTAATTGGCTACCCTGCGATGTATTTATTCCAAAAATTATTTATTAATACTTTAGCTGAATCAAAAAAATGTACTGACTATCCTGGTGTAATTTCCGGTTATTTAGGCAAAAACTGGGGCATTGTATTAGGGATATTATATTTCTTAATGTTAGTGATCTGGGTGTTGGTTTATTCATTAACCGTGACCAATGATAGCGCCTCTTACTTACATTCCTTTGGAATAACCAAAACTCATCTCAACAATAATGTATTTTATGGCTTAGCCTTAATTAGCTTATTAAGTTATATCGGCTCGAAAAGTGAAAAGTTCTTATTTAAAATATCTGGCTTTATGGCGGTAACAGTATTGCTATTAGTTGCAGTGATGGCGGTATTATTAGTCCCACAATGGAGTTTTGATAATATTACCCCGGTGGCAAACTGGGGCTTAATGCTTAAAAATGCCATTATTACTTTACCCTTTACACTGACATCGATTCTGTTCATTCAATCATTGAGCCCAATGGTTATTTCTTACCGCTCACATGAAAAATCGATTGAAGTTGCACGCTACAAAGCAACTCGAGCCATGAAAATTGCTTTCACTATTCTATTTGTGGTGGTGTTTTTCTTTGCAATATCCTTTACTTTTGCAATCAATCAAACCGAAGCAAAACATGCGATGGCATTGAATATTTCAGCTCTCGCCATGATTGCCCATTACTTTCCTGGTAGTTGGGCGACGATTGTTGGAATTGTGATCAATATCTTTGCCGTAGTGACATCATTCTTTGGGGTTTTCCTCGCCTTTAAAGAAGCGTGTCGTGGTTTAGCAATGAATATATTAGAGCGTAAATTTGAAAGTCATAAGATTAACACTAAGCTGGTTGATAAATTTACCACTCTTTTTATTATCTTGGTGGCATGGGGCGCCGTTGCTTTAAATCTACCCATCCTATCATTTACCTCTATCTGTTCACCGATATTCGGTATTGTTGGCTGTTTGATTCCAGCGTATTTAGTGTATCAAGTTCCTCAGTTACACCAATATAAAGGCATCGCAACTAACCTTATTATTGTCACTGGTGTTTTACTGTGTATTTCACCATTACTGGCTTTTATTTAACACCAGCGTTATAGAGAGTTAAAAAAACGCCGCAATCATGATGATTGCGGCGTTTTTATTTATACATTAAATAACACTCTAACTATGCGATAACCGCTTCAACGACCTTCTTCGCTTTCGCACGTTTTTGCGCCATTGCAACCCCGGATAACACCATAATACCACCAACATAATGGTAGGTATGTAAATGCTCACCTAACATCACACTCGCAATACCTGCCGCCATAATTGGCAACAAGTTCATGAACATCGCCGTCCTATCTGCGCCTAAACGCTCAATGCTTTGCATCCACAACCATGGCGCTAATACTGATGCGAGTAATGCAGCATACATAATGAGAGGTGCAGCTGCTGCTGTGATAGCCATGCGATGACTCGTTAACAGTAACGGCGTTAACATCACTACCGCAAATAGACACTGCACATAAACTGAGTGCCAATTTGAAATCGGCATTTTCCAGCGTTTAAGTAACACACAATATAAGGCATACACCACAGCTGCGATCAGCATTAACGCATCGCCTTGCTTGATACCCTGACTCACTAAGCTACTTACATGGCCATGACTTAACATTAATACCAAACCACTTAATGATAAAACCGCCCCTACGAGTGCGAAAGGTGATAAGCGTTGACCTAATAATGGCACACTTAAAAACATACTCACCAATGGCACCAATGAAATAATCAATGCAATGTTGGTTGCACTCGTGGTCGCTGCGGCAAAATAGCCTAATGATTGGTTAAGAACCATTCCAAGTAAGCCCAAAAAAGCTAACTTAGTGAGATAAGGTTTAATAATTGCTCGTTCACGCCACACAGACTTAGCTAAAAAAGGGGTTAACGCAACTAAAGCAAAAAACCAACGATAAAAAGAAATCGCTCCAGGATCGATGACACTAAATGCCATCTTATTGACAATGGCATTCCCTGCCCAGATTGCAACAGTAAAAAAAGGTAATAAATAGAACATTGTCGGCCTTAGATAAAACAGTCATTTCAATAAAGGAAATTGAAATAGATAACGAGGTTATTTTGTCACTTCCTATGAGAAACATATATTCGTGATCGGACATAGAAAATGCTTAGTCGGACATTTATGGATTTAAACGAAAAAACCCTAAATTTCTTACTCTGTGTCAGAATGTAAAAAATTTAAGGTTTAGAAAAGGGAGTATTTTTATTCACCAACCACACTAATCGTTCGTTAATGACTCTTTATCACAGAACATCGTCGCGGCTAATCGAGCCAGATTATAAGCATCA
Organism: Photobacterium kishitanii; assembly: GCF_003026355.1. GTDB lineage: Bacteria > Pseudomonadota > Gammaproteobacteria > Enterobacterales > Vibrionaceae > Photobacterium > Photobacterium kishitanii. The sequence goes on along the minus strand of NZ_PYON01000002.1, from coordinate 143,354 downwards.
ACATAACCTGAGTGCTGACGCCCTTCCCAACTCACACCTGCAATTTCCATCGCAGCACGTTGCCCAAGGCGCTTATTCGTTACATGGCGTTGTAATTTAAATAGCGTCGCTAAATTTATATACTCACGAAATGGTACTTTTAACTCTTTAGCTGCACATTCTTTCTTTAAAATACGATCATCATGGCCCCAAGCGGCATAGATTTTATGACGACCACCAAACTTTTGTTCAATAGAACGTAAAATAGTCGCTAATGGCTTACCATTTTTTTCAATCAAATCAGGCTTAATACCCGTTAATTCAGTGCAAAAAGGCGAAATTTCATCATGTTCAGGTCGAACATAATGTTGAGCACGTCGCACAATACGACCGGTATTTAAATCCAGTTCCGCCACTCCAATTTCGATGATTTCACCAGTTCGCGATGTGCGGCCATCATTCCAGCAGCACATTTCGAGGTCAAAACAGACAATACGATCAAAATTCATTAAGTTATCCAAGAGTCACGGAGTAAAACGGGCGCAGATAATACCATTTTGTCACAGTGGGTTCATCCTTCCGCGGCAGATTATTATTCCTAATATATAAACAGCAAAACTAAATGACTATCTGCGACACAAGTTTCTCAGCCCCTTGCTGTGAGGCATGATGAGCATCATGATACAAAGGATGTGAATCTCGCACCGCGTAACAATAACGAGCATCACAAAACTCTTTTTGTGAATCGATAAAATGAACATTAGCTGGATATCGAGCTTGTTTAAAATGATGCAGAATATCGTAATTACGCTGTTCATAATAGGTTTTTGACATTGATACAATATCTTTAACTGGCTTACCTACCCAATAATTTTCATAGAATAACTTACTAATACTACGTCCCATTTCTGGTACAGGCTTTATCACGTAAACATTTTTTTTGGTATGAGCTAATTGTAAAACCAATTTATCAAATGCGGTTAATATCCCCGCATACTCTGGCATTTTTTTATGTGCTAACTGCGGATATATACCTTCATTTTCACCATATAACCCAGCTGAGTAGCGATTAATCAACACCACATTTTGAATCTTTTTATTTTGTAAAATATAGTCAGCAGCTTCGTTATACCACCGTGAGCAGAGGCTGAAGTTATTTTTTTGGCCATACGAGGGAATACAACCAGCAAAGCTAAAGTGTTTAAGTCCTTGATCAGTGGCTTTTAGGCGATTAGCTAAGGCATAACTAATACTAATAGCATGACTATCTCCTAATACCGCCCAATCAATATTATGACCATAATATTCACATGCTTTAGTCGGGTCTTGGTAGCTATAAATATGGCAATTATCACGATTAGGGGTTGGCTTTATATCTTTAACAATATTATTCACACTGGTTGGAAATCTATCAACAGCGAAACCATGATGTTTAAATACCACCGCAGCAACGCCCCCAACCACAATAATTAACCACAATGGTATAGAGGTTATTATTTGACGCGGTATTGATACTGATTTAGTCAACACTTTACGATTTTCAATATAGCGATAACTTAAATACCCTAATAATATCGAAATAGGAAGACCGACAAATTCAAAATATGGGATAGATAGATAATACCCAATTACGACTAACGGCCAGTGCCATAAATAAATGGAATACGACCATGTACCTAATCGTTGTAAAATAGGGTGATCAAAAAAGCTATGGTGACGATTAGCAATAATAATAAGAAAAGCGCCTTCAACGGGCATTAATGCTAAATATCCCGGCCACATGTCTTGCTCACCCATAGTACTATAAGCAGCAATAATTAAGAGTACCCCTAGCCACTGACAATATTTCTTATTATTTTCATTAAGTTGAATTGGATACAAATACGCTAATCCACCTAACATCATTTCCCATCCACGCGCAGGAAGAAGAAAATAGGCGTAAGTCGGATTTTGATAACTAATATACAGATTAAATACAAAACCACAGCCAGTAATAATCACTAGTATTTTCTTTATACTATTGATACTAAAAACTTTTTCAAGAACAACCAATACTACAGGGTAAATGATATAAAATTGCCATTCCACAGAGAGAGACCAAGTGTGTAATAGCCATTTTTCATGAGATCCAGCATCAAAATAACCAGATTCTTTAAAATAAAAAATGTTAGAGATAAAACCGCTACTGCCAGCAATATGCTTACCCAAAATTCGATAATCTACGGGCGTTAAGTAAAACCAACCTAATATTAATAATACACAGCACATCGCCATCAATGGAGGAATAATACGATTAGCACGGGATATATAAAACTTAATAATAGAGAAATTATTATTTTCTAATCCTCTAAATATAATACTGGTCATTAGAAAACCAGAAATAACAAAAAAAACATCAACGCCAGCAAAACCACCAGGAATACGAACCCAAGGCGGATTAAAATGAAACAATACCACCGCAATAACGGCTAAGGCACGTAAGCCATTTATATCAGTTCTAAATCTCATAACATTCCTATATAGCTCACGGGTGGAATTGTGATAAAAAAATAAAGAGTCAGAAAATAAACGATTACATCAATGCGAATGTCATAAAAAAAACAATAATAATTTTAATTGCAAAAATAGTCTTCAAAATAAAAAATATACATGAATAACAAATACAATATTATTATTTAAAATATATTTATTAATTATTGGATTAATATTAAATTACGTTATTTAATTAGCACTTGGCACTATAAAAGTAATTACTCATATCAATTGCCTCTTTCATCTCCTTCTTAGTGGCTGATATACTTATAATTTCGCAATGTTGTTTGGATCAAATCATGGCTACTATTTACAACCCTGTTATTGATAATAACAATCCTCCTGATGATATATTTTTTGTCCATGAAGTGTTTGAGCCAGATACAAGCACCCTCAATCATAGTCATTACTGGGGACAGTTACATCTTGTAAGCAATGGTATTATTGAACTTAGCACTGCGAGCAAACGTTTTTTAGCGCCACCACGTTATGCACTATGGATGCCACCGATGATAGAGCATAAAAGCTACATTCGACGCAGTCTTAATTACTGTTCAATGAATATTTGTCCACCGCTGTCAGATAAACTCCCCGCTTACCCTTGTTTATTAGAAGTCAGTGCAATTATGACCGCTATCATTGAGGATCTACGTCAGCGTCAGATTACGGTCGCAACCAGCGAACAGGATAAACACTTAATCACGGTATTATTTGATCAAGTATTACTGTGTGAAGAACACGATCAATTTTTACCCACCAGCGAAGATAAGTTATTACAGCCGATTTTAATTGAATTAGAACATAATCCGATTAATAACCTTTCCTTAGCACAATGGGCACAACAACTGCACACGACTGAACGTACCTTAGCACGCCATTATAAAAATAAATTGGGGATCAGTTTTACAGAGTGGCGACAACGACGTAGATTTATCTATTCGCTCCATCTATTACGCCAAGGAATGTCAGTTAACGAAACGGCGTTAACGTTAGGTTATCATCAAGCCTCACCGTTTATTACGCTATTTAAAAAATACACTGGTGCAACACCAGATCAATATCGTCTTCGGTTAGATTAATCCACCTTTACTGCCACGATCAATTATACAAAGCACCATAATATTAGGCTGTTAAAGCTTAATTTTTGTTGCTGCAATCAAAAGCAAACACCATTCGCGCATGTTATGTGCGCTAGATCTCTTTATCCCCACCTCAAACCTGAGAGTTAAATCACATCTCATTTGGCTGGTTACAAATGTCCAGCAAATGCACGTTTTATCCCATACTTATAATTTTTTTAGCCGCACATAATGGCTCCAACAAAACGGCTTATCGCCATCTTAAACCTGTTATGTTCTTGTCCTTATCCGTGGCCAACGTTGTCATAACGAAATGGAGTTATTCTTATGAAAAACCAATTGTCGCAATTAAAACGGCACCTATTAACTGGTACCAGTCATATGTTACCGTTCGTTGTTGCTGGCGGTGTATTACTTGCACTTTCAGTAATGCTAGGTGGTAAAGGCGCAGTTCCTCAAGGTGTATTCCTTGAAGGCCTTTGGGACATGGGTATCGCAGGTTTCACATTATTCGTACCAGTGCTAGGTGGCTACATTGCTTACTCTATCGCTGACCGTCCAGCTCTTGCGCCAGGTATGATTGGTGCTTACCTTGCTAACCAAGTTAACGCCGGCTTTATTGGCGCAATCATTGTCGGTTTCATTGCCGGTTACGTAGTACTACAACTAAAACGTATTCCGCTATCGAACAAACTCAAAGCCATCTCAACTTATTTCATTCTTCCTATTGGTGGTACGTTCATTGTTTCAGGTCTTGTTATCTGGGTTATCGGTGCGCCGATTGCAATGGCAATGGAAGGCATGAATGCATGGCTTCAAGGCATGGCTGGCACATCTAAAGCATTCTTAGGTGTCATTCTAGGTGGTATGACTGCCTTTGATATGGGTGGCCCTATCAACAAAGTAGCAACCCTATTTGCTCAAACACAAGTTGGTACTCAACCATGGTTAATGGGTGGTGTTGGTGTTGCTATCTGTGTACCGCCACTAGGTATGTTCCTTGCAACTCTTTTATCGCCTAAGCGTTACTCTGATGAAGAGCGTGAAGCAGGTAAAGCAGCTGGAATCATGGGCTGTATCGGTATCACTGAAGGTGCAATCCCATTCGCAGCCTCAGATCCAATGCGTGTAATCCCTTCAATCGTCGTTGGTGGCATCGTTGGTAACGTAACAGCATTCTTATTTGGTGTACTAAACCATGCGCCATGGGGCGGTCTGATTGTACTACCCGTAGTTGATGGTCGTATCTTCTACGTGGTTGCTATCATTGCCGGCTCAGTAACAACAGCACTAATGGTTAACTTCCTTAAAAAACCGATTGAACAACGTCAAAATGATAAAGCACCAGTCGCTGCTTCTGATGACCTTGACCTAAGTTTTGATTAATAACATCGCATTCACTTATCAACATGCTAAATGCATTCAATAATAAATTTGGAGATTCACATGAAATTATTAGGTATTACATCTTGCCCATCTGGTGTTGCACACACGTACATGGCAGCAGAAGCACTAGAAACAGCGGCAAAAGCAAAAGGTTGGGATGTTAAGATTGAAACACAAGGCTCTATCGGCATTGAAAATGAAATTACGATGAGTGATGTAGCTGACGCTGATATCGTGATTCTAACGAAAGACATTGCGATTAAAAACGAAGAGCGTTTCGCGGGTAAAAAAATTGTCCGTGTTGGTGTGGCTGATGCGGTAAAGAAAGCACCACAAATCATGGATAAAATTGAAGCGCATCTAGCTCAAGCTTAATGCCACATAAGACACGACTAAATTAAAGTGTCTCAATTTCCCCCTAAAACAAAGCCACCTTAGATCACGTTCTTTAAGGTGGCTTTTTCTATAACAACTCAAAAATGCGCATAATACTTCTACCAACTCAATAAACTTGTATCAACATAACAAATTCAAAAGCATTGTATCGCATTCAATAACTAGCTAAATAATAATACGCACATTAACACATAAGGTACGTTTAATACGTCTGTATCGATTTGTTAGTCCACGTCCATGAAAAATAACAATAAGTAGACGCAAGACATGCATAATATTTTTATCGATTTACTCGATAGTGCCATTTCTGATTTTGAATCTTTAAATGACATCTGGTTTGCAGGTGATTCATTACTGCCACTTGAATCGAGTTACCAAGTTAACTTTCCACGCTTAGAATTAGTATTTAAAGGCCGCTATGCCAATAGTTTTGATAACCAACAACCAGACATCACCGATGTCACGCTTGGGGTTGGTGACGCATTATTCATTCCCGCCAACGCGTGGAATAAACCTGACTGGCAACACGAATGCTCAGTATTAAGCTTATTATTTGGTAAAAGTCAGCTTGGCTTTAGCTTAGTCAGTAAGCGTGAGAATGAAGATGGTTTTTATGATGTCCAAAAATACAGTGTGCCACAACGTAGTAGCCATGCTATCGATCATATTCTCAATGCGCTATCAAGCCTCACCCACGAAAAGAAAAAACAGCCGGCGGATAAATTTTTATTAATCGCATTACTGTGTTACTGCAAAGATATGTTGGAAATGCCGACCACCGATTGTACTCGCCGTAGCCAAGATTTATTTAAAGGTATTTGTATTTACGTGCAAGAAAACTTCCATCGCAATATCAACCGCAATACTGTTGCTGAGCGGTTTAATATTTCCCCAAATCACTTGTCACGTTTATTTCGTCAAGAAGGCCATATGCGCTTTGCCGATTATATTGCCTGGGTACGATTGGAGCGGGCTAAATTTATGTTAAAACGCTACAACTTCCGTTTGGAGGAAGTCGCGACTCGCTGTGGCTACCATGATTCTAATTATTTTTGTCGAGTCTTTAAGCGAAAAACAGGCAAGACTCCTACCGAATACCGAGTCCATTAATTAACCAAGCAGTGGTTGTTAACTACTGCTTTTTTAATCCACATAATTAAAAATTTTCAGCGTAACTTATTGTTAATTGCAACAATAGTGACTAACGACAAAAGTGATATAAGCCGGTCACAAATCCATCAAATTGATACAAAAGTCCAGTTATTGCATGTTTAATCCACTGCTAATTCACTTTATATAGTAATACACTCTTATTTCATTGTGTTTCGTGTTGCTTCATTTTCACACAATAATAAGGATTGTTACGTGTCACATATTTCATTAGATGGTCAGTGGACGCTCACTTCACCTCAGCATTCTCATATTCATACAACGTGCACCTTACCTGGTGATGTTCACTCTGCTCTTATCGCTGCAGATTTATTACCGCAACCTTACTATGGCTGTAACGAAACGTTAATTCAGTGGGTTGGTGAAAGTGAATGGTTACTTACTCGTGAATTCACTGTCGAACAAGATCAGCTTGATGTAACAGCCTTTGATTTAGATTTATCGTTTGTTGATACCATGGCGGTAATTTGTATTAATGGTACCCAAGTGTTGACCTGCAGTAATATGTTTCGTCTTTATCAGGTTGATGTACTGCCTTATCTACAGCGCGGTATTAACCATATTAGTATTGCATTGGCGCGTAATGATATTGAAGCCAAACGCCGCGCGGATAGATTGCCTTTTGCTGTACCGTGGGCCGTGGGTAATAATCAAATTCCGCATATGAATACCCTTCGTAAAACGCAATGTCATGCTGGTTGGGATTGGGGCATTTGTTTATTATCAACTGGCGTATACCAGTCACTGACATTAACCCCTGTGTATCACACCCGTTTACACCATGTTGGTACTCAACAAACATGGCTAACCAATGGCAGCTGTGAAGTCAGGTTTACTATTGAATACGAAGTAATAACTGCACATGCGGAGCAAACACTTACACTCGATTTTAATCAGCAACTGCACACTATTAGCCTAGATAGTGCAACCAAAGGCCACCAAACGATAACAACAACGGTTATTGTGACTAAGCCACAACGGTGGTGGCCCGCGGGCTATGGTGCTCAACCGTTATATCCATTGGTTGTTACCCTCGATAATCAAACCATCACCAAAAAACTCGGTTTGCGCGAATTAGTATTAAATACTCAAGCTGATGATATTGGTAGTGCAATGACATTTGTCGTTAATGGTAATGCAATCACCGCCAAAGGAGCTAACTGGATTCCACTAGATGCCCTGCCTAGTCGTCAGACACCAGAACGTTACCGTCAATTATTAGAAGATGCCGTTGCGGCTAATATGAATATGATCCGCGTTTGGGGCGGTGGTATGTATGAGCACGATATTTTTTATGAATTGTGCGATGAACTCGGATTATTGGTATGGCAGGATCTGATGTTTGCCTGTGCGTTGTATCCATCAACCCCTGAATTTTTAGCGGATGTTGAATTAGAAATTCGAGATCAAGTTAAACGCTTAGCCGCTCACCCATCACTGGCATTATGGTGTGGTGATAATGAAGTGATTGGTGCTATTGGCTGGTATGACGAATCTAAACACAATCGTGAAAAATATGTGGTTAACTACGACCGTTTAAATCGCATGCTGCAACAAGTGGTTGAACAGTACGATCCAAGTCGTCGTTTTTGGGCCAGTTCACCGTGTAATGGCGAACTCGATTTTGGTGATGCATGGCATGATGATAACCGTGGTGATATGCATTTTTGGGATGTATGGCATTCAGGTAAATCGTTTGATGCTTACCACAGTGTTAAGCCACGTTTTTGTTCCGAATTTGGTTATCAATCATGGCCATCACTGCCAACGGTCAAAACCTTTGCTGATGTTGAAGATTGGAACGTCACCTCACCGACTTTTGAACAGCATCAAAAAAATGGCCGTGGTAACAGTATTATTACCGAGATGTTTACCCGTTATTTCCGCTTCCCGGTCGGTTTTGCCAATATGTTGTACTTAAGCCAAGTCCAACAAGCATTAGCAATAAAAACCGCAACTGAATTTTGGCGTGCAAATAAACAACATTGTCGCGGCATTCTTTATTGGCAACTTAATGATTGCTGGCCTGTAAGCTCATGGTCGAGCATTGAATATACCGGACGCTGGAAACAGCTCCATCACCATGCTAAACGTTTCTTCGCACCGGTATTAGCAACATTTATTCAGCAACCGCAACAGCCATTATGCCTACATGTGGTTAATGATCATCATCAATCAATGCCAATTACCGGAAAGGTGATCAAGGTAGATTGGCAAGGTAATGTCGTTGCGACATGGCCATTAGAGACACAGTTAACCCCAGATAGCAGTGCTATTCTATGGCGATCTGATGAAGCTCTAACAGCGGCTGAAACCAAACAGTTTTTTTACCATGTTAGCTTAACTTGTGCAGATGGGAGTGTGACAGAAAATGATCATTTCCCGTGTTTATTTAAACATGCACAATTACAGCATTCGACTATTGCCGCCACCTGGCAGCAAGATAACGATAGTATTTGGCTAGAATTAGACTGTGATCACCCAGCATTATTTGTTGAACCACAACTTGAATGTCAGGGGCGCTTTAATGACAGTAGCTTTACTTTATTACCAAGCCATATAACGGGTGCTAAACATCGAATTGATTATATTGGTGAGTGTGATCTTGAAACACTAAAACAAAATTTAACCTTATATCATCTTCGAGGCACATATTAATTTATAAACTTTATTAAACCATATTAATAATAATTCAAATACGCATATTTTTATATGCGTATCTTGTTACGACTTTTATTTTCAAACTTTTTATTCCTATTTAATCTTTAAATATAAAAATGAGATCAGCACCATATTAAATAAATAATAAAAGTAAAAATAATATTTGCGACCATGTTCAAATTAATCACATTCAAAAGAAATAATAGTAATTAATACATATAACCAGCTTACACCATGTTTAACACGGAATTTAAACCCTACATCTATAATAAGGAATCTTCATGATTATAAATAAAGCGCATAGCTTAGCGTTAGTGACATTAGCTGCCCTTAGCGCACCAACAGCTTTTGCTGAAGAAAAAAATCACCTAACGATTGTGGCTGATTTTTACCCCACGATGATACGTAACTTTAACCCCTACCTTGCGACAAACTTACGTACCACCTCCGACTTTATTTATGAGCCTTTAGTCATTTTTAACCAAATGCACGGTAATAAGCCCGTTATGCGGTTAGCTAAAAATTACTACATGTCTGATGATCTTATGCAGGTGACATTTGAAATCCGTGAAGGTGTAAAGTGGTCTGATGGTAAGCCCTTTACCGCAGAAGATGTCGTATATTCATTCCAACTTATTCATGATAAGCCAGAACTTGATCCTAAAAGCATGGACAACTGGATCAAGCGTGTTTATCAAGATGGTAACAAGGTTATTTTTGAATTAACTGAAGCGAATTCTAACTTACCTTATGAAATATCTACGATTCCTATCGTACCCAAACATATTTGGAAAGACATTAAAAACCCGGAACTATTTACTAATGAAAACCCTATCGGCTCAGGTCCATTTACAGAAATCGAGACTTTTACTCCGCAGCTATATGTGCAATGTCGTAACCCTAATTATTGGGATAATGACAATCTTGAAGTTGACTGTCTGCGAGTACCACAAATTGCCACTAACGATCAGTTACTCAATAAAATCATTAAGTCAGAGCTCGACTGGACCAGTGCCTTTATTCCTGACGTTGATATGATCTATGCCGCCCGTAACCCCAACCATAAATACTGGTACCCTGCTGCTAGCACACAAGCTTTTATGATGAACTTCAAATCGCCGCACCCTGGTAATAACGAAGCCATTAATAATATTGATTTCCGCCGCGCACTTTCTATGGCGATCGATCGCCAAAAAATCATTGATGTCGCCTTCTATGGTAATGGCATTGTTAATGATTACGCATCAGGGCTAGGAAAAGGCTTAGAGTTCTGGGCAAATAAAGATATTTATAATCAATACAAAGGCTTCAACACCTATAATATTGATAATGCAAAGGCACTATTAGCTCAAGCGGGCTTTAAAGACATTGATGGCGATGGCTATATTGAAACCCCAACAGGCAAAAAAATAGAAATTGAAATTCAATCACCTACAGGTTGGACCGATTTTAATAACACCGTTCAACTCGGGGTTGAACAACTGCAAATAGCCGGTATTAATGCTAAAGCCAGAACCTCTGACTTTGCTGTTTATAACCAAGCGATGACCAGTGGTAGTTATGATATGGCCTACACTAATTACTTCAACGGTGCCGATCCCTACCGTTATTGGAACAGCGCCTATCACTCCCGTTACCAAGAAGGTGCCAGCATGCCACGCTTTGCGATGCACTTCTTTAAAAACGCTGAACTAGACCAATTGCTTGATAGCTTCTACAAAACAGCCAATCAAGATCAACAAAAAGATATTGCCCATAAGATCCAGAAAATCATTGCAGAAAATCAAATCACCATTCCTGTAATGTCTGGCGTTGATGTCTACCAATTCAATGAAAGTCGTTACACCGGTTGGTGGAGCAGTGACAATCCTAAAGGCCGTCCTTTAGCTTGGTCTGGTGTACCTGAGCGTTTATTACACGTATTAGATCTTAAACCAAAAGCATAATAAATAAATACCGCAACAGCACTTTCGGTTGCGGTTTTTATTTCTCGAATATATATCTTTATTAGGGATAACTAAGATGGGATTCTTTTTTCGGCGATTATCGTTTTATTTTGTCGCATTATTATTTGCGGCGACATTAAATTTTATATTACCTCGAGCAATGCCCGGTGATCCGGTGACAATGATGTTTGCCAACGCTACAGCACATGTAAGTCCAGAGCGTATAGAAGCCATGAAGAAATTACTTGGCTTTGTCGATGGTCCTTTATATGAACAATATTTTTCCTACCTTATCAATATATTTACGGGTCATTGGGGAACCTCAATTAAATTTTATCCGTTATCGGTTAATGATTTATTAGGCGGCGCTATTGGCTGGTCATTATTTTTAACTGGCAGCGCGGTTATTTTATCGTTTTGTATCGGTTCGATAATGGGCATTTTTGCCGCTTGGCGTCGTGGTAGTTATTACGATAGCTTTATTTCACCAAGTATGTTGGTGGTGCAATCAATCCCATCGGTCGTTATTGCCATGCTGGTAATGTTCACTTTTGCTATTGGTTTAGAGTGGTTTCCAACGGGAAATGCCTACACGTCAGGTACCACGCCAGACTGGTCAAGTTGGGCTTTCTATAAAGATGTGATGTACCACGCCGCCCTACCATTATTGTGTGCCACTGTTAGCCAAATTGGTGGTTTCCTAATTAGCATGCGTAACAACATGATTAACCTTCTTAATGAAGATTTTATCACCATGGCCAAAGCCAAAGGTCTTAGCGAACATCGAGTGATTTTTAACTATGCCGCACGTAACGCTATGTTACCAAGCGTCACTGCACTTTCAATGGCACTAGGTACAGCTATTAGTGGTCAGTTAATCGTTGAAATGATCTTTAACTACCCAGGGCTTGGTACTGTGCTATTAAATGCCATTCACGCCCGTGATTATCAAGTCCTGCAAGGACAATTACTGTTAATGACCATGTTTATGCTGTTCTTTAATTTTATGGCTGATCTGTTAATTGTGGTGCTAGATCCTCGCCTGCGTAAAGGAGATAAATAATATGATGGGTCTTATTAAACTATTAATCCGTAACCCAAAATCACTAGCGGGCTTATGTCTCCTGCTGCTTTTTGGATTTGCCGCTATTTTTGCCCCATTGATCACCCAACACGCCCCTGACCGTGGTACTGGCTACCCACATGAATACCCAGCCTTTGTGGTAAAAGCGGCTCAGAACAATCCTGATGGTTGGATAGCAACGAACCTCGCCACCAACAAACGTACCCTGCTGATGTCAAAAGACGCGGATCACATTCTGGGGACAACCCGTATGGGACGTGATGTATGGTCGCAAGTGATCTATGGTGCGCGTACATCCATTGCCGTAGGACTTGGTGCTGGACTAATGGTGTGTTTTTTAGCAACCCTTATTGGTGTCTCTGCTGGTTACTTTGGTGGCAAGGTCGATGAAATCCTAACTGCAGCAATGAACATCATGCTGGTGATTCCACAGTTACCATTACTCTTTATTATTGCGGCTTTCATCGGTCAAGCAGGGCCGCTGACAATTGCTGTGGTTATTGCGATTACCTCATGGGCATGGGGAGCGCGTGTCGTGCGCGCTCAAACCTTATCGGTTAGGGAAAAAGAATTTATTCGGGCAGCCGAAGTACTCGGCGAATCACCATGGCGAATTATTGCTGTCGAGATCCTTCCCAACTTAATGTCCATTGTTGGCGCGAGTTTTATTGGTTGTGTACTACTCGCAATTATGACTGAAGCCAGTTTGTCATTCTTAGGTCTTGGTGATCCCAATTCTATTAGCTGGGGAGTGATGCTGTATAACGTCCAAACCTCATCATCAATGCTAGTTGGTGCTTGGTGGGAAATTCTGGCGCCATGTCTGGCACTAATCTTTATTGCCATCGGGTTATCGTTATTAAACTTCGCCGTGGATGAAATTGCGAACCCACAATTGCGCTCTCACAAAGGTATGCGTCGTTGGCAACAGCGTAGCGATACCAACCAACTTCAAACCCAAACTGAAATGCCTCATCCAATTGCTGATGGCGGAACTAAATAATGAACAGTTCTTTGTTTACGATAACATTTTCCCGTGTCCAACCGTGCGATCAGTTAATCCGTACAGTCCATCTTACGCTAGGAAAAAGTCAGCAATTAACCGTTAACCAAGACATTAGTCATTTTAATGCCGAGATCAGTAAAGGTGTAATTACGGTAGCAGACATTCAAGATATTGGTTATTTAATCGCAACAACATTTACCCAAGCGACAACGCTACAGCTATGTATTGACGATAATATTGCGACTCAATTTAGCCACCAGCAATGGTTCAAATGGTTGTCTTTTGGACTCGCTTTATCAAGCTATCATTATTGCCATAGTAATAACTCTAACTTAGCACCGCGAGTGGCAGATTTCACCCTCGTTAATGCCAATAGTGCCGATAGCAATGCGTTTGACCATGGTAAAATTCTGGCTCACAGTCAACTCATTGCGCGTGAATTAATCAACAAACCAGGGAATGTTATTTACCCGCAATCATTTGTAGAAGCGGTGACAGCATTAGCCATTAACCACATTGAATTATCATATCTTGATGATGCCATGATGCTTGAACAAGGTTTTGGCGGTTTAATGAGTATCGCTCAAGGCAGTGATCGCGAAGCACGTTTATTGTGCCTCGATTATCATCCTCAAAACCCAAAATTTACAGTGGCTTTAGTCGGCAAAGGAGTCACCTTTGATACTGGTGGTATTAGCCTTAAACAGCCACGTTATATGAGCACCATGAAAGTTGATATGGGCGGTGCGGCGGCGGTAGTTGGTGCATTAAATGCCATCGCACAACTGCAATTACCGATTCGAGTGATTGGATTGTGTGGATTAGTTGAAAACATGCCTTCTGGTAAAGCAATTAAACCCGGCGATGTGGTCACCATGCTCAATAAAACCAGTGTTGAGATCATCACTACAGATGCTGAAGGACGGATGGTACTTGCCGATGTACTCCACTATGCCCAACAGCACTATCAGCCAGACTATTTAGTTGATATTGCGACCTTAACCGGCGGTACTGGGATTGCGCTCGGCAAAGCTTATGCCTCATTGATGGGTAATGATCATGACTTGATAGCTAATGCTAACATCGCAGGTCAAGCATGTTCAGAGCCTCTATGGCCGATGCCAGTAGGTGGCATGTTTACGACCGCCCTTGAAAGTGACTTTGCTGATCTTCGCCATGGTAGTGAAGAGCCTGACGGCAGTCCCTGCGTGGCAGCGACATTTTTATCACACTTTATTCAGCCTAATCAAAAATGGATCCATATTGATTCAGCCGCAATGTCACTCGGTATGACTCACCGCAAAATTTACAGCAAAGCAGCCACAGGCTACGGCACCCTATTATTAACCGAACTCTGCCAACAGCTGATCTTGCAAGATCAGTTGCACCAATAACAAGGACGAAAAAATGATCTTATTAGCAAACTCAGAAGCCTATCCGGGCATTGAAGCCTCAGCTCGTCGCTTACAAGCTGGAGAAGAAGGCTTACGCGCATTGGTTGAAGGCATTAAATTGGTTGAGTTAGACCCACGAGTTCGCACCGTTGGCTATGGCGGTTGGCCAAATGTATTAGGTGAAATGGAATTAGATGCCTCGGTAATGGACGGTGACAACTTACGTACTGGCGCTGTCGGTGCATTAAAAGGTTATATCCACCCGATTGAAGTTGCTTACAAGGTGATGACCGATCTCAATCATGAAATTTTAGTCGGTGAAGGCGCAGCTATTTTTGCTAATGAAATTGACGCTGTTGCAGGTAATAACCTTATCGAAGATTCAAAACAAGTGTGGTGGCAGAAATTAGCACTCGCAATGACTCCTGAGCAGCAAGCGGCATTTCCCAACGTGCCACTCGCACCACTTTCTAACAACGCCACTGATCCTGAGCGCGTACGTGATACCACGGTTTTTCTTAGCAGTGATATTAATAACAAAATTACCGCAGCAACTTCTACATCTGGCTGGGCATGGAAATACCCAGGTCGTTTAGGGGATAGTCCAATTATTGGGGCAGGATCTTATGCTGACAGTCGCTATGGTGCTTGTGCTTGTACTCACACCGGTGAAATGAGTATTCGTTGTTCAACTGCTCATGCTGTGGTGCTGTATATGAAAATGGGCATGAGTTTAGATGAAGCGGTGTATGAAGCGATTCGTGATCTCGATTACCTAAAGGATGGTTATACCGAGGGCGTGACTATTCACGCGATTGATTGCCACGGTAATCACAAAGTAGTGAGCTTAAATTGCCCAGGTAATATTACTTACTGGTTATGGCAAACTGGAATGGATAAGCCTGAAGAACGTCAAGCTGAAGTGATCATGACCAAGTGATCATTCCCTTCTTCAAATGATGCAACCACGCTAACACCAACCCCACCCTGCCGTGATCATACTCGCGGGGTGGCGCTTTTAAAAATTGTCATTATTTACTCTTATTGGATATAAACCCCCACACTCTTTGCCACCAAACAACAAACTGATTATCAGGTACATAATCATCGCGAAATGCTTGGCTATCATCCTCAGCCACACTTTTCACATACTGTTTATTATCTGTGGTGATAATTTTAGTAAAGCTACACGTATAAGGTGATACTTCACGTTCAAGAAAACGTAAAGCCTGTCGAGGATTCGTGGTCTCTTTTATAATATCAGGATGATGGGATAGACCATGAGTTATCCTTAACTTAAACCTTGTCATTGTTGCTGTCCTTGAAACGATTGAGAAGATCAACAACCGTGAAAATGGAAAAAGAAGAAAGGGTGTTGAAATAAAATATACTCGCTCTGGTTTCTTTTAAATATCAGCAATATGTTTCAATTTGTATGAAAGATACGAAGTTGTAACAAAGTCTACTCTTTCATAATAATTGACAACATATTCTTAAAAGTAAGTCATCGATAACCATCTAAATTGGCTAGGTTTTTATATATTCTTGCCATAACGTAGGTTTCCTTATGCCTAAATTTCCTTATCTTATTCCTACATTATTATGTTTAAGTACTGCCATGCTCAGTGCTTGTAATGACGATAATACCAACAGTACAGCTACAAATGCCGAATCCTCTGTCGTTGAAACGCCAATACCAATCACTGAAACTGAACAATCAGCACCAGTTTTAGCTGCCGCAGACGATGAGTGTGATGTCGAAAATTTTCAATTACTTGATTTTACGCCATGGCAACGAGAAAACGGCTACTGGGTTGGTGAATATACCTTACTTGGCGCAGATGGTACGCCTCAAGTCTCCAGCCGCTGGCCATATCGTTATGATAATTACCAAGGTTTTATTCATTTAGAAGTGCTTGGTAATGCAATTAAACAACGTAATGTATTTTTATACCCACCCAAATTAGCAGAATTATGTGATGAAACCACCGTCGCATTAGGTAATGGTATTTGCGGTATTAATGGTAATGAAAAGATCTTCAGTGCAGATCAAAAAGCCAGTGATTGCAGTGGTAACATATCAGGGCCATTTGAGTCTTTTGGTATGACGTTAGACACAAAAACGACTCTTATTGGCGATGATAGTGTACTTTATCAGGTGCGGATGCCAGATGGCAGTATTATGCAAAATCAGCTCACGACCTTACCGCCAAATGATACTCGAGTACGCACCGCTCAAGGGTTTTTCTCTGGCAGTCCGACTTATGCGAGTTATTACCGAGAGCGCAAAGTAACTAAAACCGAATTTTTTCAATTACTCGCAGAAGCTCGAACTGAATATAATATTCTCGCAACAGATCATTGTGGCTATGATAATACCAATCAACCCAGTCAAACGACATGTGATGATCATTTTGGGTTAGATCTATCAACTGACTAATAATAAAAAAAGCGTGCTCTTATATAAGAGCACGCTTTCATTAACGATTAATGACTATTGCCGTTTCTAATTAAATGTTGCCTGCAAAGCTTGTTTCTTATCACCCGTCATAACAAACCGTAATTCACCACCCGCTTTAATATCACTGTGCTTAAAGGTTAAGTTGTCACCCAACGCTTGACCATTAATTGTTACCGACTGCACATATTTATTCACAGGGCTATTATTATCAGCAACAATAGTGAACTCACCGCCTTTAACGTCAATAGACACCTTATCAAACAATGGACGACCAATTGAATAGCTAGGATCAGCAGGTGTCACTTGATAAAAGCCTAATGCACTCATGATATACCATGCTGACATTTGGCCAACATCTTCATTGCCAATTAAACCCGTTGGTTCTGTGGTATAGAATTGGTTCATGATTTGATCTAAATATTCTTGAGCTTTCCATGGCTCATCGGTCAAATTGTACAAATATGGAATATGGTGCGATGGTTCATTACCATGCATATATTGACCAATATAACCGGTTAGATCCGGCAGCTCTTCACCCGTATTTGAAGAACGGGCAGTAAATAACTCATCTAAGTCCTCACGAAATGATTTTTCAGGCGTCATATCAGGTTTATTTTTAGCCATATCAGCAGCATAGATTTCTTGTTTTAAACGCTCAAAATCGTGCATTGGCTGGAACTTCCATTGCCATGCATTACCTTCAGTAAAGGCAAATTCATCAACAAAGTATGGGTCAAATGGCAATAATGGACAGTCTTCCATCTCTTTTATAGAACCATCAGTTTGCACCACATCAATCGTCACACATTCATCTTTGCGTGACTCATCGATTGGTTGATTAAACTGCAATGCTGGTTTATTAGGGCTAACACTTAATGGATGGTTCTTTGGTCGCAAAAAGCTCGTCTCTTTATCCCAATGATGCAACCAGTTATCGGCACGCTTCAGAAATTCATCTTGTAACTGCACATCCCCTGCCATACGTGCAATTTCTGATACTGCCCAATCACCATAAGCAAACTCTAAGGTGTATGATGCCGAGTTCCAATAACCATGATGAACAAAACCATTTTCTTCATAGACCTTTACTTGTACCACGTTAGCCGCACCAATGTTTTGATCTTCAGTCCAATCAGGAAATTCACTTTTCTCATGATAACGCGCGGTAAACTCTGCCGCTTCTAACGCATCCTGAGCATTAACATTTAAATCTTTTGCCATCGCATCTGCAATAATTGAAATCGCAGGGAACCCTATCATAGTGCCGGTATAATGCCCTTGTAGCTCCCACTTAGGTAACATACCGCCATCTTTGTATTTACGAATTAAATCATTAGCATATTCAGTTGCTCGTTGAGGGTTAATGATTGTTTGTAGAGGGTGGAAAGCACGGAACGTATCCCACATTGAATACACTGAATAGTTAGGCGTCTCACCGGCTTCTTTGATCTCTTGAGTACGCATAGCACGGTATTTACCATCGACATCTTGGAAAATCATCGGTGCAATCGAGGCATGATACATAGCAGTATAGAAAATCTCTTTTTGATCTTCAGTGCCACCCTCAACTTCAACCTTTGCTAACTCGTTATGCCATGCTTGTTGAGATTGCGCTAAAACTCCGTCAAAGCCCCAGCTTGGTACTTCAGTATTAAGATTATTCTCTGCACCTTCAACCCCAGTAGGAGATAAACCAACTTTTAATTCCAGCGGTTGAGTGGTTGGGGCAAATTCTAGGTAAGCGATGGTCTTGGTGGCTTCGATATTTTCGTTATTTAAGTTAACTTCCGTTTCAACACCATCGATTAATGCTGTTGCTTTTACAATTGGCTGGTTAAATTTAGCATAGAAGTAAATATGTTGGTTATTTGCCCAACCGTCGGAACTACGTTGACCTCGAATCGTATATTCATCAAGAATTTCAATATTACCGACAGTGGTTCGGTTACCCCAACTTTTATTTAGCGTATGATCTAAATCGAATTTAATAAAAGGCGTACTACCTTTAGCAAAGGTATATTTATGATAGCCAACCCGTGCGGTAGTGGTTAATTCTGCTTTAATCTCACCACGATTTAATTCAACGGCATAATAACCCGCAGTAGCGGTTTCATTGGCTTTATCAAAGGTATTATAAGTAACATTCGATTTTTCAGTAAACGGTAATACTAATATATCACCTAAATCTGTAATACCGGTACCACTTAAATGGGTATGAGAAAAGCCATATACAGGGATATCTTGCTGCTTTCCATGATCAAAATAACCAGCTGCCGATCCCCAACCTTCCATTTCAGTATCTGGACTTAACTGCACCATACCCGATGGGAACACCGCCCCAGGGAAGGTATGGCCATCAGCACCAGTGCCAATAAATGGGTTTACATATTGTAAATATACGTCTGAAACTGAAGCAATATTATCTTTAGATACCGCAGTATCATCAGAATTACAGCCAACTAATCCCATTGCTAATGCAATAGAGAGTGCTACTGGACTCAGTTTATTTGTCATTATTTTCGACCTATATTATTTATTATTGGGAAGCGACATAGAGAAATCTATCGTCAACTAGCTATTGCTCAATAATAAAAACAAACATAACCTTTAAGTAGTAGCAAAAAAGAACATTTACTGGATTTTTATAACTGAAAGATAATTTAGTGACATTGCTTCAATATATTAACTATCCGTTTTAAATTATTTTTTGCAGACCATTATAATATTTGTTATTTCATTTTATAATAAACATGCGGAAGTAGAACTATTTTTACTTTATTAAATATTAATATTTAAGATGAAAATAAATGCTATTTGTACAAATATTAACTCCTCATTGTAATGTTTTTTATTTATAGCGAGATATTTATCCAATAGTTATCACTTAAACATTGCTTTTTTGCGTTGGTTTTAACTCAAAAACAACAACAATAAAACCATATGAATAATCTTCCCTCGTAAAATCATTATTACTTAGCAGTAATAATGATTTTAATAAATATTAAATTTTTATTTGGGCACTAAAAAAACAAATAACATAACACTATGAAATAAAACAATAAAAATAACAACAACACCCTAGATCGGAATATTTATTTCATCGAAAAAATGACCATTACTAAATTACAATTCTGAACATATACTGAACTTATATAAATAAGCATTGCAATCATATCTATATTTTATTTATGCTGATAAACAAGAAATAGAATTTATAGCTTAACCATACCACTGGTAATAACATGCGTTCAGATACTAATATAATTTTTTTAAAAATCATTAATTTTATTTTTCTTTTAGTGATATTAACAACCCCATTTATTATTATAAACTATGATGTTATTTATTTAAAAAATAACATTCCGGAGCAATCGTTAACTGAATATACTCAGGAGTTATTATTATTCGGCTGTTCCATTTCATTTGCTTATTTAGGCATGACTCAAGCATTATATAGGCGTTGTGCCTTTCTTATTGCTGGTTTTTTTAGCTGTATGCTAATTAGAGAGCTAGACTTATTTTTTGATCAATTAGTCTTTCATGGTTTTTGGGTTTATCCCGCATCCATAATAGCACTCATTACCGTTATTTATGCTTCTCAAGAACGAGAACAAACGCTTTCAGCCTTAGCTGAGTTTATGAAAAACAACTATTTTCCAATCCTATGTTTAGGGCTTGGTATCACCTTGGTATACTCCCGATTATTTGGTATGGGAAGCATGTGGCATCAAGTTTTAGGGCATGATTACCATCGTATAGTAAAAAATATTGCCGAAGAAAGTTCTGAGCTATTAGGATATGTTTTGATGTTTTATGCGTCAATAAATTATGTTTATAGCTACTTTAAGCATCAAACTTCAAATAATTAAATTTTACGACCCTACTTTTTATATTTAATAGTTGTAATTACAATGAATAAAAAAGGGAAGTTAATTAAACTTCCCTTTTTATTTATTATTAGTGATTTATTCAACCATTGGTAATTTCATGACTTGTGATTTATCACCTGTCATCACAAATTTCAGCTCACCGCCCGCTTTAAACTCTGAGTGATTGAAGAACAATCCGTTATCTAAAGCCTTACCATTAATTGAAACCGATTTAATATACATATTATCATCGGCGTTATTTAATGCCTTGACAGTAAAGAAGCCATCTTTAACAGGTAAACGTACTTCATCAAATAACGGACGCCCAACGGTATATACCGGCTCTGCCGCATTAACTTGATAGAAACCCATTGCCGACATCACATACCAAGCTGACATTGAACCCACATCTTCATTACCAATAATGCCAGCAGGCTCAGCAAAGTACATTTCATCTAAAATGTAATCGACAACCTCTTGGGTTTTCCAAGGCTCAGCCGTCCAATTATAAAGGTATGGAATATGGTGCGAAGGCTCATTACCAAACGCAACTTGGCCAATCATGCCAGACATATCAGCAGTTTCTGTGCCTTCACTGCCAGCAGTAAAGGTAGCATCTAGGTTTTGAGCAAACGCTGCCTGCCCGCCCATTTGAGCTTGAAGACCATTAATATCGTGCGGTACAAACCATGTCCACTGCCATGCATTACCTTCAGCATATGGGCCAGATTCATGGGCGGTTTTATACGGATCAAATGGTGAAATAAACTCACCATCCATGGTTAATGGGCGCATAAACCCAGTTACACCATGCTTAGCATACTCGGTTGGATTGTGATCAAAGTAACGTTGAAATGCTTGTGAGCGCTCTAAATATTGTTGCTCAAGTTGTGGATTACCGGCCGCTTTTGCTATTTGTGCAATCGCCCAATCATAAAACGCATTTTCTAAGCCGTAAGACACCGATTCTTTAATATTCTCAGTATTCTCATTAGCTACCGGCACAAAACCATGCTGCTGAGAAAACTTAATCGCCTCAGGTAACACCCGTTTTAAAACATCGAGATCCCACTCTTGTGCTAATGTCGTATGGTTATCATAAGTCGATGACTCTACTGCTGCTTGCAACGCCTGTTGTTTCTCTTGTGGCGTAAATGCATCAGGGAATTTAGTGATAGCATCAGCAATAACCGCGACTGCTGGATAACCAATCATGGTGCCAGTTTCATCACCCAAATGTTCCCACTTTGGCAATAAACCACTCTCCTCCCACTTTTGAACCATATTTTTAGCGTACTGTACTGCGCGCTCAGGCTCGGTAATGGTTTTTAGTGGGTGTAAAGCGCGGAAGGTATCCCACAGTGAATAGACCGAAAAGTTAGGTTGTTCTGCCGTTGCTTGACCATAGGCAATCGAGTAATTACCGTCACCATTACGAATAGAACCTTTCCCCATCCCTCTAAATTCACCGGTGACATCTTGATGCACTTGAGGGGCAATTTTTGTATGGTAAAGCGCGGTATAGAAAATCTCTTTTTGCTCAGAGGTACCACCTTTAACATCAAAATTTAGGGCGCGTTGCCATTTCTTTATCGCAGCTGTTCGAGCTTCATCAAAGGATTGATGTGCTTCTGCGTCATGGTTAGCTTTCGCACCATCAGCACTAACGGCAGAAATAGCCACTGCGGCATTCACGACTTGAGTATCACCTGCTTCAAATTCAACATAGGCGGTAACGTCAGCTTTAGTACGTTTAAGTGGCTTACCAGCGTCATCTCTCAGTAATTCTGAAACATGCTCTGCCGTTAAGCCATCCACAACTTTACCATTAGCAAGAATAACTACATGTTTGATTTTTTTATCAAACGTTGCATGGAAGAAAATTTTCTGATTTTTAGCCCATCCAGAAAAATGGGCAGCATCTCTTTCACCCGTAATCGTATAACCATCATCGCTAACGGTTAATTGATTACGTAATGAAGTAGAACCCCAGTCACTGTTTAAAATCGAATTTAAATCAATTTTTAATTTCTGATCAGCACCTTGAGGATAAGTATAGCGGTGAAAACCAACACGTTCCGAAGCGGTTAATTCTGCTTTAATATTATTATCTGCAATTTCGACACTATAATAACCAACTTCCGCATGTTCAGTTGTTTTATCCATTTTAACTGAAATAGCTTTACGGTAATCATCATTACCTTCAATGTAATTTTGGTTATCTTCGCTAAAAGGTAAAAATGAAATATCCCCTAATCCCCCCATACCAGTACCACTTAAGTGGGTATGAGAAAAACCAAATAAGGTATCTTTATCGTAATGATAACCTGATGAAGAGTGCCACCCGAGCAATTCAGTATCTGGTGATAATTGGATCATACCTTCAGGAACCACTGCACCAGGGAATGTATGGCCGTTAAAGCCAGTGCCAATAAATGGGTCGACAAACTTAGTATTACCCGTTAACTCAATCGCTGGTCGATCTTTATCTGGCACAACCGTGGTAGTGTTATATATGGTTTCATTGTTACACCCAGCAAGTACTGCCGCGACCATCAGCGTCAAAGGCATTATTTTTATTGTCGACATATCCATTCCCTAGCTCATCACATTGTCTGTAGCTTGTTATTTTTATAACTACAGTTAAAAATACTGGCAGGATTATCAATAAAGTTTACATTAGGATATATAGGATAAATAACGCATTCACTGGCTTTTTGTAGCAGCAATTATACGCTGTGACATACCGCATATTCTTCTAACCGCTACTCTTGGCTCAATATCACACTTTTCATTATATTAAAGATAAAAAAACCGCTATATGCATAAACATATAACGGCATTATCAATAAGCTGATAATTAACAAATAGAATAACGAAATTAAATAACTACTTCACCTTGTACCCATACTTTAGCCACGTTTTCAGGCTGAGCTAAAGTGATTATTTTTTCTAGAATATCTTTTGCACTGTCAAATTCAGGCCAAATGCGTAAATTACCAATAGCAGAATTAGACTTAATGACAATCGCATCAAAGTGGTAACCCTGATTGAATAAACCCACTTTAGCATCAAGAACTTGCCCACCGCCAACCGTTGCCATCCAAAATGCTTCCACAAAACTGATACGCACATTGGCAGTGCCACGCTTAGAAGCCGGTAAGTAAATATTCACCCCTTCTTCACGTACACGAGAATGACTCACAGCATCAAAACTAGCTCGAAAAATAGACGGTGATGGCGCACCTGCGATATCACTTCCTAAGCCCACTTGAACACCTAAATCTAACAACTCACGTGCTGGCATTGCTGCATTAGCAAAATACATATTAGATAATGGACAATGGCCAACACCTGCATTAAATTGCTTAATTTTTTCGATATCGGCATCATTTAGAAAAATAGAATGTGCCAGAATCGATTTATTATTTAGTAATCCCATATCCGCGTAAATCGTGACATCACTGGCACCGTAATGTTGCATGCTGTAATCACGCGCCCAATCACTTTCAGAGCAATGAGTTTGCATGTGCAGATCATAACGCTGAACTAATCCGCCTAATTGCTGTAATAACTCACTAGTACAGCTTGGCACAAACCGCGGTGTAATTACCGGACGCACTAATCGTGACTGGTTACCCGCAAGCTCAAACACGTTATTAACAAACAATTCCGTCTCATCAATCGCGGCAGTAACACTAGGCTCACAATAATATGTTGGGCACTGTTCGCTATTGTCCATATTCACTTTACCAACAAAAGCACGTTGACCGACATTCAAACATGTTTGTGCAAGTAACTCTGTCGATTGACGGTGAATAGACGCAAAGTAGACCGCACTGGTAGTGCCATTTGCTAATAATGTTTTGGTAACATCTTGGTATACCATCGCTGCAAAGGCATTATCTGAATAACGATTTTCAAGCGGAAAAGTGTAATTTTGTAGCCAATCATACAAGGGTAAATCAAGCCCTTTACCCGCTTGTGGCCATTGCGGTGCATGGCAATGTAAATCAACTAAACCCGGTAATAAATATTCGCCTTTAGGTATCACGTGTAAAATGCTATTGCGTTTAAATATCGCTAATAAATCGGCATATTGTGGATGTTGAGGAATATAGGTTGCAGCTATATCCCCTTGATGATCGATTAATAATAACCAATCAACATTAAACTCAAACTCACCTTTAACCGGACAATGAAAGCAATCAGCAACAACGGCAAATTTGATCATCGTTATATCAATCATGCATTAGTCTCTGTTTTTGTTTGAGTCGCGGTTTGAGTTGCCATTTCAGCAGCTACAATTTGAGGTTCATTCGGTAAAACAAAATTCAGTATTACTGCGGCTAATGCACCAATCGCAATCCCTGAATTAACTAAATAACCAATTAATTCCGGCAATGCGTAAACTAATTCACGAGGCATTAATACTGCGCCCAGTGACAACATAATCGGTAAACCAACCACCAACATATTACGTTCATTAAGGTTAATATGTTGAATAACGCGAAAACCATTCATCGCAATCACAACGCAAATAACGGTAAAAATCCCCGAAATCACTGCATGTGGAATAGAAGCAATGATACTGGTTAATTTAGGCACTAATCCAAGTAATAACAAAATAAAGCCACCGGCAATAATAGCACGACGCGAAGCAACGCCAGTTACTGCAATAATGCCAGCATTGGTTGAATAACCCGTAACAGGGCTCCCACCTAATGCTGCACAAAAGAAATGCCCGACAGCTTCACCCGTTGCACCGCGGTTTAAACGCTCATCTTTTAACTCAACCCCAGTCACTGCACTCACAGCGCACCATGTGCCAGTGGTTTCAACTAACACAATCATTGAGATAAACAGCATCGTCAAAATGGCAATCGGATCAAATGTTAACGCTCCAAAAGGTAATAAACTCGGCAATTCAAACCAAGCCGCAGTCGCCACTGATGAAAAATCTGTCATGCCATAAAAAGATGCAGTCAACGTACCTAATACAATTGCACTTAACACCGAGGTTAACCGCAACCAATGCAATGATTTAAATAAACAGCCCAATAAAATAAAGCTCGACAGTGACACCATACTCACCAGTGCAATCACAACATTTGCAGTGGGACGTTCACCACTGTAAATACCATTAAACGCGATCGGTAATAATGATATCCCCACCACAATGATCACTGTTCCCCCAACGATTGGTGGCACCAGTTTTCTCACCGCTTTACTAAATAAATTTAAGGGCTTACCTAGTAATGCTACCAATAATGCAACTGGAATTAATGCGCCATAAACCGCCCCCATTCCCATGGTTTGGCCAATCGCCGCAATAGCACCAATAGGTATATAAGACGGGCCTTGCATGACGGGTAATTTTAATAAACACCGTGATTGAATAATGGTTGCTAGTCCTGCGACCACAAATGTCATTTGAATCAGTGCCGAAGTATCAGCTACAGTTAATGATAATAAACCCGCTAAAATAATAGGAACAATATATAAATCCATCGCTAAAACATGTTGCGCACCTAAAGAAAGAGAGCGAGGCAGTGATATTTTTTCATCAATATTAATCATGTTTCGTTATACCAATTAATAAACTAACGAGGCAGCTATTGCGTATAAACTGCAGCTAATATTGTTGATATTGAATTATGACAATTCACCATCAACAAATAACACATCAGAACAATAAACACTTATTGTTCAATATATTGCGTAATGAATTGTTCGTTAATATTAACCAAGCAGAATTTAAGATGGCGGGATTTTACCTGAAAAAAAACCAAAGGCAATCGTTTGCTTTATGATTTTTATTAACACTATAAATAGGGATAACTATTGCTTTATGGGTATGGCTATTATCTTAAAACGCATCTTTCTATAAAAAGAATAAGCCGTAATAATAAACGAAGCCGAACAAAATAGAAGCTAAAGACCCCCATAGCCTATGGGCTATAGGGGAATAATTTTAGCGTAAAGCCGTTATTGCTGCTTCATAGTTTGGTTCATCTTTAATTTCAGCAACAAGCTCACTGTAGATGACTTGTCCGTCCTCATTAATAACAATCACCGCACGAGCCGCTAAGCCTTTTAAAGGACCGGCATTAATATTAACGCCGTAGTCTTGGGTAAATTCAGGCGCACGGAAGAACGACGCTGTTTTAACATTTTCAATGCCTTCAGCAGCACAGAAACGACTAGTTGCAAACGGTAAATCAGCGGAGATGCACACTACCACTGTATTAGTGACATCTGCAGCAGCTTTATTAAAGGCACGAACACTCATCGCACAAGTTGGAGTATCAACACTTGGGAAGATATTTAAAACAACCTTCTTTCCTTTTAATGAGCTGAGTGTTAAATCACTTAGATCAGCGGCACAAAGTGTAAACTCAGGCGCTTGCTGCCCTGATTGTGGAAATGAACCTGAAATTGATACTTTTTTTCCTTCAGCTGTTACTGACATAACATTCACCTTTATTTATTATTTTAAACTAATTATCAAATTAAAGAGCCAAAATATACTGTGCTACTTTTTGATATATAACAACCCTCAAAAAATAAATACATCCGCCTTAGGGATGTTTATAATGACAGAGAAATAATAAGCACACATAAAACATGGTATTAAAACCATCATTTAAAAATGATAACCATATGAAAATAATAAACTTAATCACATGATACCAATACTTAAATTTACATAACAATTAAAGAAAAGAGAATGATAACTATTATTAAAAACAGAGATATTATATTTGCTTTGTGTTGTTGATAAACAGTAAATTTTACTCACCCTCGCAGCGTAACTTTTTATTATAAACAACAAATATTAGAGACTACATCTAATGAAAATCAGCGATAACACCAAAAAAAATGCGATATGGCTGGTATCTAGCCTTATATTTATCAATATAACCGTCTGGGTAATTGCGGTAATTGCCTTTCATCAACACCCTGAAATGCTTGGAATGTCACTCTTAGCATGGTCATTAGGCTTACGTCACGCGGTAGATGCTGACCATATTGCGGCAATTGATACCACTACCCGTAAAATGATGCAGCAAGGTAAAAAGCCAATCACTATCGGCACTTTTTTCTCATTAGGTCATTCAACGATTGTAATGTTAGCTGCAGCAGCAATTGCGCTAACCGTTGGCACCTTTAAATCAAAAATCCCTTTTATTAGTGATATTGGCGGTATTATTGGCACGAGCGTATCAATTTTATTTTTATTAATTATGGCCTATATCAACCTTCGTATATTTCTATCGGTCTATAAAAAATTTAATGCCTATAAACAAGGTATTCGCCCATCCGATGCGGATTTAAATATTCAATTAACCGGACCATTAAATAAACTTTTCCACTTTTCATTTAAATTTATAAATAAAAGCTGGCATATGTATTTTATTGGCTTCCTCTTTGGACTTGGTTTTGATACCGCGAGTGAAATTACCTTATTAGCATTATCAGCGACCAATGCCTCTCAAGGGATGAATATTTGGTTAATCATGATCTTCCCGATTTTATTTACCGTTGGCATGTCATTAATTGATACCCTTGATAATCTAGTCATGGTCGGAGCCTATGGGTGGGCGTTTTCAAAACCGTCACGTAAACTCTATTACAATATGACCATCACTGGAATATCAGTCATTGTCGCAGTCATCATTGGTGGCTTAGAAGCACTTAGCGCACTAGCATCAAGTTTAAAGTTAACGGGTTCTTTTTGGGATGCTATTAATCTAATGACCGATCACTTCGGTATGGTTGGTATTGCTGTTATCGCAATATTCATTGGTTGTTGGGTATTATCTATCCTCAATTATAAACTGCGTAGTTATGACAAACTTGACCAATTGACCAGTTGACCAGTTGATTAACATCTTTTACTTAAAACAAAAGGCCGCACCCACTGCGGCCTTTGTATGACATACAGAACCTGTTAAACAAATCTATTCTTCTCTCAGCAAACCAATCTTACTTGCTCACATTTCACTCTAACATTAAGACATTCTACCCAAGATATAACACCACCTCCCACACCAATAAAAAACAATAAAAAAACAGATAGATAAATAATAAATGATTAAATTCGCCCAATGATGATAGCGATGATTTTCGTACCAAGACGAACAACTTAATGATAAAAATTATCATTTACATTGAACTATCAACTTAAACATGTATTATTAATACATGTTTTTTTTGAATTAAAAAGTTGAGGTTTATATGAGTCATTTGAGAATTCCAGAAAATTGGACAATTCAACGTTCAACATCATTTTTTACTAAAAAAAACGTACCACCAGTACTTTTATCGCATCACAACACTGCTGAAGATGTATTTGGTCAATTATGTGTCATGGAGGGTCAAGTTATTTATTATGGCTTTGCAAATAGTACTGCAACTGAACCTGAAATACGGGTAGAAATAAATGCGGGTCAATTTGCTACCAGCCCACCACAATACTGGCATCGTATTGAGTTATCAGATGATGCTCAGTTTAATATTAATTTCTGGTCGAATAAAAATAAGCAAAAAGACATATTATTCTCAGGTAAAAAATAGAGAACAATACTCATGCAAAAAGCACTCATTATATGTATCGAAGGTAATATTGCCTCAGGTAAATCAACATTATTACCTAAATTAGCAGCAATGTTACAAGCGACTACTATTTTAGAACCCGTAGATTCAGATCCTGAATTCCAACGATTGTTAGGATTATTTAGCTTTAATCCAGCGGATGTAAATGCTCGAAATAATTTCCAATATTACATCACAACACAAAGAGCTAATTTATTAAAAAACCTAAATCCTAATAATTGTTATATTATTGAACGATCGTTATTAAGTGATCTAGTGTTTACTCATGCCTGCATGTCAAACTATGAAAACACAATTGAAGATGCTGCGAAACATATGGATTGCTATAAGCATCTAATCGCTAAAATTCATGATTATCCAACAATAGATTATTGTATTTATTTAAAAACAAAACCTGAAATAGCTTATCAACGAATGAAAAAAAGGGCACGCCCAGAGGAAATGACATTATCATTAAGATATTTACAAGATATAAGTGCATTTCATGATGCAGTACTACCTCAAGCATGTCGCAAAATGGGTACTGAGTTAATCGAGGTTAACTGGAATAATCCAAATGCTATTGAGCTTTTAAAAGATAAATTATCAGGTTTAAATTTATCCAATAGATCGCTATGAATATCTAAACACTTAAAATAGAGAGAAGAACTATTACTTAAAAAAGAATGGATCTTCTCTCTATAACTTTTTATAAAAATCTAGTCTTTATAGCTAACTCAAGTATTATAATAAGTTCTCGATATAAGAATTTTTAAATATTACCTGTTTTTTATTGATAAAAAAGTCACTAATTTATAGAGGTTTACCTTGAAAGTCTTTCTTGATGATGAACGAGTAACACCTAATAGTTGGATAAGAGTATATTGGCCAGATGAAGCAATAAAGCTATTAA
Source organism: Photobacterium kishitanii (assembly GCF_003026355.1). GTDB lineage: Bacteria > Pseudomonadota > Gammaproteobacteria > Enterobacterales > Vibrionaceae > Photobacterium > Photobacterium kishitanii. The sequence goes on along the minus strand of NZ_PYON01000002.1, from coordinate 112,880 downwards.
AAACAGGTCATGTTACAGAGATAAGTATTGATCATGATTTAGGAGATGATGAGCGTGGAACAGGCTACGATGTAATCTTATGGATTGAAGAAGCTGTTTATACTCAAAACTTTAAACCACCAAAGATCTCTGTTCATTCTGCAAATTCATCTGCTAGAATAAAAATGGAATCAGGCATCAGAAATATTTATAAAGTTATACGATAAATTGCCATTACCTTACCGACTTAACCTGTGGGCATCACGAATATTTAATGTCATCAATATTAAGTTAATAAATCCAGCGATCAACTCAACTACCTGCACAATATAAAGCCAACTGTCAAACTGATTCAGACTTGCCAAATGATATAAATAAACCGCACAGGGCAATAAAATTAACAACCCATTAAATGCAATAAACGGCAGGTGCTTTGAGATGATTCCATTCCTTGTTCTGACAATATTTCAATATTTGAAAACACCTGCTGACGTTGTTTAATCTCAGAATCAAGAGCTTGAGTACCTGCAAATAAAGGGAAGAAGCCATCAAACCCTACGGTCTTACTGCTGCGTTATGGCCAACGATGATGTAATTACGGGAAAAGGAAGGAGTTACTCAACGAGAAATTGCAGAAAAATCTAAAGTTGAGAATTCAACCACACCTCGTACATTAGATAAGTTGGAAAAACTAGGGCTAGTAGAAAGACGCAATGATCCAAATAGCCATAGCTCATTCCGTATTTATCTCACAAAAGATGGCCATCATTTATTACCAGTGCCGGTTACTGTTAACCACAACCTTCTTAGCCCATTATCGACTGATGAACAGCAACAAATGCTGTTACTGTTACAAAAAATGATAAAAGGTATCTAGAGTAACAACACTTAAATATCTTGTTAAAGGTTGCTTGAGCGGCCTTTTTTAGATCTCGTTAATATGAGAGTTGTTGCTTTACATTGTCTTAATCATTATGAGTCTATCTTAATAAAATGTTAGACTATTTTAATAAATCTCGATTTGGCTACTTTATGTCTTCAATACCTAAACATCGTCCAACACTGAATGATATTGCTTCACACGTTGGTGTTACCAAAATGACGGTTAGTCGCTACTTACGCGATCCAAACTCTGTGGCGGTTGCAACAAGAGAAAAAATAGCCGTTGTGATTGAAGAAATGGGTTATGTACCAAGTCGAGCGCCGGATATTTTATCTAACCGTAATAGTAAAGCGATTGGCATTTTAATTCCTTCCCTTTCTAACCAAGTCTTTGCCTCTTTAATTCAAGGAATTGAAGCAGTAACTAAAGCACAAGGCTACCAAACCTTAATTACCCACTACGGTTATAGCCCCGAAGAAGAAGAGAAAAAAATATGCTCTTTATTGTCCTATCACGTTGATGGCTTAATTTTAACGGAAAGCATTCATACTCAACGTACATTAAAAATGATCGAGTCAGCAGGGGTATCTGTTGTAGAAACGATTGATTTGCCGGAAAAACCGATTGAGCTTGTCGTTGGCCTAGATCATGAGCAAGCTGCTTATGAAATGGTATCACTCATGATAGCGCGTGGACGTCGTCAGATTGTGTATTTTGCCGCGCGGATGGATCGTCGTACTCAATTACGTTGCGATGGTTATACTCGCGCCATAACCGAAAATGGCTTAACGCCGATCATGATTGCTACAGAAGAACACTCAAGCTTTACTCAAGGGCGATTATTAATGGCAAAGTCACTTCTGGACTACCCATTATTAGATGGTGTTTTTTGTACCAATGATGATTTAGCAATTGGTGCCATGATGTTATGCCAAGAACGTCATATCGTCATACCACAGCAAATTGCGATTGCTGGCTGTAATGCATTAGATATAGGTAAAGCTATTTCACCCACATTAGCCAGTATTGAAACACCACGAGAGCAAATGGGTAAAATGGCGGCAGAGTTACTATTAAAAAAACTATCAAATAAAAAGATAACCAAACCCATTAATAATATTGGTTATTCAATCTTTTTAGGGGATAGCTTAGGTTAAAGCGCATCATGCTAATACATCATGCGCTTTAAATACTATTAACTCAGTAACGCTACGGCTTGTTTTGATAACTGGGTGATTTTATCCCACTGGCCATTATCTATCAGATCTTTAGGTAGCATCCAAGAACCGCCTACTGTTGCTACACATTGTAGTGATTTATATTGATCAACATTTGCTGGACTAATACCACCCGTTGGACAAAAGCTCACTTGTGGCAATGGTGCTGAAATTGCCGCTAATACTTTCGCGCCGCCATTGGCTTCTGCTGGAAAGAATTTAAGCTGTTGATAGCCAAGTTCAAGTGCTTGCATGACTTCAGATGGAGAACTCACTCCAGGAATTAATGGTGCTTGACCTTTTTTAGCATGAGCTAATAATTCAGGTGTCATTCCTGGTGAAATAACAAATTTTGCACCCGCGGCGACAGCAGCATCATACTGCTCACAGTTCAATACCGTTCCAGCACCCACCATTGCTTCCGGCATCGCTGCTGCAATGATACGAATAGCCTCTAATGCTACAGGTGTGCGTAATGTAATTTCAAAGACTGTTATCCCACCATCGAGTAATGCTTGTGTCATCGGCAGCGCATGCTCTAGCTTTTCGATAACCATAACAGGAACAACAGGTGATGCCTTAAATACGTCTTTAGGGTCTAGTTGCCAACAATTCATTTTATATCCTTATGCTAAATCAGTTTAAAATAGTCGCGCCAGTATCAGCACTTGAAATTTGAGAACGAAAACCTGCGAATAAATTTCGGCCCCAGGTTTGTGGTTGATCTTGGTAAGTAAACTCAGGCACATGACGTAGTGACAAATCAGCATTAACATTAAGTACGCCACGTACGGCATCAAACTCAATCATATCGCCATCTCTGATCAAGCCTATTTCACCACCACAAAAAGCTTCTGGAGTAACATGTATTGCCGCCGCTATTTTACCTGATGCGCCAGATAGTCGGCCATCTGTAACTAACGCGACACGATAACCCAACTTTTGAATATTCCCCAAAATAGGCATTAATTTATGTAATTCCGGCATACCATTAGCTGCGGGGCCGTTATGAGTCACAACAACAATAACATCTTGATTTAATTCGCCATTTTTATATGCTTGTTCGACTTCATTTTGGCATTGAAAAACTTTTGCTGGTGCGGTTATCTGTTGATATTCAGTCGCAACGGCTGATACTTTAATGACTGATTTACCGATATTACCGCTCAATACTTTTAACCCACCGCTACCACTAAACACTTGTGTCGGTATTGCCAACACCTCAGTATTGGTACTATCACCGCAAGGAACCCAAACCAGCTGCTCATCTTTTACAATCGGCGTCGTCATTAAGTCAGCAAACTCGCCAAATGCTGTCTTAACATTGGTATTTAATAATCCTAACGCATGCAGATTTTTCATTAATACTGGCACCCCGCCTGCCTGTTGAAAGGCATTAATATCTTCAGGGCCATTTGGATACATACGTACTAATAACGGAACCACATCAGATAACTCACTAATGTCATCCCAAGTTAAAATAAGTCCAGCACATCGAGCAATAGCAACCATATGTAAGCTGTGATTGGTACTTCCTCCCGAAGCTAGCCAAGCCACAAGACCATTAACGAGACTTTCCGCAGTAAAGACTTCATATAAAGGGCGGTATTGTTGTGATTGGCTATGCATAGCCGCAATTTTACATGATGCCGCTTGAGTTAAAGCATGGCGTAACGCACTATTTGGAGCCACAAAAGCAGATCCTGGAAGCATTAATCCCATCGCTTCAAGAACTAATTGATTGGTATTCGCCGTCCCATAAAATGTACAGGTACCTGGAGAGTGATACGCCTGACATTCCATATTTAATAAGGTTTCTTTGGTTGCCGATCCTGCCGCATATTGCTGACGAACAGTCACTTTTTCATCATTACTGATCCCTGTACCCATCGGGCCAACAGGAATAAAAGCCGTCGGTAAATGAGCAAATGATAACGCACCCATTAATTGGCCCGGTGCAATTTTGTCACAAATACTGAGTAATAATGTGCCATCAAACGCATTATGACTTAATGAAATCGCCGTTGCTTGAGCAACAATATCGCGCGAAAAGAGCGACAGCTCCATGCCCGGTTGCCCTTGAGTAATACCATCACACATTGCAGGAACACTTCCAGCAACTTGACAGGTATGCCCTAACGGTCGCAATGCTTCTGCGATAATATCAGGGTAAAATTTGTAAGGCTGATGTGCACTTAGCATATCGTTATAGGCTGTTACGATACCAAGATTTGAATGTAACAAATCTAAAATCGAGCTTTTCTCTTGAGAGCAATTAGCCGCAACAACATGGGCTAAGTTTCCGCAAGATAACTGACGACGACCTCGACCAGAATTGACCATCGCTAATGTCATATCTAACCATTGACGGTAACTGATCTCACTGCGTTGCTTAATTCGTTGAGTAATACGAGTAATAATCTTATTCATTGATATTTCCTACCAATACGGCAACAGCAGCATCCACAATGTTATCGATAGAACCATCGATTGAAATAGTAAATACGCCAGCTTCTTGATCCGGTCTTTCTAATGTTTCCAATTGGCTATCCAGCATGGTTTCACGCATGAAATGCCCTTGGCGCGCACGCATTCGACCTAAAATGAGTGACTTGCTACCATCAAGAAAAATAAACTGTACATTTTTATTGCCTTCACGAATTTGGTCGCGATATTTCTTTTTCAAAGCAGAGCAAACAATTACACCCGTTTCATTCTTAGTTTCAATGCTATAGGCTGCGTCACGGATACGTTCAAGCCACGGTGCTCTATCGATATCCTCTAAAGGCGTACCACTTGCCATTTTTTGAATATTTGCTTTAGGGTGTAAATCATCGCCATCAATAAATTTTGCATTGAGCTTATTAGCAATGTTTTCACCGATTGTTGATTTGCCACAACCGCACACGCCCATAACAATGATGCTTCTGCCTGTCATTTATTCTACCTTCCTCTCATTTTTGGATACGGGCTTATCGAATTGCTTGTAAGTTACCATGTTACGGGTAACATGTTACCCGTAACTTCGCGGTGTGTGAAGTTATTCACAATAAAAAAAACAGAACGTTATTACCTCAATTTTAATTTTTGCTGGAGAAATCCTGTATGACGCAAGATCCTACATTCTTATTATTAGTTGCTACTGGCTCAATCGCCCTGTTATTGATCCTCATTATGCGCTTTAAAATACATGCCTTTTTAGCGCTGACATTAGTAAGCTTTTTAACCGCAGTTGTTACTGGCGTGCAAGCTGATCAAGTCGTACCAACAATGATGTCTGGTTTTGGTGGCACGCTAGCATCTGTTGCACTTCTCGTTGGTCTCGGTACCATGATTGGTCGTATTCTAGAAGTGACTGGTGGCGCAAAAGTATTAGCCGACACACTCATTGGCCGATTTGGTTCAGATAAAGCCCCGTTTGCACTGGGTGTCGCTTCATTACTGTTTGGTTTCCCAATCTTTTTTGATGCGGGACTGATTGTTATGATGCCGATTCTGTTTAGTGTTGCTAAACAGTTTGGCGGCTCGACTATTAAATATGCATTACCTGTTGCCGGTGCTTTTGCCGTGATGCATGCATTTCTGCCACCGCACCCAGGCCCAGTTGCTGCCAGTGAGTTATTAGGCGCTAATATTGGACTATTAACTTTTGTTGGTCTGGTGATTGCCTTACCAACTTGGTATTTAGGTGCTTATTTATATGGTTTATGGGCTGGTGAGCGTTTTAATTTACCGCTACCCCAAGCATTTTTAGCAACTCAAAGTGTTATTGATGAAGATAAACTTCCTAAATTTTCACTTGTTATTACAATTCTACTGCTACCACTAGTACTTATCTTTATGGATACAGGACTGAATACATTATCAGTCATGGGCATGGTTGATCCCCAGTCAACTTGGGTAAACATTTTGCGTATGCTAGGTAAAACACCTGTCGCATTAATGATTACCTTACTATTCTGTTTGGCGGTATTTGCCAAAGATTACGGCATGGCAAAACTAGAAAAGCTATGTGGTGATTCATTAGCACCTATTTGTGCCGTTATCCTGGTAACGGGTGCTGGCGGTATGTTTGGTGGGGTATTACGTGCAAGTGGTATTGGTGATGCGCTAGCTGGTGTTCTTACCGATACAGGTATGCCTGTTATTGTGGCGGCATTTTTAATTGCAACCGCACTACGTGTTGCTCAAGGATCGGCAACGGTAGCTTTAACAACGACTGCTGCATTAATTGCTCCAATGGTAGCAGCAACTACCGGCCTTAGTGCTTTTGATTTATGTTTTATCGTAATCGCGATTGCATCTGGTGCGACAGTATTATCGCACTTTAATGACTCAGGCTTCTGGCTAGTCGGTCGACTACTTGATATGGATGAGAAAACAACACTTAAGACTTGGACAGTAATGGAAACGTTATTAGGAACCATCGCTTTCACTATTGCAGCAACATTGAGTATTTTCTTATAACGAGCTCATAATTAGTAAGTATTAATTTAATAAGGCTAAACATTAATGTTTAGCCTTTTTTTATATTTAATCGAAAGTACAAATTTGTTGATCATTTAGCACCTACTCATGCCGACACAGCTCGATGTTTCATCGCTGATATTAAACATTATATCCAATTAAGGCACCTACTAATCAGTTTCAGAATTGATAACGAACCCCAATAAATGTTAACAACTATTATTCGTGTTTCGATTTTTATAGTGCCTCAATATGATAGTTATCCTTTGACTAAATTATCAGTATCAGCTGTCGAGTTATATTATTTAAAATAGCCCCCGACACCAAAATATTTCATAGCCGAAAAATTTAGGATTTCATTTATTTCGTTTAATTTAATGCCCTATAAAAGTGAATAAAGTCGCCATTATAACCAATGCTAGCTTTCCATTTACTACTCAATAAAAAACAAACGTCCTCGTCATTCACATTAATTGTACATATTTCGTACTTAAGCTATAAAAATATTTTATCTTTTATCTACGTGCTTAAATCGCACAACTCCTATCGCAACCACTACGTATAATAATGATCTTACGCTGATATCTCGCTATCGCATTCCAGAGCACCCATGTTTTTTGGCCATTTATGACACATTTTCTGTAGATTTTTTCTTGAATATCTGTTGTTGTCTTATTCATAATAGTAAGTGGCAATTAATAAACCATCACTAACAAAAGAGGATTTCTCTTGAAAAATTCATCTCAAAATGAAGTAAACAATGACGCATTTGTACAACTATCAGTCGACGAAGATGGTAAAATTTTGGTCCATATCATTACTCGAAAACAAGACGTAAAAATACCCGATCAATAACAACTTGGAGGAGTCATTTTGTTGCCAATAAATGTTAAAAACTCACACAAACAAATAACAATTCAAACTTATGTTGAGTGCCTCGCAACATGGGTATTCATCAACAAAAAATCCCCAAAAGATCGTTCTTAAACGTCACACGTCATCAATTATATTTATAGCGTTACAACCTAATTAGTCATCAGATCCTTAATCGTCACTGAAAAACGCTACATTAAATCTTTGCTCTATTTCTTGAGTTCGATTTAGCCAATGAGCTAGAGTTATTCTGCACCTGTTTGAGGGGCTTATAAACGCTGTTCTGCTATCCCAGCTTATACCTATTCTAGGTTAGGTTAACACTGCGATGCATTGACAATAACGGTCTAATCTAGCACTCATAAGTAAGTTAATTCATATCAAAGATTATGCATCATTGCGACCTAAAGGTTACCAAAAATGTTAGCTTGATAATAATTACAAGCTTAATCGTCGATTCTGCTATCGCTAATATACCGCAACGAATAAAAGAAAACGGCTTGTCTTTCACTAACAAACCCTGAAATATAAACACTATTTTGTTTACCTTAAAATCAACTATTAATTATTTTAATTTTATTAAAAATCACAAATTATTAAATAAAATCATATAATACAACATTATAATAAAAATAAACAAAACAACAACTCACCTTAAAGTAAACAAAAAATAATAATTATTATAAAAACATAACAATAGTGTTGTTGAATATTTGTGCTATATTTAAAAAATATCTTTCAAAAACCCTATAAAAAATAGAAAAACTTTATGCCGTCAGTTGTTTTAAAGGTATATACTTTATGTTCGGAGTGATTCAATTAAATAACAAAATCAAACTCAGTAAAAATGGGTAGTTTCTCCGAATCGTTCTCCTATTTTTTAGGGAATTTTTGTACGGGAGTAATAAAAATGAGATTCAGAAGAACAGACGACAAATACATCGAGTTACGAGCAGCGTTCAAACAAAACTTAATCAAGTACATGAACCGCGACGGCATGACTCATGCTGAGTTAGCCAGAGCATTAGGTGTATCTCGATCATCTGTTACTAGATACCTTTCTGACGACGAAAAAACGGGGTCAATGCCTAACCTCGATGTTTTAGAAAAGATGACCCAAGTTTTTCGATGTGAAGTTGAAGATCTTGTCCCTACTATCGCGCCAGGAGCTAATTCACGATTTATTTCGATTGATACCTCAACCAATCAAACTATCGCCGAAGGACTACTCGGAATAATTTCAGAACGGGATATCAAAGCAATTGTTCGAATTGCTAAACGAATGAAAGAAGAACAAGACAAACAAAACAATTAGTAAAAGCCCCGCAATAAATGGGGCTTTTTATTATTTAAAATAAGGTTATTTCGCCTTTTGATGCATCCCCCCACGGATTTTCACTCATGTTGTTCAAATCAATTTGAGGCTGCTTTGCCGATACATCAAGCTCAATAACCTTATCGACAGTATCATCAGTAGAGTATCTCATGAGAATACCGAGAAAAATAAATAACGCGTATATACCTAATTTAATTGCTATTTTACGTGAAATCATACTGTCCCTCCGTAACGAATATCAATAGCCTTCGAAAATCCGTCAATAAAGCCCTTCGAGGGGATCACAAATGTACCAAACCTAACCGAATGATTTTGGATTAACTCGTTAGTTATATATTTACTGCCAGTCACTGATGGGTAAATTAATAATGTGTTTGGCTGCGAACACTTCATCGCAACATCAATATCTTTCTGTTCGAGATTGACGTCTGTATTAACAAAGTTTGTCTCTCCAATGTTGCAAACCATCTCATTGAATATAACAAATTTTGTCTCTAGTTTTTTATCATTACTAATGAAATAAATTAATTTACCTTTACTATTGCCCGCACTGGCTTCTAATTCAGGACTCACTAAAATCCCTGGTTTAATTAACTCCCAATGTTTAGAAGATGCAGCTGCAACATTCAATCCGTGAGGCGATGCATTTTCTGATAATATTGGCTTCTTTGCACAACCACTAAATAAAAACAGAGCTGTTAATATAATAACTTTTTTCATCATCGAAGATCTCTTTGTTACTATTCATTTTTATATCTTTTAAAAAACAACAAATACAAAACTTAAAGTTAACAATAAAAAGCCTCGCAATTACGAGGCTAAATATTTACAGCAAAAGGTATATTCAATCTGATATCTATATGATTGAATCTAATTGAATTTAAAGTTTATTGGACATTGCTTCAAAGTTATTGATGCCAAAGATACCCTTTACATCGTTATTACCGAGCTTTTTATTCATATCTTCAAAAGTCGCTTCTGGATTTAAATCTTTAAATAAATCAGGATGAATCCACTTAGCAAAATATTCGAGCGCTACCAAGTTATAAGGTGAGTTATAAAACGGTTTATAAACAGCATAAACATTCTTAGTTTGGAAAGCTTTGGTCGCTTTTAGCCAATCACGCGACATTAGCATTGCAGTTTGGCTCGCAATTTCTTCTTTATTCATCGCATAACCTAGCGGAATTCCATGCGTAGCTTTACCCGTTTTTTTATCAATCCATCCTGCTGATTGCATAATATAAACATCAGTGCTAGCTGTAATAATTGTTTCTGGTGACATAACACCTTTATGAGCGCCTTTTAATGGCTTGGTGGCAATATTCTCAGCTTTAAGTAAGGTAATAAAATCACTCATATTACCGCCAGCATATGTGTCACAACAAGATTCAAACGTGTAGCCCGCAGCGGTCTCTAAGAAAACATTTTTAGTCTTGATGTCAGGATGCTTCGCAATCACATCTTTAATATGATTTAAATGCTCGAGGTAATAATCAGAGAATGCTTGACCTCGTTTATCTTGTCCTAATGCTTTCGCAACTGTGGTAACAGATTTTAATGTATTATCAATCGTCTTATCACGGAAATCAGCCGTTATAACCTTGATCCCAGCATCATCTAACTTTTGAATTAATCCAGTTGATTCCGCCTTTTTGGCACTGTCTAAACCAATAATTAACACATCGGGTTTTGGTTTCATATTAATAAAGGCTTCGGCATCAAACTGCCCTTTACTAATCTTACCGATAGTGTGAGCGTTTGCTAACGATGGATAACGCTTAACATAAAGTTCATACATACTCGGTGCTGAATTCTTCATATCATCACGCATAGCGACTAGATGCTTACCGGCATCTTTACCGTAAACGATCTCTAATAGTGGGAAATTTCTCGCCGTACCTAAAGCAATATGCTCAGGCTCATGATCGAAAGTAATTGCTCGACCCGTTACATCTGTCACTGTCATCGGATAATCAGCAGCAAGCGCAGAGCAAGATATGATCGCGCCTAACGTCAGAGTTAAGACTTTTAAACTAGTTGTCATATTAAACCTTATTAGAGATTAGAAATCGTAACGAACGCCGATCATTTCTTGCACTGTGTTATTAACGGTATCGTAATTAATTGCGGCATAAGTTCGAAATTGCTTATTCCACTTTGCGGTAATATCAGTATTAACTGCACGAGTGGCATCACCTTTATCAAAATGCAATTCACCGAAACCAATAGTTGCCTTATAGATTGAGTTAATTTTATAAGCTGCAACTAGGTCATAACCGTTACCGGTCTTATCCTTAACTTTCTGCTTCGTATATAAAGCACCAAGATATAATTTATCTAATTGGTAACCTAAACCTATATCAAATTGCTGTTTCGATTTCTTCTCAACCTTGGCTTGCTTCGCATAACCAATACCAGCTATTAATCCGCTATCACCAATTACTTGTGATCCAGCAATAGAAAAACCGCCATCAAAGTCACCTTTGGCTTTCCCTTCTGCTCCGGCATAATTTGCGTTTAAAGTGGTTCCGGAGTCATTCGCATAAGTGGCGGCAATACTGTTTGCAACTCGCTTACCGACTTTGAACTTGTCAGCAGCTATCGCACCATAAGCAGCTTGAATATCAGTAAGATCAGTAACAGCACTCATCGAGCCATCCGTCTTACCGTAAACAAGTGTTGCGTAACCATTATCTAAAAAAGCTTTAATACCAACGTATAAATGACGAGTCTTTTCCGATTTGGCCTTAAACTCCTGTTCAAATACACCAATTCCGCTAATAGTATCTGTCAGCTTAGTTTCGCCTGAAATCTTAACTCTCGCTCGACTTAGATCACTAATATCGTGATCGCGATTCTCTGCTCTTGCTTCAATTCGCCCACCAATTTCAAGCTTAGAATCATCCGTTTTATAAATACTTGCAGCGTTTACAGCGCCACTTGTACTAGCCAAACATAACAACCCAAGGACAAGCTTATTTCTGTTCATCAAAGATGACCTCAACTAATAAACCACCATTAATGTTACCTCAAGGTAACCTGAAGATGAGAATAATAAGCATTTGTGTTTGATTGTCAATTTTTGTTACACTTTTTATTCATAATAAATAGGTATTTTTTCATTAAGATTATGATTTTTAATTGATAATATATTTCATTTATAAAAGTGCTGCGATTCAAGTAATTTAGTTATGCTTACTTAGATTTAGTTATTATTAATTTTTATAAATTTAGTTGTTTTTCAGGTTAACGATTAACACCCAATAGATAGCCTAAAAACAGAAGAAACTATAATGTTTATCGTTAGAGAGGAGCCAGATAATAAAACATACCTAGACTAAGCTTGCAGTTACCCTATAAAAATTAGCACCTTATAGGTTAACAATTTATAGTTTCATCCTGCATCATCCCAGTTTTTCAAACGTGGTTATCTTAACTAAGAAAATCACCATCTATTTATGTTAACGGTAAACTCTCCCTCACTATAAATCCTAATAAAAACCCTCTATTTACTCTGAAATATGATTAAGTTACTGAGTATATCAATATTAGCCATCAAATAAGCAAAGCCAATACACCTCTATAAGCATCACCTTAATATCATTCTTTATCGTCAATAAAATTTAATTTCTAGTTTAACTTTGTTGCTTCTTGGGTTAACATTTGTCACAAATAAAGGGTAATGATAATTATTATCATTTAATTAAATCCAAGAGGCTACTTTCATGTTCCGTTGTTTTTACCTTAATAAAAAGTGGGTCTTTTGGTCGGTTTACGGTACTACAGCTGTCGTCCTGATTAACTGGCTTCGTGTTGGTGTCGATGTCGAATTAAACTATTGGAATGGTGAATTTTACGATCTTATTCAAGCCGCTTTAGTCGCTCCAAATACAGTATCTATTAATGATTTTAAAAACACCGCCATCGACTTTTTCAAACTAACAAGTATTTACGTCGTTATCTCTGTCGTCGTTGACTATTTCGTCCGCCATTGGATTTTTCGTTGGCGCTGTGCAATGAACGAACATTACATGTCACATTGGAGTTTGATTCGTCACATTGAGGGCTCAAGCCAGCGAATCCAAGAAGATACGATGAGATTTGCAAAACTTGTCGAAGATCTTGGCATCAGTATCCTTAGAAACTTTATGACCTTGGCAACCTTTATTCCACTACTGTGGGAGCTATCAAAAAAAGTAAAGGTTATCCCATTCTTTGGCGAAGTTGAGCACTCGATGGTTATCGTTGCCGTTATTTCCTCGTTCGGAGGAATGGCGTTCCTGATGTATGTTGGCCGAAAGCTTCCTGGACTTGAATATAACAATCAACGTGTAGAAGCAGCATATAGAAAAGAACTTGTTCTTGGTGAAGACAATGTCGACAAAGCCGCCCCTCAAACAGTAAAAGCATTATTTAATGATGTTCGACATAATTATTTCAATATGTATCGCGGCTACTTGATGTTTGACAGTTTCTCGAGTGCCTATGGTAAATATTCAGAGCTCACTGTTTACATATTTATGAGCCCAACAATTCTACAAGCCGCTATAACGCTAGGTGTTCTAAAACAAATCACCTCGTCATATTCAAAAGTTGAAAGTTCTTTACGATTTTTAATTCGTCGCTGGTCAAGTTGCGTCGAATTAATGTCGATCTATAAGCGATTGAGAGCCTTTGAGTCGCAAATAGATGCCGCCGCCTTCGGGCAAAAAGTCACCATAATAAAGTTGTAATTATGAATAATTTTAAGTTATCTACTGTTGCATGTTTAGTCGCTTCGACTTTCCTGTCGTTCTCTGCTTTCGCTGAGTCGGATCCGAACGATACTTCGATATTTGATGAGGTTGTCGTTAAGGCTGAGCGTCCAGATTATAAAGCCTCAACGACAAATACCGCGTTTAAAATGGATGTTAGTCAGCTAGAGACCCCACGATCTACAAACACAATAGACCGAAAGTTATTAGATGATTTACAAGCAACATCGCTAGAAAAAGCATTTAAAAATGATGCTTCGACAGTGCAAACTCATGAAAGCGACGGACACGAAAACTTTTATATTCGTGGTTTCCAGTTAACCACTAATGAAGGTTATCTGAGAGACGGCGAACAAAAATACTCTCTTATTCAAGAGCCCGTCGAAATGTACGAAAATATCGAGATCCTAAAAGGAGGGTCAGGCTTACTCTATGGACAGTCAGAGCCAGGCGGTTTGGTTAATATGATAACCAAGACCCCAGAAGCAAGACGTCACACGATGATATCTCAAGATATCGGCAGTGATAATTTCTTCCGTTCTGTTGTCGATACGACCGGATCTGCGACAGAAAATCTTCGATATCGCTTTATAGGCTCAAAACAAAGTAAAGAAAATTGGCGTCATTATGCTGATGGTAATCATCCTAAAACTGATCGTGATCTGTTAGCGATCATGTTGGATTATGACATTAGCGACGACACTATGTTGTCATTGACCTATGACCATAAAACGCAAGACGGACACAATGATAGCGGCGCTCACTTTGACGATAACGGCAATATTATCGGAAACCGTGACACCATTCTTGATATGCCTTGGTCAGATAATACCAAAGAAGAAAACAGTTATGGAATTAAGCTGTCTCATCAAATTAATGATCGTTGGTCAGCGAAGGCTAGCTATCACTATTTAGACATGTCTAATAGTGCGCGAACCTCTAGCGTTAAGCTAAACAAAGACAGCGCAAAAACTGGCGAATATACGTTCGGAACGGGCAAACGTGATAATTCATACACTGTTCATACTGCGTCAGTTGACGTTAACGGCGACTTCGACACCGGTAGCATAAACCATCAAGTGTTGATTGGTGCAAACCTTGTCGACCACGTTTACAACCGCAATAGTCGTTGGGGGGGTAAGAAGACAGCCGCGAGCTTAGATCCATCAAAGCCGACGCCGGGCTTTAACCCTGCGGTTATGAATCCTGCAAACGGTAACTCATATGCTCATCAAACCTATGGCCTATATGTTCAAGATTTGGTCACGTTAAATGAGCAATGGCAAGTGCTTGCAGGTCTACGTTTTGACCATTACCGCAAGGATCGCTCAGCGAATGATAAGCGTGACGGTAAAGGCTCTGACAAGATTTATAACAATGTGATCCCTAATGCGTCGTTAATGTTCCATCCGAACCCTGACTCAACTATTTACGCAACTTACTCTCAATCATTTATGCCTAAATCTCCGGTTGATAGTAACCGTGATGCCAATGACGGGATGGAACGTTCGCCAGAAACGGGGAATTTATACGAGTTAGGATATAAACAAGAAATCTTTGGCAATCGTGCAATAGTTAGCACATCAGTATTCCAGATCGTAAAAGATAATATCTCAGTAACTAGCGACTATAACGATCCAAATAACCCAAGCATTAGCCGTATTACTACCCAAGGCGGAAAGCGCATTCATACGGGTATTGATGCTGGGATTACTGGTCGAGTAACGGCCAAGCTAACCGTGAAGGCTGGGATGCAATTCATGAAAGCCAAGTATAAAGGCCAACCGAAGCATAACGGGAAAACGCCAGCCGACGTTCCGGAGTTTACCGCTAACGCTTGGGGTAACTATGAAGTTAACGACAATATCGACATTAACGCGGGGGTTTACTATGTCGGCTCTCGTTACGGTAACGATGATAATAACCAAGGCAAAAAAGCGGGTTATACCTTAGTTGATACGGGCGCAATTTACCGTATGCCAATGAAAGACGCTAGCGAGCTAACGTTCCGATTTAAGGTGAATAATGTTCTCGATAAACAATACGAGGGCGGCGGTAGCTATAGCGGCACAACTATTGGTCGAGGTCGAAACTACATGCTATCTGCTCAATACGACTTTTAAATAAATAGCCCGCCTCTGTGCGGGCTTTCTGGTAATCATTATGACAACAGAAATAACACGCCTTATTTGCGGGGCAGGAATTATCGATACCGATATCGAATTAAAAGAAAACGGTCGATATATCAATCAATATCGGACGTGGCGAGCGATGATTCGTCAAGCCTACGGCGCTAATATTAAAAACCGTCGAGTAGAGGGATTAACGGTGTGTGATGACTGGTTCTATTTCTCTAAATATAAAGCATGGTTCGACGCCAACAAAAAAGAACGGTTTTATGTTAGCCGTGACTTAAAGATCCCTGGCAATAAACATTATTCACCAGAGACATGCGTTTTTGTTCCTTATGCTTGGGGGCGTCTATTTCCTAATGGCCATAAAGAACTTATTGATAAAGAAATGCAACGTTGTCGCGTTGAATACGCTGATGACAAAGAGTTTATGCGCTTAGTTGATTCAATATTAGATAGATACCAATAAAATTAAATAAACACACTCGGCGACAAGCGCAAACCCAAGTGTGTTTATTATATTATTGAATAAACATACTAATTTTTTAAAATTAATTGTGAACCTAATTGTTGTGATTTACTCGCAACAGGCTCTAATGATGGGTTGTAAGGATATGTCTTACCATTAAACTTCATTAATACTGAGCCAATATTACCCGTCCAAACAATTAGGTTTTTCCAGCCATTAGTTTCACTGTTAGCGACGCTAATTGGTGGACTTGTTATCGAACTTTGTGATACCAATTTATAGTGACTACCAAGATTTTCAAAAACCATAAAACTACAGCCACCAGAGCCGCACCAATTAGATCCTTTGAGCAATACTAGTGCATCTTTTAACCCATCACCATTTAGATCTGAGTATCCAACATCAAAAAGAGGTTTCGTTTCATGAGTAGCTTCTGACACGGATTTATTCAAATTAGGTTTGAAATTAGGTTGGCTATTACAACCAACGATCATCAAAGACAGACATAACAACAAATATCTCATTTTTTATATACTTCTATTATTAGCAGGAATGTCTATCACTTTATAGCATTAACAATTTGCCAAAATTCATTGATAGACAGAGTTCATATTATACTAAAAGTACCAAACTTATTTTATATTTCTCTCGCCTCTCTAAAAAATAAACGGCCACACCAATACTGACTACAGGTATCGACAGCAACAGCAACCAGTTATGCCGATCTAGAAGCAATGGATGTATAATCTGAAAAGGTAGCGACTAACCAACCCACGTCAAGCGAGCCTAAAAGAAATCATTAATACCCTCAAAGGATGAATATAATTCCTCGGCTATGAGTAATTATACTGTCAATAAAAAGGCCACTGAGTAATCAGTGACCTTTTTTGTCTAAATATATCTGATATTTTACGCTATACACATCATAAGAAATTCTAAATTTGATATATACATTAGCTAATCATCCAACATTTATACCTAATAACAATATTCATAACTAAAGCTAAAACGATGTTATTAGAATAATAGCGACGGCTATCACTGCTGATCTTATGTTGTATATCAAACTATTAATATCATCTTATCCATCTGATTAATAATGGATTAATCAATCTCTAACTTATACCCTGAAATAGTATTAATAGTTGATATATTTAACTTAAATAAATAGCAGATAAATCGCACTCATTAATTAATCCTGCAGTATCACAAGATCCTGAGTGGAAAAAATCAAGATAAACACCAAATATTAATATTACTAACAGGGCTATTATTATTTTATTTACTAATGTCACAAATCCACCTCTAGCTATTACCAATTTAATCATTTAATAACTTATATATAAGTTAAATTATTTAAGTTCATGGAATGCTTTATTAAAACCAGCAGTTGAATAAGTAAGATTTTCAATTGTCACGCCATCTTTGGTCTTGAACTCATTTAAAATATATTGAGTTTCAGCCTTCGTTTTAGGGTTATAGCTTTTCATTTGCCCTTGTAACTGTGCTTGCATAACGATCTTTTTACCGTTAACCATGATTGGGGAATCAACCTCAATCATTTTTATACCTACATCATCGGCGTTATTGTCAGTTACCATAATGACCGAAAAGACCAAATCACCATCCCCTTTTTCAAACGATGAAACGGCTGTCACTCCCCCTTGCTTAACCTGAGGAGAACCGATGACACCATTATCAGTAATAATCCAACCTGTTGAAGCACTCACAGTAAATGATGTTAATAAAGAAGCAAGAGTGAACGTTTTAAGAGCAGCTTTCATTAATATACCTATTTGGGTTGAACATTTCATTTAGCTTACTAAGTATCCATACTGCACATACAAGACTATTTCTTGCATTCATTTAGGGCATAAATAGTATTGATACATGCAATACTATGCAATTCTCCATTGGGAGATTGATTATCATTAACACAGTATTTTATTTACAGGTGTAAACATTTTAATACGAAAGGTTTTCTTTCCATCCATTATTAAACTCGCTTGCCAACCTTGCTATAACCAACCGATTTATTTCGCTCTTTTAACAATGAAACCGTATTTAAGCTCATGTCATGACAAAATTTTATCTGACATCCATCATATAGAATGACAATAAAAAATGCTTTTTTGTAACTCTCACCAATACCTAAATAACTCTTATATACTGACGTACAGACTAAACTCTCATCATTATTTACTGAGATAGTTTGACCTGAATACTAATGTATGGTTTTGCTTTCTAATATTCGATTACAACACTCACTCTATATTTGTTAACCCCATAATAGATTGAATCACCGTTACTGGATAAAATAACAATTGTTACCAAGAGGTAATAATCTTTTGCTTTTTGGTTATATTGTTTGTTTTTGTGTAATTGTTAATATGACCCCATCGAAACGCAGACAGCGTTCAGCAATAATAATAAAGATTAAGGTTAGACAACTCATGAAAACAGTTATTAAAGCAATCATCGCTACCGCTATTATCGCCACTTCTTATACCGCTTCTGCACGTGATGGCGCATTTACCGGTAACGTTAGTTTCAACAATCAAGCTAACAATGCTGTGGTTGCAAGCCACTATGCGGTCAATGGTACAGCGGATAAATCACACTCAGGCATTGTGGTTACTAACAAAAACACCCACATGAGCTTTAATGAAAAACTGCTATCAGCGGCTGATAAGTAATATTTCACCACAATGGTAAACAAACGCTTGTTACACCTTCTTATTATTACATCTAAGTAAAAGTGTTTTGGTTTTATCTCTATTGTTACCAAATGGGTGGGGTGTAGAATGACGATATCGACACCAACAATAACAAATAAACTCGATATAGCTTCTTACGTTATCACCCCTTTATAACGCGCTATCAAATAAATTCAGACTTATGGCTATCGCGGTAAGTCACTATAAATTAATTAAAAATTATCGGAGTTTTACTATGAGCAATGTATTTTACATGCCACCTGTAACCTTAATGGGTCCTAATGCTATCCAATCTTTAGGTGCTGAATTAGCGTCAAAAGAATTGAAAAAAGCGCTTATCGTCACTGACGGTGTGTTAGTTGAAGTGGGTCTTGTTAGCAAGCTTACTGATGAGCTAACCGCTCACGGTATTGATTACGCAATCTATGATGGTGTTCAACCTAACCCAACAGAGAAAAACATCGAAGATGGTCTTACTCTATTAGCTAAAAGCAACGCTGATTTTGTGATTTCATTCGGTGGTGGTTCTTCTCACGATACAGCGAAAGGTATCGCATTGGTTGCAGCTAACGGAGGTCATATCCGTGATTACTCTAAAGGTGTGCACCTTTCTAAGAAGCCCCAACTTCCATTGGTAACAGTAAACACGACTGCGGGTACGGCATCAGAAATGACCGTATTTGCGATTATCACTAACCAAGAAGATGAAACTAAATACCCAGTGGTTGATAAGCACTTCACGCCTATTATTGCGGTTAACGATTCAGAGCTAATGGTCGCAATGCCTAAGTTCCTTACTGCAACCACAGGTATGGACGCATTAACGCACGCGGTTGAAGCGTATGTTTCAACAGCTGCGACACCAATCACAGATGCTGCTGCAATTAAAGCGATTGAGTTGATTGTAAATAACTTAGAAGCAGTAGTGAATAACGGTCAAGATCGTGCAGCACGTGATGCAATGCAGTACGGCGAGTACTTAGCCGGTATGGCATTCTCAAATGCTTCTCTAGGTTACGTGCACTCAATGGCGCACCAATTGGGTGGTGTTTACGACCTGTCACACGGTCTATGTAACGCAATCCTACTTGCTGAAGTATCACGCTTTAATGCACAACAAGTACCAGAACGTTTTATTGATATTGCTAAAGCAATGGGTATCGACACTGCAGCGATGACGCAAGAGCAAGCAGTGAATGCTGCTCTAGAAGCGATTGATGCACTATCTGAGAAGGTAGGTACAAAGCAACGTTTAGCAGACCTGGGTGTTACTGAAGATAAACTAGCATTCATGGCACAAAATGCCCTAAACGATGCGTGTTCTTTAACTAACCCACGCAAAGCGAGCCTAGAAGAAATCATTAATATCTTCAAAGCACGTATGTAATTACTCTGACTATCGGTAATGACTCTTAAATAAAAAGGCCGCTAAAGCGGCCTTTTTTAGATCTGGATGTTGATGAAGGATAATTGGTATATTTAATCTGCGACTATCATCACATGAGATACTTTCATTAGTTAATATATTTTTCACCAACTTATAACCAAGTAGTATCATATGATTTTTTAATAAAACTTACATTCCTAAAACAAATAATACTGACCAATTAGATAGTTAAAAACTATAATAAACTCTTTATTTATGTGATTAATGTGACATTATATGCAGTAACACTTATATCTAATTGACGCATTCATAATGAGTAATATTTCAACTTTAAAAAATAACATAAACACAAAAACTCTTAACCTGTTCCTATTATCGATCGCAACTATGGGTATATACCCTTTACTATGGTTGTATAGAAGCAATCTAACGATTAGTGACATTACAAAATCTAAAATCACTGGTGACACCTATATAATTTGGATTGCAGTCTGTGTTGGATTAGGTGGTTTTTTTTCTCGTCATAATCAAAGCTTATTCCTTGTGTTAGGTGCTATTTTATCTATATCTTCAACAGTTCTTTATATTGTCTGGGCTTTTAAAGCTAAAAAGGCACTTCAAAAGTACGCTCTTAATGAATTTAGATTTGAATTAAAGATGAATATTTTTTATACCTTCTTTTTTAATGTGTACTATATAAACTATTGCGTTAATGACCTTCCAGAAGCATTGAATAAACAACAGATACTCACTGGGCAAGCAACAGAACAGGTAAACTAACCCCCCGTTGCTAAAACACCAAGCCGCACAATGTATGAGTGCGGCTTAAGAAACAACAAACGAACCGTCGTTATTACATACAACCTCAAGCAATCGTTAAACCTCAGCGATGTTATCCTTTTATACCTCAGTATTTGCCTTTCTCTTGTGCAAGCCTATGTCGCTAACGTTTATAACGGTGTTAATAATCATTGCCTACCATAACAGCAAACACGTAAACACCCACCTCAAGAAAATCGTCTACCTACCACCTCCATAACCAAAAACAGACAAGCCACAATGAAGTGGCTTAATCACACCTTAATAGCTGGCTCATTGTGCGTCGTAGTATCACCACCACACGTTGCAGTATGCGTAGCTGGCGCAACAGTCCCCGATTGGATGGAATACGTTGAACCATGGAGGTAAGCCGCGGAATAAAAATATGTTTGGTAATTTATTTACCAATAGCTACCAAAACATATCGTTTCAGGCATAAAAAAACCGCCCAGATGGACGGTCATTTAACAGTAAATCAATTTATGCGTATTGACAAAATCAATGCAAATATTTAAATGTTAGCTATACCATTTACTTATAACTAATTTTAAGTGCTTGAATTTCATTTGTGTACTTACTAGTTATTTCTTTTATTTCCTTGTCTCTCTTTCGCTCTATTTCTTTAATTTTTTGCTCTAATTCAGGGTTGTTCTTTACCTCTAAATCACATTTATCAGCAGTCAGCTGCAATGCCTTAGACGACCCAGATAAACTAAAGCTTTGATTCATTTTGAGTTGGTTATAAACATAGATATTAACAAGCAACTTATTGCCATTTTTAATATTATTTAACAACTGTTCAGGAATATCCCTAATAACCCCGCCCTTATATGAGTTAGAGTATGTTTTTCCTTTTAAGTTGTAGACTTCACCATCATCTACACGCATTTTGATTTCGACTTTGTCATTACTTGGTGTAGCTATACTTTCCTTACTTTCGAAAGTAAGTATAAAATCTTTGTTTTTGCCTTTTTCAACATCGCACCTGAAGCCAATAGAACTACCATGATTAGAGGTGTATTGTTCATACACTTTTACATCGTTCATTTCATCGCTCCAGTTATTGGACTTAAATGCAGCCAATGCTGATTGGGGCACTAATAATGCTAATATCAATACAACTAAATTTTTTTTCATTATAACAATGATTCCTAAAGTACAATTTCAGAAAGACCGCCTCAATGGGCGGTCATTTAATATTAAACTTATTAATGAGGAGAATAATCAAAGGTCACATTAAAAGTACTATTTTATTATTGAATTTGACGTTCTTTAAGAAGATCTTCAAAATCCGAAGGATAAGCAGTAACCAATTTACTTTCTACATTTAAAGCTTCAAGGTTATCTCGAATACTTGCAATAGTTCGAGGTATAAATTGACTTGAATTCCCCATCATCCCACGAATAAAATCTTTGCCTAAATTATCTATCCCGCCACTAACTATGTCAAATTGAGCATAAATATCAACATGATAACCACCATCATATTGCCACAAACACGTATAGAATTGAGTGTTTTCTCCCTGAGAATTCATAGATGAATCTGTAGCCTGAGCATAAACTAAAGCACCTTCACACGTAGGTTGCTTCATCGCTCCTCCAGATAAAGCAGCGAGCGCTGAGTTATGACCAAAAGGATTAACCAACTGAAATCTAGGTGATTCTTTTGGTATAGGATATGGAGGCAAATCTTCAGTTATCCTCAGGCTAGAAGTATTAGCCTGTAAAGCCTTTTTAATTGCTTTTGACATATCCGAAGAGGAAACACCTTTAGATACCTTAAGATCATAAACTGCATAACTTCTTTTAGTCTCTTTCGTTTTAGTTAAAGATGTACTTTTACAGCCAACCAAACTCAAAGCAGCGACAAGAGCCACAGAGATAATTTTGATATTCATCGTTATAAATTCCATTTAATACTTATAAGTTATGGATTTTATACACGCATCAAAAGTATAAGCAACAATTTGCATCTAATATCAATTCATAATGTAACGAACATCCTAAATCGAACACTGAACAAGAGGCCGTTTTATATGAAAATTTAATAGGTACTATGTTTTTCCTAAAAACGGCGGTATTTAACATATGCTATCTATCACGTACTACGAGATCCGAGTTCACCTCAAACATCACATAAACCGCTTATTTTTCGATTTATTGTCATTAACATACGATAAAAAAGTAGCATTGTTATTTTGTTAACCATGTTACCTAATTCACAAATCACCACTTCAACACAATAAACGTCCCTAGTCGGTATTACCTTAAAAATACGTGTGCTTTAAATCACACTCTATTGCACACATGTAAACATTCCCTATTCCGTATGCTTTTTATGTTTACTTTTCGATATGCATACACCACATTTAGCACACAGCAACCATAAGCACACAAGGGGCCGATAAAATGGAATTTGCATACGTTAGAGTATCAACAACCACACAAACAACAGATAGCCAAGTTAGCGACATTCAAAAGTCATATCCTGGTATCGACATATCAACCGATGTTTGTAGTGGAACGGTACCAGCAGCAGAGCGTGAACAATTAAGCCGGTTACTCGATAAATTAAGAAAAGATGATGTACTGGTAGTTTGGTGGATAGATCGCTTAGGCCGAGACTATCACGATTCAGAGACAACTATCCGCGAGCTGTTAAACCGTGGTGTGACAATCAAAACCATTAATCAGAATATGACCTTTGCTTACTCTGGTAATGATATGCAAGACATGACAACCAATATTCAATTAACCATGATCACTGCAATGGCAGCAGCAGAACGTAAGAACCGTTTAGCCAGTGCCGAAGTTGGACGCCAAGCAATTAAACAAGATCCAAAGTTATGGGCTGAAAAGTTTTCAGGACGGAAGCCAAACATGGAACGTAAAGCAAAAATTATCGAACTGTTAGAACAAGGCTTATCCGTTCGAGAAGTGGCCATGAAAGTAGGATGTAATCCTAGCACGGTTCAACGAGCTAAAAAGATCAGTTCAATATAGGTTGGTTTTGTAAGCCAGTTCGTTTTAAGTGGTTTCGTAAACCATACAATGCAGGTGGTGTGGTTAGTGAACTGGTTTCGCTGGGACATACCTAAAACGACCGCAGTAATCACAGAACAACAAGGTATAAAGAGGTCATAGTGTAGAGCAAGAAAGGTCATCTAACTGGGTGCTACTTAAAGCGCTTGGCAATAATGCATGGAATCAAATTAAACCTGAAACCAAAACAGTTAAATGAGGCCCTCAAACATAGAATCATCAGGCTCGCTCGATTAGGTGTGCACCGACTTAGAATCTCGCAAGTTTGCTGCATCGGGATTGGTTCGATTGAACAAGCGATCGCTAATGTTTCTGGGTTAGTGGAGTGGCGCAAACAATGTCACTGGGAGTCGAAAAGGCGTTGTTATCGAGTTCAGGTTCAACGATACAGGCAAAGATGTCCTGATGCTCTACGTCGTGATATTAAGGCTGACTGTAATGCAGCGTTTTTCTGGTTGTATATGAATGACTCGGATTGGCTGGAGCTGGCCTTGCCGCCGCCGACTGCGGCAAGGGTTCGCAGGTAGGATTAAGTCGCTGTTCTTATCGCTGTAGCATTCACCACCAATCTTTTGCCGTAGGTTTGTGCGCAAATCAGTGCAAAGAGCAAGAAAGTGGCCTCGATACCTATGGCCCAAGGGTGTATTGTGCCGAGATAGGGTAACTGCATACCGCTTACCGACCAGACAATTAACATACTTAAAATGATAAGCGAACTAGAGGTCACATCCCTGTAAAGCAAGAACTTGAGGTGAGCGGATTGAACCTGAGGTTCATCCATTACGGGTTTGTATATATGCCTGTACCAAAGGCTGTTTCTCTCACCATCACAAATTTCGCCTCCAAATACGTGTTGCCAGGTTGTTTGAAGTTCACTCTTTTCCAGTCGCGGGTCTGCAAAGCATAGCTTATCGCAACGATGACCCGGAAGTTCGTTCCATAGTCTCAAGAAGACGATCTTGTTTTTCAGTGACTGCGGTATGATATCGGACAACAATACCAGCAGTGCTACTGCCAGAACGACTAGGCCCGCAGTTGCTGCGTAGTCGATGGCACTTTTCGCATCAGAAATACCTACTTCAAGCACAAAGAGGATAAGAAGCGGTGATCCAGTTAATGCAGCAAGGGTGAATTTGTTCTGGTCCTTCAGATTCTGCATGTTATTCAAACCTCTTCTTCATATTCGTGGTGATAAGGCTCGGCGGTTAGGCTAGTCCATCCGTTTCGTTGTGGTGCTCCTGAGGAGTGGCATATATGACCCCCTCGTGTCGCCAGTGTTTTTGCTCCTCGATGTGTAAATGCATTGAGAACTGCTTTGTGTGGGTGCTTTGGTTCACCTTCTTTTGCTGATGAGGCAACAACGGTAATTCCGCGCTCAGTCCCTTTTATCACTGGTTCGCCAATAATGCGGTTTAGGACAGAAGGACCCACATTGCGTTTGCTGCCATGATGAGGAATTTGCATAAATCTAAGTTCAGCGCCTGAGGTACATCCATCGATTTGATCTGCTGCTTTATCTAATGCTGTGATCCCTGCATCGCCAGTG
Source organism: Photobacterium kishitanii (assembly GCF_003026355.1). GTDB lineage: Bacteria > Pseudomonadota > Gammaproteobacteria > Enterobacterales > Vibrionaceae > Photobacterium > Photobacterium kishitanii. Next base: position 87,256 of record NZ_PYON01000002.1, on the reverse strand, counting down.
AACAGTAGCCGTTTTCCGTCTACGATAATTTGTGTGATAACACTGGAATTGTTCTTCGCAGAGGTCGTGTCCTTATCATCAATTTTGTCTTCTCCCCAGTTTGCGAAGATTTTTTTAAAGACCTTTTCAGCCGCTTTATACAGACTTTCAAACAACCCACAATCTGATAGAGCAGCTTCGCTACTTTTGGGTTCTGGCATGCCATCGAACTGGGATAGTAGCTCTTCATAGTAGTGGTTGGTGGGACCGAGGACTTTTACTGAATCGAAGGTTAGGTCTGTGAATGGCTCTTTAACTATGATGCCTTTCTTCTCTGCCAGCGTCACAAGGCTAAAAGCTGATTCTAAGTTGCTCTTGAGTCGCTCGCTTATGCTGTTATCGGTGATGCGCCCATCCTTAAATTTTTCGGCGAGACCTTGATTGTGATCCCAAGCTTTGTGGATCCATAGTTCAGAGACTTCTAGCTCTTCCAGTACTGTTGTCAAACCATTGATATGATCTTGATCTGGGTGAGTGGAGATAACTAAATCAACCTTCTCGGTGCCATAGTGTTCTTTAATATGTGCAACGAGCCTTTCCCCATCAGCTTTATATCCGCCATCAATGACAACAACGGTTTGAGATTCACGCCCACCGGATAAGTCTCCATAGCGAATGGCAATGGCATCCCCGCTATTTGATTTCTCACCAACAGCAAGTACGTCTATTTCATATCCCATAAATTAACTCCTTTTAGTGTTTTTAGTGCATCATTCATTATGATGCTTTATTCTCCCTAGATTACGTTGACATTTTGTTCATAGTCAAGCATTATTTGTGCATCACATGACATGATGCAGGTTTATTTTTTGCTTGTAAGACTAAAAGAAATCGCAGAGGTTCGTTCTGGTCACTCTTTTCGAGGTTCGATAAAAGAAACCTTAGATGGGAATGGTTTTGTAATTCAGACCAGAGATCAAAGTGCAGACGGACGAATGGATTGGTCAAATCTTATTCGTACTGATGTTGCTGGGCGGAAAGAGCCTGAGTGGCTTCAAGCGGGCGATGTAATATTTGCTGCGCGTGGAATAAGAAACCTAGCGTCTTGGATATCAGAGAACGATTTGAGTGGCTTAGCATTGCCAGTGATCTGCTCGCCGCACTATTTTCAAATTCGTTTTGACTCAGCTACAGCGCTATTACCAGAGTTTCTTGCATGGCAACTCAATCAATCGGTAGCACAACGTTATTTTCAGCAATCTGCCGAGGGAACAATGCAAGTGAGCATCCGACGTTCGGTCTTAGAGGAAACGCCAATCACCATTCCACCAATAGAAATACAACGTAAGGTGGTAGCGTTAAGCCAACGAGCGCATCGAGAAGAAAAAATATATCAAGAACTAATTGAGTTACGACAGATGGAGATGCAAGCCATCGCCAATCATGTATTAAACGAACAAACAAAAAATAAGAGATAGAAAATGCCAAACTCTAAAATCAACCAAGACGACATCAATAAAACGGTATGGAGTGCCTGTGACACCTTCCGTGGCACCGTAGACCCATCAATCTACAAAGACTTCGTGCTTACCATGTTGTTCTTAAAGTACATCTCTGATGTGCGCCAAGACAAAGTCGAAGAGCTAACAGCGCAGTTTGGTGACAACCAAGCCATGATTGAAGCGATGCTGGCGAGCCAATCATTCAAAATTCCAACAGGATCAACATTTTGGGATTTGTATGAGCACCGTTTTGAAGCAGGTAATGGCTCTCGTATCGACCAAGCCTTACATGCGATTGAAGAAGAAAACGGCACCAAACTAAAAGGCGTGTTCCAAGACATCAGCTTTAACACCGATAAACTGGGTGATGAAAAGCAAAAAAACGACATTCTACGTCACCTACTGGAAGACTTTGGTAAGCCAACCCTTAACCTACGCCCTAGCCGTGTCGGTTCATTGGATGTTATTGGTAATGCGTATGAGTTTTTAATCAAACACTTTGCGGCGAGCAGTGGTAAATCGGCAGGTGAATTCTATACCCCACCAGAGGTATCGGATCTACTGTCTATCATTCTTGAGCCACAACAAGGCGATGAGATCTGCGATCCTGCTTGTGGTTCAGGCTCGCTATTGATGAAGTGTGGTAAGCAAATTCAAAAGAACTTTGGCGGCTCAAAGCAATACGCCTTGTTTGGTCAAGAAGCGATTGGCTCAACGTGGTCACTGGCTAAAATGAACATGTTCCTGCATGGCGAAGATAACCACCGCATTGAATGGGGCGACACCATTCGTAACCCTAAGCTACAAGATGCCAACGGTGGCTTACTGCACTTTGATGTGGTAACCGCAAACCCACCATTCTCACTAGATAAATGGGGTCATGAAGATGCAGAAAGCGATCACTTTGGTCGTTTCCGTCGTGGTGTACCGCCAAAAACCAAAGGCGATTACGCATTCATCTCACACATGATTGAAACCCTAAAGCCAGAGACAGGCAGAATGGGTGTGGTTGTGCCACATGGTGTGTTATTCCGTGCCTCTTCAGAAGGTAAAATCCGTAAACAACTGATTGATGAAAACCTATTAGATACCGTGATTGGCTTACCTGAAAAACTGTTCTTTGGTACAGGCATTCCAGCCGCTATTTTGTTGTTCAAAAAGCACAAAACAGACAACAAGGTGCTGTTTATTGATGCCTCGCGTGAGTTTAAATCGGGCAAAAACCAAAACGTATTAACGAGCGATAACATTCAGAAGATTGTTGATACCTACAAAGCGCGTCAAAGCGTGGATAAGTACGCTTACCTTGCTACATTAGAAGAGATTGCCGAGAACGACTACAACCTCAACATTCCTCGCTATGTCGATACCTTTGAAGAAGAAGCGGAAATTGATTTGATGGCAGTGCGTAGTGAGCGTTTAGCGCTACAAACTGAGTTAGCAGATCTAGAAGCGGAAATGGCGGGCTACCTAGAGGAGTTGGGTTATGGTGCCTAATGGTTGGATTAAAACTGATCTCAATCCCTTTATAGATATCAAACATGGTTTTGCCTTTAAGAGCGAATTCTTTAGAGAAGAAGGTAATTATGTTCTTTTAACTCCTGGTAGCTTCTATGAACCAGGTGGCTTTCGCGACCAAAAGAGCAAAACTAAGTATTATGTGGGTGATATTCCAAAAGGGTACTTACTATCAAAAGGCGAGTTACTTGTTGCTATGACCGAACAAGCTGCTGGGCTTTTAGGGAGTACGTTGTTTGTCCCAAGCCATGATCGCTATTTGCATAATCAACGGCTTGGTCTGATTCAAATAAAAGATAAAAATGGTATTTGCCCTGAGTTTCTATATCTAACTTACAATTCGCCATATATTAGAAAACAAATTGCAGAGCAATCTACAGGAACAAAAGTAAAGCACACATCGCCAGATAAGCTTAAATCAGTGATTTGTTTGTTACCCTCACTCCCAGAACAACGCAAAATCGCTCAAATCCTTTCTACATGGGATCGCGGTATTGCAACCACAGAAAAGCTAATTAATGCCAGCAAGCAGCAGAAAAAAGCATTAATGCAGCAGTTGTTGACGGGTAAAAAACGTTTGGTTGATCCTGAAACGGGTAAAGCGTTTGAGGGGGATTGGGAAGAGGTTAAGTTAGAATTCCTCACAGAAAATACTATTTCTAATGGTATTTATAAAACAGCCGAGTCATATTCAGATAACGGTAACTCTGCAGTATTAGATATTAATTGTGTTTACAAAAATAATATCGTATCAATAAAAAAAGCAAGAATAGCAAATATTACAAATAATGAAATTAAAAAATACAAACTAGAATTTGGAGACATATTAATAAATAGAGTATCTCTAAAACCTGATGGAGTCGGAGTTGCTGCTCTTTTTAATATTGATTCTGAAAAAAATTATGTTTATGAGTCTAATTTAATGAGAATTCGATTAATAAAAGAAAAAGCTAACTCAGAGTTTATTAATTTTATATTAAGTTCAGAAAAATCACGTTCTGAAATATTAATGAAAGCTAATATTGGTGCACAAACAAGCATAAATCAAAAAACAGTAAACAGTTTAGCCATATTATTACCAAAATTTAAAGAACAACAAAAAATCGCATCAGTTCTAACCGCTATCGACAAAGATATCGAGTTGTTAGAAGCCAAACTTGCGCACTTGAAGCAAGAGAAAAAGGCATTGATGCAACAGTTGTTAACAGGAAAACGTCGCGTCTCCCTGTCATCTTAGTGCCTGTCGCGTTGTTGGCTACGCTTTTCTATCCCAATCACATAGCGCACTATGCTCATGGACTAGAAAAGCTTGCCGCCTAGCGACAAACCCTAAGCTTTAAGGGAACAAGTTGCTGAAACCGAAGCCTCTTAATGCGAATAATCACAGGGCTTGTGTGTGCAAGCCCTATTGTTCAGATAGGTTTACTGTATCCATTGAAACAAAGGACATGACACATGACGACACCCTCTTTGCCATCTTCAACCCCATTGCTCGATAATATTCGCACATTACTCACCGTAGGCCGTAAACAAGTTGCTCTCGCGGTAAATAGCGCAATGGTGCAAACCTATTGGCAAATTGGTCGCTTGATTGTTGAAGACGAGCAACAAGGGCAAACTCGCGCTGAATATGGTAAAGGAACGCTCAAAGCATTATCCGCCTCACTCACTAAAGAATTTGGCAAAGGGTTTGATAGCTCTAACTTGCGTAATATGCGTTTGTTTTATTTGGCTTATCCAAATTGTGACGCAGTGCGTCACGAATTGAGTTGGACCCATTATCGCAGTTTATTACGAATCGATAATCCACTCGCACGTCAATGGTATATGAACGAAGCCATTAGCCAAGCATGGTCGGCTCGTGCATTAGAACGCCAAATTGGTGCGTTATATTATGAGCGATTACTGTCAACGCAAGCCAAACAACAAGATCTGCAACCCGTTATCGATGAAGCCAACCACAAAACGACCGCGCTGGCATTAACAGTAAAAGACTATCTGCGAGATCCTTACATCTTTGACTTTTTAGGGCTACCGAGCGTTTCATTACAAGAAAGTGAACTTGAACAAGCTCTGATTGATAACTTACAAAAATTCTTACTTGAACTGGGTAAAGGGTTTGCGTTTGTTGAACGCCAACAGCGTATTGTCACTGAGGATGGTGACTTTTTTATTGACTTGGTGTTCTACAACTTCCATTTGAAATGCTTCCTGCTTATTGATCTTAAAATGCATAAACTCAGCCATCAAGATGTAGGGCAAATGGATATGTATGTTCGCATGTATGAAGAGAAAAAACGCCGTAGTGACGATAACCCGACCATTGGCTTAATTCTGTGTACTGACAACAACCGCACCGTTGCCAAGTATTCGGTGCTGAATGACAGTGAGCATCTGTTTGCCTCGAAATACATGTTAGAACTGCCGAGCGAAGAAGAACTGCGTCACCAATTAGAAAAAGAACGCCAACAGTTATTGGCGCAACAAGGACAGACTGACAATGACTAACCCTCATTTACCCAATTTCAAAGAAGAACAAAGCGCAAAAATCCCAGCACTCACTTTGCTTACTAACCTTGGTTATCAGTTCATTCCACCGAGTGAATGTATGGCAATGCGTGGCAACACAACCACCGTTATTCTGCCATCGGTATTGCGCAAGGTTCTGAGCTTTAAAACCTATTTATTCATGGGTAAAGATCGCCATTTATCAGAGTCTGCAATTGATAAAATCGTGCAAGAGCTTAGCAATCCAGCCATGAATGAAGGGCTAAAAGCTGCCAATGAAAAGCTTTATAACGCGCTAACTTATGGCATTGGTGTGACTGAGTTTGTGGATGGCAAAAAAGCCAACCCAACCATTGAGATCATTGATTGGGAAACACCTGAAAACAACCAATTTCATTTCACCGAAGAGATGGTTATTGAAAATGCTCATGGTACAGGTAACCGTAAACCAGATATTGTCTGTTTTGTGAATGGCTTGCCGTGGGTAGTGATTGAGGCTAAACGCCCTGATTCATCATCCAACGGCAAACCGACGATCACCGAAGGTATTTCACAAAATATTCGTAACCAAAAGGTCGATGAAATTCCGCATCTGTTTGCTTACAGCCAATTGTTGTTATCGATTAATGGTCATGACGGTTTATATGGCACTTGCGGCACCCCTGAAAAGTTTTGGGCAAAGTGGAAAGAAGAGCAAACCACAGAAAGCACGGTTGAACGCCTGAAAAACAACGCTCTAACAGCCCCACAACTGAATGCGATTTTTAACCATCGACCATCTGCATTAAAAGATGAATATTTATCGTTAATCGCTGGCGGTGATTTAGTGGTAACCGATCAAGATCGCTTGTTGGTTTCGCTACTTCATCATGATCGTCTGTTAGAAATGACGCGCTTATTTACTCTGTTTGATAAAAAAGCAGGCAAGATCGTTGCGCGTTATCAGCAAGTGTTTGGCATTAAAGCCTTAGTGGAGCGTATTACATCCTTTGATGATAAAGGTGCGCGTAATGGCGGTGTGATTTGGCATACCACAGGCTCTGGCAAATCATTTACGATGGTGTTTTTATCCAAAGCACTTATTTGGTTAAAAGAACTCGCCAAATGTCGCGTGATTGTTGTTACCGACCGTGTGGACTTAGAAGATCAACTGGCTCGCACCTTTGCATCCGGTGGTGCCCTATCTGATAAAGATAAAACCGCGGCAATGGCAACCACAGGTAAACGCCTTGCGGAACAAATTGGTAAAGGCAACGAACGTATTATCTTCTCGATTATCAACAAGTTTGGTACTGCAATTCACCTATCTGAATGCTACAACGATAGCCCCGATATTATCGTACTTGTCGATGAAGGTCACCGCAGCCAAAACGGTGAAAACAATATCCGTATGCTCCAAGCCCTACCCAAAGCGGCTTATATTGGTTTTACGGGTACACCGCTACTGCAAGACGATAAGACCGAGAATAAATTCGGTAAAATCATCCACTCTTACACCATGCAACAAGCGGTAGAAGATGGCACCGTTACCCCATTACTCTATGAAGAGCGCATTCCTGATCTCAGCACCAACGATAAAGCCATTGATGCATGGTTTGAACGGATCACAAAAGATTTATCTGAAAAACAACGCGCTGACTTAAAACGTAAATTTTCTCAAAAAGGTCAAGTTTATCAAACTGAAGGTCGTTTAGAGTTAATTGCTTATGATATCTCAGATCACTTTCAGAATTTCAAAAACCAAGGCTTAAAAGGTCAATTGGCGTGTGATTCTAAAGCCTCTGCGATCCGCTACAAGATGCTGTTAGATAAAATTGGTAAAGTCACCTCTGTGGTTGCGATGTCGCCGCCTGATACTCGTGAAGGACACGATAACGTTGACAGTGAAAGTACTGATATTGTGCAAAATTGGTGGAAAACCAATGTTATCGATAAAGGTTGGACGGACGAAAAAGCCTATACCAAACACATCATTCAAGAATTTGAAAAGGATGAAGGCCCCGACATTATGATCGTGGTCGATAAGCTGTTAACAGGCTTTGATGAACCCAAAAACACGGTGTTATATATCGATAAACCGTTAAAACAGCACAACCTCATTCAAGCCATTGCCCGTGTTAACCGCTTACATGCGAAAAAGCAGTTTGGTTACCTAATTGATTATCGCGGCATTTTAAAAGAGCTTGATGCATCGATAGCAAACTACCAAGAGCTAGAAGAACGCATTAAAGGTGGTTTTGATATTGATGATCTTAAAGGTTTATATAACCGTATGGACACCGAGTATAAAAAACTACCGGGTTTATACGATGCATTATGGTATATTTTTGCGAGCGTTAATAACAAGCAAGACGGTCAGGCACTGCGTCAGGTATTAGCCCCTAAAATTGATACCATTGAGGGTCAACTAACCGATACTAATCTAAAGCTACGTAATGACTTTTATGATGCGTTAACCGCCTTTGCCAACTGTTTAAAGGTCGCGTTACAGTCAGCAAATTACTTCAATGATAAGAGCTTTGATAATAAGCGTGAGTTGTATAAACAAACCTTAAAAAGTATGTCTCAACTGCGTAAACAAGTTCGTGAAGATGCAGAAGAAACCGTTGATTACGATGAGTATGCCGACAGCATTCGTGCAATGTTAGATAAACACATTGGTGGCGTTGATATTAAAGAGCCTGAAGGTGCGTATTTGGTTGGCAACATGGGTAAAGATGCCAAGCCAGAGCAAATGACCGATGATGAAGCGAATAACAAAAAAGACGTTATCACAGGCCGTGTCACCAAGATGATTGAGCAAGACTTAGCCGATGATCCTTATGCACAAGAGTATTTCTCTAACCTGTTAAAAAAAGCGATTGCCCAAACTAAAGAGATGTTTGATAGCCCAGTTAAACAATACCTTTTATTCGCTGATTTTGAACAACAAGTAAAAGATCGCGATGTGGCAGGAATACCTAAAGATCGCTTTGCTGAACTCGATCCAAAAATCAAACGTCATGTTCAAGCATTCTATGGTTTGTTCTTAAAAGTATTAGGTGAACCACTGCCTTTATCCGAAGAGCAATGCATTCAATATGCACTGGATATTGATACGATTGTACGCAAGGCGGTGAGTGAATATTCCATTAACCCTGCTGAGATTGAAAACCAAATTCGATTAGGTCTATTACCATTACTGTTTAATGATTTAGGGATTGATAAAGCACAAACACTGATCACGGATGTTATTCAAATCACTCGACAGGGATTAGCAGGTCACCATTAATGGCATCCATTAATAACAAGAAAGACAGCAAAGAAAATAGCATTGAGGAATACAGCTTCATCTATGGTGATGAAGCTGTTACCTACGAGGTTATTCGTAAAACCATTGCTGAAGGTAAAAAAAAGAAGGTCACTATTCGCGTTCATCCTGATTGCCGTATTGCCGTAACAGCCCCTGAAGATGCCGAGAAATCGGCTATTCACGAAGCAGTTATGCTCCAAGCACGTTGGATCTGGGATGCACTGAAAGACTTTCGATCCCATTTAGAATATGTTCAAACCAAACATTACGTCAGTGGTGAGATGCAATTCTATTTGGGTCGTCGCTATGTGTTGAAAGTGGTTGAAGACCGAGATGCAATTTCCAACGTGAAGATGGATCGAGGCAAGCTGTTGGTCACCCTTAATCGTTTTAATGATGATAAGCCCAAGCTAGTAAAAGCCCTAATTTCAGGTTGGTATGGCATTAAAGCAGAACGAGTTTTCCACCAACGTTTAGCTGAACTTCTACCGCAAGCTACATGGGTGAAAGGCATCCCTTCATTTCGTATTATGCCAATGCGCAAACAATGGGGAAGCTGCTCAGCAAAAGGCACATTAATGCTCAACCCTCACCTGATCAAAGCACCCAAAGAGTGTATTGATTACGTGATCTTACATGAGCTTTGCCACATTGCTGAATACAACCACAGCGAGAACTTCTGGCGCTTATTAACCAGCGTAATGCCAAACTGGAAAGAAGTGAAAAGTAAGTTAGATGGTATGGCGGAGTTGTATTTGAATGAATGATTTTATCTAATAAATTAGAAGGGAATAGCCCACACTAGCTTATTCCCTATTATTTTTCGTTGTTACCATATGTGCTATTATCAATGTAATATCGACGAATTTCACCACCCATTTCACATAACATCTGTTGTATGAATTTCAGCTATCACCCCACAACCAGCACACCCGCCCCGCGCCTTAATTTTGCCAATGATACTACAACCGCAATAAACACACTAAAGACATAACCAAAACCTAAAGTAGCCATTTAACGCGGGGAGCTATTTTTGCTGTGCGTTCAAATTCAATTGTAAATTTATCGAACGCGACGAATAACGCTTTAAGTAATTTAAATATCATCTAATGAAACCCTTATCCGTGGGGAGTTTTGGCGTTCTGTTGCCAATTCTATCAATTCAACATCAAGCGGCATAACTTCCAAATTATCCACCGCTGCAACGTCTGCATGCGCTAAATTGATCGCCTCAACAAGCGTATTAGCTTCTTTGATGAATGAAATCGTTATTATCCGGCCCGCTTCTACAATGTCGCAATCTGTAGCCCCAAGATAAAACAGAGCATTATTGATAGCCCGTATTTCATCGGCACTAATGCCCACTTTAACTATTGCTATTACATCAAAACTGTAATCATTCATTTACTGTTATCCAATTGATAAAACGCGTATTCCAGCTAGAAAAAAACAGCTTTCAACGGCTATTTTTAGGCGCTAAATTTGTGCGGAAATACAAAAAAGAGAGCAACACCGCTACCGCCATGCGCTCCCCGTTAAATACTGCTATTTCTGCGTAAACAAAATTAATTACTATCTTAATATTTTGCGTCTTATTTCTTTGCTGATATGCATTAAATCAATAGACAATCCAGCCATAGACAACATAAGCCGCCACGTTGGGTATGTTACGGGCTCGCCAGCCTTATACCCCGTTAACGCCTCTATATCTGCTATATCTGCCCCAAGTTCTTTAACTAGATAATCGTATACCTCGGCTACATGCGCGGCTGTGGGGGCTTTGTAGCGCGAGTCTGTGGCTAGTAATAAACATTCGCTATCAATACCGCTGCATTTAAACACCATACCGCCTACGTGCGCGTCTGCTAGCTTTTTTAATTCGTCATTGCGGTCTAATGCTTGGTTGTAGCGTTGGGGATCGGCTTCATATTCATCAAGTGTTAAAAATGCGATTGTCATTATTTTGCCCTCGTTATGTAGAATTTTTCCCAAGGCTTGGATCCGTCGGTAGCGGGTATCCTGTTTGTTTCAACTGCGCGGCCATCTAAGATAAGCATTAAACGCCACGCACAATACGGGATCATATTCGTCCCATCTATCCAACGCGTGATCGTGCGCGTGGGGTTAGATGTGCCCCTAATGCCAAGCATTTTAGTAACAATGCCTTTGCTGTGTAGGCTTGCCAAATGCTCGAATACTTCTTTGATTTCTTCACCCGTTGGATCTCGGTATAACGGATCATCAATCGAGCGGTAAGAATCGGGGCGGTAGATATGTTCCGATACAAAGTGAACTTGTGCACAATGGCGGCGGGTTAGCTCTATATCATGCTCAAATTCTGCCAAGATCTTATCTTGATTCTCGGCTGTTTCTGCCAATAGCTTAGGGTTAATTGTTTTCATTTGGATTCAACCATAGTAACCATTGTTAGCCCCGCCAGCGTTGTAAGCTGTCGCCATGCACAATACGGGATCTGTGTATCTCGGCTATCTGTAACCCAATAATTTAGCGTCCTGTTGCCTGTAGGACTAATGCCAAGCATCTTACTAATGTCAGTACGTGCCATTCCTTTGCTGATAAGGAGATCAACCACGGCGGCTACTTGCGCCTTTGTTGGCGGCACGTAGTCGGGGTTAGTTATTGGTAAGAGTGACGGGTTATTAATATCAATGCCGTTGTGGTCGCTTAAATACATGTTTACGGCGTGGGCTTCACATTGCTTTGTTAATAATTCAAGTTTATTAACGCGCTCTTTTTGTTCTTCAAGGCTTGGCATAGGCTTTAATCCTGCCATTTTCATAACATTTATTAATTTAGTCATGTTCAAAAGCGGGACAATCGCCCCGCCTCCCCTTATCTGGTTTGAATGCAACCCTCTTAATATCTGAGGTTTTAATACTTACTAGGTTAGTTGTGCCATTCGCTAACGGCTTAAAATAACCGTTACTGTGCAACGCCATAAACACGTAATACATGTGATTAGGACAATATACGCAACCATCTTTGATCTTAGTGCCGATATTTTCGGGATTATATTCAAAGTCAGGATTAGTAGATCGTGACACTGTACCTACTGGACACCGTTTTTGGATTCAGTTTATTGGTATGGACGCATTACATGTGCACTATGTACACATGTAAACACAATAAAGGGGTTTTATTTGACTTTTTGTCAAGATATGGCGGGTTTGTGTCTTTGCCAGATAAAAAAAACGCCTAATCCGGCGGTTAATGTTAGTAGTACGTTTGTATTTTTAAGCCGATTTTACTTTAAAAAGCAAAATAGTAGCGAAATAAAACAGACATAAACTAGGGATTATATTTACAAAATCAGAAAAACTATGTTTAAACGAGTATTCAAAAGATTCGATACTTTCAACAAAATAAATAAATTGAACGAGAGAGCCTAAAACAATAATAAACTAAAAATAAATAGTAATGCGCCCTTAATCATTTTGTAAGCCTTAATGGTTAGTTGAGGTATAGACTTTCCGAGGATTTTAGCCACAAAAAAATCGAAGTAATAAATTACCGCCATCTCAAGGTATTGCATTAGAAAACCGCCATTAAAAGCGGCTTTTAAATAGGTACTAGGCCACCACGCCAATTTTAGGCGCGCCAAGTGCTGCGAACTCGGCCGAAAACGTTACCGCATCATCATACTGATACGAGTCAGTTCATAAAATATGCATATTGTTAAATACAGCCATTTTGAGCAAATTATTGCCCGTTTGATTTTTAATTTATCCTCTAGGAAAAAATTACGGATAAAACAATGGGGCAACCAACTGAAGTTAGCGCAAAAGCGAGTGTTAAATTCGCCAAGATTGATAATAACGTATTAGACCCAGAGCCTGACTCAGAGCTTGATAGTAAAACTGAAACGCCTAGGGAAAAAATACAACGGCAACGAAGAGAACGTCATGAACAGTCAGATAAAACATGGGCGTATGTTCAAGATAATGACGCACGATATGCTGCGCATCGAGCGAAAATTTTAGCTATGCGTGAAGTTACTCAAGCGAATGAGCCAATTAATAAAGTTTTCTGTAAGTCTTCAATGTTACCTTTCGGGAAGGTTTCTGTAGGCAAAAATAGAGAAAAAGCTTCTTCTGTTGGTAATATTGGTATTTATGCTGCGGGTTCAATGGATGCTGTTGCTGTCGGTGGATTATCTACAGCGGCATTAAGTCATATAGCTGGCGTTGGTCTCGCTGATATCGATGGATTGTCTACTGCGGCATTAAGTCGTATAGCAGGCGTTGGTCTCGTTGATATCGCTGGGTTTGCAATGCAAGTCGTGGGACCTATTGGTATTTTATTAGCGTTATCTCCTACACGGATGGGAGATGGGACTTTATATGGTGATGAAGATATACAGCTCCTAAAAGGCGTTGAAACTCTCATTAGGTTCGGCTTTGATAGTGAAGGGATAATTCATGGCTATCATGTTGATAAAACAGAAATTCCAAAGCGTTCTGTCAACTTAGTCGGTAATAAGTTTGTTGTCGATTTGGAACCGGGTCTATCTATTGAATGGGTGCCTGTATCTGAAGAAATTGCAGGAACTAAGATTCTAGTTAACCCTATTCCTAATGTTGATTCGCATACCATTTATATTCACCCCGAGCATGAGCAAGGAAAGGAGTTTGATAATACTTATATCACTCCTATAAGTGAAACAGATCCAAATGACTACATTCTAATATTCCCTCCGACGACTGGCTTACCACCAATGTATGTGGTGTTTCAGTTACATGGCCCTGACGGTCGATTTATATCATCAGGCGAACCAAAACCATTATTAGACCGTCCATCATTAAGAGCTGAAACAAAACGTCAAATACAAAATACAGCACGTAAAGATGTGAATGGTAATTTTATTGATGATAAAGGTAACATCATTTCTAATAGGCACTATGGACATAAACCTGGGTTTGAACATCGCCGTTTAGTGAGAGCCGCGGAAGAGCTGGGTATGTCCCAAGCAGAATTTAATGATTATGTGAATGCAAACCCTGATCATTTTCAAATAGAGGATGCCAAAACAAATCTAAGCCACAAGAATGAAAAACCGGGTTCTGGTGATTTGGATGAAATTATTGAGCATATGGAAGAATTTTTAGAAAAAAGGCTATAGTCATGAAATACACGGAACGCCCCGAATATAAATTTTTTAAAGCGCTGAAAAAAGGAAATGTTGAATTTGCAAAAGAGCTAATTGAGCAAGGTTATGATGTTCATCAAGTAACAGAATCAGAGCAATGGACATATCTACATAAAATGTTCACATCAACATCATTTGATATAAAGGACTCACCAATTTTAAGTTCTATTCAGTTCTTACTTGAAAAAGGTCTTGATGTGAATGCGATAGATTCTTATGGCAATACTCCATTGTTGTATGCAGTACGTCAACGTAATGTAGAAGGCATACGCTTACTGTTAGAAAATGGGGCAGATAAATTGATAGAGCATGAAAATCTTGAAGGGGTAAGTGCTTTGAGAATGGGATTTGATAGTATGCCTCTTAATTATGAGGTATTTGATCTTTTGTTACAGTTTGGAGCTGATCCAGACGTTAAAAAAGACGGTTGGAAAACGGCTAGACAGATGTTAACTGTTATTGCTGGAATACCTAAGAGCATACAAGATCTATTTGCAAAATATTAAATAATTTAACGACATTTATTTTAGTACGCATAAATAATTTACGGTTAAATAAAAATTATCCCCTCAACATCCAGATCTAAAAAAGGCCGCTTTAGCGGCCTTTTTATTTAAGAGTCATTACCGATAGTCAGGGTAATTACATACGTGCTTTGAAGATATTAATGATTTCTTCTAGGCTTGCTTTACGTGGGTTAGTTAGAGAACAGGCATCATTTAGGGCATTTTGTGCCATGAATGCGAGTTTATCTTCAGTAACACCTAGGTCAGCTAGACGTTGCTTAGTACCTACCTTCTCAGAGAGTGCATCAATCGCTTCTAGAGCGGCATTCACTGCTTGCTCTTGCGTCATCGCTGCAGTGTCGATACCCATTGCTTTCGCAATATCAACAAAACGCTCTGGTACTTGTTGTGCATTAAAGCGTGATACTTCAGCCAATAGGATGGCGTTACATAAACCGTGTGACAGGTCGTAAACACCACCCAATTGGTGCGCCATTGAGTGTACGTAACCTAGAGAAGCATTTGAGAATGCCATCCCTGCTAAGTACTCGCCGTACTGCATTGCATCACGTGCTTCACGGTCTTGGCCGTTATTCACTACTGCTTCTAAGTTATTAACAATCAACTCAATCGCTTTAATTGCAGCAGCATCTGTGATTGGTGTCGCTGCTGTTGAAACATACGCTTCAACTGCGTGCGTTAATGCGTCCATACCTGTGGTTGCAGTAAGGAACTTAGGCATTGCGACCATTAGCTCTGAATCATTAACCGCAATAATAGGCGTGAAGTGCTTATCAACCACTGGGTATTTAGTTTCATCTTCTTGGTTAGTGATAATCGCAAATACAGTCATTTCTGATGCAGTACCCGCCGTTGTGTTCACGGTTACCAATGGAAGTTGGGGCTTCTTAGAAAGGTGCACACCTTTAGAGTAATCACGGATATGACCTCCGTTAGCTGCAACCAATGCGATACCTTTCGCTGTATCGTGAGAAGAACCACCACCGAATGAAATCACAAAATCAGCGTTGCTTTGTGCAAGTAGAGTAAGACCATCTTCGATGTTTTTCTCTGTTGGGTTAGGTTGAACACCATCATAGATTGCGTAATCAATACCGTGAGCTGTTAGCTCATCAGTAAGCTTGCTAACAAGACCCACTTCAACTAACACACCGTCAGTGACGATAAGCGCTTTTTTCAATTCTTTTGACGCTAATTCAGCCCCTAAAGATTGGATAGCATTAGGACCCATTAACGTTACAGGTGGCATGTAAAATACATTGCTCATAGTAAAACTCCGATAATTTTAATTAATTTATAGTGACTTACCGCGATAGCCATAAGTCTGAATTTATTTGATAGCGCGTTATAAAGGAGTGATAGCGTAAGAAGCTATATCGAATTTATTTGTTATTGTTGGTGTCGATGTCGTCATTCTACACCCAACCCATTTGGTAACAATAGAGATAAAACCAAAACACTTTTACTTAGATGTAATAATAAGAAGGTGTAACAAGCGTTTGTTTACCATAGTGGTGAAATATTACTTATCAGCCGCTGATAGCAGTTTTTCATTAAAGCTCATGTGGGTGTTTTTGTTGGTAACCACAATGCCTGAATGTGATTTATCCGCCGTACCATTAACTGCATAGTGGCTTGCAACCACAGCATTGCTAACTTGGTTGTTGAAACTAACGTTACCAGTGAAAGCGCCATCACGTGCCGATGCCGTGTAAGAAGTGGCGATAATAGCGGTAGCGATAATTGCTTTAATAACTGTTTTCATGAGTCGTATAACCTTAATCTTTATTATTATTGCTGAACGCTGTCTGCGTTTCGATGGGGCTATATTAACAATTACACAAAAACACACAATCAACCAAAAATACAAAAGATTATTACCAAATAGTAATAATTGATCGTGCATCGTGATCTTTGTAACTTCCTCATGCTTGAGGTTAGGGGTTGGCAGAGGCTTTTAATAGGCTAGCTAAATCGAGAAAGTTTGTGCCTTTGAGATCATGACATTTACCGCAGTGGTGATTTAGCTTGTCTGAATGTCGTTAACCATGGCGGTACTGTTATGTGATAGCCGAGGAGGCGCAATCTTAAAAAATTTCGCTAGCTGGCCGGCATTATCTCTGGTGAGGAAAGTCAGTATCTTAGTACTGTCAGCTTGATATAAGCTCTAATCACTTTTAGCTTCAGTTCGTAACATACACACCAAACAATCAATACTGATTTACGGTGATTATCGGCACCCTAAACGTCTTAAAATGAGCCTTATAACCCCAGTTTAAGATGAAGCACAATCACAAAGTGCGTAATAGATGCATACTGTTAACTACAATTAATTTTCACTAAATGTGAATAGTAACAAATAAAAAGATCTAATAATGAAATACTTATACCCCGTAGCTATTGAACTAGGCGACGAAAAAACCGCGTATGGTGTTTGTTTTCCTGATTTAGATGGTTGTTTTACGGCTGGCGATACTTATGACGAAGCCCTAATAAATGCGCCTGATGCGATTGATATGTATCTTGAAGATTTGGCAGATAATGGTAAGACACCACCAATACCAACAAAAATAGAAGCTCACATCAATGACCCTGAATATGTTGTTTTTTTATGGTCGATTATTGAGATTGATGTTAGTCCTTATATGGGGGGACAGTAAAAATTGATGTGAACCTCCCAAGACTACTTTTAAAAAAAATTGATGGTTTTGTGCAATTTGGTGATGAATACAAAGACTGTTCTTACTTTTTACAGGTAGCAGCATTAAAGGAAATGAATGGATTTCGAGGAAAAAATAAAAAATATGTAATAAATAAACCGCTCTTAGTTAGCGGTTTTTTTTTTGCCTGAGACGTTACAGCGTATCAGAACGCATTAAATGGATACTGTTAAATGCAGATGGTATCGGGCAAATTATTGCCCCTATATTTTTCGATGTATGATGTATTTATAAATAATTAACTCATCAATTAATATGAATAATTTAAAACGTTACCCATGGAAACGAACAGATCTTGCTACAGCGGGAAGGCGATACATAGGACAATGTATTGATGGACTAATAACTATTGTAATTTTTTTAATATTTATGTACGTGATTCAATTTTTCAAATTAGAGGGTAAATGGATTGAAATTTTAGCTTTAGCAATTCCAGCCGCTTATTTTGTATTGTCAGATGCTTTACCTAAAGGACAAAGTATAGGGAAAAAAATATTGAAAATGGCTGTTATTGATAAGGACTCGGGTAAGCCATGTGATTTAGTACAATCATTAGTTAGAAATATATTAACACCGCTAATTGGTATTATTGATTGCATATTTATTATTTTTGGAAATAAACAAAGGTTAGGAGATATGATGGCAAACACCGTAGTTGTTAGCACAAAGTAATATATAAGCTTTAGATGTTACCTATAATGAGTGCAATGGTTATCATTCATTTTAATTTTTATAGATGATATGATCTCTATGTTATTAGGGAGAACAACAAACATTTATATCAAGCTGCACTATCAAGTGATAAGAATGATTTGTTTTAACGTATTAAAAATGAACAAGTTAACGTAATGGATGTTACGTGGTATCGGATCGCTTTAAATTTGTGATGTTAAATGACCGTCCATCGAGGCGGTCTTTTTGTATCTGGTCGTTATAACGCATAGATTCGATACTATTAAATAGAGCTATTTAGTTGAAATTTCCTAGACTGTCTTTTAAGTACAAAAAAAACCACATCATAAAGGTGTGGTTTTTTATTGGTGCTTATATGGAACTTTAATTGGAATACTAAAAAAATAAGACCTCCTCAATGCTTACGAAAATAATAGCGCGACCCAAGTAGAAAAAGTGTGATCCTGTACTCAAATTACCACACTTGTATCATGGGAAAGGATAAACATTCCTATTTTGGTATGTGTTGACTATTGTGAAATTAAACAATAAAAAAGGCCCATCGATTTCTCGATGGGCCTTCTCTTAATCACACTTCAAAAATGAGATTAATAATAAATGCAACGTTGCTGCACTTATTTATATATTCTTATAAGCAAACAACATTGGTAGCTAGTAGGCCTTTAGGCCCATTTTCTACATCAAAAGAAACCTTTTGATTTTCGTCAAGTGTTTTAAAGCCATCAGAGATAATTGAGGCAAAGTGAACGAATACGTCAGCACCGCCATTATCCTGAGATAGGAAGCCAAAACCTTTAGCTTCGTTGAACCATTTTACTAAACCCGTTGATTTGATAGACATAGTGTATCCTTGATAATTAAATAATAAGTAAGAAATTAGACGAATTATCTAATTACAAGCCAACAACGTTAGCAGCTTGAAGACCTTTTTGACCTTGCTCTACTTCAAATGATACTTTCTGGCCTTCAGTCAAGGTTTTAAAACCTTCTGAAGCGATAGCACGGAAGTGAACGAATACATCAGCACCACCGTTGTCTTGAGTTAGAAAACCAAAACCTTTCTCTTCGTTAAACCATTTTACTAAACCAAGTGTTTTATTAGACATAATGTGTCCCTTATATTTATTTCATTGAGGTGTCGCAACACGCGACGGCCGAAATAACGATGTTTGAACTATCGAGAAAGCAAAGGGAAACACGGATAAAACAACATAAATGCAGCGATAAACAGTTTTCTTCTACGAAAAGGATGACAAATTTCAATTTTCAGCGAGTAAGATTATTAAATTAAGCGAATTCGTTTATTCGATTAATTTAATACCCTTTAGGTATTAATAAGAGATAGTGAAATTACCAATGAGTTTATTATCAGCGTTAGTAATATCGCCTTTACAGGTTTTTTCACAATATGTGAAATTAATATCAGGATTATCAACATTGCCTTTTATTAATACATGTCGAGTTAATACATCACTATTTAACTGATGAATAGTCGAATTCCAAGAATGTTTATTTTTTAATAAATTAAAGTTTACGTTCATTATTTTACTGCTTCTTTTGTTTGTGTATTTATTGTATTTATAGGACGGTTTTGTTGAAACCAAAATCGTTTACGACCAAGAGTTCGAGACATAAGCATATCCTTAGCTTTATCATTAACTTAAATGCGTGTTTTTGATTTTTCTTAGTACATTCAAATTATAAAATGAGTATAAAATCTATTTATTATAGGTAACGAGGGAAATAGGAACGTAACGACAAATACAAACAAAAGTAGATATTAGAAGTGGTTATTATTTTCGATGGTACGGTATAACTAATTATTTTTACTTTTCAAAGCAGCGCAAATAGCATATTGCTCTTTGCGCCAACTTAAATTCTTATAGC
Source organism: Photobacterium kishitanii (assembly GCF_003026355.1). Lineage (GTDB taxonomy): Bacteria > Pseudomonadota > Gammaproteobacteria > Enterobacterales > Vibrionaceae > Photobacterium > Photobacterium kishitanii. The sequence goes on along the minus strand of NZ_PYON01000002.1, from coordinate 67,463 downwards.
GCTACAACGTTAGCTGCTTGCAGACCTTTTTGGCCATTTTCTACGTCAAAAGAAACCTTTTGACCTTCAAGTAAAGTTTTAAAACCTTCTGAAGCGATAGCACGGAAGTGAACGAATACATCAGCACCGCCATTATCTTGAGTGATAAAGCCGAAACCTTTTTCTTCGTTAAACCATTTTACTAGACCAGTATTTGAATTAGACATATGTGTCCCTTAATTTTTAATATTCAGAAATTTGTCGCGAAAATACGACGAGCTGAGAGTTGAATTATTAAATTGCTATGATGATGAAGCTAAGGGAAACAACTGAGGACAAAAACTGCTAAGAAGATGTATCTGAGGTTTTACTTGGACTTGATTTTTCATTTTGTAATTAATAACTCTGAACAACAGAGCGAGGTCAATAATAGAGTAATACCTAACTAAGTCAACATAAATATTCAAAGAAAAATGAACAATCTTCTTTTTATTCTGTTCATGGCAAAGGGTAAGTATTTATTTTACATATAAATCAACATCATAAAGAACACTCATCATCACCAAATAAGCGCCGATTTTTAATTTGAATAATTATGCTAGCTAATATTTGTTAGTAAGAAAATTAAATTTAGTATTGTATGAGTGTCGTGCTAATAAGTTAGAGGTTAAATGATCGTCAATTAGAGTGATTTTTCATACTTGAACGTTACAACATATAGAGTCACTTCATTGTCTTACTGTTAAATACATTATTCACCATACGCTAAAAAGCCTTGATCACTCATCAAGGCTTGTCCTTTCTACTCACCATCTACAATGACGTATATAATCCCGTCATTTTAGTAAATGTACTCTCCAGCATATCGCAGTAGAGCCTAAGTGGTGCAGCGGTGATACGCTGCTCGATTGATGTGCCAGTTTAACTTAGTAGCCTTGATCGTTACCCGAATGGGACAAAACATTTGCAAAGCTTTTTTGCCTGGTTGAACCACAGAAACAAAGGAGGAACGACTGTAGAAGAAGCATGTAAAACAAAGCTGTTTCCAGCTTTATATTAAAAGATTTTTATCTTTAATTTTCAAGATCATAAGCCAAAAAAAAAACATCAAAAAAGTATTATATTTTTAATACACAACCAAGTAATTACGCCGTGAAAAGGTACATTAATAACTACGTCTATTTCAATGTTTATTAGTTCAACCATTTATGAAAAACGAGGGTAATCTCCTTGTCTTTAGTAAAGATTAAGTTGATATCAGCGAAATCATCAATAATTACATTAGCTTCTTCAAGCTCATGTTTTGCATGACTAGTTGTAAGAGCGATAGTAAAGCAGCCTGCTTTATGTGCTGATCTGATTCCAACAGGTGAATCTTCAAATGCGACACATTGTTGTGGAAGAAGGTTTAATTGCTTTGCTGCAGTTAAAAACGGTTCTGGGTGTGGCTTACCGTGGGTGACATCTTCACCACAGACCATGACATCAGGAAGGTTAAATCCTGAAGCTTTTAGACTTGTTGCTGCAACTTGACGAGGACCACTAGTGGCAATGCTCCACATTCCATTAGGAATTTGATTAACAAACTTTAATGCTCCTGTGATTGCTTTGGCTTTTTTCATCTTCTCGACCGCGATGCGTTTCACCTCAAGTACACCCTCTTCAGTATCGTACTTAGGATTAACTTCAGCTAACGTCTCGTTTATTTTTCGACCATGCACGAATGGACGAACATCGGTAAAATTAAGCTGCTTCACTGCAGACCATTCTTTCCAGATTTCATCGATTACAGAGGTTGTATCTACCAATGTTGCGTCTACGTCAAAAATGAAGCCGCGTACTGTAATTGTGTTCATCAAGATAATATTCCATTTGTTACAATTAAAAAAATGGTTATTCAAAAGAGATAGACTAAGGAACAGTACATTTATTTAAGCAATGCCTTTTAAATAAATTTATCACTAGACTTAAACTATTTTTGTGACGATGCTCAATTAGATACGCATTAAATAATAAGCTCGTGGGTTTACAGCTCTCAGTTCACATAAAATCTTTCATATTAAATACCGCCCTTTGTGACGATGTGTTTGCTGGTTATCGAATAGTAGATTTTAGATGTGATTAGTAAGCTATAACGGAGTGATGTTTTGATGAGATCTTAGAAATAAGATACAAAAAAACCACTCATCATGAGTGGTTATAATGTTGGAGCAGGCTGCCCGGAATCGAACCTTGCTTCTTCAACTTGGAAAGCTGACATAATACCATTATACGAAGCCCGCACTTCTAACATTAAATAGAATAGCCCATGACATCCCACTACGGGCAGTTATTCTCTATAAGCATACCATGACAATAATCCTGAACTTAACCTTGATGAGCAGGGTTTACAATCTCGGATTGCATAAATAATTTACGGTTAAATAAAAATTATCCCTTCGATATCCAGATCTAAAAAAGGCCGCTTTAGCGGCCTTTTTATTTAAGAGTCATTACCGATAGTCAGGGTAATTACATACGTGCTTTAAAGATATTTACGATTTCTTCTAAGCTCGCTTTTCGTGGGTTGGTTAGAGAACAGGCATCATTTAGGGCATTTTGTGCCATGAATGCGAGTTTATCTTCAGTAACACCCAGGTCAGCTAGACGTTGCTTAGTACCCACCTTTTCAGAGAGTGCATCAATCGCTTCAAGAGCTGCATTAACCGCTTGCTCTTGCGTCATCGCTGCAGTGTCGATACCCATTGCTTTCGCAATATCAACAAAACGCTCTGGTACTTGTTGTGCATTAAAGCGTGATACTTCTGCAAGTAGGATTGCGTTACATAGACCGTGTGACAGGTCGTAAACACCACCCAATTGGTGCGCCATTGAGTGCACGTAACCGAGAGAAGCATTTGAGAATGCCATACCGGCTAAGTACTCGCCGTACTGCATTGCATCACGTGCTTCACGGTCTTGACCGTTATTCACCACTGCTTCTAAGTTATTAACAATTAACTCAATCGCTTTGATTGCAGCTGCATCAGTAATTGGTGTCGCTGCTGTTGAAACATACGCTTCAACTGCGTGCGTTAATGCGTCCATACCTGTGGTTGCAGTAAGGAACTTAGGCATTGCGACCATTAGCTCTGAATCGTTAACCGCAATAATAGGCGTGAAGTGCTTATCAACCACTGGATATTTAGTTTCATCTTCTTGGTTAGTGATAATCGCAAATACAGTCATTTCTGATGCCGTACCCGCAGTTGTGTTCACGGTTACCAATGGAAGTTGTGGTTTCTTAGAAAGGTGCACACCTTTAGAGTAATCACGGATATGACCTCCGTTAGCTGCAACCAATGCGATACCTTTCGCTGTATCGTGAGAAGAACCACCACCGAATGAAATCACAAAATCAGCGTTGCTTTGTGCAAGTAGAGTAAGACCGTCTTCGATGTTTTTCTCAGTTGGGTTTGGCTGCACACCATCGTAGATTGCGTAATCAATACCGTGAGCGGTTAACTCATCAGTTAGCTTGCTAACAAGACCTACTTCAACTAACACACCGTCAGTGACAATAAGTGCTTTTTTCAGTTCTTTTGACGCTAATTCAGCCCCTAAAGATTGGATAGCATTAGGACCCATTAAGGTTACAGGTGGCATGTAAAATACATTGCTCATAGTAAAACTCCGATAATTTTTAAATAATTTATAGTGACTTACCGCGATAGCCATAAGTCTGAATTTGTTTGATAGCGCGTTATAAAGGGGTGATAGCGTAAGAAGCTATATCGAGTTTATTTGTTCTTGTTGGTGTCGATGTCGTCATTCTACACCCTACCCATTTGGTAACAATAGAGATAAAACCAAAACACTTTTACTTAGATGTAATAATAAGAAGGTGTAACAAGCGTTTGTTTACCATAGTGGTGAAATATTACTTATCAGCGGCTGATAGCAGTTTTTCATTAAAGCTCATGTGGGTGTTTTTGTTGGTAACCACAATGCCTGAATGTGATTTATCAGCGCTACCATTGACTGCATAGTGGCTTGCAACTACAGCATTGTTAGCTTGATTGTTGAAACTAACGTTACCTGTAAATGCGCCATCACGTGCAGATGCCGTGTAAGAAGTGGCGATAATAGCGGTAGCGATGATTGCTTTAATAACTGTTTTCATGAGTCGTCTAACCTTGTCTTTATAATTGTTTGTCAACGCTGTCTGCGTTTCGATGGGGTCATATTAACAATTACACAAAAACAAACAATACAACCAAAAAACAAAAGATTATTACCCACAGGTAATAGTTATATTGAATAACGACTTGGAATACACGAGAGTTAGCATATAAAAGGAGGATCTTGAACAAAAGCGCGCACTAAAAGTCCCCATGCCACACTAAGGTGAATCAGAGGATAACCAGAACTAAATCAGAATGATAATCAAGGAAGGACTGCCTCGTAAGCTGATTGTTCAGAATCAACTTAACGAGGCATAAGATTTTCGTAGCACAATAAATTTATTATCAAACATTAGCTTAAACAATAGTTGTTGTTTTATTTTGTGGCTTTGACCTCATAATTACTGCTTCAAATTAAAAAAATCCGAATCTAGTTACACAAACTCGGATTTTTATCATTTATAATCAACAACTAATAATATTATAACTATCTTTTATTTAACCATTATCACGAAAGTTTAATACCTTTTTGTAATAAAATTAGTTTTTGCTTGGCTTTTTATGAGTCATCACGAAATGCAGTTCGCCACCAGCGCGTATTTCATCATGTGCAAACGTTAAGTGAGTATTAAGAGGCTTGCCATTAATTGTCACCGACTCAACATACAAGTTATCAGGACTATTATTTTCAGCGGTGATCGTAAATTGACCACCAGCAACATCAAATTTCACTTCATCAAATAATGGCCGCCCAATGGTATAGATTGGCGCACCTGGGTTTACTTGATAGAAACCTAACGCCCCCATAATGTACCAAGCTGACATTTGACCGACATCTTCATTGCCAATTAAACCCGCTTTGGTGGGATGGAAAAATTGTTTCATTGCCTGATCGACATACTCTTGAGTTTTCCATGGCTCTGCGGTCCAGTTATATAGGTATGGCACGTGATGATCAGGCTCATTCCCCATAATGAACTGACCAATATAACCTGTCATATCCCCTTGTGAGGTATCAGCTTTATCGTTGGCAGTAAATAATGCATCTAAGTTCTGCAAGAAGCTCGCTTCACCACCCATGGTCTGTTTTAAACCATCAATATCATGCGGTGCAAACCAGCTCCATTGCCAAGTATTACCTTCCGTAAAATCTTGACCACGGTGCTCGGCGCGATAAGGCCAGAAAATATCAAACGATGTGGCATCACTAATATCACAGTCTACTGGTAACGGCGTAATTGGATCACCTTGGCTATCAATAGCACATGATGGATAGTTATTTACCCATGAACCATCATAATTTTTAGGGCGCATAAATCCAGTCGCACCATATTTACCATACTCAGCTTTATCAAGATCAAAGTAAGGCTTATAAGCTTGTGAGCGCGCCATATAACGGTCATATTGCGCTTCATTACCAGCTAACTTAGCGATTTGAGCAATACACCAATCGTAATACGCATTTTCTAAACCGTATGACACCGATTCATTGACTAACTCATCATATTTATCTTGGGCAACGCCACCATCTTGCGGCTGTTTTTTAGCATCGGCAGGTACATAACCATGCTGCTCAGCATATTCACCATGACGGGTCATGACCGTAAAGCGTTTATCACCATTCCAAGCATCTTTATAAGGTACCCAATCTTGCGTAATAGTAAGATCAAAGTTCGCTGACACATCGGCTGCTTTAAGTGCTAATTCAAAATCTTGCTGAGTAAATGCCTCTGGATATTTAACCATTACATCGGCAATGACTGATACCGCCGGATAGCCAACCATTTCACCGGTGTAGTCAGAATGTAATTCCCACTTCGGTAATACCCCACCTGTTTTAAATTTATTCATTAAATCATAGGCATATTCAATAGCGCGATCTTTATCAATAATGGTTTTAAGTGGGTGCGCAGCGCGGAAAGTATCCCACATTGAATACACCGAATAGTTAGTAAACCCCGCTTCAGCTTGATGTACCTTGCCATCCATACCACGGTATTTACCATCAACATCTTGATATACAAATGGGGCAATATAAGTACGGTAGAGTGACGTGTAGAACATGGTTTTATCTGCTTCAGTGCCACCTTTAATGGTAAATTTATTGAGCACATCAGCCCATTGCTGCTGATTATCTGCGACCACATCATCAAAATCATAGCCATTAGTGTCAGCATTTAGGTTCGCCATTGCACCATCAATACCAGTGCCAGAGATAGCAATTTTAACGGTGATCGGTTGCTTACCCTCGCCAAAGTTTAAATGGGTCACTACATCACGAACACGATCACGCTTATCGCCATAACCTTGATAATCAGCTAGGCCAACTTCCGTCACTGCTGTTTGTTTACCATCAACATAAGCCATATGGCCACTGAACGGTTCTGAAAATTCAGCATAGAAATACACCGTTTGCCACTGACCCCATTCATTACTGGTACGGGCTCCTGCAATCGCATTATCAGCGACTTTTTTATAGTAGATACTGCGTGAATGGTTACCATACTGCTCTAACAGTTCATGTTGTAAATCAATTTTTACTTTACGATCAGTACCCTCTGGGAAACTATACCGCTGAAAAGCAACCCGATCAGTGGCAGTTAATTCAGCTTTTACTTTGGTTTCAATCAGATCAACCGCGTAATAGCCAACTTTTGAGATCTCAGTCTGCTTATCCATCGTCACTGCTGTCGAATGAAAGCCAGTATAGGGTAGAAAAGCGAAATCATTGAGATCACCTTTACCCGCACCAGAAATATGCGTCGTACTAAAACCCGACAATTGATTTAAATAATGATGATAATCCGAAGGTGAGCCTTTACCGCCCCAGTTATTAGGATTCCAATTATCAGGGCTTGGCTGAATCATACCTTCAGGAGTAACAGGGCTTGGATTAACGTTGCCTAAACCATCAGTGCCAATCAAAGGATCAACATATTTTAATACCGCCAATGTTGGCTGATGATCATCTTTATTGGTAGACGATCCTGATCCATTATCATGATTACACCCACTAAGACCTATCGAGAGTGCGATTGCAGCAGCAACTATTGACAGTTTAAACATCGTATATCCATCCCTATATTTAGTGGCATCCATCCCTTACCAGAACGATGACAATATTTATTAAAACAACCAAAGAAATGCGCTTGATGTAATTTATTATCAGTCCTAATCGCTAATAATAAATATCACTGCGTTATTGGCTGTATTATTAAGAATAAAAAAATAAGGTGATATAGGATAAATTACGCATTCACAGCATCTTTGTAACCGCAATAAATAGCTGTGAGTAAACTCTCATTGCTCTATAACTATATTTTGACTCGATATCACAGTTTATTATTTAGCCATGATAACGATCACTAATAATATTTTTACCTTTAAATAAAAAATCCCACGATTATTATCGTGGGATTTATATCGATGATTATAATTCAAACAAGGTTACTTAATTAACGCGCCCCTGCAGGTAGCGAGTCAGCATGTAAGAATTGACCAATACCTGTATCTGGCGGAGTTAAATCTACTGCGGCTCCCCAAAGTTTATTCGGAGTATCACCCATAGTGAATACCAGATCGCCACCATACATAATCTCATCATGGGTTAGATACGTACGGTTAAACGCTTTACCATTGAAAGTCGCATTCTGAATAAAAATATTTTCACGGCTAACATTTTTAGCTGTTACGTTAAACGACTGCCCATTACCCACATCAATCGAGGCTGTTTCAAACATTGGCGTGCCAATCTCATAGATACTGCCTGCGTTTACTGGATAGAAACCGAGGGCACGGAAAACAAACCATGATGAAAGTGTACCAAAGTCATCATTACCACAAATACCATCGGCAGTGTTGTCATAACAAACGTTCGTTGATGCCACAATCGCGGCTTGGGTCTTCCATGGTTGACCGGCGTAGTTATACAAATAAGGAACGTGTAAATCAGGTTCATTACCTTGAACGTGCTGACCAACGTTACCGGTGTTAAATACTGGGAATTGGTTGTCACCCGCATTACGATCAGGGTAAGTTGACCAATATTCATCTAAACGAGCGGCAAATAATGCCCCATCTTTAGCGTCTGGATTAAACTTACGATCTGCTTGGGTCATGAGATCTTTTAAACCATGCATATCGTGTTGCACGCTAAAAAAATACTGCCAACCATTTGACTCTGAGAACGCCCAGTTAAACATATCAGGGCGCCAGTTTTTACCTGCCGTACCACCCGTGACTGGATCGGTCCAGTTTTTATCAATAAATTGGCCATCATAATCACGCGCTTTAAACCAACCTTTCCACGGTGTATTAGGCTCACCACCGAAATCAAACTGTGCCTGCCAGTTATTAGAACGATCAGCAAATTCAGTGTAACGCGGATCATCTTCACCAAACACTAACGCAATCGATTTAGCAATCATCCAATCATTCATTGAATATTCAAGTGAGTATGATGCTGTCCATGAGTCTTTAAAAGGTGAGTGCTTACCATACGCATCAGCCTCTACATCATGTAACTGTGCAGGTACCCAACCATTTTGCTCGTACTCTTTGATCCACGAGACAGCAGACCCACTACGCGCATCCGTCACCATCGCAGTAATTAAGCGCGCTTTAATGTCATCTTGCTCTAATTGACTAAAGCCAAGTTCAGTCATCCGCGCATCAAGAATCCCTTTCGCCAGCACATCATAAATAACAGGGGTTGAGTGCATACCCATCATCATCCCAGTTTCGTTACCTTTAAACGTCCATTCAGGTAAACGGCCTTTACGTGGTTGACCTGCTTCATGTTGAGCATTTAACGGGGTAAATTCTTCTTCTGCATACGACAACATCGACAGCACAACATCAGCTAACGCATTCGGGGTAAGGATAGAGGCTAGTGGTTGCACGTTACGGTATGTATCCCATAGAGAGAAAGTGTCATAGCGAGTAAAGTCAGCCTTACCGTCATTGTTAGCATCAGCTAAACGAATATCATCGACTAATGGCGCTTCTTGGCCCCAAGCTGGACGGCCATTTGGATAAGCATTACGGCCTTGGAAGGCGCGGTAATATTTACCATCAAGATCTGAGTGGGTGGTTTGACCAAGGAAAGCATGATACATCGCGGTATAAAATGTTTGTTTATAGGCTTCATCACCTTCAACTTTCACCTTACCGAGCAGATCTTCCCACTCTTTAATGGCATCAGCACGAACAGCATCAAAGTCTTTATCAGCAACTTCAGTTAAGTTTAAGAATGCACCGCTTAATGGTGCTTTATTCGTGCCGTCGTTACCAATCGCTGTGCTTGATAGGGCTAATTTTGCTTCAACCGTTAGTTCTTGTTTTTCGGTATCAAATTCAACATAAGCACGCGCATATTGATACTTACCAAACAGATCACGATCATTAACGATATCATAGGTTTGAGAGCCTTCAATTGAGCCTATTTCAGTAAAATCGGCTGGCGCATTAACATATTGCTTGGTTTCTTTATCGTAATAAGCAAAACGGACATTTTTGATCGGTTGATCAAACTCCATCACAAAATATTCTTTTTGAGATGCAGCCCAACCATCAGATAAGCGATGACCAATCAAACGGTTATTTTCTTTATCCCAACGAATAAACGAGTCTGAAGTGTAATCCCAGTTAAGCTTAAAGCCAGTATTAACAATAATTTCTGATTTTTGATCACGTGGGAAAGTGTAACGATGAACACCGACGCGATCTGAAGCTGTTAGCTCAGCGGTAATATCATAATCAAGCAGATCGACTTTGTAGTAACCTGCAGTCGCTTGTTCATCTTTATGTTTAAAATGTGATGCTTCTAAATTCAGGGTCGCAGAGCCTTCGTTGATCATAAAATCAGAACGGGAGTTAATTGGCATGACCAAAATATCATTTAAATCACCGGCACCCGCCCCTGAAAGATGAGTATGAGAAAAACCACTGGTACGTGCATCATGATAATAGTAACCAGAAATATATTCCCAGCCGTTAGAACCGTTATTAGGTGATAATTGCACCATACCATTAGGTGTAGTTGCGCCTGGATAAGTATTACCTAAATTACCAGTACCGATAAATGGATTAACATAGCGCGTTACGTCCATACCCGATAACTCAACGGGAACATGGACACCCATATCAATCACCGGTTTTTCTGTACTTGGTTTATCATCACAGTCTTCATCGCCTGTTGGTGGGCAAACCGGTTTATCACCTTCATCAACCGGTGGTAAGGTATCACCGCTATTACCATTAGGATTAGTAACATTCACGTCAATATTATTCGTTTCGTCATCACATCCAGTTAAGCCAAATGTGCCAGCGATAACGGCCATTGCAAGTAGCGTACGTTTGAATTTCATTTCAAATCCTTTTGTAATTTATTTAATATATATTCACGGTCGAAATTCTCATTCATGACCACAAATTTAATTTTATCGTTATCTTTAAATGATATTCGGTATCGTTATTGGCAAGCATTATTAAGAATAAAGTTTCGTGGTGATATAGGATAAATTACGCATTCACTGCATATTTGTAACAACCGTAAATAGCTGTGAGTGGACTCTCATTGTTATATAACGATATTTTGGCTCAATATCACAGTTTGTTATTTTATTTATATATCAATAAAATCTTCAGCTATTATTTGTGTAGTATTACGTTATATCAGATAAATAATGATTGGATAGAATAGTGCTATTAAAGCGATATTTATCCAGTTTTTATATTTTTAAAATCATTAATAATTAATGTACAGCTTAAATATATAAATATTGTCATTCTCATCCCCTTGAAATGACCTTTCGCAGCATGTAGTCCCCCGCTCATGCTGCATTTTTCTTTCCTGCTCATTTTTACTTGTCATTATTTTAGCCATTGAGTCCACACTCTTATATAGCAACCCATTTAATACCCAATCAGTCCCAGATAAAGCTAACATCAAAAACGCACAAAAATGCTAGTTCGTTATTCTAATACCAGTCTATAAAGCAATGAGATCCCTATCACGATTGGTTATTACGGTTACAAATGTCCTATAAAAGCGTCGTTTATCTTCTATCTTGCAATCTCATAAATACTTATATTCATGCCATCGAACTAGCACTACATTATTTAACAACAGGAGAGACACATGAGAGTTGTCGCGATTACCGCATGTCCAACAGGGATTGCACACACTTATATGGCAGCCGACAAGCTCATCGAGACAGCGAAAAAACTCGGGATCACAATCAAAGTCGAAACCCAAGGAGCAATGGGAATTGAAAACCGCCTCACCGACCAGGATGTTGAGCGTGCTGATATTGTCATCCTCGCCGCCGATATTAATGTCGAGCAAAGTGATCGTTTTAAAAAGCATCGCTGTCTAGAAGTTTCTATTCAAGATGCATTACAGCATCCACGACGCATTTTTTCTCAATGTCAGCAACTGTTGTTAACTCACCACTAACATTAAATAAATTAAGGCGTTTTATTTATGACTCATCAATTTCAGTTTCAATGTGTATTACCTAATGGTATTCACGCTCGTCCAGCGAATCATTTAGAGCAGCAGTGCCGTCAGTTTGCTTGTCAAATTACCTTAACTAACCACCGAACTAATAATTCAGGTGATGCGAAAAGTGTATTAGCGTTAGTCGGTACAGATACTTTATTAAATGATAACTGTACCTTGAACTTTGAAGGCATTGACAGTGAGCAAGCTTGTCAAACATTACAAAGCTATATTGAACAGCAGTTCCCTCATTGCGATGAAGCACTTGAAACATTAGCTGATGATAGTGAAATTGTATTGCCGCAATCATTACTTCGCCACCAGCCACATTTGATCACGGGTAAACGACTTGCTCCTGGCATTGGTTGTGGCGTGTTAGTTGCCATGAGCCAAATTGATCCACAACAATTTACCACAGCAGCGCACGATGACAATGAAGCGCTGCGCTTTGAACAAGCACGTCTACAAGTAAGCACTAACTTAAATCAGACTATCGCTAACGGCTCACACCACGAACAAGAAATCACCAGTGCTCACTTAGCCATTATTAATGATTCAAGTTTTATTGATGGTGTGACGGCACTGCTAGCCAACCATTCAACTGCGAATGCTATTTTAGCGGTCATGGAAAAACTGTGTCAGCAACTAGAACAGTCAGCAAGCAGTTACTTACGTGAGCGCGTACTGGATATCAAAGATGTCTCACTGCAATTATTAACAGCCGCTTACCCTAACGTACTCGATAACCAAACGGCTTTCTCACTACAGCAACCAAGTATCGTTATTGCTAACGATCTAACTCCGAGTCAATTTTTAGGGCTTGATAAAGCATTATTACAAGGTTTGGTATTAACCCACGCTGGCAGCACCTCACATACGGTAATTTTAGCGCGCGCATTTAATATTCCAACCTTATCTGGTATTGAACTAAAAGAATGTACAACAGCACTGAATCATAATGTTTATCTTGATGCGCAATTAGGTGTATTGGCTATCGAGCCTAGCATCGAAGTTAGTGGTTACTTCAACCGCGCAATCACACTCGCCAATACCCTTCAACAACAGCAAAGTCAGTATGCCCACCAGCAAGCAACTACCGCCGATGGTCATACAATCGAAGTGGCGGCTAATATCGCTTGCTCAGTCGAAGCTACTAATGCTTTCGCTCAAGGTGCTGAGGGAATTGGCTTATTCCGCACTGAAATGCTATTTATGGATCGCCACCAAGCACCCGATGAAGAAGAGCAGTTTAATCATTACCGTGAAGTGTTAACCGCAGCCAATGGTAAATCTGTGATCATTCGTACCATGGATATTGGTGGCGATAAGCCAATTGATTACCTTGCCCTACCTCATGAAAATAATCCGTTCCTTGGTTACCGTGCTGTGCGTATTTACCCACAGTTCTTAGCGCTATTTCATACCCAACTAACGGCTATTTTGCGTGCATCTGTTCATGGCAAAGCAAAAATCATGATCCCAATGATTCAAAGCATTGAGGAAATCCGCTGGGTTAAGCAACAATTACAATTAGTAAAACAACAACTGACCGAACAAAACATTGCCTTTGATACCGAGATTCAATTAGGCATCATGGTTGAAGTACCATCTGTAGCGTTTATTGTCGATTTATTCTGTCAGGAAGTTGATTTCTTCAGTATTGGCTCCAATGATATGACCCAATATCTATTAGCGGTTGATCGTGATAACGCCAGTGTTTCAAAACTGTATAACAGCTTAGCGCCCGCTTTCCTACGGCTATTGAAGCAAGTGGTTACTACTGCCCATGCTCACGGTAAATGGGTTGGTTTATGTGGCGAACTTGGCGCAGACAGTAAAGTACTACCATTATTGGTTGGCGCAGGTCTTGATGAAATAAGTATGAGTGCCCCGAAGATCGCTGCCACTAAAGCGCATTTAACTGAAATCAACTTCACTGATAGCCAAACGTTATTTGCACAGGCATGTGAGTGCGCCACGATTGAAGACGTTGAAGCCTTACTTGAACAACGTCACGCTCAAGCACAATTAAAGCCGATCTTAGTTCAGCAATGTGTGTTTAAAGCAGCAGACTTTGCTAATAAAGAAGAAGTAATCCAGGCATTAGTCGGTAACTTAGGTATTCAAGGCCGTACTGATGATGTGTATAAGCTTGAAGATGATGTGTGGGTGCGTGAAGCGGTATTCTCAACCGGTTTAGGACATGGGTTTGCAATTCCACATACTAAATCTGAACACATTCGTCATTCTAGTATCAGTATTGCCCATCTTGATAAACCTATTGATTGGATGTCTGACTCTGGCGATGTCGATTTCGTTATCATGTTAACGCTAAATAAAGACCAAGGTGATCAACACATGCGTATCTTTGCAGGCCTTGCTCGTAAACTCATCCATGAAAGTTTCCGTGACAGTTTACGCCAAGCTGAGTCTCCTGAAGCAATCATTGCCATTATTGAAGACCAAATTGGTTTATAACCCTTACAACCACACCTAAAAAGAAACCCCCTCCGTTGCCATAACAAAGCAACGGAGGGGTTTTCTTGTTTTAGACCAGCAGTTAATTACTGACGTAATGCATCAAGTGGGAAATTATCAACAGTATCTAGTTGCTGATCATTGTCGTCATCGGTATCTTGCACATCAGGAATAGTATCGTTATCGCTATCAGTAAGCTGTGTTCGAGTCACAATCTCATACGCAATACCACCATTAGCCTGATTCGCATTATCATCCAGTTGCATCACATCGAGATGATAAAAACCACGGATATTATCGGTAACGGCCATAGGACCCGCTTTAAACAGTAATTTAACTACTCCTTCATTTTTACCTTGGCTGGTGGTAGTTGTCGCTGTATTTAAATTACGAATAATATGCGGTAATTGAGTGATCGTTTGCCATTCATCTTGCCCTGTAAAGTTAACTAAATTGAGCTGTAGTTGTCCGCCTTGTTGTAAAAACCGTTGTTGCTCAGCAGTACCAATCTGAAGAATGATTGGACTGTTATCTTTGGCAATACTACGGGCAATAAAGCTAACTTCTTCCGTTAAGCTCGTTAATAAATCAACCACATTCATATTTCGCCAAGCGATATTATTGTTGTAACGAGTATTGTAATTAATGTTAGTGGTTTCAGGATTCGTCATTGGATCTTGAGGATTAACTAATCGTGCAATTAAACAATAATGGCCCGTACCCGATGGCGTCCAGCCGACAGTTGCCTCTGCATCAGCCCCAACAGCTAAACTACCGATGGTATCAGTGCCTAATAAGTTCCAATCTGCAGGCCATGATAATCCTGTTGCGGCATGCGCCCAATACACTTCAACCGTCGTATTAAAGGCTGTTGCTGCACCACGATTTTTAACATTAACGTGGATCTCGTTCGGTTGACCATATTCTGGGTTTTGATGGCCACCCGTACTGCCGACAGTAGTACGGTTCCAAATCGCTTTACTACGCCACATACTCAAGCCGAACATATTGGCATCAGGCTCATTGCCAGTATCCGGTAAGGTACCAGTATAGTCATAATGGGTATCTTCAACCCATACATCAGCGGTATTATCACAAGCGGTTGGAATAGCAAACCCATCCGTCACATTTAAGCTGTTATTACTAACAGATATCGCATCGACGCCTAATCCAAAATCAGCAAACGCTTGCCATACCAAACACACATCTTCACCAGAATAATTATCAATCGCGGCTTGAATTACCCCATCTCGAGCATCGATAAAGCTTGGCGAACAAATAGTATTTTTCAACCCTTCGGTGAAATACAACAACGCACGTTGATTACCACTACCACCCGCTGAGTTATAAAAATCGCTGTCAAAACCATGAGCAGCAATCAGTGCCCAATAAACTTCCCAGCCAGCCTGAGTCCAAACAGAGCCAATACCATGCGGTACTGACATGCCAGAGGTAATACTTTCATAGGTGTAATCGTTTATGGCAGGATCAGTACTGTATTGCTGTGGACGAATACCAGCACCAGTAACAGGCTGACCTAATACATAAGTCCCGATACCACGTGGATCTGTCCCTGCTGCACCGGCTTGATGCGTTAACATTAATGCGTATAAATCACTGATCCCTTCAGAAGGACGTTGATAATTATTCAAGCAGTTAACATTACTTGCGCCACCAATTAAGCGATTAGAAATACCATGGGCATATTCATGAACAATAATGGCGCCATCATAATCACCATCACGCTCAGGGGTAGTAAGATTCCATAAATACATTTGCATTCGTGGTCGACTACCGTCTGCTGGAGTATAAAAGTTAGCATTGTTATAGCCACCGCCATCTTGTGATTCTGCGCGAACATCATCGCCACCAAGCCCTGCACCACCATATTGATTAACTTGGAAGTTTCCTGAGGCCTGATCAAAACCATACATATAGGTAATATCGTGAATAATATTATTCCAATAGAATAAATTAGCTGTCGCTGCATAGCTGCTATCTGCTGGCGCTAAACTTAAATCCAATGGAAATAAACAATTTAATCCAGCACCACAATCAGGTTCTGTTACTGAGGGTGAACCACTGTTATCTGAATCGTTATAAGCATGAACATTATTCCCTCGCATAATGGTATATTCAGCACCAATACTGGCATTAGTATCATGCCACTTCCACGGTGAGCCAGGGCTTACTGCCGGATTAGTTATTGTTTGACGCGTGTTAACGGGAGTAGCATGGCTTGGTGATTCAATCGGAACGGGAAATACTTCATAGCTATCACTGTCAACTTGATCAAAGAAAGCTAATACATCGCCATTTTGAGCATCCACCAACATTTGATAAACATGACGTTGATCGTGGGTAAATAAAACAAAACTCCATGCTAAACGTAACTGATCGCCTTTTATTGGAAAATATACTAATTTTGCTTCAATTAATTCTTTCGATGCCGTCGTCGCACGGACGGTCGATTTTTGATCATCGCGGCTAAGATCTTCACTGTCGATCGTTGGCTGGTGGATAAGATTGATCCCTACCTCCTTCGCGCCATTAATGATCGCTTGCTGAATCGAGATCGTTGGAGCAACTTTACTTGTTACAACTTGATCAACCGCGGGTGAAAAACCATTATTAACACTTAAAATACGTCCATCTCGATTAACATTCACCTGTAGTAGAGCATTGAAAATATCGCGTCCATGATGCTGTTGTTGAAAATAATAACGCTGCGCTCCCGTTACCTCAGTTTGACGTACTTGTTGACTAACATTAGCTAAGTCTGTTGAAGATAATCTTAAAAGATCACGCTGCTGCTCAAGAAAATCCATCACTACCGTTGCAACAGGCTTCGCTGGATCCGCTTCGGTTAGATAGCCAGTTTTATTATAAATAACCCGCGCCACACCGGTTTTTTTATCGAAATCCACATCCAGGGTTGGTAATCGCTGACTTAATACAGCCTGCGCATTTATCTGAGTTGTTGTAGGCGTAATATTAACGTTTGCCGTTGAGGCTATTCGCATATCATAATTAGCGGTTTCAAGATGATCTGTCGTGTCTTGACGTTCTGATAGATATAAATCGACATTATTAATACTTAATGGTGCAGCCGTTACTGCCTTTTGAACCATGAATCCTATCGCTTTGGCTTTAATATCATGCGCACCAACACTGGTTTTAAACACTAAAGCACCTTCACTGGTAAAGGTATCCTCCCCCGTAATACCTATGGGTGTTAATGCATCATCTAAATAAACTTCAGCGCCCTTAATGGGATTACCATTAACATCATAAACATTCACTACAAATTGAGCATTTAAAGCCGTGATCACATCAACTTCAGAGTCATTAAACGTTACTTGGCACCCTAATGTTTTATCTTGCTTGGCTAAAACAAAGTTATCGGAAGTACAACTTGCAAACGCATCTGCATTCACCGTCTGGCTACTATCATCGAAAAATTTGAGGGTTAAATATAATGCTTCACTATTTGCATCAGCAAAGCTTAAATTAAGCGGAATGGTTGCTTGATAAGCGCTATTAGTCGTTGTTGGAGGACTAAACGTAATTGCATTATCAAATACAATCATGCTATCAGGATTAATCACTTTAAGTTGAGTACGTAAGTTATTTATATCATTAACATGGTTGATAATATTAGAAGGAATTTCGATTGTTAAGTTGGTGGTATCACCCTGCGAGTTAAAATCAAACACTGCAACCGCCATTAACGGCACAATATCATAATGAATATTCGTCGTCGTTGCGTCAATAATCAGTGGTGAATTAGAAAGAGCAAGTTTACCTATATGTTTATTATCATCATAAAAATTAACCCCTAAATTATAATTACCAAACGCAATATTAAAATATAAATCAGACCGTGATGTTGCCGGATTAATCAAGAATTTCATCTCGGCAGCATTATCAATCTCAATCCCAACCATCGGATTATTTAATGCTAATAAATTTAATTGAGCCGCATCCATATTAAAAAATAGCTTTGCCATCTCAGGATTAACGGATATTTGAGTATCTATATTACCTAGCACTGGGCTTATTGCCATATCCACCAGTGCCTTGTCACCGGTCACTTCAGTGGTAAGCTCACCATAATAGGTTTGTTCATTATGCTGTAAATTAAGCACAAAATGATAATTAGCAGGTGCTAGCCCTAACGTGGTTGCCGATGATATTTCAAAACTGTCTAAATTTAAATACGCTTTCCAATCAAAGGTTTCTGTGGTGTTTTCATCTAGATTAGTCACCGTCAACTTACCAGCAACTAATATCGGAGCTTGTACATTCTTAGCTGTTGCTTCATTACTATCATTTAATATCTGAAATGCACTAAATTTAGGTGAAAAATCAACCGTCACTGCATCAACTTTAGAGCTGCTATCATTACAACCAATAATCGATAGCAATAAACACAGCAAGATCCAATAATGCAGCCTTTTCATAATACGTCCTTCTCTAATTTTTTCTTATAATGTCAGCCCACCTGACACAAGATAAAATTATAGAGACCGTAAATTATCAATTAGTCTTATTATAAAGAATATTATTTCGTCTTATAAAAATAAGCCCAGCTCCTACCCAATAAATAATGCAGATCTCATTCGAACATATCTAGCATTTATTTTTATTTAACAGCAGCTTGTAGCTTGTTCATCACCTTGAAATCACTGATTATTACCATCAATAGTTATCATATTGCTATTGATTACTCCCGTCTCTTAAAAATAAGGAAAGCCTAATACAAACAGCTTATTGGGCAGTTGATGCTTTTATTATTGCCAATATCATATTGTGGATCACTGTCAGCGGTATTTTTATGATTACATTAAAATAATCATAAAAAAAATCGAGCCTAAAAAGGCTCGAAAAAAATCATATAATACTTTTAACTGCTTGGTTGTTAATCCATTCGTATCCTTACAAATAGAAAACATACAAATAAAAGCAAAAGGTTATATCAAGAACGATTATCAACAAAAGCAGTGGTGAATTGTCAATAATATGTAAAGTATTAGATAAAATTATACATACCATATAATATGGTTATACTTAAGATCTCGTTTATTAGTCTTTATAATGTTCCACCTAATGAAAGATAAAATGAACTTTCACCAGTAGATGTTTGGCCATAACTTAAATAAACAGGTCCTAAAATAGAATCTACGGCAACATATACACTGCCCGCAGTAATTGCACTATTCCAACTCATCGCTGATGTACGATCCCATACACCACCTTTTTCAAGCGAACCACCAACATAAACGGGTAATTTAATCGCACCAAAATTATTATCAATCACTCGGTAACGATAAACTAAGCTAGTTAAAGCACTATAACGCCCATTTAATTCATAGCGATGATAACCTGATAGATTAAATAATCCACCAAGATCTTGTGCATAAATAGGCAATAAATCATCGGCATCTGAACCGGCAGTTTTTATTGAGGCGACTAGTGTATGTCTATCATATGTAAATGGTTTTATCATCGATACATCATAATATAACGTATCACCATACTCATGCTTACCAGTATCTGGCCGACGGAGTGTATTACTGTATCCAATTTCGCTATTAAAATAAGAACCATGAGATGGAAAGAAAAAACTGTCCAAATCATCGTAAGTCAGATTTAGATATGGCCCATAGGTATCATAATTTTCTTTACGATCTATTGAAGTAACGGTAATGCTACCCGTTTGTCCTTTATAACCTAACGTTAATGCTGCCCAAGGTTTAATATTCCAGCCCATTTCAACATAAGCATAGGTTTGATTATATTTTGCATCAATATTTTTTAATTCTTTTTCGTTAAGATTATAATAACTGGAGTTATCAAACCGACGAATTTCATTACTTGTTTCAGCACCAAATGCGGTAAAAAAGTGTTGCTGATAATCTATAGGGAAATAAAACTCGGTAGCTATATTTTTCCAGCTACCTAATTTCCACTCAAGTAACCACTCTCCACCTTTATCGGTAAGATCGGTATAGATATATTGAGCACCAAAAGAAAAATCAGAACGACTCTCAAAATCATCTTCAAATGCGAGCGTAAAGTTTAAATACCCAGGCCCCCATGATTTCTCATTAATATCCATAATAAGAATGTTTTTATTATCTTTTTGTTTTATTGAATAATTAATTCGACCATAGATATCTTCACTTTGTAAACGCTTAACAGCTTGCTCTAACTCTTTATTAGTAATAACTTTTCCAGTTTTTAACTCTAATTGCGCTAATAGCGTTTTATCTGGAAGATTAGTATTATTTACAATTTTAATATCATCAATAAAATAAGAGTCATGTGCAGATAAACGTACTCGACGAAGATTTTTTTGTTTATTATATTCAGCATATGCTGACGGTGATAATTGATAGCGTAATAAACGAGGTAATGACGCTAGAGCCACTTTGCGTCCGGCTTGATAAGCTTGTTCTAATTTATCAAAATCAGCCGCAGTCATAAAAGAAACATTAGGCTGTAAATAAACATCGCTAGGTTTCATTAAGCTTTTTTGATAATCAGCACTGGCATTGGTCATAAAGGTTGTTAACTGCGACACAATATTTAATGCACTGTCTAAATCTTTTTTGGGCATTAAACTATCACGAAGATCAACGGCGATAATCACATTAGCACCAAGCTGCTTAGCGACATCAACAGGCATATTGTTAACCACCCCACCATCGACCAATAATTTATTATCTAAATGGACGGGTTTTAACGCACCAGGTACGGTCATAGATGCTTGCATTGCCGTCGCTAAATGACCAGAACCAATCACAACAGGTGTTACTTTGGTTATATCAGTGGCAACACTACGATAAGGAATAGCGAGTCGATCAAACGTTTTTAATGCCGGTAAATTATCAGTAAGTTGACGTAAAAGTACGGCTAGCCCCTGTCCTTGAAAAGCGCCTGGACGAGATTTAAATTCACCATCAATATCTAAGCCTAAATCGGTATGAAGCTGATAAGTATCATTTTGTTTTTTTCGTCGCAAAGATAAGTCATTACGACTTGCTCGATCGATATAACCCGTATTCCAATTTATATCAAAAGTACGTTGTTTTACTTCTTTAGCTGAGAGCCCCATGGCATACATACCACCAACATAGGCTCCCATACTGGTACCCGTCACGATATCTACAGGAATACGGTTTTCTTCTAAAACCTCAAGCACCCCAATATGGGCAGCACCTTTCGCTCCACCACCGCTAAGCACTACCCCAATTTTAGGACGATCAATTACGGGACGATCTGCTTCAGCAGCATAGGCATTAGCAGCTGGCGTACTAATAATAATACAAAATAAAACACTGCTAAAATCCTTCTTACTGAACAACATCGTCTAACTCCGCTAACAATAATACTTAATATCACGTACTACACATTCGGCATTACGTGTTAATTCTATTTACTGTTTATTAAAACAAAAAGAGCACCTAGAAGCACTCTCTTTCTCTGTACTCCACAATGATTCTTCGTTAAATACCTTTAGCGACATCGTCTAATGCGGTTAATACTTGCTCGGTAATATGGCCCTCATGAACCAGCTTACATATCTTGCGACGAACAGCTAATCCTGAAATTAAGCGCTCAATCGACAAATGACGCTCATCTTGACGGCTATTATACAATTCAACCGTTTTACTTAACGTTTCATAACTCACTCGCTCACCCGCAACATGAAGCCAATCAAGCTTCTCTAAATATCCCTGACACTCTTCTGTAATTGTAGTGGCGGGATGACCAGTCATTGCCGATAACGCTGTTATACTACGTTGTAGCGCTTCAGAAGAGGTATATTTAGATAAAACGATGGTTAATTCATCTGCGTTAATTTCAACTAAATGTTTACGTAACTTAATTCGACGTCCTAAACGACCACGAGGACGAGACTCTTTACGCTGAATCGGTTCAAATTCGCCATCAATAATTGCTGATAATTGATCCAGCGCTTGTTTCGGCATAATTTCATTACGTAATGGATTTGGCATTGTTGGTGCCATGTTACGTTTGCCTTCGTTGGTTGTTTTCGCTCGAGAATAGCGAATAACCTCTTCGGCGTCAGACCGAATATCAACACGATAATCAGTATAACGTTTATCAATATCGTCAGCAGATATCGTTAAATGATATCCCCATAAATTCACGGCAAACATTGTCTCGGTTGCTTTTCCTTCCGCTAATTTCTTCAGTTCTCGAATAATATCTGAAGAGAAACGGCGCCACTCAATATTCCTCGCAAGCTTTTGATTTAGCTCACTTAAAAGCATTGAATCGACCACACGACGAGACATTCGACTTCTAAAAAATGTGTATAACTGAAACACTAATGTATGTTGACGTAAGATCTCTGGTGGAAATAAGAAAAAATAATCGCGCGTTAATAATTCATCAAAAAATGACGGTTCCCAAACTAAAATGTAAAGATTAGGTTTAATTCGAATTTCACCATCTTCACCTTCTTGAGGTGCTTCTTCCGATGCCGTGATTGTACGTGCTATAAATCGAAACCGATCACTTTTAAAACCTTCAGGCATATTTTCACTAAGCCAGCGGCCTGTTAATTCATGCAATTGAAAATCAGTAAATTCAATACGATCGATACTTTCACGAATAGAATCACGCGCTGGGCCACTGTCTTTTTTGCCACGTAATGCCAAAATATCAGTAATATATACAGGGGTTTTATTCGCCATTGATCGTAGTTGAATTTCATAATCAGCAAGATGATGATCATGGTATTGTACTGTTAACGTAAACAACGCAAACAACGTCATAAGATCATCAACTGTCATGATCGATTTTGAAGATCGTGTTTCAATGATCGCTTTCGTTCCACTGATCGCAACCATTGCTTTTTGATAGCTTTTTTTAGTGCGTGGTGGTGCTAACGCCTGATCAATGATACCTGCCCAACTGGTTGGTGATACCACAATTTGATCAGCTTCATCAGGCATAGAGGGAGGAGTGCCTAAGCCATATTCAGTCAGTAAACGACGATTAACATGATTTTGTGCTAACGCTTTAGAACGCTTTTGCTTTTCACGTTGCTTAAATTGTTCTGAGAGTAAACTACCGGTACCAAGTTGAGAAATCAGCAAGGCTGGATTAATAAAATGATGCAACATTGTTTTACCAGCAAGACCTTCTTCAAATCGTACGGGCTGTTGGCTAAATAAACCAACAGTCACCGCAGCTCGTAAACGTTGTTGAATTGCCGCTCGAGTTAATTGGCCTTCGGTAGCTTCAATCAGTTCGGTTGTTGAAACCATACCATCTTGGGTTGATAGGCCACGTAATGAAATAATATTTAACAGCTCAATAATACTTTTGGTCACACCTTTAAAATGTTGGTACTGAGGTAACCAGTCAACCAGATTTGCTGGGATCACAAATAAATGACCATCTTTGTGTGATCTTGGTGCTTCGATCAATATCTTATCAATCGGGGTTTTTTTAGTATTTCGAGCGGAGTTCATTTGTCATTGGCCGTAGAAGCATCATCTTTCCGTAAAGATTAATAGAAAAAGATCAAGAAAGAAAGTTTTTTATTTAAAGATTTTAAAACTGATCTTTATGATTAAATCTGATCTTATTGATATTATGATCTAATGATCAGGTGGAAAATATTATCGTAACCATTTGTTTATATTATGTATTATTTTTAGTGCTATTGGAACGATGATCAATGTAAATCCAGAAACATGATCATATAGAGCCTGAAAGCATGATCATAATAGCGATGGAAAGATGATCATTAGTAACCTGAAAACATGATCATAATAATAATGAAAGCATGATCATCATTCACTCTCATCTTTTCCACAATGTTATCCACAGCCATGATCGTAAAGTGTGTATTTTTAGCGAAAAGGGCCACCTTCTATGCCGATTCTACTCTTTCTTGTACTGGAAAGATGATCATGATTACGCGTTTTCAAGTTTCAAATTGATATTTCATCCCTGAGTCTTCTCTTTAGTGTCTATTTGAAGTTGATTTAACAGCTAATTGAAATGACATTCAACGTAAAAAGAGGGCTAAATGTCATCTATCCGTTGTGGGATCAATGATCATCAGGGAAAATGTGTATTTCAATCTAACCAAATGCTTAAATTTCGCTTTGTTTTAGCTACTTTAATCTTATCTTTATATTCTCACAGCCCTTATTGAATCAGCATTCTCCGTAGTTCCACTATTATTTTACATGCTTCCGTAGCGTTTAAAGTGACTAACTGATCATCGTTGTTACTCTTGATCATTTTTCCGTTATTAATAGGTTGAAAATACGTGGTTTACAGCCTTATTTTAATGCTTTTTGTCGCTTGATCATCGTTTCATTTTATTCGAATTTCCCATGGAACAATGATCAAGTAGCGAGCAATTTTTTTGATAACGGGATGTTTAATTTCAGCTTGTTTTTTAGATAATTAGCCTTTATTTTCAATTTTAGACTGATTTGCTAATGAAATTGGCTAATTTCATTAGCATTATTATATTATTAGCATAAAAGATGATTTTAAGATTGAAATAGCATTGACCGTAAACTATCCCTATTTTTTCATTGTTCCGCTTAAGAAAGACCGAAGTAAGATTTACAATGTAAACTTGTGACGCTGTAACATTTTTATGAAATGGTTTTTCTTGGGGGATTAAGTTAGATATTAAAGTTAAATTAAGTCTAAAAAGCATTAAATTTAATGCTTTTTGCATTACAGTATGTTTTTTAGTTGAGATTAGTATCACATGTTTTTGTTCAGCTTTTTATTGTTTACAGTGATATTTATTGTACAATATAGTCAGTCAATCATCATGGCGTAGAGTAATAATGAATAGGGAACAGACGATACAAAATTTGCTCAATATTGCAGAGCAAACCAAACAAGTACAAGCTGATCGTATTGAAATTGTCTTAGAAGAGCGTCGTGACGAGGTTTTTCCGCCAATGTCAAAAGCGCTAATGGAGACACGTTCAGGTTTAACTCGTCGAAAATTGGATGATGCAATTTCACGGATGGAAGCAACGGGTCATCAATTTACTAAAAATAAAGCTAACCATTATTCAATAACCCTTGAAGAAGCGCATCAATTGATGGCTGCTGCAAAAAAACCGGCCTTTTATGAACGTGAAGGTGCTGGGCGTAAACCATGGGTGGTGAATGTTCAGAATCAAAAAGGGGGGACTGGAAAATCAATGACAGCAGTACATATTGCTGCTTGTTTAGCGTTAGATTTAGATAAGCGCTACCGAATTTGCCTTATTGACCTCGATCCTCAAGGATCATTACGTTTATTTCTCAACCCTTTGATCAGTATTGGTAAGCAAGAAACGATTTATTCTGCTGTCGATGTTATGTTAGATAATGTCCCTGAGGGTGTATTAACGGATAAGCATTTTGTGATGGATAATGTGGTAATGCCAACTCAATATCCAAACCTTAAAACGATTGCAGCTTTCCCTGAAGATGCCATGTTCAATGCTGACGCTTGGCAGGATTTAGCCGTAAATCAAGATCTTGATATTGTCCGTTTGCTTAAAGAGAAAGTGATCGATCCTATCGCTGATGAGTTTGATATCATTATGATTGATACTGGTCCTCATATCGATCCTTTAGTATGGAATGCAATGTATGCATCTAATGCTCTGATTATTCCATGTGCTGCAAAACGTTTAGACTGGGCATCAACGGTTAACTTTTTTCAGCATTTACCTACTGTTTATGAGATGTTTCCAGAAGATTGGCATGGATTAGAATTTATTCGTCTAATGCCGACTATGTTTGAAGATGATAATAAAAAGCAAGTTTCTGTATTAACGGAAATGAATTACTTGTTACGTGAGCAAGTAATGATGGCAACAGTGCCACGAAGCCGTGCTTTTGAGACATGTGCTGATACTTATAGTACTGTTTTTGATCTTACTGCTGCTGAATTTGAAGGGGGAAAAAAGACCCTTTCAACCGCTCAAGAAGCTATTCAGCGGGTTGGTCTTGAATTAGAACGTGTTATGCACAGCCACTGGGCAAACTTGAATGAGGAGTAATTGACAGATGGCAATTAAAACTACAGATCTTAACGCACGTTTGTTTGGCAAAGCAGATAAACGCCGCGCTACTAACGTTACAGAAGCACAAACAGCAGCTCGTGATAAAGCTGCAGTTATTGAATTAGCTGTTGCGGGTGAAGATACTGTTGCTTTTGAATTAGTAAAAGTAAAGGCAGATGATGTCAGTACTCAAACTATCGTTTTTGCTGAAAATGCCCGTGAACAAGCCTTCTTAAATGAGCATGCTTTAGCGGATATTTTGGTGACATTAAAAGATCGTGGCCAACAATATCCAGCAGTGGGTCGTTGGCTTGATGATGGTCGTATTGAAGTATTAGACGGTAGTCGCCGTCGCATGTCTTGTATTATTGCTCACAAAGATTTTTTAATTTATGTCGCTAAAGGCATCAATACTGAACATGCTAAGTTTCTATCTGATGTCGCTAACGCCCATAAACCGTTATCACTGTTTGAACGTGGTAAAGAAATGCAGTCGTTGCTCGACTCGGGTAAAGTTGCAGATCAAAAAGAGCTCGCTAAATATTTACAATGCAGCGAAGCATTAGTAAGTGGTGCATTAAAAGCAGCTAGTTTACCTATGGAATTGTTGATGGCTTATCCAAGTGTTGGTGAACTTGGTCGTCCAACAATTGTGAAACTTCATCGTATTTTCTTTGGTTTAAATCATGAGCAACAACAGCACATGATTGCTGATTTAAGTGGTGATAATGCGTCATTATGGAAAACAATTAATGCGCAGGGTATTAGTCGTATTACTCGTGAAGTGACTGGAAAACTAGAGCAATTAGGCGAGCAATTACATCCTAAAGCTGTAGTAGAAAAGCCAACATCACAAGATTTAATTAAAGGAAAAGTTTCTTATACTCGTGATGGTGATAAGTTACAGCTTAAATTAAAAAAGATGAGTGATCGTCAAATTAATGATGTGTTGGCCTATTTAGATGATTATCTAAAATAACGGTTTATTTTACTTAATAAAAACCACGCTATTATGCGTGGTTTTTTTATGCCTGTTGTGGCTGTGTTATGATTTATTTGTCATTTATTTTTGGATCTATTTATGTCGGTGCCGTTAGATACTTTTTTTGCTCAACTTCAGCAGCAGCTATCGCAGCATTTTTGCCGCCAATTAGTGGTATTAGAAGGTAGTTTAGAATGGGCAGCCACAACAGCTGTTATTGTTGGTAAACACTTTCCACAGCGGTTATGGAGTGGTGATAATGCACCTGTATCATTTACATCATCATCGTTTAAACAGTCAAAGCAATGGCTTGGACAAGAGTTTGATATGGTGGTTATTAATGGTTTAGGTGGGATCAATGCTGATACGCTAGGTGCACTTTCTGGCACGATTAGAGGCGGCGGTATATTAGTAATTATAGCACCGCCTACATGGCGTTTAAGCGATGCAGCTACGCCGTTTTATCAACGTTTAGGTCGATTATTTGTTAACCCTGAAGTGGTGCTCATTCAGCAGTCGCAACCACAGCAGCAGCCTTCTTTAATGACGTCGTTCCAACAGGTAATTTTGCCGCCTACATTTATTGATATAAACACTCAGCGTAGTTGTTTAACTGATGGCCAGTCTGAAGCCGTAGATGCGATTATTAAAGTGATGACAGGGCACCGTAAACGACCATTAGTTTTATCAGCTGATCGTGGCCGTGGAAAATCAGCAGCGTTAGGTATTGCGGCGGCAGAATTATTACAAACTCGAACGATTAAAGTTGCGGTTACTGCGCCTTCATTTGCCTGTGCTGAGACGGTGTTTAAACATGCTAAGTTACGATTACCAGCAACCGATCATCCTCATCGTCATCAATTGCATTTAGGAGCGAGTCGAGTTGAATTTATAGCTGCCGATAGGATTGTGAATGAAGCTCATAATTTTGATTTTATTATCGTAGATGAAGCTGCCGCTATCCCCGCATCGATTTTAACTGCGCTACTTGGATGCCATAACCGATTAGTTTTTGCGACCACTATTCATGGTTATGAAGGTACAGGGCGTGGATTTGAGATTAAATTTAAACAACGATTAACAGAGTGCATGCCCCAATGGCGAAGTTATCATTTGGAGCAGCCAATAAGATGGGCGAAAGGTGATCCACTAGAGGCTTGGGTTTTTAAAGCATTATTACTTGCTGCCCAAGCGCCAAATCTTATTGATATAGAAACCACAACAGCTACTGAATCGATGAGTTATTCGGTGTTGCCGGCGGCAGAACTCGCTCATAATGAAGTATTGCTGAATCAACTTTTTGGTTTATTAATTAATGCTCATTACCAAACCTCTCCTAATGATATTCAGCAACTCCTGGATGATCCTAATTTAAGGCTGCTTATTGCTTCACAATCCGAGGTAATTATTGGTTGCTGTGTGGTATCGAAAGAGGGCGGGTTTGACAAACAATTAGCCCAGTTAGTGATGCAGGGCAAGCGTCGTCCACAAGGGCATTTGCTGGCACAATCGTTGGCGGCACATTTAGGTTATGCGATTGCAGCAGAACAACATTGTTATCGTATATTGCGTATTGCAGTCGCGGATGGCTTTCAACAGCAGGGGATTGGTACGCAATTAATTAATACCGTGTTGCAACAGGCGATGGATGAGAATATTGATTATATTGGTACAAGTTTTGGTGCTGTTAGCGAGTTAGTTGATTTTTGGTCTCATTGTTTATTGCGCCCCCTAAGATTAGGTATTACTAAAGATGTTGCGAGTGGTCATCATTCATTGTTGTGCGTTAAGCCACTATCAATGGCTGCTCAGTCATGGTTTGATGATGCTCAATCTTTATTTGGCGCTTCTTTTTCTTGTCAGCGTGTTGAACAATTTAACCAATTAGATAGTCAATTATTCTTTAAATTATATTCTGATAATGTTCAACAACCGCTAAATTATGGTTTATCGCATTCACAAATCAATCATCAATTAGAAATATTTATTGATGGTGGACTTGGTTACGATGTCGTGGTTGCAAGCCTTGAAAGTTGGTTGTCACAGCTTCTATTGCGAGATGATTGTCATTGGGATGATGATTTAGGTTTTGCGATTGCGAAAATTTTACAGAAACAATCTTGGTTAGTTATGGTTGAGCGGTACCATTTATCCAGTCGAAAGTTGGCCCAGCAGCATTTACGTAATGTTGTTGCTCGCTATTATTCTTTATCTTCTTCACTTCACTAGAGGTTTACGTTATGCAGATTCAAGTTGATACCCATACCCATACATTATCAAGTGGCCATGCTTACAGTACAATTATTGAAAATTCTCAAGCTGCTGCAGCTAAGGGGTTAAAAATGTTTTGTAATACAGATCACGCATCTTTAATGCCTGGTGCTCCGCATTTCTGGTACTTTGCTAATCAACGTGTACTTCCTCGTTTTCTAAATGGTGTTGCTGTATTACGCGGTGTTGAAGCTAATATCGTAAATACTGCTGGCGAGGTTGATTTGGATAAGACTGTTTTAGCTAAACTAGATTGGGTAATAGCTAGCTTACATGAGCCAGTTTTTAAACCTACCACTCGATTAGATCATACAGAGGCGCTGATCAATACCATTAAATCTGGTGTTGTTGATGCGATTGGTCATCCGGGGAATCCTAATTATGATTTCGATTTTGAAAAAGTGATTCGTACGGCTGCTGAATATAATGTGTTAGTCGAAATTAATAATTCATCATTAGGACGATCTCGAGTGGGTAGTGCTCCACGATGTGAAGATATTGCTATGATAGCTAAAGACGTTGGCGCTAGAATAACTACGGGGTCTGATGCTCACTTTGCTGCTGACGTAGGTAATTTCTCAAGTATTCAAACGTTATTAGATCATGTTAATTTTCCTCAAGAGTTGATTACAACGCAGCATCCACAGACCTTATTGGCATTTCTAACTGAGCGAGGTAAATTAGTTGAGGAACAATACCAAGGGCATAAGTGGTAGTCGATAGTATTTCGGTTTACAGTGTAAACTGAAATTAAATCATATTTACAGTGTAAATTGAGTTATCTGATTTACACTGTAAATAAATCAAACCTCTCAGCCAAACACCTCAGCCAAACACCTCAGCCAAACACCTCAGCCAAACACCTCAGCCAAACACCTCAGCCAAACACCTCAGCTGCAGCCAAGGATTTCTTTGAAGCAATAGTATGCATTCTATTGCCTATTATTTGTGTACAGTATGATTATTTACAGTGTAAATCTCAATTAGGGATAGCATGTTAGATATTGAATTTACACTGTAAAGCGGGAGGAATAAAAAAACTCTATTTACACTGTAAATAGAGTCTAAGGATGTTTTAAATTTACACTGTAAATATATTAAGCTGTCTGTCGCTGCTTATCTGTAATGAATCCCTGATAGCCGCCTACAAATAATTCAGAAAGTCTTTCTAATTGTGTTTCTGTCTCTACTCGAGTCGCTATAACTTTTATATTAAGGCTATGTGCCGTTCTACAGATAGATGATAGTACCGTTGATTTTGTCTGATCATTTAGTTGGTGAGTATAGACATAATCTATTTTAACGTAATTAGGTTGGAGTTCTTTTAAATAGGTCAATGATTGAAAATTGCGGCCATAGTTATCAATGCCAAATCCAAAATGATGTTTTCTAATGATTGAGCATAAAATACCAGTAGCATCTGTATGTCTGATACAACTTATCTCTTGAATTTCAAAAAATAGCCGAGTATTTAAGAGGGTGTTTTTTTGCAGTAAGTTATCTAACCAGCGGATAAAACTCGAATCATTGATACAACTGTTGGTGATATTTATTGCAAATGGTCCGCTAGTTCTATCTGCATTTAATTTATTAATAATCGCAACAATAACATGTCGATCAAACCAACTTCCTATTTTTAAATCTTCTATCGCACCTAAAAACATGCCCGCTGAATAGTAGTTGCTATTTTTCTTGATTGCGGTGAAAACTTCATAATGATAATTAGTGCCATTTGATAGAGTTGCAGGCTGATATTTATAGGTAAATAAGTCTTGGCTGATTGCTTCTTCAAGTAAAGATTTCCATTGTTGTTTACCGAGCGTTATTTGGGTATTAATATCTTTTATGATAAAAATAGCTTCTTGAGGCATTATCTTTGCTTGGGTTAATGCATTATCTAATTGAGTTAATATTTGGCTTGGTGTGCTTTTGTTTTCATTAAAGACTAAACCAATAGCTGCATTGTTATTTATCGTGGTAGTTGTTGCACTTAAATCATTAAAAATATTAATTAATGATTTACTACAAAGTTGTAGTTTTTCTATAGAAATGTTTGGAATAAGAATGGCAAATTCATCTTTAGAAAGACGAGCCAGTGTCGCATCATTAAAAGTAAGTACTTCATTTAATCGATCGGCTATTGTTTTTACTAATTCATCTCCCTGTTTAAACCCTTCATTTTGATAGCACTCATTAATTAAATCCGTTTGAATTAGCCCCAATCCTCCTTTGTAAGATTCATTTAGCCATGAACTAAGTTGGTGCATAAAGAAACTACGATTACCTAAACCTGATGTTGTGTCAAGATAGGCCTGTTGCCTTAGTTTCATTGCCTCATCAGCTTGATTTCTGAAATTTGTATCTAATTGATAACATATTTTATTAAATGCTCGAACAATAATTGCCAAATCTGATTCATTAGGTATTGAAAGAGGTGCTTGATTTAAATTGGCAATGGTTCGAGCTCGTGCCGTTAGGCGAGTTAATGCTGAAAGGTTTTTACGACAAATAAAATAAATGAGAAAAATTGATATGATGGTAATTAATATATTGATTGCCAATGTTTGATAACTTATTTGCCATAACTGTTGATAATTAAGTATCGGTTGTGCTGTGACGGTTAACTGGCCTAATGTTTTGTTTTTATATTCAATAATTCGCTGCTCTGTATGAGATGGGATTTTAAATATTTCTTGAAACCAACCAGGTGAATGTGTCGTTGGTATAACGTTATCTTGACGAATGAGTTGGTTAGAGTCAGCTGATGTCAGGTTTATCTGACTATAATTAGCATTTGAAAATAATTGGTTTGTGATAGCTAATAGTTCTTGCTCTTGGGTGTTTGACAGCATTGGAACATTTAGGTTTGTGAGCGCTTGAGGTAGTATAACTAAAGCTCGATTAATATCTGTCTGTGACGCTAGGATATGTTGATGTTTTAATGTTGAATAACTTGAATAAAGTTGTTGTGCAGTTGCTGCGCTAACAACAGCGCAAACTAACACAGTTAGACTAATAACTTGGCGTTTGAAAAGTGTCATAATTTGAGCACCAAAAAGGTTAACGGCAGCATTCAATGAGTAAAGAGCTGATTAATGAGATGCTGAATATGAAGATATCTGATTGATATAATTTATCAAAACTCTGAGATGTACAGTTGCCTGTTTCTCAACAAAAGTTGTTTTTCGATAAATGTGTCTATTTCTTTATGCAACAATTAGCTGCTTGCAGTAGGGAAGTACTCTTTATTCAGTCATTCATAAGAACTAGATATTAATAATTAATTATTGAGTATTTTGTAGTAGGAGAGAAAAGATGGATTTGACTGATATTCGACGAGAATATACCAAAGGTGGGTTGCGACGCGATGATTTACCTAAAGACCCTTTAGAATTATTTAATAAATGGCTACAGCAAGCAGTTGATGCTAATTTACCGGATCCGACAGCAATGACTGTGGCAACTGTAAATGCTGATGGTCAACCTTTCCAGCGCATTGTTTTGCTAAAAGATGTCAACGATGATGGCTTCATTTTTTACACTAATTTAAGTAGCCGCAAAGCGGAACAATTGCATATAAATAATAAAATAAGTCTACATTTTCCATGGCATATATTGGAGCGACAAGTACATGTTACTGGGCATGTTGAGCAATTGTCGACGCTCGAGGTAATGAAATATTTTTCAAGTAGACCGAAAGAAAGTCAAATTGCCGCTTGGGCGAGTAAACAGAGTTCTCGTCTTTCTGCTCGTCAGGCTCTTGAAGGCAAGTTTTTTGAATTAAAACAGAAATTTTCTGCTGGTGAAGTACCACTTCCAAGTTTCTGGGGGGGGTATAGAGTGAAGTTTGATTCGATTGAATTTTGGCAAGGTGGTAAACATCGTTTACATGATCGTTTTATTTATTTACGTAATGACGAAAATGATTGGGATATTGAGCGTTTAGCACCATAGCTAAATGAATGAGCAGAGTAATTATTACTCTGCTCATACCGGTTAGTATTCTTTTAAAATGATAGATTGTTGAGTTTTCAACATACTTTCTGGAATATGAGAACCAAAACCGGCATCAAGTGCTAATTCAATCAACTCACCTTTTGAATTAGCATTAAATTTTTCTCTTAACCTAACAACATAATTCTCAACAGTTTTGACTGCTAATTGTAGTGTTTTTGATATGTATTGTGGTTTTTTTCCATAAAGTAAGAGAAATAATACTTCGGATTCTCGAGTGTTAAGAAAAATATTTACATGTTTATTAAAGTTATTTCTTTCTTGTTGTCTTGTTGTATCACTACGACAGATCCAATGTCCTATCTCAAGTAAAGATGTATGCTTTAACTCTATACCTGAAAAGATGGTGCCAATAATTTTACTCTTATCATCTCTCCATGCTGTTTTTGTGAATAAATGTGCTCGCCAATAGCCATCAGCGTATGGATGAATATCAAGTATGCGTAAAGGCTTTTCAGATGTCATTACTTGTAAATCTTGTTGCTGAAAGAGATGTGCATATTCAGCGCTTAAATGTGGTATATCAAAATCAGTTAAACCAATACAGTCCCGAGGGTTATTAAAGCCTATGATCCTCGCATATTCCTCATTAACATAAACAAAAACTGAATTTATATCTTTACAACCCCAACACCCAGGTAATTGGTTTAATATCTCGAATGAGGGGGGATTTCCATTATTGTTCATTTTTTATGGGCTTTATATCTTTTATTAATTATTAATTATTATTCTTGCCAATTGTAATGAGTTTATTACAGTGGGTAAATATGTATAGTATGTAATGCTCGCTCTATAAGCAAAAAATATTTAATAAAAAAAAGCCGATCATATAGATCGGCAAAAACAAGACGTGACTCCTGAGAGTATAATCCTGTACGACGTGTAGAAGAGGTAACCAATAATAGTTGTTATTTGAACAACATTTATTGATTTTATCCTTAACAGATAATTATTAATATTTACCTGTATTAGGTTAAATATTAACGGTGCAACTATATCTAAGCTTCTGGCAACAAAAAAGGGGGGAAATCACCTGTTGACATTTTACTTATGTATTGTTAAGTGTTCTTTTCTGCCTACTATTTTATGCATTATTGGCGCCAAAAAAGCTTTTTCCCAAACCCTAAGCTGTTGTCTGTCATTTTTAACATTGTTAGTTTTATTTCCCAAATTGGTGCTGAAATAAACTTGGCTTCAGGAAACTTATTGTAATAAATGGTATTTGCTATCTCGGCATCTTTATTTGTAAGTTCCTCAATCTTACCTTTAAATTGAATACCTTTAATATCAATTATATTTTTAGGCTGAGGTGAAATTGTACCTGCAATATTTTTATTCATTATCATTAGTTGAGTATGATGGCTATCTTTATTTGTCATAATAAATAAAGACATTTTTTTTTGATCAAAATAATAATAACAACTAGCACACCATAAATCTGAATTAGCGCTAGTACATAATGTTAGTAAGTGATTATTTTCTAAAAAATCACATATGTGTTTGGTTTCATTCAAGATATATCTCTAATCAGTTATTAAATTGTTTGATTAGCATAAAGAATTTATTTCGATTTAATAGTAGTAATAAAAAATTAATTATTATTTAAACTAATCGATGTTTAATAACTAATGGCATAGCGTAGAGATTAAATATAAAACCAGTATGGAACAATGATCAAGGATGAGCGCTTGAATCGATAGGTAATTGAGACAACATTAGTGTAATACTTTGTTTATTAAGGATTTATTATTTATAGCGTAGATTGGTGAATGGTTATTTATTAGCTCAATAAGCTTTTTTGAATGATTTAATAACCGATTAATCATTATACTAGTAATTGATCTTACATTAACCGTAAAAAAATATGACTTGATCATCGTTCCGTTGTTGAAGGTGTATCCCTATTTCTTAAAAATAAGACAATGAGTAATTAATGAAACAATAAAATCATAAGTAATAAAATTATTATTTACGAAGCAGTATTGATAGAGGCTAGGTTATGTTAGTTTTTATACGTAAGTTTTTATTTTTTATTTCAATTATATCAATAAGTTATTGTTCATACTCATCTGGTATTACCTTCACCGAGACAGTGAAAAATGTTACACAAGGTGGTGAAGTATCAACATTGATCGAAGCAAGACCTGGGGATGTGATTGAATATAATATTGATGTACTAAATAGCTCTGAAAGTGTTATTTCAAATATTCATATATCTACTTCTGTTCCTCAGTTTACAGCATTAGCAACAATAATAACTTGTGATGATCATCATTTGCCATCTGCATTACGCTGCCAAGTTATTACGTCTGATGGTATAAATCAGTTAGGTTATCAGGGGACGATTGCTTGGCAGTTATTTGGAAAACTTGACGTTGGCAGTAGAGCGAGAGTAAGTTATCAAGTCATTATTAAATAACATTTTTATTTTATTGATGTTGAAAATTAGTCCTAGAATAGGAAACGGGTATACAAAGAAAGGGGGAGGATCCTCGTATACCCGTTATGTATTTTAGCTGATATGATTAGTATCAGTAAACGATAGGCGCGTTATTTTCTTTAGTGCATGTTCCACGTTTAAATGCCCATGCATCACATTGGCTACCGTTATCAAATTCACAGACGCCGGCTTGGCTACCATCTTTATTGGTGGTGATTTTGTGGGTACCACCGTGTTGTACACAATAATCAGCGGCAGGATTTGACATATTTGCCGTACCAGGTACTGGTAGCGTTTTACATCCAGTCATAATTGCTGCAGCACTTAAGGCTATCAGTAAGATCTTTTTCATTTATCTTCCTCTTGCGATTAAAATGGTATGTAGACGCTAAGTGCATCCCTATTGATAAACACTTTAATGTTAATATTTGTCAACATTTGTGTTCATTATGGATGTTTTAATGCTTATTAATGTCAACTTTATGCAAATAAATTTTAATTTTCAAGACGTCAATAAAGAGCAATGAGCTATTACATTGTTTTTAAAGTATTTATTTTTTAGGGATGGTTTTTAATATAAATTTAGTTGCGTTTTATTTGTAGAAAATAAAAGTCATCACACGTGACTTAGAATGAATGCAGTGCATTTAAATCCTAGTCTATTTATGACTATTGTTATGGCAAATTACGGAATATTTTTTATATAAAAAAGCGTGCTCAGAGGAGCACGCGATTAATTGAAAGATATTAATGATTAAAAAATGTGCGTTTTAGTGCCATTTCTAAGCCACGAACTTCAGCAAGACCTTTTAGACGTCCAATTGCCGAATAACCGGGATTAGTTTTCTTTTTTAAATCATCAAGCATTTGATGTCCATGATCAGGACGCATTGGAATTAGGCGGTTATCTCCTAATTCTTTACGTCGATGCTCTTCTTCTAAAATAGCCATAACGACATTATACATATCGACATCGCCTTCAAGATGAGCTGCTTCATGGAAACTCATTGGGTTATTTTCACGCTGTGTTGAGCGGAGGTGAGTAAAATAAATACGATCGCCATGTTGTTTGATCATGTTGACTAAATCATTATCACCTCGAACACCGTAAGATCCTGTACACATAGTGATCCCGTTCATTTGGCTTGGTACTTCTTGTGTCAACCAATCGATATCTTCGATTGTTGAGACGATACGCGGTAAGCCAAGAATCGGTCGTGGTGGATCGTCTGGGTGCACTGCCATCTTAATACCATTTGTTTCGCATACTGGCATTAATTCGGTTAAAAAGTATTTCATATGCTGGCGTAATTTATTCTTATTGATGCCTGCATAACGATCAAGTTGAGCTTGAAACGCGGCTAATGTATAACCTTCTTCCGCACCAGGAAGGCCTGCAATTATATTACGTGTTAACTGATCAATTTCAGTTACTGACATATTTTCAAAATACGCTAATGCTTGAGCTTGTTCTTCTACGTTATAATCATTGATAGCGTCAGGACGTTTTAATATATGAAGCTCAAAAGCAGCAAATGCAATTTGATCAAATCGTAGTGCTTTAGATCCATCTGGCATTTCAAATTCAAGATCTGTTCGTGTCCAATCTAATATTGGCATAAAGTTATAACATACTGTATCTATGCCACATTCAGCTAAATTACGTAGTGTTTGTTTATAATTGTCAATCCAGTGCTGAAAGTTTCCTGTTTGGGTTTTTATTTCCTCATGGACAGGTACACTTTCGACAACAGACCATGTAAGTCCTTTGTTTTCAATTAGTTGCTTTCGTTTTAATATTTCATCTTTAGTCCAAATTTCACCATTTGGAATATGATGGAGTGCGTTAACAATACCTGTTGCGCCTGCTTGTTTTATATCATCAAGAGAGACAAGGTCATTAGGACCATACCAACGCCACGTTTGTTCCATTATAATTACCTTTTAGCAGATATACTTAACCTATTCGATATCATTCGAATTAAGTTATATATGGGGTAAATAAAAATTAATTAATTTAATTACTTTAAATAAAGGCTAATAGATGATTAGCCTTAAATATGTAAACTAATAATAGTTAATTATCTATTCCTAATGAAACGACTGGATTTGAATTAAATAAATAGCCGTCAAAATTAGGATCATCAATATCAGAAAGCGATAATAATCGCAGTTTCACATTTTCAAGGTGTTGCCACATTGCATTTTTTGCCTCAACGGAGTCTTTGCGTTGCATGGCTGCTAAAATACGTGAATGGTCTTCTAACCATTCTTCGCGATAGTCTAAGTCAATGATGCGCGCATGTAATTTTTGCCACATTGGACTTTGCTCACGACGCGCCCAAGATTGTTTTAGCATATCGACTAACACAGAGTTTTGAGTTGCTTCAGCAATACAGATATGAAATAACTCATCGCCAGTACATTCTTTGGTGCCATTAATAAACTCATTACGCTCTAATGTTAATGCCGCCCGCATTTTTACAATATCGCCAGGCGTTACTTGAGTTGCTGCAAATTCAGCAATATTGCTTTCTAGTAGCTGTCTGGCTTGTAGCATCTCAAAAGGACCTACATCGTCACTAATAACATTTTCACGGCTATTTGGTTGGTTGGGGATATTAATGATATAGACACCCGATCCTTTTTTTACTTCAACCAAATTTTCAAGTTCTAACATAATAAGCGCTTCACGAACGACTGTACGACTGACATTGAGCCGTTCAGCAATATCGCGTTCGGGTGGTAACCTGTCACCCACTTTATATGAGTTTTCAATTAGCTCTTGTCTAAGTACTAATCCTAATTCTTGATAAGGCCGTTTAGGTTCAAAAGGGATCATGATGATATTACCGCTATATTAAATTGCACTTAGTACTATCATAATAACCAAATAAAATTGGTCAACCTCTTTGTGATTAGCTTAATTCGATGTTTTATTATTGAACGGCTTGAATTCTTTTAATTATTTGGTCGAGTGCTGGATTCTTTTGCTCAATATCGTTATACATTGGTTGTACAGCTTCAACAAAAGCGGTTTTATTGACTGAAATAAATTTCACACCTAATTGTTCAGCTTTTGCTCGTTCTTTTGCTTCTGATTCAGCCCAAAGATCTTTCATCAGCTGCATTGAACTTAAGGCTGCTTGTTTAAGCGCTTTTTGATGTTCTTCAGAGAGAGAATCATATGCTTTGGTTGAAA
Organism: Photobacterium kishitanii; assembly: GCF_003026355.1. Classification (GTDB taxonomy): domain Bacteria; phylum Pseudomonadota; class Gammaproteobacteria; order Enterobacterales; family Vibrionaceae; genus Photobacterium; species Photobacterium kishitanii. Next base: position 28,353 of record NZ_PYON01000002.1, on the reverse strand, counting down.
TGACCAGTACGTCAGGAACCATAGTATGTTCATCTAAACTAAAATATTTAGAAACTTCACTGTGACGGCTTAAACTAAAAGAAGGAATATTATTCTCAGCAGCATCAACAACACCTTGTTGTAGTGCGGTATAGAGCTCACCATATGCTAATGGGGTAGGGTTACCACCTAATGCATTAATCATGTTGATAGCTGATGGGCTTGGCTGTACACGTACTTTAATACCCTTCAGGTCTGCAGGTGTCTTTATTGGTTTATTTGTATAAAAACTACGAGCACCTGCATCATAATATGTCATGCCAATGAATCCGCTGTTACGGGATGAGGCAAGAATTTCTTCTCCGATAGTGCCTTCTTGCACTTTATAAAAATGACCTTTATCACGGAATAGGTAAGGGATATTAAATGCAGAGTAAGCGGGTGAAAATGCCTCTAGTTCTGCGGCATTTGATTTAACCATATCCAGCGCACCATTTTGCATTAACTCCATTGATTCCCGCTGGTTACCCAATTGAGCATCAGGGTAAATACGGATGCGTACCTCACCATCTGTCAATTTTCGCACTTCTTTTGCCATATGATCCATCGCTTTATGCACTGCATGATCGCGAGGGTTGTTATGACTTAACTTTAACGTAGTTGATGCATAAGAAGAAGCCGATACACCAAAAGTTAAAGCCGTACCAATAATTGCAGTTAGCAAGTTTTTACGCGTCATCATTTCTTATATCTCCGTGAAATTGGTCATCCATTGTATGGAGTAGACGTGAATACAGCGTCATATTGGTGCGTAATCAGGGTGCAGTCAAAGATAAAAAGCAAATTGATTGACCGGAATCACAATAAAACACCTTAATTGGTTGACCAATGATAACTGTGAAGTTGCTCACGTGACTATTCACGGCTGTTAAATATACTAATGCGCATTATCAATATGATGAATCCAAATATCGTAGCGACCAAATGTCATTGGTTGACCAGGTAGGGTTTGACATGCCACCTCATCTTAAGGAACGACAAATGAGAAAATTGGTTGATTATATAAATCGAGGGTTAGCCACGTTTACCGTGTCTCTCTCAATTTTTCTTGTGTTTTGTGTTATCTGGCAAGTCCTTTCTCGTTACGTCATAGGTAAACCAAGTACGATCACCGATGAGCTTGCTCGATATTTGTTTATGTGGGTGGCTCTGATTGGTGCTGCTTACACGACAGGTCAAAAACGACATCTTGCGATTGATTTATTAACAATGAGATTGACTGGAAAACGTAAGATTATTAATGAAATTATTATTCAGTTAGCCATCGCAGCTTTTGCTTTTATCGTATTAATTTATGGTGGTACCAACCTCGCGTTGAAAACCTTATCAACCGGCCAATTAACTCCCGCACTTGGGTTACAAATGGGATACATCTATTTTTGTTTACCGATTAGTGGCGCATTAATGATGTTTTATTCCACTGTTTTCACGATAGAAAAAGTACAACAGTTAACTTCAGATAATTTGATCACATCAGAAACTCAACAACACTAATTTAAAAGGATTTCTACAATGGAATGGCAGCTCATTTTCGCGTTATTTGGTAGTTTTGCAGTTCTCCTTACTTTAGGAATCCCTGTTTCTTTTGCTATCGGTTTATCATCACTTATCACCATAATGATGAGTTTACCTTTAGAACCGGCCATTGCCGTTGTAGCGCAGAGAATGGCGGCAGGATTAGATAATTTCGCTCTATTAGCTATTCCGTTCTTTATTTTGGCAGGTAATATCATGAATCAAGGTGGTATTGCGATTCGATTGATTAATTTTGCCAAAGTGCTCGTTGGTCGATTACCGGGATCTCTGGCACATGTAAATATCATTGCTAATATGATGTTTGGCTCGATTTCTGGTTCTGCTGTTGCATCTGCAGCAGCTGTGGGTGGAACGATGGCACCTTTACAAAAGAAAGAAGGCTATGATGAACAATTTTCTGCAGCAGTAAATATTACCTCTTGTCCGACAGGGCTTCTTATTCCTCCGAGTAATACTCTTATTGTATTTTCCCTGGTATCTGGCGGAACATCTGTCGCAGCACTTTTTTTAGCGGGCTATATTCCAGGTCTTATTATGGGGGTTAGCTTGATGGTTGTGGCTGGCTTTATTGCCAAGAAGCGCGGTTATCCTATCGCGCCACGTCCTAGTACTGCAGAGGTGGTTGATACTTCAATCAAAGCCATACCTTCACTATTATTAATTGCGATTATTATGGGGGGGATCATTGGCGGTATCTTTACGGCAACTGAAGCATCAGCAATTGCTGTTGTGTATACATTAATATTAGCGGTCGGATTTTATCGAGAAGTTAAGGTTAAAGAGTTACCCGCTATTATTCTTGAATCAGCGATCACTACATCCATTGTTTTGCTTCTTGTTGGTGCTTCTATGGGGATGTCTTGGGCCATGGCAAGTGCTGATATTCCATATATGATCGCTGATGCGTTATTAGCTATTTCTGATAACCCATTGATGATACTGCTTATTATTAATGTGATTTTACTTATTGTTGGCATCTTTATGGATATGACGCCGGCGGTACTGATTTTTACTCCTATTTTCTTACCAATAGTTTTAGATCTTGGTGTTGATCCTGTGCACTTCGGCATAATGATGACCTTCAATCTTGCAATTGGTATTTGTACCCCTCCTGTAGGTAGCGCTTTATTTATAGGTTGCTCTGTCGCAAAAGTATCGATTGATAAAGTTATTAAGCCATTACTGCCCTTTTATGCTGCACTCACCATTGCACTTATGGCTGTAACATTTATCCCTGAACTAAGTCTATTTCTACCACGCCTTGTACTTGGCTATTAATCTCTATTAACAACTATCCCGTCAGTGTGAATTTACGAGATAAAGGACTGCATAAATGAATACTATTTCAAATACTCCATTACATGATCATGTTATTTGCTCAACCTATAATCGTAGTGCCTTACAAAGCCGTATTATTCACCTCGGTTTTGGTGCTTTCCATCGTGCTCATCAAGCTCTATTTACCGATGAAATGCTTGAAAAAACGGGCTGTGACTGGGGAATTTGTGAGATTAATCTATTTGGTGGTGAAGATCTTATTCATCAGTTACGTGCACAAGATCATCTCTATACCGTTATTGAAAAAGGTGCACACAGTACCGATGTGAAATTAATTCGTTCAGTTAATGAGTCACTACATCCGATGTTGGATGGTAAATCTGCTGTACTTGAAAAAATGGCAGAACAACAAGTTGCGATTGTGTCTATGACCATAACTGAAAAAGGCTATTGTGCTGATCCGGCGACGGGTCGATTAGATAAAAACAATAGCTTGATTCAAGCTGATCTTGAAAATCCTTGTCAGCCAACTTCTGCGATTGGATATATTGTTGAAGCGTTACGCATACGACGTGACCGAAATCTTAAACCATTTACGGTAATGTCATGCGATAACGTTCAAGAAAATGGTCATGTTGCACGAGCAGCTGTACTTGATTTTGCATATTTAGTTGATCAAGATCTAGCGGATTGGATTGCGACTAATGTTACTTTCCCTTGTACCATGGTCGATCGCATTGTTCCCGCTGCGACAGTTGAAACTCTGGAAGAAATTGCACAGTTAGTTGGTATTGAAGATCCTTGTGGTATTGCTTGTGAACCTTTCCGCCAATGGGTCATTGAAGATAATTTTGTTAATGGTCGTCCACAGTGGAATGTTGCTGGCGCTGAATTTGTTGCTGATGTTGTTCCATTTGAGGAAATGAAACTACGGATGCTAAATGGAAGTCATTCATTTCTAGCGTATCTTGGTTATCTTGGTGGTTATGCTCATATTTCGGATACGATGACTAACGACAGTTATCGTAAAGCGGCATTCGATATGATGATGCAAGCACAGGCACCGACACTGACCATGCCTGAAGGTACAGATTTACAAGCATATGCTTCGTTATTAATTGAACGTTTTACTAACCCAAGTTTAAAGCATCAGACATGGCAGATTGCCATGGATGGCAGCCAAAAGATACCTCAACGAATGGGGGGATCATTACGTCATCACTTAGAACAACATACTGATTATAAATGGTTAGCAATGGGTATTGCTGGCTGGATGCGTTATGTCGCTGCTGTCGATGAGCAGAGTAATCCGATAGATGTGCGAGATCCTATGGTTGCGCAATTTAACGCTATTTATGCTGAACATGGTATCCAGCCTTCGGTCGTGACAGCTTTATTATCTATTGAGGCTATTTTCGGTACCGATTTAATTCAAAATCAAAGCTTTGTTAATACGTTAACTGAAGCATATCAATTAATCATCACTCAAGGCGCTCGCGCTGCGGTTGCCTCTCTTTAAGATAATAATAAGCTGGGCTGTTATGCCCAGCATATTGCATGGAGCAAAACATGAAAACGTTTCTTGGTGATGATTTTTTACTTTCTAATGATGTAGCACGTCAGTTATATCATGACTACGCCAAAGATATGCCTATTTACGACTACCATTGTCACCTAAATCCACAGGAAATCGCTCACAACCGTCAGTTTAAAAACCTTGGCCAAATTTGGCTTGAAGGTGATCACTATAAATGGCGTGGTATGCGGGCAGCAGGTATACCTGAGGCGTTAATTACTGGAAAAGAAAGCTCTGATTTTGAAAAATATATGGCATGGGCTAAAACTGTGCCGCAAACATTAGGTAATCCACTTTATCATTGGACGCATTTAGAGCTTCGTCGTCCTTTTGGTATTACTGGTACATTATTTAGTCCCGATACTGCGGAAGGTATTTGGCATCAATGTAATGAAATGTTGGCGACACCAGAATTTTCTGCTCGTGGAATAATGAAAGGCATGAATGTTGTTATGGCAGGCACAACAGATGATCCTATCCATTCACTTGAATATCATAAAATGATTGCACAAGATGATAGTTTTGATGTTGATGTAACGCCAAGCTGGCGCCCAGATCGTGCTTTTAAAATTGAACTTGACGGTTTTGCTGAGTATATGCAGCAACTTGGTGAAGTCGCTGATATTAATATTCATCGTTTTAGTGACTTATTAAGTGCATTAGATCTGCGGCTTGATCATTTTGCTGAACATAATTGTCGTGCTGCTGATCATGGTATTGAGGTCGTTCGTTATAGTAAGACACCTTCAGAGCGTGTTTTAGATGCAATCCTTAGTCGTCGATTAAACGGCGAAACCTTAACTGATAATGAAATTGATCAGTTTAGTACCGCCGTTCAAGTGTGGCTTGGTCGACAATATGCTAAGCGAGGTTGGGTTATGCAATTACATATTGGTGCCCAACGTAATAATAATACTCGTATGTTCCAGCTTCTTGGTGCTGATTGCGGTTTTGATTCAATTGGAGATCGCCCATTTGCTTCTCAATTAGCTGCATTGCTTGATGATATGGATATTACTAATGAGCTACCAAAAACCATCCTTTATTGTCTAAATCCCCGTGATAACGAGATGTTGGCAACAATGATTGGTAACTTCCAAGGTAGTGGGATTGCTGGAAAAATTCAATTTGGATCTGGATGGTGGTTTAACGATCAAAAAGATGGAATGCAGCGTCAGATTGAACAATTGTCACAATTGGCATTATTAAGTCAATTTGTCGGTATGCTCACGGATTCTCGTAGCTTTTTATCCTATACGCGCCATGAATATTTCCGCCGAATCCTATGTAACACTATTGGTAATTGGGTAATGAATGGCGAAGTTCCTAATGATATCAATATGCTAAGTAAGCTTGTTCAAGATATCTGTTACCACAATGCCAAAGAATACTTTCAGCCATCAGGAGTACGTAAATGAAGCGTATTGCACTGATTGGCGAATGTATGATTGAACTGAATGGTTCATCATTTGGTGCCATGCAACAAACCTATGGCGGTGATTCTCTTAATACTGCGGTGTATCTTGCTCGTATTGCAGGGCAATCGGTGGCCATTGATTATATTTCAGCATTGGGATGTGATGCGATCAGTGACGGTATGATCATGCGTTGGCAACAAGAGGGAATAAATACGACGACTGTGCTGCGTGATAAGCATCGGCAGCCTGGTTTGTATTTGATTCAACTTGATGAATTTGGTGAGCGTACTTTTTTATATTGGCGTGATCAATCCGCAGCTCGTTATATGCTTCGCCACTCTGAGTTTGAAAGGATAGTTAAACATCTTGATGGTGTTGATATGGTGTATTTGAGTGGTATCAGTCTTGCTATTTTACCCCCTGATGATCGCCAACAACTCATTGATTTGCTTACTCGCTTAAGTAAAAAAGGTGTCAGTATTATTTTTGATTCCAATTATCGACCTGCACTTTGGGAAGATAGTGAGACTACTCGTCATTGTTACCACCAACTATTTGCTATTACTGATTTAGCTTTAGTGACCAATGACGACGAAGCCGCATTATGGGGAGATACTTCTGAAGAAGAAACACTGCTTCGGCTTAAGCAAACAGGGGTAAAACAAGCGGTTGTGAAAATGGGGCCGAAAGGGAATTATTATGAGAATTTCATGATGGATATACGAACTTTTGTTGCGGCAACCGTTGTGAAAAATGTGGTTGATACAACTTCTGCTGGCGATTCATTTAATGCTGGATTTATTGCAGGGGTTATTCGTGGACTGTCTCCTGTTAAATGTTCTGAATTAGGGCATCAACTTGCAGGTATTGTTATTCAACATAAAGGCGCCATCATTCCAGCCTCTGAAACTGCAGAAATTAATTGTAATAACGATCAAACGACGACTAACATTTTTAATCAATACATCAACAAGGAAATTGTGTAATGACGACGACAGCCCAACAGCTTGCTGCTATTAAAGTTATTCCTGTAATTGCAATTGATCGCGCTGAAGATATTATCCCTTTGGGTAAGGCTCTTTTTGATAATGGTTTACCGGCCGCTGAAATTACTTTCCGTTCAGATGCCGCTGTTGATGCGATTCGTTTATTACGTGAAGCGCAACCTGAGATGCTTATTGGTGCAGGAACTATTTTAAATATTGAGCAAGCGATTGCAGCTAAAGAAGCAGGGGCGACGTTTGTCGTATCTCCTGGGTTTAATCCTAAGACAGTAAAAGCATGCCAAGAGATTGGAATCGATATTATTCCAGGTGTTAATAATCCAAGTGCGGTAGAAGCGGCAATTGAAATGGGGATCACCACCCTTAAATTTTTCCCTGCCGAAGCATCGGGCGGTATCAATATGGTGAAGTCTTTACTGGGTCCCTATGGCCAAATTCAATTTATGCCTACTGGTGGTATTACATCGAAGAATATTAAACAGTATTTAGCGATAGATAGAGTACTTGCTTGTGGTGGTACGTGGATGGTTGATAAGTCGATGATTAATGAAGGTCGTTGGGATGAAATAGGTCGTCTTGCACGTGAAGCGGCAGATTTAGTCAGCTAAGGATTTATGTTTAAAATAAAAGACTTCCTCAGGGAAGTCTTTATGTTATTTATCACTTTAACATCAAACGGTTCGTCGTTTTTCAGCATACTAGTTAATTCTATCCTGTCCTGTCTTTCTCAATTAAATAACGCTATGTAATATGTATTTGTTAGCAAGGCTCTTTTGAGATTGTTTCATTAACATATTGGCTAAAAAAGGGCACTATCGAGCCTTGCAGTTCATTTTTTACAGAGTTTGTATTGACGAGTAACTGAATGTCAGACGAATAATAACTTGGTAGTTGCGCAAAAAATTGTTGGCTCAATAAGTTGAAGACTTGCTCATTTTGAACAAATGGTCCTGTCAGTATGATGGTATCAGGGAATAAGGTGAGATAGGTATTTACTAACGCACGCGTAAATGTCTGAGTGGCCGTTTCCAAGCATGGTAATGACGATAGTGATTGTTTAATCACTTGTTCAGCACATTGTTTCTCATTGCCAATTAGACAACCAAGGCAATGACTCAATTCGTTGCGTAAAGCAGCAAGAGAAACAGCTTGTTCTAAGGTGTTACCATTCGAATCGATAATCGTTTGACCCAATTCACTGAATAATCCTTTTTCTCTAAAGCGAGTCATTCTTTGAGAATCATAATTTGCGGCACCAATTCCTTCTCCCCAGTGTATGTATAGGGTATTTCTTGATTGCAGTTGGCTATTTTCTAAAACAAAGGCATTGAGCTCAGACTGAAGATTTTTAACAAGATTAATTTTATAGTTAATAGTAGATGCAAGCGATTTAAACGAAATATTAGTCGCATTGGGCCAACGATTAGAATACTTCCAAACCTGATTTTCGCGATCGATAATACCTGGTAGCGATAAAGTAATGCCACAAATTGTCATCGCAGGTGTCGCAGATTCGATGGCTTTAATGACTAAAGATTCGACGGCTAAGACTAATTCTTCTTTGGTTGCCTCTCGATTATCAACTTCAATATTAGTTGTAAAAAGAACCTCTCCAGCGAGGTTTACCAATGATGAAATAATGGTCAATGAGTCTACATATACAAAAACGGCATTAAATGCTTGTAAATTGGGAATTAAACATACTTCAGGGCGACCTGGGCCTGATACCTGAGCTTTTGTATCTTCTTTTACCATATTAAGAGAGATTAGGTCGGAAATAAGTTGGGTTACGGTTGCAGGACGAAGGCCATTTGTTTCGACTAAGCCTTTACGAGTAATCATTTCATCGCTTTGGTAGCCACTAATAATTTGCTCAAATAAAAGAATCTTTCTTTCTAGAGATAAACTTTTTGGTTTCATAATTGTTTTTAATTATCGTTGAGCCTCTAACTACCTTTATCATATCGAGTCACTTCTAAATGCACAAATTATTTATTAGCTTTGATTTTATAGACAACTAACTTTATATATTAAAATAGTTTTTTCAGTCGTGGCTATTTATTTTAGCTAAATATATGACTAGATTTTTATCTTGGTTATAAATATTAATACTATTTATTGAAGCTAAATAAAGTCGATATGATGAACACTAGAAAAACAGATATTGCTTAATTCGCAATATCTGTTTAAACAATAGTAGTCAATTTTGTCAATTTAAAAACGGTTATTGATAATCAACGTTGATTTGATAGTCGCTGTAATAATACTTCAATTTTATGGTTGCGGTATTCATTGAGGGTTTCAATTTCTGATGCATATAGCGCACCATCAAATGAAGCATAAAAACGCTGATTGAGTTGCTCGGCTTTAACCAATAATGTGGTTAACATTGCGATAGCTGCTGGTTTATCTTTACGGGTAAATTCCTGAGATTGAACCCAGCCTTGAATTGTTCGATAATTTAACCAAAACTCACGTAAATCAAGTTGTAGCGTATAATGTGAAAATTCCGCTTTGTTATATTTAGGCTCTATATTTTTAAGCTGTGCTTGTAATTCTCTTATTTTTTCTAGACTTAGCTCTGCCAGACGACGATCTTCTTCAGAGAGTCCTTTTTCACCTGATAATTTAACCGATCCTATTACTACTTTGTTATTCATCACTTCAGCACTCAGAATATTCCAAAGAGCATTCGCTTTTGCTGCGGTTATACCAAATCGATTCTTAGCATAACTACGGGCATAGCCTTTAACTTTAATCGGTTCATTTTGTTGTAGTGCGTCAATAAAAGCACTGGTTGTCATTCTAAATGCATCATTAGGGTATGAATGTGGATAGACCTGACGAATAGGGTAGATTTCAATTGTTTCAACTTCACCACTGAACCAATTATAACCATACTCACCGGATGTAGACCAAGACGTTAACACCATGCCGGTATAACCCGCTTTTTTAGCTTCAGGGATAAAGTCTGCCATATTTTTAAGGTGTTTTTCCCACGAATTACTATGATAATCATCGGGGCCTGAGCGGATAGAAGGTGCTCCCCAAAACTCAAGGCCATATTGCTTGATTAAATCTCGTGGGTCAGAGCCAAAGCGATCAAAATCCCAGCCATAATTCCAATCAATATAAATGACATTTTTGGGCATATCTTTAATAGCGTCTGGATGCTTAAGAATCATATCAGCCCAGATCAGTGGGGTTTTCCCTCGTTCCGTTACAATTTCCGCTATCATTTTCATGTAGTCGACATAGATTTTAGATTTACCGGCTTCTTCACCGAGATCCCCCCATGCGATTTGGCAATTTGCACAATCGAGTAAGCGTGTTTCATCTCCACCGATGTGAACATATTGAGAATTATGCGTGGAGAACATATCGTCAAAAAGTTCTTCAAACAGATCTCTGGCTGCATCTAATCGTGTTGGGTCAACTTGTGATAGTTGTCTCGCGTCGGCTCTTAAATAAGCATAACGTTCATGCATTAAAATATATTCAGCATGACCAAAGTTTTGTTGTAGCGGGATAACATCAAGTCCCAGATCTTCGCTATATTCAATAAACTCTTTTACTTCTTTTCGAGTATAAGCATAACGATTAGATATAATGTTGTGCTTTTTATATGGGTATGTTGCTTCCCATTCCATTATTATTGTATTAAACCCTAAAGATGATATTTCTTTTACCATTGCTTTTAGCGCTGTAATTGGCATAACTTGTACGCGAAAATCGACATGATATGCAATTACAGGTTGTTTGTTTTTATTTTCACTATTATTTGTCTCTGCATGAAGTACTTGTGAAACAAGTAATAATAGAGTGCTTAATAAATAAAACCGGCTACGTTTACCCCAGCTATACAATAAGAGACTTAGTTTACTAATGCTATTTGTCATCGGTATTCTCCTTGCAAAAGATTTATTTTTAATAAAAATGTTTTTATCGTTATTTTTAGGTCATGTCTTTCGGCAAGACCTTGCTAGCGGTTAATGGTGAATTAACCGAGATTGGTTTGTTTTTAAGTTGCAGCGCGCTAGAAGAAGCGCGCTAGCTGATGCATTACAATAAGCGGATTCTGTCTTTAAAGCGGGCAATGAATTGCTGGTTCCATTCATCGCCACCAATAACGTTACCGCTCTTCCAAATTGGAGGTTCGATTCCTTGTTGAGCGAGTAAGTTAACGGTTTTAATGACGAGTGCGTTAAGGATAAACGAATTAGCGAATGTTGATATTGCTGCGACTTTTTGAGTGATACCTTCTATTTGAACAACGGCATCACCGACTTGAACTTTGCAATCAAGGACGAGATCAACAACGTCACACAGGTTTTGCTTACTTGGGTGACGTGCCGGGTGCTCAGCCGAGGTCTGCTGAGCATGCTCTATTGATGTGATGGCAATAACCGTGACGCCTTTCTTTTTTGCTTCAAGTGCGATGTCTAGAACCGCAGCATTGATACCATAGGCATTAATTAATAGTAGAACATCACCACATTGCATTGGATTGTTTTGAACGACGATTTTTCCATAATCAGCCAGTCGTTCAATTGCCATCGAACGTAAGGCACCATTGGTTAATAACGTCCCTTCATCAATGATGGGATTAATATGCATTAATCCGCCAGCACGAAAGAAAATCTCTTGGGTTGCTAGGTTTGAATGGCCACCTGATGCTGCAACATGGATCACTTTATCTTGGGCTATTTGTGAAGCAATGAGCTTTGCTGCTTCTAAGATATTTTGATACTCAGAATCATGAATACAGTTCAAATGTTGGGTAATTTGATGTAAGTAATCTTTAGATAAACTCATGGTTTGTTAAGCAGTATAAACTGCTTCTCCTGCAAGAATGGTTTGTAAGACCGACAGTCCGTTGTCGTTTTTATTCAACATAACGATATCCGCACGTTGACCTACTTCTAGAGAGCCTCTGTTTTTTAGTCCCATGAAACTTGATGGACTATAACTGGCTTTATTCCAAGCACTGTTTGCGCTCAGTAAGTCGGAATTAATGAGGTAATTTATACAATCAAGAACGGATTTAGCAGAACCTGCAAGTAACTCCGGATTACTGGCTAGATGTAATTTTCCTTGCTCTGTCAGTATGACATCACCGCCAATATGGGTTTGATAACGGCCTGGTTTCATTCCGCCAAATGCAGTGGTATCGCTGGTCAAAATCACTTGATCTTGCTTGGCTTTTAAAATGACTTTGATTACCGCTGGAGGGAGATGAAAGCCATCTGCGATAATCGCCGTCCACAATTGGTCTTCTGCGAGCTGCTGCCAAATGTAGTTGTGATGACGATGGATCTGTAAATCACAACCATTACCAAGGTGAGTTGACATGGTTGCACCAAGTTGTGTGGCTTGTTGAATTTGGTCTGGAGTTGCAGCAGAGTGGCCAATTGATACTTTAATGCCCATCGCAACACAGTATTCAATGGTTTCTTGCAAACCATCTTCCCATTCAGGCGATAGCGTCAGAATACTTAGCTGACCTTCAGATGCGTCATACCATTTTTTAACAAGGCTAACATTAGGTGCTTGAACATAGTCGCGATTATGTGCCCCTCGAGGTCCATCATTCGGTGAGATAAATGGCCCTTCTAGATGGAAACCAAGTAAGGTTTGTGCAAGTTGAGCATCATTACGTTTGAACTGTTGGAAATCACTAAATAGCTGACAAATATTATCGTCACTGTTAGTGATAATTGTCGGGTAATAGCCAGTTACCCCAAAGCTCAGCATCTGCTCTGTCGCGTGGGTGATGCCTGATTTTGTCAATGGTAATGTATTAAAATCAACCCCTGCAAAGCCGTTGACCTGAAGATCAATCAAGCCTGGTGCTATGTAGGGTAGGCTAGTTGTATCAGTAGTAGCGATAGGTTCTACCTGAGAGATAATACCCGCTTCGGTATAGATTCGGATTGGCTGCTCGGCCAAGGTTTTTCCTGTAATGATCATAGCAAGTCTGCTCCTGATTCATTATCAAGAAATAATGCGGCACTCTGGTGTTTTCTTAAGATTGATGCCGGGAGATCTTCGCTAATATCGCCATTGATCATTGCGGTTATTGCTTCACGTTTGGTTGCAGCCGGCACGATACAAACCATATGTTTAGCGTTGACTAAGGTTGGAATTGTCAGCGTTAGCGCGTATTGCGGTACATTGTCTAGGGCTGCGAAGCAACCGTCATTAACTTGTTGTTGACGACATTGAGTATCAAGCTGAACTTTTTTGACAATGGCTTTGTCATTAAAATCAGCAACCCATGGATCATTAAAGGCAATATGACCATTTTCACCGACTCCTAAGCAAACAAGATCAATCGGGGCTTGTTGTAATAAAGCGGCGTAGCGCTGACATTCTTGCACGCTATCTTGTGCATCAATATTAATAAAGTGTGCCGCAGAGGGTTTGACTTCATCAAGTAATGAATTTTTAATGAAGTGGCTAAATGCTTGCTCAGCCCCCGTTGGTAAACCAATGTATTCATCCATATGAAAGGCTGTGACTTTTGACCAGTCAATCTTAGTTGAAGCCTTTAAATGGGCCAGAAACTCATTTTGAGAAGGCGCTGATGCAAAAATAATACGCACACTATCTTGCTCATTTTGAAGTTTAATCAATAGCTGCTCGGTATAGTTTGCCGCTGCTTTACCCATAGCCTGTCTTGTTGAATAAACTTGGTAAGATAATTGATCTTTTTTATTATTAAGTAATTTAGTCATGATTAGTTCTCGTCAATAATTTGATTTAATGCTTGTTTTAAACAGCTTTCAACGTGTTGAGTAAATGTCGCGGGTAAATAAAAATAATAAGATGATAAGTCGGGTTCATAACCACCTTGTATAATTTGATCTTGTGTTGGAATATAACCAATCATGCCGTTGCAATATCCAACCCCAAGGATGGATGAATCAATGTTTTTAGTTATATAGTGTTGGTAATGATTTACAACTTCTGCGTTAATCATTATGAATTTTAAAATGTTATTAATATTTAAGAAGCAAAGTTTTATTTGTTGTTGTGAATTATTACTTTTTATAGCATCTTTATTTAATAATCCTTGCTGATGAACAGCCCATTCAAAATGAATATTATCTTGAGCTTGTGATTTTTTATATTCTTCAAGCTCGAACCAGTTTTGTGGTTTATTTAAAGGTAAAGAAACCATCCTCTCTGAATAAACGACAACTGATTCTTCTTTTATCTTAATCGATGTTTTTATTGCCTTCAGGTAGCGAGAGGCGAGTGAAGTACCTATGCGAATGATCTCATCAAAATGGGCCCTATAAAATTGATTATCTCGGCAAAGGTTCGGCCGAATGTCGCCACAGAACCCCTGTAAGAACAAGCAAACAGAATTGGCATATGTCGCTTCTACTTGATGACAAACCACTCCTGGATATTCACCTGAGAGGATGTTGTCTGCGGAGACAGTTGGGTGGCAATGATTATGGATAAGGATTGCCTTTGTCGTTCCATCCTTTCTAATAAATTGGAATATATGCGCGCTCTTATCAATTTCTACATTACTATTAGGTGCCATTTCTATCTTCCCTTTAGTATTGATAACACGACGATATATTGCGATATCACAGCTAGTGATGGCTTTATTAACCGTAACTATTTCTTGGTTCAAAAGTGCTTGCTTAATTGCTGTAATTACTTTGTTGGCAACATCTTCACAATATGTCGCACTAAATTCTCCAAGTCTTGGAGAGTGGTTATTTGCAGACTGCATGCTCGAATGACTGTGTGTTGCTGACAGCTGTAGATTAAGCTTTTTTAGTTCTTTGTAAGTTGCAATTTTATCTCGAATTAAAGCATCGAGATAATCGCCAATGAAAAGTAGTTCGAGACTTATCAATGCAATTTTTTGTTCAAATACTAAGCAACGGCAAAAAATGGGCATTCCAACTTTTTCGTAATGACCTCTACGAAAATCAAAGCCGGCCAGTTTCATTGGCATTGAAGGTGTAATATCAACCTTACTCATTCCAATAATCATGAGTTTTCCTCTTTTATTCCAATAAGTTGCACGATTAATTGCAAATTACGCATGATATGAAACGGGTCTTTGACGGGCAGTGCAATCACTTTGTTAAGCGGTTGACCGAAGCGATTTCTTATTTGTGTCCATTCACCAAATTCATCGTTGGGAAAGGTTGCTAATACATAAGCTTCAGTTTGCTGATACATAGATAATAGGGTTTTATCACCGCTTAATTGGTAAGTAAGTAGCAGCGTATACAATGCTTCAGAATGCACCCACCAAATTTTAGTGTCCCAAGTATCGAGAACCAGATTTTCGTAGCGGTCGTTACCTAATAAACTCCCACTAGGTTTGCTCCCAAGGCGAGAAGTGTAACGGAATAGGCCAGCATGCTCTTTGTCCCAGCCTATTGCCCACATTTGCTTAGTAATAGTGATAATCCTAGGCAGGTAGGACTCTAATGTTCCAAGTAACTGTGCGGCTTGTATACAAAACCACATATTCTCAAGTGTATGCCCAGGTGTTACATGGCTTGCCAATAAAGTGTGTTGATTCATTTTGCTAGTGCGCATTTCAAATGGCATTAATGACTTTGGATGATGAAAGTCTGAAAAGATGCGATTTAAGCTATGTGTACATGCAAATTTTAAATGCGTTAATGAACTATGATTGTATTTAATGGCATAGCGTAATAATTCGTTAGTGATACCAAGTACGATCATTTCAAATGCATAAGGTTCAAAGCCTTCAGCTGCTGGGTAAGGTTCACTTTTAACTGAACCGCTTTTTAATCTATTTTTAATCGTGTCATAAAGTGACAATGCTTTTTCAAAATAATAATGCTCACCACTGACATAAGCATATTCACAGAATCCCATCACAACAAAGCAATCAGCGTAGAATGAAAGATCATAACTCTCACCATTCATGCGTTCTTTTTTGTTACCGTTTTCAGTTAAGACAAAACAGCAATTACCGTTTTCTAGTAACGCGTTTTTATCTAAAAAATCAGCAGTAAGCTTGGCTTGGTCAATATAACTTTTAGCATCACCATCAAGATAACCCTGTTCAATAAGGTATGCCTGACGACTCCAGTTCCATAAGAAACGTCCTTGTGACCATATGTATTTATCATGGCTTAAAAGCGCAGAACCATCATTACTAAAGCAGGTGTATACCCCACCATTTTCTGTATCAATCGCAGCATTCCAGAACGGTAAGATATTATTGACTAACTCATTACGCCAAATGGCTTCAATGTTGTTTAAGGGATTCTGTGTCAATGTCATTATTATTTGCTCTCAGCGAGTTCCATTTCTGATTCTTGCTCATCTCGGCTTAATTTCACCATCAGATCTTCGATTTCAGGTTTAACCTCGAACTTACGGTTATAGATTGCCGCTAGACTAAAGAAGATAAGTGAACAAATAACTGGGCCGCCGACAGAGAGAGCCATTGATGGTTCTGCAACGAATAAGCGTGTAAATACAAAGACGGATAAACCAATAGCCATTGAGCCTAGTGCTGATTTAGGTCCGCAATGTTTATAGAAAGGTAATAGTCCTAAAACCATAGGAATTGATGCTGGTCCAATTAAACCACCAAACCAAACTAGGATTAGACCAATAATGCCGCCGAAGTAATCTTTGTTTAAGGCAATAAGAATTGTGGCAAGAGTAAAAGTAAAGGTAACGATACGTGCAATTTTTAAGGGCGTATCACCATTTTCATTTCTAAACTTATTACTAAGTAATGGCAGAATATCTCTTGATAGTACTGAGCTGATCGCATTTGCATCTGAAGCTACCATGGAAAGTGTTGCTGCAAACATTGAAGCCAGTACAATCCCAACAGCGCCTGCTGGTAAATATTTTACCGTTAACATTGAATATATTTGAGTTTGGTCGGCAATTGCTAAATCAGGAAGAAGAAGAGGGGCTGCCCACATAGGAGCAAATAAGAATAGTGGCCAAATTAAATATAGAACTGAAGATAGTACCATGGCTTTTCTTGCTGCACGCCCGGTTGGTGAAGCAATAAAGCGTGATGCTAGGTTCCAAGTACCGCCTGTGTAACTAAGGAAAATAACAATACTAAAACTAATAAAAAATAGCGGTGAATATTCGCTATTGAACCAGTCAGAGTGACCAGCAGGAAGTTTATCCCACATTGATAAATAGTTAGTACCAACGGCTCCTAGTTGGTTTTGAATGATAAAAAACATCGCTAAGCCAGCAGCAACTTGAACAAAGAATTGGAAAAAGTCATTCATTGTATCAGCCCAAAGTCCGCCAACAGTGACATATAACATAGCGATGAAGCCAGCAATAAGAATACCGTAATGGATTGGAACCCCAGCAAAACCGTAAAGTAGTACCCCTATAGCGGCATATTTACCTGCCGTATCAAGTAGTTTTAGTAATACACCTAACCATGCAATAACTTGTTGGGTTTTTATATCGTAACGAAGTTTAAGGTATTCTGTTGGGGACTGAATATTTAATGCTTTTCGAAGCCGAGCCCAACGTGGTACGACGAGCCATGCACCAAGAGAACAAGCCAGAGCGACGTTCATCGCCCACCATATATATAAATTAAATCCCGTCGAATAAGCAATTGCAGCATAACCGGTGAAGACAACGCCAGAATAGCCTGAAACATGGTGTGAAATGCCGGCAAGCCACCAAGGAAGTCCACCTCCAGCAACATAAAAATCGTTTGAACCTTTAATTTTTCGGTAGGCGTTAAGACCTATCCCTATCATCACTAAAAAGAAAGCTATGAGTGCTAACCAGTCAAGCCATTGCATATTGTTATTCCTTTCACGTTAATATTAATTCAACTGTTAAAATCACAACAGGGATAGATGTTCATACAACGTTGATATAATAACACTGGGTGTAATTATATGAGGGTGCTCACAATGAATTTGCTTTTTTTTCATCTTATTCAATAATTTATGCTTGGTGATCGCCGTCACAAAAGGCGTTTTAATTATATGATTTTCTCTTAAATATCAACGGGGAAATGTTATTTGGTTGATTAAATATTGGTTTTTTAGATGAATGTATTTCATCGACATCTATAAGCTGTTTTATATTTAAAGTACCAATGCAAAAAAATAATGGCTTCATTTGAGGGGGAAGGTGAAGGCTGAGGTCGATAGTTTATTTCGTTCACTGCTGAGCGGTTACAGTAGCAACCCAAGAGGCTGAACGTTAGTAAGAAAAGAATATTAAGGCGTGTAAATAGGGGTAAACTTCTAATTAAAGCAATGGTTCTTGGTGATTTTAAAGCCTTATCTTTACAAGAATAAGGCTTAAATGATTGTAATAAAAATATTTATTATAAAGATATCAACTGTGCTTATTAATAAAACGCTGCAATATTTGAAGACTTTCAGCTGAACCTGCCTGCTCAGCTAGCAGAAAATCATAAATAGCATTTTCATGATCAGCAACGAGTGCAAATAAATCCTGATGTTGTTGGGCATTGTCTGCTTGTTGTTGATAGCGCTGTTGATAGGGAGCGACCCAACTAACCATGGTATTAATTAATGTTGGCCATGGCAGATGGAGCCATTTATTAGCATCTGCTATGCCTTTTTGAGCCATTTCAACATCGTAATCAGGACATTGAATGCCTAATGGTACGAGTGCTGTTTCTAGTTTCTTGGCTGTAATAACCTCAATATCTAATAAGGTTTGCCATTTATTGTTATGACTATGGTCACTATACTGTTCAACAAAGGTGGTAAAAAAACTAATGCCATAGAGTTCACCTAAATAAGCGTCGTGCAAATGATTGAGTGTCATAGTGGGATCCAAGGTGATTTGTATTTTAGTTATAATATGCCGTTTTGTTTTGAATGTTGAGTATAAAAAGGAGAATAGTAATGACGTTGAGCATTTTTCCATCTTGGATTGGTGGTTATGAAATTAAACAACATATCACGAATCCTAATATAGAAGTGGGTGATTACAGCTATTATTCTGGCTATTACCATCAACATCATTTTGAAGATCAATGTGTTCACTATTTATTGGGCGACAAATCGAGTAATGAGGTTTGGCAGTCAGGTATTTTTGGTGAAGTCGATAAGCTTATTATTGGCCGGTTTTGTTCAATTGCGAGTGGGGTCGTGATTATGCTGGCAGGTAATCAAGGCCATCGCCATGATTGGATTTCATCATTCCCTTTTGATTTTGAGGAGTTTGGTGATGGGGTTAAAAGTGGTTTTGAGCGTGCAGGGAATACCGTTATTGGTAATGATGTCTGGCTTGGTGCTGAATGTGTGATTATGCCAGGCGTTAAGATTGGCGATGGTGCTGTGATTGGGACGCGTGCGGTGATCACTAAAGATGTTGAACCTTATTCGATAGTCGTTGGTAATCCTGGTCGGTGCGTTAAAAAACGTTTTACACCGTTACAGATTAATCAATTACTAGAAATGAAGTGGTGGAATTGGTCAGTTCCACAATTAAAAGCAGCTATGACAATTATGTGTAGTGCGGATATTGATAGTCTTTATGACTATTATCAAGCACTGGACAGCTCATCAGTAGATGAATAATTTAGCTATCATCTCAAAAGAAGTTAATTTGTTTGTGATCGGTAATGTTTTCTTACTATTTAGTATTCGCTGCAAGAATGCATAACTGATAATATTATTTTTATTGTGTCTATTCCATTTCTCAATTGAAATTCACGTACTAAATACGGTTAATTCTTAATCGTTCCGATGGTAAAACCATAAGATATCGTTAGTGATAGCTTAAAAAGATAAAAAAAAGCCCATCAAACACTCAACTTAATTTGATCAAATGGTGCGGATTTATGCGAATTAAATCGATTTTTAGTCTTAAAATTGATCTAAACCAGTAAATTTTAAACTTTTGAGGGTTTTTTGAAACAAAAGTTGAGACATTAAAAAAAAATTGAGTAATATGATTAGCACGTACTTACTGAGTTGAATGAATATCACGCATTGAACTGAGTAAATCCGAAACTGGATGTTTTTACTAAATCCGAAATTCGCCCTTAAAAATTCTGATGAGATAACCATGAGCAATTCTTTAGTTCTCGTAATCAATTCTGGTAGTTCTTCACTTAAATTTGCGTTGATTGATACTGTAACCGGTGAAGCTACGTTAAGTGGCCTTGGTGAGTGTTTTAATCTCCCTGAAGCAGTCGTTAGCTGGAAAGTTAACGGTGAAAAACAAGAGTTCAAACTTACAGGCCTTGACGGTCATCACCAACAAGCAATTGATCGTATCGTTGCATTGGTTGATGAACTTGGTATGAAAGATAATATCGTCACTATTGGTCACCGTGTTGTACATGGTGGGACTAAGTTTAATTCAACGGTTCGCGTTGATGAGCAAGTAATGGCTGATATTGAAGCGTTGAGTGATTTAGCTCCGTTACATAATCCTGCCCATGTATTGGGTATGCGTGCTGCTGCTAAAGCATTTCCTACCTTGTCACAGTTTGCTGTGTTTGATACTGCTTTCCACCAAACAATGCCTGAAAAAGCATATACATATGCAATTTCAAAAGAAGTTTGTCAGCAATATAATATTCGTCGTTACGGCGCACATGGTACAAGCCATTATTATGTTACTCGTGAAGCTGCAAAAAGGATTAATAAACCTGTTGAAGCATCAAGCTTTATTTCTGTTCACCTTGGTAACGGTGCATCTGTTTGTGTCGTTAAAAATGGTGAGAGTATTGATACTTCAATGGGTTTCACCCCGCTTGCTGGTCTAATGATGGGCACTCGCTGTGGTGATATTGATCCAAGTATTCTTGAATATCTATTGAAGAAAGGTTGGACACCTGAACGTTTACATCAAGAACTAGTGGGTAATTCTGGTTTCTTAGGTGTTTCAGGCTTAACCAGTGATTGTCGTGGCGTTATTGAAGCGATGGAAGCCGGTAATCATGATGCTAAACTTGCATTTGAAGTCTTTAGCTACCGTGCTGCTAAATATATTGCTTCATATATGGTCGCGTTAGATGAGTTAGATGGCATCATTTTCACAGGTGGTATCGGTGAGAATTCACTGCCAGTACGTCGTGAAATTATGCGTTTACTGAAAATTTTTGGTTACCGTGAAGATGTTGCGGGTAATGAAGCAGCCCGTTTTGGTGCTGAAGGTATCATTAGCCAACCAAATACGCCATTAGCGATGGTGATTCCAACTAACGAAGAATTTGTGATTGCTCAACAATCAGTTGCTCTACTTAACGCTGAAGCGTAATAGTAGCTGTCATTGTTTTAGACTTAGTTTCGCGTATAGCTGTCGAACTACAAAGCATTAGTGTTATGTATGGACGAAAGCTTAAAAAGTCTAGCGTTGAAAATATTCACACATAAATCAATCAAGCTTTGACTCAAGGGTCAAAGCTTGAATTTTATGTTTGTTTTTATTTTGAATATACATAGATAGAGATTCGTTTTCAGCTCAACCAAAGAGTTATATTATTCATTTCAAGATAAGCCCAGTACTTAATCTAGCCTTACATTCACCCTATATTTTATAATATACACTGCTACTCAGTGCTTAACAGTTAATCGCGATACCATTCTATTCTGAATCTTCCCCAAAGAAGCCGCTATTTGAGACTGAAAATAAAGCCATTATTTTATAAAGGTTTTTATAACAGGGTGAAAATTGTCATAATACGGTATCAGGTGTTTTGTAAGAAAAGTTGGCAGGTAAAGAATTTAATTATATTGATAAACAGTATTGGGAGTTTATTTATATGAGAGTGGATAGATGTATTCTATAAATTAATCAGGTGCAGTACTCGATCACCACCGATGTCAGAAGAATGATTAACTCTGTCTAATTTCGGTGGTAATAAAGAGACGTTATATTAAATTACTTATTAACAGATCAATTAGAAATCACAAGAAATAAATATTTTTAATTGATTGTAAAACTAATGCCTAAATAGTTTCTTGTACAATAGGTAAACCTTGTAAAACATAGACTCCAGGAGCATTACCTAGAACGGGATTATTTTTACTTCCAAATCTATTGGCTAAAATAGGTTTAGCAGTTTCTTGTTTTTTCAACCAATCATTCCAGTGGACCCACCAAGATCCTGTTTGGTGGTTTGCTTTATCAAACCAGGATTCTGGTGTTTTTGATATTGTATCATTAGTCCAGTAACCATATTTCTGCCGATCTGGATGATTTACAATACCAGCAATATGTCCTGATTCACCTAATACAAAAGTATTCTTGCCTGAAAGATTTAAAGCGCCACAGTAAGTACTTTTCCAAAGTGCTAGATGATCTTCTTGAGCAGATATAAAATAAGAGGGTACTTTTATTTTTGTTAAATCTAAGTATACATCATTTATTTTAAGTCCTTTAGGATCTATCAATTTGTTATTTAAATATAGACTTCTTAATAAGGTGCTATGACATTTTTCAGTCACGTTAGTACTGTCACCATTCCAGTACAATAAATCGAAGTCAATTGGATTATTACCTTTTAAATAATTATTAACGTAATAGTTCCAATACAAACTATTTTCTTTCAATAATGAAAAAGTAACACTTAAAGATCGGCCATCCATATAGCCTTTTTGAGCATTACTTTGTTCAATCGCGGAAATCATTTCATTATTGATATATGCACCGATCTCTCCAGGCTGCGAAAAATCCAATAATGTTGTAAAGTACGTTGCTGTCTTAATACGATTACGTATACGTTTTGCAATCATATATGCTTGGCTAGCTGCCAACAAAGTACCACCAATACAGTAACCAACGGCATTAATTTTTTTGGCCTTAGTTATATCTTCAACAACTTCGGTCGCCTTAATTACACCATCGATTATATAATCAGCAAAATCGATATCTTTCATAGATGCATCTGGATTTCTCCATGAAATCATGAATACAGCATGACCTTGCTGAAGAAGCCACCGCACCATGGAATTCTTTTCACGTAAATCTAGAATGTAGTATTTATTTATGAAAGGCGGAATAATAAGTAGAGGTGTTACATTAACTTTCGCCGTTAATGATTTGTATTGAATTAATTCGAATAAATGATTTTTAAAGACAACTTTCCCTTCAGTATTTGCTAAATCTTTACCGACTTGGAAAGCTTCTTTATTTGTCATACGAATTCTTAATACATCAGCACTTGATTCGATATCTTGCTCTAGTAATTTCAAACCGTTAACTAAGTTAACACCATCTTGTTCAATGGTTAGTCGTGTTAGTTCAGGGTTTGTCATTAAGAAATTCGTTGGTGATAAAGCGTTTAGCGCTTGTCGAGAAAAAAAACTTAAGCGCTCTTTTACTTTGTCATCAACACCATCAATATCATTGATAGCTTGTTGAATTTTATTATTTAAAAGCAAATAAGATTGTTTGATACAGTTATAAAAAGCATCATTATCCCAAGCTGGATCTAAAAACCGTTTATCGCCTTCGTCTGGTTGAATAACAGGGGATGTTTTTTTATCGTAAGTGATAACTTCTTGCCAAATAGCCATTTGGCTTTCCCACCATTCCATTTGTATCTTTGTAAGGCTATCAGGTTTTGACCATGTACCTTCAATCAACTTTTGACTATCTTTTAGTGTTAAATCATTCAATGCTTGAGTTAATGGACTAGTAATAGCTGTATTTTCTAATTTAAAATTACTCCACCAAGTTTCGTTAATATTATTTAAACTAGAAAAATATTCTGAAAAAAAACGGCTATCCATTTTAACGACCTTCTTTAGCTATAAAAAAGCCGCCTAAATGATCAGGCGGCAATTATAAACATATCAGATGCATTTAGCGGTAGCGCTTTGCTTCATATTTTCAGCCGCAAGCTCTTCAATATCGTTCTTGAATTCTTGAGCAATATTAGAGAATTTGTTGCTATCATCGATTAATTGTTGAGACAATTTAGTTAATGATTGAATTTGTTGAGTACTGTAGACACCCAAACTTTGTATATCTTTTATTTGATCAATTGATTTTAGCTGACTTAGACCAAGATCTGAGTAAGCACGAACAGCTGCAAGTTGTAATTCAGCTATATTTTCAATATTTTTAGTAAAAAGATGATTGAATTTCATATAAGGAGCTAGCGTTTTTTCTGCTTGCTCTGAAAAAGATTTAAACATTTCGTTGTACATAATATTTTCCTTATAACATAGAGAATAAAACAGGAAGAGAAATAGAAAATTAGATTATTATCGTAAACATAATTAAATATGTTTGATAATGACCGCAGTTCCCATACCGCCACCAACACATAAAGTTGCTAATCCATATTTAGCATTGGAACGAAGCATTTCATATATAAGAGTAACAAGAATACGGTTACCAGAAGCTCCTAGAGGGTGACCTAATGCAATCGCACCGCCATTTACGTTTACACGTCGACTTAAGTCTTCAACATGTACACCTGTATCTTTAGCTAATTCGGACATGACTCCTAATGCTTGACCAGCAAAGGCTTCGTTAAATTCGAATAAATCAATATCACCTAAGGACAATTTGGCTTTACTTAAAGCTTGCAATACGGCAGGTACTGGCCCTAAGCCCATTATTTCTGGTGCAACACCAGCTTGAGCATAACTGACAATCTCAGCTAGTGGGGTTAAATTGTATTTTTCAACAGCACTCTCAGATGCAACGATAATCGCGCTGCCACAATCATTAATACCAGAAGCATTCCCTGCCGTTACGGTACCATCAAGCTTAAATACTGGGCGTAAACTTTGTAACGATTCTATAGTCGTGTTCGATTTTGGATATTCATCCGTATCAACAATAGTCGTTGCCCTGTGAGTTACCACTTCAATTGGTACAATTTCAGATACAAATTTACCTTGTTCAATTGCACTGATAGCTTTTTTTTGACTATTTAATGCGAACACGTCCTGCTGTTCACGTGTAAGTCCTTCTTTACTAACTACATTCTCAGCTGTTACACCCATGTGATAGTGATGAAAAGCATCAGTCAAACCGTCAGTAACGAGCAAATCCTTGAGGGTTAGACTTCCCATTTTTTGACCATTACGAATGGCTGCAGGTACACAGAATGGAATTTGAGACATACTCTCTGCCCCCGCTGCAACAACAATTTCGGCATCATCTGCTTTGATGTGTGACGCTGCATCCATAACAGTTTTCATACCACTGCCACAAACCATATTTAATGTATAGGCTGGAACTGTTTCTGGAATTCCCGATAATAAAGAGGCCTGACGGCCAATTCCCATTCCTTGATCGGCACTGATAACATTACCAACAATTACTTCATCAATTTCTTCACTGGACAAGTGAGCTTGTTCAACAGCCGCATGGATTGCAATAGAACCCAATTTTGCCGCAGACAATGTTTTTAATGAGCCGTTAAAGCTACCTATTGGGGTACGTTTTGCCGCTACAATGTAAATTTTATTCATGCCTACAATCCTTTTGTAGCATTAGTGCATGTACAAGCCGCCATTAACGGATAATGTTTCACCAGTGATGTATTGAGCATTTTCACTGGCAAGGAATACAACAGCTGCAGCGATTTCACTGGGTTCGGCTAGACGTTTCATAGGAATCGTTGAGCAAATGTTATCAATCACTTCTGGTTTTAAAACAGAGACCATTGCAGTATTGGTATAACCCGGTGCAACAGCATTAACAGTAACACCAAATTTTGCACCTTCTGCGGCTAACGCTTTGGTAAAACCAATCACTCCTGCTTTTGCCGCAGAGTAATTAACTTGACCAAATTGACCTTTTAAACCGTTAACAGAAGTCATATTGATAATACGACAGCTACCTTTTTCACACATGAAGCTGAAAAGAGGATGAGTAACATAAAACAAACTATTAAGATTTGTTTTAATAACAGCATCCCATTGTTCAAAATTCATACGTTTAAATAATGCATCTCGTGTAATACCTGCGTTATTAACAAGTACATCGATTTGGCCTTCTTCTTGCCATAAAGCTGTTAATACTTCTTGGCAATGTTCTGCATCAGTTACATCTAATGGTAATAAGCGCACTTCATCTTGAGTATATTTGGCATCATTAATCCAAGCGGTTGCTCTGTCTTTTTCGCTTGGGTAATAACCTGCGATAACGCGATAGCCTGCTTTTACCAACTCTTCAGTAATTTTCGAACCAATGCCACCATTAGCCCCTGTTACTAAAGCAATTTGATTAGTCATTACTACATTTTTCTCCTGTTGTTAAATTAAAATACATAATATTCATGATGTTATGTCTATTTTATCTACGGGCGGTGAATTTAAAAATTAACACCTCGTCGCTGATTTAATTATTCTGCGCCGACGAATTGTTATTTTATATTTCTAAAATAAACAAGTAAGTTTGTATATTTACAGGTTGATTTAGTCATTTTTCATATGAAACGAATATCACTGCTACAGTGTTTGTTTTTCTGAGTTTAATATAGATTTAATGGCGTTATCTTTCTTGTTTGGTGATTCATCTTTATTGGTTGGCTTGATATAACAGAACAACTCGAATATCTAAGTATTGCTCGGTCAAAATAGCGCGCAGGTGTGGCGTAAGTCACCTAGAATCAATGGTTGTAAAAGTGTTCAAAAAACAAGCAGTGAATATTTTTATAAAGTAGATAATTTAATACAATATTTTGACTGTTCGCCCTTGTTTATCCATATTAGTAACAAATAAACAACATGTTATTGGGGTATAGAAAGGTGTCTATTACTATATTCATTGATAATTGCATTTACAGGAGGTGGGATCGGCAATGAATTTTAAATACAATTGAATATGACTAAGAACCGTTGCTTTACAAAAGGCTTTACTGTTTTCTGTAATGGTTTAGCCATTTAAATGTTGCAGTTTGGTATTCAATGCCAAGGACACTAGCAGCTTCTAGTTTAAGATGACGCAACAAGATGAGTATTTTTTAGATATTTGACTAATATTGATTGTAGCTGTTCTTTTGTGGGTGGTTTCATTATGTGATCATCCATCGTCATTGCTATTTTAGTGATTTCATCTAGTGATGATTGGGCCGATAAAGCAATAATAGGTATTTGAGGCAATTGTTTTTTTATTCTTGCAGTTGTCTCATAGCCATTTAATCCCGGCATTTGAATATCCATTAGAATAAGATCAACATGATTATGGCTTATATAATTTATTGCATCGAGGCCATTAGATACCATGGCAATATTCACATTAAACTTTTTTAGATATTGAGCTGTAAGCTCACGCATCGTATGGCTATCATCAACAATCAATATTGTTTTATGAGTAAAGTTATATAATGGAGTCTGTGGATTAGTTTCCTTATGAGGCAGATGTTTGTTCTTAGTTGATACTATAATAGGAATATGAAGCTTAAACTCGGTGTATATACCTTCAATTGAGGTACATGTAATAGTTCCATCAAGAGCTTCCATTGCGCGTTTACAATAACTTAATCCTAATCCACTGCCACCAACTTTGTTATGTGTGAAAAATTCATTAAAAATATTATCTATGATATTAGTTGGTATACCTGGACCGAAATCACTAAATATTACATAATTATATTTCTCACCAGTTACGGTTTTTATATGAATAGTACTTTCTGGGTGAGACTCAAAATAAAATGTGGCATTTCTAATAAGATTAAAAAACACAAAGTTTATTAAAGTAGGGTTTGTCTTAATAATAAAATCTTGTTTATCAAAGAAAATAACTCTATTTCTATATTGATCCTTATCATAACAATATGTATTTATTACAAAGTTAATGATATCGGATATATTTTTATTTTCAATGTTATGATCAGCAAAAGTGAAGTCATTTATTTCTTTTAATATAATATCAATGAGTTGGTTACCATGATTGATTGCAGATTTAGCATTGATGATATGTGGATATATTTTTTTATCTATTGTTTTATTGCTTATTTCTTTTAATTGTAAAGTTACTTGTGCTAATGGATTTCTCATTTCATGTGCAATAGAGTTAGCTAGCGCTTGTGAGCTTTTTATTTTAATTTCAGCAGTAATAATATGCTGAATTCGATTAAATAATTCTTTTAAGGCTACGATTTCCTCATATGAATATATAGTATTGTTCGATTTGTTAGCAGAAATGAAATAGTGACTGATATTATCGGTTGTTGTAAATAATGGAATGATAATCTCAATGTGGTTATTACACATATTGTTGTATAACAATTCTAAATTTTGATTATTTAAAAACTGAACTTCATGGGCTAATTCGTATGCAATGATTATTTTTTCATTGTTATCGAAATAACTCTTATAAGAATTATCATCATTAATTATGATTGCTAAATTATCGTTAGGTATTTTTAATAAAAGGCTAAGTTCATTCATTCCTTTATCAATGGAAAGGTGGAATGTTTTTTCTAGAGATATAATTTTATCTGATGGAGAAAGACCTTTTTTATATATTATTTTTTTAGTAATTCTTATTGTACAGTTAAAACAATACTTCCATGAAATAATAG
>NZ_PYON01000019.1 GCF_003026355.1 Photobacterium kishitanii | reverse complement strand
ACTCAGTTTATTGATAAATCTTTCGACTTAACTATTCAGTGAGTGCCCACACAGATTGCATGGTCAAATTGTTAAAGAACAATACTGATTTCGTTGCTAGCCAATGGCTTGCTCCGTGTCAGTGAGGTCGTAGTATAGAGAGTTCGATCACATTAGCAAGGGCTAAAGTGCAATAAATTTGTCATATTTGCCCGAACGTCCAAATAACGATCAACCATTAATGTTTTGGTTGTTAATCACACGAAAGTTTCGCTATGGTGAACCCACTGTTTTGACTAAGTAGGCATTTTTATGACATTTCCTCTTCGCCATTATCAAAATCATCTGCCGCAACTGGCCAATAATGTCTATATAGATACCACTGCAGTAGTTATCGGCAAAGTTAACATCGGTGAGCATAGTAGTCTCTGGCCATTAGTGGTTGCGCGAGGGGATGTTAATCACATTCGTATTGGCCAGCGAAGCAATATTCAAGATGGCTCGATACTTCACGTTAGTCGTATCAGCACTATCAACCCCGAGGGGTATCCGCTACTAATCGGCGATGATGTTACTATTGGTCATAAAGCGATGTTGCATGGTTGCCAAATCAATGACCGAGTACTGGTTGGTATGGGGACCATTATTCTCGATGGCGCAATAATTGATCATGATGTCATTATTGGTGCTGGTAGTTTAGTGCCGCCAAAGAAGCAACTCTGCTCAGGCTTCCTTTATATGGGAAGCCCTGTGAAACAAATTCGGCCATTAACAGCGCAAGAGCTAATATCATTACCACAATCAGCGGCTAATTATGTGCGTCTGAAAGATGAATACCTTACTAATGGTTAAACATCACCATTAAATAATGGTGATGTTATTCGTTGATGACAATATCACCATTATCATTAAAGTCTTCATCTTCAATCATCGCTTCTGCGATATCTTCAATATCAAACCGATATTCAATAAAGACAGCAATAGCTTCTTCTGCTGTCGATAGAACTTGACCACTTTGTTGCTGTAACCACGATAATGGCAACCAACAATTAATCAGTGCTCCACCTTGCTGGGCTGAAAAATGCATCATTTGTTGATCTGAGTGCCATGTTTGGATATCAGTAAATAATATATTTTGGTTCATGTTATTACTCTTGTAGAAGGCGTCTTAATTCTCGTTGTACTTGTTTTGCACCGGGACGTAACCCACGCCACAACATAAAACTCTCTGCAGCTTGCCCAACTAACATCCCTAAGCCATCAATAGTCTTAAGCGCTCCTTGTTGTTGTGCCCACAGATTAAATGCCGTAGCCGTTGAACCATAGACCATGTCATAGCAACTTGTATGCTGATCAATTATTGATGTCGGAACAACAGGAATCTCACCACTCAAACTTGCTGAGGTTGAATTAATCACGACATCAAAAGCCTGTTCACCTAAAGCATCAAAAGATTGCGCTTTAATATCACCATATTCAGCAAATAAGGCCGCTAACTGCTGAGCTTTAGTGACAGTACGATTACTAATAATAACGGTCTGTGGCTGCTGGGCTAATAAAGGAAGAATAACCCCTCGAGCCGCACCGCCTGCGCCAATCAACAAAATACGCTTACCTTTGAGTTCAACCTGTTGTTGCAATAAGTCTTGAACTAAACCTTCGCCGTCAGTGTTATCACCGAGAATACCGCCGTCATCTAAACGTTTTAGCGTATTTACCGCTCCGGCTAATCGTGCTCGCGGGGTTAATTGGCTAGCATATTCGAACGCTTGTTCTTTAAATGGCACCGTAATATTGCAACCTTTACCGCCATCATTAAAAAAAGCATTCATTGCTGCGACAAAGCCATCGAGTTGCACTAGCTGGCTGCGATAATCCATATTCTGACTAGTTTGACGGGCAAAGAGGGTGTGAATAAAAGGGGATTTACTGTGACTGATGGGATTCCCCACCACGATATATTTGTCCATAGTCCATTACTCAAATAAAAGGGTCGATATATCGACCCTACCACTGGATGAAATCACTGACAAATATTGTCGATACTAATCTACCACTCTCGTGGATGAAGATAATCACGACTCAAACTCGCTTCTGCAGAATCAGGATCTGGCTGATAGCAATATTCCCAGCGTGCTAATGGTGGCATAGACATTAATATTGACTCGGTGCGACCACCGCTTTGCAAACCAAACAGCGTGCCACGATCGTAAACTAAGTTAAATTCGACATAACGACCACGACGATAAAGCTGAAATTCACGCTCGCGTTCACCATAAGGTAATTGATGTCGCTGAGCCACTATCGGTATATAAGCATCAACAAAACCATTACCGACCGCTTGAGTATAAGCAAAACACTTTTCAAAACCCCAGTGATTAAGATCATCAAAGAACAGACCGCCAATACCACGGGTTTCATTGCGATGCGGTAAAAAGAAATATTTATCACACCATGCTTTATGCTGTGAATAGACATCATCACCAAACGGAGCACAGATAGCTTTAGCGGTATTATGCCAATGCTGACAATCATCATCAAAGGGGTAAAACGGGGTTAAATCAAACCCACCACCAAACCACCATACTGGTGCTTCCCCGTCTTTTTCTGCGATAAAAAACCGCACATTGGCATGAGATGTAGGCACATAAGGGTTATTGGGATGAATCACTAATGACACTCCCATCGCCTCAAACCGACGGCCGGCTAATTCCGGACGATGAGCTGTCGCAGAAGCTGGCATCTCATCACCATACACATGTGAGAAATTTACCCCCGCCTGCTCAAACACCTGACCATTACGTAATACTCGACTACGACCACCACCACCTTGTTCGCGCTGCCACTGATCTTGTTCAAATTCAGCACTGCCATCTTGCAGCGCTAATGCTTGGCAGATAGTGTCTTGAAGTTGGAGTAAAAAAGTTTTTACTGCCTGCTTATTTAGCTCTATTTGTTCACGATCAGTCATTAGTTACCCCTGACGGAAAATATTACCCGTTTGGGCATCTCGAATTTCAGAAGGATTAGTACGGCCTCCGGTTTCACCATCAAGTATGGCCGCCAGCTTATCTCCAAGCTGTTGTTCTACATCAGCCACTGTTCGTCCAGGTTCAAGTCCAGTTAAATTAGCACTGGTTGAAGTCAAAGGCTTACCAAACTGACGACACAATTGCTGTACTAATGGGTGATCAGTTACCCGTACTGCAATAGTGGTAAATTGGCCGGTTAAAAAAGCAGGTACATTAGATTTGGTCGGCATTACCCACGTTACAGGCCCTGGCCATGATGCCAAAACCGTTTGTTTCTGCTGCGGTGTTAATTGACTATCATCGATATAAGGCAGTAACTGCTCATAATCCGCCGCAATTAATATTAACCCTTTTTCTACTGGGCGCTGTTTTAATGCTAATAATTTATTAACCGCCTGTTGATTGTCAGGATCACAACCAACACCAAATACAGCTTCGGTTGGATAACCAATCACTTGGCCTTGCTTCAGTGCTGTAACGACTTGCGTAATATTTGCCACAAATTCCTCTACTCTTTATTCAGCTGATATTTTATTTTTTAGTTATGATTATCATCATACCGACACATGCTTAACAACACCATTTAAGGTTAATCATAGCGTAACTTTACCCACGCAAACGTTTTCCTTTAGCTGAAATCACCGTATAATGCAGGAAATTACACTTTAGTCGTTCATTACCTATAGGAGATCGGAATGAAAGTTGGAATTATCATGGGATCAAAATCTGATTGGCCAACCATGCAACATGCCGCAGAAATGCTAGAGCGCTTCAATGTTGCTTACGAAACTAAAGTGGTTTCAGCCCACCGCACTCCTCATCTATTAGCTGAATATGCAGAAACAGCCCGTAGTCGCGGTATTAGTGTGATCATTGCCGGCGCTGGCGGTGCGGCACATTTACCCGGAATGACAGCGGCTTTTACCAGTTTGCCTGTCCTTGGTGTACCTGTGCAATCACGTGCTTTAAAAGGCATGGACTCACTATTATCAATTGTGCAAATGCCTAAAGGTATTGCTGTTGGCACCCTCGCAATTGGTGAAGCTGGTGCTGCTAATGCGGGTTTATTAGCTGCGCAAATCATAGCTACTCATAACCCAGAGATTTTAGCTGCCGTTGAAGCATTCCGCCAACAGCAAACCGACACCGTACTCGATAATCCTAATCCGGCCGAGGATGCATAATGAAGCAGGTACTCGTACTTGGCGCTGGGCAACTTGCACGGATGATGGCATTAGCTGGCGCACCGCTTAATATCAATGTCATCGCCTATGATGTTATAACCGCTGATGTTGTACACCCACTGACCCAACAGCGCCAATCATTATCACTGATTGAAGCCATAGCTGCAGTCGATGTTATTACAGCAGAGTTTGAACATATACCGCATGCTATTTTAACGCTCTGTGCAGCAAGTGGAAAATTTAAACCTCACCCTGATGCGATAAAAGCCGGTGGCGATCGCCGCATCGAAAAAACCTTATTGAATAACGCTAAGGTTGCTAATGCTCCCCATCATATTATTAATACCCGCGCAGATTTAGACACCGCTATTGCTGCAATTGGTTTACCTATGGTATTAAAAAGTGCCCTTGGTGGTTATGACGGTAAAGGTCAATGGCGCTTAAAAACCAATGACCAAATTGAATCAGTATGGACCGAAATGGCGCACTGCATTGCGGCAAGTGATAACCAAGCGATTGTCGCTGAGAAATTTATCAGTTTTGATCGTGAAGTGTCTTTAATTGGTGTTCGTAATGCCAATGGTGACATTAAAACCTATGCCCTTAGCGAAAATGTTCATACTGATGGGGTACTAAGCCTCTCAACCGCCATTGTTGGTGACATAACACTTCAACAGCAAGCACAACAGATGTTCGCTGCCATTGCTGAACAACTCAATTATATTGGCGTGCTGGCACTGGAATTTTTTGAGGTTAATGGCCAGTTATTGGTCAATGAAATTGCACCTCGAGTACATAACTCTGGTCATTGGACTCAACAAGGGGCGGAAACCTGTCAATTTGAAAACCATCTCCGTGCCGTATGTGATCTACCATTAGGTGGTACCGAGCTTATTCGTCCTAGCGCGATGATCAATATTTTAGGTCAAGATAGCCTACCATTGGCGGTATTAGCATTGGAAAGTTGCCATGTGCATTGGTATGGCAAAGAACAACGCGCAGGCCGTAAAATGGGGCATATTAATGTTTGCGCAGCGACTCCTGAGCAGCTGCAATATCAATTAATGTTACTAGGGCAAATATTACCGCAACAATATTTCCCAACGTTACCGCGCTAAATAACTGTTATAAAAAAAGCCTGCATAGCAATGCAGGCTTGTTAATATTGTTCAATCTATTAACTATTTTTCAAGATCTTGATAGGCATTACATTTGCGATCAGCGCATTGTAATTTAGTCCCACTGACTAACTTCTTTTCTAGCAATAATCCAAAACCGCACTGCTGACACACGCCAACAACCGGTTTATTGTTGACAGCAAAACGACATTGCGGGTATTTATCACAAGCATAAAACAATTTGCCATAGCGTGATTTACGCTCGACTAGATGACCTTGATGACACTCAGGGCAATCTATGTGGGTTTGCTGGGGCTTTTTTTCTGGCGATGCAAGATAATGGCATTGTGGATATGCCGAACAACCAATAAACATTCCGTAGCGACCTTGCCGTAATACCAATGGTTGCGCACATTCAGGGCAAGGCATATCAAGTTGTTTTACAATATGGCCGTCATTTTGTTTGAGTGGCTGAATATAATCGCACTCAGGATAATGATCGCAGCCTAAAAAAGGACCATGCTTACCAAACCGCATCACCAAATCAGCACCACACTGGGGGCATGATTGCTGATGTAACGCCTGTTCATGCGCTGAAAATAATGGCTCACTATCGGTTGTCATTATTAATGTATAACCTCATCTTCAGCACCATATAATAATTCTTCCACTTGATCATAAGCAGCTTCATTACCTGGGGCGTTAAATAACACCATCAGAATAATCCATTTCAAATCATCAAGTACAAACTCTTGAGTATCGAGTTCCATGACTCGATCAATCACCATTTCTCGAGTATCGGTATTTAACACATCAATTTGTTCAAGATAAAGCAGAAAACCACGACAAGCCGTATCCATACGCAGCATTTCTTTATCGGTATAGATGCGCATTGATGTGATCGCACTATGGTTAACATAAGGTGTATGCTCTGTCTCTTGTAAAGCAGCCAGTTTTTCAAGCCACTCTAATGACTTGTAAATATCATCCTGATGAAAACCTGCACGTAAAAGTTCTTCAGAGAGTTCGTCTTGATCGACTAACAACTCGGCTTCACTTTGAATATAGGTTTCAAATAGATACATAAGAATATCCATCATAACTAGCCCCTCCTCGCTCTGATATAACCACCGGGCACTGCCGTCACCCAACCAGACAGCTCTAATTCTAATAATTGCGGTAAAATTTGATGGATGGGTTGTTTACAGCGTTCAGCAACGACATCTACGGGTGTTGCTTCGGTGCCTACGTTAGCCAACAGTGTCGGAAATGGCAATTCTTCATTTTCCTTAGTTGCTAAAGGCACGCCTATTTGATTGTTTATTGCACATTCTGTCAGGCTTCCTACCTCTTCATAAATATCAGTCGGACTTTCTACCAGTTTAGCACCTGATTTAATCAGTGCATTACAGCCACGACTAGCGGGATTATGAATTGAACCTGGTAGCGCGAAAACCTCTCGTCCTTGTTCTAACGCATAACGTGCTGTAATTAATGAACCACTTTTTTGAGCCGCTTCAATCACCAACACTCCGGTCGATAAACCACTTATAATACGATTTCGACGCGGAAAATTTTGTGGGCGTGGTTGCTGTTGCGGCCAAAACTCAGACACTAGTGCACCTTGCTCAGCAATACTGGCAGCTAATGAGCGATGCCTCGCCGGATAAATTTGATCAAGCCCAGAGCCTAACACTGCAATCGTTAATCCACCTGCTTGCAACGCCCCTTGATGTGCTTGACCATCAATGCCTAACGCCAAGCCACTGGTGACCACATAATTATTAGCCGCTAATGCTTTAGCAAAATGGAACGCGGATTCACGCCCATCAATTGATGCCGAACGACTACCAATAATGGCAATTTGCGGTGCACCTAAACATGATATATCTCCACGCACAAATAATATTGGCGGTGGTGAAGCGATTTGTTTCAATAAATGCGGATAATAGGGCGAAGAGAGGGGCAAAATATGCTGTTGCGGAGCTTGTTGCCATTGTAGCGCATCGTGTAGTTGCGATTGATTTGGATGCAGAAAAGCCTGGATTTGTTGCGTCGTTAAACCACTTTGTTGTAATTGTTCGACCGTCATGAAGGCTAATTGCTGTGGGTTCACATTGACTAACAAGCGCTGAATACGACTGCCACCTAATGAAGGGACAGCAGCCAATTGTAACCATGCCATTAATTCCGTTTCAGTCATAGCCACTATAAGCGTGGTGCTTGAGCAACCACTCCAGGTTTAAATGGGTGTTGATTATTAAGCACCACAGCTAAGCTAAAATACTCATAAGGGCGTAATATCATTGCTTGCGCCATCACGACAGAGCCCAATTGCGTACTATCAGTTAATAGAGTACTGGCTTGATAATGATACTGACCTTTATTACCTTGAACTTGGGCTCCGGGCTTAAACAGCTCAAACACTTGTCCTGCAACCATACCGTCAAGATGACCACGATCGAGCACAATCACATCATAATTGGAGATATAACTGTAACCACTTATTTGACCCAATACCGTGGCTGATAACGATAGCGGTGGTGTTATAGGAAAGAACGATAAATCAGCATTAATATCACGCCCTAGCAGGGGCAATAAAATATCATTCGGCATAATCTCTTGTTGAAAACGATCAACTTGTAATTGGCTGGTGACACCATCACTGGCAATAACCGTAACATCAGCAATTTCTTTTAGGGTTGATATTTTGGCAGTAATAGCGGTGTTCTCAGTTTTTGAGGGGTTATCTTGTCGCACAAAATCTTGTTCTAAGCGATATACTCGCCACTGACTACTTAGAGCCAAAGATTGATCAGCCCACAACACATCACCAACAGCAATATAACCACGCTCTTCGCTGGTACCTAACACCTGAGGTTGGGCTGGAATAGCTTCGGCACTGATTAATTTATCTTGAGCTACATATGCCACCATTACATATCCAGGCAACGACGTAATAGGTTGGCGCACAACCCGCATTTGAGGCGATAATTTAATGAACTTATTCAGGCTTAACTGCGGCTTACCATTAACCCAAATAAGCTGTAGCCGATCACCGGGATAAATTAAATGAGGGTTTTTTATCGCGCTATTTTTTTGCCATAGCTGCGGCCACGACCACGGATTACTCAAAAATAGCGCAGAAATATCCCATAAGGTGTCACCTTTTTTAACCACATAAACGTCAGGATAACTGTTTTTTAGTTGTGGTTGCGGTGCGGCAACCACCAACGGCATAAAAAGAATAAAACTAATGATAAGACTCCATTGCCTCATATGATCCGTTCCTTCGATTGCACAAATTGCGACCTAGCAATAATAAAACAATTAATTACATTGGCAGAGGTTGGCATTAGCTCTTTGATTAGTCGACTGTTTAACTACCACCACCCAGTGGTTTTCGGCTTATGTCACGATTTAATAACCACTGTTACATCGAAGATGCTTTAACTTTGCGCAGAGCTAACAGTAATTTTTTTAACTTTCACGGTATCCATTTCGCGATTACAACCCCGTTAACTACCACCACACGCATTAGGTACTGTTATTTGAGTGCTAAAATGACTAGAATTAGACCAACAACGCTATATCTTTCTAGTAACCGTTAACGAATTCGAGCCCTTATGTCGCTATTGTCAGTTTTAATCTTTCCAGATGACCGTCTACGTACCGTAGCCAAGCCAGTTGAGGCGATTACGCCACAAACCCAGCAGATCATTGATGACATGCTTGAAACCATGTACGAAGAAGAGGGTATCGGTCTTGCTGCAACCCAAGTCGATATTCATCAACAGATTGTGGTTATTGATGTTTCAGAACAACGTGACCAACCAATGGTACTGATCAACCCTCAAATTACTGCCGCCCATGGTGACGATGGTATTGAAGAAGGTTGTCTTTCAGTACCAAGTGCACGTGGTTTTGTACCGCGCGCAGCAACAATCACAGTGTCGGCATTAGACCGTGACGGCAACAAAATTACTTTTGAAGCTGATGACCTACTGGCGATTTGCATTCAACACGAACTGGATCACCTTGCTGGGAAACTGTTTGTGGATTACTTATCACCACTTAAGCGTCAACGCATTAAAAGCAAATTAGAAAAATTGAAACGTTCTCACTAACAACACTCACCATTCGAGGTTATCTTGAGCAAACCATTACGCATTATTTTTGCAGGTACGCCTGACTTCGCCGCCCGTCATTTGGCGGCGTTATTGTCTTCACAGCATCAGGTTGTGGCAGTTTACACTCAACCAGATCGTCCTGCTGGTCGCGGTAAAAAACTCACCGCAAGCCCGGTTAAAAATATCGCCGTAGAACACGATATTTCAGTGTTCCAACCAGCCTCATTGCGTAACCTTGAAGCCCAACAACAACTTGCCGCTATTGAAGCAGATATCATGGTTGTTGTGGCTTATGGTTTATTATTACCTCAAGAGGTACTTGATACACCACCACTAGGTTGTATCAATGTTCACGGCTCAATTTTGCCTCGTTGGCGTGGCGCTGCACCTATTCAACGTTCAATTTGGGCGGGCGATAAAGAAACAGGTGTGACTATCATGCAAATGGATATCGGCCTTGATACTGGCGACATGCTACAAGTCGCAACATTACCAATCACAGCCACCGATACCAGTGCCACCATGTATGAAAAATTAGCAGATCTCGGCCCTAACGCATTAATTGAATGCTTAAATAATATTGCTAACGGCACCGCCGTTGCGACCAAGCAAGATGATACTCAAGCAAACTACGCCAAGAAATTAAGCAAAGAAGAAGCCCAAATTGATTGGACTATGGATGCAACAGCAATTGAACGTTGCGTACGTGCGTTTAATCCATGGCCAATGAGCCACTTCACTGTCGCTGAACAAACGATCAAAGTATGGCAGACCAGTGTTGAAGATGATAACCAAGGTCAATTACCCGGTACGATTTTAGCTGCTGATAAACACGGTATTGTGGTCGCAACCGCTAATGGCGCCTTGCGTCTATTATCACTGCAACCACCAGGTAAAAAAGCCATGTCAGCCGCAGATTTATTAAACTCGCGTCGAGAATGGTTCCAAGTCGGCAACCAACTTTAAACACCAAGGCCAGGGTTAAGTCACTGGCTTTTCTTTTTCAGATTAACCACGTATCGCCAGCATCAACGGCGTTCAGGAAACAGCTATGAATGTAAGAGCCGCTGCGGCCAAAGTAATTTATCAGGTCGTTGATCAAGGGCAGTCATTGTCTGCCGCGCTACCGTTAGCGCAGCAAGACATCAGAGAACGTGATCACGCTTTATTGCAGGAAATCTGCTACGGCGTATTACGCTGGCTACCTCGATTAGAGTCAATCACTCAAGCATTAATGGAAAAGCCATTAACCGGTAAACAACGGGTTTTTCATCACCTGATTTTAGTTGGCTTATATCAACTCGGTTATATGCGCATTCCTGCTCACGCTGCGGTTGCTGAAACGGTTGATGCGACTAAGACTCTCAAGAAACCCCAGTTACGAGGGTTAATTAATGCCATTTTGCGCAGCTACCAACGTCAGAAAGAGACCCTTGATGAGCAAGCTATAAGTCATGATGCCGGTAAATATGGTCACCCAAGCTGGTTATTAAAATTACTCAAAGCCAGTTACCCAGATCAATATGCTGCTATCTGTGAAGCGAATAACACCAAAGCACCAATGTGGTTACGAGTAAATAGTCATCACCATGATCGTGACACTTACCGCGCATTATTAGATGCTGAAGGTATTGCTACCGAGTTACACCCACAAGCAGCAGATGCACTACGATTAATTTCACCGTGTGATGTCACCAAATTACCTGGGTTCAGTGATGGCTGGGTCTCAGTTCAAGATGCAGCCGCACAATTGGCGGTTGATTACCTACAACCTCAAGCGGGTGAGTTAATTCTTGATTGTTGTGCCGCACCCGGTGGTAAAACCGTCCATATCATGGAGCGTGTACCTTCTGCGCAAGTGGTTGCGATTGATTGTGATGAAAATCGCCTTAAGCGTGTCTATGAAAACCTTGAACGTTTACACCTTAGTGCACAAGTGTTGTGTGCTGATGCTCGTTACCCTGACCAATGGTGGCATGGCGAAAAATTTGATCGCATTTTGCTTGATGCGCCGTGTTCAGCAACCGGCGTTATTCGTCGTCATCCTGATATTAAGTGGCTACGCCGAGGCGAAGATATTGCCGCGTTAGCCTTGCTACAGGCTGAAATATTTGATGCGATGTGGTTGCAATTAAAACCAGGTGGTACTTTGGTTTATGCGACGTGTTCAATCACTCCACAAGAAAACTGTGATCAAGTAAAAGCATTCTTAAGTCGCACTGCTGACGCGACGTTAATCGATAGCGATCCCGCGTCTCCAGGACGTCAGATTCTACCTGGTGAAGATGCGATGGATGGTTTTTACTATGCAGTATTAACCAAATCAAACTAAGATAAATCACTAACAATAGCGGAACTTGGCTCCAAGATTCCGCTTTTTAGTCTCTTTTATACGCCAATCGCTGTCGATTTTATAACGCAGTGACTGTTAGTTGGCATTACTCATCAGGCATAGACTATGAAAATTATCATTCTCGGCGCTGGACAAGTTGGCGGCACTCTTGCTGAAAATCTTGTTGGCGAGAATAACGATATAACCATCGTTGATAAGAACCCAGAACGTCTTCGGGAACTGCAAGATAAATACGACCTTCGAGTGGTACAAGGTTTCGCAAGTCACCCGCAAACACTACGTGATGCCGGTGCTCAAGATGCCGATATGTTAGTGGCTGTGACCAACTCTGACGAAACCAACATGATCGCGTGCCAAATCGCGTTCTCATTATTTAACACCCCTAACCGTGTCGCTCGAATTCGCTCACCAGAATATTTGCGCGAAAAAGAGCAATTATTCCAATCTGATGCGGTTCCTGTCGATCATCTTATTGCACCTGAAGAACTGGTTACCGATTACATTGAACGCCTAATCGAATACCCAGGTGCATTACAAGTGGTTAGCTTTGCTGAAGAAAAAGTCGGTTTAGTGGCAGTAAAAGCCTATTATGGTGGCCCTCTTGTTGGAAATGCATTATCAGCATTACGCGAACACATGCCCCACATTGATACTCGTGTCGCCGCCATCTTCCGTCAAGGCCAGCCAATTCGTCCTCAAGGCACTACCATTATAGAAGCCGATGATGAAGTATTCTTTGTTGCAGCCAGTAACCATATTCGTTCGGTAATGAGCGAACTGCAACGCCTAGAGAAACCTTATAAGCGACTCATGATTGTCGGTGGTGGTAATGTTGGAGCCGGTTTGGCGCGCCGACTAGAGCAAAACTACAGTGTTAAATTAATCGAGCACAATCAACAGCGCGCTGAGAATTTATCTGAAATGCTGCAAGATACAATTGTGTTTTGTGGCGATGCTTCAGATCAAGAACTCCTCAGTGAAGAACATATCGAGCAAATTGATGTATTTATTGCAGTCACGAATGATGATGAAGCTAATATCATGTCTGCGATGCTGGCTAAACGCTTAGGCGCGAAGAAAGTAATGGTACTGATCCAACGTGGCGCTTATGTTGATTTAGTTCAAGGCGGTACCATAGATATTGCGATCTCACCTCAGCAAGCGACAATATCAGCATTACTTACCCATGTTCGTAAAGCTGATATTGTTAACGTATCATCACTACGTCGTGGTGCAGCTGAAGCGATTGAGGCCATTGCTCATGGCGATGCCAGCACATCGAAAGTCGTTGGGCGTGCCATTAGTGAAATTAAACTTCCTCCGGGCACGACCATTGGTGCTGTTGTCCGTGGAGAAGAAGTGCTTATTGCGCACGATCGAACCATGATTGAGCAAAATGACCACGTCGTTATGTTCTTAGTTGATAAGAAATATATCCCTGACGTTGAACGTCTTTTCCAACCGAGTCCCTTCTTTTTGTAACTGCTTATGGTTAATTTACGTCCAATATTATTTGTACTCGGACTGGTGCTATCTAAAATAGCCCTGTTTATGTATGTACCCACCTTAGTCGCCTTTTTTACCGGTACTGAAGGTTTCATGGATTTCGCAGCTGCAGTGATTATCACCCACTCAGTGGCTTTCTTGTTACTTTCTTACGGTAAAACCGATGAGTTTAAGCTCAGTGTGCGGGATATGTTCTTGATCACCACCTTAGTGTGGACCGTTGCCAGTGCGTTTGCAGCGCTACCTTTTGTGTTTATTAATCACATCAGTTTTACTGATGCATATTTTGAAACCATGTCAGGTATCACTACAACCGGCTCGACGGTATTAAGCGGTCTCGATCAAATGGCACCCAGTATTTTACTCTGGCGCTCGACCTTGCAATGGCTGGGTGGGGTCGGATTTATTGTAATGGGAGTGGCCATTTTACCGATGCTTAATGTCGGCGGAATGCGATTGTTCCAAACCGAATCATCAGACTGGTCAGACAAAAGTTCTCCCCGTACCAAAAGCGTCGCCAAAAATATCATCAATGTATATTTGATTCTCACCGTACTATGTATCATTGCGTTTATGTGCGCAGGAATGAATACTTTTGATGCTATCAACCACGCTTTTACAACACTATCAACAGGCGGGTATTCAACCTCTGATGGTTCTATGAACCACTTCTCACACAGTGCCCAATGGGTAGCGACCTTCTTTATGTTTGCTGGCGGACTGCCATTCTTATTGTTTGTCCAAGCACTAAGAAATCGTCATCCACGGACATTATTTGGTGATGCTCAAGTAAAGGGTTACACCTTATTTGTGGTGGTAGCGAGCTTAATTGTTGCAGCCTGTCTGATCTTTAATAAAGGTTATTCAGTACTCGATGCAATGCGATTGTCGTTTTTTAATATCATCTCTGTCGTCACTACTACCGGCTTTGGCCTTGGTGACTTCACCGCTTGGGGACCGTTACCAACAATTATCTTTGCGTTTACGTTACTGGTTGGTGCTTGTTCAGGCTCAACCAGTGGTGGGATTAAAATCTTCCGTTTCCAAATTGCATTTTCACTATTACGTAAACACATTATGCAATCGATTCATCCGTCGGCATTGTTCATTCAACGCTATAACGGCCGTCCAGTAACCGATGACATCGTGCGTTCAGTAGTGGCCTTGGTGTTTACTTTTATCATGACCATTATTGTGATTGCTTCAGTGCTGGCGTTACAAGGCTTAGATCCTATCACCAGTATTACTGGTGCAGTCACTGCGGTCGCTAACGTCGGTCCAGGTATGGGTACAATCATTGGCCCAACCGGAAACTTTGCTAGCTTACCTGACTTATCAAAATGGACGTTAAGTTTAGGGATGTTGATGGGGCGCTTAGAAATACTCACCGTGTTAGTGGTGTTTGCGCCTGCTTTCTGGCGTGATTAATCGGTACCAATAATCGAGAAACAAAAAGAGAGCGCCGTGCGCTCTCTTTTTTTAGGTGTTATTTTTATTCAATCACAGCGGCTTAATATAAAAGTAAATCGCACAAAAATGACAGACTGAGCCACCTAAAACAAATAAGTGCCAAATAGCGTGGTTATAAGGAATGCGCTTATTGACATAAAACACCACCCCTAGCGAATAGATCACTCCGCCTAACGCTAATAACACTAATCCACCAGGTGCTAACGACATCGCTAATTGATAAATAACAATTACCGATGACCACCCCATAGCAAGATAGGTTAATAATGACAATTTTTTAAAACGATGAATAAAAGCAATTTTGGCAACAATACCAATCAAAGCTAATCCCCATAGTACAGCCATTAATCCTAGCGCTAATGGTGTTCGCAAAGCGACTAATAAAAATGGGGTGTAGGTACCCGCTATTAATAAATAAATAGCGCAATGATCAAAGATCTTTAATGGCTTTTTAATGCTCTCTGTTGGAATTGCATGGTATAAGGTTGAAGCAAGGTACAATAGAACCATACTCATACCATAAACAATATAGCTCACAATAGTTAGTGTATCAGCTTGTAAAGCAAAGGCTTTATCTAACAACAAATATAGACCAAACACTGAAAACAACAGCCCAAGGCCATGACTAACACTGTTAGCTACTTCTTCTGCCGTTGAATAACCTAACTCAGCCTTGATTACATTATTCATGGTTTATATACCTCAAAAGACAC
This sequence comes from Photobacterium kishitanii, assembly GCF_003026355.1. GTDB lineage: Bacteria > Pseudomonadota > Gammaproteobacteria > Enterobacterales > Vibrionaceae > Photobacterium > Photobacterium kishitanii. The sequence goes on along the minus strand of NZ_PYON01000019.1, from coordinate 62,424 downwards.
TTAATTCAATTATTGTTATTTTTCAGCTTACACTTGTAAGCTTAAATTAAGCAACCTTTTGTTGATCACTTTACAACGGTATTCTTTTTAATAAAAAAAGGAGCCATCAGGCTCCATCATTAACGACTTATTGCAATAACTCTAACGTTGCTTGGCGGGCAGCATCTGGATCACGATTTAAAATACCATCAACAATCCGCTGATGAATATCAAGCTGCATCACTTCTTCACGAGTCACTACACGGAAATAATTTTCAAATACGGCTTTGAACAAATTTCCAAATGGACTAATAAAATGATTCCCTGAGGAAAAATAAACTAATTGATGAAAGCGGGTATCAATTTCAATCCACCGCTCTTGATCAAAATTATCTTTCATTTGATGCATTTGCTGCATCAGTAATTCAAATTCAAGTCGATCTTCTGTTGTCGCATGCACTGCAGACAACGCTGCCGCTTCAGGTTCTAACATCAAACGTACTTTTTGATACTCGACAATCAACTCTGAATCAGCGTCAAAATCTAACCAAGCTAACAAATCTTGATCAAGATAATTCCAATTTTTCTTAGGCATTACTCGTGTGCCAATCCGTGGACGTGGCAATACCATACCTTTCGCCGCTAGCATTTTTATCGCCTCACGGACAGCTGTACGACTCACGCCATACATTTCACCTAACTCAACTTCACCTGGTAAAATATCGCCAGGTGCAGGATTACCGATTAAAATACGACGACCAATAGCCTCTGCTAATCGGTAAGATAAGTTACGATTGGCAACAATACGTTGCTGCTCCTGATCCATAGATCCTCTCCCAAGGCCTCTGTTGTACTACTAACTAGCGCTAAATAGGGTAATGCCTAAATTTCGATAACGGCTGCTACCTTTATATATAAAGGCCAAACGACACGGTGCATCAAGGGATTAATTATTGCAATAGTTACTATAGAAACAACGTAATAATTAAATATTAGCATTTTATTGCTTATTTTATGCTCGACTTTTAATAACGAGATTGTTATCCTGCGCGCGATTTGGTTAACAACCAACCAATATTCTGATGGATGGGTTCTACCCAGTAGGGAATTTTCCCTTCAGATATATTTTTATTTTTTTGGCCATGGATGAGCCTGACAATAGGTGAAATATGCGCCCAGCATCCACAGTCAGGTATGCAAGTACCCCACGTAGTCCATCACGTTTACGTGCTAGCTCCCACGCACCACAATTTAAAGTTAACGCTAAAATAGCAACAACGACTGAAGTACATTTAACTAACGCAGATGCGCAGCTAATAAAGCCGCAACAAATATTGTCTGAACTGAACCCCAGCCAACAACAACAGCGTTAATTGTTATATTAAGCAGCCTCGGCTGCTTTTTTATTAACATAATATTGGCACAAGAGATACATTGTAACCCAGCTGGGTTTGTTATAATTTATCGGTACTAAAATAACGATAATACAATCGTATAACGATTGACTCAGCCCAAGCTACGGAGTTAACAATGAAAACACATCGCGTTAATGAACTAATTGAATTACTACACCCTGAGTGGAAAAAAGATCCCGACCTTAACTTGGTTGAATTTTTACTAAAATTAGCAGCAGAAGCCAAATACCAAGGTTCGCTTGAATCATTAACTGATGATGTTCTAATTTATCATTTAAAGATGCGCAATAGTGACAAGGATGCCATGATTCCAGGTCTGGCTAAAGATTGCGAAGACGACTTTAAAACCGCTATTTTACGCGCACGTGGCATTATTAAATAAAGGTTTTATATTATTACTTAAGCCAGTTATTAGTAACTGGCTTTTTTTTTGCCTAAAAATCGAATAACAAATCATAGCCGCCAATAATGTTTCATTTGTTTTAATTCAATTCACAGTTAAGCTAAGCAACTATTCCAAGCCAGATTCAGGATCCCGTCATGGAAAAACAAAGTTTTAGTTTTGCAGATCTCAGCCCCGATGTCCTACTTGATGCATTAGATAGTGTTGAGGTTCATGCCGAGTCTGGTTTATTGGCTCTCAATAGTTATGAAAATCGCGTCTATCAATTTAAAGCAGAAGATGGTCAGCGCTATGTAACTAAGTTTTATCGTCCAGCCCGTTGGAGCGATGAACAAATTAATGAAGAACATCAATTCACTCTTGAGCTTGAACAACAAGATATTCCGGTTGCAGCACCTATTGCCATCAATGGCACGACTTTGCACCATTATAACGGCTATCGATTTGCAGTATTTCCAAGTGTCGGCGGGCGCCAATTTGAAGTTGATAACTTTGACCAATTAGAGTGGGTCGGACGCTTTTTAGGCCGAATTCATCAAGTGGGTCAACGCCAACCTTTTATTCATCGCCCAACATTAGGCTTAGAAGAATACGTGTATCAACCTCGGCAAGTACTCGCCAATAGCGACTTTATTCCTGATTATCTTAAACAAACATTTTTTGCTGATCTTGATCGCCTAATTACTGAAATTGAAGCTCATTGGTCAACTGATTGGCCAGCTTTACGCCTGCATGGTGATTGTCATCCGGGTAATATTTTATGGCGCGATGGACCGATGTTTGTCGATTTGGATGATGCCCGTAATGGTCCTGCCATTCAAGATTTATGGATGATGCTTAATGGTGAGCGGCATGACCAACTGGCACAACTCGATACAATTCTTGAAGCCTACAATGAATTTGCGGATTTTGATCCCCGCCAACTTAAATTAATTGAACCCTTACGTGCACTCAGAATGGTGCACTATATGGCATGGCTAGCAAAACGTTGGCAAGATCCAGCATTTCCTCGAGCATTTCCATGGTTTGGTGATGCAAAATATTGGGAAGGTCAAGTTTTAGCGTTTAAAGAGCAAATTTTCAGCCTAAATGAACAACCATTGCAGCTAATGCCACAATGGTAAGGTAATATAAAATAACACTATTAATTACTCTACTCGGCTAATATCTAGCTAACGACACGGATAATCAGGAACCCCAAAATGATGAAGAATTTACTTGCACTCGTCAGTGCTGCTTTATTGTCTTTTTCTGTTCATGCTGCCAAATTTACGGAAGGCGACTACTACAAGGTATTAGATCAACCACAATCAACAACACCAGTTGTGACTGAGTTCTTTTCACTTTACTGCCCACATTGTTTTCAATTTGAACCTATGATTCGAGAGTTGAAAACAAAATTACCAAGCAATGCCAAACTTCAAAAAATGCACGTGTCATTTATGGGTGGCTCGATGGGTAAAGTGATGAGTAAAGCATACGCAACTGCCGTTATTTTAAACGTTAACGACAAAATGTTACCGGTGTTATTTAACCGTATTCATACCCTTAACCAACCACCACGTAACGAAGCTGAAGTGCGTCAAATTTTCATTGATGAAGGTGTACCAGCAGCAGAGTTTGATGGTGCTTTCAATAGCTTTGCGGTTAACTCAATGGTCAACCGTTATGATAAAGCCTTTGAAGATGCAGGCTTAACTGGGGTTCCAGCGGTAGTCGTTAATAATAAATACTTGGTAAAGACAGGTAAAATTAAATCTGCTGATGAATATTTTGAGTTAGTTAACTTTTTACTAAAAAAATAACATCACGGATAAATAACTATTGGTATTCAAAAAGAGGCTTTAATCAGCCTCTTTTTTTATCGCTCTAAATCACCTGACAACTCAGTTGCTTCAATAACCGATCCATCGCTCGATATCCTAACGCTTCAGCTAAATGTGCACGTTGAATTTGCTCTTGCTCTGCTAAATCAGCAATGGTACGCGCCACCTTAATAATACGATGATAAGCTCGAATTGATAATCCTAGTTGGTGGAGCGCATTTTCTAAAAACTCAGCATCTTTAAATAATAATTCACAGTATTTATCTAATTCTCGCGTCGAGAGTAAAGCATTTACTTTACCGCACCGCGCCAACATTCGCGCTCGCGCTTGATCAACCCGCGCTTTAATGACCGTGCTCGGTTCACCACGATCACCGCCAGTGGTTAATGTTCCTCGCGGTAAGGCGGGAATCTCTAATGACATATCAAATCGATCTAACAATGGCCCAGATAGGCGACTTAAATAACGTAAAATAGCTTGGGGGTTAGTCCGCGATTGATTGCCTTCGTAGTAACCCGTCGGGCTCGGGTTAAGTGCACCAATCAATTGAAAACGCGCTGGAAAGGTAGTTTTGGCTGTCGCCCGCGATATCACAATTTGTCCCGACTCTAACGGCTCACGCAATGAATCCAACACCTTTCGTTCAAATTCAGGCATTTCATCTAAAAATAATAACCCATTGTGAGCTAATGAAATTTCACCAGGTTTAGGGACCGAGCCCCCGCCAACTAAGGCAGCCATTGAGCTAGAATGATGCGGAGTACGAAAAGGGCGATTTAGCCAATTACCTTGATGTAATGATTGCTGAGTTAATGATGCTACCGCTGCTGTTTCGATAGCTTCTTGATGGGTCATTGGCGGTAATAAATCCCGTAATCGAGATGCCAACATCGTTTTACCGGTACCAGGAGGACCTAACAAGAGTAAATTATGACTGCCTGCCGCAGCGATTTCTAACGCTCGCTTACCTTGCTGCTGACCAATAATATCTTGCATATCGCGCTGTTCATTTATCGCAACAGTGGTTACTGTTGAACGTGGTTGAAGATGTAATTGCAACTGTTGTTGACCACATAGAAAACCACACACCGCTAATAAGGTTGGGGCTGATTTATGCTGTTGTTGCGCCACTAAAGCGACCTGATCACCATTTTGATCCGGCACAATTAAACAACGCTTGGCTTTCAATGCGGCCAATGCCGCCGGTAATGCACCTTTAACCGGTCGTAAATCGCCCGATAATGCCAGTTCACCAATAAACTCGTGCAGAGCTAATCGATCAGAGGGTATTTGTCCAGACGCCGCCAAAATTCCCAGTGCTATCGGTAAATCAAATCGACCCCCTTCTTTGGGTAAATCGGCAGGGGCTAAATTAACCGTAATTCGTCGCGACGGGAATTCAAATTGGGCATTAATAATTGCACTGCGGACTCGATCTTTAGCTTCTTTTACCGTCGTTTCAGGTAAGCCAACGAGAGTAAAACTCGGCATACCATTACTTAAATGTACCTCAACAGTTACTGGTGGGGCTTCAACGCCCACACAAGCTCGACTATGAACAATAGCAAGTGTCATTGATGACTCCACATTAGCTGGCAACTCACACCAGTGGGTTAATGAAATTTATCGAAGGTGTTACATCAAAGCTCCATTAATGCAGTGAGTTTGCCAATAAAACCACATTTTCTTCTTGTCATGTGACACAGATCTGTGTTACCACTTAGGTATAGCAACAACTAAACAATAAAAGTTGGACAATCATGCGCACAACTGCAACATCCCTAATACTCATTATTAACGTCATCGTGGTGATTATCTCACCGCGCAGGGGATTTGCAGGCGTAAATTAGCGCTACCAGACACAGCAAAGCCCCCGCACTGAGAAGTTCGGGGGCTTTTTTAAATCAACAAATTTAAATACAAAATCAGGATTGGTTTTCATTTTAGCCACACACGCAAGGAGCAGCGATGACAGGGGCAGAGTTAGTCGTACAAGCGCTGCAACAGCAGGGGATAAAAACTATTTTTGGCTATCCAGGTGGAGCAATCATGCCCATCTACGATGCGCTTTATGATGGTGGCGTTGAACATATTTTATGCCGCCATGAGCAAGGGGCAGCAATGGCTGCGATTGGAATGGCACGTGCAACCCAAAGTGTTGCAGTTTGTATGGCAACATCCGGTCCAGGAGCGACCAATTTAGTTACCGGCTTAGCTGATGCCCTCATGGACTCGGTGCCATTAGTTGCCATCACAGGCCAAGTTGCCAGCTCACACATTGGCACTGATGCTTTTCAAGAAATGGATGTGATTGGAATGTCATTATCCTGTACTAAACACAGCTATTTAGTCACAGACATTGATGAGCTCGCACCGACATTAGCCGAAGCCTTTGTGGTTGCTCAAAGTGGTCGTCCAGGACCGGTTATTGTTGATATCGCCAAAGATGTGCAATTAGCAACCGCACCAACGGCACTATTACCTACCATTACGCCACCACCATTACCGATTGCTGACACTGCCGCGATCACTAACGCACAACAATTATTACGCCAATGTCAGCGACCCGTCTTGTATGTCGGTGGTGGAGTACAAATAGCGCAGGCAACCACAGCACTACGCCAATTTCTCACCAACAACCCAATGCCTTCCGTCAGCACCCTTAAAGGCTTAGGCTCTGTCGCTCGCCATGATCCGCATTATCTTGGCATGCTGGGTATGCACGGCACCAAAGCAGCGAACCTTATTGTCCAAGAATCCGATTTATTGATCGTGGTTGGGGCGCGGTTTGACGATCGAGTAACGGGAAAACTAGATACCTTTGCACCACATGCTAAAGTGATCCACATTGATATTGATGCCGCCGAGTTTAATAAACTCCGCCATGCCAATGCTCCTTTGCGCGGCGATATTAAGCTGATTCTGCCGCAACTGAAACTCCATCAGGATATTAGCCGCTGGTTAACCCACAGCGAGCATTTACGTAAAATTGGTAAATGGCGCTACGATCATCCGGGTGAATTAATTTATGCGCCATTACTGCTAAAACAGCTGTCTGACATGATGCCCAATAACAGCATGGTATCGACCGATGTCGGCCAACATCAAATGTGGGCCGCACAACACATTCAACCTCGTGAGCCACAAAACTACATTACCTCCGCTGGACTTGGCACGATGGGGTTTGGTTTACCCGCAGCAATGGGAGCCAGTGTTGCTCGCCCAAATGATCAATCTATCTTAATCTCGGGTGATGGTTCATTTATGATGAATGTGCAAGAGCTTGGCACTCTTAAACGCCGTCAAATCCCCGTAAAAATGGTCCTGATTAATAACCAACGCTTAGGCATGGTGCGTCAATGGCAATCTCTATTTTTTGATGGCCGCCATAGCGAGACAATTTTGGATGATAATCCTGATTTTGTGATGCTGGCACGCGCATTTGATATTCCCGGTAAAACGATCACCCGCAAAGATGAAGTTGCGCCAGCACTGGCTGAAATGCTTGCTAGCGATAGCGCTTATTTATTACATGTGGTGATTGATGAAGAGCAAAACGTATGGCCCTTAGTACCACCGGGTGCAGCCAATCAAGATATGCTGGAGAACACTTAATCATGGATAGATATTTACTCGACATCAAAGCGCACGATAAGCCAGTATTACTTGAACGTATTTTACGCGTGATCCGCCATCGCGGATTTGTGATCAAAAAAGTGGATGCAACCCAAAATCACCATAGCAATATCGCCACTATAGCTATTATTGTCGATAGTGATCGTCCGATTAGCATTCTCATTAATCAAATAGAAAAACTCTGGGATGTAACCACGGTTACCACCTCACAAATCGACAATCTGGATTAAATTTAAGAAGGGAAATCATCATGGCAAACACAGCCGACTATATTTGGTTTAACGGTAAAATCGTTCCTTGGGCAGAAGCTAATGTGCACGTTCTTACCCATGCAATGCACTATGGCACCTCGGTTTTTGAAGGCATTCGTTGCTATAACACCCCTAAAGGGCCTGCGGTTTTTCGCCACCCAGAGCATATGCAGCGGTTACTTAATTCTGCCAAAATTTATCGTTTCCCAATCCCTTACAGCTGCGAGCAGCTAATGGAAATCTGCCGTGAAACCATTCGCGTCAATAAACTCGATTCAGCTTATATTCGTCCATTAGGCTATGTCGGTAACGTTGGTTTAGGTGTCTGCCCACCGGTTGATACTATTATGGATCTCATTGTCGCAGCCTTCCCATGGGGATCATATTTAGGTGAAGAAGCGTTAGAAAATGGTGTTGATGCGATGATTTCAAGCTGGAACCGCGCCGCACCAAACACTATTCCAACCGCAGCAAAAGCGGGCGGAAATTATTTATCATCACTACTTGTTGGCAGTGAAGCCCGTCGTCATGGTTATGCAGAAGGGATCGCGTTAAGTGTCGATGGTTATCTTTCTGAAGGTGCCGGTGAAAATATTTTCATTGTTCGTAACGGTATCCTGTCAACGCCACCGACAACCAGTGCTATTTTGCCCGGTATCACCCGTGACACCATCATCACCTTAGCGAAAGAGCGTGGTTATGAAGTCCGTGAAGAAAATATTGCTCGTGAAGCACTTTACCTTGCTGATGAAATTTTCATGACCGGTACTGCTGCTGAAATTGTCCCAGTACGTAGTGTTGACCAAATTACCGTCGGTGCAGGTAAACGTGGCCCAATCACCCAACAATTACAAGCCGATTACTTTGGTCTATTTAACGGCGAAACCGATGATAAATGGGGTTGGTTAGATTACGTTTACCCAACGAAGTAATACTACGTTGATTCACTTATAAATGGCTTCAGTCATCCATCTGATGGCTGACCTAAAAAGGATTTTATTGTTATGCCTAAGTACCGTTCAGCAACCACAACCCACGGCCGAAATATGGCAGGCGCTCGCGCATTATGGCGTGCAACAGGGGTTAAAGATGAAGATTTTGGTAAACCGATTATTGCAGTGGTGAACTCATTTACTCAATTTGTCCCCGGCCACGTCCACTTAAAAGATCTGGGTCAATTGGTCGCTGCAGAAATTGAGCAAGCTGGTGGTATCGCCAAAGAATTTAATACTATCGCCGTGGATGATGGCATTGCGATGGGTCACGGCGGCATGCTGTATTCATTGCCATCACGTGAATTGATTGCAGACTCCGTTGAATACATGGTTAATGCCCATTGTGCTGATGCAATGGTGTGTATTTCCAACTGTGACAAAATCACCCCGGGAATGCTAATGGCATCATTGCGTTTAAACATTCCGGTGATTTTTGTTTCTGGTGGACCAATGGAAGCAGGAAAAACCAAGCTTTCAGAGCAGGTGATCAAACTTGATTTGGTTGATGCGATGATCCAAGGTGCTGATCCTAGCGTTTCTGACGAGCAAAGTGAGCAGATCGAACGCTCTGCCTGCCCAACCTGTGGTTCATGTTCAGGGATGTTTACTGCTAACTCAATGAACTGTTTAACCGAAGCCTTAGGTTTAAGCCAGCCCGGTAATGGTTCAATGCTCGCGACACACGCTGATCGTGAGCAGTTATTCATTAATGCTGGTAAACGCATCGTGGCACTCACTAAACGCTACTATGAGCAAGATGATGCCACTGCCTTACCGCGTAATATTGCCAATAAATTAGCCTTTGAAAATGCGATGGCACTTGATATTGCGATGGGCGGTTCCAGTAATACCGTATTACACTTATTAGCAGCCGCCCAAGAAGGTGAGATTGATTTCACCATGGCGGACATTGACCAAATGTCACGCCGCGTACCACAGCTGTGTAAAGTTGCCCCTTCAACCCCTAAATATCATATGGAAGATGTTCACCGAGCGGGTGGGGTTTACAGTATCTTAGGTGAACTCGATCGCGCCGGATTATTCCATAACCAATGTCATAATATTTTAGGTGAAACCTTTGCTGATAGTCTGCGCCATTACGACATTATCCAAACCCAATCACCAGCGGTAAAAGATTTCTTCCGCGCCGGTCCTGCAGGTATTCGTACCACCAAAGCATTTTCACAAAATTGTCGCTGGGATACTTTAGATGACGATCGCCAACATGGCTGTATTCGTAGCAAAGAATTTGCCTTTAGCGATGAGGGTGGACTGGCAGTATTGTCTGGCAACATGGCTATTGATGGCTGTATTGTTAAAACAGCAGGTGTTGATGAAAGTTGCTTAACCTTCACCGGACCCGCGGTAGTTTTTGAAAGCCAAGATACCGCTGTCGAAGGCATTCTCGGCGGTAAAGTCAAAGCTGGTGATGTCGTCGTAATTCGTTATGAAGGTCCAAAAGGTGGCCCTGGCATGCAAGAAATGCTCTACCCAACCACTTATTTAAAATCAATGGGACTTGGTAAAGAGTGTGCCTTGATCACCGATGGTCGTTTCTCCGGCGGTACTTCAGGATTATCAATTGGTCACGTATCACCAGAGGCGGCCAGTGGCGGTACTATCGGCTTAATCAATAATGGCGATATGATTGCGATTGATATTCCCAACCGTAGTATCAACCTACTCGTCGATGACACCACCCTTGCTTGTCGTCGTACTGATGCCGATCAACGTGGCTGGAAACCTGTCGATCGGGTGCGTCAAGTATCATTAGCCCTGAAAGCTTATGCCAACCTTGCCACCAGTGCCGATAAAGGTGCAGTGCGCGATAAATCCAAGCTAGAAGGATAATCTGATGGCCGAAGTGAAACCTGTCAGCGAGCAATACTTACTTAGCGGTGCAGACTATCTGCGCAATATTTTACGCGCGCCTGTCTATGAAGTCGCGCAAGTCACCCCACTGCAAAGCCTGACTCGCCTCAGTGCTCGCATCGGCAATCATGTGCAACTAAAGCGAGAAGATCGCCAACCAGTGCATTCGTTTAAGCTGCGTGGTGCGTACAACATGATGACCCAACTCACTGAGCCTCAACGCCAAGCAGGCGTCATTGCAGCTTCTGCAGGTAATCATGCCCAAGGATTAGCATTATCAAGCCAAAAACTGGGGGTCAATGCTACCATCGTGATGCCGCGCACCACACCCGATATTAAAGTTGATGCTGTACGTGGTTTTGGCGCTAATGTGGTATTACACGGTAATAATTTTGACGAAGCTAAAATTCATGCCGAAATGTTAGCCCAGCAACATGGCTATACTTTTATTCCACCCTTTGATCATCCGGCCATCATTGCTGGACAAGGCACCATAGGTATTGAATTGGTGCAACAAAATGGTCACCTTGAATATGTCTTTGTCCCTGTTGGCGGCGGTGGCTTAGCGGCAGGCGTCTCTGTACTGTTAAAACAACTGCTACCGGAGATTAAAGTTATCGGCGTCGAGGCTGAAGATTCAGCCTGTTTAAAAGCAGCCTTTGATGCTGGCCAACCGGTTACACTGGATCAGGTAGGAATGTTTGCTGATGGCGTCGCAGTAAAACGTATTGGCAGCGAAACCTTCCGGTTATGTGAACAATATCTCGATGATGTGATCACGGTTAGCAGTGATGAAATTTGTGCCGCAGTCAAAGATATCTTTGAAGATACGCGTGCAATTGCTGAACCATCAGGGGCGTTATCGCTTGCCGGTCTCAAGAAATATGCCGAGCAGCAACAATTACAACAGCGACAATTAGCCGCTATTTTATCTGGTGCTAACCTTAATTTTCATGGCTTACGTTATGTCTCTGAGCGGTGTGAATTAGGAGAAAAACGCGAAGGATTATTAGCAGTGACTATTCCTGAGCGTCCAGGGGCATTTCTAGAATTTTGTCATCTTATTGGTGGCCGTGCCGTGACTGAATTTAACTATCGTTATAATGATGCCAAACTAGCCAATGTGTTTGTTGGGGTACGTTTAATTCAAGGCCAGCAAGAACTTGAGCATATTATTGCGGATCTGCGCAAAGGCGGTTATCCGGTGATGGATTTATCTGATGATGAGATGGCCAAAGTTCATGTGCGTTATATGATCGGCGGCCGACCATCAAAACCATTACAAGAACGATTATATAGTTTTGAATTTCCAGAATATCCTGGCGCATTAACTAAGTTTCTATCGACCTTAGGCAGCCAATGGAATATTAGTTTATTTAACTATCGCAACCATGGCGCTGATTATGGCCGCGTATTATGTGGTTTTGAATTAGCTGATCATGATCTGCTATCGTTTACCAGTCACTTGCGTAAACTGGGTTATCATTGGCAAGATGAAACTGATAACTGTGCTTATAAGTTCTTTCTCGCTCAATAACAACATTCAACATAATAAAAATATCAAGCAGCCCTAGTGCTGCTTTTTCATTATTTGCGTTGCGTAAATGTACGAGTATATTCCGCCATAAATTGTGCTAATTGAATGCTCTGCTGTAAAATAATTTGGCGTGCTGAATGCGGTAAACAGCCAAAACACTGCACTAATTTATCGATCTCTTCTTTATATTCACTCTCAATAATGTCTACCCCTGAATCACCATAAATGAACCACGTTAATGGTCTTTCGGTTAACTCAGAAATCTCAACCAATAACCGTACCTTAGGCTCAGTTTTACCGGTTTCTAAATCTAAATAGGTTTGACGTGCCACTTTCAATTGCTGTGCCATATAAACTTGAGTTAAGCCTTTCCATTCACGGGCTTCTTTAATCCGTACTGCCATCTCTTGTTTACGATCTGCCATCATTTACTCCACAAAACCTGTTATCAGCATTAGTACTAATAACAACCCTTGCAGATGACACGCCAAGTTTTTTAACCCATGATGGCGCTAAAATCAGACAATTACCCTTTTAATTAATATCTTTTTTTTATTTTGAATTGCAGTTCGTCATTTTTGAGATCGTCATTTCTATTTCGCAAAAAAACGTTCTCAATGCCAATATAACTAGACTTAACCCGCGATCCCAATCGTACAAAAAAAGGTGCCATTGCTGGCACCTTTTTTATTAAATAAATCTACGCTAAAAAACAATCTAAACGATTATTCAACCGTTACTGCTTTAGCAAGATTACGCGGCTGATCAACATCAGTCCCTTTAATCAATGCCACGTGATATGCCAATAACTGCATCGGAATGGTATAGAAAATCGGCGCAATAATTTCATCAACTTTTGGCATAGTAATGATCTTCATACCATCACAATCGTCAAAACCAGCTTCATTATCAGCAAAGACATATAACAGTCCTCCACGAGCGCGAACTTCTTCAATGTTTGACTTTAATTTTTCAAGTAAATCATTGGTAGGGGCTACAACAATCACCGGCATTTCAGCATCAACGAGTGCTAATGGGCCATGCTTAAGCTCACCCGCGGCATACGCTTCAGCGTGAATGTAAGAAATTTCTTTAAGTTTTAATGATGCTTCAACAGCAATCGGATAAAACTCCCCACGCCCTAAAAATAGCGCATGCTGTTTATCGGCAAAATCTTCTGCTAATGCTTCAATCGGCTTATCAAACGCCAATGCTTTTTCAATTTGAGCCGGAAGCTGCTGCAATGCAGCCACAATTTGTTGTTCTTGCGCTTGATCGATTGTTGCTTGTTGTTTACCTAGCGCAGTAACTAACATCAACAATGCCACCAGCTGAGTAGTGAATGCTTTAGTCGATGCAACCCCAATTTCAGCTCCAGCACGAGTCATAAAGGCTAAATCAGATTCACGTACTAATGATGAACCCGCCACGTTACAGATGGTCATCGCGGCCATATAGCCTTTTTGTTTAGCAAGGCGGAGAGCTGCTAATGTATCGGCTGTTTCACCCGACTGCGACAAGGTAATCAATAAACTATTTGGTCGCGTAACAAACTTGCGGTAACGAAACTCTGAGGCTATTTCAACATCGCAACTGACACCGGCTATTGATTCAAACCAGTACCGTGCCACCATGCCAGCATTATATGAGGTACCACAAGCAATGATCTGAATATGTTCAACTTTATCGAGGATCTTATTGGCATCACTGCCAATTGCTTCGATGATCACACGATCATTACTGATACGGCCTTCCATGGTGTTGATCAATGCACTTGGCTGCTCAAAGATCTCTTTTTGCATATAATGCCGATATTGACCTTTATCGGCGGCATCATGCTCAACCGTCGATTCACTCACCGCTCGCTCAACGGCTTGGCCATTGTGATCAAACACTGCAATGTTACGTCGAGTGACTTCAGCCACATCACCTTCTTCTAAGAACATAAATCGGCGGGTAACGTTTAATAAAGCCAATTGATCAGAGGCAATAAAGTTTTCACCGACCCCTAATCCGATCACTAACGGGCTCCCAGAACGAGCAACCACAACCCGTTCAGGATCACGACAATCCATTACAACCGTTCCGTATGCACCTTGTAATTGCAGTACCGTTTTTTGTACTGCCGCTAACAGACTAGCTGCAGAGCGCAATTCCCAATCAACTAAATGTGCAATCACTTCAGTATCAGTTTGCGAACTAAAGACATAGCCTCGCTCTTGCAATAACTCCCGCAATTGTTGATGATTTTCAATAATACCATTATGTACTAATGCAATATGTTGGCCTGATATATGCGGATGAGCATTCGCTTCTGAAGGCTCGCCATGGGTTGCCCAACGAGTATGTGCAATACCAGTGCCGCCGCTTAAAGGCGTACTTTCAACTGCATCAGCTAAGGCTTGTACTTTGCCCAACCGACGTACACGCTGTAATGTATTGTTGCTATCCACAATCGCAATACCTGCGGAGTCATAACCGCGGTATTCTAAACGACGTAAACCTTCAATTAGAATTTCAGCTACATCACGTTGCGCTACGGCACCCACTATCCCACACATAATAATTCCTTTACCATTGCTTTGGTTATCTTGAGGTTATACTGTTACGGCAGCACGAATCACTCGTACCCCATGTTGTTCTATACTGGCTTTATCGGTATCACTTAACCCCTCATCGGTAATTAAGGTACTGATCCCTTGCCAAGCTAATTCAAGGTTAGGAATTTTACGGCCTACCTTATTTGATTCGACCATCACCACCACTTCACGTGACACTTCAGCCATGACCCGACTCAAACCCATTAATTCATTAAACGTGGTAGTACCACGCTCGACATCAATCCCATCAGCACCAATAAATAGCTGATCAAAGTCATACGACCGTAAAACTGATTCAGCGACTTGGCCTTGAAATGATTCGGAATGCGGATCCCAAGTACCACCAGTCATTAATAACGTCGGTTCATTTTCAAGTGCATTAAGGGCATTGGCGACATGTAAGGCATTGGTCATCACGATCAAGCCTTGCTTACCTCCCAATAGAGAGATTAATGCAGCAGTCGTACTGCCACTATCGATAATAATTCGATGATGATCGCGAATTTGCTGAGCAGCGGCTTGAGCAATAGCTAACTTACACACTGAAACTTGCTCAGTTTGTTCAGTTGTAACAATTTCACTCGGCATTGCAATCGCACCACCATAGCGGCGCAGCAATGAGCCAGTGATCTCTAATGCGGCAAGATCCTTACGGATAGTGACTTCTGAAGTGGAAAAGTGATGCGCTAAAACATCAACGCTAACCTCACCTTGCTCACTAACCATAACGGCAATAGCATGGCGACGTTGCTGAGTATTACGTTTCGACATGAATGTTAAACAACACAATAAGTTTCGATTTGAAACTAGTATAGCGTTAGTAAAAAGGATTCTGCAATACCATTACAATAATTTTCATCACAAAATAATCCAGTATGGGGATAATCTAATCGCAGCTAAAACTCACGACTATGACTAAAAATTAGCCATAAAAAAAGCAGAGCTTACGCTCTGCTTAACAATATTAAGGTCTTTAAACTGACATTTTTTCAGTTATAGAATAAGACTATTTTTTAGTTGGGCGTTTCCAACCTTTGATCGTACGTGCAGGCGTACGAGTGATCACTAGCTCATCTTCACCGATATTACGGTTAATGGTTGAACCTGCGCCAATCGTTGCACCAGCAGCCACTTTAACAGGCGCAATTAACTGCGTATCAGAGCCAACAAACACATTATCGCCAATTTCAGTTTTAAACTTATTAGCACCATCGTAGTTACAAGTAATGGTACCCGCGCCAATATTTACATTAGCACCAATGTCTGCATCACCTAAATAACTAAGATGTCCGGCTTTAGAGCCTAAACCTAAACGTGCTTGCTTCATTTCAACGAAATTACCCACATGCGCTTGTGCCATCAATTCAGCACCTGGACGTAAACGGGCAAATGGGCCAACAGTACAGGCTTCACCAACGGTAGCCCCTTCGATAACACTGTAAGGACTGATAATACTATTATCATCAATCTCACAGTTTTTCAGTACACAACCGGCACCGATAATAACGTTATCACCAATACTAACACTGCCTTCAATGATAACATTCACATCGATTTCAACATCGGTACCACACTGTAGTGAACCACGTAAATCAAATCGAGCAGGATCACGTAACATTACGCCTTGCTCTAATAAACGCTCAGCTTGCATACTTTGGAACGCACGCTCAAGACGCGCAAGTTGAACGCGGTTATTTACCCCTTCAACTTCAATTGCTAACGCAGGGTGAACAGCTTCAACAGCACGGCCTTCGTTATGAGCAATTTCAATAATATCTGTCAGGTAATATTCACCCTGAGCATTCTCATTTTTAAGTGAAGATAACCAACGTTTAAGATCACCACCGTTAGCAACCATCACCCCGGTATTGATTTCTTTAATTAGCTTTTGCTCTTCCGTGGCATCTTTTTGCTCAACAATCGCAACGACTGGACCATTACGGCGCACAATACGACCGTAGCCCGTTGGATCATCAAGTACCACGGTCAGTAATGCAATCCCGCCATCAGGTTGTGCATCAAGTAAGTTCTCTAACGTTTGCGCACTGATTAACGGCACATCACCGTACAAAATTAATGCTTTCTCATCATCGGCAAGATTCGGCACTGCTTGGTTAACCGCATGTCCAGTACCAAGTTGTTCCGCCTGTAGTACCCAATTAACATTTTCTTTGGCTAATACTTGCTGCATGGTATCGCCACCATGACCATAAACAAGGTTGATGCTACTTGAGCCGATATCATTACAAGTATCAATTACATGTTTAACCATTGGCTTACCAGCAAGAGTATGAAGTACCTTGGGTAAGTTAGAGTACATACGGGTGCCTTTTCCCGCGGCAAGAATCACAGCACTAAAGCTCATGATGAATATTCCTCTGAACGCATATATGGTTTGTATATCCCTATTGTACCTGTAGATGCACATAGGTTTAAGGTGAACTGTGTATTTTAACTAAAAAATAACCAAGTAAAAAACTCCGTATAAACAAGTTTTATTTATACATAATCAAAAAGCAACCATTAGACTATCTAACATATGTTATTGTTATTAATCATATAAAAAAAGCGACCCTAAGGTCGCTTTTTATAATGCAGTCATTAAATATGATTAACGTAGACGTTTGGTCAATTCAATAACGCGTAGCTGAGCAATTGCTTTTGCTAGATCACTGGCTGCTTGGGCAAAATCGATATCGCCATGCTGATTATGAATTCTTTCTTCAGCTTGGCGCTTTGCTTCTTCAGCTTTCGCAGTATCTAAATCAATACCACGAATAGCGGTGTCAGCAAGTACGGTTACGATACCAGGCTGTACTTCAAGCATGCCGCCAGAAATGTAAATAACATCTTCTTCGCCACCTTGCTTGATAATACGTACCATACCCGGAGTAATCGCACTCAACAACGGCGTGTGACCGGCATGAATACCCAGTTCACCTTCGCTACCTGTTACCTGAATACTTTCAGCGCGGCCAGAAAACAAACGTTTCTCAGCACTAACTACATCCAGATGAAAGGTTATCGCTGCCATATTGCCTCCTAATTAGCTTACAGTTTTTTGGCGTTTTCTAATACGTCTTCAATCGCACCACAGTACATAAATGCCTGCTCTGGGATATCGTCGTATTCACCGCCTAAAATACCTTTAAAGCTACGTAACGTATCTTTAAGTGATACGTAAATACCAGGCGAACCGGTAAATACTTCTGCTACATGGTAAGGCTGTGTAAGGAAACGTTCAATCTTACGCGCACGAGATACAGCTTGCTTATCTTCTTCAGATAGCTCGTCCATACCTAGAATTGCGATGATATCTTTCAGCTCTTTATAACGCTGTAGTAAACTTTGAACGCCACGCGCAATGTCGTAATGCTCTTGACCTACTACCAAAGGATCAAGCATACGTGATGTTGAGTCCAATGGGTCGATCGCAGGGTATAGACCTAGCGATGCGATTTGACGCGATAGTACAACTGTTGCATCTAAGTGAGCAAAGGTTGTTGCTGGTGATGGGTCAGTCAAGTCATCGGCAGGTACGTATACCGCCTGCACTGAGGTGATAGAACCAGACTTAGTTGATGTGATACGCTCTTGCAGCACACCCATCTCTTCAGCCAATGTTGGCTGGTAACCTACCGCAGAAGGCATACGACCCAATAGTGCTGAAACCTCGGTTCCTGCTAGGGTGTAACGGTAAATGTTATCGATAAATAACAGTACGTCACGACCTTCATCACGGAAACGCTCAGCCATAGTCAAACCAGTCAAAGCAACACGTAGACGGTTACCTGGAGGCTCGTTCATCTGACCGTAAACCATCGCTACTTTTGATTCTTCAGGCTTCTCAAGGTTAACAACCCCAGCTTCCTGCATTTCAAAGTAGAAATCGTTACCTTCACGCGTACGCTCACCCACACCGGCAAATACCGATAGGCCTGAGTGTTGTAGGGCGATGTTGTTGATAAGTTCCATCATGTTAACGGTCTTACCTACACCAGCACCACCAAATAGACCGATTTTACCACCCTTAGCAAACGGACAAATAAGGTCAATAACCTTAACGCCTGTCTCTAACAGTTCGGTTGCATTTGATTGTTCTTCGTAGCTTGGCGCTGGACGGTGAATAGCGTAACGCTCTTGCTCACCGATTTCACCACACTCATCAATGGGTTGACCTAGAACGTTCATGATACGTCCTAGTGTTGCCGTACCCACTGGTACTTCAATAGGGCGGCCTGTATTTTCTACAGACAAACCACGACGTAAGCCATCAGAAGTACCCATTGCGATACCACGCACAACACCGCCACCAAGTTGCTGCTGAACTTCCAGTACTAATGTACCTTTTTCTTTCGCATCAACATGTAGGGCATCATATACTTTGGGTACAGAGTCCTGTGGAAACTCTACGTCGACTACTGCACCAATGATCTGGACGATCTTACCTGTAGCCATCGTTAATCCTCTAAACTTATTAATTCTTTGCCTTAAACAGCAGATGCACCAGAAACGATTTCTGATAGTTCTTGTGTGATCGCCGCCTGACGGGCTTTGTTATACACAAGTTGCAAGTCATCAATCAGATCACCTGCGTTATCTGTTGCAGCTTTCATTGCTACCATTCGTGCCGCTTGCTCACTGGCAAGGTTCTCAACCACCCCTTGATACACTTGTGATTCAACATAACGAACCAATAAAGCATCAAGTAAAGGTTTTGGCTCGGGCTCATAAATATAATCCCAAGAATGGCTGCGCTGCATCTCTTCGTCTTCTGACTTAGGCAAAGGCAACAATTGATCAATCACCGGTTCTTGAACCATGGTATTTACAAACTTGTTGTATACCAGGAACAAGCGATCTAATTGACCTTCATCATATTTCTTCAGCATTACGCCAACAGTACCGATCAGCTCATCAACCGTTGGTGAATCACCAAGGCCTGATACTTGAGCCGTTACGTTGCCGCCGTAGTTATTAAAAAAGGCCGTTGCTTTCGCGCCAATTAACGCGAGATCAACGTCTGCACCTTTTTCAGACCAGGTCTGCACATCGTTAATGGCTTTTTTAAACAAGTTAATGTTCAAGCCACCACACAAACCACGATCTGTAGAAACAATGATGTAACCGACGCGCTTGGCTTCACGCTCTTCGAGATAAGGATGTTTATACTCAAGGCTACCAAGGGCGATGTGACCGATCACTTTGCGCATAGTTTGTGCATATGGACGTGATGACTCCATCGCTTCTTGCGTTTTACGCATTTTAGAAGCTGCCACCATTTCCATCGCTTTAGTGATCTTCTGTGTATTTTGAACACTACCGATCTTATTACGAATCTCTTTTGCGCTGGCCATCGTCACTCTCCGTTAGAAGGTGATCGCTAAGCGATCACCAACCAATTACCAAGTTTGGGTCGCTTTGAAATCTTGCAGCAGTTTCGCAAACTGCGCTTCGATATCATCGTTGTAAGCACCCGTTTCATCAATTTGAGCTACTAACTCAGCAAATTGACCTTTGGCAAATGAAAGCAACGCAGCTTCGAAATCAGCTAACTTAGCAAGTTCAACATCGCTCAAGTAGCCTTTTTCGGCAGCAAAAATAACAATAGCTTGCTCAAATACAGACATTGGCGAGTATTGCTTTTGCTTCATCAACTCAGTCACTTTCTGACCGTGATCAAGCTGCTTTTTAGTTGCATCATCAAGGTCTGACGAGAACTGAGCAAACGCAGCTAGTTCACGGTACTGTGCTAGGGCAGTACGGATACCACCTGAAAGCTTCTTGATAACTTTAGTTTGGGCAGCACCACCTACACGCGATACAGAAATACCTGGATCAACCGCTGGACGAATACCAGCATTGAACAGTTCTGTTTGTAGGAAGATCTGACCATCGGTGATAGAGATAACGTTAGTCGGTACGAATGCCGATACGTCACCAGCTTGAGTTTCAATGATAGGTAGCGCAGTCAAAGAACCGGTTTTACCTGTCACTTCACCGTTCGTAAATTTCTCAACGTAGTGCTCACTAACACGTGATGCACGCTCAAGAAGACGAGAGTGAAGGTAGAAAACATCACCAGGGAATGCTTCACGACCTGGTGGACGTTTTAGCAATAGTGAGATTTGACGATAAGCAACAGCTTGTTTAGACAAGTCATCGTATACGATCAGTGCATCTTCGCCACGGTCACGGAAATACTCACCCATTGCACAACCTGAGTAGGGTGCAAGGTATTGTAACGCAGCAGCTTCTGAAGCTGATGCAACCACAACAATAGTATTTTCCAATGCGCCGTGCTCTTCAAGTTTACGAACTACGTTCGCAATCGTTGAAGCTTTCTGGCCAATAGCCACATACACAGAGTAGATACCAGAATTTTTCTGATTAATGATGGCATCGATAGCCATCGCGGTTTTACCCGTTTGGCGGTCACCGATAATCAACTCACGCTGACCACGACCGATAGGGATCATCGCATCAACTGCTTTGTAACCAGTTTGAACTGGCTGATCAACAGATTTACGATCGATTACACCTGGTGCAATTACTTCAACAGGAGAGAATGTCTCTGTTTCAATTGAACCTTTACCATCAATAGGCTGACCTAGGGTGTTAACAACACGCCCAAGTAGTGCAGGACCAACCGGTACTTCAAGAATACGACCAGTACCGATTACCTTCATGCCTTCTTGTAGTGAAGCATAAGGGCCCATAACTACCGCACCTACAGAGTCACGCTCAAGGTTAAGTGCTAAGGCGAACAGTCCGCCTGGTAGTTCAATCATTTCACCTTGCATTACGTCAGCAAGGCCATGGATTCGAATAATACCATCGCTTACAGAAACGATAGTACCTTCGTTACGCGCTTCACTTACAACGTTGAAATTTTCAATACGTTGTTTGATCAGTGCGCTAATTTCCGTGGAATTAAGTTGCATGCTCCAATTCCCCAAATCAAGACAGCAAAGTATCGCTCAGACGGTTCAATTTTCCCCGTACAGAGTTATCGATAACAAGGTCTCCAGCTCTAATTACGACCCCAGCAATCAGGGTCTCGTCTACACTGCAGGTCAACATCACTTTACGTGCTAAACGCTGCTCAAGTTTGGCGCTGATCGCATCTAACTGGTTTTCATCAAGAGCGATGGCAGATATCACCATGGCTTCGATGGTTTTTTCATGCTCATGTTTCATCAGCATGAATTCACCACAGACATCAGGTAGCGCATTGAGGCGTCCATTAACAGCCATAACTTTAATTAGGTTATGACCGAATTCGTCGAGTTGCTCACCGCATACTGAAACAAAAATTTCAGCAAGCTTGTCAGCGGCATAGCCACTATCAAGAATATCTTGCATAGTGTCATTGTTTGCCACAGCGCCAGCAAAAGTTAGCATTTCTGCCCACTGTGCTAGTTCGCCTTTCTCGACCGCAAAGTCAAATGCTGCTTTAGCGTAGGGGCGTGCGATAGTAGTCATATCCGACATGTGCTTGCCCCTTTAATTACAGTTCTGCAGTGAGTTTGTTAAGAATATCATTTTGCGCTTCCACATCGATGGAGCGACCAATGATCTTCTCAGCGCCAATCACAGCTAGAGTTGCAACTTGTTTTCTTAACTCATCACGAGCACGATTACGTTCAGCTTCAATTTCAGCCATACCTTGAGCAAGAATTTTCTCACGCTCAGCTTGGGCTTCAATTTTAGCGTCATCGACAATTTGAGCTTTACGCTTATTTGCCTGTTCAATCAGCTCACTCGCGGCGCGTTTCGCTTCTTTCAATTGATCAGAAGCATTAGCTTGTGCAAGGTCCAGGTCTTTGGCAGCGCGATCTGCTGCTGCCAAACCGTCAGCAATTTTTTTCTGACGTTCTTCAATCGCTTCCATAATTGGCGGCCATACATATTTCATGCAGAACACGACAAATAAGAAGAAAGCGATAGCCTGACCCAGCAAAGTTGCATTCATATTCACAACGCATCTCCTTAAAAAGGGTTGCTAGGGTCCATTTACTCTGGAGTCAGCCTTCTTGAGAAAGGCTGATCACAGCGGTTTATTAGCCAGCTAGTTGGCCAACAAATGGGTTTGCGAATGTGAATAGCAACGCGATTACGATACCGATCATTGGTACCGCATCCAATAGACCTGCGATGATGAACATCTTAACTTGCAGCATTGGCGCCATTTCAGGTTGACGTGCAGCGCCTTCAAGGAATTTACCACCAAGAATTGCGAAGCCGATCGCTGTACCAAGGGAAGCAAGACCTACAATAATGCCCACGGCAATTGCAGAAAAGCTTAGTAAAGTTTCCATCACTATCTCCAGTTTATAGTTGTCGGCTAAAGTGCCAATAAAAAATATAAAATTTACAAATAATCGTTAATGATTGTCTTCATGTGCCTGAGACAGGTACACAATAGTTAACATCATGAATACGAATGCTTGAATTGTAATGACCAGGATGTGGAAAATAGCCCACGGTACCGAGCCTAGCCATTGAGCCCACCACGGCATCAACGCCGCGATAAGAATAAACACCACTTCACCAGCAAACATGTTACCGAATAAACGCATCCCTAATGAAATAGGCTTCGCAATTAGCGATACCACTTCAAGAAGCAGGTTAAACGGAATCATAATTGGGTGATTGAACGGGTGAAGAGCCAGTTCTTTAGCAAAGCCGAGCAGACCTTTCACTTTGATGCTGTAGTAAATCATCAATGCGAATACGCCTAACGCCATTGCCATAGTGATGTTAACGTCAGCACTTGGAACCACTTTCAAATAAGGGATCCCAACACTTTGTGCGGCATACGGAAGAAAATCAATTGGCACTAGGTCCATGATGTTCATCAGTAAAATCCAACAGAAAATGGTTAGTGCTAACGGAGCAACAAGTGGATTGCGGCCATGGAAAGTATCTTTAACGTTGGTATCAACGAATTCAACTACCATTTCAACAAAACATTGTAACTTACTTGGTACTCCTGATGACGCCTGTTTTGCTACCTTACGAAATACCCATAAAAAGAATAATCCGGTCAGAACAGAAAAAACAAGGCTGTCGATATTTACCGTCCAGAAACTACCTTCACTCACTAAACCGAGTTTGTCTGTCGACAGGTTAGTTAAGTGGTGGGTTATGTAGCTTGACGGCGTTAGCGCTTCACCTGGCGCAGCCATAACTCATCCTATTTGTTGTTGTTAATGAATAAAACCGGTCCAAAAATATTAATACCAAGAACCAGCAAATAGGTTAGTTGGAGGGGAACAAGTTCCACCCCTTTATACAGGTAAGCTGCGGCAAAAAGGATGACTGTTATGAGGATTTTTAGCACTTCTCCGCCATAGAATGACGCCATGACTAATCGTGCCTTCCTGGCACCACTATACATAAACGCACACATAGCAAACACGGTATTGGCAATTACAAAAATACCACCACCGATAAGTGCAGAGATTCCCCAGTCAACATTGACAGCGAAGACTGCCGTTAATGCCGTAGCAACTACGACGCCAGATTGTAGTAACAGCAACCGTTTTGCCAACTGGCGTCCCGGTTTCACTAGCGCCGATACCATGTATTCGTTCCTCGAGTCCATTCCACGACACATGAGTGCAGGGAAATACAGCGAAAATTATACGGCTGAATAGATTGAATGCAATCTTATTGCAGCAAAAAAAACATTTATATTTTACAACAAAATAACCTAATCACCATCGAGTAATTTTCTAATCAAAAATTACCGCGACTAGATCACAGTTCGTGGCCTAACATTGCAAGAATTTGCGCTAGTTTATCTTGTTGGTCGAAATTAATAACAATTTTACCTTTACCATTTTTATTTTGATTAATGGCAACTTTGGTACCAAAACGCTCACTCAAACTTAATTGCAATGCAACAGTTTGTGGTTGCGGTACCGACTTCGCTGCTGGCGCAGTTGGATTTAACAGTGTTTTGACTAGCTTTTCAGCCTCGCGCACAGTTAACAACTTATTGATGATGATTTGTGCTGTAGCTAACTGTTGCTGATCATCTAAGGCCAATAAAGCCCTTGCATGACCCATTTCCAACTGTTTTTGTTCAACCAGTTGTTTGACAGAATCAGACAATTGATTTAATCGCAGTAAGTTAGAAACCGCGGCACGAGATTTACCCACAGCGTCAGCAACCTGCTGATGAGTTAATGAAAACTCTTGCTGTAGACGCTCTAAAGCACGTGCTTCTTCAATCGCATTAAGATCTTCGCGTTGAATATTTTCAATCAGTGCAATGGCAACAGTGGCACGATCATCAACATTTTTAATGATACAAGGCACAACCTCTAACCCAGCTTGACGGGCAGCTTGCCAACGACGTTCACCGGCAATAATTTCATAACGTTGATTATCAAGACGACGTACAACAATCGGCTGAATAATGCCTTGAGCACGAATTGAGTCCGCTAACTCAGTCAGTGCATCAGCAGCCATTGCTTTACGGGGTTGATATTGACCTGAAGTAAGCGCTGTAACTGCAATTTGGCGTAGTTCACCATCGATTGCAGCTTGTTGTGCAGCATGCTCATCACTCTGTTGTTTCTTAGCTTGAGCAACATTGCTGGTGGCTAATAGGGCATCAAGGCCTTTGCCCAAGCCTCGTTTATTGAAATTCATGGAAAACCTTTACGCTTCAACCTGAGTGGCTTGCAGTGCTAATTCATCACGGCGAATCATTTCACCTGCTAGCGCTAAATACGCCTTAGCACCACTGGAATATTTGTCATAATACATTGCTGGGCGACCATGACTTGGCGCTTCAGCAAGGCGTACATTTCGTGGAATAACAGTACGATATACTTTATCACCGAAATGCTTTTTAAGTTGCTGTGATACTTCATTAGAAAGTCGATTACGCGGATCAAACATGGTCCGTAACAAACCTTCAATTTTAAGATCACTATTAACCACTGCGGTTAATTTACTGATGGTATCCATCAATGCTGTTAAACCTTCAAGAGCAAAGTATTCACATTGCATTGGTACTAATACCGAGTCTGCAGCAGTCATTGCGTTGATAGTTAACAAGTTTAATGATGGTGGACAATCAATAAAAATATAATCGTAATTATCACGCACCGAAGCCAACGCATTACGTAACCGCGTCTCGCGAGCAAACACTTCCATCAGTTTAATTTCAGCAGCGGTAACATCACCATTAGCGGCTATCAAATGATAGCCACCCGTGGTTTCGTTAATAACAACCTGATTAAAAGGAGTTTCATCAACCAAAAGATCATAAGCGGTGGCTTCGACTTGGTATTTGTCGACCCCACTGGCCATGGTAGCGTTGCCTTGAGGATCAAGATCGATCACTAATACTTTACGCTGAGTAGCAGCCAATGAAGCAGCCAGATTGACACACGATGTTGTTTTACCAACACCACCTTTCTGATTTGCAACAGCTATGATTCTTCCCACAAAAAAACCTCAACAATTAATCTTTGGCCGTCAAGACTACTAAATGACGTTCGCCTTCGAGGTCAGGAACGTGCAAAGATTTAACCTCAACGACAGTACACCATTCAGGGAGCTCTGAAGCTTCATCCTGATGGTACTGACCTTTAAGTGCGAAAAATTGACCGCCTTGTTTTGGCAAATGGTGGCACCAATTGACCATGTCTGACATTGAGGCAAAAGCACGGCTTAATACCGCGTCAAAACCTTCACCTGGATCAAATTCTTCAACACGACTTTGTACTGCGGTGACATTGGTAATTTTTAGCTCATGGATCACTTGGCGAATAAATCGAATCCGCTTGCCTAAACTATCAAGCAGAGTAAACGATTTATCCGGACACATAATGGCTAATGGGATCCCTGGTAATCCAGGCCCAGTACCAACATCAATATAACGTTCACCATCTAGATACTGGCTCACCACAATACTATCCATAATGTGTTTAACTAACATTTCATTAGGATCACGTACTGAAGTCAGATTATACGCTTTATTCCATTTGTGCAGCAGTTGCACATAACCAATCAATTGATCAAGTTGTTGTTCTGTGACCTGTAATTCAGTTTGAGCGATAAGTTGTATTAAACGTTGTTTCATTATCTAGCCCTTATTCGCCTTTTTTAAGCAAACCGTGTTTTTTCAAATATACCAATAACAATGAAATTGCCGCTGGTGTAATACCTGAAATACGTGATGCCATACCAATAGATTCTGGTTTAACATCATTAAGCTTAATCACCACTTCATTCGATAAGCCTTTCACCAAACTGTAATCAAGATCAAACGGTAATTTAGTGGTCTCATGACGTAATGATTTTTCTACTTCATCACGTTGACGATCAATATAACCCTGATACTTAATTTGCGTTTCAACTTGCTCACGCGCTTCAATATCTTCATGAGCCGGCGCAAAAGTTTCAATACTGGTTAATTGCTCATAGTTCACTTCTGGACGGCGAAGAAGATCTTCACCATTGGCTTCACGAACGATCGGTGACTTAAGGATCTTATTCAAACTTTCAATATGATCCGAATTTGGATTAACCCAAATATCTTTCAAACGTTGGCGTTCTTGTTCCATATTTTCTAGTTTTTGATTGAAACGCGCCCAGCGCTCATCATCCACTAAACCCAATTCACGTCCCATTGGAGTTAAACGTAAATCGGCATTATCTTCACGTAACAACAAACGGTATTCTGCACGAGAAGTAAACATACGGTAAGGTTCTTTGGTACCAATGGTTGATAGGTCATCAATCAATACACCCATATAGGCTTGATCACGACGTGGACTCCAACCTTCTTTGTCTTGCGTTTGCAGTGCAGCGTTCATACCAGCCATTAGGCCTTGAGCTGCCGCTTCTTCGTAACCGGTAGTACCGTTAATTTGTCCCGCAAAGAACAGACCATCAATGTATTTATTTTCAAAGGTTTGCTTCAGGTCTCGCGGATCAAAGAAATCATACTCAATCGCATAACCTGGACGCATAATCGTTGCGTTTTCAAAGCCTTTCATTGAACGAACAATTTGCATTTGAACATCAAATGGAAGACTGGTAGAAATGCCGTTCGGATAAAGTTCATTGGTTGTTAAGCCTTCAGGCTCAATGAAAATTTGGTGACTATTTTTATCCGCAAAACGCATTACTTTATCTTCAATTGATGGGCAGTAACGCGGGCCAATACCTTCAATCACACCTGCATACATTGGGCTACGATCGAGGTTATTACGAATAACCTCATGGGTACGCTCATTGGTGTAAGTGATAAAACATGGAATTTGACGTGGGTGATCCGATTTCTTACCCATAAACGAAAACGTTGGGGTCGGGTTATCACCGTGCTGGGTTTCAAGCACACTAAAATCGACACTACGGGCATCAATACGTGGTGGAGTACCTGTTTTTAAACGATCCACGCGTAACGGTAGTTCACGTAAACGGTCAGCCAATGCATTTGATGCTGGATCACCAGTACGACCACCGCTGTAATTTTCTAAACCGATATGGATTTTACCACCAAGGAATGTTCCTACGGTTAATACCACAGCCTTGGCGTGGAATTTTAATCCCATTTCTGTAACCACGCCTGTTGCGCGATTATTTTCAACAATTAAATCTGTCACAGCTTGTTGGAAAATCATTAAATTTGGCTGATTTTCTAATACGTTACGTACTGCTGCTTTGTAAAGTGCACGGTCAGCTTGTGCACGTGTTGCCCGTACTGCTGGGCCTTTGGAAGAGTTGAGAGTACGGAACTGAATTCCGCCTTTGTCGATGGCACGTGCCATCAAGCCACCAAGGGCATCAACTTCTTTAACCAGGTGTCCTTTCCCGATCCCGCCGATAGCTGGGTTGCACGACATTTGGCCCAACGTATCGATATTATGGGTCAACAGTAAGGTTTTTTGTCCCATCCGGGCTGCTGCCAGTGCCGCTTCTGTACCGGCATGACCGCCACCCACAACGATGACATCAAATTTTTCCTGGTAAAACATGAAACTTCCTCAGGTATTTAAATAGCCAGTGAGTTAACTCGAGCAAAGGGACGACATTCTATCCTGTTTCTTGGCAAGAGAGAATCTTTCATAAAGATCATTTGATCGACGATTTACTCTGTTTAAATATATATAAGATCTTTTTAAAGAGATCTTCTGTTAGATCTACTATTAGGATCCACTGATCGTGTGGATAACCGCTAAATGATCCTTATGATCATGCATTTAAGGAAGATCATTTGCTGTGGAGTAGCTTGGATCTTCCTGATAGTATGCTGGGATCAAAATAGCTACTTATACACAGGGGGTCGGGACTCTATAAGTTATTAAATGGATAACTATGGGTTGATCACCGTTTAGATCTATAGTTATCCACAGAGAAAAGCATTAAATAGGATTATTTATTGAGTAACTATTGACCGTTTTTTAACCGTTAAGGTAAGTTTGCCACTCTTCAAACCAGATTTCTGCTGGTTCTTCAGGTACTGGCGTCATTGATACATCAATATCAAGTCGCTCAGCGATTGCCGTTGCACCTAATTGTAGTAATAAAGCCTCAATATTTTTGCCTGCCGCACAAAAAGTGTCGTAATTGCTATCTCCAAGGCCAATCACAGCGAACTTGAGCTGTTTAAGCGCTGGTTGTTGTTGCTTGAGGGCATTGGCAAAGGCGATAAAATTATCTGGATAATCACCAGCACCATGAGTCGAACAAATAATCAGCCAAATAGTATCTTGGTTTAGCTGTGACAACGCCGGTTGGTTGACAATATCAGCTTGATGGCCTTGGGCTGTTAATAGTTCAGCTAAATGATCGGCGACATATTCGGCACCACCAAGGGTACTGCCGGTGATCAGAGTAATAGTTGACATAATTATCCTCAGAGTAGGCGTTTCGATGGGATCATCGTATGAAGCGTAAATATCAGGCTGAGATTGTACTGAGATCAAGCCCTATAAAGATAGCCTTTATGGCATAACTGAGCCGTTTTATTCACTGAAAGGCTATTTTTTTTATCCACCAGCGAATAATGGGGGTAAGCGCGGGAAAAAATGTGGGTATTTAAGCCTAAAAGTAAGTAATTATAATGACTAACAAGATCATGATAAGAGAATGACATTAATGATGGTTATTTTTAATGATGATCTTACCCACATGATCCCCTTATTGTTTGCACAAGCTTATGATCATGGTTATTTGTGATCCCAGCGCTGATCGCAAAGGTTAAATGATCTGATGTCGTTGCGGTAAAATAAGGAGTTTTTGCGTGTCTGGGTGGTGAGTAACACTGACGTGGTGATGATAAAGCGCGGTGATTTGTTGCGGAGTTAATACTTTGCTTGGGGTATCTAGTGCGATTTGTTGGCCGTGTTCGAGCAATAATAATCGATCACAAAACGTAATCGCCGTGTTGAGGTTATGAATGGCAATTAGTGCACTTTTACCTTGTTGGCAATGATGGCTAAGAATATTTAGTAGTAGTGATTCATGGCCAATATCAAGACTTGCGGTTGGCTCATCCAGTAGCATTATAGCGGCATTTTGAATTAATAAGCGTGCAAAATGAACCCGCTGTTGCTCACCTCCTGAAAGCTGATTGATTGGTCGATTTAATAATTCATTTATCTGTAACTGATTAATAATATTATTTATTTCTTGTTTTGATACTATGGTTGATTGCTGATGACCATAATAAATAATGTCTCTAACTAAAAAACCAAAGGCAGGTTCAGTATGTTGGGGTAAATAACTTAAACGTTGAGCCCGCTGTTGATGGCTATAACGATTAAGTGGTTGTTCAAATAAACAGATGCTGCCATGGCTTGGGGTTATATAACCACTGAGACATTTGAGGAGGGTGCTTTTACCGGCACCGTTAGGGCCAATAATACCGACTAACTCACCAGGGTTTATAGCAAAGTTAATATTCTGCAGTAATGGTTGTGATCCTTGGTGGTAACTTAGCTGGTTGACGGTAAGTGGCGGGATCATGATTGTAATCCTTTATATTGGCTGCGTATTAATAGGATAATAAAATAGATCCCCCCAATAATGGCGGTAATAATCCCTGTTTTTAATTCATTTGGCGCAATAACTGTACGGGCAATAAGATCACAGCTTAGAAGGAACATTGCGCCAAATAGGGCTGAAAATGGCAGTAAAATACGATTATTAGGGCCAACCAGTAAGCGTGCTAGATGTGGCACGATTAAACCAATAAAGCCAATTGGGCCAGCGACAGCAATTGCCATTGCTGTAAGTAAAGTGGTTAATAGTAGTAATAACCTGCGGCTGCGGCGAACGTTGATCCCCATTCCATGCGCATTTTGCTCACCGAGGGCGAGTAAATTTAAGGTTTGGCCATGACGCAATAATACCCAAGCAGCAATAATTATTATTGGCGTTGGCCACAATAATTGTTGCCATGTACGCGCGTCTAATCCGCCCATAGTCCAGAACACAAACTCGCTCACTTCATATTGTTGAGCGGTTAATAGTACTCCCATGGTTAGTCCTCCTAACAAGCTTGATACTGCTAGTCCGGCTAAAATAATAAACAATCCATGCTGCTGAGTTTGACGTGCAATTAAATACACGATAGTAGCAGTAGTTAAAGCCCCAATGGCTGTCACTAAGGGTAATAACGCTGGATTGACCATGGTTAAGCCACTGACAATAGCGACAACTGCAGCAAAACTACTACCAGCACTAATGCCTAGTATATCGGGGCTGGCAAGGGGATTTCTGAACAAGCCTTGGCTACAAGCACCGGCTAATGCTAATGCACTCCCAGCCAATATTGCCGCACAAGCACGTGGTAAACGGATCTGTAATATGATCGCTGAAACTAATGGGTGTTGTTGTTGTGCTAACGTTTCACCACCGTGGAGGTAACTGACAAACATTGCAAAAATATCATTAATAGGGATGGCGACAGAGCCGAGACTAAGGTAAAGCATTAATAACAGTAATAATCCGATTAATGCGACGATGCCCTGTAGCGGTTTAATGTATTGATGGCTGAGCATGAGGTTGATAAACCTTATGATTAAGGTAGATGATAGCATCGGCAATATATTGGCTATCGGTTGAGCGCAGTGAATGCGGCAAACTAATAACGCGGCGATCACGAATAGCGGTTAAGGTTTGCAGTGCAGGATCATGCAGTAATTGTTGTTTAAAGCCATCACTATCGGCACCAGGAATAATAATAACATCGGGATTAAGGCTTAATAGTTGCTCTTTAGCGATCGGCACTTGGCCGAATTTATCACCACTGGTATACGCAATTACATTTTTGAGCTGAGCGTGGCTGATAATAGTATTGATGGTGGAGTTATGATTGCTGGATGCGCCCCACGGAGTGTATTCAATAGCGGTTAGCTGTTTTTCTGGAATAATAATTTGCTGTTTAAGTTTCTGCTTCATCGTTGCAACTACTGCGGTAGCTGCAGTGGTTTTATTAACCAGTTTTCCTACTAATAAAATATTTTTTTCAATATTTTGCAGGCTGTAAACCGTTTTAATCACAAACACCTTGATGCCTGCAGCACGTAATTGGGCTATTTTAGGGCCGTCACTCCAGCTTGCAACCAACACTAAATCGGGGTGTTCAGCAATAATACGTTCGACATTAAGATCGCGTAACGGTAATGAGGCAGGGATTTGATCAGCAATGATAGAATAAGTCTCATCTTTACTTAGTCGACTTAAACTGGTGATATTTTTTAGCGGTAATAATGCCATTAATACCTGATCACTAAACATGCTTTTAGAATCAACTCGCGTCGGCATTTTGGGTAATGTTACCGCATGCTGACTGGCATCAATTATAGTGATGGGATAAGAGGTTTCGGCACTCAAGCAGATTGAACTACTACATAAGCAGCCAATAAAAAATAAATTTTTAAGTAGTCGGTACATAATTTTCCATATGCAGCAGATGGTGAACTTGCATCATCCTTGGCAAGCAAATTTTGCGCACATAGTTAGCGATTTTGGCAGCGCTGTCAATGACAGTCTGCGGTTCGAATTAGTCTTATTTGGTAAGGACGAATAAAGTAATGGTATTAAAGTTTTCTGGCGATATTGACGAGCTCGCTTATCCATTCATTTTTGAAGATTCACCCTTGTGTGATTTTGAAATTCTCACCGACGAATTGTGTACTTATGTCGGGTTAGCGATTTCACAACTAGACGATGGGGAAGTGCAGCAATCATTAATCTGGTTGCAGCCACGTATTTTTCATTTAAATGGTTCTATTCGAGGTAAATGCGGTATTTTTGAAGCTGATATTAGTAAGCTCAAAGCGGATTACCATTATTTTCGCAGCCAAGTTAGCGATAATAATAAGCGTTTTGTATTACCACGTGGTGTTGGGCCGGTGGTGCAATTACATCAATGCCGTAGTTTAGCGAAGAAAGTTGTGCGGCAATTGGTTAAAGTCGATGCTGTCGGTAAAAAAGTGCCATCAACATTGCCAAGATTCAGTAATTTGTTGGTGAATTATTTGTTTGCGTTAACGCGGGTACTTAATCAGCAGGCGGGGATTGAAGAGCCTGAATATATCAGCATAAATTATCCTAAGCCCGAAGCTAAAAAATAATAAAAAACGTCACATATCAATAATATGTGACGTTTTTTAAGTGTTAGCAGTAAGGTTAGTGATTACTTACCGATACAGAACGAAGTAAAGATACGTCCCAGTAAATCATCCGATGTAAACTCACCAGTGATCTCACTTAAGTGCTGCTGAGCTAGACGTAATTCTTCTGCTAGGATTTCCCCTGCCATAAAGCCTTCTAGCTGTTCTTTACCGATCTCTAAATGTTCAGCCGCACGCTCTAGAGCATCTAAGTGACGACGGCGCGCCATAAAGCCCCCCTCAGTCGTACCAGCAAATCCCATACATTGCTTTAGATGTTCACGTAACTCATCAATACCGTCGCCTGTACGCGCTGAGAGGCGGATTACGGTTGAATTGTTAACGTCACTGATTCCTGTTGCTTCACCGGTCAGTTCAGCTTTATTACGAATGACCGTTAAGCCCATGTTAGTCGGTAAACGTTCAATAAAGTCAGGCCAGATATCTTTGGGATCGGTGGCATCGGTGGTGGTGCTATCAACCATGAACAACACCCGATCGGCATGTTCAATTTCATCCCATGCGCGTTCAATACCAATGCGTTCTACTTCATCGGTCGCTTCACGTAAACCTGCGGTATCAATAATATGTAATGGCATGCCATCAATGTGAATATGTTCACGTAAAACATCACGGGTGGTGCCAGCAATATCGGTCACAATTGCGCTGTCTTTACCTGATAAAGCATTTAAGAGGCTTGATTTACCGGCATTAGGACGACCAGCGATCACCACTTTCATGCCTTCACGCATGATAGCGCCTTGGTTGGCCTGTTTACGCACATCTGCAAGACGAGTCATGATGGCATTAAGATCACCACTGACTTTACCATCAGAAAGAAAATCTATTTCTTCTTCAGGGAAATCAATTGCTGCTTCAACAAAAATACGTAAATGAATTAATGCTTCAACTAACTCATTCACTTTATTTGAGAACACACCTTGTAGTGATTTAAAGGCACTTTTAGCGGCTTCTTCTGAGCTGGCATCAATTAAGTCAGCAATGGCTTCCGCTTGAGCTAAATCAAGCTTATCGTTCATAAATGCACGCTCAGAGAATTCACCTGGGCGCGCTGGACGAATGCCATCAATATTAAGAATGCGACGGATCATCATATCCATCAATACCGGGCCGCCGTGACCTTGTAGTTCTAACACATCTTCGCCGGTGAATGAGTTAGGGCCTTTAAAAAATAGCGCGATCCCTTGATCGAGCGCGGTACCATCTTCATTTTTAAATGGCAGGTATTCGGCATAACGGGTTTTTAACTCTCGGCCAGCAACGGCTAGTGCTACTTCTTTCGCTTTAGGACCTGAGACGCGAATGATGCCGACGCCGCCACGGCCCGGTGGTGTTGCTTGCGCAACGATAGTATCGATATGTTGATTCATAACCTTGGCTTTGCTTAAAAATGACTTGATGATTGTAAACTAGAGTGAGGGTTTACGCCTAATTTCGCCTATAAAAAAGGCGACCCTAAGGTCGCCTTTTATTCACAGTGAGAGCTTATTTAGCTTTGCTGTGTAAACCTTTTTTCTCCAACGCGCGGAAAATAATGGTTTGTTGAATCAGAGTAACAACGTTTGATACTAGCCAGTAAAGTACTAGACCAGATGGGAACCATAGGAAGAAGAAAGTAAACATAACCGGCATAAAGGTCATGATTTTCTGCTGCATTGGATCCGTTACCGTTGATGGGCTGTTCTTCTGGATAAGGAACATTGATACACCCATTAGGACTGGTAGGATGTAGTACGGGTCTTGTGCTGATAGATCCTGAATCCAACCGAAGAATGGCGCATGACGCAATTCAACTGATCCCATTAGTGCCCAGTATAGTGCAATGAAAATTGGCATCTGTAGCATGATAGGTAAACAACCACCCAGTGGGTTTACTTTCTCTTTTTTGTACAGTTCCATCATTTCTTGGCTTTGACGTTGACGGTCATCACCTAAACGCTCACGCATCGCCTGAATCTTAGGCTGTAGCATGCGCATTTTCGCCATTGAGGTGTACTGCGCTTTTGTTAGTGGGTACATAGCACCACGAACAATTAGCGTTAGGATGATGATTGCTACACCCCAGTTACCAACAATACCGTGAATGAAAGAAAGCAATTTATGCAGTGGGCTAGCAATGAACCATAACCAACCGTAATCAACAGTTAGGTTTAGGTTAGTTGCTGTTGCTGCCATTTCTTTTTGCAGCTTAGGACCAAGCCATAGTGTTGCTTTGATTTCTTTAGTTTGACCAGGAGCAACAGTCTCTAGCGGCATACGTACGCCGATGTAACCTACACCATTGTTATCGCTGCTGTAGACTTGAGATGTCTGATCTTTGCCATCACGAGGGATCCATGCTGATACGAAGTAGTTCTCCATAATAGCAACCCAGCCGTCATTCGCTGACTGGTTAAGATTTTTCTCTTTGATGTCATCAAAACTGTATTTTTTGTATTTAGTATCGTTAGCTGAGTATGCTGCACCGTTGTAGGTGTGCATTGCCATGCCTTGAATACCGCCGCCACTTTTGCTTTCTAGGCGGTGACGTAGCTGAGCGTACATTTGTACTTTCGCTGGCTTGTCAGTTTTGTTGTCGACTGTGTAATCAACATTAACCGCATAATCGTTGCGTTTGAAAACGAATGTTTTGATGTAGCTAATGCCATCTTTAGTAAATGTCATTGGTACACGTAGTTCGTTTTGATCTGCTGCCATCACAAAGTTTTTCGCAGCAACAGTGTATTGTGCGCGGCCGTGTGTTGGTGAATCTGAACCGTTAGTTCCAATTAAGCCTGACTGCGCAATATAATCACGGCCATCAGTATCACTTAATAAAACAAACGGGTCTTTAGAACCGAGAGTGTTGTCGTATTTGAGTAGTTTGGCATTGATAACATCACCACCAAGCGTGTCGACTGTTAATTCCAGTACATCCGTTTTAATGGTAATTAAGTTAGTTGAAGTTTTCTGGTCAGTCAGTGGCTGATTATCACTTGAATGTGATGGAATGCCACTATTGTTATTGACTTGCTGCGCTACATCCGGCTTCGTTGGTTGCTGGTTTTTGTCGCCATGCCATTGCTGAAATAGCAAGAATGAGACAAACAGTAGGGCAATTAACAGAATATTACGTTGGGAACCCATGGTTAATGTTCTCTGTCGTTATGCTTGGTTGGCGGAACGGGGTCGTAACCACCGTCATTTAAAGGGTGACATTTTAATAGACGTTTCGCCGCTAACCAACAACCTTTTCGCGCTCCATGCGTTTTTACAGCTTCGATCGCATATTGAGAACATGTAGGGGTGAACCGACAGCGTGGCCCAAGAAGCGGGCTGATTGCCAGTTGGTAAAAGCGGACTAGTCTTACGACTAGCCACGCGACGGGCGAGACAGGCGATGCCATAACTTATCTAACAACGTAAATAGTTCTTCGTTACTCAAATCATTGGCTGATTTCTTGGCAATGACTACGAAGTCACAGGCTGGAAGCTGATGTTGTTTTAAACGGAAACTTTCGCGGACAACACGTTTGAAGCGGTTTCTGTCGACAGCAGTTTTAATCTGTTTTTTTGGAACAGCCAGACCGAGACGGGGGTGGTCGAGTTCATTAGAACGGGCAAGAATAGTCAAGTGAGGAGAGCCAGCACGATGAGCTTGCTGGAAGACAGTTTTGTAATGTTCGGGAGTTAACAAACGTAACTCCCGAGAAAAAGCGTACTTATTCAAAATAATCGTCGATGATTACTTAGAAAGACGCTTACGGCCTTTAGCGCGACGTGCATTGATTGTTGCACGACCGTTCTTAGTTGCCATACGAGCACGGAAGCCGTGACTACGCTTACGCTTAAGAACAGAAGGTTGGAATGTGCGTTTCATGGTTTTACCTTAAATTAACTGATCAGTTTTTAAGTTTGTTAGATGTAATTGGCCATAATTGGTCAATTACCACGAACAAAGAGGCGGAATTGTAATCACTGACTAACAAAGAGTCAATAATTATACCCACATCTAATGACGGGCGCTGCATTATACGTTTTATAGCGCGAAGTTCAAGGATCCTTATTGGATCCCTATTTGAGTTAAAAAAGCCTTTAGTCGCGGATCGTTAGGGTGATTAAAGATCTGCTGCGGTGGCCCTTGCTCTACAAATTGACCGTCGGCCATGAAGATCACTCTATCCGCAACTTCGCGTGCGAATTGTAATTCATGGGTGACGATCAACATTGTTTGTTGTTGTTGCGCTAATTGTTTGATCAGGTTCAGTACTTCATTGACCCATAATGGATCTAACGCTGAAGTCGGCTCATCAAGTAATAATAATTCGGCATCTAATGCCATAGCACGACCAATGCCAACTCGCTGTTGTTGGCCACCAGAAAGAGCGGCTGGGTAGCTATGTGCTTTATCGGCTAAGCCTATATCTGTCAAAATGCTCAGTGCGCGTTGTTGAGCTTGCTGGTTATCGAGTCCTTTAACAATCCGTAACCCTTCACTGATATTTTGTTGGGCAGTGAGATGATTAAATAAAGCGTAGTTTTGAAAAACAAACCCAGTTTGGCGTCGAAGTGCCAATATTTCATTTTTTTTAGGTTGCTGGCAATTAACGTCGATATCATTAATGGTGATAGTGCCGCTGTCGGCACTATCAAGGTAATTAAGGCAGCGTAAGAAGGTTGATTTACCGGTGCCTGAAGGACCAATAATCGCGACAATCTCACCTTTATTAATGCAGAGATCAAGATCGCTAAAAACAGTGTGCTCGCCAAAACGTTTAGTAAGTTTTTTTATGTTAATCATCGTACATAGGCCCTGTCTAAACGCGTTTCAGCTAGCTGTTGTAAGCGAGTAAGCACTATCACTACAGCCCAGTATATTATTGCAACAGCAAGGAATGCTTCAAAGAATTTAAAGCTGGATGAAGCTTCCATTTGTGCTTTGGCCATAATTTCAGGTACCCCAAGCGTAAATGCGAGTGAGGTGGATTTGATCATATCAATAAAGTAATTCATTAATGATGGTAATGCGATGCGAGTCGCTTGTGGCAATATAATTCGACGCATGGTTTGCCATTCAGTCATCCCTATTGCGAGACTCGCTTCGCGTTGACTACGATCAACGCCAATAATGGCAGCACGAATACTTTCAGCCATGTAAGCTGCAAAATGGAGGCTAAGCCCAATAACGGCAGCGCTAAAAGCATCTAAGCCGACTAAATCTGGCATCACCTGCGGTAAGCCGTAATAGAGTAAAAATAGTTGTACTAATAACGGTGTGCCACGAAAGAAACTAATATAAAGCTGAGTCAGAGGATTCAGCAGTGGTAGTCGGTAAATGCGGATTAAGGCCAGAATTAACCCAAGTAGTAAAGCAAAAATAGCCCCAAGCGCGGCCATAGATAATGTCGTTGGTAGGTATTTCAACAAAATAGGCATCAACGACAGCATGTAATTAAAATCAAAACCCATAATGGTGATCCGTTGTACTGATTATGCAAATGTAAATCGAGATCCACCATCGAGTTTCATTGTCGATGGTGGAACAGAATTATTGGGTGATATCGCTATGGAACCATTTAGTTGAAATTGCCGCCAAAGTGCCATCATCACGCATGGCAGTTAATGCTTTATTTACCTGTTGTTGCAATAATTTACCTTTGGCATTATTTAAAAATGGCCATGCATTCTCAATGGTTGCAAACGGTTTGCCTGCTAATTGTAACGGTAGCGGCTTACTGTTAATGATCGCCACGGATGATAAACGATCCATTACAAATGCATCTGTACGTCCTAAAGCCACATCCTGCTCAATACCACTGTCATAAGTTTTGATATTAATTTTATCGGCATTAGGTAATTTGCGTAGTAGCTGTTCGTAGTTTGAACCCAGATTAACGCCAACGGTTTTACCATTTAAATCGGCAGGTGAGTGGATGGTCGTATTACCTTTACGAACCACTAACTGTGCACCGTCAATCACATAAGGTTGGCTGAATAAAAATTTAGCTTGGCGGGCAGGGGTAATCGTAATTTGGTTAGAAATAGTATCAATACGACCAGTTTCTAATTGACCAAATAAGCCAGAGAAGCTCGCTGTTACAAATTCAACGTTATAGTCATTGCGTTGGCCAATTTCATGCCAAAGGTCGACTTCAAACCCTTGTAATTTATCTTTACTGACAAAAGTAAACGGAAAATAACGACCAGACATACCCACTTTAACTGTGGTTGCAGCCATTACACTGGTGGTTGTACAAGCAAGCAGTGTACTTGCAATCACGATGGGTTTTATCCAGTTTTTCATTCGGTATTTTCCTGACCTTTATAGGACTTTATTTGGTGAGGCCATCCTACCTTGGTATTAAATGATAAAGATAATAATTAACAGTTATTTGAAATAACCATTTGTTTGGCAAGCGACATATTACTCTTCAATAGCATGCTTTTTTCGGCATAGAAATAGCGTGTGATGACCATAAAGGTTACCCACAACGATAGGTTTTCCCTGTGGATGATAATTGGTGGTGATAAAATGGCCATTATTTAGTAAAAACAGCATTAAACGGGCAATGAAAGACTTATCTTTGTGATTGCTGTGTTAATATAGTTGTGGGTAAAGGCAGGTTAAATTGTGCTGATCTTGCATTTTATTGTGCGATCCATGTGCATAAGTTCGATCTTATTCACTGGATCTGCGATCTCTTTACTGGAGATCCTTGTTCAGCGCGTATAAAATTATCTTCCTTTTATGTTTTGTTTATTCAGTGTGGAGTCTACCTTGTCATCTTCGCTATGGTTGCAGTGCCTTCAACGCCTTCAGGAAGAACTCCCTGCGACAGAATTCAGTATGTGGCTGCGTCCGCTTCAGGCTGAGTTAAATGATCATACCTTGACATTATTTGCCCCTAATCGGTTTGTGCTTGATTGGGTGCGCGATAAATATCTTAATAACATTAATCGTCTGCTTAATGAATTTTGTGGTGCTGATGCGCCGAGTTTACGGTTTGAAGTCGGTAGTAAACCTCTTTCTGCACCGCCACAGCCCGTTGCGCCACCGGTATTTACCTTGCCGCAATCAAGACCTCGTACTGAACCTGAGCCAATGCGCTATGAGCCTGCGCCTTCTCCGGTGCAAAACGAATCGCCAGGAGGCTACCGGTCTAATGTTAACCCTAAACATAATTTTAATAATTTTGTTGAAGGTAAATCTAACCAATTAGGACTCGCAGCTTGTCGGCAAGTGTCTGACAATCCAGGCGCTGCCTATAATCCATTATTTTTATATGGTGGTACGGGTCTTGGTAAAACGCACTTATTACATGCTGTTGGTAATGCCATTGCGAATCGTAAACCCAATGCAAAAGTGGTTTACATGCATTCTGAGCGATTTGTGCAAGATATGGTGAAAGCACTGCAAAATAATGCGATTGAAGAATTTAAGCGTTATTACCGCAGTGTTGATGCGCTATTAATTGATGACATTCAATTTTTTGCCAATAAAGAACGTTCTCAAGAAGAATTTTTTCATACCTTTAATGCTTTATTAGAGGGAAATCAGCAAATCATTCTAACGTCAGATCGTTATCCTCGTGAAATTAACGGGGTTGAGGATCGACTAAAATCGCGATTTGGTTGGGGATTAACGGTTGCTATTGAACCGCCTGAGCTGGAAACACGCGTTGCTATTTTAATGAAGAAAGCTGAAGATCATAATATTCGACTGGCTGATGAAGTCGCTTTCTTTATTGCAAAGCGTTTACGTTCTAATGTCCGTGAATTAGAAGGGGCATTGAATCGGGTTATTGCTAATGCTAATTTTACTGGTCGTGCAATCACGATTGATTTTGTGCGTGAAGCCCTACGTGATTTACTCGCATTGCAAGAAAAGCTAGTAACGATTGATAATATTCAGAAGACAGTTGCCGAATACTATAAAATAAAGATGGCAGATATGCTGTCGAAACGTCGTTCTCGTAGTGTTGCTCGTCCGCGTCAAATGGCGATGGCATTAGCGAAAGAGCTGACAAACCACAGTCTTCCTGAGATTGGCGATGCCTTTGGTGGTCGCGATCATACTACCGTGCTCCATGCTTGTCGTAAGATCGAGCAGCTACGTGAAGAAAGCCACGATATTAAAGAAGATTATTCAAACTTAATTAGAACGTTGTCGTCTTAATATGAAATTTACTGTTGAACGTGAACATTTATTAAAACCTTTACAGCAGGTCACTGGTGCATTAGGTGGCCGTCCGTCATTACCGATTTTAGGTAATATTCTGCTGCAAGTTGAAGATGGATGCTTGTCGATGACAGGTACTGATCTTGAAGTGGAATTGATCGCTAAAATCGCATTGGAAGGCGATTTTGAAGCCGGTGCTGTAACGGTACCGTCACGTAAATTTTTAGATATTTGCCGTGGTTTGCCTGATAGTGCCACCATTGCGGTGATCTATGAAGGTGATCGGGTTTTAATTCGCTCTGGTCGTAGCCGTTATACCTTAACGACGTTACCTGCAGCTGATTTTCCTAATATCGAAGATTGGCAAAGTGAAGTTGAGTTTACCCTTGAACAAGGGCGTATGCGTCAACTGATCGATAGCACCCAGTTTTCAATGGCAAACCAAGATGTGCGTTACTATCTTAATGGGATGCTATTTGAAACCGATGGTCAAAATTTGCGTTCTGTTGCGACTGATGGTCACCGAATGGCGGTATGTGCGATTAATACTGGCCATGATTTACCCACTAAACAAATTATTGTACCGCGTAAAGGGGTACTTGAATTAGTGCGTTTATTTGATAATCCAGAATCATTGGTGAATATTCAAATTGGTCACTCGAATCTGCGGGCAACAGTAGGTAACTTTGTCTTTACCTCCAAGCTGGTTGATGGCCGTTTCCCTGATTATCGTCGCGTGATGCCACAAAATAGTACTAAATTTGTCGAAGCTAACTGTGATGATATGCGTAAAGCATTTGCGCGAGCTGCTATTTTGTCGAATGAAAAGTTCCGTGGTGTCAGAGTCGGTTTATCTAATGGCGAAATGCGGATCACTGCGAATAATCCAGAACAAGAAGAAGCTGAAGAGTTTCTTGATGTTGACTATCAAGGTGACAGTTTAGAGATTGGTTTCAATGTCAGTTATGTGCTTGATGTATTAAACACCCTTAAGTGTGATCAAGTGCGGTTGTCACTTTCTGACGCCAATGCACCTTCATTAATTGAAGATGCGACTAATGATGAAGCGATGTATGTTGTAATGCCAATTAGATTGTAATTATGGCTCTTACTCGGTTATTAGTGCAGGATTTTCGTAATATTGCTCAGTGTGATATTGCGTTAGCCAGTGGTTTTAATTTTTTAGTTGGCGCCAATGGCAGCGGCAAGACCAGTGTCCTTGAAGCAATTCATTATTTAGGACATGGGCGCTCATTTCGTAGTCATTTAACCAGTCGTGTTATTCGCCATGAGCAGCAACAGCTATTTATTCATGGTCGAGTCACTGATAGCAATGATCTCATTTTACCGGTGGGGATCAGCAAGCAGCGCGATGGTACCACTGAAGTTAAAATTGGCGGTGAAGGTAATCAGAAATTAGCCCAACTCGCACAGATTTTACCGCTGCAGTTAATTACCCCCGAAGGGTTCGATTTATTAATCGGCGGCCCTAAATTTCGACGGGCTTTTATTGATTGGGGTGTGTTTCATGTGGAGCCAAAGTTCTATAATGCATGGAGCCGTTTGAAGCGACTGACGAAACAGCGTAATGCATTATTAAAGCAAGCACGTAGTTACCGTGAACTCAGTTATTGGGATCAAGAACTCGCGTTACTTGCTGAACAAATTAGTGTGTGGCGTCAAGATTACATTAATGCCGTTAAGATCAAAGCGGCTGAAATATGTCAGGTGTTCCTACCTGAATTTGATATCCAGCTCGGTTTTTACCGTGGCTGGGAAAAAGAGACACCGTATGCTGAGCTGCTACAACGTAATTTTGAACGTGACTGTCAGCTTGGCTATACCGTAAGTGGGCCGCACAAGGCTGATTTACGGATTAAAGTTGCTGGAACACCGGTTGAGGACGTATTGTCCCGCGGTCAGTTAAAGTTAATGGTGTGTGCATTGCGTTTAGCGCAAGGTTTACATCTAACTGAGGCCACCGGCAAACAGTGTATTTACCTAATTGATGATTTTGCTTCCGAATTGGATAGCCATAGGCGAGCGTTGCTTGCGCAGCGATTAAAGGAAACTAACGCCCAAGTGTTCATTAGTGCTATTAGTCGCGAGCAAGTGGTTGATATGCTTGATGAAAGTGGTAAGTTGTTCATGGTTGAACACGGTAAGATAACACAGGATAATTAAAGCGAGAGTAACTCAATGTCCAACAATTACGATTCATCAAGCATTAAGGTGCTTAAAGGCCTCGATGCGGTACGTAAGCGCCCAGGGATGTACATCGGTGATACTGATGATGGTACTGGCTTGCACCACATGGTTTTTGAGGTTGTCGATAACTCTATCGATGAGGCTCTTGCTGGTCACTGTGAAGATATCATTGTTACGATTCACGAAGATGGTTCGGTTTCTGTAAGCGATGACGGTCGTGGTATTCCGACTGAACTTCACGAAGAAGAAGGCGTGTCAGCAGCTGAAGTTATCATGACTGTACTCCACGCTGGTGGTAAGTTCGATGATAACTCTTACAAAGTGTCAGGCGGCCTTCATGGCGTAGGTGTTTCTGTTGTAAACGCCTTGTCAGAAAAAGTTGAGCTAACCATTAACCGTAAAGGTCATATTCACCAGCAAAGTTACCATCATGGTGTGCCTGATGCACCATTAGCCGTTATTGGTGATACTGATAAAACCGGTACCCGTTTACGTTTCTGGCCAAGTGAAGAAACTTTTACTAATAACCTTGAATTTCAATACGAAATTCTAGCTAAACGCCTCCGTGAATTGTCATTCTTAAACTCTGGCGTATCAATTCGATTGATCGATGAGCGTGAAGAAGGCAAACAAGACCACTTTATGTATGAAGGTGGTATTCGCGCGTTTGTAGAACACTTGAACCGCAATAAAACGCCAATTCACCAGAAAGTATTCCACTTTGATAGTGAGCGTGAAGATGGCATTACTGTTGAAGTGGCAATGCAGTGGAATGACGGTTTCCAAGAGGGCGTTTACTGCTTTACCAATAACATCCCTCAACGTGATGGCGGTACTCACTTAGCCGGTTTCCGTGGTGCACTAACCCGTACTTTAAATACCTTTATGGATAAAGAAGGGTATTCAAAGAAAGCCAAAGCGGCAACGT
This sequence comes from Photobacterium kishitanii, assembly GCF_003026355.1. GTDB lineage: Bacteria > Pseudomonadota > Gammaproteobacteria > Enterobacterales > Vibrionaceae > Photobacterium > Photobacterium kishitanii. The sequence continues at coordinate 17,941 of NZ_PYON01000019.1, read as the reverse complement.
CAGGTGATGATGCTCGTGAAGGTCTAGTGGCGGTTGTTTCGGTTAAAGTGCCAGATCCTAAGTTCTCAAGCCAAACTAAAGATAAGTTGGTATCAAGCGAAGTGAAAACGGCGGTTGAATCAGCAATGAATGAGAAGTTTGCTGAGTTCTTATTAGAAAGCCCAGCCGATGCAAAAATCATTTGTGGCAAAATTATTGATGCTTCTCGTGCTCGTGAAGCCGCGCGTAAAGCACGTGAAATGACTCGTCGTAAAGGCGCATTAGATTTAGCCGGCCTTCCTGGTAAACTTGCTGATTGTCAGGAAAAAGATCCTGCACTATCTGAACTTTACATAGTGGAAGGGGACTCTGCTGGCGGTTCAGCCAAGCAGGGACGTAACCGTAAAAACCAAGCTATTTTGCCGCTTAAAGGTAAAATTCTTAACGTTGAAAAAGCCCGTTTTGATAAGATGTTGTCTTCGCAAGAAGTGGCAACGCTGATCACAGCAATGGGCTGTGGTATTGGTCGTGACGAGTACAACCCTGATAAGTTGCGTTACCACAATATCATCATCATGACCGATGCCGATGTCGATGGTTCGCACATTCGTACGTTACTATTGACTTTCTTCTACCGTCAAATGCCTGAGCTTATTGAGCGCGGTCATATTTATATTGCGCAGCCACCACTTTACAAAGTGAAGAAAGGTAAGCAAGAGCAATACATCAAAGATGACGAAGAGATGAACCAATACCAAACAGCATTGGCATTGGATAATGCATCACTGTTTGCGAATGATGGTGCTCCTGCAATGACAGGTACTGCTCTTGAAGGTTTGGTAACTCAGTACAATGCTGCTATCAAACTGATTGAGCGTATGAGCCGTCGTTACCCAGCATTAATGCTTAATGAGTTGGTTTACCAACCGCGTTTAAGCACTGAAATGCTAGCAGATAGCGCGCAAGTTGAAGCATGGTTAACAACTTTAACTGTTGCTCTTAATGCGAAACAGTCAGGTGAGAGCCAATTCACGTTCGAAGTGTTACGTGACGAAGAGAATAATGTATTCTTACCTAAAGTTGTGGTTCGTACTCACGGTGTTGACCATGAGTATCCGTTAAGTTTCGATCTACTTAATTCAAAAGAATACGCTAAGTTAGCTGACTTATCTGAAGCGCTTGACGGTTTATTAGATGAAACGGCCTTTGTTCAACGTGGTGAGCGTAAGCAACCAATCGCAAGTTTCAAAGAAGCATTAGAGTGGCTTAATAAAGAATCACGTCGTGGTCTTTCTTTACAGCGCTATAAAGGTCTGGGCGAAATGAACCCGAACCAGTTGTGGGAAACAACTATGGATCCTGAAGTTCGCCGTATGCTGCAAGTGACGATTCATGATGCTGTTGCAGCTGATGAGTTGTTTACTTGTTTGATGGGTGATCAAGTTGAACCGCGTCGTAACTTCATTGAAGAGAACGCATTAAAAGTAGCAAACCTTGACGTGTAGTTTGTCATTAGGTTAATACTTATAAAAACGCCGCTATTATTAGCGGCGTTTTTTTATGTGATATTTTTTATTTGTTTGTCAGTAGGGCAGGGTTACGATTAACCTTCGGCATAAGCTCGAGTTATTTCTTCAGCGATCATTTTTATCCCTTGTTCCATCTTCTCATCACTTTGGACATAGTTCATGCGTAAGCATTGCTGACTATGCGACCATGGCTTAGCTAAACCAATAAAGAAATATTCACCAGGTACAATTAACACTCCTCGTGCTTTTAAACGTCGATAAAGCTCTTTAGTCGAAATAGGTAATTGGTTACACCATAGCCATAGGAATATTGCCCCTTCAGGTTTATGGATTCGAAACCGTTCATCAGTAATATAACGTTGTAATAGACTAACAGCATGCTGTGCTTTACGTTGATAAAAGGGTCGAATTACTTCATGGCTTAAGCGTAATAAGTCATTGCGGCTAATTAATTTGTCGGCAATGGCTGGACCTAAGCTGCCTGGTGCAAGGTTGATAATGCCATTGATATTAGTGAGTGCTGTAATGATTTCTTTATTGGCGATCACAATCCCGCAGCGAATACCCGGTAACCCTAGTTTGGATAAGCTCATGCATAAAATAGTATTGCTGTTCCAAAATGGAGTGACATCAGCAAAAATAATATCAGGGAAGGGCATGCCATAAGCATTGTCGATAATCAGTGGAATATTGTGCGCTTGTGCGAGGGCGTCGAGCTGCTTAATTTCGTCATCGGTGAGTACATTGCCGGTGGGGTTGGTTGGCCGTGACGCACAAATTGCACCAATACTGTCATCAATAACCAATTGACTAAAATCAATGTGATATTTAAACAGCCCATCATTCAGCAAACTGATCGTCGGTTGATAAGAGATAAACATATCATCATCAAGTCCAGCATCGGCATAGCCAATATACTCAGGCGATAACGGTAATAGGATTTTCTTATTGACACCATGGCGACATTTACCCGCCAATAAATTAAACAAATTAAAGAACGCGCTTTGACTACCATTGGTAAGGGTAATATTTTCACTACTGATGTCCCAACCATAGTGCTGCTTGAGGAGTGCGGCAAGGGCAGTAATAAAACGGTCTTTTCCTTGAGGGCCATCATAATTGGTAATTGAATTCGTCAGCTCACCAGTCGCTGCCATATCAACCAATAGCTGATTGAAATAATCGACCATCGCTGGGATTTGGGCTGGGTTACCACCGCCAAGCATAATGGCATTGGGGTTAGTTAAACCATCATTTAGATCATGCATTAATTGAGTAATGCCAGAATCGCCAGCGAATTTATCGCCAAAGACAGAAAATTCCATGGTGCTATTGACCTCTATATCAGTGCTGAGTTTAGCACTTGTAAAGCCCGCTATGTCTGACGGGGAATAGCTCAAAATACCTGATTGCCATTTGAAGCGAAAGCCTTAGTTAGTGTCTATGGTGGTGGTCGGCTGTGTTGAATGTTTCACGTGGAACAGTTTAAATTATAAAACTCGGGTTATAAAAAAACCACGCCGAAGCGTGGTTTGTCATTATTCTGCAGCGGTTATAACAGTTACTTTTGTAGTAATGAAATATCGGCTACTTGTAAGAACTGGTTACGCAGTAGGTTAAGCAGTGCCAGACGGTTAACTTTAAGTTGTTCGTCTTCCGCCATAACCATCACGTTATCAAAGAAAGCATCAACAGGTTCGCGTAGTGATGCTAGCTCTGTTAGTGCTTGCTGGTAATCTCCAGCAGCAAAGACAGGTGCTAGGGTTGCTACAACTGCTGCCACTTTTGCGGCTAGATCTTTTTCTGCAGCTTCCACTAATAAGCTATTATCAACTGTTGTTGGTAGCTCACCATCGAATTTCGCTAGAATATTACCCACACGCTTATTTGCGGCTGCTAGTGATTCAGCTGCGTCTAAGTCACGGAAATGACTTACCGCTTTAACTCGCTTATCAAAGTCAGCTGGTTGTGTTGGGTGCATCGCTAGCACAGCTTGAATAACATCAATGCTGAAACCTGCGTCTTGATACCAAGCGCGGAAGCGACCCAGCATAAATTCAATCACGTCTGAATCAACATTAGCGTTAGTTAGCTTATCACCAAAGAGTGAGTGTGCTTTAGCAACTAAATCAACTAGGTCAAGTTGGTAACCATTTTCAACGATGATACGTAGCACACCAAGAGAAGCGCGACGTAATGCAAATGGGTCACTGCCTTTTGGTGCTTGGCCAATACCAAAGATACCAACGATAGTATCTAGTTTGTCAGCCATCGCTACTGCAGATGATACGCCAGTGCTTGGAAGTTGATCGCCAGCAAAACGAGGCATGTATTGCTCGTTCAGTGCTAGTGCAACATCTTCAGCTTCGCCGTCATGACGTGCGTAGTGCATGCCCATCACGCCTTGAGTCTCAGTAAACTCAAACACCATTGAGGTCATTAAGTCACACTTAGCTAGTAGACCTGCGCGTTTAGCATTAGTGACATCAGCACCGATCTTCTCTGCAATGTAGCCTGCAAGTTCAGTGATACGATCAGTTTTATCTTTAATTGTACCAAGTTGCTTTTGGAAGATAGCTGTCTCAAGTTGAGGCAGACGATCAACTAACTTGCTCTTAAGGTCAGTATTAAAGAAGAACTCAGCATCTGCTAAACGAGGGCGAACCACTTTCTCGTTACCCGAGATAACTTGGCTTGGATCATTAGAGATGATGTTCGATACGAAGATGAACTTAGGTACTAGCTTGCCTTCAGCATCGTAAACAGGGAAGTACTTTTGGTCACCTTTCATGGTGTAAACCAAAGCTTCAGAAGGAACCTTTAAGAACTCTTCTTCAAATGAAGCGGTTAGTACTACCGGCCATTCAACCAGTGAAGTTACTTCTTCAACTAACTCATCATCAAGATCAGCAATACCGCCTACAGCCTCAGCAGCTTTTTTAGCATCAGCCAAAATAATCGCTTTACGGGTTTCGTAGTCGGCCATTACTTTGCCGCGCTGTTCTAAGATAGCAGGGTACTGATCAGCATTATCGATGGTAAATTCAGCTTCACCCATAAAGCGGTGACCGCGAATAGTACGTGCTGAAGCAACACCTAAAATAGTGCCTTCAATCAGCTCATCACCTAATAGCATCGTTAGTGTTTTCACTGGACGAATGAATTGGGTGTCTTTGTCACCCCAACGCATTGGGCGTGGGATAGGCAATTTAGCCAACGCTGCTGCTGCAAGTTCAGGCAGTAATGTTTGGGTTGGTTGACCTGTTACTTGTTGCTTGAATAGGAGCCATTCACCTTTATCGGTAACCATGCGCTCAGCTTGATCAACCGTAATACCATTACCACGAGCCCAGCCTTGAGCTGCTTTAGTTGGATTACCATCAGCATCAAAAGCCGCCGCGATAGCAGGACCGCGTTTTTCAACCACTTTGTCAGGTTGATTTTCAGCAAGTGCTGTTACTTTAAGTGCTAGACGACGCGGTGCCGCATACCACTTAATACCTTGGTGAGGTAAATCAGCAGCTTTTAGTTCTGCTTCAAAGTTGGCTGCGAACGCTTCAGCTAGAGTGCGAAGTGCCTTCGGTGGCAACTCTTCAGTACCTAGCTCAATTAAGAAATTCTTATCTGTCATGGCTATCCCTTACTTATCTTTTTTACACATTGGGAAGCCAAGTGCTTCGCGTGATGCATAGTAAGCTTCAGCTACTTGTTTGGTTACGTTACGAATACGTAGAATGTAACGTTGACGTTCAGTCACTGAGATTGCTTTACGAGCATCAAGTAAGTTGAAGGCATGGGCTGCTTTCAAAATACGTTCGTAAGCAGGTAATGGCAGTGGCTGCTCAAGTGCTAATAGCTTCAGTGATTCTTTCTCGCACTGGTCAAAGAAAGTAAATAGGAAATCAACATCAGCGTGTTCAAAGTTGTAAGTTGATTGCTCAACCTCATTTTGATGGAAGATATCACCGTAGGTTACTTTACCTAGGGGACCATCTGTCCAAACTAAGTCATAGACTGAGTCAACGTTTTGAATGTACATCGCTAGACGCTCAATACCGTAAGTGATTTCGCCTGTAACAGGTTTACACTCAAGGCCGCCAACTTGCTGGAAGTAAGTGAACTGCGTTACTTCCATACCGTTAAGCCAAACTTCCCAGCCAAGACCCCAAGCACCCAAGGTTGGGTTTTCCCAGTTGTCTTCTACGAAACGGATGTCATGTACTTTGGTATCAACACCTAGTACTTCTAATGAGCCTAAGTACAGTTCCTGAATATTATCTGGAGACGGCTTAAGCATTACTTGGAACTGATAGTAGTGCTGAAGACGGTTAGGGTTTTCACCGTAACGACCGTCGGTTGGACGGCGAGAAGGTTGTACATACGCTGCTGCAATTGGTTCTGGACCTAGAGCTCGTAGACACGTCATTGGGTGCGAAGTACCTGCGCCCACTTCCATGTCAAGAGGTTGCACAATAGTACAGCCTTGTTGGCCCCAGTAATCCTGCAGCGCGAGGATCATGCCCTGAAAGGTTTTAATATCGTATTTCTGCATTGTCAGCTTCGCGAGATTAGTGGATGAAAAGATTAATTATCCAGTATACCTTGCCTGCTCTGAGGCGAGTAGGGGCAGTGGCTGTTTTTTATCCATCTGGAGCTTGTTTTGATATAATTCCCATTATTGATGCTGATTTTTAGCTAATCTTTGACATTATTTTGATGGCGTAAATGTAAAGGTTGATTACAATAACTATAAGAGATATTACCTCGAAAGCCTTTCGAGGTAATTTTTAGCATACCCTCGATGATTTGATCGAGCAGATAGGTCTTGAAATAAGATGGTAAATAAACAAGTAATGACGTCAAAAACTTGGGTGCGTGCAGCCGTAATTTCTGTTGTGGCAGCAATCACAATGACAGGTTGTTCTACTGTTAACCCTTACACGGGTGAAAGCCAAACAGCGAAAGGTACCGGTGGTTCAATTATTGGTGCGTTAGCCGGAGCTGCAATTGGTATTGCTTCTTCAAGTAAGCATGATCGCGGTAAAGGTGCACTTATTGGTGCTGCATCTGGCGCTGCATTGGGTGGCGGCATTGGTTATTACATGGATGTACAAGAAGCTAAACTGCGTCAGCAACTAGCTTCTTCAGGTATTAGTGTTACTCGTAATGGCAATAACATCATTTTGAATATGCCAAATGAAATTACCTTTGGTGTTGATCAGTCTTCATTAAATGGCCGTGCGATGGAAGCGTTACATAATGTAGCGTTAGTTGCTAAACAGTACCCTAAAACTCAACTTAACGTATTAGGCTTTACTGATAGCTCAGGTGCAGCAGCTTATAACCAGCGTTTATCACAAGTACGTGCTGGTGAAGTGGGTAACTACCTTATTCGTCAAGGTGTTGATGCTAATCGCGTAGTTTCTCAAGGACGCGGTGAAAATAGTCCTGTTGCCACTAACAGTACTTCACAGGGTCGTGCACAAAACCGTCGTGTAGAGATTATTCTATCTCCACTAGGTTAATTTATATTTAGTCTTTTAAAACGGCGAGCTTTGGCTCGCCGTTTTTGTATTTACTAAAAGATAAGTAATGGTTAGATTTCGTCATTTTTTTTGTTAATATACCCATTCCTTTGGGGAGTAGCCTCTCGCAGCTTGCGAGATAATTATCAACATAATCGAAGCAAAATCTTCGTGGTAATTATGATTTATCCAACGCGATAAATTTGGCAAGACCAACGGCAAACAGCACAAACCGGGGTGGGAGTGTATGTTTGCTATTGGTATAAATTATTCCCGCCCCAGAGAGCATGTTGTGAGTGTTTTAGCTGTTTCCATTGCCTCTGTCGCCTTAGCTGAAATAGGTGACAAGACCCAACTTTTATCGTTGCTACTGGCTAGCCGATACCGAAAACCAATCCCTATTATTGGTGCTATTTTTTTAGCCACGATTGTTAATCACGCATTAGCTGCATGGCTCGGTGTGGCAATTGCTGACTATTTAACCCCTGATATTTTAAAATGGGTATTAGTCGTGAGCTTTGTGCTAATGGCAGGGTGGATTTTAATTCCTGATAAACTTGATGATGACGAGACGTTATCGAATCGAGGTCCGTTTATCGCCAGTTTTATTGCTTTCTTTATCGCGGAGGTTGGTGATAAAACGCAAATAGCGACGACTATGTTAGGAGCTAAATATCATGACGCCTTAATGTGGGTTGTCGTCGGAACAACAATTGGAATGCTGTTAGCCAACGTTCCAGTCGTGTTGATTGGTAAGTTCTCAGCGAACAAAATCCCGCTAGGTCTTATTCGTAAAGTTACAGCCATATTATTTGTGTTATTAGCTATTGCTGCTGGCTTTGGAATGTAGTTTCACATGAAACTATTCATAAAAATATTTGTAAGTTGAAGGTTTTGTTTCATCGTAATAAATTGTGATGTCGACATAATACCTACTGAGTGATGCGTGCTAGAGTAGTTATAAATAAGCATAATTCATTTGTTGGTCTTTATTGCTGGAGGGAGTATGGCTCGATTTCTTGCGATTTCACCTAAAAGTCAGTGTTGGTTATTTCACTTGGCGTTGATACTTAATATTTTAGGTATGGCGTTAACAGACATGTGGTTACCTATGGTGGTCGGGGCTATCATAACAGCATATCTCGCGGTAGATTCGTTAGTGAGATTACGTTATGTCTTACCATTGAAAAAAGAAATACGTGATTTACGCCATGAACTTGAAGTAATACGTCACAACAGAGATGATGTTTAGTACGTTTGCAGAATGATAAAAAAAGCAGCCTTTGGGCTGCTTTTTTGTTTAAACAAGGAATCTGGGTCTAGTTATTGCCTTTTTTGATCAAAAAGCGATACGGCACGCTTTCTGTATCTGCAGCGAGTAGGGTGTGATCCATAAAGCGACAAAAGCTTGGAATGTCGCGGGTAGTGGATGGATCATCAGCAACGACTAATAAGGTATCACTAGCTGCCATTTTCCTCACAGTTTTGCGCACCATCATTACTGGCTCTGGGCAACGTAGGCCTTGAGCATCGAGGCTATGGGTCGGATTTTCAAAAATTGCAGTCATAATTTACACGTATTATTGTAGACGTTGTGATCATACTGATGGATAAGAATTAATCAATAAGGCTTGGCAAATCAAGATAAATTGTGTAACGTTATTAACAATACATTAACTTTTCTTTCTAATGGATTAGGGGGATATTATGTTGACATCAATTGACCGCGTAATGATTTATGCCGTGTTGTGTATTATTTCATTTAGTACCATCATGCTAACCAGCCATTATTCAACAGGTCTATTCGCTATTGGTGGCTTACTTGCTGCTATTATTGGTTTATGGGTTGAACTTACTGATAAAAGTGAATTGGAACAACAAAAAAATCAGCGTTAGTACTGGTTTATGATGCAAGATATTTAATGTTCCCGCTGTAAAAGGTGGGATTTTTTTTAGCTATCCCGCCATAATGTCGCCATGTAGGATTAATTTTCAGCGTTAGAGAAGTACAACATGGAGCTCGAAGAAGTTTACCGTCGTGACTTAAATTTGCTGGTTGCGTTAAAAGTGTTATTGGATGAGTGCAGTGTTAGCCGAGCTGCGGTAAGGCTTAACTTAAGCCAATCAGCAATGAGTAGAGTATTAGGACGATTACGTGATTTACTTGGGGATCCGTTGTTTACTCGCCAAGGGCAATCATTATTGCCGACTCAGCGAGCGTTGGAATTAAATGAACAATTAAATGAACCGCTGGAATCATTACGAATATTATTGACCCCCAGTGATTTTGAGCCTGCAGCTTGTGAGCAAACGTTTAAGATTGCCACCACGGATTATGCAATGCAGACTATTTTGCCATTTGCATTACCCCGTATTTATCAAGAAGCCCCTCATCTTTCATTAGAGTTTAGTCCGCTACAGCATGATAATTTGTTGTCGCAGTTAACCTCGGGGGGGTGTGATATGGCAATTTGTCGCCCAAGTGCTGAAATGGATCCGTTGTGTCATCAGCTATTAGGCTTAGTGAGTGTTTTTTGTTTAGTTAGTCAGAATCATCCGCTCGCAAATAAACCGCTTACATTTCAGGATTACCTTAGTTATCCGCATGCGATGATTGCCGTTAGTGATGGTGTTAAGGCGTTACTTGATGAGCAGCTGCGTGGTCATCCTCAACCGAAAATGGTGTTACGGGCTTATCATTTAGAGGCTGCATTAGCAATTATTGAGCAGATGCCTTTAATCATCACGGTACCAGCTGATTTGGCGTATTTAGTGGCTGAACGTTACCAATTAATTGTAAAGCCATTACCATTTGAGTTTAAGCCATTTGATTATTCATTATTATGGCATGCGCGCTGTGAGCATTCAGCATCACAGATATGGTTGCGTAATATTATTAAAGAAGAGTGTGGTCGACTGATTAATTCTCGCGTTCATGATATTGGCTTATTGTAGCTTAATGGTTTTGAGTAAATAAAAAGGCCAGCACTTGGCTGACCTTAATCATTAACTACAACAATAATATTTTATTGCGTAATCATTACAGTTTAATCACTACTCGACCGGTAATTTGACCATTGGTAATTGCTTCTGCACATTCTGCAACTTGTTCAAGCGTTACTTCACGACATGCTTGTTCAAAGTAGCTTGCTGGAAGTAATTCAGTCAGACGTTGCCATGCTTGTTGACGTTTTTCAAATGGACACATTACTGAATCGATACCTTGCAGACGTACATTACGTAGAATGAAAGGCATTACTGTCGTTGGTAAATCAAAACCGCCAGCAAGACCACAAATAGCGACTGCGCCGTTATAGCTAATTTGGCTCAGAACTTTTGCTAATACTTTACTGCCCACAGTATCAATCGCGCCGGCCCATAATTGCTTATCAAGTGGACGAGCAGGTTCTTCAAAAACACTACGATCAATAATAGTGGTTGCGCCTAGTTGTTTTAGTAGTGGACCATTAGTTTCAGCGCGACCTGTTACTGCTGCTACCTTATAGCCTAATTGTGCCAATAAGGTTACAGCCACTGAACCCACACCACCGCTAGCACCTGTTACTAAAATTTCGCCAGCATCAGGTGTTACACCTGCATCTACAATCGCTTGTACACATAACATTGCGGTTAAGCCAGCAGTACCGACCATCATGGCTTGTTTGCCATCAAGGTTAGTCGGTAATGGTACTAACCAATCAGCTTTAAGACGGGCTTTTTCTGCCATGCCACCCCAATGGCCTTCACCTACGCCCCAACCCGTAAGTACAACTTTATCGCCAACGTGGTAGCGATCATCACTTGATTCTGCCACCGTACCCGTTAAATCAACCCCTGGAACCATTGGGAATTGACGCACAATACGACCTTTACCGGTAATTGCTAAGCCATCTTTGTAGTTTAATGAAGAGTAATCGACATCAATTAATACATCACCTTCAGGTAATTCAGATGTTGCTACTTGGCGAATAGTTGCTAGTGTTTTTTTATCTTCTTGTTCTAATACTAGTGCTTTAAACATTGCAATACTCCGGAAAAATCATGGTTAGCAATCAATATAGGATTGAGTGTAGACGGCTTATCTCTATGAAGAAAATGAAACTTACTCATTTAATCTATGTGTAAGTTGCATGTCTTATATTTCATTATATGCCAATAGCAACACCGTTTATATTGGAGTGAATATTGACGCGCTCCAACCATACTTGAATGTAATTATTCGATGCGCTCAAAGATAGTCGCAATGCCTTGCCCTAAACCGATACACATAGTCGCTAATCCAAAGCGAGCTTGTTTTTGTTCCATAAGATTTATCAAGGTGGTTGAAATACGCGCGCCAGAACAGCCCAGTGGATGGCCGAGTGCGATAGCGCCACCATTGAGGTTTATTTTTTCATCGAGCTGATCCATTAATCCTAGCGCTTTAATGCATGGCAACGTTTGGGCAGCAAACGCCTCATTGAGTTCAATGACGCCAATATCATGCAAGTTTAACCCTGCCCGTTGCAATGCTTTCTGTGTAGCAGGTACTGGACCAAACCCCATTAGTGATGGCTCACAACCAGCAATTGCCATGGCTTTAATACGGGCGCGAATGGTTAAGCCTAATGCTTGTGCTTGTCGTTCATCCATTATTAACATGGCAGCTGCACCGTCAGATAATGCCGATGATGTTCCCGCGGTGACAGTACCATTAATAGGATCAAAGATAGGTCGTAATTGGCTTAAAGCTGCAACGGTTGTTTCGGGGCGTATAACTTCATCAGTAGTATACTTTCTCAAAACACCATCATTGTCATGGCCTTCCGTTGCGAAAATTTCATTCGTAAACCGTCCTTCAATCGTGGCTGCGTGGGCGAGGTGGTGCGAGCGCGCGCCAAATTGGTCTTGTTGTTCACGGCTGATGTCATATTTTCTTGCGAGCATTTCTGCTGTGAGTCCCATCATCGCTGCCGCTTTGGCAACTGTTTTCGATAGTCCTGGATGAAAATCAACACCGTGATCCATTGGAACATGGCCCATGTGTTCAACGCCGCCAATTAAACAACTTTGAGCATCGCCGACCATAATCGCGCGAGTGGCATCATGCAGTGCTTGCATTGATGAGCCGCAGAGACGATTAACGGTCGTGGCACCAACAGTGGTTGGAATACCCGCTAGTAGGGCTGAATTGCGGCCAATGTTAAACCCTTGCTCTAAGGTTTGTTGAACACACCCCCAATAAATATCTTCTAGATCATTCGGGTCTAATTGTGGATTACGACTCAGTAACCCTTGCATTAAGTGCGCTGATAAATCTTCAGCACGAACCTGTCGAAATGCGCCGTCTTTTGAGCGTCCCATTGGAGTACGGATACAGTCAACAATCACAACGTTATTCATAATGAAGCTCCTTAATGGTGGGTCATCGTGACCGCAGTCGCTGTAGGATAATAGTGCTCATCGGCGGCGGCTTTGGCTCTTAATCCGTCAGGTACCTGATATAACGGCCCGAGTGATTGATAGCTATCTGCTAACGCGACGTAATTGGCTAAACCTATATGCTCTAAATAACGGAACACACCACCTCTAAATGGAGGAAAACCTAAACCGTAGACCAAAGCCATATCAGCTTCTGCTGGAGTGGCGATAATCTTTTCTTCTAAGCAGCGCACGACTTCGTTGATCATTGGGATCAGCATTCGGTCTGTGATCGTGGTGCTATCAAATGATGTTGGTGCTGCTGCAATCGGTGCCAGTAAGGTTGCGGTTTGTGGATCAAATGCTTTTTTTGGTTTGCCTTTTTTATCAAGGCTGTAATTAAAAAAGCCGGCTCCTGTCTTTTGACCGAAGCGTTGTTGTTGATATAACACATCAATCGCATCTGTATATTGTTTTGCCATGCGTTGCGGAAAGCCTTGTGCCATGACTTTTTGGGCATGATGAGCTGTATCAATCCCAACCACATCTAATAAATAAGCCGGCCCCATTGGCCACCCAAAATCAGCTTCCATGATGTTATCAATCTGGCAGTAATCACCGCCATCACGTAGCAGTAAACTAAACGCTGCCAGATAAGGAAATAAAACGCGATTAACAAAGAAACCGGGGCAGTCATTGACGACGATCGGCGTTTTTCCCATTTTCGCGGCATAAGCGACAACTCGAGCAATGGTTTCATCGGAGGTGTGTTGGCCGCGAATGATTTCAACTAATGGCATTTTGTGGACGGGGTTAAAAAAATGCATGCCACAAAAGTTTTGTGGTCGTTGTAATGATGTGGCGAGTAAATTAATCGGGATTGTTGAAGTATTAGAAGTGATCACTGTGGTATCAGTCACCTGTTGTTCAACCTCGGCCAGTACGGCTGCTTTTATGGTTGGGTTCTCAACCACCGCTTCAATAACGACATCGACTTGCTGAGTATCGGAATAGGTCAGCGAAGGGGTAATCATCGCTAATGTTGCCGCCATCTGTAAGCCATCAATGCGACCTCGAGTGAGCTTTTTATTGAGTAACTTCGCCGCTTGCTGCATTCCCAGTGTTAAGGCATCGGTAGTGATATCTTTCATTATGACAGGAACATGGTGAGTGACAGATTGATAGGCAATACCGCCGCCCATGATCCCAGCACCTAGCACCATTGCTTGTTGTGTGGTTGGTGCTGTTTTTATGGCTTGTTTAGCGTGATTTTTTAGATATTGATCATTAAGGAATATCCCTACTAATGATTGAGCGACATTGGTTTTAGCCAGTTTGATAAAGTGGTTGTTTTCGATAGTAAGTGCCTGCTCACGTTCACAGGTTGCAGCTGTTTCAATTGCGGTGATTGCTGCCATCGGTGCGGGATAATGTTTACCGGCAATGTTAGCCACCATTGCTTTAGCGGTAGTAAAACTCATGAGGGCTTCAGTAGCATTTAAACGTAGTGGTATTTGTTTTTGATATCGACGTTGTTGCCAGTCTAGATCACCCTTAATGGCTTGTTTAACCATGCTCAATGCCGCTGTTGGTAACATATCGGTGGCAACGACTGCATCGATTAAACCGAGACTTAAAGCGGCAGCCGCTTTTTTATCTTTGCCGGTAGTAATAACCTCCATGGCGTTATCTGCGCCAATTAAGCGCGGTAAACGTACTGTGCCCCCAAAGCCTGGCATGATGCCAAGTTTAGTTTCTGGTAATCCAATGCGAGCTTGATGATCTGCAATTCTAAAATCGGTAGCTAAAATACATTCACAGCCACCACCAAGTGCGTAGCCATTTATCGCAGCCACAGTTGGAACGGGTAAATCTTCAAGTTTATTAAAGATAGTGTTGGCGTGATGAAGCCATTGTGACAGTTGATCGGCTGGTAGAGAGAATAAGCCTAGAAATTCAGTGATATCTGCACCAACAATAAAACTGGCTTTGGTTGAACGTAAAATTAAACCTTTGAGATTGGGTTGTTGATAAAGCGCATCAAGTGCCAGATTAAAGCTTTCAAGGGTTGCGAGGTCGAATTTATTGACAGGGGATGGCGCCGCAAAAATAAGTTCAGCAATGCCATCTTCGAGGTAATGGACTGAGAGTGTTTCACCGTGGTAAATCATGTTCTATCTCCATATATTCCATTCTATGACGGATTAGGTGTGATTTAACTGGTTTGACCTGTAGTGGTTAATGTTTAGTCTGAACCGCAATGCGTACAAATTCAATAATTAATTTAAACATTTGTTTAACATTGCTAGCTGGTGCATCATCTTTAATACAATAATTCGAATAGTGACATCAGTTGTAGGCAATAATTAGCATTGCTTTAGTGGTAATAGGAATATGTTATCCTGCCACTCTTTTATTGATGATGGGATATGTTTTATGTCAACTTCTGAGCCTTATTTAATCCCACTGCAACCAGTGATTTTTGAAGAAGAAATTAAGAAAAGCCATTTTATTACTTACTTGGCACACACAGCCTCGATTGAGGCTGCTAAACAGTTTATTGGCGAAGTAAAGTCAGCCCATTCAAATGCTAATCACCACTGTTGGGGATTTGTTGCTGGTAGACCAACAGATTCAATGTCGTGGGGCTTTAGTGATGATGGCGAACCGTCGGGTACGGCAGGTAAACCAATATTGGCTCAATTAACGGGTTGTGGTGTCGGTGAACTAACGGCAGTTGTCGTGCGCTATTTTGGTGGTATCCATTTAGGCACTGGTGGGTTAGTTAAGGCCTATGGCGGTGGTGTACAACAAGCATTAACGTTACTGACCACACAACAAAAGATCATCATCAGTGAGTTGTTTTTATGTTGTGATTATAATCAAATATCATTAGTTGAAGCATTATTAGGTGAATATAACGGCACTCAACTTAAAGCCGATTATGGTCAACAAGTAAGTATGCACTTAGCACTTGATAGTCGAATAGTGACTGAGTTTAGTACCAAACTCATTAATCGAAGTGGTGGGCGAATCATCGCAACATCAACGCCAGATAGTTAACCACTATTTATTTTTTATGTATTTTCAGATGAGGGCCGATTAAGGCCATGCAGTTTCGTTCAATTACTCGTATCGTCGGGCTATTGCTCGCTCTATTTAGTGTAACCATGTTAATTCCCGCATTGGTAGCTCTGATCTACCGCGATGGTGCGGGATTTCCTTTTGTGGTGACGTTCTTTCTATTGCTAGCGGGAGGCTCATTATTATGGTTTCCTAACCGTTACCAACGGCATGAATTAAAAGCCCGTGATGGTTTTTTAATTGTAGTGTTATTTTGGGGGGTAATAGGCAGTGCGGGTGCGGTGCCTTTTCTATTATCTAAAAATCCAGACTTATCAGTTGCTGACTCCTTTTTTGAATCATTTTCTGCACTGACAACAACAGGGGCAACGGTCATTGTTGGTCTTGATCATTTACCGAAAGCGATTTTATTTTATCGGCAGTTATTGCAGTGGTTTGGCGGTATGGGGATCATCGTATTAGCTGTCGCGATATTACCGGTATTAGGTGTCGGTGGTATGCAGTTATACCGCGCGGAAACACCAGGACCGGTAAAAGACAGCAAGATGACGCCACGCATTGCCGAAACCGCGAAAACGTTGTGGTATATATATTTAGCATTAACCATTGCTTGTGCGTTAGCTTTTTGGCTGGCGGGTATGAGTGGTTTTGATGCCATATCCCATAGTTTTTCAACGATTGCGATTGGGGGATTCTCAACTCATGATGCCAGTATCGGTTATTTTAATAGTCCTACTATTAATATGATCACGGTGTTTTTTCTCTTAATATCCGCTTGTAATTTTTCGCTTCACTTTGCTGCGTTTGGTAATGGCAATATAAATCTCAAAACTTATTGGCGAGATCCTGAGTTTCGCGCGTTTTTTGTGGTGCAATTTATTTTATTTGCGATTTGTTTTGGGGTGTTATTAAAGCATCATTCTTACGACAGTTCTTTTGATGCCTTTGATCAAGCATTGTTCCAAACCGTATCTATATCGACTACCGCTGGATTTACCACTACTGGCTTTTCTGATTGGCCGTTATTTTTACCTGTTTTACTGTTGTTCTCTTCTTTTATAGGAGGCTGTGCCGGTTCGACTGGGGGCGGCATGAAAGTTATTCGAATGTTGTTGCTGTCATTACAAGGGGTGCGAGAGTTAAAACGCTTGGTGCACCCTCGAGCGGTGTACACCATTAAGTTGGGGAATAAAGCGTTACCGCAACGGGTGGTTGATGCGGTGTGGGGTTTCTTCTCTGCTTACGCGCTGGTATTTGTGGTGTGTATGCTAGCACTGATTGCGACAGGCATTGATGAGTTAACCGCTTTTTCTGCAGTGGCTGCCACCCTCAATAATTTAGGACCTGGTTTAGGTGAAGTTGCAGTACATTTTGGTCAAGTAAATGATTCAGCGAAATGGATCCTCATTATTGCTATGCTATTTGGTCGTTTAGAAGTATTTACATTATTAGTTTTATTTACGCCGACCTTTTGGCGCAATTAAAGGAGCGATCATGGAAAAGGTGTTATTACTGCATTCTAGCTGTGAAGGACAAACGATTAAAATCCTTAACCATATAGAGCAGGACTTAGGTGAGCAGTATCAATGTGAATATGCTGATATTCATCTAGAACCAAAAATTGATTTTAGTGGTTATGATCGCGTACTTATTGGCGCTTCTGTTCGTTATGGACATTTAAATAAAAAGCTTTATCAATTTATAGATCGTAACCTTGAGAATCTTGAGCAAGCAAATGTGGCTTTCTTTTGTGTTAATTTAACGGCGCGTAAAGAAGGTAAAGATACCCCTGCTACTAGTGCTTATGTGAAGAAGTTTTTATTGAAGTCGCCGTGGCACCCTAAAATGATGGCTGTGTTTGCGGGCGCATTACGTTATCCACGGTATAACTTTTTTGATCGCACCATGATTAAGCTGATAATGAAGTTAACCGATGGTGAAACAGATACAACTAAAGAAGTTGAGTATACAGATTGGCAAAAAGTGTCTAATTTTAGCCAACAATTTAAGGCGCTATAATCGTATTATTGAACGCTTTGTTTGCTTTTTGATCTAACGAACTATTTTTATTGATAAATAGCATCAAACTAGTTGCGATGACGGCAGTTGTCTTTATACTGCTGCTCTATCGAAACAGTGAGCGACTTATAAATAAGACGTTATGCTTCAATCGATTGGATAATGAGCCAGATGAAATAAATTTAAAAAAGTGGTTGACACTTTATGTTATTTCGCTAGAATGGCCGTCCACTTCAACGAAACGATTAAGCTGTTAAATGCTTAGTGAATCGAAGAAGAATGTTCTTTAACAATTTGACCATGCAATCTGTGTGGGCACTCACTGAATAGTTAAGTCGAAAGATTTATCAATAAACTGAGTGACCAAAACAAAATGACGCAAGTTATTTTGGCACAGTTATTTAA
>NZ_PYON01000018.1 GCF_003026355.1 Photobacterium kishitanii | reverse complement strand
TTGGAGCGACACACGAGGTTCGAACTCGTGACCTCAACCTTGGCAAGGTTGCGCTCTACCAGCTGAGCTAGTGTCGCATCACATCTCTTTAAAAGAGATTGGTTGCGGGGGCCGGATTTGAACCAACGACCTTCGGGTTATGAGCCCGACGAGCTACCAAGCTGCTCCACCCCGCGTCCGATTTTTCTTCACCATTAAAGTTTGGTGACAACTATTTTCGTTTACCGCCGTAGCCATAAACTTCAATTTGGAGCGACACACGAGGTTCGAACTCGTGACCTCAACCTTGGCAAGGTTGCGCTCTACCAGCTGAGCTAGTGTCGCATCACATCTCTTTAAAAGAGATTGGTTGCGGGGGCCGGATTTGAACCAACGACCTTCGGGTTATGAGCCCGACGAGCTACCAAGCTGCTCCACCCCGCGTCCGATTTTTCTTCACCATTAAAGTTTGGTGACAACTATTTTCGTTTACCGCCGTAGCCATAAACTTCAATTTGGAGCGACACACGAGGTTCGAACTCGTGACCTCAACCTTGGCAAGGTTGCGCTCTACCAGCTGAGCTAGTGTCGCATCACATCTCTTAAAAGAGATTGGTTGCGGGGGCCGGATTTGAACCAACGACCTTCGGGTTATGAGCCCGACGAGCTACCAAGCTGCTCCACCCCGCGTCCGATTTTTAACGAAAGGAAACAAACACGTTATCTCCTTTCGAGGCTGCGCATTATACGACTAAATTTGTCGGATGCAATAGTTCTTAAACTAAAAACCGCAGATTATTTTCTAACTGCTTATTTTCACATCAAATAGTGAAGATATGCTCACGATAATAGCGCAACTCAGCAATTGAATCATGAATATCATCTAATGCTAAGTGGCTACCTTGTTTAGAAAAACCATCAAGCAACTCAGGCTTCCAACGACGTGTTAATTCTTTCAGTGTACTAACGTCAAGATAACGGTAATGGAAATACTGTTCAAGCTTCGGCATATGTTTATATAAGAAGCGACGATCTTGACCAATACTATTACCACAAATAGGTGATACACCTTTTGGCACCCACTGTTCTAAAAAAGCAATGGTTTGAGCGACCGCTTGCGCTTCAGTGATCGTACTTTGACGAATACGCTCGACTAAACCACTATTAGTGTGTGTGGTTGTACACCAATCGTCCATTTTTGCTAATTCAGCTTCTGGCTGATAAATAGCTAGAACGGGCCCCTCTGCCAACACATTAAGCTGTGGATCGGTCACAACTGTGGCGATTTCAATGATTTTATGAGTTTCTGGATCCAATCCGGTCATTTCCAGATCAATCCAAATAAGATTCTGATCGCTGATTGTCATTCGATATTGCCTCTTTTGTGACTAAACCATGTATGATAATACCGAAAGCCAACCAAACAGAACGATATTCTTGTGGCAAAAAAGAAAAAACTAACTCAAGGTCAGAGCCGACGTGTCCGCTCTAACCAAAATAAGCGCCTTGATCGCGCTAAAAATGAAGTCCAATGGGATGAAGCCCTATTGGAGAATGCCCGTGAAGGGCTAGTTATTACTCGATTTGGTCAACACGCAGATGTTGAAGATCCGCAAACGGGTATTATTCATCGCTGTAACCTACGTCGCAGTATTCAAAGCCTCGTGTCTGGAGACCGTGTCGTTTGGCGTCCAGGTGTTGAAGCATTGCAAGGTATTGCTGGCGTTGTAGAAGCGGTACATGAACGCAAATCAATGTTGACCCGCCCTGACTATTACGACGGTGTAAAAGCGGTTGCAGCTAACGTTGATCGAATTGTAATTGTGTCATCGATTCTACCTGAGCTATCGCTTAACATTATTGACCGTTACATTATTGCAGCTGAAACTATCGGCATTAAGCCGCTAATTGTGGTCAATAAAGTCGACTTATTGACCGCGGAACAACGACTTGACGTTGAACGTAAGTTAACGCAATACCAAAATATTGGTTATAGCGTACGCTTAGTCAGTACCGATACAGGTGAAGGGCTTGAGGATTTGAAGATTGATTTAAAAGATCATGTCAGTATCTTTGCCGGCCAATCTGGTGTTGGAAAATCAAGTATGGTCAATGCATTAATGCCAGACGTTGAGGCTGATATTGGCGATGTTTCGACTAACTCTGGCTTAGGCCAACATACCACTACGGCTGCAAGATTATATCACTTTGCTGATGGCGGTGATTTAATTGACTCCCCAGGAGTACGTGAATTTGGTCTATGGCATCTAGAACCAGAACAAATTACCGAAGCATTTGTTGAGTTTCGTCAATATCTAGGTGGCTGTAAATTCCGTGATTGTACACACGGGAACGATCCTGGCTGTATCATTCGCGAAGCCGTTGAGCGTGGTGATATTAGTCGCGAACGCTACAATAGTTACCATAAGATTATTGAAAGTATGTCGGAAACAGTGGCTAACCGCCAATTTTCACGTAACAAACCAAACTAAAAATAGAATAAGCCTAAAGAATTTCATTATTTTTTAGGCTTATTTTTTATCGACTACAATTCAAATCAACACCGACAAACTTAACTTATCTACTGCAGCTATAACGCCACAATAACTGACATTATTAAAATAGTTCGGTACTATTACGGGTTGACGTTATTCTTCCAAATAAGCAAAGAATAACTAACTTATTGATTAATTAATATTTACTGGAAGAATGATTGTGCTAGATAAGATTAAGATTGGCCTTCAATATTGCATGCCAAAGCATGCGTTAACCCGTCTTGTGGGTAAACTAGCGGCTTATGAAGGTGGAAAACTAACTACTACTATTATTCGTTGGTTCATCAAACAATATAACGTCAATATGGCTGAAGCGCGTAATCCGGATCCAACGGCTTACCCAACCTTCAATGCTTTTTTTGTACGTGAACTAATGGAAGGTGCTCGCCCAATTAACAACGATCAGCAAATCATTAGTCATCCCGCTGATGCTTGTGTAAGCCAATTCGGTCCAATTAAAGCTGGGCGCTTATTCCAAGCCAAAGGCCATTACTTTAATGCCTGTGAATTATTAGGTGGTGATAGCGATTTAGCCGATGAGTTTATGGGGGGAGAATTTGCGACATTGTACCTTTCACCAAGTGACTACCACCGAGTTCATATGCCATGTGATGGTGTATTACGCCAAATGATTTATATTCCGGGCGACCTTTTTTCTGTAAATCCACTCACCGCAACCAATGTTCCTAATCTGTTTGCCCGTAATGAGCGTGTTGTATGTGTGTTTGAAACTGAGTTTGGCCTATTAGCACAAGTGCTCGTTGGCGCGACTATTGTTGGCAGCATCGAAACCGTATGGGCTGGTACTGTGACGCCACCTACGGGTCCAGAAGTTCGTCGTTGGGATTACCCAACAACGGGAGAACAAGCTATTTGTTTAAAGAAAGGCCAAGAAATGGGTCGCTTTAAATTGGGCTCGACTGTGATTAACTTATTTCCTAAAGACAGCATCCGCTTTGTAGACAACATGCAACCAGGTCAAGTGACCCGCATGGGACAACCTTATGCTGAACGTCTAGTTAAATAAAATGCTATAAATACTATTGTCGACGGGGTAACGATTACCCCGTGACATTGATTAATACCTCATAAAGCACAACATTTTCGTTTATTGGTGCTCTATATCTCTGCTTTATATTACAGCGATCACTAAAGCTATTCTTTAATAGTATTTTTCAATATCAAATCAAAACATTACTATGCTAACGTTAGTGCTTCATCTCGCGTACCCAGTACTACTGTTAGGTCGGGATAACTCTCATACTCATAGGTAATCATAATGAAAAAAAACACAGTATCAGCATTAGTACTCGCCTTAGCGACCTGCTTTTCTCTTTCTGCACACGCTAATGCGGCATGGGGATACGGTGATCAACAAGGTACTGAGCATTGGGTTGATAGTTACCCAGCCTGTGGCGGCGAGAATCAAAGTCCAATTGATATTCAAGACCCAATTCAAGCACAAACGCAGCCATTACAAATTGACTACAATGGTAAAATCACCAGTATTACCAATAACGGCCATACAATCTCAGTTAATGTTAGCGGTGATAATAAAGTCATTATCGATGGCGATACTTATATCCTAAAGCAATTCCATTTCCATACTCCGTCTGAAAACTATATTGACGGCAAGCAATACCCATTAGAAGCACATTTCGTTAATGTTGATGCAAGTGGCCATATTGCTGTAATTGCGGTGATGTTTGAAAATGGTCCTCGAGCAAATAATGAATTAACCACCTTACTAAAAAAGATTCCAACCAAAGGTGAGACAATTGATTTTACTGGTGACCTAACTCCAAACGCACTACTGCCGCGTGAACGTCAATATTTCCGTTACAATGGTTCATTAACCACACCACCATGTACAGAAGGTGTGATTTGGTATGTTATGCAAAGCCATCTTACAAGCTCAGCGGCTCAAATAGAGCAACTTAACCAAATGATGGGTGATAATAACCGTCCCTTACAACCTCTTAATGCTCGAATTGTGATCGAATAAACACCAATCTAAATGATAATCAGTTGCAACAACAATTAAGTCCGGCTAGAATATTTTAACGGTTTAAACACCTTGAAATCCGACTTGCTGTTTAACCCCATTATCATTTACATCCAATAAGATCTTCGGCGTTAATTGCACGTCCCCTCAGTATGAGATTATTGATAATCACTAACTGGTGCATAAGCGTTATCTGACGACAAAAAAAGCACGGCTATAATAACCGTGCTTTTTTTACCCTGCGGCATTGCTACAAACCTTTAGGCGATTTCAATTGGAAAAGCCGTTACTTGATCAATATGATCTTGTTCTAATGCCAACATAATCACCCGATCAATCCCTAATGCAACCCCTGCACAATCAGGAAAACCAGCTCGTAATGCTTCAACGAGATGCATGTCGATAGGTTGTGGCTGTAAGCCCATTTGTAATCGCTTGTAGTTATCTTGTTCAAAGCGTAACAATTGCTCATCGCCATTTGCTAACTCATGAAAGCCATTAGCAAGCTCAATCCCTTTAAAATACACCTCAAACCGCTCAGCAACACGTGGATCTTGGGGATTAATTTGAGCCAGCGCGGCTTGTGAAGCTGGGAAATCATATACAAAAGCTGGCACTTGTTGACCAATTTTAACTTCAACACCAATACTAAACAGTAATTGCAATAAGGTGTCACGATCTTGCTCTGGCTCAGCAATATCAGCCAACCCTAACTGAGCAGCAACAGCTTTTAACTCTGTCATCGTGCCTTCTAATGGGCACACACCTAACACATCAATAAATGCTTGTTGATACGTCATTTTTTCAGCAGCACCACAGCCTAATACTTGCTGCAATAACGCATCCATTTCAGCCATTAGCTGATGATGGTCAAATCCTGGTCGATACCATTCCAACATCGTAAATTCAGGATTATGGTAACGTCCCGACTCCTCATTACGAAATGATTTACATATCTGATAGATCGCTCCACTACCAGCAGCCAATAGTCGCTTCATATGAAATTCTGGACTGGTCATCAAATACAATGTTTGACCATTAGCGTAACCTGGCCCCACAAACTCGGTTTTAAACGCATGTAAATGAACATCCGTCACTGTCGCCTGGCTCATGGCTGGCGTATCCACCTCGATAACATCACGAGCTGCAAAAAACTGACGAATCGTCGCGAGTAAAACAGCACGTTGTTTTAGTTGAGTAATATCAGCAGTAGGCTGCCAAGGCTGGGACATAACTATTTCTTCTTATATAAAAGGAAATCAGACCATTATTCTAACAAAGCCACACATCTAACCAAGTATTGGGCTGATTATATTTACTACCCATCAACATTCATTGTGAATAAAAATGAATAGCATTAACAGATAAGCCCTCAAAAATCATTAAAGCAGCAATGACCACGACAACAAAAAAGCACAAAAAAATAACAACAAACACACAGGTAATTAAAAAAAGATCACATTCCTCATTAATAAAATGCATCGAATAGCTTATTAAATCTTTTACAACAAGGTGTTGAAGCATTTTTTTGTTACACACAATTAATAAGCCACAAACAATTAATCACAAACAAAACAACTAATTAACACCACCAAAACATGACAACTTGTGACAATAATCACAATTTCTGTAATCAGATTACATTTTTTGATTATTTCGTTAAAAACACGCGTCTACATCATATTTTATCTTAATGAGGTTTCATAAAATACCCGCAGGATTTCAAGGATAGATGCGCACGACGCGTCTTTTCATTTTTTTACCGTCTTACCTTCGGAGGATAGCTGTGAAGACTATTACCACAGATATCGCTGTAATTGGCGCGGGTGGTGCAGGCCTACGTTCTGCCATCGCTGCTGCAGAAGCAAACCCAGAACTAGAAATTGCACTTATTTCAAAAGTCTACCCAATGCGTTCGCACACAGTTGCCGCTGAAGGTGGCTCTGCTGCTGTTATCAAAGACGAAGATAGCTTTGATAATCACTTCAACGATACCGTTGGCGGTGGTGACTGGCTATGTGAACAAGATGTGGTTGAATATTTCGTCGAGAATTCAACCCGTGAAATGATCCAAATGGAGCAATGGGGTTGCCCATGGAGCCGTAAAGAAAACGGGGAAGTGAACGTACGTCGTTTTGGTGGTATGAAAGTTGAACGTACATGGTTCGCGGCAGATAAAACTGGCTTCCATATGCTACACACCCTATTCCAGACCTCTATCAAATACCCACAGATCAAACGTTATGACGAATACTTCGTGGTCGATCTGCTAATTGAGAATGGCGAAGTACAAGGTCTTATTGCAATTCATATGGCTGAAGGTGAACTGATCTGTATTAAAGCAAAATCAGTGATCCTAGCAACCGGTGGTGCTGGTCGTGTTTACCACTGTAATACTAACGGTGGCATTGTAACTGGCGATGGTATGGCAATGGCATTCCGCCACGGTGTACCGCTACGTGATATGGAATTTGTTCAATACCACCCAACAGGTTTACCTGGCACTGGTATTTTAATGACCGAAGGTTGTCGTGGTGAAGGCGGTATTATCGTTAATAAAAACGGTTACCGTTACCTCCAAGATTATGGCATGGGCCCAGAAACACCTGTAGGCGAGCCAAAAAATAAATACATGGAACTAGGTCCGCGTGACAAAGTTTCGCAAGCGTTCTGGCATGAACAACAAAAAGGTAACACGATTCAACATCCATTGGGTGATGTGGTGATGCTTGATTTACGTCACCTTGGTGAAGAGTACTTACATGAGCGTTTACCGTTCATTTGTGAACTTGCTAAGGCATACGTTAACGTTGATCCAGCCAAAGAGCCGATTCCAATTCGCCCTACCGTGCATTACACCATGGGTGGTATTGAAACTAATGGCCAATGTGAAACCCGTATTAAAGGTCTATTTGCTGTCGGTGAATGTGCCTCTGTTGGTCTTCACGGTGCGAACCGCCTCGGTTCAAACTCACTGGCTGAGTTTGTGGTATTTGGACGTGTAGCCGGTGAACATGCGGTTAAACGTGCTGAAGAATTCCAAGGTTGGAATGATACTTCAATCAATGCTCAAATTGATGCCGTTCAAGCACGTATTGATGCCCTAATGGCACAAACAGGCGATGAAAACTGGGCGCAAATCCGCACTGAAATGGGTCATACCATGGAAGCGGGTTGCGGTATTTACCGCCAGCACGATCTAATGCAAGCCACGATTGACAAACTAGCGGAGCTAAAGCAACGCTTTAAACACATTAGCATTCAAGATAAAGGCAAAGTCTTTAACACTGACCTGCTATATGCAATTGAAGTTGGTTACGGCTTGGATGTTGCAGAAGCAATGGCGCACTCAGCAATTCTACGTACAGAATCTCGCGGCGCACACCAGCGTCTAGATGATAACTGTACTGAGCGTGATGATGTTAACTTCCTCAAACATAGCTTGGCATTCTACAACGATGGTGCAGCACCACGTATCGATTACAGTGATGTAACGATTACTAAATCACAGCCAAAAGCGCGTTTATACGGTGCCGCTGCTGAAGAAGCTGCTGCCGCTGAAGAAGCCGCGACTAAAGTAAATCAAGAGGAAAAGGCATAATGTCAGACAATCGCATTCAAAAAATTGAAATTCTGCGTTATGACCCAGCAACAGATGCAGAACCGTATTTACAAGCATTTGAAGTACCGTTCAATGAAACCATGTCAGTACTTGATGCATTAGGTTACATCAAAGACCACCTTGATAAGCACCTAAGCTACCGCTGGTCTTGCCGTATGGCGATCTGTGGTTCATGCGGCATGATGGTCAATGGTGTGCCTAAGTTAGCTTGTAAGAGCTTTCTTCGTGATTACCCAAATGGCGTTAAAATTGAGCCACTCGCTAACTTTGCGATTGAAAAAGACTTAATTGTCGATATGACGCCGTTCATTGAGCGTCTTGAAGCAATCAAGCCCTACATTATCGGTAACGATCGTAAGCCTGAAGATGGTACTAATCTACAAACACCAGAGCAAATGGCAAAATACAAGCAATTTGCTGGCTGTATTAACTGTGGTCTTTGCTACGCAGCGTGTCCACAATTCGGTTTAAACCCTGAATTTATCGGTCCTGCAGCACTCACACTAGCGCACCGTTATAATCTTGATAGCCGTGACCATGGTCAGCATGAGCGTATGGAACTGATCAACAGTGAGAATGGTGCATGGGGCTGTACATTTGTGGGTTACTGTTCTGAGGTATGTCCAAAGAGCGTTGATCCAGCAGCAGCTGTAAACCAAGGCAAAGTGGAATCATCGAAAGATTTCGTTATTGCAATGTTGAAGCCTCAGGAGGCATAAGGATGAGCAACCGTAAACCTTACGTTCGTGAAATGACGCGTACATGGTGGAAAGACAGTTCTTTCTATCGTTTTTACATGCTGCGAGAAGCAACTGTATTGCCGCTAATTTTCTTTACTATCTGTCTAACCTTTGGCTTAGGTTGTTTAGTAAAAGGTCCTGATGCGTGGCAAGGTTGGCTGAATTTTATGGCTAATCCAATTGTAATCATTCTAAATATTATTGCGTTAGCTGGTAGCTTATTCCACGCTCAAACATTCTTTAGCATGATGCCGCAAGTGGTGCCAATTCGCATTAAAGGCAAGAAACTAGATAAGAAGATTATCATTCTTGCACAGTGGGCAGTTGTTGCTGTCATCACCGCCATTGTTTTAGCGCTAGTTTAAGGAGCCGCTCGTGATTAATTTACATCCAAAACGTTCCGATGAACCAGTATGGTGGAGTCTATTTGGCGCCGGTGGTACTTGGTTTGCCATGATCTCCCCTGTCACAATTCTAGTACTTGGGATCATGGTGCCACTGGGTATTATCAGTCCAGAAGCCGTTAGCTATGAGCGCGCAGCAGACTTCGCAACCAGCTTTATTGGCGCATTGTTTGTCATTGCCACCTTATCACTACCAATGTGGCATGGTATGCACCGTCTACACCATGGTATGCATGACCTTAAGTTCCATACTGGTGTTGCTGGTAAGATCGCTTGTTATGCAGCAGCATTTCTAGTCACGGCACTATCGATTATTTTTGTATTTATGATTTAATCATTACTAAATACCATCCAAAAAGCACCGCTTGCGGTGCTTTTTTTATTGCTAAATTTTAACGAAAACATCATTGAGCATAAATTTAAGCCAACAAAAAAGGCCGCCTAAGCGACCTTTTTTAAAGCTCAATATGAATTACTTCACACGGCTTACGTATTCACCTGAGCGTGTATCAACTTTGATAACTTCGCCAATCGCGATGAATAGAGGAACACGAACTACAGCACCTGTAGTTAATGTTGCTGGCTTACCACCAGTACCTTGTGTATCGCCCTTAAGACCAGGATCAGTCTCTGTTACTTCAAGCTCAACAAAGTTTTGCGGAGTAACAACGATAGGGTTACCGTTCCACAGCGTTAGCGTACACGCATCGTTTTCTACTAACCATTTCGCATTATCACCAACAGCTTTTACGTCTGCTGCGATTTGCTCAAATGTTTCATTGTTCATGAAATGGTAGAATTCACCATCGTTATATAGATAATCAAGTTCAGTATCGACTACGTCTGCAGCTTCAACAGATTCACCTGATTTAAACGTTTTTTCAAGAACTTTACCTGAAATAAGTTTACGGATTCGTACGCGGTTGAACGCTTGACCTTTACCAGGTTTAACAAATTCGTTTTCGATAATGACACATGGTTCATTATCAAGCATAATTTTCATTCCGCTGCGGAATTCATTGGTGCTGAAAGACGCCATTCTAATCCTCTTAACATCTTCGAGTTGTATTTAATGTCGCATATCATACCCCGAAACGTGCCATCTGTTGAGCAAAACTGGCTGAATGATCTAGCTAATGCGATATCTGATCCGTTAAAGCTACTCAATTGGCTTAAAATTGATCCAACACCTTGGCAAAAAGGTCTCGCTGCTAAAAAATTATTTGCGCTTCGCGTTCCTGTAAGTTTTGTAGAAAGAATGGAAGTTGGCAACCCATACGATCCATTATTACGCCAAGTACTGCCGCTAGAGCAAGAATTCGAAGTCCACCAAGGCTATTCAACCGATCCCCTTGATGAACAAGATAACCCGATTCCAGGGCTACTACATAAGTACCACAACCGTGTTTTGATGATAGTAAAAGGCGGTTGTGCCATTAATTGTCGCTATTGCTTTCGACGTCACTTCCCTTATCAAGACAACAAAGGCAATAAAGCAGTATGGCAACAGAGCCTTGATTACATCGCCAGTCAACCACAAATTAATGAGGTGATTTTATCCGGTGGTGATCCATTAATGGCAAAAGATCATGAGCTAACATGGCTACTCGAACATATTGCCACGATTCCCCATATTAAACGGTTACGGATCCACAGCCGTTTGCCGGTAGTGATCCCACATCGAATCACACCAGCACTGTGTGAACTATTTGCCACCAGTCGCTTACAAATTATCATGGTGACTCATATAAACCATGCCAATGAGATTAATAGCGACCTAACGACTGCAATGACACAACTCAAGCAAGCTAAGGTCACATTGTTAAATCAAAGCGTGCTACTTAAAGGCGTTAATGACTCCGTCACAGCACTGACAAACCTTAGCGAAGCATTATTTGATGCCGGTATCCTACCTTACTATCTACACGTACTTGATCATGTTCAGGGAGCTGCGCATTTCTTTGTCAGTGACCAGCAAGCACGAAGCCTAATGGCTGAAGTGATCAATAATGTCTCAGGCTATTTAGTACCAACATTAGCCCGTGAAATTGGCGGCAGAAGCAGTAAAACACCACTCGATCTTTATCTTGAGTAATTTTCATTTCTATATCGTAACCTTCTCAATACCCTCACGCCATATCACTATTACCATACTGGCTCGTCATTACGGGTCAGTAAGAGGCTGTTATTGACGATATTAATTATCGTACCGTACAGCTTTTCATAAAAAAAACACCTAAAACATACACCAACCATTTAGCCCATTATAGGCTAATCAATATTGTGATGTAACTCATTGTTTTATAAGGAGCGTACAGCCTGTGCAGCTTTTAATGCTATATAACTAGAGAGCTATTGGCCTATGATATTACTTTTGAATTATTAGTAATATTACTCTTGCTCACCATTAAAAAAAATCATCGTGGCAGATCTCGATTTTTCTACAATTTACGTGCATAGTCGCGCCTCATACAGCAGCCCTTTATCGTATCGGCGTTCGCCAAACGTCACCGCTGCTGCCAACTCGCTCCCTTACATGAGTATCGTAATGAAAATTGGCATTTTGTCACAGGACGCAAACTTATATTCAACCCGCCGCCTTCACGAAGCTTGTCAGCAACGAGGTCATGAAGCAGTCATTATCAACGCCCTTCGTTGTTATATGAATATCAATTCGGTGCAACCCTCTATTCATTTTGAAGGCACTGATCTTATTGGCTTTGATGCTATCATTCCACGTATAGGCTCAGACATTACCTTCTATGGTTGCGCTGTATTACGCCAATTTGAAATGATGGATGTGTTTTCTGTGAATCAGTCTATTGCGATTTCACGTTCTCGCGACAAACTACGTTCATTACAATTACTGAGCCGTGAAGGTGTCGGTATGCCGATAACGGGTTTTGCCAGTAAACCTGATGATGTGTTAGATCTGATTAAAATGGTCGGTGGCGCCCCGCTAGTAATAAAACTTTTAGAAGGGACGCAGGGGATTGGCGTTGTACTTGCTGAAACTCAAAAAGCAGCTGAAAGTGTTATTGAGGCATTTATGGGCCTTAAAGCTCATATCATGGTTCAGGAATATATTGAAGAAGCCGGTGGTGCAGATATTCGTTGTTTTGTAATTGGTGATAAAGTTATCGCGTCAATGAAGCGCCAGGCAGCAGAGGGAGAGTTCCGCTCCAACTTACACCGTGGTGGCAGTGCTTCATTAATTCGAATTACGCCAGAAGAACGTAAAACAGCAATTGCAGCAGCAAAAGCGATGGGGCTGAGTGTTGCAGGAGTTGATTTATTACGCTCTAAACGTGGACCACTGATCATGGAAGTTAATTCATCACCAGGTTTAGAAGGTATAGAAGCAGCAACAGGTAAAGATATTGCCGGTATGATTATTGATTATATTGAAAAAAATGCAGGTAAAAGTCGTCGCCACCTACAAAATCAATAGCTTATAAAAAATCATTAAAAAGCAGTCTAATAAGGCTGCTTTTTTATTACCCAAACAACACCGATCAGCTTTTATAGCCAAAAACAGCTAAAAGGTGTCCATTATTATGAAATTAATAAAAAAGACAAAATACCACGTAACTAATTGATATTAAACAATAAATAACCGTACAGCTTTTTTCGCTTTTTACTCAGCGAACTACCGACGAGGGTTCACCATAGGAAAAATGCTTTATCCTGCTATATCTCTACAAATATCACCATCAACAAAGACCGTAATACTCGTATAAAAATGTGATCATTCAAATACTCATAATCAATATCTTGATTAGTACTACCTCGTACCATCAAATTACGCTAACGTATAAACAATATGATGACGATAAGACTAACCAAGGATTCGCAATGACTGATTTTATCTATGATGTTGAAATGGTAGAAGATGATAAGCCATATAGTATGGGGCAGGTAAACACCAATGAAATTCCAGAAGAAGCACTGACTACTTACACTCAACTGCTGTCGCAATTACTGCAACAACAAGACCAAGGTAAACGTTATGCTGGTTTTGGTTTTGAGGGCGCAGAAAAATTAGCATTTAGTGCACTACAAATTGCTGAACATGATCAAATTGGTGCAGGAATGGTCTACAACCCAGATGATAATGGTGACAACTTTGTATTAATCGGCCGTGTGTTCTTTTGTATCAAAGATCGTACGGTATCATTTAACATGGAGTCTAACGCAGATGATGTGCTCGTACAGGGAGAGATTGATCTACGTGGTTACATTCAATCATTTGTCGTTTGCTTTATGGCAGCGTGGGTTGAACTAAACAAAGAATACCTACCAAGCAATAACTAACGTATATAAAAATTCAGCCCTCGGTGTAAACGCATCAGGGCTTAATGTAACCCACCCTTCGTACAGCTTTAATCTAAAATAACACCTTTTTTAAGTACAAAAACCCAGACACTTATTACCTCCAAGTAAAATACCTCTAACGTACTGATTTTTAATAACTATATTTAACGTGCAGCTTTTCACGCTTTTTTCCATGCAAACTAAAGACTATGACTTGCTTTTAAGTTGCCGTTTTATGGTTACTCACACATAACCACTACTATGAAACCACACCATTCATATCGAGCAAATAACTGCTCACCATTATCAAATTAAACAACTGGATCGTACCAAGGAGGTGAATTTAACATGATCATAAAAAGACAGTTAAATCACTGGATAACTGTACTGACAACTTAAAGTATAAAAACATAATATAAATTAATATTTTATTATCTTGTAATTTATCATCAAAAATATTGATCATGATTAAATAGATAAAATTCAGTAAATAATCAACATTTCATCTAATAGCTATAAAAGTAACAATAATATGAATAGTAGCCATTTTGCAGCGACTTACTATTATTGGTTTAAAACTGCTATCACTAAAACAGCAATCAACAATGTTCAGATGTTTTTCCAATAAACAGCAAAAACATGTACACTTTTACACCCACCAGCCAACTCTCAATATGCAAGCTTAAGTTGTTGTTTTTATTGGTGTTTATTTACGTACAGCTTTTCGAGAAATATCCCGAACGAACTCCCTCTATAAGCCTCCAATAAAAATCAATCAAACACAGCGTAAATCATTATCTTCAGGTAATAAAAAAGTCGAGCTATGCTCGACTTTTTATGGCAACAACTTTTATAACCCAGAGAATTTAATCTCTACGGTTATAAATATCTTACATCATACCGCCCATACCGCCCATACCGCCCATGCCACCCATATCAGGCATAGAAGGAGCATCAGATGCTTTATCAGTAATCATCGCTTCAGTAGTGATCATAAGACCTGCTACAGATGCTGCAAACTGAAGAGCTGAACGGGTTACTTTAGTTGGGTCAAGAATACCCATCTCAATCATATCGCCATATTCGCCAGTTGCAGCGTTGTAACCGTAGTTACCTTCACCTGCACGAACATTATTAGCAACAACAGATTCTTCATCACCTGCGTTCTTAACGATTTGACGAAGTGGTGCTTCCATTGCACGAAGTGCTACACGGATACCTACATTTTGCTCTTCGTTATCGCCAACAAGGTTTACTACTTTAGATGCTGCACGAATAAGTGCTACGCCACCACCAGCAACAACGCCTTCTTCAACCGCAGCACGAGTTGCATGTAATGCATCTTCAACGCGGTCTTTCTTCTCTTTCATTTCAACTTCAGTTGCTGCGCCAACTTTAATTACCGCAACGCCACCAGCAAGTTTTGCTACGCGCTCTTGAAGTTTTTCTTTATCGTAGTCAGAAGTTGCATCTTCAATTTGTTGACGAATTTGAGTCACACGGCCTTGAATCATGCTCTCTTCACCAGCACCATCAATGATAGTCGTGGTTTCTTTAGTGATAGTAATACGTTTAGCTTGACCAAGATCTTCTAGTTGAACTTTCTCAAGCTCTAAACCAATCTCTTCAGAAATAACAGTACCAGCAGTCAGTACCGCGATATCTTGTAGCATTGCTTTACGACGATCACCAAAGCCAGGCGCTTTAACAGCAGCAACTTTAACGATACCACGCATGTTGTTAACCACTAATGTTGCTAGCGCTTCGCCTTCAACATCTTCTGCAACAATAAGTAGTGGGCGAGACGCTTTTGCTACGCCTTCTAGAGCAGGAAGAAGCTCACGAATATTTGATACTTTCTTATCAACCAATAGGATAAATGGACTTTCTAAATCCACAGAACCTGCTTCTTGGTTATTGATAAAGTATGGTGATAGGTAACCACGATCAAACTGCATACCTTCAACAACATCAAGCTCATCTTGAAGTGCTTGACCTTCTTCAACCGTGATAACACCATCACGACCTACTTTTTCCATTGCTTCTGCAATAAGGTTACCAACAGTTGTATCAGAGTTTGCAGAGATAGTACCTACCTGTGCAATTGCTTTCGTGTCAGCACAAGGTACAGACAATGTTTTTAGCTCTTCAACCGCAGCGATAACAGCTTTATCGATACCGCGCTTAAGATCCATTGGGTTCATACCCGCAGCAACCGCTTTTAGGCCTTCAGCGATAATCGCTTGAGCAAGTACCGTTGCAGTTGTTGTACCGTCACCCGCAGCGTCATTCGCTTGCGATGCAACTTCTTTCACCATTTGTGCGCCCATGTTTTGGAACTTATCTTCCAATTCAATTTCACGCGCAACAGAAACACCATCTTTAGTGATAGTTGGTGCACCAAATGATTTATCTAGTACAACATTACGGCCTTTAGGACCTAATGTTACTTTTACCGCATCAGCCAGAATGTTAACACCTTCTAGCATTTTAATTCGTGCGTCGTTACCAAACTTAACGTCTTTAGCAGCCATCTTAGGATTTCCTTTCTTAATTCTTAATTTAATGTGATCGGATTATTCAACGATTGCCATAATGTCATTTTCAGACATGATAAGAACTTCTTTACCGTCAATTTTTTCAGTTTTAGTGCCGTAGCCTTCAGCAAAAATAACTACATCGCCCACTTGTACGTCAAGTGGTTGTACGGTGCCATTTTCTAAAATGCGGCCTTTACCTACAGCAAGAATTTTACCGCGAGTAGATTTTTCAGCAGCTGAACCAGTTAAAACGATGCCACCGGCAGACTTAGATTCAACTTCTTGGCGTTCAACGATAACTCGGTCGTGTAAAGGACGAATGTTCATTGGTCGTCTCTCCTGATAATTAAGGTAATGTCCATGATTTTAAGCCTACAAGAACTAACTTGTATGACTTTCTATATGACTAAGATGTTGGGTCTAATTTCTAAATCCCAAGGTTTAGACGACTTTTTTTTGTTATTTATTTGAGAAATTTTGCCCGATCACACACTTTGCATTAGGGTATGCAGGCATCCTTATTTTGAGACCACTATGGCAACCCAACCCAAGTCAGATAAACATGGATTATTATCAGCACCAATTCCTGATGCATTACGCCGTTTAGCAGTGCCAATGGTGTTTGGCATGATCGCGATTTTAATGTTTAATTTAGTCGATACTTTCTTTATTTCGCGCTTGGGCACCAATGCACTGGCGGCGGTTAGTTTCACCTTTCCAGTTACCTTTGGTCTTAATTGCATCACCATGGGAATGAACGTCGGTATATCGACCAGTATTGGACGCATGCTCGGTCAAGGCGATAACCACAGTGCTGCCCGCATTACTACTCATGGGTTGCTACTTAGTCTGCTATTAATGATTGTTGGCTCGAGCATTGGATTGCTTACCATTAAACCATTATTTACCTTAATGGGGGCTTCAGCTGAGTTACTACCGATTATCGAACAATATATGACAGTGTGGTATCTCGCGATTCCATTACTCGTGATTCCAATGGCGGGTAATAGTGCTATTCGCGCCACTGGCGATGCGAAAAGCCCCGCAAAGATCATGGTGATCGCTGGTGTCATTAACGGCCTATTAGATCCTTTATTTATCTTTGGCTACGGTCCAGTACCCACATTAGGCGTTCAAGGGGCAGCCATTGCCAGTGGTATCAGTTGGGTATTTGCACTTATCGCATCATTATATCTGCTTTATAAACGTGAAAAGTTACTGATCTTACCGCAGTGGCGATTATTGAAACACGATTGGCAACAAATTTTGCATATTGGTGTGCCAGCTGGCTTGTCAACTGCGCTCAACCCACTATCGGGAGCGTTATTAATGGCGCTATTGGCAAGTCAAAGTACCGCTTCTGTTGCTGCTTATGGTGCAGCGATGCGAGTCGAATCCTTATTAGTGATTGTAATGATGGCACTTGGCTCTGCATTAATGCCTTTTATGGCACAAAACTTAGGCGCGGAGAAACCACAACGAGCGTTTAGCGCCCTCTTTACCGCCATGCATTTTGCTATCGGGTTTCAATTGTTGGTTTTTATTGCGATGGTGCCATTAAGTATGCCACTCGCGGCACTGTTCTCTAAAGACAGCGTGGTTCAAGAACAATTATGGCATTATTTATTAGTGGTGCCTGCTAGTTATGGATTACAAGCGATTTGCATGCTGTTAATTAGCGCCCTTAATGCCTTACATAAAACCATTAATGCACTATGCTGGAATCTATTGCGGCTATTTGTGCTATTACTACCAGCGGCATGGATAGGTAGTTATATTTATGGAACTGAAGGGCTATTTATTGGTATTGCAGTAGCTAATATCATCAGTGGTATTGGTGCTTATTGCTATGCTCGAAAACTACGAAAAAACATGCTTTCACTCTCGTGATTAATATGAATAGCATGAATAAAAAAAAGCAGCCTCGGCTGCTTTTTTTTACGTGATTTTTTTGTTTGTTCTATGTTTCATTTACGGCAATCGATGATTGGAATTGTTATTTTTATGGTCATCTTTACGTTCATACTCACCATCAAACACATCGCCATTAGCTGCATCATGTGAATTGGTGTGATGTGAAAAACCACCACCGAATTGATTAAAGTTACTTTTTAGAGTGACTTTTTGCATTAATAATTGGGCAATTTTAGCCCTTGATGGCGGCAATAATAAGACCAATCCTAAAGCATCTGTCATAAATCCTGGCGTTAATAATAACACCCCAGCCACTGCTAACAACATTCCTTCAACTATTTCTTGAGTTGGCATTTCACCTTGTTGCAGCTTCTTCTGAACTGAGGTTAAGGTCGCTATTCCTTGACTTCTTACCAACGATGCTCCAATAACCGCAGTTAAAAAAACAATCGCTATTGTTGGCCATAGACCTAATAACCCACCCACTTGAATGAATAAGCCAATCTCAACCATCGGCACCACAATAAATAGCAACATTAATAGTGGAAACACAAACAACCCCTTTCATTAAATAAATTTATGCTGACGCCTTGTCGTATGACCTTACCTTATTATAGATCTAATTACTCATTACAAATTTTATTAGCTCGTTGAAAAGTGTTAACAAATAATACAAAATTATAATTTGAATCAGCTCCCAAAACAGTCTTACCTCTTCCTACATTTCATTCACATCTTGTCATTTTTCTTCATTTTAGAAGCAAAATAGCGTGCTACTGTTAACAGAAAATGTGAAAGAGATCGCGTTTCCGTGCAAAGATTAACAAGCTCTCGTAAAAAGTGATCTGGATTAGGTTTTTAGCGGTTGAGGGGAGTATTATCGGCATCAATTAAGGTGTCAGGTACGATCATCTAGCCACAACTTTGCGACAATGGATTATCGCTACAACTGTTGGCTTACTTATTGATTTTAATTATAAAGATTTGCAAAGGGCTATATTATGTCTCAGATGATTGATCTTGAAAAAAATAAAGCAACAATCAATGTTGCAACTCGTATCGAAGAAGATCTACTTGGCGAACGTCATGTACCTGCGGATGCCTATTGGGGTATTCACACATTACGTGCAATTGAGAACTTCAATATTTCAAACACAACAATTTCAGATGTTCCTGAATTTGTACGTGGCATGGTATTTACCAAAAAAGCAGCAGCAATGGCCAACAAAGAACTTGGCGCAATTCCTTCTGATATCGGTAATTACATTGTTCAAGCATGTGATCTCATCCTTGAAAATGGTCGTTGCATGGATCAATTCCCATCTGATGTTTTCCAAGGTGGTGCTGGCACATCGGTTAATATGAACACTAACGAAGTTATCGCTAACCTTGCGCTTGAAATTATGGGTGAAGAAAAAGGTCGCTACGATATCGTTAACCCAAATGATCATGTTAACAAATCACAATCAACTAACTGTGCTTACCCAACAGGTTTCCGCGTTGCGGTATACAACAGCATCATTAATATGCTGGAAGCACTGGATTACTTAAAAACTGCATTTGATGTTAAAGCTACTGAATTTGCAAGTGTTCTGAAAATGGGCCGTACCCAGCTTCAAGACGCTGTACCAATGACTGTTGGTCAAGAATTCCATGCTTACGGTGTATTACTAAAAGAAGAAATTAAAAACCTTCAATACACAGCACAACTACTACTTGAAGTTAACCTTGGCGCGACAGCGATCGGTACTGGTCTAAACGCTGCGACAGGTTACCAACAATTGTCTGTTCAACGCCTTGCTGAAATCACCGGGCTACCAGTCGTTGCTGCAGAGGATTTAATTGAAGCAACCTCTGATTGTGGCGCTTACGTAATGGTTCACGGCGCACTAAAACGTACTGCAGTTAAATTATCTAAAATTTGTAATGATTTACGTTTACTTTCTTCAGGCCCACGTACAGGTCTAAACGAAATTAATCTACCTGAAATGCAAGCAGGCTCTTCAATTATGCCGGCAAAAGTAAACCCAGTTATCCCTGAAGTGGTTAACCAAGTTTGCTTTAAAGTGATTGGTAACGACACCACTATCACTTTTGCAGCAGAAGCAGGTCAATTACAGTTGAACGTAATGGAGCCGGTTATTGGTCAAGCAATTTTCGAATCTATTAGTCTATTGAAAAATGCTTGTATTAACTTACGCGATAAGTGCATCGAAGGTATCACGGTAAATAAAGAAGTCTGTGAAAGCTACGTCTTTAACTCTATTGGTATCGTTACTTACCTAAATCCATTCATTGGCCACCACGAAGGTGACATTGTCGGTAAGATTTGTGCTGAGACAGGTAAGAGCGTACGTGAAGTCGTCCTTGAGCGTGGCTTACTGACTGAAGAGCAATTAGATGATATCTTCTCCATCGAGAACTTAATGCATCCTCAATATAAAGCTAAACGTTACAACTAAAAACGTTAGCGACTGAGAATACCAGCGGATTGTCACTTGATTATCCGCTTTTTTTTTGTGAACAAATCCTCTTTTTATTTTTATTTTTATTTTTTAAACTTTTAGACAGGAAAATTGTATGACTGGACTTGAACTCTTAGTCGTTCTAGGTTTTATTTATTTAGGCTCTAGGATTGGCGGTATTGGTATCGGCTTTGCCGGTGGTGCCGGTGTTTTAGTATTATCATTAATATTTGGGGTACCAACCAGCGAATCGCTGATCCCTATCGATGTTATCTTAATTATTATGTCAGTGATCACTGCCATTGCCGCAATGCAGGTTGCCGGTGGTATGGATTGGCTGGTAGAGATTGCAGAAAACTTTCTTCGTAAACACCCGAAACGTATCACTTTTTATGCGCCTATCGTAACTTATTTTATGACGGTGTTAGCGGGTACAGGGCATACAGCTTTTTCCACCCTACCTGTTATTGCTGAAGTGGCTAAAGGTCAAGGCATTCGCCCTTCTCGCCCACTTTCCATTGCCGTTATTGCATCACAAATCGCGATTACTGCCTCACCTATTTCAGCAGCGGTCGTGTTTTTCTCTGGTATCCTTGAACCCGTTGGCGTGAGTTACATAACGCTATTGGCTATTTGTATTCCAACCACCTTTATTGCCTGTATGGTCGGTGCTTTTGTGGCTAACTTTATGGGTTGTGAACTAAAAGATGATCCTGTTTATCAAGACCGTTTAGCTAAAGGTTTAGTCAATATTGAACAAACTGGCAAGCGTGATATTAAGCCAACGGCACGTAAAGCAACTTATATTTTTATTACTGCCATTGTGCTGGTCGTGTGTTATGCCGCCGCTATTTCTCATTCAGTCGGTTTAATTACTGATCCAACATTAGGTCGTAACGAAGCAATTATTGCCGTTATGCTAACCTCAGCAGCGATAACTGTATGGGTAACCAAAATTGATGCCGCTGAAATCCCATCAGCACCGACATTCCGTTCAGGTATGACAGCCTGTATCTGTGTTCTTGGTGTAGCATGGTTAGGTGCAACCTTTGTTAATGCGCACGTTGACGGCATTAAAGAAATTGCAGGCTCATTATTAAGTGGCCACCCTTGGATGTTAGCGTTAATTCTATTCTTTGCTTCAATGCTACTTTACTCTCAAGGTGCAACTACAACCGCATTAATGCCTGCAGCATTAGCGATTGGTGTGGCTCCACTAACAATGGTGGCTTCATTCGCCGCAGTAAGTGCTTTATTCGTCTTACCAACTTACCCAACACTATTAGCCGCAGTAGAAATGGATGACACAGGTTCAACTCGAATTGGTAAATGGGTCTTTAACCATCCATTCTTTATACCGGGTGTGGTTACCATTGCAACATCGGTGGCTTTAGGCTTTTTATTTGGTAGCTTTATTTTATAATTTACAACTAACACAGAATGATTAAAAAGCTGCTTTCGAGCAGCTTTTTTTTATTGGTGATAAATACTTGCTAAGCTGAAAAGAGGATCTTTTAGATTAACAATATCTAATACTCACTCGCACGGGGATGGCTATTTATGGTCACGATTAAGATAAAACATGCTTTTTGGGGATTAACCACCGTCATAATCATCATGGTAAGTACCTACTTACTATATGCAAAGTCGACACCTATGGCGCTGACATTTACCACTGTTAGTTCAATTTCAGAATTAAAACTCGCTCTTAAAATAGCGGCTCAACAACAACGGCCAGTAGTGCTCGATGTCTACGCTGAATGGTGCTCACCCTGCGTTGCTTTGACTCAACAGACCTTTCCCGCTGCAAATGTTATTCCTCAACTTAATAAATTCACCCGCTTAAAAGCCAATGTCACTGCCAATAACGCCACCGATATCGCATTGATGCAATATCTTAATGTTATCGGCTTTCCAAGCTTATTATTTTGGGATCCTCAAGGTAACCCCTTACCACAGGCAAAAATCAATGGCTTTATCAATGCAGATAATTTTAGTCAGCACTTACAACTACCAATATTCTCTTTACCCTCATCAACCTCACAAAATAACGTGCAATGACGCACATAATTACAAAAGTGGTACTTTCAAGCGCGATCAAGATCCAATCTCAGCCGTGACGAAATTGCACCTTAGTTACTGAAATGTTAACGTCAAAAAATCAATTACTTCAATAGGCATCACTATGGACGTTCCATACACCATTGTTATCGCCGATGATCACCCGTTATTTCGTAATGCCCTCTTGCAATCGATTCATATGGCGATCAGTGGAGCCAACCTCCTCGAGGCCGATTCACGAGATTCTTTATTTTCATTGTTACAAAAAAACGGCGATATCGACTTATTATTACTCGATCTTAAAATGCCTGGATCGAATGGTATGTCTGGACTAATTCAAGTACGTCAACAATATCCAGAGTTAGCAATTGTGGTGATTTCTGCCAGTGAAGAAGACCAGATTGTTCAGCAAGTTTATAATCATGGCGCATTTGGGTTTATTCCCAAATCCAGTGAGATGCAGACATTATTGGCCGCCTTAAAACAGATCCTCAATGGTGAACCTTATTTCCCCACCACTATCAGCCACAATGATCATCATCAGCAACTATCAGCCAAAATTGCAGCGTTAACACCACAACAATACAAAGTATCAACCATGCTAACGGAGGGGTTGCTAAACAAACAAATAGCGTATGAACTGAGTGTCTCTGAAGCGACGATCAAAGCACATATGACGGCCATTTTTCGCAAGCTCGAAGTCAAAAATCGCACCCAAGCGGTAATATTATTACAACAATTAGCAATCAATTAGCCTGATAACGTCGCTACCTTCTCTTCCATAACGACGCATATCACCATCACAGTTAAATGACGCTCTTATTTGAGCGTCTTATTGTTTTTTTGTTAATAAACAATTAGTTAATATAGAACGTAACTTAAGCGGTTTAACAGGTTTACTTAAAAAACCAAATCCTTGCTGGCGAATTATTGCTTGATTGTCTGTTAAGCGATCAGCACTAATCACCACCCCTT
The DNA here is from genome assembly GCF_003026355.1 of Photobacterium kishitanii. Taxonomy (GTDB): domain Bacteria; phylum Pseudomonadota; class Gammaproteobacteria; order Enterobacterales; family Vibrionaceae; genus Photobacterium; species Photobacterium kishitanii. The sequence goes on along the minus strand of NZ_PYON01000018.1, from coordinate 55,863 downwards.
TAAAGTGCAAACCTAATTGTGAACGGCATAGCTGCAAAATCTCTAACCCCGTTTGCTGTTTTGCAAGGTGATAGTCACTTAAGATTACATCAGGTTGCCAACCATCGATAAGTCGTTGCATTGTTTGAGCTTTATTTTCAGCAATACGTACCTCACAGTGCCATTGCTCTAATAACGTTTTCATCGCGACTAAAATATCTGATTCATTATCAATACATAGCACCTTTAATCCAGCTAATGAAGCACCAGCAGAGTGAGATAATAATGACGTTGGTAATGACAACGTTGATGGTGAACTACGACCGACAGCTAATGAGAATACGGTTCCTTGTTGAGGCCATGAGCGCAGCCCTAAAGGATGATCTAAAACTCGGGAAATACCTCGAGCAATCGCTAACCCCAACCCTAAACCATGTTCAGCGCCAGTTTGATCCATTCGAGTAAATTCATCAAAAATATCGGCTTGCTGCTCGATGGGGATACCAGGACCATTATCCCAAACCTCAATCAACAGTTGCTCACCACGGCGGCGCACGCCTAATAGCACTCGTCCTTTAGGGTTATAGCGAAAAGCATTGGTTAAAAAGTTTTGTAATGCACGTCGAAGTAATTTGATGTCAGAAAGGATCACTGCGTTACTCATCACCACCTTAAAATCAATTTGCTGCTGCTTAGCTAACACTCCAAATTCCGCTTGTAACACACTCAATACATCACTCACTCGCACTGGCGCCATATGAGCGGCTAACTTACCAGCTTGTAAACGCGATACATCCAATAAGTCACCAATCAAATCTTCTGCCGCACCTAAAGCACTGGTTATGTGAGCAGCTAAGCGAGCACTTTGTTGACCTTCATTCATTTCAACTAATGCCGATGAAAATAACCGTGCGGCATTAAGTGGCTGCATTAAATCATGACTCACCGCAGCTAAAAACCGGCTTTTAGAGCGTGCTTGTGATTCTGCTTGTTGAGTTGCCACAACCAATTGCTGATTCAGTTGTTCCAATTGCTGAGTACGTTTTTTTACTCGTTCCTCAAGATGATCATTGGACTCTTTCAGGGCAGCTTCAGCTTGGCGAAAAACGGTAATATCGCTAAAGCTCATCACAAACCCACCACCAGGCATTGGATTACCTTGAACCTCAATAACCTGACCATCAGCGCGCACTCGAGATGAGGTATGGGCTGTTCCCTGCTGCAGATGTTGCACTCGCTTGGCAACGTGCAATTCAGGATCACCTTCACCACATAAACCTTGTTCAGCGTTATAATGGATCACTTCTGCAATCGGCCGTCCAACTTTAATTAATCCAACGGGAAAGGAAAATAATTCTAAGTAACGTTGGTTCCACGCTACCAACCGTAATTGTTTATCAACCACAGCAATCCCTTGACTAATATGCTCAATCGCTCCTTGTAATAAGCCACGACTAAAATCAAACATCGCTGATGCTTCATCAACAATAGTCGCAACATCTTCCAATTTCATATCACGATTCTGCAATGCGGATGTGAGTACCAACTTTGCAGATACCTCACCAAAAACAGAGGCTAAGACTTTTTCCGTATGCAATATTATTGCTGGTGATGCTTGTTGATCGGCTAACAGCTGACATTGTTGCTGCTGAGAGAATTGTGTAAAAGCCTGCTGAATGCGTTTACGTCCGACAAACCTTGCCGCTAATGTTTCGAGCTCCATCACTGTAATGCTTGCATTCATTATCAACGTCCCTTGATTATCCCACCTCACTGTAACGGAGTTATTGACCTTGACTCAATCGATACTGATCACAAAAGTTAGGATAACGTTAATGTTGCTATTACGCTGTACGAGTTAAATTCAAATAAAAAAAAGCGCACCCATTATTCGGTACGCTTATTCATCATCACTATTGGAATTTACCTAATAATCAATTTATTTGTGGGGTTAATACTTGAGATTTTTTATCGGGTAATGGCAACCTAATAAAGAATACCGGTATTGCCATTACAGCCATTACCCAAAATACGTCGGCGCCCCAATCCCCATAAATCCAACCACTCACTGAGGTTAAAATAGCCATCACAGCACCTAAGGGAATCGCGTTATACAACGACTGTAGTGCTACCATATGATTACTTGGTGAACGTTCAATATAACGAATAGCAGCTAAGTGAGCAGCAGCAAAGGTCACACTATGTAGTGACTGCACCGCAAACATTGCCCACTGATCAGTAATGGTCGCGGTTAATCCCCAACGAACTAACACGCCAATAGCAGCTAAACGGAACATATTATTAATTGACCAGTTGGCAAATAAGCGCTTACTAACCAGAAACATTCCAACTTCAGCCGCAACACTGAAACTCCATAAATAACCAATCATCGACTCATCAAAGCCAATTTTTTGCCAATAAATCGAACTGAAACCATAATAGGCAGCATGGCTGCCCTGCAACAATGCTGTAATCAACATCAATTTAATCACTGAGCTATCACGCAAAATATGCATTAACGCAGGACGAACCTGCTGATGACTATTAACATCCACTGGCATAACAACGGGGTTACGCGCTGCCATTATTTGTGCAAAGCCTAAGCCCGCTAACGCAACCCATGGAATAATATCTGCTCCATAACGCTGGGCACATAAACCCACTACAGTCGAGCCGGCAATAAAAGCAATTGAACCCCATAAACGGGTACGGCCATAATCTAAATGGCCTTCTTTAGCGTAATGGTTAGTAATGGCATCTGAAATTGGCACAATCGGCCCAGCAGATAAGTTAAATAAAACGGTCACCGCCGCGAGTGCCCATAAATTACCACCACAGACAATATAAATAATACATGCCACCAGCCCAAGTAATGTAAAACCACGTAGTGCCGGAATTAAATGCTCAACTTTATGGATGCGAGGAGTGATCACTAGATTAGCAATACAGCGCACTGCAAAACCTAGCCCTAATAGCAAACCGATATCAGAGTCATTGACCCCTATATGTTTAAACCAAATCGCCCAAAAGGGTAAATACACCCCGTAAGAAAAGAAAAATCCCAATAAATATTGGGATGTCCAACCATAAGGCTTACTTTTAAACATAATCGGTCTCAAAATGTGGTAGATGAAAAACTAAGCTATTATGCCGTAAATCAACCACTATTCCGTAATGATTCAGTAATCTTTACTCGAAAATAACAAATATTTGCAACCTAGTTGCGACCATTGTCACACACAATTCTAGTACACTGACAAACTTAACAGCCAAGACAGCGCACAAAACGTAATGCAACACTTATGCAACATGTTAATTATTCCCTTTCTGCCGCAATCTCATCCTAAAGTCTAATTGTCGTTAATCACAGAATCCTCCACTTTAACGATTAATACCGTCGAAACCGTTGTTTGTGAAAGATTACAAACACAACACCCAATAGGGAAATAACCCAAGGAGAACAGGGATGAGTGAGGTTCATATTTATCCGGTAGATAATGCAATTGCGAGCAATGCTCATATTAATGATGACCAATATCGTGAGATGTACCAACAATCAACAATAAACCCTCAAGGTTTTTGGCGTCAACATGGACAAATCCTTGATTGGATCACTCCTTACACTAAGGTTAAAAATACTTCATTTGATAGTGGCCATGTCAGTATTAAATGGTTTGAAGACGGTGAACTTAATGTGTCTGCTAACTGCATTGATCGCCATCTTGCAGATCGCGGCGATCAAGCAGCGATTATTTGGGAAGGTGATTATCCTAATGACGATGCGACCCTAACCTATAACGATCTTCATCAACAGGTATGTCAATTTGCCAATGCACTCAAAAGCCAAGGAGTACGTAAAGGTGACGTCGTCTGTCTTTACATGCCAATGGTAGCAGAAGCGGCCGTAGCAATGCTGGCTTGTACTCGTATCGGCGCTATACATACCATCGTATTTGGAGGCTTCTCACCGGAAGCTCTTGCTGGTCGTATTATTGATTCCAATGCCAAAGTTGTGATCACCGCTGATGAAGGGATTCGTGGTGGACGCGCGGTCCCTTTAAAACAAAACGTTGATGATGCGCTGGCTAACCCGCACGTTACCAGTGTTGAAAAAGTAGTGGTGTTTAAACGTACTGGTGGCAATATTGAATGGCATAATGAGCGCGATGTCTGGTGGCATCAAGCAACAGCAGTAGCTTCAACCCATTGCGCTCCAGAGCCAATGAATGCAGAAGATCCACTGTTTATTCTCTACACCTCAGGCTCAACGGGCAAACCTAAAGGCGTATTGCATACCACTGGCGGTTATCTTGTTTATGCTACGATGACTTTTAAATATGTCTTTGACTATCAACCTGGCGATGTTTATTGGTGTACAGCTGATGTCGGCTGGATCACCGGCCACAGTTATTTAGTTTACGGACCATTAGCTAACGGTGCGACCACGGTTCTATTTGAAGGCGTGCCTAACTATCCATCAACTAGCCGCATGAGCGAAGTAGTAGATAAGCACCAAGTCAATATCCTCTATACAGCACCAACCGCGATTCGAGCCTTAATGGCCAAAGGTGATGAAGCAATTGCGGGCACGAAACGGTCATCGTTACGTATCATGGGATCCGTTGGTGAACCCATTAATCCTGAAGCATGGGAGTGGTATCACCGTACGATTGGTGACAGTCGCTGTCCAATCGTTGATACCTGGTGGCAAACAGAAACAGGCGGTATTCTCATTACTCCCCTCCCTGGTGCAACCATACTCAAACCTGGCTCAGCCACGCGACCATTTTTCGGCGTACAACCCGCGTTAGTTGATAACATTGGCAATATTTTAGAAGGCACCACCGACGGTAACTTAGTCATGACCGACTCGTGGCCAGGACAAATGCGTACCTTATGGGGCGATCACGAGCGCTTTGAACAAACCTACTTCTCAACCTTCCCTGGCATGTATTTTTCAGGAGATGGTGCTCGTCGCGACGAGGATGGTTATTACTGGATCACCGGTCGTGTTGATGATGTGCTGAATATTTCGGGTCATCGAATGGGAACGGCTGAAATAGAATCGGCATTAGTCGCATTTGATAAAATAGCAGAAGCGGCGATTGTCGGCATACCGCACCCAATTAAGGGCCAAGCAATTTATGCTTATATCACTCTTAATGACGGTGAGTTTCCTAATGCCGAGTTACATAAAGAAGTAAAAGATTGGGTACGTAAAGAAATAGGCCCAATTGCAACCCCTGACTTTATTCACTGGACCGATGCATTACCTAAAACTCGCTCAGGTAAAATCATGCGCCGTATTCTACGCAAAATTGCTACAGGTGATACAGGCTCTCTTGGTGATACATCGACATTGGCTGATCCAAGTGTGGTCGATAAACTCATTGCAGAGAAACAGCAATTACTTTGAAGCTCATTAACAAAATAACAAATTAATTAAACTGAATCTAAAGACCGCAGCCTGCGGTCTTTTTTCAGACCGATATTAATGATAATTTAAAATCAATTCAGCTTAGGATAAGCTACTTAAGGCTAAAATATCGTGTTAACCTGCTCGGCATTGATAATATTTATTGAAATAACACCATTAAATAACTCATTAAATCGTGTTTTTTTAGCGCCATTATCACACCGTAGTAATAACTAACAAAAACACAGTTTTATTACTAAATTCTTGCACTTAGTTACGTTACATTGACGTAGGATGAACGCATTCACATCTACTAACATTCTTACAACGGCTTACACCTGTTCGCGCAAAAATGTGGTGATTAGACCAGTATTTTGCTGCGATTTGCGTTGAATTCTCTATAATTGGTTCACAATTAATGTTTAGCAGTAAAAAAACGGACACATGGAAGTCAACTTGCAGATAGCCACAAGTTGTTCGAGTTTAACCTCATAAACAAGTAATGAGACCTCAAGATGCCGACCGTTAAACGAATTTTACTTATTAATGGACCTAACCTAAATTTATTAGGTCTACGTGAGCCCGACCATTATGGTCAGCAAACACTCACGCAACTCGTGCACCAACTAACAACCAAAGCCGTTGATTTAGGTGTGACGTTAGAGCACATTCAATCGAATGCAGAACATGAGTTAATTGATGCGATTCACCAAGCTTATGCTAACGTGGATTTTATTATAATAAACCCAGCAGCCTTCACTCACACTAGCGTTGCTATTCGTGATGCCTTACTTGGAGTTGCTATTCCGTTTATTGAAGTACATCTATCTAACGTTCACGCACGTGAACCTTTTCGTCATCACTCTTACTTATCGGATAAAGCCGTAGGAGTGATTTGTGGCCTTGGCCCTGACGGTTATGAATTCGCCCTACAGGCAGCGGTTAATCGCCTGCATGCAGATAGCTAACTGAACAATATATAAAGAGAAAAATAATGGACATTCGTAAAATTAAGAAGCTAATTGAACTAGTAGAAGAATCTGGTATTGCAGAGCTAGAAATTTCTGAAGGTGAAGAGTCAGTTCGAATCAGTCGCAGTGTTCCTGCAACTGCAATGCCACAACAATATGCTGTTGCTCCTATGGCTGCACCTGTTCAAGCAGCACCTGTTGCGGAAGCACCTGCATCATTCCAAGCGCCAGAAGCACCTGTTGTTGCTCCTGGCCATAAAGTACTATCACCAATGGTAGGTACTTTCTACCGTGCTCCAAGCCCTGAAGCAAAGAACTTTGCTGAAGTGGGTCAATCAGTCAACATTGGCGATACACTATGTATCGTTGAAGCAATGAAGATGATGAACCAAATTCAAGCAGACAAAGCAGGTAAAATCGTTGCGATTCTTGCAGTCGATGGCGATGCAATTGAATTCGACCAACCGCTTGTAATCATCGAGTAATCGAGGCTCCTGGCTATGTTAGATAAATTAGTAATTGCGAACCGAGGTGAAATTGCACTTCGAATTCTTCGCGCATGTAAAGAATTAGGTATTAAGACTGTTGCTGTTCACTCAACAGCTGACCGTGACCTAAAGCACGTATTATTAGCTGATGAATCAGTGTGTATTGGTCCCGCTCGCGGTATCGATAGCTACCTTAATATTCCTCGTATTATTAGTGCCGCAGAGATCACTGGCGCAGTAGCGATTCACCCTGGTTACGGTTTCTTGTCTGAAAATGCAGATTTTGCCGAGCAAGTAGAGCGTTCTGGCTTTATTTTTGTTGGCCCTAAAGCTGAAACTATTCGTCTAATGGGCGATAAAGTATCAGCTATCAATGCCATGAAAAAAGCCGGTGTACCTTGTGTACCTGGTTCTGATGGCCCACTTGATGACGACGAAACGAAAAACAAATCTTTCGCTAAACGCATTGGTTACCCAGTTATCATTAAAGCATCTGGCGGCGGCGGCGGTCGTGGTATGCGTGTAGTACGTTCTGAAAAAGAACTGACTGAAGCGATTGCCATGACGCGTGCAGAAGCAAAATCTTGCTTTAATAATGACATGGTTTACATGGAAAAATACCTTGAAAACCCACGTCACATCGAAGTACAAGTACTCGCTGATGGCCAAGGTGGTGCAATTCATTTAGGTGAGCGTGACTGTTCAATGCAACGTCGCCACCAAAAAGTAGTTGAAGAAGCACCAGCACCAGGTATTACTGAAGAAATGCGTAAATACATCGGTGAACGTTGTACGCGTGCATGTTTAGAAATCAATTACCGCGGCGCAGGTACTTTCGAGTTCCTTTATGAAAACGGTGAGTTCTACTTCATTGAAATGAATACCCGTATTCAAGTTGAGCACCCAGTAACTGAAATGGTCACTGGCGTTGACTTAATTAAAGAGCAATTACGCATTGCTGCTGGTCAACCGTTATCATTTAGCCAAAAAGACATTCAAATTCGCGGCCATGCCGTTGAGTGTCGTATTAATGCTGAAGATCCTGAGCGCTTCCTGCCTTGTCCTGGCACGATCACCCGTTTCCACTCACCAGGTGGCATGGGTATTCGTTGGGAATCTCATATCTACACAGGCTACACCGTACCGCCTTACTATGATTCGATGATTGGTAAGTTGATTGCTTATGGTGAAAACCGTGATGTGGCGATCTCACGTATGCGTAATGCATTAAGTGAAATGATCATTGATGGTATTAAAACCAATATTCCACTTCAGCAAGATATTATGGCTGATGAAAACTTCCAAAAAGGTGGTGCTAATATTCACTACCTTGAAAAGAAGCTTGGTTTACAGTAATAACGTTATTTAACGTTAAAAAGGCTGCCTAAGGGTGGCCTTTTTTATTTTTAACGACAGCACATCCTATGTGCTACGTACTAGACATGGCATAAACCCCTATCTTTTGCCACAATAGCCCCCTTTTTTGACCGCTATCACTGATTATTTCAATTCACTGATAAGTCATTTACCAATAACAACTGGAGAAACCGCATGAAAACGCTTTCTGCCCGCTATCGCCAAGCGCATAGAGAAGCGCGCTGGGCGATAGGACTCGCGTTAGCTTATTTTCTTTGGTGGTACGTTTCCGCCTATGGGTTTGCCCCCGCTATTAATGACCTCAGTATGCCAACCCTCTATTTTGGTTTCCCATTATGGTTTTTGCTGTCATGCATTATAGGCCCGATTGTTTTTACGATACTTTGCGCCCTGATGGTCAAATTTATTTACCACGATCTCCCTCTTGAAATAACAGACGATAAACCACATGAATAGCCAACTTATCATTCCCTTAGTGCTCTATTTAGCCGCCGTTTTTGGGGTTGCACTCTATACTCGCCGTTTTCAGGGTAAAGGCAATTTCCTTACCGAATATCTCGTCGGTGGTCGTAGTATGGGTGGCTTTGTACTCGCGATGACCCTTGCGGCCACTTATGCCAGTGCTAGTACCTTTATTGGCGGCCCAGGAGCGGCTTATAAGATGGGTCTTGGATGGGTATTACTGGCCATGATTCAATTACCCGCAGCATGGCTGACATTAGGCGTACTCGGTAAAAAGTTTGCCATTGAATCTCGACGTCATAATGCATTAACTCTTAATGATATTTTATATGCTCGCTACCAACACCGAGGCGTAGTGATCTTTGCTTCCTTATCACTATTATTAGCCTTCTTTGGCACCATGGTAGTGCAATTTGTTGGTGGGGCACGGTTACTACAAACCGTCACTGGCCTGTCTTACACTCACGGCTTAATGTTGTTTGCTATCACGGTTGGACTCTATACCACCATTGGTGGCTTTCGCGCTGTAGTAATGACCGATACCATTCAAGGGATCATGATGATCATCGGTACGATCGCACTATTAGCGGGGATCATTCATACCGGAGGCAGTGTGGGTGCGTTGGTGACAAAACTGCATGATATCGATCCAGCCTTAGTATCACCTTATGGTCCCAATCACTTTTTAAGCCAACCGTTTATGCTGAGTTTTTGGATCTTAGTCTGTTTTGGGGTTATCGGTTTACCTCATGCCGCTGTACGTTGCATGTCATACAAAGACAGTCGCTCACTACACAAAGGGATGGTTATCAGTACCATTATGGTCGCCCTATTAATGTTCGGCATGCACTTAGCCGGTGCGCTCGGCCGCGCAATCGTGCCAGATATCGCTAGTCCTGATCAAATCATGCCAACTTTAATGGTGACAGTATTACCACCAGCCGTTGCAGGGATCTTCTTAGCCGGTCCAATGGCAGCAATTATGTCGACCATTGACTCTCAATTAATTCAAGCATCTGCGACCTTACTGAAAGATTTATACATTAATTACATTAACCCTAAGATAGTCGAAGGTGAAGCTGCCGAAACCAAATTGCCCAAGTTATCATTATGGGTTACCGCTATTTTTTCAGCACTGGTTTTTGTCGCTGCAATGAACCCACCCAATATGATCATTTGGCTCAATCTGCTCGCCTTTGGTAGCTTACAAGCGGTATTCCTATGGCCATTAGTATTGGGGCTATATTGGGAAAAAGCCTCAGCAACAGGCGCGTTTGCCTCGATGATTGTTGGGCTAACCACCTATTTAGGACTATCATTAGGTAAACCCGACATGGGTGGTATGCATGCGATTGTACCGACATTAATCATTGGCTTAATCGCCTTTATTATCGGCAGTTATGCACGCCCAAATAAACAGAAAATCGCCGACGTTAACTGATCTTTTACGGTTAATTTCGCCAACATAACTAAAAATAACCAAGAGCGTATCTGCCGATACGCTCTTTTTTTTATCTATTGTTTAGCATCTGCTAATGGGGATTGGTGAAATTTCATGCTAGACTGCGCCCCCTATGTTCAAGTAGTCACAAAATAAGCGAATAACCCATGCCTTGGATTCAAATTAAACTGAACGCTACTGCAGAGAACGCAGAAGCAATTGGCGACATGCTAATGGAAGAGACTGGTGCTCTATCCGCCACTTTCCTTGACGCACAAGACACGCCAGTTTTCGAGCCTATGCCAGGTGAAACCCGTTTATGGGGTGATACTGACGTAATTGGTTTGTATGATGCTGAAGCCGACATGGATTTCGTGCTGAACATGCTAAAAAACAGCCCGCTAATTGCTGATGATTTTGCTTATAAAATCGAGCAGTTAGAAGATAAAGATTGGGAACGTGAGTGGATGGATAATTTCCACCCAATGCGTTTTGGTCGCCGTTTATGGATTTGCCCAAGTTGGCGTGAAGCACCTGAACCAAATGCCGTTAATGTCTTGTTAGACCCAGGTTTAGCATTTGGTACCGGTACTCACCCAACCACATCATTGTGTCTTGAGTGGTTAGACGGCCAAGATTTAACTGGTAAAACCATTATCGATTTTGGTTGTGGTTCAGGCATTTTAGCCATTGCCGCGCTTAAATTAGGCGCAGCAAAAGTGATCGGTATTGATATCGATCCACAGGCTATTTTAGCTTCTCGTGATAATGCTGAGCGCAATGGCGTTTCAGACAATCTAGAGCTCTATCTACCCCAAGATCAACCACAAGGCATTCAAGCTGACGTGGTAGTTGCTAACATTCTAGCCGGCCCACTGCGTGAATTATCGCCAGTGATTAAGAGCTTGGTTAAAAATGGTGGTGATCTTGCAATCTCTGGTGTACTTGAGAGCCAAGCCCAAGATGTTGCGACCTATTACAGCGATGAAATCACATTAGATCCAGTAATGGCACGCGAAGAGTGGTGTCGTATCTCGGGTCATAAAGCATAAAATTTACGGTAATTGGTTGCTGCTGTTGATTATTATTAATTAATTTATCGGGTCAATTGATTGAAAATCATACGATTTTGACAAACAAAATCATCATGCTCAATTATTGGCCTTTTCAGCGGCGTAAAAAATGCGTAAAATGCGCGCCCTTACTGGCATAGTCAGGTAGAGACATTTTGCATATCGGTCCATATCAACTTAAAAACCAACTGATAGTCGCGCCAATGGCGGGTGTGACCGATCGGCCATTTCGTGAATTATGCCTTCGCTACGGTGCAGGCATGGCAGTTAGCGAGATGATGTCGTCAAATCCAGATCTCTGGAAGACGTCTAAATCGCTCAATCGCATGGTTCATGAAGGTGAATCAGGGATTCGTTCGGTTCAGATAGCAGGGGCTGATCCAAAATTGATGGCCGAAGCTGCGCAATTCAGTGTTGAAAACGGTGCGCAAATCATCGATATCAACATGGGATGCCCAGCCAAGAAAGTAAATAAACGATTAGCCGGTTCTGCGCTACTGCAGTATCCCAATCTTATTGAAGATATTCTTCGAACAGTGGTGGACGCAGTAGATGTGCCTGTTACGCTTAAAACCCGTACGGGCTGGGATCTGGACAACAGGAACTGTGTCAACATAGCTAAACTCGCCGAACAATGCGGCATACAGGCCCTCGCCCTTCATGGACGTACCAAGGCTTGCATGTACAAAGGTGAAGCGGAATATGACTACATTAGAGCGGTGAAACAAGCCATCTCAATCCCAGTTATCGCTAACGGTGATATCGATAGCCCGGAGAAGGCACGCTTTGTACTGGATTATACCGGTGCCGACGCTCTAATGATTGGCCGACCTGCACAAGGGAAGCCGTGGATTTTTAGAGAAATCCACCATTACTTAACAACCGGTGAACACCTCGCTGCACCGTCAATTGACGAAATCAGTGAAATTATGTTGGGTCATGTTAAGGAACTTCACCAATTTTATGGTGATTACCTAGGATTACGCATTGCACGTAAACACGTGTCTTGGTATTTGAAAGAGCATGCACCAGCAGGTGATTTCCGCCGGACCTTCAACGCACTCGAGGATGCTCAACAGCAAATCGATGCGCTGCAAGGCTACTTCGAAAACGTTGCATAAATACTAGAAGAGCTTACAGAATTATGTTCGAACAAAATCTGACTTCCGAAGCGTTAACAGTAACAACTGTAACTTCACAAGACCAAATCACACAGAAACCATTACGTGATTCAGTGAAGGCATCCCTTAAAAACTACCTTGCTCAATTAAATGGTCAGGAAGTCGACGATCTGTACGAGCTTGTGCTGGCAGAAGTTGAACAACCACTACTAGACACTATCATGCAGTACACTCGTGGTAACCAAACTCGCGCTGCAACCATGATGGGTATCAACCGTGGTACGCTACGTAAGAAGCTTAAGAAATACGGCATGAACTAGTCAAAAGTGACTAAAGTGTTGTAAAGAAAGCCATTTTCATTCGCATGGAAATGGCTTTTTGTTTATATGTACCCTCATATGTACCCCTGAATATTTGTTTACCCCTTATACCCATCCAAAGTAAGACGTAAAATAATGACGAATACTAGCTTTATTCATATCGACATAAGCAAAATACAAGATAGCCCCGAATTATTCAGTCATCGCGTGCTAATGTCATCAGAACTTGAGCAGATCCCAAGCCCACTCAATGCTATCACTCAAACTATTCGTGCAATTACTTATGCAACAGTAAAAGAAGAACACTTGCAGTATAGAGATGATATCTACCAGCGTGTCTTACGTCATAAAGACATCCAGCAGTATATAAGGACTTGCCACCCCATAACATCAGCATTGAAGCGAGCTATAACGAGTATTGTGCAGGTTATTTATGGTGGTCGAGTTAGCTATATGGCTAAACGCCCGTTCATCGAAAAACTTGTACAAGCAGTTATAAAGTTTGTCGAATTTACAGGTGGCCAACGTGTGAAAGTAGGTGCGCTACTCCAATACCTTGGGAATTACTTATTCGTAAGCTTACCTATTCCTTCAGTTAGCATTATCCGAAAAGCATTAACGGGTCTTGTACCTGAGTATATCTTAAGTCGAGGCCGAAGTTGCGCGGCAGCACTTCCACTGCTAGAAGCATTTTTTAAACAAAACCCAAATTTAATCTAAATCGCTAGCGGCTGTCGAGCATCAGTATTTCCCTTTATTCATAATGAATTCCATTGAATACATATGAAATCAAAAGAGGATTATCTGATGACATCAACTTTCAGCCCTAAAAATGCAACGATTACTACCGAACGTCTTATTAGAGAAGATGAGCGGCGTTTGATCACGTCTATTAGTCGTGCCCAGTGCTATCAATTAGAAAAAAAAGGCCTATTCCCTGCTCGTATTCATCTTGGTGCTAGAAGCTGCGCATGGCGGCTTAGTGAGCTTTTAGCATGGATTGAGGCTCGTTAATCATGGGAAGAAAAGCTAATAGTAAAGGTATGCTTCCAAATGGACGCCATAAAAATAGTGAGCGTTTTACTAAAGCATTGCATCAAATTTTCGACCATCCAGACTACAAAACATTAAATCATGACGCACAGGCATTACTTTGGCTTATAACGAAACAATATACGGGCTTCAATAATGGCACGCTAAAAGCAACACTTTCTATCATGCAAGAATGGGGATGGAAGAAAAAACGTTTATACAAGTGTCGTGATGAGCTAGAAAAACATGATTGGATTCGTATCAGTAGAGCACAACATTTTCATAAACAGCCAATTTTATATGCGCTGTCATGGCTAGATATTGATGAGCCACCAGCCAATATTCGTTTTGACGATGGCGTAGTCACATACAAAAAACGTTCTTTACGTTTTTGAGGCTCTCAATAGCTCCATAAATCTAATTTAAGGTCGCTGATAAACACCAAAAGGTGAACTCATCACCACTTTAAAATGATTTATGGGATGTTTTAGACGCCTTAACAAGCCGTTTTTCGATTGTTTATGGGGTCAAAATGAGCCTCATCTATATATATCTACCATGCTTTGAGTAATTAAAATGGTCACTAATAAAATATTTAATAACGCCCAATCTAATCCTATAGCCCCAATAACAGAAATGCTGGTTTTGCTCTCAACCCCTAGCTATAACAAACAAACCCCGCAATACGTACAAAAGGTTGAACAATTCAGTCAAAATCTGAAAGCCATGCTATTGAATGACACACCTTTAAAGCTAACAAGTGGTCATTAAATTAATTTTTCTTCAAACAAACCCCATGAACCGAACCAATAACTGCGCAATTAGCCCACCAGCATAATGCGCACTTATAGGAGCCAACCTAATGAACAAACGGTTTAACCTTGAATCATTACCATTGTGTGGTGCAAAAACCCGTAGTGGCGAACCTTGTAAGCGTAAAGGCAATAAGCGCAATGGAAGATGCAAACTGCATGGTGGAAAGTCAACAGGGGCAAAAACAGAACAAGGGAAGATGGCATCTCGCCTCAATGCCTTAAAACAATTCCCCTGTTGGTACTTTGATAAACTTATACCCATACATTACCAACAACGGGCATACCGATGCTTTAAACAACTACATGCGCTAATGACCACTGAACCTATCGACTGGCAACAGGTGTTTCATTTAATTGATGTAGATCGTATACCGCTTGAAATGCTCAAGTATCAAATCATGGAATTAACCTCAGCCAATGAATTATTGATGTTGCAAATAGCCTTAGACCGTTATTACCAAGAACAACACAGCTCGCACCTTAGCTTTACCGTTTACCTGCCTCAGTTAACGCCTAGTAGTTACAATGGTGAATTAAGCAAACCACAACGGGAATACCTCGATAATTGGCTTAATAAACATAACCCTCTTAAAGGTACAGCCTTAGACATAAAATAATAATTATTCGTCCACCAGCAAACCATCCAATTCGAGATGCTGGTGGATGTTCACCATGACCCCTTCTGCTACAATGCGCGCAATTATCTTATTGTCACTTTGATTAAGAAGCCCTCATGCCTAATTCTAATTTTACCCAAACCGCAGCCTTCATTTGGTCTGTTGCTGACCTACTTCGCGGTGATTTCAAACAATCTCAATACGGTCGTGTGATTCTGCCATTCACCCTGTTACGTCGCCTTGAGTGCGTACTGGAAGAAAGCAAAGATGCTGTTGTTGCTCAAGCTGACAAAGTGAAAGCCATGAGCCTGCCAGAAGAAGCGCAGGAGAAAATGATCCTACGTGCTACTAATGGCTTGTCGTTCTTCAATACCTCACCGATGAACCTCGGCAAGATGGGTCAAAGTGACATTAAAGATAACCTAGAAAACTACATTCAGTGTTTCTCTACCGATGCTCGTGAAATCTTTGAACACTTCAAGTTTGATGAATTTGTTGGTTTATTGGATGACGCAAACCTACTATTCAAAGTGGTAAAGAAATTCGCTACCACAGACCTTAGCCCAAGCAAGGTATCAAACCATGAAATGGGCTTAGTGTTTGAAGAATTAATCCGCCGCTTTGCAGAAAGCTCTAATGAAACCGCAGGTGAGCACTTTACCCCTCGTGATATCGTTCGCTTAACCACATCATTAGTATTCATGGAAGACGATGAAGCCCTAACTCAAGATGGCATTATCCGTACCATCTATGATCCAACGGCAGGTACAGGCGGTTTCCTATCATCAGGCATGGAATACGTTCACGAATTAAACCCTAAAGCGGTGATGCGTGCCTTTGGTCAGGAGCTAAACCCTGAGTCTTACGCCATCTGTAAAGCCGACATGCTGATCAAAGGGCAAGACGTTAGCCGTATCAAGCTCGGTAATACCCTATCGAACGACCAACTGCCCGCCGACCAATTTGATTACATGCTGTCTAACCCACCGTTTGGTGTCGATTGGAAGAAAATTGAAGGTGAAATCAAAGACGAACATACCCTAAAAGGTTTTGATGGTCGCTTTGGTGCAGGTTTACCCCGTGTGTCTGATGGCTCATTACTGTTCTTGATGCACCTTATCAGCAAGATGCGTGACACTCATAACGTTGATGGCAGCGTAAATGATGGCGGTCGTATTGGTATCATCCTCAACGGCTCACCACTATTCACTGGTGGTGCAGGTAGCGGTGAAAGCGAAATTCGTCGTTACATCCTTGAAGCGGATTTATTAGAAGGCATCATCGCCCTACCGACCGATATGTTCTACAACACGGGCATTGCGACCTATGTGTGGGTACTGTCCAACAAGAAAGCGGCTGAGCGTAAAGGCAAAGTTCAACTGATTGATAGCTCTAACCTGTGTGGCAAGATGCGTAAATCATTAGGCTCTAAACGTAACCTAATGAGCGAAGACGACATCAAACTCATCACCCGTACCTTTGGGAACTTTGAAGTGGTTGATGCTCGTGAGTTGGATAAACCCGTCGAGCAAAAATCCAATCGTGGTCGTCAATCGTCCACCAGCAAAACAGCAGCACCAAAGACATTCGCCAGTAAGATTTTCAACAGCACCGACTTTGGCTACCGCCGCTTAACCATTGAGCGTCCATTGCGTCTATCGGCACAAATCACCGATGCCGCGATTGAAAGCCTACGCTTTGCACCAAAACCGCTTAATGCCCCAATGGATCGTTTATATAACGAGTTTGGTACAGCGTGGAACGAAGATAACTACGGCTACCTAGCAGAAGTCGAAACCGAAGTACGTGCACTCATCAAAGCTGAGTTTAGCGAGCTGAAAGAAAAACAAATCAAAGACCTGTTAGACAGCAAGTTGTGGTTATTCCAGCGCTCGCTAATGGACAAAGCCCAACAACTACAAGCGGCAGTCGCCAACAATGCTGGTGGTCGAGATGTGGTAAGCAACGATTTCAACCAATTCGACATCACCATGAAAGGCGTATTAAAAACAACGGGTATTAAGTTTGACGCCAAAGAGAAGAAGCAATTCTTTGATGCGGTCTCGTTCAAAAATCCAGACGCCGAACCTGTGGTGAAGAAGGTACTAAAAGAAACCGCACAGCCGCTATATGGCTCATTTGAGTACAAAGGCAAGGTGGTTGAGTTCCAACAAGATGGCGATCTACGTGATAACGAAAACGTACCGCTAGATTCAAACATCACCACTACAGAGTTGATTGAGACCTACGTGAAGCGTGAAGTATTGCCACACGTTAGCGATGCGTGGATCAATGTCGATAAGCGTGATGAGAAAGATGGTGAGATTGGCATTGTAGGTTATGAAATCCCATTCAATCGCCATTTCTATGTGTATCAGCCACCTCGTGCGCTCGAAGCCATTGATGAAGATTTGGTGCTGGTCAGTGATGAGATTATGAGCCTACTTCAAGAGGTACGTTCGTAATGAGCAAGTATCAAGCGTATCCTGAATATCAAGATTCAGGGATTGAGTGGGCTAATCAAATACCACAACATTGGAATTCCGCATCTTTATCAAAATTATTTGAAATCAAAGCTGGTGGAGATCTAAAAGTAAATTACTTTTCTGAGGAAAAAGATAAAGATCATCCTTTTCCCATATATACAAATGCTAACGATGAAAAGGCTGTTTATGGTTATACCAGTAAACCTTTTTTCAAAGGTAACAGTATCACTGTATCTGGTCGTGGTGAGGTTGGGTATGCTGTATATAGAGATCATCCATTTGATGCAATTATTAGATTGCTCGTATTATCACCAACAAAAAAGCTAAATTTAAAATTTTTTACTTATTTCATAAAAGATGTAATTGATTTTCAAGTTGAAAGCTCAGCAATTGGTCAGTTGTCAACATCACAGATTTCACCATTTAAGGTTGTATTTCCAGCAGTAGAAGAACAAACCCAAATCGCAGTCTTTCTCGATTACGAAACGGCAAAAATCGACACGCTTATCGAAAAGCAGCAGCAACTTATCGAACTGCTAAAAGAAAAACGCCAAGCGGTGATTAGCCATGCGGTCACAAAAGGGCTAAACCCTGACGCAACAATGAAAGATTCGGGGGTTGAGTGGTTGGGTGAAGTGCCAGAGCATTGGGTCGTAACAAAAACCTCATATTGTTCAACCTCATTAGATGCATTTCGTATCCCTATTGAAGCGAATATAAGAGGAAATAGGCAAGGTCAATATCCTTATTACGGAGCCTCAGGCGTTATCGATTTTGTAGATGATTATTTATTTGATGATGATCTCATACTTGTATGTGAAGATGGCTGGAATCTAATGCTCAGAACACAACCTGTTGCCCGATTTGTTACTGGTAAAATTTGGGTTAATAATCATGCGCATATATTAAAACCTATTGATATTGACGCTACCTTACTCGCCGAATGTATTGAATTAACTCCTTTAAATCTATTTATTTCAGGAATGCGACAACCCAAATTAACAGCTGATTCTTTAAAAAACATCCCAGTTGCTTATTCGATCGATAAAGAAGAGCAAGATGAGTTAGTTAATTTTATATCTAAATACAAAAAACAAATTTTACAACTAACTAATAAAGCACAACATAGTATTGAATTACTTCAAGAACGTCGCACCGCACTTATCTCAGCCGCAGTCACAGGCAAAATTGATGTTCGCAACTGGATAGCCCCTACCACCAGCAGTGACACCAATGAGGCTGCACAAGAGGTGACGGCATGAGTAACGACACCACGCAAGAACGTATCTTTCAAGACGAAATGATCGCTCAAATGGTAGCTAATGGTTGGAAGCTAGGTAAACCTGACCGTTATGATCGTGAACGTGCTTTGTATTGCGAAGATGCGCTTCACTTTGTGCAAACCACCCAACCCAAAGAGTGGCAGAAGTTTACCAAGGTGTACCCCAATGACACCGAGCGTCACTTCCTTGATGCGCTGGTGGCACAACTAAAAAAAGCCGACAGTAACGCTACAGATGCCGTTTCTCGCACTTACGGCACATTGGGCGTGCTTCGTCATGGCTTGAAGATTCGCAATGCCCGTTTCTCGCTGTGTCAGTTTAAACCAGAGCACAACCTTAACCCTGAAACACTGGCACGTTATGAGCAAAACATCTGCCGTGTCGTACCTGAGTTAGTTTATAGCCCTTATGCTACCGCTGAGCACTTAGCCCTAACGGGCAAGAAAGCCAAAGCATGGCGTATTGATTTAGTGCTGTTTGTAAACGGCTTGCCTGTATCAACTCTTGAGCTGAAATCTGAGTTCAAACAAGCGGTACACAACGCCATTAAGCAATACAAGCAAACTCGTTTACCGAAAGATCCTGAAACCAAAAAACCAGAGCCATTAATGACCTTCAAACGTGGTGCATTGGTACACTTTGCTGTCAGCCAATACGAAGTATTCATGGCAACCAAGCTCGCTGGTGATGACACCTTCTTCCTGCCGTTTAACAAAGGTACGAAAGAAGGCGGTAAAGGTAACGATGTACCTGAAGATCAAAACCGCTACGCCACGGATTACCTGTGGAATGAAGTATTACTGCCAGAGAACCTATTAAAAATATTAGGTAGCTTCATTCACCTGCAAATTGAAGAAAAAGAAGATTGGGAAGGACGCAAGTACAAGAAGGAAAACCTGATATTCCCTCGTTACCATCAATGGGATGTGGTGCGTAAACTTATCGGTGCCGCCGTTGCTGAAGGTACTGGTAATAAATACCTTATTCAGCACAGTGCAGGTTCAGGCAAGTCTAACTCAATTGCATGGACAGCCCACCAGCTCTCTACCCTTTATGATGAGCAAGGTGAAAAGCAATTCCATTCAGTGATTGTGGTAACAGACCGCACCGTACTGGACGATCAGCTTCAAGATACTATCTATCAGTTTGAACATGCTGATGGTGTGGTAGGACGCATCAACAACAAAGAAGGTGATGGCTCTAAGTCTGAAAAACTGGCGGCTGCACTTGAGAACTCACAACCTATCATTATTGTGACGATTCAAACCTTCCCATACGTACTAAAAGCGATTGAGAACAGCGTTAGCTTAAAACAACGTAAGTATGCGGTGATTGCCGATGAAGCTCACTCATCACAAAGCGGCTCTACTGCTCGCAAGCTTAAAGAAGTGTTGATGACCGAAGAAGCCGATGATGATGTGATGCTATCGTCAGAAGATATTCTTGATGCAACCATGGCGGCACGTAGAAACAGTAATAATCTTAACTACTACGCATTTACTGCTACCCCTAAAGCCAAGACATTAGAGCTGTTTGGTCGCTTACCGAACCCTGATGATCCAGCGTCTAGCACTAATAAGCCATACGCCTATCATGTGTACTCTATGCGTCAGGCAATCGAAGAAGGCTTTATCTTAGACGTACTCAAAAACTACACCAGCTATAAAGTGGCATATAAGCTAGTACAGAAGATGGAAGCCTCTGATAAAGAAGTCGATAGCAAGAAAGCCAAAACCAAGCTTAATCAATGGGTGCGTCTTCATGACTACAACATTTCACAGAAAGTAAAAGTGATTGTTGAACACTACAAAAACCATGTGATGGGCTTATTAGGTGGTCAAGCTAAAGCAATGGTGGTAACTAGCTCTCGTAAAGAAGCGGTACGCTATAAACTGGCATTTGATAAATACATTACTGATAACAACTACCAACGCATTGCAGCAATGGTGGCGTTCTCTGGTGAAGTGGAATTTAACGACAACGATCCTGATAGCCTTGCGCTGCTTAATAAGAAATTCACTGAAAACAACATGAACCCTAACTTAAAGGGTCGTGATATGCGTAAAGCGTTTGATAGTGATGATTACCAAGTGATGCTGGTGGCTAATAAGTTCCAGACAGGCTTTGACCAACCTAAACTGTGTGCAATGTATGTTGATAAGCCTTTAGGTGGTGTGGAGTGCGTACAGACCCTCTCTCGCTTAAACCGTACTTATCTAGGTAAGGCTGAAAGTGGTACGTTTGTATTAGACTTCTTTAACGAGCCTGATGACATTCTCGAAGCATTCCAACCTTACTATCAAACTGCTGAACTGGTGGATGTCACCGATCCTAACCTTGTGTTTGATTTGTATGAAAAGCTACGTTCTAGCGGCATTTTCTTATGGAATGAGGTTGAACAATTCTGTGTCGCCTTCCTAACCAAGAAGAAATCTAACGCTGCGGTAAGTAATATCTGCAAACCTGCGGTTGACCGTTGGCAACATCGTTATAAATCAGCGATTGAGGCGTATATTCAGTCGAAAGATATGTTCGAGCGCACCAAGAAGACCAAAGATGCAGTATTGATTGCTAACGCTGAGAATGCCTTCAAAGAGTGTAAGCAGGAAAAAGACCGCCTAGAGATCTTCAAGAAAGACTTGGGTAGCTTTGTTCGCTTCTTTGAGTTCATGTCGCAGATTGTCGATTATGAAGATAAAGAGCTAGAGAAACTAAGCCTGTTTGCCCGTTATCTACGTCCCCTACTGCATGAGCAAAACGTACAAGAGGATGAGATTGATTTAAGCAACGTGGAAATGAGCCACTATCGTTTATCAAAGATCCGTGAACAAGACATTAAGCTCAAAGAAGAAGCAGCAGATTACAAGCTAGAGCCAAGCAATGATATCGGTACGGCTAAGCCTAAGAACAAAGAAGAAGACTTCTTATCGCAGATCCTTAACCGCTTAAACGAGTTATTTAGCACTGAGAACTTAACTGATAATGACATGATCAACTACGCCAAGACTGTACGTGACAAGTTATCAGAGAACGAAGCAGTAATGACCCAGATCACTAACAATACTCGTGATCAAGCCATGCTAGGCGACTTTCCACAAGCAATTGATGATGCGGTAATGGATAGTAATGAATCACACCAAGAAATGATGATGCAGTACTTATCAAACCCAGAACTGGCGAAAGGCTTTGCTCGGGTAGTGTTTGATATGTTGAAGGGACAGTAATAAGCCCTGACATCATAATAAAAAAGGCTATAGGCACTTACCTATAGTCTTTTTTATTGCTTACTTTTTAGTCAGTTGATTATGTATCACTGATAATCACTAAATATCACTGATTTATCACCATCTCATCACTTAATATTTATTCTTCATAGTCATATAGTTACCTCAACGAAACGAATGAGGTAACACATTATGAACAATAACAATCACAAAGCAGATCAAGCAAATAAAAACAAAGGAACAACAGGTACGAATAAAACTTATCAAAAAGTTTTAGATAACCGTAGCCGCCAATTAAAAGATAAGGAGTAAGCTGTGCCTGACTCATCAGATATGACTCAAGATGAACTAGATATTTGGTCTGATATCAACAACCCCAATAATGATGCTGATATGGATGATTGGGCTGATGCACATAATCCAAATAATGATGATTATCTAGATAATTAAGTACTTCGCTGGTGGATATAAAATCAATCCTCCAGCCATTTTCAATGGTTAGTAAGACAATGACAGAACAAAAAGAAAATACAAAAAAAACGTATCGCTATACAAAACAGTTAATCAAACTAGCTATCGAAAATGGTTATACAAATCACGACATTGCAGAAAAAGCAGGGTTGAGTCCGAAATCGACTGCATTAGTATCACGTTGGCGTAATGGGAAAGCGCTAGCAACTGAGCGCCAAATGAATTTTTTCATCAAAGAATTTGAACATCTATTGAAGCGAAAGATGGAACATCTTTTTTATGAATTAGAAGAATTCGAAAAGGATGGTAATACTTTAAATAAAGTAAACTATTTTAAAATTTCAGGTGAAATCATTCTTAAGCACCCAATAAGAAAAGAAGTTCAATTCGACAAAGGTAACAAAAAAAACGTACCGTTCTATCGTATAGTAATTATCAAAAGTAGTAACGAATGCTTTTATATTTTACATCAGAAAAATGAATATGATTTTTCATTAATGTCAGACAATCAAGAATTACACACTATACATGTAAATCTAAGTCACCCATCTGAAAATTCAGCATGGTTAACTATAGCAAAAGACAAAAAAACAAAATACGAACAAGTAATTGATTATATAGATAATTTTTCCATAAATTCATTACCAACTGATCGTCGTTTTATTACTATAAAATCTGATTTAATCACACTACCCTTTATTTTAAGGGAGAACATGTTAAAGCTTGGTCATACACCTGAAAGTATTGAAGTTTTAGAATAACAATCTAAAATATCCGAACCCGAATAAAAGTCCGAGGAGAACTTATCTCCTACGCAAAGTTGGATACGCAACTTTACTTAAATGCTAAAGCATTAGCTGCACCACCTAATTACCTAAATGGTGCTAGGTCGTGTTAAAGCATTTCCGGTACTAAGTGATTTGCCACTGGCTAGGTGAACGGTACGCCAAGTAGCTGAAACAATCCTTAGTAATATGGGATAGGGGTGGGTAAAGCCAGACCATTTGTCTTTATGACTTATCGTCTGGCTTTTTTACATTTGAAAACTTAATGTTGCTTCATTACTAATACATTATCAGCAGGATTTATCAGTAAATCTAATCTATCCAGCCATAGCTCTAACGCAGCCTTTTTCTCAGGTAAATATTGGCTTCTGTTATAAATAGCCATCACTCCGCCAAGACTATGACCTAGTAATTGTTCAACCACATGCGGTGCAACACCTAAATCATTCAGTTTAGTGGCTAGCGTTCGACGTAAATCATGTAACGTCCATTTGTCTTTATGGTCTAATCGCTTCCACATTTTACCACCTTGAACACTTACCGCTTCTGGTGACTTCAACTCACCTAATACGTACTCATTACCACTCATTGATTTTAATTCTAATAGCCAACTAACAATCTCTACAGGTATTGGACGAATAATAACGGCATCTGTTTTACTATGACTTTTAGGGACAGTCCAAAAACCTTGTTCAAAATCCCACTCATCCCATGTAGATAAACGAATCTCTTGCGTTCGAGCACCAAAAATAATTAATAATTTAATTAAATTAGGATAATAAGCCATGTAACGCGCATTGGGGGTTTGTACCATTCCCCACACATCTGCCAGTTCTTTATCGGTTAATACTCGATCTTTTTTACGCTGTTTAGAACCAACATCAGAAATCATCAAATCATCTAAGGCTCGAGTATGTGCATAATGACGAACTCGGCAGAAACGCAATGCTTGTTTTGTGTTTTGTAAAATATATCCAGCAGCAACTGGTGCTGATTTTTGCTCGCCTCTCACCCCTTTTCGAATACGATCAAAACACTCTAACCACTGCCGCGTTTCCAGCTGCTCTATAGGTAAATCACCAATATAGGAATAAATATGTCGCTTAAACTGAGCACGATGTTTCTCAACATTAGTTCGATTTCCCTCAGCATACTCAACTAACCAATACTCTAACGCCTCTTTCACCGTTACTGGATTCAATGTTTTTGTCATTTGAATTGTGCGTTGATGTTTTGGGTCTAATCCATCAGCTAACCATGAACGACACTGCATCACTACTTCTCGTGCTTTTGATAGTGAAAGTTCAGGGTAATCCCCTAAATCAAACCGCTTATTTTTATTATTTATTTTATAGCGGTATTGCCAACGAATCTTACCTGTTAATGACACCCTTGCACCTAAGCCATCCCCATCAGAGTAAGTAACTATTCCTGTCTGAGGTTTATCTAGCATTGCTTTTAAATGTTTATCAAATAACCGTGGCATTTATTTTCTCCATGGGTACGAACCATTCATGTACCCTCACGTGTACCCTTAGTTAATCATAAAAATCAAAACCTGCCAATACCAATATAGACAAAAATCAACAAAAAACCAATTACAAACAAACACTTATAACCACAAGCAAATACAACCCAATACAAACAAAAACACTAAATTAATTCATACGGCATGAACTAAACCATTCTGGTTTAATTATTGCAAAAAAGCCCATTTCATCATCACGATGAAATGGGCTTTTTCGTTTTAAACACATCATGATTAGGTAAACAAATTTCACTGGGCGACGATAAACACATCGCAACCTACCACTATAGATTTTCAGTAGAATTGGTCTTACCTAAGAAAGCATATTTAAATGTTTTTTGAATATTTCCACATTGACGGCATACGCTAATACGTCGTACCCATAATCGTTGATAAAATTTACGGTGTACTCGTTCCATATCATATGACTGGCAATTACTGCACTGGTCCATGTCTAACTCCTTTGAAACACATATAAGCAATAGAGAGCATATATGAAACCAGAGTCAAATAAAACAAGTTGCACAAAGAAGATAATACTAATTGATGTTAATCACTTTACGAGCTGATTTACGATTTAAAACCCATCCTAATTACAGCTCATCAATATAACGCCATCTCTAGATAGCGTTAATCACCGTACCGCTTAGTTAAAGATTATCGACTCTAAGTTCTTGCAATGCTGCGATTAAAGCCGCGACTCCAACCTCGACCTTGCTACGTGGACAACCAACATTTAGACGCACATAACCACTACCTTCGATCCCATACGTATCACCACGCATGATCGCGACTTGATAGTTATTAATCAATAATTGCTGCAATGCATCCATATCAATCTTAAGTGGGTTTAAATCAATCCAGGCTAAATAGGTTCCTTGCGGCACTTGATAATTGAGTATCGGAAAAGCCTGATTTAATGTATCTGCAACATATTCCAAATTAGCATGCAGATAATCTTTCAGACTCATCAGCCACGCTTCACCATCATTATAAGCAGCAATATGACCTATAACGCCTAGGATAGAGGGTGATGACAGCCCATGAGCGGCTTTGAGCTGAGTTAAATACCCTTGCCGCGTACTTGTATCAGCAATCACAGCATACGCGCCTGTCAGCGCTGGAATATTAAAAGATTTAGAAGCAGAAGAAACTAATGCCCACTGCTGATCACATGCCACTTGTGACCATGGAATATAATCACTAAAAGCAATATCCATATGAATATCATCTGAAATGACTTTAACGCTATGCTGCTGGCAAATCTTAGCCATACGCACCAATTCATCCCGCGTCCATACCCGTCCAGTTGGATTTTGAGGGCTACACAATAGCAATACCTTACATTCAGCACGCGCTGCTTGAGCTTCAAACTGTGGCCAGTCAATCTCATAACTACCAGCTTCGGTTTTCAATAACGGACTGGTTAACAACTGACGTTGATTAGCATTGAGCATATTCGCAAAAGCATCATAAGCGGGAGTGTGTACTAATACGCCATCTCCAACGTCAGTCCATAACTGCACCAATTGCGAAATGATATAAATCACTGACGGCCCGTAGACAATACTATTGCTATCGATATCACTGTGATAACGACGCTGAAACCAGCCACTAATCGCCTCTTTAAAATCAGCATGATTCCAACGGCTATAGCCAAACACCGCATGATCTAATCGTGTTGCTAATGCCTGTTGAATACACGGAGCTACGGCAAAATCCATGTCTGAAATCGTAAACGGTAATAAATCATCACTGCCAAAACGATCAGCAACATAATCCCATTGGGTGCAATAGGTACCATAACGATTAACAGGAATAGAAAAATCAAACATAACAACCTCACCAACAATGGAGCTGAAACAATAAAAATATTACAAAAAAGCGGAGCCTTAAGCTCCGCTGGTAAGTTATGCGCTAGCGGGTAACAGCCCTTGAATTTCGTTTTTCACCATATGAACTTGAGGCCCAATCACCACTTGCAAATTGTGAGCATCGAGCTTCACCACCCCAAGTGCACCATTAGCTTTTAACACTGCATCATTAACTAAACTCATGTCATTCACTGACAGACGTAAACGAGTAATGCAATTATCAAGTGACACTAAATTATTCGCGCCACCTAATGCAGCTAAAATAATATCGCCTTTATAACCCGTGGTTTTCTCACCAGTTACTGCAAATGCTAACGCTTCTTTAGTTTCAACTTCACGACCTGGCGTTTTAAGATTAAAGCGAGTGATCGCAAATCGAAACACACTATAATAAACCACAAACCAAACTGCAGCGACTAATGGCACTAGGTACCACTTAGTTGCGGTGCCTTGTAATACCCCAAAGATTAAGA
Organism: Photobacterium kishitanii; assembly: GCF_003026355.1. Classification (GTDB taxonomy): domain Bacteria; phylum Pseudomonadota; class Gammaproteobacteria; order Enterobacterales; family Vibrionaceae; genus Photobacterium; species Photobacterium kishitanii. The sequence continues at coordinate 28,627 of NZ_PYON01000018.1, read as the reverse complement.
AATCGATGATATTGCCATCAGTATTACCAATTGTTACCCCGAGTAAGCCCATAACCATAAAGCCAACGCCGGTTAAAATTGCATGCACAACATAGAGCGCTGGCGCAACAAAGAGGAACAAGAACTCTAGCGGCTCAGTGATACCACCGATAATACAAGCGATAACACCAGATAATAATAACGCTTTTACCTTACTGCGATTTTCAAGACGGGCGCAATGATACATAGCTAAAGCAGCACCAGGTAAGCCACCTAAGAACACTGGCATTTTACCTTGTGATAAAAAGGCTGTTGCAGAGCCAGAGAACCCTTGAGATGTTGGACAAGCTAACTCTGAGTAGAAAATATTAAGTGCGCCACTGACGGTTTTTCCACACACTTCTAAAGAGCCACCAGCCTCAGTAAAACGTACCAATGCAACTAAAACATGGTGTAAACCAAACGGTAATAATAAACGCTCACCAGTACCAAATAAGAATGGACCAAACGGACCTGCATGAGAGATCAAGTTACCAATCCCAGCGATCCCCATCGCAAAATATGGCCATACCACAGGTACAACTAGACCCACCACACCTAAGACTAAGGTTGAAATAATCGGTACAAAGCGAGCCCCACCAAAGAAAGCTAACGCATCGGGCATTTTATAGGTATAAAAACGTGCATGCAGTTTTGCAACAATAATACCGACAATTACGGCCCCTAAAATACCCGTATCGATTGATTCAACCCCAAGGATTGACTTAACTCCATAGGCTTTTTCTTCCGTTGGATTACCAATAACACCCGCAACAGTTAAATAGAAATTAATTGACAGGTTTAAGGCCGAGTAACCGACAAAACCAGCAAAAGCAGCAACCCCTTTTTCTTCACGCGCCAACCCCAATGGAATCGCAACAGCAAACATAATAGGTAGATAAATAAAGGCCACTAGACCAATTTTTGTCATCCACATAAACAACAATTGCAAAATGGTGTTATCTAAAAAGGGCATGCTTTCTTTTACTGCAACGCTCGATAATGAGCTACCGATCCCCAATAAAATCCCCGAGAACGCCAATAATGCGACCGGTAGCATGAAGGTTTTGCCTAAGCTTTGAAAAAATTCCCATAGGGTCGTTTTAGGTGCAGATTTAGGTACAGATTTATCCATAATGAGTCACTCACTAACGAGACATTCAATGTCGATAATAAAGAGGTAAATCGTTTTAGCTCTTTATTGAAAAAAAACGTCGACAAAGATGAGCTCAAGACTTCTGCCAACGCTTTTGATAAATTACGCAACAGATGATAAAACGTTTTATCAACTTTTATCGCTAGCAAGATCACGGAAATATAGCGAGTTAACACCCATTTCCAAATTTGTGATGCTGTTAGAATAATCGCTATCGATATAACGTTTAAATGTAACATTATGAATAGGATCCATTCACTTATGGCGAGTAAGACACCCAAAATCAAAATTACTGATGTCGCGGCCTATGCTGATGTATCTGTCTCTACCGTCTCATTAGTGCTCAGTAACAAAGGGCGAATCTCCCCTGCAACCATTGATAAAGTAAACCAAGCCGTTACCGCATTAGGTTATGTTCGTAATACCGCGGCGGCGAATTTACGCACCTCTCACTCCAATTTAATTGGCTTGGTCTTAACGGATATTACCGATCCTTTTTATACTGAAATTACTGCCGGTATCAGTGATGAATTAGAACAACAAGGCTATTTGTTATTTTTGGCACAATCTAATCGCTGTCCCCAAAAATTAATCCAATGTGTGCAATCAATGATTCAACAAGGTGTCGCTGGCATTGCTTTTAGCCCAGTAAGAGAAGCCACAGCCACCGTGATTACAATGGCGCAGCAAGCGGGGATCCCTGCGGTTTGTTTAGCACGAGCAACGGTTAATAATGAGGTTGATTATATTGGCCCAGATAACCACCAGGCAGCGGTAATTGCTAGTCGATATCTTATTGAACAAGGCCATCGTCATATTGCCTATGTCGGTGGCTCTGGTGAGTCTTTAACTCGAGCAGAACGGCTAGGGGGCTTTGGTAGCACCCTGATTCAATACGGATTACCGTTTAAAAATGAATGGATCCTTGAAGCTGATAATCAACAACAACATGCCGCAACGACAGTGCAGCAGTTATTAACCCAGCATCCTAAAATAACCGCAATCTTGTGTCATAGCCCCACAATTGCATTAGGGGCACTATATGGTGTTAAGCGCAGTGGTAAAAGTGTTGGTAAAGATAATTATATTGATCAACAAGTGGCCATCATTAGCTTTGATGATATGGCTGAAGCCACATTAAGCCAACCGTCGCTGACTGTCGTGAGTTCACCGATAAGAGAAATAGGCCAACACGCTGGCCGACGTTTACTTGCTCGCATGAAAAGCGACGATGGTATGATTCAACGTTTAATACTTGCACCACAACTTATCTGTCGTGATTCCGCTTAAATAACAGCCAATAAAAAAGCTTCGTCGTAACGAAGCTTTTTTAATGACAGCTCAGTACTTATGTAATTTATAAGTAATCACATAAATAGGCAGTAGTTTTAGTTACTTTAACGTGGAATGCACTATCACCAGGGACTTCAAAATCATCACCTGCACCATAGGTTTCCCAATCAACATGGCCCGGTAATTTCACGGTAAGTTCGCCTTTCACTACCGTCATACGCTCAGGGGCAGCTGTCGAAAAGGTGTATTCACCCGCAACCATCACACCAACACTTGCATGATCGCCTGCAGATTCAAAGCCAACAGATTTTACTTGGCCATCAAAATATTCATTCACTTTTAACATTGAATTTCCTTATTGCTAAACGGGTAAAGCAAATTTTCGAAGACCTGAAACTATCACAATTTTAAATGAACCACTAACGAAAAATACTCGTCAAAAATATGACAAACTAACCAGATTTTGACTTGGATCACGACTAAAAAAAGCTACACTAGACCCAATTGTTATTTGTTGGAGTCATTAACATTGAAAAAGATAACTATCGCAGCCATCATTTTAAGTATCTTCGCTGTTGCAGGTTGCTCAAGCCAAAACAAACAAGACATGAAACAAGGTTTAACCGAAGTCGGTCATGCGACTCGTGACGCAACCAAAGCCACCGGTCATTTCTTTCGTGATACCACCAAAGATGTGATTGAAAATGTCAAACAAGCGACTAGTGATTAATCATCACAATGACATTGTCCTGAACTACAAGGCTCTGGCTTTACTTCTGGGTTAGCCATATCGTCGCTGTCATTCAACGCACCAAGAATAGAGCAATGGCTGGCATCATCATTACGGTGACCACAGCAAGCATCATTGATCTTTTTTAATGCACCTCGAATCCGTTGTAGTTCAGCGATTTTACTATCAACTTCATCCAATTTAGCTTGCGTTATCGCTTTTACTTCAGCGCAACTGTGCTGACTTGCTTCAAGTCGAATATCAAGTAACTCACAAATCTCACCAAGGCTTAACCCAATCGCTTTAGCGCGTAAAATAAATTTAACGCGAGATAAATTACCTTCACTGTATAAGCGATAACCACTATCACTGCGACCCGCAGGTTCTATCAAACCATTTTTCTCATAAAAACGTAATGTATCACTACTGACATTACATAATTTTGCTAGTTGCCCAATTAAATACATTCAAACACCCTTTAGCCTAGCGCTATATTTCAGTGACCACCCTCAAATAGCAAACGTTTGCGCAATGCCAATATTCATGTAGAATAGGTACCTGATTGATACATATCGTTCACTAATTCTTGGCTTTGCTCGATTTTAGCCGAGGATATTTCCCAACGCCAATCTAATCCAACTGAGATTGGCGTTGGAAAATATCCTATTCACTGTGTATTAGAGAGATGGTAGCAATGGAAAACGTTCGTCCTATTCGCCGTGCGCTGCTCAGCGTATCAGACAAAACTGGTATTGTTGAATTCGCTCACGCCCTCGCCAACCGCGGCGTAGAGATTTTATCTACGGGTGGTACCGCGCGTTTACTTGCAGAACAGAACATTCAAGTCACTGAAGTTTCTGACTACACGGGTTTTCCTGAAATGATGGACGGCCGTGTAAAAACCCTTCACCCTAAAGTACACGGTGGCGTTTTAGGCCGTCGCGGTATTGATGATGCCATCATGGCACAACACGGCATTAATCCAATTGATATGGTGGTAGTTAACCTATATCCGTTTGCTGAAACCGTTGCTAACCCAAATTGTAGTTTAGAAGACGCAATAGAAAATATTGATATCGGCGGACCAACTATGGTGCGTTCAGCCGCTAAAAACCATAAAGATGTGACGATTGTGGTCAATGCCCATGATTATGATCGCGTCCTTACTGAAATGAGTACCAATGACGGCTCATTAACCCATGCTACGCGTTTTGATCTTGCTATCTCAGCTTTTGAACATACTGCCGCTTACGACGGTATGATTGCTAATTACTTCGGTACCATGGTGCCTTCGTATGGCGACAACAAAGAAGGTGACCAAGCATCGAAATTCCCACGCACTTTCAATCAGCAATTCGAGAAAAAACAAGACATGCGCTACGGTGAAAACAGCCACCAAGCAGCCGCATTCTATGTTGAAGCGAATCCACAAGAAGCCTCTGTGGCAACCGCGACTCAGCTGCAAGGTAAAGCGTTATCTTACAATAACATTGCTGATACTGACGCGGCACTTGAGTGTGTCAAAGAGTTCGACCTTCCTGCTTGTGTGATTGTAAAGCACGCTAACCCATGTGGCGTCGCGCTAGGTGACAACCTCCTTGAAGCTTACGATCGTGCTTATAAAACTGATCCAACCTCAGCCTTTGGCGGCATTATTGCTTTCAACCGTGAACTTGATGCTGCAACCGCGCAAACTATCGTTGATCGTCAATTTGTTGAAGTGATTATTGCCCCTAAAGTCTCACCGCAAGCAACAGCAATTATCGCTGCCAAGAAAAACCTGCGTTTACTTGAGTGTGGCGAATGGTCAACCACAACCACAGCTTTTGATGTTAAACGCGTCAATGGTGGCTTGCTAGTTCAAGATCGTGACCAAGGCATGGTATCGCTTGATGATCTAACCGTCGTCTCACAACGTCAACCAACAGCTGACGAATTACGTGATGCGTTATTTTGTTGGAAAGTGGCGAAATACGTTAAATCAAACGCGATTGTGTATGCCAAAGGTAATATGACTATCGGTGTCGGTGCTGGTCAAATGAGCCGAGTCTATTCAGCTAAAATTGCGGGTATCAAAGCCGCTGACGAAAATCTAGAAGTCGCAGGAAGTGTAATGGCCTCTGATGCATTCTTCCCATTCCGTGATGGTATTGATGCCGCAGCAGAAGCCGGCATTACTTGTGTTATTCAACCTGGCGGCTCTATGCGCGATGATGAAGTCATTGCAGCCGCTGATGAACACGGCATGGCAATGGTCTTTACTGGTATGCGTCACTTCCGTCATTAATACCTCTAATAACGGATAGAATAGATTCAGGCTCTTCATCGAGCCTGAATTGATTTACAGTAGTGAAATACCGTAGCAGTTCACTGTTACGACGGTTTTAAAATATTAATTTTAGCGCAGCGCTCAAAGGGAAAATGATGAAAGTACTAATTATTGGTAATGGCGGCCGTGAACATGCATTGGGTTGGAAAGTGGCACAAAATCCAAATGTGGAAAAAATCTTTATCGCTCCAGGTAATGCTGGCACTGCACTTGAACCAAAATTAGAGAATGTCGACATCGGCGTTGAAGACATTAATGCTTTAGTTGAATTTGCCCAACGTAATCACATTGAACTAACCATTGTCGGCCCTGAAGCGCCATTGGTAATTGGTGTGGTTGATGCGTTTCGTGCCGTAGGATTAGCTATTTTTGGCCCAACCCAAGCCGCAGCACAACTTGAAGGTTCTAAAGCCTTCACCAAAGATTTTTTAGCCCGTCATCAGATCCCTACCGCTGATTACCAAAACTTTACTGAAATCGAACCAGCACTGGCTTATCTTAAGCAAAAAGGCGCGCCAATTGTGGTTAAAGCAGATGGTTTAGCGGCTGGTAAAGGCGTGATTGTCGCCATGACGGAACAAGAAGCTGAAGCTGCAGTACGCGATATGCTCGCAGGTAATGCCTTTGGTGAAGCTGGTCACCGTGTGGTGATTGAAGAATTTCTTGATGGTGAAGAAGCGAGCTTTATCGTCATGGTTGATGGTAAGAATGTACTACCAATGGCCACCAGCCAAGATCATAAACGTGTCGGCAATGGTGATAGCGGTCCTAACACTGGCGGCATGGGCGCATACTCGCCAGCGCCAGTCGTCACTCAACAAATTCACGATCGTGTGATGCAAGAAGTTATCTATCCAACCGTTGAAGGCATGGCAGCAGAGGGGGCACCCTATACTGGTTTCCTCTATGCAGGCTTAATGATAATGGCTGACGGCACTCCAAAAGTGATCGAATATAACTGTCGTTTTGGTGATCCAGAAACTCAGCCTATTATGCTGCGCATGCAATCAGATTTAGTTGAACTTTGCTTAGCAGCCATTGACGGCAAACTTGATACCGTTGAATCAAAATGGGATCCACGTGCAGCTATCGGAGTAGTACTTGCTGCTGGCGGCTATCCTGCCGATTACCACAAAGGCGATATTATTAGCGGCTTACCTCAGCAAGAGCTAGCAGGAGAAAAAATCTTCCATGCAGGTACAACTAATAATCTTAACGCTGATGTGGTGACAAATGGTGGTCGCGTATTATGTGCCACGGCAATGGGTGATACCGTATTAGCGGCTCAACAGCGTGCTTATGCGTTAGCAAAACAAATATCATGGGATGGAATGTTCCACCGCGATGACATTGGCTACCGTGCTATTGCTCGCGAACAATAAAGCAACAATCCATAACTAAAAAACGCGCTCACATGGCGCGTTTTTTGTTTATAAATCATCGAATAAATTAATTTCCCAATAAATTCGGTGCAACCAAACACTGTTGTTGCTTACGTTGCAATAAAATATTATCAACGTTTAATTGTTGTCCTTGCAACTGACCACTTACCGCCATATAGCCTTGGCCTGATAATTTTTCTGCTGTCGCTTGAGCCACCACTTCAACCGCTTGATGCTGCTGACAGGGAATAAACTGCTGTTGTTGCCAATGTCCCTGCACCCAAGTTTGCTGGCGATGACTAAGTTGTTCAACTCTCGTCGCTAATCCAACCGCCTGCCGACGTAACTTAGTAATTTCAGCATCCGTTAATGGCAAAATAGTTTGCCCTTGTTGATAACGTTGAAATACCGCTAAACCATCGCTATCAAACCGTAATTGCAATTGAAATGGAATAAGAGAACCATCGATACGCTGCTGTCCTTGTTGATAGAGCTCAAACAGCTTTCCTGAGCGCCAACGGTAGTTAGCCTGATATTGCCCTTGATTAGGGGTAAACACACGCTCACTGAGCGTTATAGGCTGATTAGAACGGAAGGTATACCAATAAAAATGAGGACCATCAGTTGCTGCTTGAGCAACAGTGACAGTTTTAGGCGCTATTACTGCATTTTCAGCCATGTCGCTTGCCGCACAGCCTGTGAGTAAAAATGCAACCACCAGAGAAAGCGTTATACGTGTCATAAAAAAACGCCAGAAGCTAATGCGAGCTGGCGCTATTTTTAATTACTTCAATGCGTCTTTAAGTGCTTTGCCAGCTACGAACGCAGGAACGTTAGCAGCAGCAATTTGAATTTCCGCACCCGTTTGTGGGTTACGGCCAGTGCGTGCAGCACGATGATTCACTTTAAATGTACCAAAGCCAATTAGTTGAACCTGGTCACCATCTTTAAGCGCATCAGTAACGCCTTCAAGAGTAGCTTCCAATGCTAATTTTGCTTGTGCTTTAGACAAATCTGCTTTTTCTGCGATCAGGTCAATCAGTTGGGTCTTGTTCATTAGGTTTCCCTTCTAAGGTTTTGGGCTTAATACCGCCCAACTCTAATTCAAAAGAAGCCTGTGTGGCAAAGGTTTGTCGGCTTTTATCTATCTAAATGCAGACTCTTTAACCATAAACTGAGCTAAAGTTCACAAAATGTTACTAATAACATTCAAAAAAGAGTTGTTTTTATTTCCACCCGCCCCGATTAATATAGCCGAAATTCGCTGATTAATTGACAGGTTGATATGGTACTGCTTACGATTTACATCTCTGTAGCTATAGGGGTGTCGTTTATTTGTTCCGTTTTAGAAGCGGTTTTATTGAGTATTTCGCCGGGATATATCGGCACTTTACGTCAACAAAACCACCCCGCAGCAGCTAAACTTGCCGCGCTCAAAAATAATATAGACCGACCCTTAGCCTCAATCCTAACCCTAAACACCGTCGCGCATACGGTAGGTGCAGCAACAGCAGGCGCACAAGCAACAGTGGTCTTTGGTAGTGAGTGGTTAGGTGTATTCTCAGGTGCATTAACCATCGGTATTTTATTATTATCAGAAATTATTCCAAAAACAATTGGAGCAACTTACTGGCGCCAATTAGCCCCAACCAGCGCAATATTATTACGTTGGATGGTGATCTTATTAATGCCGTTAGTATGGATCTCTGAGCAAATTACTCGTCGTCTGGCTCATGGTCACGTCCAACCGAAACTACGTGATGAATTATCAGCCATGGCAATGTTAGCGCATGAATCAGGTGAGCTTGGTGCTGGAGAGTCTAAAATTCTCACAAACCTACTGCAATTTAAAGATGTGAGCGTGACTAAGATCATGACCCCACGTCCGGTATTATTCCGTGTTAATGCAGAACAAACCATCAACGAATTTTTAGCAAAACATAAAAATAGTCCATTCTCACGCCCATTAGTATTCAGTGAGCACAGCGATAATATTATCGGCTTCGTACACCGATTAGAGCTATTTGCAGAAAGCCAAGCAGGCAAAGGTGGCCAAGAGCTCGGCACGCTAATACGTCCACTACCCGTGATTATGAGCAATGTTAGCGTACCAAAAGCGTTTGAGCGTTTAATGCAAGAGCGTTCTCAGTTAATTCTAATTGTTGATGAATACGGTACAGTACAAGGCCTCGTCACCCTGGAAGATATTTTTGAAAGTTTGGTTGGCGAAGAAATTGTTGATGAAGCAGATAAGAATACCGACATGCAGCAATTAGCTTATCAACGTTGGGATAAGTGGAAGAAAAAACATAAGATGATTGAAAATAATGATGATGATATTTAACCAACGTCATTATTATTGCTAGAAACTAAAAAGGGACCTTAAGGTCCCTTTTTTATTAGCATCATTAGCCCTAACCGCAATTTAGCTGCTAACAGTTATCGACACAATAACGCTCACCCGTCATACGGCTCACAACCCAACCAATAATCAATACCACCACTGTTGGTAAAATCCAGCCTGCGTAATAATGATATAGCGGTAAATGTGCCGTTAAAGCATTATCGATTGACGCTGGCATCGCCCCCAAAATATGCACTGCATCAATACAACCAAAGGCCGTTGCGGTTGCGACGACAGCTAAGACTGCAACTTGGGATAATTGATGACGCAATGGTGCAATCAGTAACAACGCAATCGCAATCGGATGTAATGCGACCACAACGGGTAACGTTACTGCTAATAATTGTGCTAAACCGACATTGGCAACCAAGCCTGATAGCACCATAATCACCCACACACTTTTACGGTAAGTGACTTTACTGAAACTACGGCTATAAAACTCACTGCCAGCGGTTGTTACGCCAATCGCCGTTGTCAAACATGCCAAGACCAACACTGAACCCAAAATAATAATACCAAAAGCACCAAAATGCGCGTTAGTGAAAGCAGTCAGAATTTCACCACCATTGGCGAAGTTAGTCCCTAAATTCGCGCTGGTAACTCCAATGTACGCCAATGATAAATACACTAGCGCCATCGCGGTGGCATACATTAGAGCCGCAATAAATGTATATTTCGCAATCGCTTTCGGGCACTTAACCCCCATGCCTTCAATCGCTCTGAAAATCACCCAGCCAAAACCAATCGAGCCTAACGCATCCATGGTCATGTAACCCTGAGTCATACCTTCTGCCATTGCACCTGTCGCATAGGGACCAGAGGCCACTTCAACCTGACCTGACGGATATAGCACCGCAACTACGGCCATAATGGTTAAAATCGTTAATAACACCGGCGTCAACCATTTACCTAAAGTATCAACTAACTTACCTGGGTATAAAGAAAATAAAATCGCCGCTAAGCAGAACACTGCAGAAAAAGGGATTAAACCACTATCACCGATAAACGGTGCCAAACTAAATTGATAAGCAACGGTGATGGTACGTGGAATAATAAATGCTGGGCCAATCACAATAAACAACATCACCCAGAACCCGGTCGCTAACGGTTTTGGTAACGCTGCAGTTAAATTATCAGAGCCACGTACCCAAGCCACAATCACTAATGCTATTGCAGGTAAACCGACGCCAGTTAATAAAAAACCCGCCATACCACTGAGGAAATTATCTCCAGCTTGGTAACCTAGATAGGGAGGGAAGATTAAATTGCCAGCACCTAAGTACATAGCGAATGTCATGAAGCCTAAGGCGGCGATATTGCGTGCACTTAACATAGTATTCCTTGGTAATTACTTTTTAGCTTGGAGAAAGCGAGACGGGAAGTGGTGAAGTCTATCCTGCCGGCTTGCTCACAAGCTGACAGAAAAATGGTATGGCCTGTCAGCCCTGAATAAGATTCAGAGAGAGCAAGAGCTGTGAAGTAGCAATCGATGCTGTGCTATCAGCAACCATTGGTGGAATGAAGCAAGATACAATAGTGTTTACGATAGAATATTTCATATTTGCCTCCTTCAAACCAACAGACCACGAATGTCGTAGCAAACCAGCTACGCAGTGGTTATGTTATAAACGCTGCGGGGATGTAATTACAAGAGCCAAAATAAAATAAGTGGAATGGCGTAAAGTTAACTCACCAACCAGTCATATACACTGCTTTTCAAGTTTAAAATCAGAATAAACGACCATAACGAATTAAACAAACTGTTAACAAAAAACACCTAACGCCTAATTATTACATCATTAATGTCATTTATTCGTTACAGTTCAAAGCGTAATTTGGCAATATTTTGCTATAAAAATAACAACAGATATAAAAAAAGAAGCCAATTGGCTTCTTTTTTTATTTAATCATTAACGGATAATTACAATGCAATACCAATATTACTCACTGGCTCATCACGCAATTCAGCACGTAGATCTTTGATCAAATCAATATCACGGCGCTCTGCTTCTTTTAGAGCACGGAAAATTTCCCACTGAGTATCCCACTCAGCACATACTGCTTCATTTTGTTTTTGATTATCGTTAGTAATTTCAATACCTGTTTGCGCCGACTCTAAATCAGCAACGGTTTCAGCAGATAAAGCACTTAGCTTTATTACTGTTTCTAACATTAAATCACGATCCAACATCGCGTGTAGAAGATCAGCTAGAGCAACACAAGCATCAATCGCAGGACGTACCGCATACAGATCGTAGTCATTTTCACTCGGTACCATGTCTTCTAACTTTTCAAGCTGACTTTCAAAGTTGATTTTGGCACTTTTAACCGTGAGGATCTCCCAAATACTGTCTAAGATCACTCGGTAACGTTGACCGTCTGTAAACTGTGTTTCTGCACAGAAAAAGGCGTAGTTTGGATACATGCGCTCACATAACGACACCATAAATGTAAGGTGCTGCCAAGGTTCTAATTTTTCTAAACGTAACTGGACTGGATTCTTTAGCATGGGATAATCTACAGTAGTGATTTAGGTGGAAGTTTACTTGATAAACGAATGCTACAAAAGGAAAAGCATGATCAAAGTTAAGATCGTATCTCGCCAACAGCGACGTTATGTAGAATTACTCACTAACGCCAAGCTACCACAACTGGAAATCACCGAAGATCCACACCAAGCAACAGTGCTTATTGCTGATCCACCTTTGATCGCTACCAGCTTGAATAATTACCCGCATTTACAATGGTTACAATCCACTTATGCTGGTATTGATGCGTTAATTCAGCCCAATTTAAGACAAGATTATCAACTAACCAATATTCGGGGGATCTTTGGTCCATTGATCGCTGAATATATTATGGGTCAAATCCTCAACCACCAGCGCCATTTTTTTCGCTATGCTTTACAACAACAGCAGCAGCAATGGCAACCGATCCCTTATCAATCTATTGCTGGAAAAACCATGGTAATTATTGGTACGGGTACCATTGGTCAGCACCTCGCTAAGGTTGCAGCTGTATTTGGCTGCCATATCATTGGTATTAACCGTAGTGGTATCGCTGCCAGTGCTGATTTTAATCATACCTATGCAATCACGGCTATTGATACCGCTCTGGCTCAAGCCGACTATGTGGTTTCTATCTTACCTGCGACATCACAAACCAATGATCTTTTTGATCAACAACATCTGAAACACTGTAAAAATGCGCTCTTTTTCAACGTTGGCCGCGGTAATAGTGTCAATGAAAACGGTTTATTGGATGCGCTTGAACAACATTATCTACAGCATGCGTTTTTAGATGTCTTCAAACACGAGCCATTACCAGCAGATCATCTATTTTGGCATCACCCCCAGATCACTATTACCCCTCACATTGCTGCAGAAAGCTTTCCTGAACAGGTTTTTACTATCTTTAAAGACAACTATTTACGCTTCATACAACAACAAAAACTCACCTACTCTATTGATTTTAAACGTGAATATTAAACAGTTAGACTACTAAGTATTATTAATATGACAATACTACATTTAAGCAACATTCTAGATCAAGTTCACCAATGTAAGATCTGCCAAGATCTTCCATTGGGGCCAAGACCTATTATTCAAGCGCATCAACAAGCGAAATTACTTATCATCGGCCAAGCCCCTGGAATAAAAGTCCATCAAAGTGGTATTCCTTGGAATGATGCCAGTGGTGAGCGTTTACGCCGTTGGCTTGATCTCGATAGCGATACATTTTATGACCCAAGCCAAATTGCAATAATCCCGATGGGGCTCTGCTATCCTGGCAAAGGAAAATCAGGTGATCTGCCACCCCGCAAAGTCTGTGCTCCCCATTGGCACCCACAACTGTTACCGCTGTTACCAAATATAGAAATGACCTTACTCATTGGCCAATACGCCCAAAATTTTTATTTAGCAGATAAACCAGCCACATTAACTGCAACCGTGGCGGCTTGGCAGCAATGGGCACCACGATTTATTCCCTTACCTCATCCATCACCACGAAATAGTATCTGGCTCAAAAAAAATCCTTGGTTTGAAGCTGATGTGGTGCCGTATATCCGTCACTATGTCCACCAGCACCTAGGGAAAACATCTAACCAAGAAATAGCAGATAATGAAGAATAGAAATACTTCATCAAAAAGCATCACTGGTTTTATTCCAATAACAAAAAACCCACACCGAAAAGGTCTGGGTTTTATTTTTCAATACCAACTAACAACTCGTACCTTAGTACTCACTGCTAAGTGATAATTACTTATGGTATGGCTTTGAAAGCTCATGTACCGCATCCACAAACACACCGGCGTTTTCAGGCGGCACATCAAGGTGAATACCATGACCTAAGTTGAATACATGACCAGTACCGCCATCACCAAAACCTTCAAGGATAGTAGCGACTTCTTGACGAATACGTTCAGGCTGAGCATAAAGCACTGATGGATCCATATTACCTTGAAGGGCAACTTTATCACCAACACGACGTTTAGCATCGCTAATATCAATCGTCCAATCTAAGCCAATCGCATCACAACCTGTCGCTGCAATTTGCTCTAACCACATACCACCATTTTTAGTAAATAGAGTCACAGGCACTCGACGACCGTCATTCTCACGAATTAAGCCATCGACAATTTTATGCATATAGCGCAGTGAAAATTCATTGTAATCACGTGGGGTTAATACACCGCCCCAAGTATCAAATACCATCACCGCTTGAGCACCAGCTTTGATTTGAGCATTTAAATACTCAATCACACTATCGGCTAGTTTATCTAGCAATAAGTGCAATGTTTGTGGCTCGGCATACATCATCTTCTTGATTTTAGTAAATGCCTTAGAACTACCACCTTCAACCATGTAAGTGGCTAATGTCCACGGACTACCAGAAAAGCCAATCAGTGGCACTTCACCTTGAAGATCGTGGCGAATTTGGCGTACCGCATTCATCACATACTGCAACTCACCTTCAGGATCAGGAATACCAATGCGTTCTACATCAGCTTTACAAGTAATTGGATGACTAAATTTAGGGCCTTCACCGGCTTCAAAATAGAGTCCTAATCCCATTGCATCAGGAATGGTTAAAATATCAGAAAATAAAATTGCCGCATCTAATGGAAAACGCTTTAAAGGTTGTAGCGTTACTTCACTAGCTAGTTCAGCATTTTTACATAGCGACATGAAGTCACCAGCAACACCACGTGTCGCACGATACTCAGGTAGGTAACGGCCAGCCTGACGCATCATCCATACAGGTGTGCAATCTACGGGCTGCTTTAGTAATGCACGTAGATAGCGGTCATTTTTTAATTCGCTCATTTGAGACTCCACGGGTTAATTCTGCGTCATATTGTAGCACTCATTAATCTTAACAACCGAGTGCAATTGTTCGACAGGCTTTGATTAATGAGGAACATTTTCAGCATTCAATCTCAAAACAGTGTCGATAAGTCGTCGAGCAATCGTCCCCACAGGTGCAACCTCAGGTAACTGTTCTGCGGTGGCCCAAATTGCATCAGTCAATTCTTCGTAGTCAGGTTTAATCTCACCCCCCGCATAGTCGGCAATAAACCCAAGCATTAAATTAGAGGGAAATGCCCACGGCTGACTATCAAAATAACGAATATTTTTAACAGTAATACCGGTTTCTTCTAGCACCTCACGAGCAACACATTGTTCCGCAGTTTCACCGGGTTCAATAAATCCTGCAATCACGGTATACATTCCAGTTTTATGCCGAGGATGCTGCGCCAATAATAATTGCTGACCTTTACGAACCGCGACAATGACACACGGTGAAACGCGAGGATAATGAATACTATCGCAATGATTACAAGCCATAGCCAATACCTTAGTGTCTAATTGCATTCGATGACCGCAATGACAACAAAAACGCTGGCTTTGGAGCATATAGTTCAATTGAATTGCTCTGCCTGCTAACGCAAATAACGCACGATCACAGCCCAGTAACTCTCTTAAGCTAAAGAAACTAGTATCATCAAAGCCACTTTCTTCAACCAGCCAATACACAGGTAACGATCCAAAATAACCAATAATTCGTTTAGTTATAGTGCTACAAATAAGTTGTTCACTCGAACATAAAGGCAAACACCCATTTTGTAACAATAACTTGTCATTCCTAATCACACACCAATAAGCCTGATTCTCATTTTTTAACATTTTTATTACTTTCATCCTTGCAGCGGCGTAAATTTACTGGCAATCTAATCTTGAAACGGAATATTTATCCGAAACCATATCTCTTATATCAAGAGCCGGATCGCACAAGCATCCAATTAAGATGCTGATAGATCATGAGGATGTGCTCATGCTTAGTAAATTTGAACAAGTTAAGAAAGAATGGGGCGGCCATAACGATGTTATTGATC
The DNA here is from genome assembly GCF_003026355.1 of Photobacterium kishitanii. Classification (GTDB taxonomy): domain Bacteria; phylum Pseudomonadota; class Gammaproteobacteria; order Enterobacterales; family Vibrionaceae; genus Photobacterium; species Photobacterium kishitanii. Next base: position 12,917 of record NZ_PYON01000018.1, on the reverse strand, counting down.
AATGGCTAATGATGCGCCAACAACTGCTAATCGATTACTGTAAGCTAATCGGTATCACTCCCAATGATGATAATCGTCATCTACCTACCGCGTCCAAACTATGTTTGTTTAGTGAAGATCTCGTCGATTACATTTCAGCGGGCCACTTCAAGATTTACGATAACGTAATGGAACGCTGGCATCAAACAGGCTTTTCGCCAACCGAAGAAATGTCTGCACTCTATGCAAAAATCACCTTAACCACTGAACCATTATTAAATTTCAATGATCGCTACGGCGCTATCAATGATAATGACCCATTAGATACCCTTGATAATGACTTATCACAGATTGGCGAACTAATGGAATCTCGCTTCGCACTAGAAGATAAATTAATTGAATTAATCAGCGATAGTCTTGCTTGTCCTCCTGGTGCATAACCACCCAGAGCAATCGCAACTCACGCATTATTGTGGCAGTTTGTGACTGCCACTTATTTATTTGCACCTCGCACCTCGCACCTCGCACCTTAGGATTATTTCTCTCACAACCTAAATAACAGCCAATAAAAAAGGCACCCCGAAGGATGCCTTTTAGAATCAGTCACGCCAAGAATTAATTCTCGTCGTTAAGACCTGCATTCAATAGTGCCGCTAAGTCTTGAGAGGCTTGCTCTGCATCAACTTGTGGTGCTACTGGCTCCAGTTCAACATTACGTTGATTCTGGCGACGTTGGTGATAAGAGAAACCTGTACCCGCTGGGATCAAACGACCCACGATTACGTTTTCTTTCAGACCACGTAGCTCATCACGCTTACCAGAAACAGCTGCTTCTGTTAGTACGCGAGTTGTTTCCTGGAACGATGCTGCTGAGATGAATGACTCAGTCGCAAGCGATGCTTTAGTGATACCTAGTAAGTCACGTGAGAAACTTACTGGTGTCTTACCTTCAGCTTCAAGCTGACGGTTAGCAATCGTTACGCGAGAGAATTCAACTTGCTCGCCTTCTAGGAAATCTGAATCACCCTTAACAGTGATAGTTACCTTACGTAGCATTTGACGAATGATAGTCTCAATGTGCTTATCATTAATCTTAACGCCTTGTAGACGGTAAACTTCCTGAACTTCGTTAACGATATATTCTGCAACTGCGTGAACACCACGTAGACGTAGAATATCGTGCGGAGTTTCTGGACCATCAGCGATTACGTCACCCTTCTCAACTTTTTCACCTTCGAAAACGTTAAGTTGGCGATGCTTCAGGATCATCTCTTCGTACGGCTGACCATCAGTTGGCGTAATAATTAAACGACGCTTACCTTTAGTCTCTTTACCGAACGATACTGCACCAGTAATTTCAGCCAAGATAGCTGGTTCTTTAGGCTTACGCGCTTCGAACAAGTCAGCTACGCGTGGTAGACCACCCGTGATATCTCGGTTACCACTAGATTTCTGTGGAATACGAGATAATGTATCACCGATACCAACCATTGCGCCGTCATCAAGCTGAACAATCGCCTTACCTGGTAAGAAGTATTGAGCTGGCATATCAGTACCAGGGATCATTACATCGTTACCATCAGCATCAACAAGTTTGATAGCTGGACGCATATCTTTACCTGCTGCTGGGCGTGCTGCTGGATCAGTTACTTCGCTTGAAGATAGACCTGTTAGATCATCTGTTTGACGAGAAACTGTTACGCCATCAATCATATCAACGAACTGGATACGACCAGCCACTTCAGTGATGATTGGCATGGTGTGTGCTTCCCAGTTTGCTACTGTTTCACCAGCAACAACCTCGGCGCCATCACCTTTAGTTAGCAACGTACCGTAAGACAGTTTGTAGTTTTCTTTCGTACGACCAAGCTTATCAATGATACTTAGCTCAGATGCACGAGAAGTAATTACAAGCTTACCAGCATTGTTAGTTACGAACTTCGCATTATGCAGCTTCATAGAACCCGTAGTTTTCACTACGATCTTATTATCTGCTGCTGCTGCTGATGCCGCACCACCGATGTGGAACGTACGCATTGTTAGCTGTGTACCAGGTTCACCGATAGACTGCGCTGCAACAACACCTACTGCTTCACCTGAGTTGATCAGGTGACCACGAGCAAGGTCACGACCGTAACAGAACTTACAACAACCGAAATCGTTTTCACACGTTACTACAGAACGTACTTTAACTTGGTCAACAGAGTTAGCTTCTAGGATCTCACACCACTTCTCATCAAGAAGTGTATTACGAGGAGCTAGAACTTCTTCTGTACCAGGAAGTAGAACGTCTTCAGCAACAACACGACCTAGAACACGATCACCTAGTTGTTCCTTAACATCACCACCCTCGATTAGAGGCATCATGGTGATACCAGCGTAAGTACCACAGTCATCTGCTGTGATTACTACGTCTTGCGCAACGTCTACTAGACGACGCGTTAGGTAACCGGAGTTCGCTGTCTTAAGTGCCGTATCCGCTAGACCCTTACGAGCACCGTGCGTAGAAATAAAGTACTGGAGTACGTTTAGACCTTCACGGAAGTTCGCAGTGATCGGCGTTTCGATGATTGAGCCATCCGGCTTAGCCATCAGACCACGCATACCCGCCAACTGACGAATCTGTGCAGCAGAACCACGCGCACCAGAATCGGCCATCATGTATACACTGTTGAACGATTTTTGCTGTTCTTCTACGCCGTCACGGTTAATAACAGTTTCAAAAGACAGGTTATCCATCATCGCTTTAGCAACTTGTTCGTTAGCTGTAGCCCAGATATCGATAACTTTGTTGTAACGTTCACCAGCAGTCACAAGACCTGACTGGAACTGTTCTTGAATTTCAGCAACTTCTGCTTCAGCTTCAGCGATCTTAGTGTACTTAGCCGCAGGTACAACCATATCGTCGATACCAACAGATACACCAGAAAGTGCCGCGTAAGCAAAACCTGTGTACATAATTTGGTCAGCAAAGACAACAGTCTCTTTCATACCAAGCTTACGGTAACAGGTGTTAAGAAGTTTAGAAATTTGCTTCTTACCAAGTGCTTCAGTGTTTACAAGGCTAAATGGCAGACCTTTAGGAACGATAGGCCATAGCATTGCGCGACCAACAGTAGTATCAACTAATTGAGTATTCTCAATAAAGTTACCCTGCTCGTCTTTCACAAATTCTGTAATACGTACTTTAACGCGAGCATGTAGCTCTGCGTTTTTAGTAAGGTATGCTTTCTCAGCTTCCGCTGGTCCAGCAAGGTACATGCCTTCACCCTTCGCGTTGATTTTCTCACGCGTCATGTAGTAAAGACCCAATACAACGTCCTGAGAAGGTACGATGATCGGATCACCTGATGCAGGTGAAAGGATGTTGTTAGTAGACATCATCAAAGCACGAGCTTCTAGCTGCGCTTCTAGAGTCAATGGCAAGTGAACCGCCATCTGGTCACCATCGAAGTCGGCGTTGTATGCCGCACACACTAGTGGGTGAAGCTGAATCGCTTTACCTTCGATAAGGATTGGTTCAAACGCCTGAATACCAAGACGGTGCAATGTTGGTGCACGGTTTAGCATTACTGGGTGTTCACGAATAACTTCGTCTAGGATATCCCAAACAATCGCTTCTTCGCGCTCAACCATCTTCTTAGCAGCTTTGATTGTAGTCGCAAGACCACGAGTCTCTAGCTTGCCATAGATGAATGGCTTAAATAGCTCAAGTGCCATCTTCTTAGGAAGACCACACTGATGCAAACGCAGGTATGGACCTACGGTGATAACAGAACGACCAGAGTAGTCAACACGCTTACCAAGCAAGTTCTGACGGAAACGACCCTGCTTACCTTTGATCATATCAGCCAAAGATTTCAGAGGACGCTTGTTAGAGCCTGTGATAGCGCGGCCACGACGACCGTTATCTAGTAATGCATCAACAGATTCCTGCAACATACGCTTTTCGTTACGTACGATGATATCAGGAGCAGCCAGGTCAAGTAGACGCTTCAGACGGTTGTTACGGTTAATTACACGACGGTAAAGATCGTTAAGATCTGAAGTCGCGAAACGGCCGCCGTCTAGTGGTACCAACGGACGAAGATCCGGCGGTAATACTGGCAGTACAGACAGGATCATCCACTCAGGGTTGTTTCCAGACTGTAGGAATGCTTCAACCAATTTAAGACGCTTGGTTAATTTTTTACGCTTAGTTTCAGAGTTAGTTTCTTCTAGCTCTTCACGCATGTTTTCGATTTCAGCATTTAGGTCCATGTTGCCTAAAAGTGCTTTAACCGCTTCTGCGCCCATCTTCGCGTCGAACTCGTCGCCCCACTCTTCAAGTGCATCCAAGTACTGCTCTTCAGAAAGCAGCTGGCTACGCTCAAGGTTGGTCATACCAGGTTCGATAACAACGTATGATTCAAAGTAAAGTACACGTTCGATATCACGTAGAGGCATGTCCATTAACAAACCGATACGAGATGGTAGTGACTTTAAGAACCAGATGTGGGCAACAGGTGAAGCAAGCTCAATGTGACCCATACGCTCACGGCGTACCTTAGTCTGAGTAACTTCAACACCACATTTTTCACAGATCACACCACGGTGCTTCAAGCGCTTGTACTTGCCACAAAGACACTCGTAGTCTTTTACTGGGCCAAAGATACGTGCACAGAAAAGACCGTCACGCTCAGGCTTGAAGGTACGATAGTTGATTGTTTCTGGCTTTTTAACTTCACCAAAAGACCATGAACGAATCATGTCAGGTGAAGCTAGACCGATTTTGATAGCATCAAATTCTTCGGTCTTATGTTGTGCTTTCAGAAACTTAAGTAAGTCTTTCACATTCGGCTCCTGTGAGGAGTTGACCCATAAAGGCGCCAGGACTACTGGCGCCTTCATATTTATACCGGAGTAACTAATAAGTATAGGTGACTAACCTAAAACTTACTCGTCTTCCAGCTCGATGTTGATACCCAACGAGCGGATTTCTTTCAACAATACGTTGAATGATTCCGGCATACCAGGTTCCATACGATGATCACCGTCAACGATGTTTTTATACATCTTCGTACGGCCGTTAACGTCATCTGACTTAACGGTTAGCATTTCTTGAAGGGTGTATGCTGCGCCATATGCTTCAAGCGCCCACACTTCCATCTCACCGAAACGCTGACCACCGAACTGAGCTTTACCACCCAGCGGCTGCTGAGTAACAAGACTGTAAGAACCGGTAGAACGGGCGTGCATCTTGTCATCAACCAAGTGGTTCAGTTTAAGCATGTACATGTAACCAACAGTTACAGGACGCTCAAACGGGTCACCAGTACGGCCATCAAACAACTTCAGCTGACCAGACGTTGGTAAACCACCTAACTGTAGCAATTCTTTAATTGATGATTCAGGTGCGCCATCAAATACAGGAGTTGCAATAGGTAGACCTTTACGAAGGTTTTGTACAAGAGTACGTACTTCGTCGTCTGATAGTTCAGCAATGTCAACCTTCTGGCGAGTATCGCCTAGATTGTAAACACGTTGTAGGAAGTTACGGAACTTGTGTAACTCCTGCTGTTCTTTCAGCATATCGTTAAGTTTGTCACCGATACCTTTCGCCGCAAGACCTAAGTGAGTCTCAAGGATCTGACCGATGTTCATACGTGACGGTACACCCAATGGGTTTAGTACGATATCAACCGTTTGACCTTTTTCATCGTATGGCATGTCTTCAACAGGGTTAATCTTAGAGATTACACCCTTGTTACCGTGACGACCTGCCATCTTATCACCAGGTTGGATACGACGACGAACAGCTAGGTATACTTTAACAATCTTAAGTACGCCAGGCGCTAGGTCATCACCCTGAGTGATTTTACGACGCTTAGTTTCAAACTTCTTATCGAACTCAGCTTTCAGTTCATCATACTGTTCTGCAAGCTGTTCCAATAGGTTTTGTTCTGATTCATCGTCAAGCGTTTGTGCGAACAATGTATCGCGGTTCATTGAAGAGATTTTCTCTTCGCCGTAACCTGCAGATAATAGAAGCGTACGAACACGAGCAAGAAGACCACCCTCAAGGATCTGGAATTCTTCTGTGATATCTTTCTTAGCTTCTTTCAGCTGCATCTCTTCAATTTCAAGAGCACGCTTGTCTTTCTCTACGCCATCACGAGTGAACACTTGTACGTCAATGATCGTACCAGTAACACTACCAGGAACACGTAAAGATGAATCTTTAACGTCAGAAGCTTTTTCACCAAAGATAGCTCGTAGAAGCTTCTCTTCAGGAGTCAGTTGCGTTTCACCCTTAGGTGTCACTTTACCAACAAGGATGTCGCCACCCTTCACTTCCGCACCGATGTAAACGATACCTGATTCGTCTAACTTAGAAAGCGCTGCTTCACCCACGTTCGGGATATCGGCAGTGATTTCTTCAGAACCCAACTTCGTATCACGAGCCACACAAGAAAGTTCTTGAATATGGATAGTTGTGAAACGATCTTCCTGAACTACACGCTCAGAAACTAAGATGGAGTCTTCGAAGTTGTAACCGTTCCAAGGCATGAATGCGATACGCATGTTTTGACCAAGCGCTAGCTCACCAAGGTCTGTTGAAGGACCATCAGCAAGTACATCACCACGTGCTACTGGCTCGCCAGGTAGTACGGTTGGACGCTGGTTAATACATGTGTTCTGGTTAGAACGGGTGTACTTAGTTAAGTTGTAGATATCGATACCTGCTTCACCAGGGATCAACTCGTCTTCGTTAACTTTGATAACGATACGAGAAGCATCTACAGACTGAACTTGGCCGCCACGTTTAGCAACAGCAGTTACACCTGAATCAACACCGATTTGACGTTCAATACCAGTACCAACTAACGGCTTATCAGCACGAATAGTAGGAACTGCCTGACGTTGCATGTTCGCACCCATAAGGGCACGGTTAGCATCATCGTGTTCTAGGAACGGGATTAGCGATGCCGCCACAGATACAACCTGGTTGGTTGCAACGTCCATGTATTGAACATGGTCGCGTGGGTGCAAACCTGAATCGCCTTTCTGACGCGCAGTGATCAATTCGTCAGCAAAAGAACCATCTTCGTTAAGCGCGGCGTTTGCCTGTGCAATAACGTATAGACCTTCTTCAATTGCTGATAGGTATTCGATTTCGTCCGAAACTTTTCCGTCAACAACTTTACGGTAAGGTGTTTCCAAGAAACCGTAAGGGTTACAACGCGCAAATACAGATAGCGAGTTGATTAGACCGATGTTTGGACCTTCAGGAGTTTCGATAGGACATAGACGACCGTAGTGAGTCGCGTGTACGTCTCGAACCTCAAAACCAGCACGTTCACGAGTCAGACCACCTGGACCAAGCGCCGAGATACGACGTTTGTGAGTAACTTCTGACAACGGGTTGTTCTGGTCCATAAACTGTGACAACTGAGAAGAGCCAAAGAACTCTTTCACTGCCGCAGAAATAGGCTTCGCATTAATCAGGTCTTGAGGCATGATTGCATCAAGATCGCCTAAGCTTAGACGCTCTTTAACAGCACGCTCAACACGAACTAGACCTACACGGAATTGGTTTTCAGCCATTTCGCCCACAGAGCGAATACGACGGTTACCAAGGTGGTCGATATCATCAACCTCGCCTTTACCGTTACGGATATCGATCAACTTCTTCATCACATCAATGATGTCGTTGTTGCTCAGAATACCAGGACCAGTTGTTTCTTCACGAAGAAGAGAACTGTTGAACTTCATACGACCAACAGCAGAAAGATCGTAACGATCTTCTGAGAAGAACAAGCTTTCAAATAATTGATCAGCTGCTTCACGTGTTGGTGGCTCGCCAGGGCGCATCATACGGTAGATTTCTACCAATGCACTTAGGCGGTCAGTACTGTTATCCACACGTAGTGTGTCTGACATGTACGGGCCATGATCTAAATCATTCGTAAATAGAACTTGAATAGATTTATGACCAGCCTGAGATAGAAGTGCTAGTGCTTCCAAGCTTAATTCTTGGTTAGCCGTAACAATCAGTTCGCCAGTTTCTTCGTTGATGTAATCACGAGATGCAATTTTGCCAACGATATATTCAACAGGTACTTCGATACTATCAATGCCATCTTTCGCCAATTGACGAATATGACGAGCAGTGATACGACGACCTTGCTCTACGTAAACTGTACCGTTTGCTTCGATATCAAAGCTTGCAGTTTCACCACGTAGACGATCAGGTACCAACTCCATAACTAAAGACTTACCACGAACTTCGAAATTAATCTTATCGAAGAACATGTCAAGAATCTGTTCAGTTGTGTAGTTAAGTGCGCGAAGGATAATAGACGCAGGTAGTTTACGACGACGGTCGATACGTACGAAAACATTATCCTTAGGATCGAACTCGAAATCCAACCATGAACCACGGTAAGGAATAACACGAGCGTTATATAACACTTTACCTGAGGAGTGGGTTTTACCCTTATCGCTGTCAAAGAATACACCAGGACTACGGTGCAGCTGAGATACGATAACCCTCTCGGTACCGTTAATAACGAATGTACCGTTATCTGTCATGAGCGGAATTTCGCCCATGTAAACTTCTTGTTCTTTAATGTCTTTTACGGTGCCAGCCGGCGCGTCACGGTCATACATGACCAGACGTAGCTTCACGCGTAGTGGAGCAGAATAAGTTACGCCACGAATTTGACATTCTTTGACATCGAAGACCGGCTCACCGAGACGATAGCTAACGTATTGCAGCTCGGAATTGCCATTATAGCTCTGGATTGGAAAAACAGAGCGAAAGGCAGCTTCTAGACCGTAATGCCCTTCTGGATCCTGCTCGATAAATTTTTGGAAAGAATCAAGCTGGATCGATAGCAAGTATGGTGCATCCAACACTTGTGGACGCTTACCAAAATCCTTACGGATACGCTTTTTCTCGGTATAAGAGTAAACCATAGGTTCCTCAGATCGCTGATAAGTGATCCAAACTACCCCATATCACATGCGGGGGTAGTGACTAATCGTTGTTTTTTGTAGTAGGAATATTCCAATGAAACTAGAATATTGTTCACGCATACAGTGGATACAAAACAAGGTAAAAATACCACTGGTTTATAGCGCAAAAAGGCCGGTGGCATTTTTGCCACCAGCCAATAGCCATAAATGGCTATGAAATCAAATAATTATTATTTAACTTCAACAGAAGCACCAGCTTCTTCTAATTGAGCTTTAAGAGCTTCAGCTTCAGCTTTATCTACGCCTTCTTTAACAGCAGCAGGTGCGCCGTCAACTACAGCTTTAGCTTCTTTAAGACCAAGACCAGTTGCGCCACGTACAGCTTTGATAACTTGTACTTTGTTAGGGCCAGCAGCTGTTAGGATTACGTCAAATTCAGTTTGCTCTTCAGCTGCTTCTGCAGCTGCGCCGCCTGCAACTACTGCAGCAGCAGCAGAAACACCGAATTTCTCTTCCATAGCTTCGATAAGCTCAACAACTTGCATTACAGACATTTCTGCAACTGCGTCTAGGATTTGCTCGTTAGTGATAGACATAACAATTCTCTTTTAAAGTCAACAATAAGTTTAAATAGTGTTCAGATAAAGTGCGGCAATTAAGCAGCAGCTTCTTCTTTCTGATCACGTACAGCCGCGATAGTACGTACAAGTTTACCAGCAGACGCTTCTTTCATGCACATCATTAGGCGTGCGATAGCTTCGTCGTAAGTTGGTAGAGTTGCTAGTACATCAGCGTTGGCAATAGCGCCTTCGAATGCAGCAGCTTTGATCTCGAAGCTTTTATTCTCTTTAGCGAAGTCTTTGAAAAGACGCGCTGCAGCACCTGGGTGCTCATTAGAGAAGCCGATTAGTGAAGGACCAACGAAAACGTCTTGTAGACATTCAAAGTTAGTACCTTCAACTGCACGACGTGCTAATGTGTTACGAACAACTCGTAGGTAAACGCCAGCTTCACGAGCTTGTTTACGTAGAGTTGTCATTGCACACACACTAACACCGCGAGAGTCAGCAACAACTGCAGACAGGGCACCATTGGCAGCTTCGTTGACTTCAGCAACAATTGCTTTTTTGTCTTGAAGATTTAATGCCATTGGATTTGCTCCTGGATAATTTCTGGGTCACCCCAGCATTTACACCACTCACTGCCGGTTGACAGGAGAGTTTTACGGCGCAGATCCAAAAAAGACTTACATCAATCATGTTCTGGCACCGTCTACGTAGGTAAATTAAGTTCCGAAAAACACCTACGGTCTTTGACGGAGGTCAATTGAAACCAATCAACCTCAGCCACGAATTCGGAAGCGACAAATTATACACTAACTTATCGCTTCTGCAAATTAGTTTACGCTACGTTAGCTTTCAGAGAGTTCTGATCTAACGCTACACCTGCACCCATAGTGGTAGAGATGCTTACTTTCTTAATGAAAGTACCTTTCGCTGAAGACGGCTTAGCACGCTTCAGTGCAACTAGAAGAGACTCAAGGTTCTCTTGTAGTTGAGCGGCATCAAAGTTCACCTTACCGATAGTAGTGTGAATGATACCATTTTTGTCGTTACGGTAACGAACCTGACCAGCTTTAGCATTTTTAACTGCTTCAGCAACGTTAGGAGTTACAGTACCAACTTTAGGGTTTGGCATAAGACCACGTGGACCAAGAATGGTACCAAGTTGACCTACAACGCGCATTGCATCTGGAGATGCGATAACTACGTCAAAGTTCATTTCGCCTTTCTTAACAAGAGCAGCTAGATCTTCCATACCTACAAGCTCAGCGCCAGCTTCTTTAGCAGCTTCAGCGTTTGCGCCTTGTGTAAATACAGCAACACGAATGTCACGACCAGTACCGTTAGGTAGTACAGTTGCACCACGAACGTTTTGGTCTGATTTACGTGCATCGATACCAAGGTTAACGGCAACGTCAACACTTTCTACGAATTTAGCAGTAGCTAGTTCTTTTAGAAGAGCAACAGCTTCATTGATATCGTACTCACGAGTAGAATCAACTTTGTCACGGATAACGCGCATACGCTTAGTCAGTTTAGCCATTATCTTAACCCTCTACCACTAGGCCCATTGAACGAGCAGTACCAGCAATTGAACGCTTCATAGCTTCAATGTCAGCACCAGTCATGTCTGCAGCTTTAGTCTCAGCGATCTCTAGGATCTGAGCGTCAGTTACAGTACCCACTTTGTCAGTGTTCGGACGGCCAGAACCAGACTTAAGACCAGCTGCTTTAAGCAGAAGAACTGCTGCAGGTGGTGTCTTAGTGATGAACGTGAAAGAACGGTCACTGTAAACAGTGATAACAACTGGAGTCGGAAGACCTTTCTCGATTGAGTCAGTCTTAGCGTTAAACGCCTTACAGAATTCCATGATGTTTACACCATGTTGACCAAGAGCTGGACCAACTGGTGGACTTGGATTCGCTGCACCAGCTGCAACTTGCAGCTTGATGTAAGCTTCTACTTTTTTAGCCATTGCTATATACCTAAATTTTGGGTTCAAACGTCTATTTTAAACAAACAGACTCCCCGTCTAACGAAAGGGCGCGAAATTATAGCCTAATTCCACGCCCCTGACAATACGAGTTGAACAGAATTTGATCAGTTCTTTTCGATTTGACCGAATTCAAGCTCTACTGGTGTTGCACGACCGAAGATTGATACAGAAACCTTAACACGGCTCTTATCATAATCTACAGATTCAATCGTACCATTAAAGTCAGCAAACGGACCATCAGTCACGCGTACCACTTCACCAGGTTCAAATACTGTTTTATGTACAGGGGATTCACTAGCTTGTTGTAGACGGTTTAAGATCGCATCCGCTTCTTTATCAGAAATCGGAGCTGGACGATCAGATGTACCGCCAATGAACCCCATTACACGAGGGATACTACGTACAAGGTGCCATGTTTCATCGTTCATCACCATTTGCACAAGTACATAGCCAGGGAAGAACTTACGCTCACTCTTACGGCGTTGACCAGCACGCATTTCTACCACTTCTTCCGTCGGTACTAAAACCTCGTCAAAGTGCTCTTCCATACCATGAATTTTGATATGTTCACGTAGTGATTGTGCTACACGGCCTTCAAAACCTGAAAAAGCCTGTACTACATACCAACGTTTTTTTGGAGCTTCGCTCATGAATTCTTACCTCACGCGCCAGTAACTAGGCGCACTAAACGGACCATAATGCCATCAATACCCCAAAGGGCTAATGCCATCACGACAGTGACTGCTAGAACGATAAAGGTTGTCTGCGTAGCTTCCTGACGAGTAGGCCACACTACTTTGCGGACTTCCATGCGCGATTCACGTGCGAACGTAACCACGGCTTTACCTTTTGCTGTCAATGCAGCAAAAATACCAGCAATAACCACAAGGGCAACTACGGCAGAAGAGCGCAGAACAACAGAAACATCACTGTATAGGTAATTACCAACCACAGCAGCAGCTAGCAAAGCAAAAACCACGACCCATTTCAGGCCATCCATTTTGCTTTCGCTTTCTTGGTTTTCGGCATTCGCTTTCATACAACCAACCTGTAACTAGTGTTAATCATCTAGACGAAAATAACCCCGCTTAAGCGAGGTCTAGGATGAAGGAAAAGGCTAAACCTTTAATAACATTACAAAAACTTCATCTTTACGAAATTTCACTTCCACACTTTGAACAAAAAACATTCAATTTAAAGTTAAAGTGTAGAAAAAGGGCATCAAATGATGCCCTTTTTAGTGCTCTATCGTCAAATTTAATTCAACGACATTAGCGTAACTTATGCAACGATAGTTGCAACAACACCAGCACCAACTGTACGGCCACCTTCACGGATAGCAAAACGTAGACCTTCATCCATCGCGATAGGTGCGATTAGAGTAACAGTCATAGAGATGTTATCACCAGGCATTACC
>NZ_PYON01000017.1 GCF_003026355.1 Photobacterium kishitanii | reverse complement strand
CATAAAGACATAGTGTTAATTAATTAACATGCTATGTAACGAAATTTTGTGCCGACTTAGCTCAGTAGGTAGAGCAACTGACTTGTAATCAGTAGGTCACCAGTTCGACTCCGGTAGTCGGCACCATAAAATTTCGGTGGGATTCCCGAGTGGCCAAAGGGAGCAGATTGTAAATCTGCCGGCACTGCCTTCGAAGGTTCGAATCCTTCTCCCACCACCATACAATTCCCTCTTAGTTCAGTTGGTAGAACGCCGGACTGTTAATCCGTATGTCACTGGTTCAAGTCCAGTAGAGGGAGCCAAATAAAAAAGCCCGCAAGCAATTGCGGGCTTTTTTACATCTAAAATTTAGTGAAAGTAGGGTGTTAGTACTTAAGGTTTGATCATCCACCATCATACAATTCCCTGTTAGTTCAGTTGGTGCTTCTTTATTGGAGAGATTAGCGGCCTGTTAATTCACATGTCACTGGTTCAAGTCCAGTAGAGGGAGCCAAATAAAAAAGCCCGCAAGTAATTGCGGGCTTTTTTATGTCTAAAATTTGATAGTAATAGGGTGTTTAGCACTCGAATAGTAGTTTATCTATCGCTATTAATTATCTCTTAGTTCAGTTGGCGCTTCTTTATTGGGAAGATTAGCGGCCTGTTAATTCACATGTCACTGGTTCAAGTCCAGTAGAGGGGCCAAATAGAAAAGCCCGCAAGTAATTGCGGGCTTTTTTACAGCTAAAAATTAGTGAAAATAGGGTGTTTAGCACTTAAGGTTTGATCATCCACTACCCATACAATTCCCTGTTAGTTCAGTTGGTGCTCTTTATTGGGAAGATTATTCGTGTCAGCGTAGCAAATTTTATTCGTGATAAAGATTGGCTGCCAGCAATGAAGATATAGGGGTGTTTAATTTATCAGTATGTTCCGTAACAGTCAGGGTGATTATGTTTATTTGCTGTATTTTTTGTTTTATAAAACATCAATATGAGTAATATTAATGTTTTTTGATTAATAGATGATCACTTGAAAATCTTTTTAATATTATTGCTTTACAGGGAAAGGTCAGCACTATATTATACGCGGCATTGGAGAGATGGCTGAGTGGTTGAAAGCACCGGTCTTGAAAACCGGCATACGTTTATAGCGTATCTAGGGTTCAAATCCCTATCTCTCCGCCAAATTCTGAAGATTCGATTTATCGGGTTTCATAAAGAATTGGAGCGGTAGTTCAGTTGGTTAGAATACCGGCCTGTCACGCCGGGGGTCGCGGGTTCGAGTCCCGTCCGCTCCGCCAACATAAAGACATAGTGTTAATTAATTAACATGCTATGTAACGAAATTTGTGCCGACTTAGCTCAGTAGGTAGAGCAACTGACTTGTAATCAGTAGGTCACCAGTTCGACTCCGGTAGTCGGCACCATAAAATTTCGGTGGGATTCCCGAGTGGCCAAAGGGAGCAGATTGTAAATCTGCCGGCACTGCCTTCGAAGGTTCGAATCCTTCTCCCACCACCATATAATTCCCTCTTAGTTCAGTTGGTAGAACGCCGGACTGTTAATCCGTATGTCACTGGTTCAAGTCCAGTAGAGGGAGCCAAATAAGAAAGCCCGCAAGCAATTGCGGGCTTTTTTACATCTAAAATTTAGTGAAAGTAGGGTGTTAGTACTTAAGGTTCGATCATCCACCATCATACAATTCCCTGTTAGTTCAGTTGGTGCTTCTTTATTGGAGAGATTAGCGGCCTGTTAATTCACATGTCACTGGTTCAAGTCCAGTAGAGGGAGCCAAATAAGAAAGCCCGCAAGTAATTGCGGGCTTTTTTACGTCTAAAATTTGGTAACAGTAGGGGGGTGGCGTTCAAATAGTGGTTCTTCCATTGATATACAATTCCCTCTTAGTTCGGTTGGTGCTTCTTTATTGGGAAGATTGGCGGTCTGTTAATCCGTGTGTCACTGGTTCAAGTCCAGTAGAGGGAGCCAAATAGAAAAGCCCGCAAGCAATTGCGGGCTTTTTGTATAGTTATTTATTTGATGTGGTTAAGAATATACGAAGTTAGTATTAACAGGCTCTGTACGCAATTTTGCTTGTTCGTTACGTTGCGTAAGAAGTAGTACAAATGCCGCAGCAAAAATAGGTAAGTGTCCTTCGACTTCGTGTATACCATGAATTATTGCTGTAGTAACGAAAGCAAAAGTTAACATGATCATCGTTAAGCGGTTGGCAACACCTGACATTAATAATAGCCCTAGTGATAGCTCACAGATACCGATAAAGAAGACAAAATGCATATCTGTACCAGCGTTTAAACCAATTTGAGGGAATATATTGTAAAACGGGAACATTTCAATAAAGACAACAGCAAGGCCTGGATAAATGAGTTTTTCTGTTAGTGCAAGGATAGCAAGTTGAGCGCCAATACCAATACGTAATATTGTTACTGCTGAAAGCCATAATTCATCTGCGTTTTTTGTCGTAAATTTATTGATGAATTGTTTATCAATCGTAGAAACGTAAGAGCCCGTAAGTAACATGAAAATACCAATAGCGACAAATTCAAATACATAGTTAACCCAAATTTCCCAAGGTGTTAATAAAACCATTAATAATGAAGTCATAACAACCATTACGCCTGATAGGGATATGCTGATTGACGCAATGAGTACAATTAATAATTGGGAGATTAATCCAAATAAAATAAATTCAGGTGTTAATACGATATTTGGTGCAATGAATCCTCCTTTAATAACTTGAATAGAAAAGAAGATCATTTGGATGAATACAAATACCATAACATATACTCGACGGCTGAGATTAACTTCAGCTCCCATCAGAGTTTTTATAAAATCAGGCTTCGTTTCAAGACGTGTTAACCAAACTGCTAATACAGTAAAGATGGTGATAAAAGCAAACACTGTGGCATAAAAGAAGTCGAATTCAAAATAGACATCTTTCATGTCTTCTGGTGCAACAAACCATTGAACGTGTGCCTGTGAAGGTAGTGAAAATAAAAGTGTTAATAATAAAAAAATATGTCGATATTGCATTTATTTACCTGTTGGGATAAATGGATCATTTAAGGAATGGATAAACTGAATTAATTGTTTTCGTTCATGGGGCATTAATCGTACTGGTGTAACATCCACATAATCATTCATATACCCTGTTGGATACATATAATGATTGAGTACTTGTTCTAAATTATTAAATCTACCATCATGCATAAGGCGAGGAGCATTGTTTAAGTTTCTGAGAGACGGAACTTTATAAGCACCTTTTAAGTCTGGCCCAGATGTCCTCATATATTTAGAATTCATGCAGTTTGAACTAGTATCCCAATCTGCACATTTAAACTCTGATGCTTGATATTTTTGTATTCCAGTTAATCGGTCAAAATTAGCATCATTCCCTGTACCAATGGCAAAGAAACTATTATTCGTAAATCTCTTACCACTGTGACAATCCACACATCCTGTTTTTTCTCGGCTTAAAAAGAGTTTTAAGCCCTCTATTTCATTATAAGAAAGGGCAGTGCTAGTTGGCTCTTTTTTAATAAATGTAGTGTAGATAAACTCATCATATCGAGTCCATGTATGGTCAATTTTTGCCACATAGCTTGCAATCGCTTTACCTATTTGGGTGAACTTCTCCTTAGTGGTCATTGCTGAATTACAAAATGTCAGTGTTTGTTTGAAATCATTCATATAGTTGTCGCATACATAATGAACGGCTAACTCAGGTGTTAATTTATGATCGATTTTTAATGCATCTAAAATTTGAGCCCATAGCGAATCTGTTCGCCCATCCCAAAAAAACCATGGTTGTTCGTGAACACCTCTTAAACTAGGCGCTTTGATATTCCGCTTTAATACTTCGTGGCTGATATTATTGATATCATGGAAATTAGATTCAGGAACATGACAAGACGCACAACTAATATTTCCCTTGCTACTTAATTTATTATCATTGAATAGTAAAAAGCCTAAGTTTTCTTTAGAATCAGACGGTATATTATTAATATTAAATTGATAATTTCTTAACCTTTCATCTAATAAGCTTTCTTTTATTAAATCGATTTCTAAAGATGTAAATTCTGGTGTGTTATTTTTATTGTTGATATAGCTATATAATATTAATAGCATAATTATGAGAACAATAAAAATCCCACTAAATAGAGAACGAGTAATCTGATACAACATCATCACCGTTCGATAGTTTTACTTTCCACTGACCACGCATATTAAAATAAAGACCTTCTAATAAACATAAGTTATTAGGCTGTGTGGTTAATTGAGGTTCAGTTGGTAAGCCATGTGCATGACCAAACATAAATCCTGATACTTTTAATTTTTCACATTGAAAGCCTTTAGACTCGATCAAATAGCTATAAAATTTATCAGTGGCAGCATCGAGTTTTATGTTTTCATCTAACATTGTAGGTTGCGATGCAAGTACGTTGGTTGATGTGACTAACATTAGAGCAAATAGCAGTATATTGTATGACTTCATAATCAATGACATTAATTAATATTTTATAGTAATGGATAAATATTGCTTTTATCCTTTTGTGGCGCTGTTTATACGAGATAAACAGAATATCTCATAATTATTGATATTTCTCGTATCGATAAATAAAGTTAGGCCATGTTTTAACTTGTTGATTTTTTAGCATAATAAATGGAGATAAATGTGATTAATGAAACTTTTTGTTACATCTATGTATAAATAATCGATATGATAACATCAATAAAATATTATATATGTGCAGTTATCATACAACGAGCTCTAGCTATTCTTTGTGATAGAGGAGTAAAAATAAAGTTTATTAGTGACTGAAGCACTGATATGGATAACAGACATATATTTATGGTGTAAATAAAAAAGCCGCAAGTGACTGCGGGCTTTTTAGGTCTGAATATTATTAATAAAATGGGTTTACTAAATAAGTTGAATAATATTATTCAGTTCGAGTGATTGTAACTTGCGCAGCTGGATTTAAAAAACGATGAGTTGAATTTAAGGTTGATGTAGTTAATCCATCTTCAGTTGTAATAACACCTGAATGTAATGTAACTTGATCCTGCGTGTCATCTCTAACGCTATTAAATCCTTCGCCTTCGCCAGCAGGACCTGGAATAGTTGCTGCGGTTTCACTATTGGCTTCTGTACCACTATCCCAAACATTAAGTTTAACCGTGATAGAATCACCTTTAGCGAGTGTACTTAAAACCTGTTTATTATCCGCAATAAATCCATCATTAGTATTAACTAGCATACTAGCAACGGATAAATAAGTATCAGTATTCGTCGAGGTGGTTAATGAGACTGTGTCACTACTACCGGGGAGAATAATTCCAGCACCAGATACAGCATCTAATACGTTTTTGTTTGTCTCTTTACTTGCAATATAATCACTGTTATCTCCAGATTCAGCTAGCTTTTCTAAGCTGATTGATGCGGGTGAACCAATACTAAATAGTTTGTAGTCGTTATTATAAGCAATCGCTGTTACAGGTGATAATGGTTGATTATTAGTGAGGTTTGTAACGGTTACGGTATATTTTTTTGTATTCGATGAATTATCATGGCTATTAGGGCATCCAGATAAAATAATAATGCTTGCTAGTATGGGGAATAGATGTAACTTCATCACAAACTCCTTATTTTACCGTTATTGTCATGATAGCTACAGGGTTTAGCCAGCGGTGAGATGAATAGTCAAGATCACTCAAACCTCCTGTCGAATCACCATCGCCTAAGTTACCAGAGTGAATATGAATTTTAGTATTATGTGATGTCGTTTCAACGCCTGTACCTCCTGAGCCAAACGTAATAAATGGGGGATTAGGCATACTTGATGCTAACTCATCATTCGCTTCTGTGCCTGCATCATAACCATTTAGTATGATGGTATAAGTTCCTGCTGTAGAAGGTATTTCCCAGCTATCTAAACCAACGAAACCATCGTTTGTTGGAAGTAACATAGCGGTTAAAGATAGATGTGTTTCTGTTGTTGTGGTTATTGTGGCTGTTGTTGATACTCCCGGGTTTAATATGCCACTTGCTGGATTTTCTATAGTAATGCCACCATTATTCGACACAAATGATGATAATCCACTAATATTACCACCTTCAGCCATGGCTTTTATTTCTGCGGAAGCTGTTGTACCCAGCTGAAATAAACGTGGTGAAGATTCAGAATGAGCAGCAATAAGTAACGGTGTGAAATAGATATTTTTAGTTGCATTGACGATAGATATTTCAAGTTCAGTCGATTGGACATGTGCAGAAAATAAAAAAACTGAAGCAAGTGATAATGTGGCTAATTTATTAAATGGTTGGTAATTATTTACAGTGGTTAATTTCATTGTAGAACCATCCTTCTTACTTAGTTAATCGTTGAGTGTTAGTTTAGTAGAAAGTGATAATTACCTTTTTATTGCAAAGAAAAATGAAAATATAATATTACTCTGAGTAAACCTATATTAATCAATAGTGTGAAATGTGCTTTTTTTTGGTCAAATATTAGTGTCAATAGGGTGGTTATTGCTTTATGTGGTATTTATTGTTAAAAACAAATATGCATAATTATTAATATTGAATAATCTGTATTTATGGTTTTACTAGAGAATATTATTATAGTGCTTCTAAAACAGTCAAAGTGATTGATAATAATAAATTTTGATTAACAACCGATCACTTGGCTGTGATTTTAATATTATCTCTTTACAGATAAAGTCGATAGCTATATTATTCTCGGTATTGGAGAGATGGCTGAGTGGTTGAAAGCACCGGTCTTGAAAACCGGCATACGTTTATAGCGTATCTAGGGTTCAAATCCCTATCTCTCCGCCAAATTTAATTGTTGAGTTTTGACTTAGCAATAAAAAAGAAATTAGTGTGCCGACTTAGCTCAGTAGGTAGAGCAACTGACTTGTAATCAGTAGGTCACCAGTTCGACTCCGGTAGTCGGCACCATAAATTTCGGTGGGATTCCCGAGTGGCCAAAGGGAGCAGATTGTAAATCTGCCGGCACTGCCTTCGAAGGTTCGAATCCTTCTCCCACCACCATAATTTGTAAAGATACATCGCAGGTATCGTATAATGGCTATTACTCCAGCCTTCCAAGCTTGAGATGCGGGTTCGATTCCCGCTACCTGCTCCAAACAATTCCCTCTTAGTTCAGTTGGTAGAACGCCGGACTGTTAATCCGTATGTCACTGGTTCAAGTCCAGTAGAGGGAGCCAAATAAAAAAGCCCGCAAGCAATTGCGGGCTTTTTTACGTTTGGAAATTGGTGAAATTAGGTTTTGAGGTTGCAAGGTGCTAGATCCCACCACCAAACAATTCCCTCTTAGTTCAGTTGGTGCTTCTTTATTGGGGAGATTAGCGGCCTGTTAATCCGTATGTCATTGGTTCAAGTCCAGTAGAGGGAGCCAAATAAAGAAGCCCGCAAGTAATTGCGGGCTTTTTTACGTCTAAAATTTGGTAGTAGTAGGGTATGAGCTCTTAAATCGTGATTCATCGATCGCTGTGCAATTCCCTCTTAGTTCAGTTGGTGCTTCTTTATTGGGAAGATTAGCGGCCTGTTAATTCACATGTCACTGGTTCAAGTCCAGTAGAGGGAGCCAAATAGAAAAGCCCGCAAGTAATCGCGGGCTTTTTTACGTCTAAAATTTGGTAGTAGTAGGGTATGAGCTCTTAAATAGTGATTCATCGATCGCTGTGCAATTCCCTTTTAGTTCAGTTGGTGCTTTTTATTGGAAAAATCGTATTCTATCTTGAATTTTGTTGATGAAAGATCTTCGTCGCAATAAAAGCGGTGAAAGGAATGGTTAACACAATACCAATACTACCAGCTAAACCGTGAATGATACTTAACGCAATAACTGGAGTATTCATAAATTGAGCGGCAGGCATTGAAAGTCCCCATACCATCATAATGGTGGTTAATGAGCTGCCAGCAAAAGCAAGAATCAAGGTATTAGTCATCGTTCCCATGATGTCTTTACCGATGTTCATTGTGGCTAGCATTAACTGTTTTGCAGACAGTTTAAGGTTGGCTTGTTGAAGTTCTTGATAGGAAGAAGCAATAGATATTGCTACATCCATTACGGCACCGAGAGCGGCAATCATAATAGTAACAAACATCAACCAACGAATTTGAATAGGTTTATTGGCGGCAAGGTATATCACATCTTCACCTTTATCTAAGTAAATACCCGATAAATGCGCCCATTCACCAAACAGTTGTGCAAAAATTCCTGCCATAATAACGCCAACGAGTGTACCTAAAATGGCGCATAAGCTCTTTTTGTTATAGCCAGAAACAAGAATAAAGTTAATGATGATTTTTATAGCCATTAGCACTATGGTTATTAAAGCAGGGTTGATGCCATTAAAGATGGCTGGAATTAGAACACCAATAATCAGTGCTGCTGTGAAATATAACGAAATAATAGCATGTAATCCAGCACGGCCACCAAATATAAAAATCAGCCCAATAAATACTGCAGCCATGGTATAAATTGCCGTTGAGCGCTGATGATTAAACGCCCAAAAATGGCTGCCATGCAGAGTTTCACGGATCAATAAAATAAACTCAGAGCCTTTATTTAATAAAACATTATGCTGGCGACTTAATGGGTTATTAATTTCAACACTTTCATTGGCATGTTCACCTGTTAATACTGTAACTTTAAGGTGTTGCGTGCCACGATAAATTCCTGGTGCTAAATCATCTTCAAATACATTTTCATCGATGATGGTATCGACTTTAGCAGAAACAAAATGTTGGGATTGGGTCTGCTTGGGGTGAAAAGATTGGCTCAACGAAGGGGAGAATATAAAGATAGCGGTTGAGATCGTTAAAATAATCAGCGGGAAAATATATTTTTGAAACATGTGGCTCACGAATATGATCAGAGAAATAAAAGCGGTAGAGCATCTCTACCGCTTGTTTTACGCAAACGTATAAAGATTAACCCTGGTTGTTTGGATCGTTAGTCCAACTACAGCCGAGATTTAGGGCTTCTTTAGACGCGCTACCGTCTGCTTTATACGCTTTGTTGACGAAGTAACTGTTTGTATCATTAGTATTTAGCGCATGACTAATACTTGGGTATTTGACGTTATCTGGGTTGATATGGATACACAGTTGCTTATTGGTAAACTGTTGCCAGATTTTGTTATCTGCACGGTTTTTAGAAATCTCACCGTTTGGTGCTAACTGTAGAATATGCCAGTTATTGGTGGTATTTAGGTGCTCGTCATTTAAGCTAATACCGTTGTGCTCAGTTACATAAGCAGTGAGCATATCTCGAATTGCAGGTACTGTTGCATCACTTGAATCGTAAAATACATCATCTTTAGTAAACCAACCGTTGGTGATCCCTTGCGTACCAAAGCGGTAAGAGTTCAGCGCCAGTTTGTAGCTTGCTGTTGGATCAAAGGCTTTACCATCGATAAGAGTAATATCCACCCGCTCACCTGCAGGTTTTGTTAGATCTACCGTATATTCAATTGCGCCATCAAATAAGTCATAGTTGTATGCTTGCACTTCAGGGTTAAATGAAACCGTCAGATCGCCATCTTTATAAGTATTGAAGTAGTTGTATGACCACTCCATGTATTGTTTTAGGTGCGCGCCAGTGATGTTGACACCAATGAGTGCGTTGTCGTATTTGTAGAGGTTTGCTGAGTCTTTACGTTGGTAATATTGACCATCGCGTAAGCTTGAGGTGTCGCTAAATAGTGCGGCTGCTGAAATGGTAGCCCCTGATTTTTCACGCTCGATGAACTGAATTAAATCAATCAGGGCGCTATCTTGTATTTTGGCTTTGTGAATGGTGCTGTATAAGCGAGGGCCAAGATCATCAACAAAGAAATCGTCATTAGTCGCTTCATCAGCACCGCCACCGTGAACAAAATCACCATCAACAACCCCAAGCGTTTCGCGAGCATTTTGAATTGAGCGATTATGAATATCTTGGTATTCGTCAACCATGTTCTGATCTTCATTGACAGTTTTAGTGTCAAGGTTTGAGAGGGTGGTATCAATAATTTTCCATTTACCAGCCGCGTCTTTTTCTACTTCAATTTTTGCCATCGCTAAATCAGAGCCCCATTTACCCGGTTCAATGATTTTCACTGATTGCTGGCGATTGCTATCGTTATAATTACCTGACTTTGCTTTATCTTCGACTAAGCCACCTTTAACACTGATATTCATGCCTTGTGGGTGATCTTTTTTTACTGTTTCGATATAGGTAGCATGCTCATGACCCGCCATAATGACATCGAATTTATCAGCAAGATCAGCGGCAATATCATACACACCGATACCTTGATCTGTTCGACCTAAGTGCAGCGCACCGACAATAATATCGGGTTTATGGCGGGCTATAACATCGTCAATAACAGCGCGAGTCGCATTGAGTTCATCTTCAAATTTAAGCCCTTTAAAGTGCTCTGGTGCTGATGCTTCCCAGTTAGGTACATAAGAAGGGGTCAGACCGATTACCGCAACCTTACAGCCGTTAACGTTATAGATTTGGAAACCACGGAGATAGTTTTTATCGTTAGATTCCCACTTGATGTTGCTCGAAATGACCGCACCATCAAAGTTTTCTAAGTTACGATCAAGGAATGAACGATCGAAGTTAAATTCATGGTTACCCGGTACCCATAAATCATAATTTAGATATTGTAACGCGCCGATCATTGGGTGCGTTTCCATATCATTAAATAACTGCGCTGAGTTACCTTGAACTGTATCGCCGATATCAAAAAGAATAAGGTTAGGATCTAAAGTGCGTTGTTGCTCTAAGATAGTGGCAATACGAGTTAAACCAGCATGTTTGTCTTCAGAATCAATGGCATAGTCATAACCACGTAGGCGACCATGTAAGTCAGACGTAGCCGCTAATGTAATGGTTTGTTTATTAAGCTGCTGGTCGCCTTTTTTAATAACTTCTGGTGTATTGGTTAACGTTTTACCGTCGATAACTTTGTGATCATCATGGTGATGTTCATCATCATTATTGCAGCCAAATAATGCAACGGAAACGGCTAGGCTTAATGATAAAAGTTTAAGTTTGCTCACTATTCGAGTTCCTTTAACGAATAAAAAGAAGATGTGCTCGGTTAAGATGCGCGGGATAATAAAGCTGTTATGTAAGAGCACCGTCAACGCAATATTAAGCTTTTGCTCGTGATCCAGAGAATGCGATATCGCTTCACAAATTCCGCGTAAGCATGTTTCGTGATTGAACGTGGCATTAATACGGTTTATCAATTGCTGGAATGAGTGGCAGTGAAAAGATAAAAATTGAATAAGGTTAATGATACATGTGATGAGATGCCCGCAGCCATTAGCGGGCTTATTGAGATTGCTGCCAGTTAATGTGAACACATAAAATAATGGTTAGTTATTAAAGAGTAATTCGTTAAGTGTTAGTGCTCGATTAGCAATTCTTAGCTCACTAACGTAGCCATACAATGGATTATGTAGTTCACCATTTGAGCAAGAAGATCCAATTAACCAATTGGCATTTTCTTTTATAGCAATACCAGTACTTTGTTGTTCTGGGTTGCGCATAACTTCAATACCATCAATGTACATCTTCGTGAATCGACTATCGTTAATAATAGCGATATGGAACCAGCGTGATGTGCCGAGATCCCATGACCAAGCTGTTGTTGTGTCTTGCTTTTTATTATCCATGGTTACCCATTGCATTTCTCGCAAGGAAGAAATGGCCATAACAATCGCCGGATCTTCACCGCCATTCGGGTTAAAGTCATGACAACTGGTTTGTTGGCAAAAAATACCTCCCCAGCGAGAGCGATCACTCTCCCAATCATCAGGTAGTTGGAGAAAAGTCTCGATGGTATAGCCTTGTTCCCAGTTATTTTGTGTAATAGCCGTGCCGAGTGTGGATAAATAAGCGCCGCTATCTGTGGTTTTATTTCCTTTCAGTAAAATGGAACCTGATGAATTACCGCTATTAGGTTTGGATGTTGAAAATTCAAAATAGGTATTTAGTGCGGCTTGATTTGCTTTTCTAGGCTGCATTTTAAAATGACTACCATTGCCTGATAAATCTTGAAACATGGTAGTGATATCGCCTTCATTATCAACACGCATCATATTTTCTTGATCTAACAACCAATAGCCAATAGTGCCATCAATAAGACCTGGGGGAGTAATAAGCTCACCCTCATTTAAATGACTAAAACGTTCATTGAAATTGATTGGAAACTCAAAATGATTGCCTTCGTCAGTAAGATCAGGAAGATCGAAAGGTGTGCGTTCATCTTCTGGTATATTTTGCACCCAAGGTGAGAAGGAGCGTATAACTAATTTATTATTACTGTAGTCGAAACCAATAGTACGCAACATACCATTTCCACCCCAATACATGGCTTGGTAGTCGACGACCATCATGAGTACATCACGGCCATAGGCGTTTTGGGCAACCATATTGGCAGCACCATGATGGTGACCATTAATGGTTAAGAATATTTGGTCATTTTTGTGGATAAAGTCGATCCAAAACTCAAAGCCTTTTGAGGTGATAAGTGGACTTTTACCATCACTATCAATATTTAATAATTGATGAGTCGAGAAGATGGCGGGGATCTCTTTATAATCATCTAAAACTTGTTGTGCCCAATCAAATGTTTGTGGTGATGGATTCCAATCAATAGCAAAGACTAAAAACTGTTGATCGCTATTGGGTGCTTTAAAGAGGTGACAACTGTTAAAACCACACTCACTGACAGCGATACAGGTTGTTACTGAGAAAAGCTTATCTTGAGAAAAGTAGTTTAAAAATGGTTCGCTATCTTGTCGGTTTATATCATATTCGTTACCCTCCGCTAAATCATGGTTACCACATAACACGGAGTAAGGCGTCTTTTCTGAAGCGCCTAGAATATCCATTGCTTGGGTTGCAGCTTGCCATTCTATCGGTTGATCATCATGTTCAACTAAATCACCTAAATGAATCGTAAAAGGAATTCGTTCATTTTTCCAATTATCAGCAATCCATTGAGTTTGAGATAAGTAACGTTCAGGACTATTTTCAGAATACTTTTGAGTATCAGGTAGGATCGCTAATTTCCAATCCTGATGAATTTTATTTTTATTGTCATCAGTGTTGCTGCTACTTGAATTACAGCCAGTCAAGTAGGTAGCGACCATTGTTGCCACTGTACCTTTTAAGAATAATCGTCTTGTAAACATGCTTATCAATACCGTTACGTTCAAAAACCACAATATTGGCATGGTTATATGTCAGATTTATTGACGTTTTTATTAACTTTTATTGCATGAGCTTTAAATCGATTTTATTTAATTGTGAAAATAGTACGTAAACAATAGGCCCACAATAATAGTGGGCCTGAAAATAGCGATATATTTGAGTTAATTATAATGAAGAAGGTAATTGCCTTAATAACGGGAAAGCTTGTTTTTGTTTATTATGAGCGACAATAAATCCGATTAACGTTTGATCTTTTGTATGTGCTTTAGCCACATAACCATCATTATCTCGTTCAATATGCCAATGAATATCAGCCGCAGTGGTTATTCCAGCTAAACTTAATGGTAACCAAGGTGTTTTGGCTTTGATTAACATTGGAGGCAATGATAATGGTGTCGGTGTTCCTGCCAATGTTTTAGCTAGTGCCAACGCGGATAACATAATCGGTTGAATAAAAGCACTAATTTTGCCATTGATTTCAGCACAATCTCCAAGTGCGTACACGTTAGCAGCTGAAGTTTGCAGCATATTGTCAACAATGATTCCACGATTAGTGCTAATTCCTGCTTGATGAGCTAAATGAATCTGTGGCGTTAATCCCATTGCCGCAATGACAATATCAGTATGGATATCTTCTTTTCCTGATTGTGAAACAACCAACTTGTTATCTGCAGTATTTATTTCTGTGATGGTAGTATTTAATCGAACATCGATATTTTTTTGAATCAATACTTGATGCATTTCTGCAGCAATAAATTCGGGTAGTAACGTTGGCATTATGACTGATGCTTTATCACATAGGGTGATTTGCTTACCAACCGTCGCTAAATCAATAGCGATTTCAGTACCAATTAAACCAGCACCTAAAACGGTAATATGTTTTGCTGTACTAATTTTTGAGTGGCTACGTGTTAACTCATCAAGGCTATTTAATGTAATGATTTTATCTATAGCATTACCTTCAAAGTTAGGGACAAAGGATTTAGCACCAGTTGCAATAATCAATGAAGAATAGTGTGATTGCTGTTGATTAAAACGTACCCATTGCAATTCAGTATTAATTTCGTCAACCACAGTATCGGTTATCAATTCAATATTATATTCGGTTGCAAATTCAATAGCTGTTTGTTTTATAAGGTCAATTGCTTGTTGGCCTCGACTAAACACATGGCTTAGTTCTGGCTTTGAATAATCAGCTCCTTGATCGGCTGTAATTAAGGTAATTGCAGTCTTTTGATCAAGTTTTCTAAATGATTTCACCCATTGGTAAGCAGCAAAGCCACTACCAATGACAATGATTGAGTTTGACATTGTTAGCCCTCACTTTACTTAGTTAATAGGTTCAAAGACTTCTTTACCAATACCACATTCAGGGCAAAGAAAAGTATCAGGAACATCTTGCCATAACGTACCTGGAGCGACATCTTGATTGGGCTCACCTAATGCTGGATCGTAGATCCACTGACAAACAGTACATAACATTTTTTGAAGATCCGTTGCTTGCTCACAGCAATTATTCAGTGTCTCAGTTTCTATTATGTCCGATTCGCCTGCACAAGGATGTTCAACTATTACAGCTGTATTTGTTGTAACCTTTTGATGAGTTGTAGGGGTCATTTGGGTTGAGAATGGAGTATAAGTGTCATAAGGACGTTCATTCTCCGCCCACTCTTTGGCAATTTGTTTACCATGATCACGGCATTGCTGTAAGGCTTTACCATCTGGGCGCCATTTAGCTTTAAGACTAACAGTAGTAAAGAAACCTGAGTCCGTTAAGCGAGCATGAATACGATCAACGGCACCGCCGTTCCAGCCGTAACTACCAAATGCACCGGCTTTTTTATTTTTAAAACGTAATCCAGTGATTTCCTCAAGTAAACCAGCCACTTTAGGCATCATGACATTATTCATGGTTGATGAACCGACAAGTACCCCTTTTGAGCGAAACATATTGGCAAGAATTTCATTTTTATCGTGACGAGCAACATTGAAGATCCGCACAATGACTTGATCATCAACTTCAGTGATCCCTTGTGCTATTGCATCTGCCATCATACGAGTATTATTAGACATAGAATCATAGAAAATAGTGATGCGGTTTTCTTGATATTGGTTTGCCCATTCAAGGTATTTCTCAATAATTTGAGTTGGGTTGTCACGCCAAATGACGCCATGTGATGTTGCTACCATGTCTACTGGTAAATTAAAGCCTAATACTTCGTTAATTTTGTTGGTTACTAAGGGACTAAAAGGCGTCAAAATATTTGAGTAATAACGTAGGCATTGATCGAGCAGTTCGTTCTGGTCGACTTCGTCGTTAAATAGGCGCTCATCGCAATAATGTTGACCAAAAGCATCGTTACTAAATAGAACGGCATCTTCTGTCATATAAGTCATCATACTATCAGGCCAATGTAGCATTGGAGTTTCAACAAACACTAATGCTTTACCATTACCAATATCAAGAGTGTCGCCAGTTTTTACTGTGTTGAAATTCCATTCAGGGTGGTGGTGGTGGCCCACAATTGAATCAATAGCGTTTTGAGTACAATAGATCGGTGTATTAGGGATACGGCTCATTAATTCAGTTAGTGCACCTGCATGATCTTCTTCTGCATGATTAATAACAATGTAATCAATATCGTTAAGGTTTATTTCTTGTTCTAAATTTTGAAGAAAAGCTAAAGTAAACTTGTGATCAACAGTGTCGATCAGTACATTTTTGCCTTCACGAATTAAATAACTGTTATAGCTAGTGCCACGGGTGGTTTTATATTCTGTGCCATGAAAATCACGAACTTCCCAATCACGTTGCCCAACCCAAGTAATATTATTTTTAACATGAATAGCCATTATAAATTTCCTTAACTCTTTAAGTTGTATTTTGTATGCATGTTATACCTCGAAATAATTCACTGCAACCAAAAAGATTCATTTAAAATGCATGTTATTATTTATTTGTTATTTATCATGGTATTAGTCTGTGAACCGTTAGTGCGTAACGGTTCATTATCAGACGCTCGTGATATGATCTGTGAATTAAATTTGAAAGGAGGAAATTAACTAAGGTTAAAAACGAGAGCGGCAATCGTGATAAGACTAACGGCATTGAGTACCGAGTATAAAATTGTTTTAGGCATGCTAAATGAAAGGTTATTGAAATCACGTTTTGAGCCAATGACGGTAATCGTTAACGGCAATACCACTAATAACCCAAAAATCCAGCGAATAGCATCAGTAATTGTGTATCCAATTTGAGTTTCGGCAACAATAAAACCTAGGATGGATAAAATGAGGGTTGTGAGTGAAATTGCAAAGGTTCGATTATAAGAATCCATTAATTGAGCAAAAGCTTGATATTCTTCGTCCGTAAAATCTGATTTTTTTGCCATGTTTTTTTTCAATCTAATAAAATAGGTTAACTGTCTATATTATAACGGATCATTGCTGAGATAACGAAAATAAAGATCCTGACTACTGAACAGTAATTAGTCTGTTTATTGATCTTTAATATGTCATCTTTGTTATTAAATCGTGTTTTTGAGTAAAATAATCACTAAAGTGCTTTTAAAATAATCGGTTAACAGTTTTTTTGTTTACAGTTATTTATTGGTGCAGTACTATACGCGCCATGGAGAGATGGCTGAGTGGTTGAAAGCACCGGTCTTGAAAACCGGCATACGTTTATAGCGTATCTAGGGTTCAAATCCCTATCTCTCCGCCACACAATGAAAAGCCGCTGATTTATCAGCGGCTTTTTCGTATCTGAAATACTGCAATCACCAATGCTAATAGAGCGATACTAATTATCAAACTTACTACTATAACGAGTAATATGGTTCGTTTTTAGAAATATGTCGCCGTATTTTTCGAGTGCCTAATGCCGTTTAAATACAAATTAAAACCGTAATAAAAGCATGAAAAAGGGGTGTAAAGTTTAACTTTACGCCCCTTTGCTTTCTCTATTTTATAAGTAAATGATTAATAGAAAATAGCCAAAATGGAGTTATTTATATCCCCCTTGGATTTCTGGCTGTTGCTGCTTTAATACCACTTGATTACGTTCAATTGCTGCAGGCGGCAGACCAATAAAACCGCTATTTTCGAAGGTGGTTTGTGCTTCTGATGTCATAACGTAATTTACAAAGGCTGTTTGCTGCGGCGATAGAGATCTATTTGTGGGTTCTAGATTAAGGTACATGTAATAGACGTTAGCAAGCGGGTAGCGGCCTGATAAAATTGTTTCATGATCTAATCCAAAAATCTCACCGTTTTTATCAATAATATCAATGCGTTTAATATCTTTATCTTGGCTTTTATATACGGTGTAACCAATGGCATTTTCTTTTGATTCAATGGTATCGATTAAGTCTTCACGGTTGTTTAAAGATTTAGTTGCCGTTTTTTGACCATCGTAGCAGGTGATCATCTTGGTAAAATTACGATGTGCTGATAAATCACCATTGACTGAATAAGCGTTTACTTGTGTTAGCTCAGTATTGTTGACAAGTACAGGGCTAACACTCTGCCATTGAATTGGTATTAATGATGACTGACAACCAAAAATATCAGCCAGCGCATTGATTGAAATAGACTGAATTGGATTATCTTTATTAACCAAAATCGCTACAGCATCGGATGTAAAGTACAATTCGGTTGGTTTATAGCCGTATTTACTTTTAAAAACAGCGACTTCACTGTCTAGCCAACGACGGGAGCTAATACCAACATTTGCCCCTTCTTTTATCATTGCATGTTGAACATCAGAACTTAGCACCGTATTTAAGTGCTCATCAAGAGTCGCTGTTGAAAGCAAATCATTAACGACTTGGTTAAGTTCATTTTCAACGACAATGACATTACTGTTATCCATCATTGCATGAGCAGTAGAAGCAAATAGCGCCAATGGTAGCATGTAAGTTAAAGTTGATTTATTCACGAGTATTCCCTCACTGTGCTGTTGATGCATGTTGTGCTGATTGCTCAGAGCTGTAAATCGTCCATTTTTTTACAGGCTCCATCTGGTTGCTTGTAATAACAGCAATGGTGCGTCGCTCGCGCTTCTTTAGATGTTTAGTTAATTCAGTTACCTGCGTAAACTCTTGCTCTGAGATACGTTCGGGCGCAATACCATTTTCAATTAGCGCATCTTTAATCACGTCTGTTCGACGTTTTGCTAATGCTTTGTTGTATTCGTTTGTACCTTCAGGGCTAGTGTCACCAACAAGGATCACTTTTGCCTGTGGTTTTTGCTGTAATAAATGAAATAGTTGGGTATAGGTTTCATTTTGATCTAAGCGAATGTGATCATCATCAAAGTTAAAATAAACTGTTTGAATGTCATATTTCGGTTTCACCTCCCAAGGTGCACAGCCTGTAATATCAACCTGTGTACCAGCAGGCGTGTCTGCACACATATCACGTTGGTTGATCACACCATCTTTATCATGATCGCGCAGATCATCGATTTGATGGCGAGTCACTTGGGTATCAGGCATTTCGGCACAGCCTGTTAAAAGCAAAGGTAATAAAATGAGAGAAAGTAATGATTTAGTCATGATTATTGCTCCTTCGCTTGCCATTGTTCTGGGTATTCAACCCGTAAGGCATAAGTCAGTTTACCCATAGCGTTAAGAATGCGATATGCAGCAAGGGTGTGATCATATTCGGCATTGATGTAGTTTTTACGGGCTAAAAAGACTTCAACTTTGGCATCTAACACATCAAGAAGACTACGACGACCTAAACGAAATTGTTCCTCGTAACCCATTTCTGCCGCTTTTGCAGCATCAACGTTTTGCTTCAACAGTTTCTTTTGTTGCTCCAACATGTTGTAGGCATTCCACGCAAGGGTTGTGCCTTCAACGACTTCACGTTCAGCCCGTAAACGTATGGTTCTTGCTTCTTCATGACGCCATGCCGAGGCTTCAGTATCTGCATTGGTTTTGCCGCCGTTGTAAATGTCATAATTCATGGTGAGCATTACTCGAGCATCTTGATCTGGCCCAAGTGTATTACCGACGTTGTCATTGGCATTTGCGTGTACTTCAAGTTTAAACTCGGGGAAGTAATTGCCTTTTTCTCGACGAATTTCTTCACGTGCCGCACTGATATCGGCAATGGAAGCTTTAATTTCTGGATGTTGATTTATACCTTGTTTAATAGCAATTGCTTTACTACTAGGAAGTAGGGCGCTATCGACCACAGGAGCGATCAAGTTAGTGGCAGGTTTACCCACTAAACGCATAAATTTGGCGTCAAGATCGTAAAGGTTATTCTCTGCCGCAATTAATGATGACTTTGCTGTCGCCACACGAGCGGCAATTTGTGCTAAGTCAGAATTACTGCTTAAACCTTTTGAGTTTTTATCGAGAATATCTTGATAAATCGCTTCATGCTCGCGGACATTACGCTGCGTTAGCTCATGAATGGTTTTCGCTTTTAGCACCTCCATGTATAAGCGTGTGGTATCAAGCGAAATGTCTTCGGCATCAGACAATAAGGTTAAACGTTCAGATTCAGCTTCATAGCTTAAACGTTTGGTGTTTGCAGATGTTTTAAAACCATCAAAAATAAGTTGTGATGCTTTTAGACCGATTTCAGAGCGGTTCATGCCGCGATCGTCTGTTGGGATTTTATTGCCGCTGTTATAACGAGTTTCTTCATAACCTGCTGCCGCATAAAAATTTATTTGCGGTAAATAGTCCGCTTGTGCGCCGTCTACTTCACGTAAGACAGACTGAAAACGGGCATATTGACCCGCTATTTGCGGGTTATGATCGATGGCTGATGCGACAGACTCTTCCAATGAGAGCGCATGCGCAGCGCTTGATGAAAATAACGCGATGGCTATTAATGATGATAAACGCATTCCTTTTCCTTTATCTTCTTATTATGTTTGCCGTTTAAACAGCAAATTGACTGATATGTGTCTCAATGAGGCGATTGAGTGTGATTAAGGTTCTCTTAACGCACTGGCTTTGGCACGTAATAACGGCTTTAACCAATAACTTAAAACGGTTTTTTCTCCCGTTAAGATATCCACCATCGCTTGCATGCCGGGAATAGCTTGTAAGCGTGTTTCGGGATCGTCATGGAGCTGAATATGAGCACGATAATAGGCAGTACCATCTTCAGTTTGTAGGGCGTCGGCACTGACATAGGTGACAGTACCTTTACGTCCGCCATAAACGACAAAATCGTAAGCTGTAAATTTAATCGTGGCTTCTAACCCTGTTTGTACAAAAGCAATATCTTGTGGCGATATTCGTGCTTCAATAATGAGTTTGCTGTCATTAGGCACTAATTCCATAATAGGCTCACCAGGTTTGACGACACCGCCTAACGAACGCACTAAAATTTCTTTGATGGTTCCATCCATAGGCGCAGTGATTTCGGTGCGTTTTAATTGATCTGCAAGACCTTCTTGGCTGTCTTCTAACTGGGCAAACTGATTGGTCAGTTCATTGAGTTGTCCCTGAACAGAAGTTCTAAATTCCAGCGCCAGATTTCGACGCATGACAATGGCTTCTCGTAATGCTGCTGATGATTTTTGTTGCAGCACTTTAGAGCTGGCAATTTCACCGCGAAGTTTTACTTGATCGCGACGTGTTTGGATCAATTCAACTTCAGCTACCGCACCACGTTTTACTGCGCCTTCTAGCATTTTGGCTTCTTTGTTGACTAAACGTAGACTGCTATAAAGCGTAGATGTACTGCTCTTTGCATCACGTAAAGCTTCTGTCTGTTGCTCAATAGTCAGTTGTGCTTCTTCAAGTTGTGATTCAATTTGTCCAATACGTTCGTTGTAGTTGGCTTTAGCATTAAGCTGAGCACGCTTACTTAAATCATCAAAGTCGATAGCTTGATGGTTAATGGTGATTTGCTTTTTCCAATCCTTTTCTTTTGCATTGACTTTAACCGTATCTAATTCAGTTTTCAGGCGTTTGATTTGTGCTTGTAGCGTGCGGTAATGCTCATCAGATTCTTGGAAAGCGGTACGAAAACGGGTGTCATCTAAAATAATTAAAGGCTGACCTTTTTTTACCTGTTCGCCTGCTTTAACTAAGACTTGTTCAATAATACCGCCTTCTAAACTCTGAATTTTTTGAATGGCGAGGGTCGGCACAACTTTGCCATCACCCACGACCACTTCTTCCAATTTGGAATAAGCAGCCCAAGTGATAATTGAGATAACTAATAGCGAACAAAGCCAAACGATTTTACGAGAACGATAGGCGTGCTTTTGATTTGCCCATTTTAAATTACTGCTCATTACCGCCTCCTTGAACAATACTGACGGAGCGAACACGACTAACTGGACGTTGTGGTTTTTGTTTAGCAAGAATGGTTTTTGCATCACCATCAGCCACTATTTGCCCACGCTCTAGCACAATAATGCGATCACATTGCGCCAAAATAGACTGGCGGTGAGAGCTGATCACCATGGTGATATCATGGGGCAATTTATGTAGCGCTTGACGGAAATGCTCCTCTGCTTGTTGATCTAAAGCGCTGGTGGGTTCATCCATGAGTAATAAATTTGGATCGCGGTAGAGTGCACGAGCCAGTGCTACAGCCTGACGTTGACCGCCTGATAAATTACGACCGTTTTCACCGACTTGAGTTTCTAATCCATTGGCAAGGCGATCCATAAAACCGTTTAAGCCTGAAGTGGTTATGGCATGACTTAGGCGCTTTTCATTCACTTCATCACAGCCAAATAGAATGTTTTCATAAATAGTGCCGTAAATAAGGGCTGGCTGCTGTCCAACCCAACCGATATTGTTACGCAGGGCGGCGGGTGGCCATAATTGGGCATCAATACCTTCAAAATACAGCTGTCCTGAACTTGGACGATATTGATAAGAAAGTAGGGCTAATAGGGTCGATTTACCTGAGCCTGCTGCGCCAATAATGCCAACGCGTTCACCTTGGCGGACGGCTAATTTAATATTACTTAGGGCATTGAACTGTTGCTCTGGATAGGCAAAGTTCACATCATCTAGCTGCACATTACCGTTAAACTCACCACGATCCATTATCTGGTGTTCATTACTTTCTTGTGGTAAGTCCATTACTTGATCAAGTCCTGTAATCGCCGAGCGACTTTGCTGATAACGTAGCATCAGCATGGAAAGTTGGTTGATAGAGCTGGCAGCACGTCCACTTAGCATAACGATAGCAATTAAGCCTCCCATGCTAAGTAAGCCTTCAGAAATGCGATAAACGCCAATAATGATTAAGCCAATAGTTACGATTTGCTGGCTACTCATTACCGAATGAGAAACAACATTGGTGTATTTACGTGATTTGATATGCCAATCAGAAAGCGTAGAGGAGGTTTGCTCCCAGCGACGTTGGATGATGCCTTCAGCATTGTTTTGTTTGATATCAGACAGGTTATATAAGCTATCTAATAATTGGGTTTGTTTCTGGGTAGAAAGACGAGCTGATTCATCCAATGTTTGACCAATTTTTCCTTTCATTATGGTACTTAGGAGTAATAGCATTACCATAACCGCCATAGGGACAAACATCATTGGACCACCAAGCCAACCGATTAACGCAAGGAAGAATAAGGTGAAAGGTAAATCAACCAAGGTCACTAAAGTGACAGAAGTAAAAAATTCTCTAACACTGTCGAAATCTTGAATTTGGCGTGCAAATGCAGCCGCAGATTGAGGACGATGTTCAAGTTTCATCCCCAATACTTTTTGCATTAAAATTGCCGATAGTTTGGTATCAATATGATGACCTGCCATATCGGTAATAGCGCTTCGTGCTTCACGTAATAACCAGTCAAATACTAACGCAATAGATACGCCAGCCGCTAATACCCATAAGGTGTTAAAGGCTTGGTTTGGCACCACGCGATCGTAAACGTTCATGGTAAATAACGGTACCACAAGCGCTAATAAGTTAATAAATATAGATGCAAGCAGCAGATCGCGATACCAAGGTTTAACTTCAGATACCGCAGCACGCAACCAATGTTTTTTGGGCTTAGGTTTTATTTCATCAACTCGTGGATCGGCTACTTGGGTTGGTGATACTTGCCAAATATCACCGTTAAGTTTATGAGTTAAATCATCAGTTGATTGCTGAGAGACAATTGGCGCAGGGGTATGTTCATCATTGATTTGAAATTGAATTGTTTTAAACACACCATCAGTAAATTCATTGATAATGATTGGCGTACCTGCATGGGTAATCCCCACAGCAGGTAAGCTTGCTGTGGTGAGTTTATTTTTTGGGTGCAAGCCAACGTCCAACTGAGCTTGGTTAGCTGCACGTTCAAACAGAGAATCGTCAAGTTTACCCTCTACTAAGGGTAAACCTGAGGTGACTTTTAGACGATGACAGCGAATACTGTAATGCTGGCATAGCCACAATATAGAGGCGAGCCAGAGGTCATGATCTAACGGCGGATTTTTACTACTCATACTATCCCTAGCTAGTGATTAGATTATTATCATCTATCATTTTTTGAAGAAGCTCTGCATCCGTTGCTGAGCTTGAATCCGCACCATAAAGTGCATCTTTGGTTATGCCATCTAACGTTATATCTTGTGTAACATCTGTACCATTATCTTTAACATGTAATGTGACGGAACCATTATTTTCAGTAATATCAATATAGTTATCGGCGGAATTACCATCAGTTACGTTATTTAAAATAGCGCGTAAATCGATGTTGTCGCTATCTTTTGTGCTATCAAAATCTAAAATAGTATCTTGTGCTGGTGATGCACTTGAGCCGAGATCGTCAGATTTAAATACAAAACGGTCACTACCTGCATTACCGGACATTATATCGTTACCTTTACCGCCGATAATCAAATCATCATTTGCTGTGCCTACTAAGGTATTGTCACCTGATTCTGCGATGGTAAAGTCGATGGTTTGTGGTGTACCTGTTGCGGTTTGGCTACCGATGCTTGAAATTGGCTCAATGGACAAACTGAAATCTTGTGCACTATTACCTGTCATGGCGAGGTTGGCAATATCTGCAAGTTCGACTTCCCAACCGTCATTATTTTCTTTTCCAGCCGAGAAGGTGTAATCACTTGGGAAGCCTGTGATCATAATGCTGCCTTTTTCATTGGGTGCTGGGTTTTGCATCATGAGATCAAGATTTAAGGCTATCGCTGAATCTGTTTCGGCAATAATGCTGTTGTATTGCGCCGTTAATTCTGGCTCATCAGGCAGTGCATCAATGGTTAATTTGATCTCTTCGGTAGTAATAATACCTTCATGAGTGTACTCAGTGCCTAATACGATATTTGTATCAACAGTATTGGCAGCTAACGTGATCGTCATGTCGCCATAAGCATCACCAGGGTAGAGCTCAAATTGATCTAGAGTGCTGGCATTAATAATTACAGTGGCAAACCAATGATCGCCTTTTTGCGCAAAGGTAACTTCTTGTCCGCCAATAACGATTTTATCTAAGCCTTGAAGTTGTGCAGGATCGGCTGCACTGATATTAACGGTTAAGCGTAATGCTTC
The DNA here is from genome assembly GCF_003026355.1 of Photobacterium kishitanii. Taxonomy (GTDB): domain Bacteria; phylum Pseudomonadota; class Gammaproteobacteria; order Enterobacterales; family Vibrionaceae; genus Photobacterium; species Photobacterium kishitanii. The sequence goes on along the minus strand of NZ_PYON01000017.1, from coordinate 62,439 downwards.
ATCGCTGTTAGTTTCGTAGCTTTCTAGATTAACCGGAATAGTAAAGCTATCACCTTCAGTACCCGTTAGGGTTTCTGGTACATCAAAGAACTGAACATCATCGCCAATAGGTTTAACCCCCACGACTAAGTCGGTGGTTGAGGTTTTAATATCATTGGTGCCAATTTCGTTTGTGATGGCTTCCAGTTTTAGCTCCATATCACCACTAAAATCTAGTGGTGGACGTATATAAACCGAATCAATTTGGCTGGCGCTGATACTCCATGATTGACCACTATTAGGTAATTGGACGAATGTATTGCCGCCATCAGGAGAGTAGAACAACACAGCACCTTTAGGTAGACCAGCAATATTTAGAAATAAGTTCTCTGAACCATCATCATCAAATAAAACTGCATCTAATCCTTTGATATGAATATAACTATCTTCATCACCTAGGACTTCTATTTTGTCTGGCATTGCTGCGTAATCAGTAACAGGCGCGACATCGATTACCACTGATGCCGTTTTGGTTTGGGTATCGGTTTTGGTTGGGCAATCAGCTTCATCAGTGATGTTGGCTGCAACATTAATGGTTAACTCACCGCTGAAGTTAAGTGGTGGTATTAGGGTTAATTCACCTAAACGCGTTGGGTCTTTAATTGTCCAGCTGCCATCATTGTTGTCTTGTAAAATTGAAGTATCGCCATCAAGTTTTGCTCCAGCAGGCAAGGTAATTTTCAGCCAGTTAATGGTTTCTTTACCAGTTGCAGCAGTACCTTCGCCGCTGATGGTTTGGCCTGAAAAAATATTATCACCTAGAATCAATTCTAAGTTGATGGCAGATTCGGTGTCTTCCTGAATCGTGGTTTGTCCTGCATTAACAATGATGTCATCGACAACTGGGATAACTTCAATCTTGATAGTTTGCGTTGTTTGGGACGATTGACCGTTACAGGTGGACGTTTGAGTGATCTCAATCGGAACATTAATACAGCCAGCCCAATCTTCATTAAGTCCAACAAAGACCATATTTTCTAAGCCGCTTGGTGTAATGGTATAGCCAAGAATTTCACCAACGGCATTGTATTCAGGAATAACGCCATCGCCTTCAATTTCCACACCGAGAGGTAGATCTTTGATATCAATAAAAAACGATATTTCTATTTCAGGGTTGTCATCAATGTTGCCATCCAGTAGCCCTGATAAATCAATATCTTCACCTTCTTTGGCAATAATGGCGTCATCACTTTGAATGTTATCTGGATCGTCAATCGGAAGACAAGAACCACCGCCACTGTGACCCGTAATTTGGATTTGAAGAGGGGCGTCAATATAGCGTGAATGCTCGTCATCAATGACATGGGCAACAACACGTAGATCGATAATGTCAGTATCAAAGCTAGAGCTAATGGTAGCGCCGGCTAAGATATCTTTCATCGCTTCTTTTACGGTGTCGCTGGTTAAGCCAGTTGCTGGAATAATCCAATTGCCACTACCATCAATGGAAGCGCCATTTGGGTGTTCAACGATTAAGTTTATGCCATTTGGAACAACGATGATGATGTAATCAAGGTACTCTGAGCCATCGAGATCTTCATCAATAAAGTGTACAGCGTTAGTTAAATCAATAGGACTTCCATCGGTACTGGTGAGCACTTCTGATGTTGATTCTAAACGCGTATCACCTTCAACAATACCTGCGACATCAAGCTGAATTGTCGCATTGATATCTTTTGATGCAGTTTGTCCTGTTGGTGAGGTATCGGTGACTTCATAGCTGATTGGAATAGTAAATAAGCCACTTAAATCTTCATCGGCAAGCACAGTGACACGACTGCTATTAATGAAGTCAGCCCATGATTCGCCACTGTTTTTGTAGCCGGCAAGATCCAATCCACCAGCAGGTACAGATACGGCAATACCATCAATAAAGAGTGTTAAGCCTGTAGGTAATCCAGTGATCTTATAACCGGTTAAACTTTCACTGTGATCGATATCTTTATTAATTACGGGCTCAATCAAGAAGCTTGCTGATTTATCTTCATGCGTTGATGTTTCAAGGACAGCGCCATCTTTTTCATCAACCACAGGAAGCACATCAATTTCTACTTGGTAATTGAATTCGCCACTGTCGCCATCAGGCTCTGTCGATACCACGTTAACATCAAAGTTAAGTTGACCACTGAAGTCTTTAGTTGTTTGTAAGAACGTAGTTTTCAGTTGATTGTTAGTGATCTGGTAGATCACACCTGTCGATGCACTTTCACCTACGATCTCTAGTGTGATCGGATTACCGTTACTATCAACAAACATTACCCCGTCAGGAAGGTTGGTGATCATAATGGTGATTTGTTCCGATTTGTCATCATCGTTGGTGGTGATCATGAAATCTAAAGGCAATGGACTATCTTCGTTAAAGCCCGCAGTACCTTTGATTGTGCCTTTAAAGCCAGTGGAATTATCGGTGCTATCTGCAACGTACTCCCAATGACCATTGCCGCCATCTACAACATCAGGCCGATCAATCACACCTTTTAAATCAATGGTAATGGTTTTGGTATCACTCACCGCGGTGACATTAACGGGAGCAAGTCCATCAACAGATGTTTCGGTCGATACCGCCGTTACTTCAATGGTCAGCGTTTCTGTCCACGAGCTAATATCATCTTTTGGATAAAGCTGAGCAGCACCGCTTTCAATATCTTCGGCACTAACAATATAAATACCAGAGCCAACTGGTTGCTCTACAGCATCACCACCTTGAATAGACCAGCCTTCTTGGACTTTGATGTGATAGTTTAAACTTTCTGAGCCATCGGTATCGGTAAGCTTTCCGATTAACGCTTGGTTTAAGTTAATCGGCTGGTCTTCAATGCCTTTAATGTTTTTCACCGATAGCGTCGGTGTATCCGCGTCTGGCTGAATATCAATGATGACTTGGTGTGGCGTTTCTTCGGTTTTATGTTCATTTTTATCAATGAACTGGTTACCTTTTTCGGTCGCAATCGCGGTTACGGTAAATTCAAATTTACCCGCAAGGTTTGTATCTGAAACCACGGTGACTTTATTCAGTTGGTTCTGATTGAGTACATCACCATCTTTAACGACATTGCCATTGAGTTTTAGTGTGATGCCATCTGGAATACCTGATATACGGTATTTCAGGCTTTCAGAGTTATCTGTATCGGTGAGGTTGGCTGCAATATCGAGTTTAATACTGCCGTTATCATCCTCAACACCTATGTATTCATAGTCTTTAGTTTCATCCCAAACTGGCGCGTCAGCATTAGGATAAACTTTAATAGGTAGGTTCTTATCTAAGGTTTTATCTGCTGTATTGGTTGAGATTGTGGCGGTAATTTCAAGATTCACTATACCTTGTTGATTGATAGCTACATCGGGTGCAGGTTGGTACGTTAATTCGCCGTTGGGTGAGTAGAAATTACCATTTTTAATAAAGTCAGTGATCGTGATGACACCACCGACAGCGGTCAGTACAGTGCCATTTAAGTAAAGTTGTCCACCAGCTAATGAGCTTTCACTAATAGTGATACTGGTAAGGGTTTCATTTTGATCTTCATCACCCGGGAAGACTTTAATTGAAAGTGGTGCTGTGCGCGTATCTTCCAACACTTCCATTAGCTCTACTTTGATATGACCTGGATTATCGCCCAGTGCCATTGTTGCGGTTCGATCAGCGGTATCGCCGTCACCGTCTTTGATTGTATATGTCAGGCTATCAAGAATCTGCCCACTAAATTCAGACGTTGATACAGTCGTTATTTCTATCGTACCGTCAGCATTGACTACTATGGTGCCGTACTTTTTCGAAGGCGAAACTGTGGTGTTGATTAAATCAATCGGATTACCATCAATGGGATAAGTTGTACCGTTATAAACAAAGCTAACAATTTCACCACCGTCAGCACCTGTTATTGTATCGGTTAACAGTTGTAAAGTTTGGCTTTGTCCTTCGACTAAGGCTAATGTGCCATCAGTACCACCATGAGGAATATCATCTAACACGTTAACGTCAAAAATAGTGCTCGGCGAGGTGTCACCATCGCTGTCAGTAAGAATGGCACCAAACTCGAGTTTAAGCGTATCTTGCGATGTTGTATCGGGATGATCGATAGGGGCAAACAGATCAAACTCCACCGTACCGTCAAGATTAACGTTGATTTGGAAGATTTCTTTACCCGCAGCTGTTGCGATATACCAACCATCAGCATTAGGCGCGCCAAGCGTGATGTTCTCGCCTGCGCTGGTGTAGTTTTTACCATTAAAGAGGGCGGTGTCTAAGGTAACGGATACCACATCATCACTGCCTGTATTAAAGCTCAGTGTTGGTGCATTTGTATTTGATGTATCGCTGTCGATACCATTATCCAATAAATCATTTTCTTGGACATTTAAAGTGCCATTAACGATGATTTCTGGCTTCAAACCATCCCAAATTGTGACCGTTACGTTGGATGTTCCAACACTGCCATCACTATCAATTGCTTGAACAGGAAGGGGGATATCGAGCTTAGTGTCTCTGCCATTGAGGTGATCAATAAAGTCATTTAGCACAATAGTAATGGTTGCATCTGCACTGCCACCAGCAGCAATAGTACCAATGTCAGAAAGGTTGATTGAAAAGATCACTGTGCCGTTAGCTAAAACCGCATCATAGTTATTACTGCCATCAAACTGCCACGTCAGCGCTTCACCGTTATGAGTGATCGCATCACCATCACTGGTTTGAACTGCGCCTGTTAGAGCCAGTTGTAAATCAACAATGGGATCTTGCCCAGCGGTAACAGAAATTGTTGAGCTTGCTGTTTCTGTGGTACCTATTGATGGCGCATCTGGTGCTACAGCAATTGGGTTTTCGGTAATTTCTAATGTGGTATCAGTAATTACTGGCGTGTCACCATCGGCAATAGTGACAGTGATATTGGCTTGGTTAACGTCGCCATCGTTATCGCGAATAAAGACTGGAATGGTAATGGTTTCAATGCCACTCGGATCGGTTTGGTCGATAGATTGATACAAGTTAAAGGTGTACTCAACCGTCGAGTTCCCTTTTGCATCAGGTTTTTGTGTAATAGCAATATCAAAGACCTTTTCATCATTGATCCAAGCTTCAATCATCTGACCTGTGCCAGTAACGGTATAAGTAATGATATCGCCGCCGCTGGTTAATCCTGATGGTAGCTGTGTCTGATCAAAATACAACGGGCTGAGAGGGGAAAGGCCATCTAAGCCATCACTGCCAACAACTACGTCAATAGTGCCTGTTTTGGATATCGGTTGACTTGAAGATAGGTTGGCTTCATCAAATGCCAGCTCTTGTTTTATGATTAATTCAGGATCTGCGCCATCTTCTATATACCAATCAAATTGCCCTGTTGGGGTTTTCGTACCATCAAGATCGGTGGCATCAATCAGTAGTGGTAATTTGATCACATCACTGGCATTGGTATGATTTAACGGACGATACTGAACGAAAGTAACTGTACCTGTTACATCATCACCATTGGCAACACCTGCTAGGGTTAAAGTGAAGATGGTTTCTCCACCAGATATTGCTGTAATGATTTTTCCGTCACTACTTAATGTGTATTCAAGGTATTTAACGGAAGTACCAGATGTTAGGTTTAAGGCGGTTAAAGTCGCGATCGTTTGGGCGTTAAAAGTAATGCTATTAGGATCCGGATTATCTGATCCCGCTTTAATCGTAAAGTCGCCAGTGAAGGTATCTGTAGGGTTAGAAATTAGCCCTTCAACGTTACTGTCATGGTTATTGATGATGGTATTGGCTTCGCCATCTTTGATGGTGATAGTGAGATCGGCACTGCCATAGTCATAATCTTTATCGCCTGCGATATAGCTGACCACGAGGTCAATATCACCCGCACTATGGTCGAGATTACGATTGGCGGTAAAAATCCAGTGACCATTTTCTTTTATGGTCAGTTGACCTTCAGGAAGATTAAACGTTACAGAAGGACCTGTTAGGTCTTTGGTTTCACCGTTAATCGTGACACGAACAACAGACAGTGGGGCATCAAGATCGCTGTCATTGTTAAGGATATTTCCAGAGGTAATGTTCCCTTCAATCACACTACTACTGTCATCAACAATATCTGGTTCTGAATCACGGATATAAATCAAAGCGGGCGTAACAACCGTTTCTGTTGTGCCGTCAGTGTCAGTTTGAATACCGTCAATTAATATTGCAGATTGAGTGCTATTAGAACCCAGTTCAGCATCGACTGGTTCGAATAAGGTGATATTAATCGTTTGAGTAGTGGCTTGAATAGTCGCCGTTAATACGGTGACGCCATTACTTACCGCAGTCAGTGTGAGCCCGTCTGGTGAGATGGTAATCGTAATAGGGTTGCCGTTAGAGGTTAGCTTTTCTAGTAATGTTTGATTGGCATTAAACGTAAACTCGGCAAACTCGATATTGATGACAGAGGTTGCCTGTGCTGATGATTGATATTCTAATGTGGTTTCGTAAAAAATAGCGCTATCAGGACGAGTCAATGTTGGCATGTCATCCATCGCCGTATTACCTGCGGCATCTGTAACGGTTGCTGACATTTCCCATGTTGTTTGAACGTTCAATTGGCTAAGGTCGAAATCTTCAATGCGCCAATTTCCCGCACTATCTACAGTGGTTGTTAAGATAACGGTTTCAGTGCCATCACTGAAAGTGACTTCGATCTTATCACCTGCCTGAGTCCCCGTTGTTGTACCTTCAAGGAAGGTAACTGCGCCATGTTTTAAGGCAACAATATTTAACCCACCAAGCTCGTAATTATCTGTGACGATATCAATCGATAATGCTGAGGTATCTTTAACGATGGTATCAGTGGCAGTGGCTGGGTTACCTGCAATATCAATCGTTTCTGCTGTAATGGTGAGTTCGCCATCAGCCAGCGTTGATAAATCAGCATCGTCAATTGACCATGCACCATTAACAACCGCTGTGCTGAAAATGATGGCTTTTCCATCTTTATCGGTAACCGTAATGTCGACGTTTTGGTTATTTTCAACAAAGTTGATATCACCAAATAACAAGGTTTTAGCCGTGATTTCAGCTTCATTTAAATATTCATCACCATTACCTTCAAAGTTAGCAGTAATGTCTGCAAGGGTATCTTTGATGATAGTATCAGAGGCTGAGATTGGGTTGCCTGCAATATCAATGGTATCAGCGACAACGGTGAGTTCATCTTCGGCAAGCGCGGTTAAGTCAGCATCATCGATTGCCCATGCGCCATTAGTGACGGTAGTGGTATAGGTTTGTTCTATTCCGTTGCTATCTGTGATGGTAATGGTAACGGGTTGTCCATCTTCTACGTTTTCGACATTACCAAATAAATCGGTGACAGGAATTTCAAAACGGTTGAGGTATTCATCGCCTTTACCATCAAAATTAGCATTAATGTCTGCTAGTGTGTCTTTTATTATGGTGTTGGTCGCTGAAGTTGGGTTGCCAGCAATGTCCACTGTTTCTGCTAAAATAGTCAGCTGACCTTCGGATAAACCGGTTAAGTCAGCGTCTTCGATTGCCCATTTGTCATTAACAATTGTGGTCTTATATGATTTCTCTAAGCCGTTGCTATCTGTCACGGTAATAGTAACTGTTTGTCCGTTTTCAACATTTGAGACAGAGCCAAACAAGTCAGTCACAGGGACTTCAACACGGTTAAGGTAGTTATCACCATTGCCTTCAAAGTTAGCCGTGATATCGGCAAGAGTATCTTTGATGATGGTATTGGTTGCTGTTGCTGGGTTTCCTGCAATATCTATCGTTTCTGCAACGATAGTTAATTCACCTTCAGCAAGTGTTGATAGATCAGTGTCATTTATATGCCAATGCCCATCGGTATTGATAGTATCAAAACTAATGGTTTGCCCTTGGCTATCAGTAATCGTGATCGTGATAGGCTGATTGTTTTCAACAAAGTTAATATCACCAAGTAAATCACTAACAGCGATTTCAAATTGGTTAAGATAATCATCACCTTTGCCATCAAATTCAGCATTGATTTCAGCTAAGGTGTCTTTGATGGTGTCGTCTGTCGCATCAACAAAATTGCCATAGTAGTCAGTGACAGAGGCATACATATCAAGTTGACCTTCTGCCAGTTTACTTAAGTCTTGATCGTTAATGACCCACTTTTGGTCTTTGACTACCGCACTTGCAGTGAATACTTCGCCATTAATATCAGTGATAGTAACAACCACAATGCGTCCATCTTCAATATTAATTGCATCACCAAAGAGATCGACAGTAGGCACTTCAAATTGGTTTTCGTAACCATCTCCACCATCCACAATCGTGGCAGTTAGCGCAGCTGAACTACGCAATGGTGGGATTGTATCCCCAATGTCATCTCGATCGTTTTTATCTTCTGGTGCTGTTGGCTGAGTATTGAAGCCCGCTTCTGGTAAGGTTTCTGTTAATGTTGGTTTAATACGTGTAATAAAAGAAACACCGTCACTCGACGTATTATTCAAATGAGTATTTGATTCAGATGCGCTTTGTGTATGGCGAGGTGCTGTATCTGAAAGCGTAAATTCAACATCATCTTCGTTAATTTTAGTTTTTATGATGTTATTAACTTGTGCTTTTTCTGAGATGAAAGGTATAGAACTATCGATGATCTCTGATGGGGGAATTTGTACCCATTCACCTTCAGCTGTTATTTTCCAGATAACACCTTCAATAACTACATACATGATTGGCTTCATCCTTGGCCCCTATGTTTATTATTATGGAAAAGTATTGTGAGATGTTTTAAGTCCATTGCACATATCACAACATAAATCCATCTTAGAGATTAATAATTAGAATGAACATTAAATTTACAAAACGGCGTTACTGATATTGTTTTTTTGTGAACGTTGTAACAAAAAAGTTAATACTATTGAGTTAACTATCTTTGTTTGATCATTAACTAATTGATAGTTATGTTTATAGATTTGGCATAAAACTACATTAAGTATATTAATTAGTAGAGAAAGAGTAAGACTTAATACTGTTAAGTGGGCGTAATAATATAAAAGAGACAGCAATACGCTATAGGAATTGGGTTTGGCACCTAAGGTAGAAAGAGGAGGCTTAATCGAGAGATTATTCAGCTAATAACTTATTATCATCTATTATGTTTTGTAATAATTCAGCATCTGTTGTGGTACTTGTATCATTCCCTACAGTGAATACCCGCGAGGGCGATAGGGAATCTATTCACCGTGTGTTGAAATCTTAAAGCGTTTAGTAATTAGGTTTGCTTTTTTTCCCCATTATTATTTAGGATTGTAACTCATTAACAGGCTGTTAATACGAGCTTGTGATACATTTTCTAATCGCTTTATGAAGTATCAGGCATCAAAAAATTAAGTACTTTTTTTAAGAAAAATTGCAGTACTACAATAGATTTGTTAATTATAAAATATGAATCGAATTTATGTAAACGCAATTAACACGATCACTACCACCAAGATAAATTTCGGGGGGTAGTTTTTTACGTCTTTAAAAAACCCTCTAAGCGAAACCGCGAGAGGGTTTTTTTATACCTAAAATTTTAATTTGATTAGTGAAGATTAAAATTTTCTGAGTTGATCTAAATAGGGCAAACTTTACTTGGAGCAAAGATGAAATTAGCAAAGAATGAAAAGATAGATAATTCGCCACAGCAGGTGCTTAGTGAAGAAAAAGCGCCTACTGGGGCTGCTGAAACAACGCCAGTCATCATTTACGGCAAGCGTCGTATCAAAGATGACATGTTAGAAGAGTTTAAGATCCAGTATCAAGCGTTTTCCAAGTCTGTCTACGAGAGCAATCCAGACGTTAAGGCTATCTTTGCATTTCCAGATAAAGAAGAGCCATTAGTTTACTGGCATGTTATCTGGGTTAAGAGTGCAAATGCTTTCGCTAACGATTGGGGACGACCAATTGAGAGTGAGCCGTTATGGGCCACTTATAAAAGTACAACAGAAGATCCTGATACATTGATTGTGTATGGTGGTTGGGACAAGGATACTCTTGCTAAGACTCAGAATATTCCATGTGTACGTTACGATTTTAAGAAATGCATGGCTGGTTTTATTAAAGCTGATGGCGGGGGAGAAGAGGGCCCTGCATTATTTGGATTTACAATGCGCTATGTTAAACCGGACCAGATGAAAGAATTGGGAACTTCTTTTCAGACTGTATGTAATTTATGGTATGAAAAAATCCCAGGTATCTTGATGGCCGCTGCATTTCCTGACGAAAAGACCCCGAATTTAGTCCATGACTTAAGACTCTTTGCGAACCATAGCGCATTTTTGGCGCATGTAGATAAATCAGATAAAGAGTTAACGGAAGCGATGGGGGTTTGGTTTGAAAATTACGACACAAGCATCCCATTCTCAGGTCAGCTTTATGCCGCCAGCACGAAAGATGATGCTTTGCATACAAGCTCTATCAAGCCCAGTTCAACGCCGCGAGCCCAGCTTGAGACGTTCCATTTTGGGGAGTCTGGGATGTTGGGTCAGATGCCAAATATGACGAGAAACGACTAGTGAACAATCAACTTTAATGATTAGCAACAACGAGCTAGCTATCTTGGCTAGCTCAGATCTGCCCCCAAAGTTTATTAACGTAATTACTCAGTGGCAATGTAGTGCCACTGAAATTAGCATACTTTTGCTTATGGTTGCTACTAGCGGTTCGGTGAATGGAATATCTCAAAACTAAGTAACACATAACAAATCGGCGGTGGTTTGTTTTCATATAAGAATGCATACCACTGCTCATGACAGATTACTATTTTATCGGTAGATAGATCTCCGTTAACAACTCACATTCATCTACTTCATGAACAAAATTTAAGTAACGGAAGAAACAAGGGAAATCTCTTAAATCTTCACCGCTATCTGGCAGCCATTTTTGATACAAGTAATACACGGAGTCACCAATAGTGTTATGGCCTCCCTTATGAATAGCAATGGCACACCTGCCACTTGGTATAATTCCAGATTTTACACCATAGGCATTTGCTGGAACCTCACCTTCATGCGAGCCACAGATATCAAACTGGAACTCATCATCTGGCGTATCGTTTGGGTCAGAATGGGGGATTCCAAATGTTTCACTCGTTTTAATTGGAGATAGTCCTGTTGATTTTCTCCAATTTATAAACTTGGCTGCTGTCTCGTATATCAGTTCGGGGCTACCTTTATGTTCAATTAATGCTACTTCTTTTTTCTCTAAATCAACGAGTTGAACATCCATTACACTTTCTCCTATTATCGGTGGATGATATTCATATTTTGAGTGCCAAGAGCGCCACTCAGGCTGATTTCTAAATTGAGATGGTGATTGTCCAAATATCCTAGAAAAAGCACGAGAAAAAGCTTCTAGGCTCTCAAATTGGGCCTCAAAAGCGATATCTGTAACACTGTGCTCTGACTCAAACGCTAACCTAAAAGAAGCGCGTTTCATTCTTGCCAGCAACGCATATTGCATGGCACTGATCCCCATACACGACTTAAAGATACGGTGAAAATGGTACTTTGAACTGGCTGCAACTTCACTTAGCTGCACGAGAGAGAACTCATCATCTAGGTTTTCATCTATAAAATCGCATACTTTTTTTATCTGTCGCTCATGGCGCTTCGTAACGTGCATAATTTTTAGGTTCCCAACTAAGAAATCGTAGAAATGATACCCATAGAAAATTAGTTTCGCCTGATTGAAATTGCGGGATAGTGATCAGTATATAGTTAACATGGCGCGAATAGACATGCCTAGTTAACACATTAATTTGGAGAAAATCATCTTAGCTGAATGTGATTGTATACTCAGTTATGTACATTTCCGTGCAAATCGACCACCGTAATTAACAGTGGTCTTTCACGTTTAGGGATAATAATAAGTTATCTAAAAGTAGGACTCTAGAGGATCTAATCGAAGGCACTTTTGTCCAGTTATGAGCTAGTCACTATGGTTGACTCATGTGATTACCCAACGATTTTGTTGTACCGTCATTACCAAATTCACCGATATTATGTCATTTGTGTATTCGTTAGCCTTAGTACTGTGCGGATTAGATTGATTAAACATGACTATTTGACGGGTAAAATAAAGCGGGTTTAAATCCTAGCACTTCTAAATAGATGAAATAATTCGTTATGTATGTGAAGATAACGATTATTTATAGTGGAATATACTAATAATGACGTTTGAACAATGGGCTTTTATTGCCGATCTTTATACTCCAATTATTGTGATTGTGTGCATTATTTGTATGCTGTTGGCGGGGCGAGATCATGGGCTTAAGAATGGCTTATTACAGTTTGGGGGAGTGGTGCTATCAACTGTTTTTATTTATGCCGTTATGTTTGTAGATAATACTATAGGCATTTGGCCAGCTTTCGATTTGGATTACAGCACCCATACCGCAATAGCATTAGTTTTTATAGGGTATTTTATGGTGTATACACCCAAATTAAGTGTATTAATGATCCTCTCTATGGTGGGATATGCGACTTTAATGATGCATCAAAAATACCATACGCTAGCAGACATTATGACCACCACAATTTGTGTTATGCCGATAATATTGTTGTGTCAATATAAATTATCGGTTATCGCCAAACGTTAGCTTTTCTTGGTTATAACAACGTAATTAAGTAGCGTTAATCCTATAACAAAGCACCAAAATTGAAAGGTAGGTAATACGGGAGCAACCGATCCTATTAGTAGCCCAGAGCTTAGCGCAATAGCAACTCTTTGTTGTATTGTCATGTTGTTAATTCCTTAGTCGTTATTATTTTCTAATGATTTTGGGTTATATTTTTCATCATGACGACGAAGTTTACGCTCCTTCCACCGCCAATGAATGATGCTTAGTAATGGGAAGGCAATAACGAGAGCAATAAAACCGATTATTATTTCTTTGACTAATACGTCATTAAAACCGTTATCAGTAAATAGGACAGCACCTATAATTTTACCTATTAGCACTCCTAAAAAAGCAGGAAGACTGCGACTAACAATAAACCGAAATAGCCCTTTTTTACGCTGTTGTCGCCATGTGGATATTTCCTGATCATGATCTGATATTAATATTACCCAAAGATATAAATGTGAGTAAATTATACGCTTGAAAGCAGTTACATCTTATCTAGCGATATAAAAGTGAAACACCATTCACAAAGAACTAATGTAAAGGTAATGATTGCATGGTTGTATGTGAAATAAGTAGTGATAGTGAGTTATTGTTATTCAGTTTTTTAAACCCGCTGTGATGACAGCGAGTAGTAATCGATCCGAGATGTATGGCGAAAAACCATAATAATAGCAGGGTGTAACACTAGCCTAAGTCGGTCAAAACTTCCTTTTCATTAAAGTGAATGTTGATGACATCGTTAAAATGCTGATGTTCTGTAATGAACGGTATTTTAATATCAATAACTTCGGATGGACTCATTGCTAGCCATTGGCCATTAACGGTCACTTTCCAAATGGTATCTTCTAATTTGATATATATTTTGGGCTGCATCCTTTGCCTTATGCTATTTTTCTATGAAATAACGATTATGGGTAGTGAGTTGCCTTATGGTATCGAACATAAATTAATCTTCAATTGATATTTATAATTATTAATACCTTTATTGATAATTTTACCCGTAAGACATTATTAATGTATATGAAGATTGTAATTTTGTGTGTTTTTAATAAAAAAGCTAACAGCAATGACTGTTAGCTTTATATTTGCAGCTAGATGCTAGTGAAGGCTGTTAATCTTCAAAGTCAACAATAAGCTCATCTTCTAAGTAATCAATCACACATCCTAGTGCTGGAGCTGAAACAATATAAGACGTTATTTCACCAACTTCAGGTGTTGATTGGTGCAATACTTCCAGCACGCTATGATCTGGGTTATAAGCGACATTAAATTCTTTGGCAATGCTGCAACTGTCATTGTATTCATCAACAGACAGTTCAATTTGACCATTGTACTCACCAATATCTGTATCAAAATTATCAACCAATATTTCGATCATGGCTTCATAGTAATGTTGGTAATCCATTGATTTTACCTTCTTTTCATCTAAAAGATTTGCTATCTAATACGTTAGCGATAATGGCGCTATGTTACCCTATTTCAGACTGACAAAAAGCCTTAATCTAAAATAATCAGCTATTCATTATGGGATGGTGCTCAATGTTTAGTTCGAGTTGTCAGTGGAATGACGAAGAGGTTGATTATTAAATGCTATACAGCTAGTTACGCTTTTTAATGGGTTGTTACATCTCTTAGAGTATTTTAATTATTTGTTACACAAACCTATTGGTATATTTAATGGTAAGTATAATATTATATTATGATTAAAATAAAATCGTATTGGTAATAACATTTCATTAGTGAAAACAAAACACTGAATATAAGTCGGTTGTATGGAATGCAACTATTAAGAATTACTGAGGATGATGTATTTAGGTCTGTTGGAACGAGTGGGTATACTTAGGAAATCATGTGAAAACAATAAATAAAATAACAGCAGCTCTATTTAGCGCGATGATCAGTGGCAGCGTATATGCCTCTGATACTAAAGTCGTTTCTTTTATCCCAGGAGAAACAATAGTTCAGAATGGAGACATGGTTTCCTATAATGGTGAATGCTTCATTGCCAAAAACAACCCAGGCGTATGGGAGTCTCCAAATGCAAATTCATGGTTTTGGGATGTGGCTGAATGTTCTGGTGAGCCAGAGCCAGAGCCAGAGCCAGAGCCAGAGCCAGAGCCAGAGCCAGATTTAGGCGCTATTATTCCGTTTATTCCCGGCAAAACTCAGGCTAATAATGGCGATGTTGTATCATATGACGGCCAATGCTTTATTGCTCAAAATAACCCTGGTATCTGGGAAACGCCAAGTGCGGATTCATGGTTCTGGAGTTTAACTGAGTGTTCTGGTGAGCCTGAACCTGAGGTGGCGGAGTTAGTTATTCTCTCTCCTATAACGGGTCAGTTGCTAAATGCTAATGAAGCGATTGCTATTAAAGCGCGTATTGATGGTGAGTTAGCATCTAAAGTAGAGTTTTGGGTTAATGACATCAAATTAGCTGAAAAAGCTATTGATCAAAGTAATACGCTTTACTCGCAAACTTGGATGCCAACTGAAGCTGGTAGTGCAGCGATTAAGGTATTTGTATTTGATAAAAATAACCAGAAAATCGAGCAAAAATCTGTCTCAGTGACGGTAGAAGCTGAAGCTAATGATGATTTTACCGCGCCAATGGTGACATTTATTACCCCAGCTAATGGGGCTACCGTTAATGAAGCAGAGTCTGTCTCTATTTCAATTAATGCATCTGATGCAGATAATGATTTAACTAAACTGGTTGTTAACGCTAATAACCAACAAATTTGTACATTTGATGCAACAACAGTCGATGTATTTACATGTGACTGGCAACCGACTAAAACGGGTAGCGTAACATTAAGTGCTATCGCAACTGATGCGCAAAATCTTTCTTCTACAGCTAGTTTAAATATCACCATTAAAGAAGAAACTGTTGAGCCACCGGTAACACCGCCTGTTGGTGGTTTGTGTGAAGAGTTTAATGTTTACCCAGACTGGACGCGTGATGGTCATGCTGGTGGTGGTGACATTATGGTTCATAAAAACATTGCTTATTCTGCTGCTTACTGGACGCAAAGTGTTCCTGGTAGTGATGCTTCATGGGCGTTGCACTTAAATTGTGATGGTTCAGAACCGGGCACTGCGCCAGTGCTTTCGTTACCAAATCCAATGGATCCTGTTCGTCTAGAAGTTGCAGGTTGGCCGAATACGTTTGTTGTTGCTAGTCCATCTTCAGCAGCACCGATAACATTAACCATTGCAACAAGCAACAGCGTTGACTTAGCGGATATTGATAAGTTAACGATAGCATTTGTTTCAGTTATTGAGCAGGCAAACCAAGCAGGTACAGCATCTATTATTATCAGTAGTGATGTGCTTGATAACGCCACCCAAGATAAAGGCTTATCACTAGGTACGATTGCTGTTCAACAAGCGTTAACTAATGCAGTTGATATCACGGGTAGCAAAATTGATATTACGGCTATTAATGCGCTAAGCAATGATGTCAAAGGATGGACGCAAGCACACAACTTGATCGTATCAACTGTTGCACCACAAGCAACCTTTGGCTGGTCGCTATCGATTGGCGAATTTGCTTTTGATACTCATTCTGGCCGTCAGTCTGTTTGGGATAAAGCGTCAAACTACAGTGCCGAGCTACTGAAAAACTTTGATCTTTACAAGGCTGATAGTGCTACAAAAGCTGATTTTATTACGTTCACAAAATCGAGCACCACAGCGGCATTATCTGCTGAACAATGGCACAACGCGCTAGAATATGTAAAACAAGTTACTGACTACGTGAAGACCCCGGCGATGTTGGCAAATATTCCAACAGCACAAGCGGCAAATTACTTTATGGGTAATACCTCTCGTGAGCAACAAATTCGTAAAGCTGCGTACAGCAACGTATTTGCAATCTTGTTTGACGACAATAACGCGAATTTAACCAGTAAAATTGAAGCTTACCAAGACGCAAAAGTGCCGCTGTACTATGTTGGAGAAGAGCTAGAGAAAGGTTCACTAACACGCATTGAGGCATTAAACCAACAGTTGACCAATGCCGCGGATGTAATGGATAACGAAGCATTCCTTTACGAAACGCCACAGTCACAATGGATCCCATCTACTGTTTATAAGTGGAATGACTTCCTTGATGGTCTTAATGCGATGCATAACATTGGTGTTGCAGGTAATAAGTTCTGGTTATTGAATGACAACGTGGATGATGCCACTAACATTATTTATGCCAAAGTCGCTATTGCCGCTTTCTTAGCGCAAAGTATGCAAGAGACTATCCGTTATAACGCCTGTGATGAAAACAACTGGTCGGAAGTGAAATACGGTGCGCCAGCAGATTACCCAATGTCAGCGAGTTGTGGCCAGTTAGGTCAGAAATATGCAGATTACGGTGTTAACCCAAGCTCAGGTTTAGATTATGCGTACTCTTGTCCTCGTGATAACAAAATGGAAGTCAGCGCTTTAACACATGCGTCATGGTACGGTGCACCAGCACCAGTGTTTGCAGCACCCGATGCAGTGTTAGAAGAGCGCGGTTTACTTGTTAACGGCAGCGTAGGTCGTTGGACGAATAGCGGCCACTGTAACGTTGTACCCGATAAAGTCGATACCTCTAAGCAAGTGTGGGAACGCGACGAATGTAAAACGTATGTTGGTCAGAAAGCCGGTACGTTCCTTTGGGATGGTAGCAGCCAAGAAAGTGTTGAAGGTTGTGGCTGGTGGGGCCGTGGTGTTATTCAAACCACAGGTCGTCAGAACTTCGGTACCCTTAACCATTACTTAGGCCGTTCACATGTTGACCCTGCGACTATAGGTCAAACTATTGATGGCGTCACTGTTGAAGCACCACCGACGAATCCGTTATATGCTGATCTTGATTTCTGTTCAAACCCAGGCTTGATTTGTAGCTCTGAAGAGAACAAAGAAATTAAGTGGATTGCAGGTTTATTCTATTGGGTAACCTCGGTACAAGCTTATTCAAATGATGGTGGCCCATATGAAGGTTGGAACTACTATAACGAACTGAAAAAATATGTTGATAGTGGCCTGAAAGGCACTGAATTTATTGATGATGTTTCTGGTATTGTAAACCGTGGTTGTCCGGACTCGACTTGTTCGACAGGGGATGTACATAACGTTAAAGAGCGTCAAGATAACTTTAAGTTAGTGTTAAAGAAACTTGGTCTTAATCCACAATAATGGGTAAAGAATAACGTTTATTTTTACTAACATCAGTCATTGAAAATTGGCTCTGAATAACAAAGCCCCCTATTTTTAAAGTAGGGGGCTTTTTTGTAAATAATAGTTTATAACCAACCTTTACGTTTGAAATAAAGATAAGGTGCAAAACCAGCCAAGACCATTAACCCTAGCGCATATGGATAGCCGAGCTCCCAATGAAGTTCTGGCATAAACTTAAAGTTCATTCCGTAGCTAGATGCAACTAATGTTGGCGGCAGGAAGACGACCGACACAACCGAGAATATTTTAATAATTCGGTTTTGCTCTATATTTATAAAGCCCATTGCTGCATCCATCAGGAAGTTAACCTTTTGGAATAAAGATTCATTGTGCGGTAACAAAGAATCAATATCGCGCAAGACTTCACGCGCTTGTTCTAATTCACTTTCTGGTAAACGGGCTTTTCGCACCAAAAAGCTTAATGCGCGCTGAGTATCCATTAGACATAAGCGGATTTTCCAACCGGCATCTTCTTGTTCAGCTAGGTTCGATAAGGCTTTATCAAAATGTTCACCGGGTTTTCCGCCTAAAATAACCTTACCAATTGACTCTAATTCGCTGTAAATATCTTCAATTACATCAGCAAGTTGCTCTATTTTTGTTTCAAACAGATCTAATAGTAATTCATACGCATTACCTTGCTGTAACCGCTGAGTACGAGCACGCATTCGATAAAGACGAAATGCAGGTAATTCACGCTCTCGTAAAGTAAATAAGCGACCATTACGAATGGTAAAAGCCACCGTCGCGTTGCTTACATAATTTTCCATATCTTCGTAGTAGAAGAATGAGTGAATGTGTAAGCCATCTTCATCTTCAAAAAAACGCGCACTGGCTTCAATGTCTTCTAGCTCAGGTCGGGTCGCAAGGCCTTGTCCTAGATCTTTTTGAACGCGTTCTCGCTCTTCTTCATTGGGCTCGATGAGGTCAACCCATAGTGCTGATGAGATGGGATCTTGGGCTTCTAAATCCAAACGTTGTAAACGGAAGTCGTTTAATGTAAATGCGTTCAGCATGTCTTATATCTCCACTAGTGGCGACGATATAAAGAACACTTTAAAACACGATTTGAAGCTGATAAATACAGCGTCTACCAATGCAAAACTGGCATAATAAGATTTAAGCAAAAGCAACGAACATTAGGGATAGTGCATGCTGACAGTTAAACATTGTCAACTCACACGCAAAAGCAGGGGAGGACAGATTAACGGGGAAAAATCTCATTCCAGTATCGACTGGGTGTGTTCAAAGCGGTGTCCTCTCAAATAATGGTGTGCGCATGTTACGTCTGACAGGAAAGTGGTTCAAGTTACGCTATTGCAACATTAGATTTTCCTTTAGACGTATTAAGTCAAAGACTTATTCATGCCCCATTAAGGTTTATTAACATCAGTTTAATCACCTTTTGAACTAATTATAATGAGAAATTGTTATTTTGCGTAATTAATGTGGTGCTAGATAGCATGT
Organism: Photobacterium kishitanii; assembly: GCF_003026355.1. Classification (GTDB taxonomy): domain Bacteria; phylum Pseudomonadota; class Gammaproteobacteria; order Enterobacterales; family Vibrionaceae; genus Photobacterium; species Photobacterium kishitanii. Next base: position 43,090 of record NZ_PYON01000017.1, on the reverse strand, counting down.
TTTTATTCTTATCTGTCAAAGTGTGGCTATTCGACATGTCAAATGGGCATTAACTTTAACACTAGGGAAGCCGATTTCCAATTTCCTTGTAGGTTAATAGTCGTGACGATAAGGGTAATATTGATTGTTCATCATATTGTTTAATTTAACGTTGTATTGAAGATAGTTCTACACTCATAGTCTAGGCGATATCTTTGCGTTTATGTCCATGGAGTACAGCAAACTCGGCATTCACGTTAAAATTCAGGAGTCAATATGTCATATATCAGGATTAATCGTTTACCGACAGATCGAGATGTAGAGAAGGCTTTCGGTTTAGAAATACATTCATTTACTGAGGCATTCAATATGTATTCTGTAGCCCCTTTTGTCGCGGAGGTGGGGTTCAAGAGTAGTTATGATGACAATGGCCAATTATGGGAAAGGTACCATTTAGGCGGATGGGCATTGAACAAAGATGCAGCGGCAGATTGGTTCACTTTTGTTGATGAGTATAAATAATTGCAGTTGTTTACCCTGAAACTTTAAGACTCGGCACCACGATAAGCGGTGTCGATTTTCTAATTTTGGGTTAGGTATACAGGGTATAACTTAAAGATTAAATAAGATGAATTTACAAATCTTGAAAAGTATCCATAACATGATTGATAAATAAACGTGTACTTTGAGGAATTAGTCGATGAGATGGGTACACCATATACATATTTCCTGATTCATTCGTATATTTAGATAAAATAGGTAATAGCTCCCCACGGTTAATATATTGTTCAACAAGCCCTTCAGGTAATCGAGCAATCCCTCTTCCCTCACGTACGGCATTAATGTGCAAATGAGTATTGTCCACAGCAAAACGTCCTTGAACAGGGAACTCTTTTAATCCGTTTTCATAAGCGAAGGTCCAATATTGCTTCCCTTCAGATTGTTGCCACAAAATACAATTATGTTCGATCAAGTCGCTTGGTGAATTTGGTATACCATACTGCTTAAGATAGCTGGCACTGGCACAATAAATTATTTGTTTGCGAAGTATTTTTCTTGCAACGACCGTTGGGGTGGAAAGCTCTCCAGAACGGAAAGCAATATCAACATTGTGATCAATCATGTCTAACAAATTATCATTAACGATAAGTTCAATATTCACTTCTGGATAAGTATCAAGAAAATCATTAATGATGGACTGTAAGTAATACATGGAAAAATCAAAAGGCGCCGTAATTCGAATCAATCCATGAGGTACTTGTTGATTCTGTTGTACTAATTGATTTGTTTCTTCCATAGCATGTAAAAAAGGGGACATTTGTTGGTAGTAAATCTCACCTAAATTAGTCAAAGATAATTTACGAGTACTTCTATTTAATAATCGTACCCCTAAGGCTTTTTCTAATTGCTGAACTTTGCGGCTGACAGTGGTTGATGGCATACCTAATTTTTTACCAGCACCTACAAAACTGTCCATCTCAACAACACACACAAAGACTTTAATCTCATTTAAATCAATCATTCAATCAGTACAAATATGGGATAAATAAACTCAATTATACCATCTAATCAATCAATCGATTTAAATATAAACTGACTCCATCAAACAAAAGGAGTCTATCGTGATTAAATCAAACTACACTGGTCTTCGCCATGGGCCGATAAATAGCTTCATTCGACAAGATAACTTATTACAATTAAATCCTTTTGTGATGTGGGATCATTTTCAATTGAATTCGACACAAACTGAAGCTGGGTTCGACTTTCATGGACATTCAGGTATCGCTGCCGTCACTTACGTTATTGATGCCGATCTGACTCATGAAGACTCAAAAGGTAACGTTGTAAAATTGCCTCGTGGCAGTGTCCAACTTTTGGTCGCTGGTGCAGGCGCACTGCATAAAGAAACATTGACCTCAGAAGACGGAAATTTTGAAGCATTTCAACTTTGGACTGCGTTGCCAAAGAACATTGAAATGAGTGAGGCGTATTATCAAGGTGTATCTGTTGAAGATCTTCCTATTATTAAACAACAGAATACATCCACAAAAATATTAGTGGGTGAATACGCGGGCATAAAAAGCCCAATTAAACATGTTATAGACATGAACTATTTTCATATCACTATGGCAACCACGAAAGCACATTGGCGCTATTCAGCTTCACAAGATCAAAATTCGCGCTTTATTTATGTTCTACAAGGCAATATATCGATTTCTGGAGAACCATTAACAACGCAGCAATTGGTATTGATTGATAACGTATCGGAATTAGAAATAACAGCAGACAGTGATGACAGCCAATTTCTTTTTATCTCGGCGACGTCATTAGCACAGTCCATTTTACCAACAGGGCCTTCAGTCCATAGCAGTTATGAAAATAGTAAAATTGGACATCAAAATATTCAGCAACTTTTTCAAAAAATGATGAAATAACATTTAGGAGTTCCACCATGAAAAACACATTATTCACACCAGAAAACAGTGCAATGCTATTAATCGATCATCAAGTAGGCACCATGGGATGGGTTCACTCGGCTGATTTAGATCAAATAAAACGAAATACACTTGCTTTGGCGCGTGCGGCAAAAGAGACGGGTATGCCTTTAATTTTAACCTCTAGCCAAGAGAACAACGTACAAGGATTGTTATTTGATGAATTACAAAAAGCTGTACCTGAAGCTTATGCATTACGCATTCAGAGAGCAGGCATTGTGGATGCAATGAAAGATCCGAATTTTGCTAAAGCGGTTTCTGCAACAGGGCGGAAGAACTTAATCATTGCGGGTATAACAACTGACGTATGTGTAGTTTATCCAGCACTTACGTCTGTTCAAGAAGGTTATCAAGTACAAGTTGTTGTTGATGGTTCAGGATCGCCAACCACATTAGCTGATGAAACTGCGTTACGTCGAATGGAATCAAATGGTGTCACACTGACATCAACTAATCAGTTAATTGCAGAATTAGCGCAAGATTGGACAACAGAAAATGGTCAAAAATTGATGACAGTATTATTTGAAGAAGTGTTATCAAAACAATAAGTTCAACCGCACTCATTGATCGTGAAATAGAACCAAGGATTAATTATATGCAGCCCCTAGTTATAATAAAGAGGGGCTGGATCTTTTTAGATCTTACAGAAACATTAAATGTGACGTTATTTTATCGGTATTTCATCTATGTTAGCTGTAAGTTTCCGCTTCAAATTGAGCATTTTCTTCTCCAATAAAACCACCCGTTTGATGTGCCCATAATTGCGCGTAAATACCTTTTTGTTTTAGCAATTCAGCATGGGAGCCTTGCTCAATAATTTGGCCTTTATCTATGATAATTAACCGATCCATTGCGGCAATGGTGGATAAACGGTGCGCGATTGCAATCACGGTTTTACCTTGCATTAATTCATTGAGACTTTCTTGAATTGCTGCTTCAACTTCAGAATCTAAGGCTGAGGTAGCTTCATCTAAAATTAAAATCGGTGCGTTTTTCAGTAATACCCGTGAAATTGCAATTCGTTGTCGTTGGCCGCCTGAAAGCTTAACCCCTCGTTCACCGACTTGTGCATCGTAGCCAACATTACCAAAAGAGTCGGTAAGGGTTTCAATAAACTCATGTGCTTGCGCTTGGCGAGTGGCTACTAATAAGGTTTCTTCATCAGCATCTGGTTTACCATAGACGATGTTTTCACGAATAGAACGGTGTAATAATGAGGTATCTTGCGTCACCATACCAATATTACGGCGAAGTGAGTTTTGAGTGACCGCAGTAATGTCTTGGCCATCAATACGTATATGCCCACCTTCAACATCATGAAAGCGTAATAATAGGTTAACTAACGTTGATTTTCCTGCCCCTGAACGGCCAACTAAGCCGACTTTTTCACCCGGTTTAATATTGAGGTTAAGATGACTGATAACACCTTTGTTCTCGCCATAATGGAAACTGACGTCATCAAACTCTATGCCGCCTTGCGTAACCTCTAATGGTTTGGCATCTGCTTCATCTTCAATCGCAATTGGCTTAGATAACGTTTTCATACCATCAACAACTGTACCTATATTTTCAAATAACGATCCGACTTCCCACATGATCCACATTGACATGCCATTGATACGTAACGCAAGGCTGATGGCAATAGCGATAGCGCCGACTGGAACCTCATTGTGCATCCATAAATAAATTGAGATCGCAGAAATTGCAAATAGCAGCGTATAGTTAGTGAGTTGAACACAGAAATTAAATCCAGTCACTAAGCGCATTTGTTTATGAACGGTGCTTAAAAAGCCTTGCATGCCTTTTTCGGCATATTCAGTTTCACGTTGGTCATGCGAAAATAATTTAACGGTTGAAATATTAGTATAGCTATCAACAATTGAACCCGTCATGGTTGAGCGTGCATCTGCTTGCTCTGCCGCAATGTGTTTAAGTTTGGGAACAAAATAGAGTTGAATACCCACGTAAGCGGCTAGCCAAAACAGCATCGGTAACATTAGTAGCCAATCAGCTTGGGCTAAAATGACCAGTGATGAGGTGAAATAGACCGCGACATAAACAAATACATCGGCTGTTTTCATTACCGTTTCGCGTACAGCCAGTGATGTTTGCATCACTTTAGTGGCGATACGACCTGCAAAATCATCCTGATAAAATGACACACTTTGTTTAAGTAAATAACGGTGTGCTAACCAGCGAATCGACATCGGGTAATTCCCCAACAATGATTGGTGGCTAATTAACGATGAAATTAAGACTAGCGTGGGCATTAACACTAAAATGACCAAGCCTAACCAAAATAAGCTAGTGCCATTTTGCGCAAGAAAAGTATGGGGATCACTTTCAGTAAGCCAATCGACAAGTTTTCCCATAAATCCGAATAATACGACTTCGAGAATAGCGACTGTGGCACTGAGGATAGCCATAATAATTAAAGGCTTTTCAAATCCTCGGCTATAGTAGCGACAAAAAGCAATAATACCTTGTGGTGGCTGCTCAGGATCTTGTTTAGGGAATGCCTCTGTGAAGTTTTCAAAGCGTTTAAACATGGGTAACCTAATTGGTGAACGAGCGCAATAAGCAAATTAACTGAAATATATATGTGCCGTGTGGTTTTAATAGTAATGATTCAGCGATAAGAGTGTTTGGGTGCATATCCATTGTATGCATTTCTTTAATCATGCTCAATAATTGTGATATTTTTAATAATAAAAGTATTAACTTGATGCAAAAAAAACAATTTATCACGTTATCTACATTTTGATAATCAAAAGTATTCAATCTGTTCACAGTGTAAAACGATAGGTAAAAAATGAAGAATAAAGGCACTATTGTGCAATGGAGTCACCAAAAAGGGTTTGGTTTTATACGACCTCAGGGTGGTGGCGATAATGTGTTTTTTCATATTAGTGCTTTAGTCGACCGCCAAAGTCGACCGCGAATAAATGAAAGCGTTTATTATGAGCTCGGTGGTGATAAAGAAGGTAAAAAGTCAGCTAAATCTGTCATTTTTGTTAAATCACATTCAATAATGGATAAATACACCGCGCCAATGAGTAAAGCCCAAGGGTTCAGTGTCCTATTTTTGGGATTAGTCGCTGGGTGGGTGTGGTTAGCTCGATGTCCATATTGGGTATTAATTGGCTATATTAGTCTTAGTATTGTCACTTTTGCTGTTTATGCGCATGATAAGCGCGCTGCTCAAAAAGAAGCATGGCGCACGAAAGAAGCAAGTTTACATTTATTGGCATTAGTTGGTGGTTGGCCTGGTGCTTTGTGGGCACAAAAGATATTACGTCATAAATCTCAGAAACAACCGTTTAAAGCGATTTTATGGCTAACGATTGTGATTAATATCAGCGTTTTTATGATGATATTTACACCGTTTAATTACTATTGGGTGCAGGGTATTATTACTGCTATTAGATGATTATTCTGATGTCATTTATCTGTAAACATCCACAGGAGAAGCAATGTGCTTCTCCTGTGTCTTTTAGGTTAAATGAAAGGTATATATGGCGCATTAAATTGGGCTAAGTTTGGGAATAAAGTTAATACTTGTTGGTCATTAAGCCCAAACCAACGACATAACGAGGCATTAACTTGATCGGCAGCCATGCTTGGAATAATGCGCCCGTGATTAAAGTCGTCTTCACTGCCAGCGGTTAAGTCAGGCCATAAACCATAGGCTTGTCCGCCTTGTAACGCGCCACCCATCACTAATTGATGTCCACCCCAGCCATGATCGGTGCCTGATTCATTGGCTTGAATACGACGACCAAAATCAGACATAGTGATTGTCGTGACTTGTTGATGTACATCTTGTGCATGCATATCAGCATTGAAAGCCACTAAGGCATCACTGATCTCTGTATATAATTCATCATGTTGTAATTTCTGATTAACGTGAGTATCAAAACCGCCAATGCCAACAAAAAATACTTGGCGTTGATGAGCCAGCGTTTGGCGGGCATTAATCAGTCGAGCTACCATTTCTAATTGCCCTCCGAGATCTGTTGTGGGATAAACAGCTGTTGGTGGGTGAGTTGCCAATACTTGTTTGAGAGCTTCATTATCACTCACACTTTGTTGCATAACTTTCGAGAAATGGCGACTATAAATATTGTCGTAGTTACGTACAGTAAAATGCGCAAAATATTGGTCAATTTTGGTGTTGTCATCCCATTCAGCGTATTTACCTGCTCCTTGAGCACTAACAACCGTTTGACCTAATGTTTGGCTGCGTAATAAACGCTTATCGCTGTTAAGGGCAATCAATGGTGAGAGATCACTGCTGCTAGTAAACATATCCATCATACGGCCAGCCCAACCTAATGGGTTGTTATACTCGCTGGCACCGGTTTGCCACATGTTTTGCTGCATGTTGTGCGCCATTAAAAATTGCGGCACTTCAACCTGATTAGTTGCAATTGCAGAAGCTGTCGTTGGCGCTAATAATTGGCCACTGTTGATCAGAGCTGTTGCTTCACCACGAGCAAATAAAGGGGCAAGTGTTGCCATTTTATGATGAATGCCTAGCGGGACTTGATTATCGGTTGCAACGGCTAATGGCGTTATTTCTGTATCTTTTAAGCATAGTTTTGGACGTGCGGCATGGTAGGCAGCATATGATGTGCTATCTGTGGTTGGTACAATCATATTGTAAGCATCGTTACCGCCATATAAAAATAAAATTACTAACGCTTTATGATTATTAGGTTGTAGATTTTTGTCTGTTAACGCCAGAGCAGGAGCTGAAAGTGTAGTTGCAGATAATGCGGCCGTTGATTGTAAAAAACGGCGGCGAGATAATTTAAGTGTCATGCTACAAACTCCTGACAAAAGAACTCTGGTGAAGTAAATGCAGTATATAAGGCGGTTTCAATTCGGCGGATTCGTGCTTTAACAGGGATCTGATTCGTCAACAGATCCATTAATTGTGTCCGCAGTGAATCTGAGATCAAACCAGCAAAGAGGCGGTTATTTATTAATTCAATAAAAGCGATTGGATCATGCTGTACTGCCATAAAAGGATTAATGTCGTAATACCATTGCTGTGGCTTAGTTGCTTTATAGCCATTAATCACGGCGCAAATGCGGTTATGGATACTTAGCATTTGATGACTGGTTAATAAGCTAAATTCAGGCGCAGTAAGATCATTTGCGGCAATTTCACCTTGAGGTGCAAAATCAGGAAGGTAGAAGTTAAATACGGTTTCTGCCTGCAATGGCCCTTGCCCAAAGTAACGAACATTATTCTTAACGTCCCAATAATCACCTAATGACGTAACGCCGAGTGCACGAGCTTGGTTAGCAGCCATTAGGATAGGCTCTTTTAATAAGCCATGATGGCTGTAGCGACTTGCTTGTCCTTTAAGTACTGCATTATCAGTTAAAATAGCCCATAACACTGCTTTAAAGTCGCCACGAACGCCGTTACCGTTATCAATAAAGGCTTGTGCAACACGGTATAAGTATTGCTGACTTGGGTTACTGGTCACTAAGCGTTTAATTAATAAGTTAGCGATGAAAAAAGGCGTATTTTGATGGTTAAAGAGCACGTCTAATGCTTGATCTAGATCTTGCTCAGTATTTTGACCTGCTGCAAAATGATGACCCAAAATTACTTTTGCATCTATATCATGATTACGCTCTCGTGGTGTCATTGGTTGTTCATTATGGCCACTTTGCCAGCCTGTAAGAGCACGAGCTAATTCCTGAACGTCAATTTGGTTATATGACGGAATATTATTGCCATTATGATCGACTAGCGGCTGACCATTATCATCTAATTGCCATAAACCAATAGTGAATAATTGCATTAGCTCACGCGCATAGTTCTCATCGGGAAATGTATTATTTTTAGGATTAGCTTTAGTACTACGACGCAGTGTTAAATAACGTCCCATGGCTGCATTTATCGTCACGGCTTTAAGTAAGTCACGGAAATTACCAAAACTATGCTTAACTAATAAATCATAATAGGCCGCAAGTTCTTCATGGCGATTACCAATACCAACACTTGATACCACTAGAATTTGGCTGAGTGCATAAGCCATACGCTGTCGAAGTTGGTCCTCGGCTGTTAGTGCATATTGCCACCATACACCAAGGCGTAAATTGGTGTTGGCTTCTTTATTTGATAACTGCACTGCATGACGTAATTGAGGTAGATGATAAGATGCAGGAGCATTGTATTGAGTCTCAAACCATTGGCTAATGTCTTGATCGAATAATACATTAAGATCATTGTCTTGTGGGCCAAATGTGGCTCGATATAAAAGCGCAGCGGCTTGGTGTTGATGGGTTAACCTTAATGATGGATGTGGCATAAAATATCCTTATTAACGATGCTGAATACACCGATACTTCAATAGGTTTATTTTATATTTATCATTAGATATGTTTATTGATTAAGTGTTTCAAAGTATGTCAGAACTGCTTATTGATGGGTTGGATATAGATCGATAAAAAGAAGGTTCTATGTTCTTATTGTTATCGATCTATTTAAAGATGGATAGTAATTAGTGCGAAACAGTATTCGATAAAAGATTAACCACTAGCACGCCGCTAATAATTAATCCAATCCCAATAATAGCAGGTAGGTCTAAACGTTGACCGTAGGCAAAGTAGCTAATAGTCGCAACCAGAACAATACCTGCACCACTCCAAATAGCATAAACAATTCCAACGGGCATTGTTTTGACTGTAATCGATAATAAAAAGAATGCCACTGCGTAACCGACAATAACAACGGTACTCGGTACTAATTTAGTAAATTGCTCTGCTTTAGGAATAAAAGAGGTGGCAATGACTTCAAAAATAATCGCAATAGCAAGTGCGATCTGTGGTGGCATTGAGATTAATAGTTTAAACATAGTGGTTTTCTACAGGAATTGAAAACGTGCATTCTAAAGATCTTTTAAGTAGGCGACTAGCGTAAGTTTGAGTAATTAATTATTACTTTGTATCAATAATGATCGAAGTCTGCGAGGCATTTTGCTACGTATATTGCAATGCAGTTAGGCTAGATTACCTTTTAAAAAAATATTTAATGGCTATAAATTGTATTGATGGTAACAACATAATGTTATTTTTAATAATTAAATATTGGTATGTAATTTGCTGTATTTACCTTGTCATTATTTGTTTTTACATTGGAAGTAAAAATAAAGGTGGTGTACACAGTATGTTTTATTATTCTCTTTTTGTAGCCGACATTATTCGTAATGTCGGTTTTTTTTACTTTTAAAACAATAATGTAGGATTTTTTTCGTTTTTTACTTACATTTGATGGTAGAATTTAACAAGTAATTGATTGTTTTGTTTTGATTTATAGGTAATTAGTTGAATAGGTTAGGCTAGGTGGAGGTTACAGTATGAATTGGTCTGTTATACGGTATTGGGGATTGGGTACATTGGCTCTTATTATTGCGTCAGGGTGTACAACCTCTGATCAACCTTCTAATAAATTGACCGCAGATACTAAGCGCCCTGTATTAATTATTAAACCAGTTGAGCATAAAAAATCGAATAAAGTTATTTATGGTAAAGCATCTTTTTACGCCAATATGTTTCAAGGCCGTAAGACTGCAAACGGGCAAATTTTTGACCAAGGTAAATTGACGGCTGCGCATCGTACATTAGCGTTTGGTACTAAAGTAAAAGTGACTAACGTGAGTAATAATAAAAGTGTGATTGTCACTGTTAATGATCGTGGGCCATTTGTGCGTGGACGTATGATTGATTTATCAAGCTCAGCATTTAGAGCAATTGGTAATACGCGTTCAGGAGTCTTAAACGTCAAAATGGAAATTTTAAAATAATAGCAAGGAAGTAAATTGAGCAATATGAAGTATTGGTACGTTAATGAGGGAGTTTGGTTATGATTTTGGAAACACTGAGCCAGTCGGTATCGACGGTTTTACATAATAAAAAAAGGTTATTAAAAGCCTTACTTATTCCTTTTTTAGTGACGTATTTTTTACGCTCCATGAAAGTCTCTGTGGCAGGGAATGAATTATATAATGAAATATTAGTATATATATTTAATATAGCGATCTTTTTGACCTCTTCGATTATTTGTTTGCGAACTCAACAAATCTTAGATAAACATGATACTGATGACACCGCAGATGCACCATGGCAAGGGATTAAATTTGATCCTCAGCAGCGTCGCTATAGCGCATATCTGTTTGTATTATTTATTTTATTATATGCTATTTGGAGTGTAGTCCAAGCGGATTATGCCATGGCGAGTAATGGTTTTGTTTATAGTTTGATGCTGGTGCTAGGTGTTGTTGGATGGGTGCTATTTTCGCGTTTATCCTTTGTCTTACCTGCAATTGCCTCCGGAAAAGAAGCTTCGTTTAAAGATGCGTTTGCGATAACAAAAGATAAAAAGTTGTATGCGTTTGTGATTGCTGGGTTATTACCCGTTGCTTTTTACATGTTATTTATTGGGTTGCCAATCTTTTTGTTGTTCGCTAATCCTAATTTAGCAATGGGACTTAAGTTTATTTATATCTTTATATGGGGAGTTATTGTTATAGCAATTCCATTTATTATTGCAGCAATTGAAGCAACGGCATATCGTGCCTTAATGGATAAATCGAAAGCAACAGAAATCTCAAATCCAGTCTAAATAAATTGATCAAACAATATAAAAAAAGAGCGCTTTGCGCTCTTTTTTATTAGTTCGTAATAACGAGCTTAGAAGTCGTCGTCGTCACCACCGAAATCGCCGCCAAAGCCGCCATCGGTATCACCAAAACCACTATTATTAGCGAAAGTATCATCGCCGCCGAAGCCTGAATCACCAAATCCGCTGTCATCACCAAAACCAGCGTCACCAAAACCACCAGTGTAGTCAGAAGCAAAGCTATTTGAATCATCATTTAAGAAGCTTGAATCATCAGCTTGTGGATCTGTGGTTGCGTCTGCAGCCGTATCTGTTTGTGCTGTATCAGTTGCCGTTGTATCTGCTGCTGGATCCGCCGCTGGTGCTGGATCTGCCGCTGCTGTTTCAGCTGGCTTATCATCAAACAGCATATTGCTGATAACACTACCAGCAACCATACCTGCCGCAACACCTGCTGCTGTTTGCATGAAGCCACCAAAAGCACTTGGTTGGCGAGCTGGTGGCTGTGGCGGTTGTGGAGGCGCTTGACGAGAGCCGCCAAACATACGGCTCATGGTGCCACGGTTTGATTCTTCTTTGTAATACTCAGCATTTTTCTCTAAGTAATCATTTTTTTCTTTTAACTGCTTAAGTGCCATCTCTTGCACAAGTACTGCTTGTGTAAGTTTGTAGATAGCATCTGGCTGTGCGCCAATTTCAGTATTAATAAGTTGTTCTGCTTCTGCATCTTTTTTGCTTTCAGGGCTTTTTTGGAGCTTAGCAGCAACGCTTTGAATCAGTTCTTTTTCTTGTGGAGTCATGATTATTACCTTCTCAATACCCTGTCATTGGTAGGGTGTACCGTTGCTTGGTTGATGAGTTTTCTATCATCAGCCTTGCTAAATAAGATTACTCACAAATTACATTATTCGCATAAAGATATTGAACAGGTGATGAATGCACCATTGTAATTTGTAAATCGAAATAGAATGCGCGAATACTGTATTACGTTCGTTGTACTACATCTACAGTTTGCTACAAGATATTTCATTTAGTTTGTTACTATCTGTAAATGGGTACTGAAAATGTATTATCAAGCATAGTCGTAGAATTTATTTATCGTTTGTTAACATGCTCTCATTATTGAGAGCGTGTTATAGTAAACATGTTGCCTAATTTGGAGGGATGTTCTGGCAAGTAGTACCATTTAATCATTAACGTAGAATATTATTATCATGTCGCCAATCCATGATAGTCCAGTCCTTCATCTGGGCATGCATAGCCAATGTAGGATCCGGATTAACGGCGAAAGGTTTATTGACAACGTTAAGCAGTGGTAAATCATTGGCAGAGTCACTGTAGCCATAACTGCCTTTATAATTATGATCTTGTTGTTGCAGCCATATTTTTAAGCGTTCAACTTTGCCTTCTTTAAAACTCAGTATTCCGGTTGTTTCTCCGGTATATACACCATGGTTTTGCTCTAAATTAATGGCAATAACATCATTGATACCAAGAATCGTTGCAATAGGTTTAACGAGATGCTCACTTGTTGCTGAAATAATTAAAATATGATCACCACGTTTGCGGTGCCACTCAATACGCTCAAGGGCTTGTTGGTATATTGCTGGAGTAATAATGTCTGTAATAAATTCATCAACCAGTGGCTTTATTTGTTGGGGGCTTTTGCCTTTTAGTGGCGCAAGCGTAGCTGTCATGTAACTGTCCATATCGAGTGTACCTTTGGTATAGGCAGCCATCATTGCTTGTTCTTGTGTTAATAATGAAACTGGGGCTAACCCTTTAGTAACAATGAAATTATTCCATAGGCTGGCTGAATCGGCAGCGATCAATGTTTCATCTAAATCAAAAATAGCAAGATAAGTCGGCATGGCTGCTTTGGTGTTAGTTATTGTTTGGGTGGTAAATGACACGTGTAATTCCTTAATATATTTATTGTTATATTTATAATTGTGGTGTAATTCGCTTTAGAGTAGGAAATAGTGATGACATTTTTATGATGTTTGCGTGGCTTTTTTACTACATAGATTGATAGGTGAATTAAGCTGTAATGATAAGTTGTTGCAATATAAAAATGATCTTATGTTCTTTCAGTTATTACAGGTGTAGTTTAAATCAAACTATATCTATCTATACAGAGGGAATAATGATGAGTAATACCATGATCACGATTAGAGCAAACTGTATTAATGATCTTAATTTTGCTGCTGAACTAGCGCAGCAACAGGTTGTTGTTACTGATATTGAGCAAATACAAATTCAATTAGCTAATGATACGACAGTATTATTTAAAAAAGATGCGGCATTACAGCATTATTTGAATACTTTGCTAGGGATAAATTTAAAACGCGTGTTTCGAAATAATGCGCATCAGCTTAATCATCTTACTGAAAAATCAGTCAATATTGACGGCACATTATTATTATTAAAAGACGACGGTGATTGGCTACGAATGCAATGTGATAGCGGCACACTGGCTAAATTATAAACCCATGAGAGCGATTTACGGCCAGCCTATGCTGAATATGATAGATTGGCCATATGCATTAGCTGATGATCGCTTCACATACCCGTTCGTTATTCGTGTAATAGTAGCGATGATGGCTATCAGGTGTATTGTCAGCAAAGGTCTTATCGATAACATAAGGTGTGCCTTTGGCAAAGAACCAGATAAATTGCTCAATGGCTTCATCAAATTGCGCTTCGGTGGCATGTTTAGTCGGGCGTGAGAATTCAAAGCGAGTTAACTTTGTGGTATCGATGATTGAACAACGCTCAAAATCATTAAACCCCAGTTGCTTGAGGTCAGGCTGTGGCATACCGCCAGGCACCATATGTGAAGGTACTGTTAGCACTGCTTGAGTAAGATTCATCGTATATTCGTCCTTATAATATCTACTCATCTATTTAATAACTGTAACTGAGTTTACGGTTTCTCTCTAGCTTTAAATGCAAATAACCATCTTTGAGATGATAAAGAATATCATATATTCAGTCGTGTCGATTAAGTGTGAATGATGTTTTAAAATGAACAAATTATTCGGTTTTTACAATTAGTTAGTCTATGTTTGATGAACTCTAGATTTAAGGATAAATCATGTTTATGAAACAGACTAAAATAGCATCTTCTTTATTGTTTTTTGCATCAGTTGTTTCTCACTCTGCTTTTGCTGAACCATCAAATTTACCGATGACAACGATTTTTTATGGTGGTCCAATTATCACTATGGAAAACGATCAACCGACAGCTGAGGCTGTGGTTACAAGTCAGTATGGTAAGATCGTTTATGTTGGCTCTGAGCAGGAAGCATTAAAGCAATATCCCGATTCTAAAAAAATAGATTTGGATGATAAAGTGCTAATGCCTGGCTTTATTGAACAACATTTGCACCCATTTTTAGGGGCGTTGACATTAAATATGCCCGTGATTGCACCTGAAGAATGGCAATTGCCTACTAAAACGTGGCCAGCGGTTACTAATCATGATGATTATATTGCGGCGTTAATTGTTCAAGAAAAAGCCTTAAAAGATCCTAATGAAACACTTTGGACGTGGGGGTTTAATAACTATTTCCATGGTGAATTATCCCGTCAGCAACTTGATAAAATATCAAAAACACGTCCTATCGGAGTATGGCATCGCTCTGCGCATGAGTTTTATGTGAATTCGGCATTTATTAAGAAATACAACTTAAATCAAATGGATGTCGATAAGCTTGGTAAAGAGGTTGCTGGTCAAGTTAATTTAGATAAAGGCCATTTCTTGGAAGGTGGCGCATTAATTTATTTATTACCACGGATCGCGCAAGATTTAGGGAATGAGCAGCGCTTTACCGCTGGATTAAAGCAGTTGGTAACGATGCTTCATCAAAAGGGGGTAACTGCATATAACGAACCTGGAGCGTTCATTCCTGACTATATGGTTGATACTTATCTTGATGTTTTAGGTAGTGAATCGACACCAATGTATTCTTTTTTTACTCCAGAAAGTAAAACACCTTACTTTACTAAAGGAAAAGAGGGTGTATTAAAAGAAGTCGAGAGAATTACGACCACCTTACCGGAAACAGGTAAAGTTCGCTTCTTTGATAAACAAGTTAAATTATTATTTGATGGCGCTATTATTTCGCAGTTAATGCAAATGAAAGACGGCTACCAAGATGGTCATCATGGTGAGTGGATTCAAACCCCTGCAGATGTTGAGGCAATCACAAAGATTTTTTGGGAAAATGATTATCAAGTGCTGGTGCATGTAAACGGTGATCTTGGAGTTGAGAAATTAATTGAGATTTTAGAAAAGCGTCAAGCTGAATATCCGCGTAAGGATCACCGTTTTACTATTATTCATTTTGCTAACTCGACTGATGCTCAGGTGAAAAAACTGAAGTCATTAGGCGCTATCATTAGTGTGAATCCTTATTATGTTACAGGGTTTAGCGAAAAATTTGGTGAAGTTGGTTTAGGAAAAGAACGTGCCCATGCAATGGTACGCTTGGCAACGATAGAGAAAGAGAAAATACCCGTATCATTGCATTCGGATGCGCCAATGGCACCTTCTGATCCGTTATTACTCGCATGGAGCGCTGCAACTCGAATCACAAACTCGGGTAATGTTGTTCGTCCTGATCTAGCATTGTCACGTGATGCTGCATTAAGAGGAATTACTATTGAAGCCGCTTATTCTTGGGGGCAAGAACAGAATTTAGGTAGTATTAAAACAGGCAAGATTGCCAACTTTACTATCTTAGAGCAAGATCCGTATAAGGTTGAATTGAAAAAATTAAAAGACATACCAATATATGGTACTGTTTTTGAAGGGAAATTATTTCCTGTTGATAAATAAGATCATGGTAAGGCAACGTTAGAATTGAAAAAACCGCCTTAACTTAAATTAAGGCGGTTTTTTATAAAGGAATAAAGATTAATCTTTAACCCATTGATCATTAACTTTTTTCAGTGATACATTTTCGTTAACTGTATCAACGGTTTGTCCCGCTTTGAAATCGCCGTATTTCGCGCCAAATGCAACAACCATTACTTCAGCTGCAAGGTTGTTCTTTAGCGTATGTAAAGCTGATGACATGTCGTCTTTTTTCGCATCAGTTGCGGTGTCTGTTGCAGGAGCTTGTGGCTTAGCTGCAAGTGCTTTCATTGAATTTTTAAATTCATCTAAGCTCTTATTGGCAACCAAATCGTAACTTACTTGTGCTTTGTAGTCTGTTTTAGTATCAAGTAGTACTTTAGTAATCTTCAGGTTTTTTACTTCAAAAGGTGTAGTTTCTGCTGTAATACCAAGATTAGGTTGCTCATATTGGCTTGTTTGCACAACATTAGTAATAGTGGATTCGTCAACTTTATCACTACAACCAGCTAAAAACAGTGTTGATGCGATAGCTGCGGCTAAAACAAATTTTTTCATTAATAATGCTCTTTGGTTGTAAAAGATACCCAGTAACAAGGTGTCGAACTGGTGTCTATTTACATTATACGTTACATCCAGTTTTACTATTGGACAAGTAATGACAGTGATTTATTGCTTAATACTAACATTAATTGTAATAATGATTAAAAACTGAACAATGTTTTCTATTTTGGTGTTAGAACGAGACTTATTTTGCAATACCGCCTTGAGTGAGTTTTTTAGGGTCTAATAATGATTCAAGCTCGGTTCTACTTAAATCAGTTTCTTGTTCTGCGACATCAATAATAGGTCGTTTCTCTTTATAGGCTTTTTTTGCAATTGCCGCTGCTTTTAAATAACCAATAACAGGATTTAAGGCTGTTATAAGTATCGGGTTTTTACTGAGTGCTTGTTTAAGGTGTTCATCACGAACAGTAAATGTAGTAATAGCCTTATCCGCTAATTGAGTTGCAGTCGTTGCTAATAAGGTAATACTTTGTAGTAAGTTATAGGCTATAACTGGAAGCATAACATTGAGTTGAAAGTTACCTGATTGGCCAGCAACAGTTATTGTCGCATCATTACCTATCACTTGTGCAGCAACCATAGCAGCAGCTTCAGGGATCACTGGGTTTACTTTGCCGGGCATTATTGATGAGCCTGGTTGTAATGGTTCTAACTCAATTTCGCCTAAACCTGCGAGTGGGCCTGCATTCATCCAACGTAGATCATTGGATATTTTCATGATGGCGACAGCAAGGGTTTTTAATTGGCCAGATAATGAGACAACAGCATCTTGACTGCTCATACTGTAAAAGAAATTACTACTGGTACAAAAAGGTACAGCGGTTGCAATGGCTATGTTTTTTGCGAAGATAGCAGCAAAATGTGGATGGGTGTTAATGCCCGTCCCAACAGCAGTGCCACCTTGTGCTAATGCAGAAACATTTTCTAAAGCGAGTTCAATACCACATCGTGCATGTTCAATTTGGCTTTGCCAGCCGCCTAATTCTTGCCCTAAGGTTATCGGCATTGCATCCATTAAGTGAGTACGACCAGTTTTGACGCAATCATTAACTTGTTGACTTTTCTTTTCTAGGGCTTGTTCTAGATGGCGTAAAGCGGGCAATAATTGCTGGTGGCAGGTTAATGCGGCACTTACTTGAATCGCTGTCGGAATCGTGTCGTTACTACTTTGTCCGCGGTTAACATCATCATTAGGGCTAATTATGATGCCTAGTTGTTGTGAGGCTAACGTAGCAATAACCTCGTTAGCATTCATATTAGAACTTGTGCCAGATCCTGTTTGGAAAACGTCAATTGGGAATTGGTCATGATGAGCACCATCGATGATGAGTTGGCAGCTATCAATAATAGCATGTGCTGTTTTATCATCCATGAGTTGTAGCTCAAGATTAGTACGTGCCGCAGCCTGTTTAATATAGGCTAAAGCTTGAATAAAGGCATCTGGCATCGTCAAATCACTGATCGGGAAATTATTGATTGCTCGCTGTGTTTGAGCCTGATAAAGAGCATCTTGTGGCACCTTAATTTCACCCATACTATCAGTTTCGATACGGTATAATATTGACATAATGTTATCCTTAAAATTAATGTTGTTTCATAATGGCAATATGTATGAATATAGCGCTATCGTTAATAATTACCATAAGACGATAATTTATATTATAGGCTACTGTCTGCATTGATTTTTATTGATATCATAGTTTGCGAATACGTTATCATTCGTATTGCTATTATCTAATCAAGACTAAATAAGATCGTTTTATTCCAATTGTTGGTGCAGTTATTGCTTTATATAAGCAAAGTAATGCTTAAATGGTCAATGTTAACCATAGCGATAATGCTATTTAAGGGGTAAAAGTGATTCGAAGTATAAAAGTATTATTCATTAGTAGCAGTATGTGCTGTTTATTACAAAGCTATGTAGCTAATGCCGACCCGATTGATACTTCTGTGGTTAAAATGTTAACTATTCCTTCTGCAATGAAACAGCTTGAATCTAATGGTTATTATGATTTTCGAATGATTAAAGTCGAACGTAAACATAATGAGATTGCGGTAAAAGCGCGTAATAAGGCAGGGCAACAGGTTGAGTTAGAAATGGATTTATACTCTGGTGCTATTTTACATGAACAAGCGAATAACGCAGAAATTCAGCAGTAGTAATTAATTGATAATATTAAACAATGGATAAGAAAGGCAACGATCCTGACTTATCCATTGAGAGGTTATTCATCATCGTTAAAAATTCGGCCTTCTAGGGAGTATGGATCGTTTTCATCGTATAAATTATGGTGCCCACGAATACGCTTTAGGTTTTTTTCAAGGGCTTTAGCCTGCTCAAAATGACCTTCTAGATAGGCAATGGATATTTTTTGCTCCATATCTTCAATTCTATCTTGGTTGTTCATTTTAATCCTCCCATGAGTTGCTTACGATTAATTAACTACCTCTTATTATTTTATACCAAATTTCTAACTAGGTAGTGCAGTCCTAATACGAATCTTTAATCGTTTCAAACGTAACATTTTAGTTAGCTTGATTGTCTCGGCTTTTGTTTGTCCGTCTGTTAGAGCAATGCTTCGTTCCTATCTGCGATATATATTTGATTTTTTTTCTTATTCGTTCGTTGTGCGGTCTCTAATACATCAATAGCCTGTTGTAAGACGGCTGCTGCAGTTTGATCATTAGTAGAGTCACTGATCCCAATACTGACACTGACTTTCATTGTTTTTTTACGGCCTTTTTTAGGTTTTACTGTTTGTTCATCGGGTTGACTATCCGTTGTTATTGGTTCGATGACGTGCTTCTCTGCTGCAAGGTCGTGTTGTAACTGTTCTAATAGAGATTGACACTCAACACCGTTTTTATGTTCAAAAATCACAATAAACTGTTGCGATACAAAATACAGATGTTGTAAGCATTGAGTATGCTGAGTTAATAGCGTTGCAATAGAACGTTGAATATCTGCCACGGCTTGTGGGTGATGTTTCTCGATAATTTTATTGGGGTGATCAATAGCAATAATTGCGATAGCGTAATGAGGATGTAATCGAGCTAGCATCTGGGAAAGTGCGCGGTGGTCGGCAAGTTGAGTCGATGGATCATAAAAGCATTGTTGATAACGGCAGTATCCTAGATCGACTAACAAAAATAGAGCGCAAACAATAAAAGCACTACTTGAAATAAACGGATAGTGGAAAAAGATAAATGTGGTAGTAGCTAATAAACTACATACAAAGATATGGCGATCGATACGACGATGATATCTAATTGCTAATGCGCCAGCACAGCAGCTTATTGCAAGATTAAACACAATTAAAATTAGTGGCAATGATGAAATATTGTGATAAGTAAAAAGGTGGATTCGTTGCCAGTTTGAAAAATCTGCTTGATAGAAATAGCTAATGATTGCGCCAATTCCACATTGGATAATAACTAATAATAGTAATGCTACCATGCTGAAAGAGAGTAGCTTTGGAAGCTGTAAAAAACGGAGCAACAAAAGGTTAATGGGCAATAGTGTCGCTAAAAGACAAAATATTAACTTGGTATCTGTGTTTGCTAACGAGGTTTGGAGCCAATAAAGAATAACGCTATAGGCAACCAACATTATAATAGCAATGACTCCACTTTGGGCTTGAGGTAGTTTGTAATTGAGTATTATGACTATACCGAACAATGCGAAAGGGAGGTTAATCCATAGCTGTGAATAGGTAGCAATAAAAGGTGTAAACAAAGGATAGCTAATAATCATTAGTACGGTGATAAGAAAGGGGAGTATGAAGCGAGCATTCGGTGAATGTAAACGAGACAATAACAGCATTGAATGATGAGCCCTAAACTGAAAACCAAGTAGATCATTAACATAGCAAATAAACAACGACAATAACTCGATATTGCCGTCATTTTATTGTGATAACTTTACGCAGTAATTAAGTAATGCAAAACGTATAGTTATTTTATTAGGTAGGGGAATAGCTGACGCATTTGTTCTGGGGTTAAGTTTTCAACACATTCAATGTTTCGATCTGGAATTGCTTCTGGATTCGGGTAGTGTTTGATTACTTTTGCCATGCTTTCTTCGCGAATAAGATGAAAAACAGGGTACGGTGAGCGATTAGTTAGATTTTCTGCATCATCAGGCTCTGCACCATAGAAACAGTAATCAGGGTGGAAACTTGCTATTTGATAAGTACCACTTTTACCTAACTGCACCACTAACCCTTCGACTAGATCAAGAAATTGGTTGTAGTCATCAAATTCTTCAAATAAATAGGGCGCTACTACCAAAATAGTTTCAAGTGTTTCTGGTGGTGTTTCGTCAAGCTCTTTGAACTGCATATAAATAGTTTCAAGCAGATCATTTTCATTATCATCTTCGCTAACAAATATTTTTATTTGCTTATTACGATTAGGCTTAGCAGCAAAAGGGCATAAATTAAGCCCAATGACGACATCTTCTAGCCATTGTTTTACTTGCTGCTCGATAAGTTGAATCTTTTCTGATGGGTGATTTTCTGGAATGTTATTTGACATTGAGTACTGACTTCTTTGAATTATTTATATTGGAATAATAGTGTGAAAGCTGTAAAAAAGGCCAGTGAACACTGGCCTTGTATTGACGTAAAGCCGATTTAAATCGTTATGCTTTTTCTGGAGCGTCTGTTGCTTGTTCTGGCGCCGGTGTAACTTCTGGCGCAGGGTATTGCTGTACAGGTTTAGCGACTAATTGACGTGTTGCAGTGCGAACTTCTGCTAATTTCACATCAAAGGTATCACCCAGTTGGTATTCTTTAACACCATCAATACTGATAATGCCAAGCTCACCACTACATACAATACGCTCTTTGTTATCAACAATCAGCGATCCAGGTATAAATGCAGCAGCGCCATTTTCAAGTAGGCGCACACGCATACCTGCGCGATTAATATCAAAGATTTCGGCTTTAAAGACAGTTTCTTTCTTCACTGCATCTTTAAGTAAACGGACGTATAACCAATCAGACACATCACGTTCAGCCATGCGATGATGACGACGATGGTTAGCAATTTCATCGCCCACATTATCATCAGGTTTCTGCGTTGGCTCGTTACCTGTGATTAATGCTTTAAGTAAACGGTGATTGATCATATCGCCGTATTTACGGATTGGAGATGTCCATGTTGCGTAAACATCCAGACCCATTGCATAGTGTGGTGCTGGAGTATTAGCGACTTCACTATAAGCTTGGAATTTACGTAAACGGTTATCAAGGTAAGTGCTATCTAGAGTATTTAACCAACGACGTAATGCACTAAAACCTTCTAAAGTAACAATTTCTTCTTTAGTAAACGGTGCTTCTGCATTAGTAATAAATTCCATCGCAGTATCAAGTTTTTCATGATTGAAACCGCTATGAACGTTAAATACACCTGTTGCAAATTTTTCTTGTAAAGCGCGACCCGCACAAATGTTAGCGGTGATCATCGCTTCTTCGATCATGCGGTTAGCAATACGACGTAGGTCTGTATGAATAGCAACAACGTCGTTATCTTCACTTAACTCAAAACGGTAATCAGGACGGTCGGGGAATACCACTGCATTCGCCATACGCCAATCTGAACGTAGTGTTGCAAAACCTTGTAGAGCAACAATTTGTTGCTCTATGATTGGCGTTGGTGTCCAGTTGTCACAATGACCGTTTTCAAGGAAATCAGAAACATTGTTATAAGATAAACGACCTTGAGACTTGATCCATGCCCCAAAGAAAGAAATATCGTCTTGAATGACACCAGTATTATCAATTGAAACACGACAGCATAAAACAGGGCGTTTTTCATTCTCGATAAGTGAACATAATTCATCACTTAGTTCACGTGGCAGCATTGGAATATTACGGCCAGGAAGATAAATGGTAAATCCACGCTCACGGGCTTCATCATCCATCTTATCGCCAACGGCAATATAAGAAGTAGGATCAGCAATCGCAATCGTTATTTCAAAGCTACCGTCATCGTTAGCGACAGTATATAAAGCATCGTCCATATCTTTAGTTGATTCACCATCAATAGTAATGAAAGGTAAATCAGTTAAGTCTTGGCGTTCAATGCCTTCATCAAGCATGGTCCAGCTATCTTGTGGTGCTGGTTCAGCGTTCGGTAGTTGGTGGCGAGCAAGTGTGACCCACCAAGGTGCAATCTTGTCATTACTGTCAGTGATTTTTTGGTTCACTTCACAGAAGAACGGTTGATTACTACCAGCAAGAGGGTGACGAGTTAGTTCAGCAACAACCCAATCACCTTCTTTTAATGTTTCTGGATTCAGGACTTTTGCTGCACGTGCCTTAATCGCTTCTTTTAGTTGTGGGTGATCAGGAATAACATGCAGACGATTACGAATCAGTTTTACACGACCAATAAATCGTGTAATTGATTGTTCAATAAGCTCTTGCGGTTCAGCAACTTCGCGCTCTTTTTCGGTACGAAGTACGGCTATAACACGATCACCGTGCATAACGTTTTTCATATATACCGGTGGAACGAAGATGCTTTCTTTGTTATCAGTCTCTAGAAAGCCAAAGCCACGATCTGTTGCTTTGATATAACCTTCCTTTTTAGGAAGTGTCTCTTGGATTTGCTTTTTTAGCTGTGCTAACAGCGGGTTATCTTGAAACATTATGTCTGGTCTCAGATTATCGACATAGACACTATACGTTTTTGGTCATATAAAACCAATATTTGACTGTCTAAATTTTCGTTGGACATTAGCATGGCTCATATAATCAACAGCTTAGGTCTAATCTGTGGTGTTTTATATTATAAAGTAAATATTTCATGACAAGATATGATTAAAAATATAATTTATGGTGGAAATATTAATTAGAAACAAAAAATAACTTTAAGTAGGTATATCTCATACTTTTAGCTTATGAGATAGAATCAATTAGGACAATAAAAATTGGTTATTGTATAAAAAGTTATTTAAAAACAAGGGACAATAAAGATAATAGTAACTATGGCTATAATAAAGAGTAAAGAATAAAAAACTAACTTCTATAAAGAGATCAATCGTCAGTAATCAATATAAAAATACTAATAAAAGATTACCCTAATCTAATAACAAAAGTGGGTTTAATGGTACAAGATTGGATTTGAATTATAGGATTGTTCGTATTTTCAACAACATAGTTAATTGATAATCTATAAAAAATCATAGGATGTTTATCAGATGTACTATTTGTTCAATAAATGGTTGTTTGTGAGTTATTTTGTGACGTTGTTCAATTTTTTCTGGCTTTTTATCAAGTATTAGCCCACAATACGCCTCCTATTAGTCGAGGCCCGTGCTAGTGGTTGCTGTTGCAGAACCCTCTGTAGCAAAGGGGCCCCGTTTTTAAGTTGATCATATATTGGGATCCCAATGCAAGAAACTGTTACAGAATTTCGCCAACTAGATTTGGCCGACACACTACTATCCGCACTAGACTCTATGGGTTTCGTATCGCCTACTCCAATTCAGGCGGCGTCAATTCCTCTACTTCTAACTGGTACGGATGCGCTTGGTAAAGCACAGACTGGTACTGGTAAAACAGCAGCGTTCTCGTTGCCTGTACTGAACAAAATTGATCTTTCTCAGCATAAGCCACAAGCTATTGTTATGGCTCCTACTCGTGAGCTTGCAATTCAGGTTGCTGCAGAAATTAAAGTTCTTGGTCAAAACATCAAAGGCCTTAAGGTTCTTGAGATTTACGGTGGTGCTTCTATCGTTGATCAAATGCGTGCACTAAAAAATGGTTCACACATTGTTGTTGGTACACCTGGTCGTGTTAAAGACCTTATTTCACGTAAGCAACTTCACTTAGACGAAGTACACACTTTCGTTCTTGATGAAGCTGATGAAATGCTAAAAATGGGTTTCGTTGACGACGTTACTTGGATCATGGAACAAGCACCAGAATCTGCACAACGTGTACTTTTCTCTGCGACTATGCCTCCTATCGTTAAAGAAATCGTTGATCGTTTCCTTCGTGATCCAGCTCGTATTGACGTTGCTGGTGAAAACCGTACTGTATCTCAAGTATCTCAACAATTCTGGGTTGTTAAAGGCGTAGAGAAAGACGAAGCAATGAGTCGTCTTCTTGAAACTGAAAACACAGATGCATCAATCGTATTCGTTCGTACTCGTCAAGATACTGAGCGTCTAGCTGATTGGTTATCTTCTCGTGGCTTTAAAGCTGCGGCACTTCACGGTGATATTCCTCAGTCGCTACGTGAGCGTACTGTTGATCATATCAAACGTGGCGTGATTGATATCTTAGTTGCAACTGACGTTGTTGCTCGTGGTCTTGATGTGGCACGAATTACACACGTATTCAACTACGACATCCCATTTGATGTTGAATCATACATTCACCGTATCGGTCGTACTGGTCGTGCTGGACGTGAAGGTAAAGCGATCCTATTGGTTCGTACTAACCAAATCCGCATGCTACGTACTATTGAGCGTGTTACTAAGTCTCGTATGGAAGAAATTCAACTTCCGTTACGTGATCTAGTTGCTGCATCTCGTCTTAACCGTTTAGGTGAAGAACTTGCTGCACAGAAAGAACAAACAAGTGTAGAAGCATTTGTTGAACTTGTAGAAAAACTACAAGAATCAATTGATGTTGATGCAGCAACACTAGCGGCAATGCTTCTTCAGCGTCAACAAGGTAACCGTCCTTTATTCTATAAAGGTCCGGACCCAATGATCGCTGCTATTGAGCGTGAATCACAACGTCGTGAGCGTCGTGGTGACCGTGATGATCGTGGTAGTGATCGCGGCGACCGTCGTGGTGACCGTCCTGATCGTGGCGAACGCCGTGGTGAGCGTGGTGGTGAGCGTGGCGAACGTCGCACTTTCAACAGCGCTGATTGGGATACTTACCAGCTACAAGTTGGCCGTGAGCAAGGTGTTCAAGTTAAAGATATCGTTGGCGCAATCGCAAACGAGCTTGGCTTAAGCAAAGAGTTCATCGGTGCAATTAAACTTGCTCCTTCACATACTTTTGTTCAACTTCCTAAGAAGATGACAGCAGAAGTAGCAGCACAACTGAAGAAACTACGTATTCGCCAGAATGACGTTAAAGCTGTTGTTGTTGAAGGTGAAGTGTTACGTGAACATCGTCCACGTACTGGTAATCGCGATGGTAACCGTGGTGGTGAGCGTACTGGTCATCGTGGTAGCCGTGACGGCAATCGTAGCGGTGAACGTGGCGGCGAGCGTCGTTTCGATCGCAACCGTGGTAATGATACCCGTGGTGGCTACCGTGGCAACCGTGATGGTGCTGCAGCGCGTCCAGCAGGCGACCGTAAGCCTCGTACTGACGCATAATTTGCGCTAGTGTAATAAAAAAGCCAGACGAGAGTCTGGCTTTTTTGTACGCGTTTTTTAACAATGTTAAGTGACATTGCGACTTAAGTTTATATCCGTGACGCGTTTCAATAAATGCTCCTTAAAATTAGCACAGCGAGCAGGCATATGTTTTCTTGGTTTGTAATATAAGCTTAACTCGAATTCACTACTAATATAGTTGTTTAGTACTGAGACTAATTTATTTTGTTGCAAATCATCCTGAATTAAACTGTAGGGTAAATATGCAATTCCGCCGCCAGCTACTGCAATATTTTTTAATATTTCGCTATCATCGACTTCAACAGTTCGTGATATTTGTACTGAGTTATATTCCCCATTTTGTTCGAAGATCCAACGATTCCCCCCCACAAGCGTTGTTGCGAATAAACATAAATGTTTTTTTAGATCGTTAGGTATTACTGGTTGTCCATAACGGGCTATGTAAGCTGGAGAACAGCACGCCTTTAGAGGTTCACGAAATAAAGTACGCTTAACTAATAAGCTGTCTTTATCTTGAAAACCGCGATAAGTTGCATTGGCACGTATTGCGAAATCGACTTCATGTACATTATCAACTTCAAATGCAGTTTCAATGACCACGAAATTAATATTGGGATTATCACTCACATATTCACCAATAATCTCGCTCAAATAATATTTCGCAAATAATGGTGTGCATGCGACCTTAATGGTACCTATATCTTCTTGACTGATATTTTGAACTTCATTGAGGACATCGGTAATTTGATTATTAATTTGCGTAAATCGTTGGAACAAATGTTGTCCTGCTTGAGTGACAGAAATTTTACGGGTGGTACGTTTAACAAGGCTTATCCCCATCATTTCTTCAAGCTCAGTGATCCAACGGCTTCCAGCTGACGCTGAAATACCATATTGCTTGGCAGCATCTGTGACTGATTGACATCGCACAACATGAAGAAAAAAAATAATTTTATCTAACATTGCTTTCCCTGCATTATCGATATTACACCTGACAATTAAAGTATAGTTAATAGGCGTTATGTTGCATTTATTAATAGTTAAATTTAATTGTCAGTGTTTTATTTTTGCAATTGTGTCTTGTGATATTGAGTTTAATGTTCAGGCTATAGTTATCTAGAATAAAGAATGAGCGCTGAGTTTTAGTTTGATTGTAGGACGACAACAAACATCATAAGGGGAAAATATGCTAACCGATAAAGTATGTATTGTGACAGGTGGAGCCCAAGGAATTGGTCGTTGTATTGTTGAAACATTTGCGCGTCAGAATGCAACTCGAGTGATTGCATGTGATATGAATATGGGAATGATGGCTGACTTAGAGCAGCAGTTTCCAAATGTTACCGCATTAGAGCTTAATGTTTGTGATCGTGAAGGTGTAGCAGAAGCTATACGACAAATTTCAGAGCAATACGAAAAAATTGATGTACTAGTTAATAATGCAGGGATCACTCGTGATAATTTGATTGATAAAATGACGGAGTCTGATTGGGATTTGGTTATGGATGTTAATCTCAAGGGCGTTTTTAATATGACCCAAGCTATTGCCCCTATAATGATGCAAGCAGGGAGTGGGTCAATTATTACTATGTCATCGATAGTGGGTACTGATGGCAATATTGGCCAAACGAATTATGCCGCGACGAAGGCTGGAGTTATTGCTATGTCGCAATCATGGGCGAAAGAATTTTCGCGTAAAGGCGCACAGGTTAGGGCAAATTGTATCGCTCCTGGATTTATTGAGACTCCAATGACGGTTGATCTACCTGAAAAAGTTATTAATTATATGATATCAAAGACACCACTTCAGCGGATGGGGAAAGCACAAGATATTGCTAACTGTGCATTATTTTTAGCCAGTGCTCAGTCGAATTTTATCACTGGACAAGTATTAAAAGTGGATGGTGGGCTTGTTATTTAACGATCAATTTATTGTCCAATGCAGCCATAAAATTATTGTGTCTTTTGGTAACAGATACCACAGGCACAATAATTAATCACGTGTAAGAATGCTCATATAAACAACAGTACTTTTAATAATATCTCCATTTATGTTATTTCTTTGTCAAATAAGCATGTTTCTGAGCTATAACGGGATATTTTGCAGAAAAAGCCTTAAACTGCTCTCAGTGGTAATTGTCGTTTAATGGGTATGTCATGATATTTTCATCATCAACATTGTGGTTTATAAGTATTGCTTGTGTACCATTATCAGTTGTACTTTTTTTATGCTCATTAAAGCAACAAAAAATTTGGTTGAATCTGATGGCATTAGCATTTGTCTTTATGGCTTGTGGGTTGATTATTATTCAGCAATATGAAGATTATACTAATTTTACTGACTGCATTAAGAAGGGATTTAATTATAATGCGTTTTCAACCGAATGCAGTGTTGATTCGCAGAATCCAGATCCAATCCCTGACAATATAAGCTCATTCCTTTGAGCGTAATACGATTATTGAACACATTTCTGCTATTTAATACATACTTGCCACAATAACTTGAGTGGAGTGGAATAAAGCGTAAATAGGCATTCCTAAGCGTAATGTTTCATCCATAAGATCTTGATTATCTACAAAAGCACAAATACTAATTTCATCTGTTAAGCTGATAGTGATTTCAGTCGATTGGCGATCTTGCTTCATTGCAGTAAGCGTACCCAGTAATTGGTTATCAAACCGATCACGCTTGCCATGAATGAGATTTTCTTCGCTACAAACTGTAATTGCAGGACCTTTGATTAGCGTTACGACATCTTTATTTTGTTTTAGGCCTAAGCGTAATGTACTGCCATGGGTGATTGTTGCTTGAATTTGATGCTGCTCGGTAAGGGCTATAGTGACGACATCATGCAAATCATGGGTTTCGATAGCAGAAATATGGCCGAATAATTGATTTCGTGCACTAGTTTGTAATGAGAATCGACTCATTACACCTAAAAGGCTATCAAGCGGTGCATTATCGTCATTAAGAGCTTGTAAGCCCATGTCTTGGATTTTATTTAACAAGTCATACATTTGAATTAAACGTTGGCCAAAGCGTGTTAGTGTCGCACCTCCACCGCCTTTTCCACCTTTTTCACTATTAACTAAAGGTTGTTCGTTACTGCTATTCATATCTTTAATAGCATCAAAGGCCGCTTTGTAGCTAATGCCTGCTAATTTGGCTCCTTGGCTGATAGATCCGCTATCATTAATTGCTTTTAATAGGGCGATACGGCGCGGATTAGCAAACATTTTATTATTAATTTGTAGTGTCGCAATAGCGGTAAGATTCATGGTCTTATTCTTATTAGGTGTTTTATTCATGTTATCGCATTTTATTGAAGATTTTAAACCCAATAATAGTGATTGTGGGTTATGGATACAATAATGAACATCTATTTGAGTTGGCGCAAAAAAAACCTTACTGAATTGGATTTACATGAATATTTTTATCAGTAAGGTTTTATTATCGGAAGAGGTTATTGATTATTTTCCCGCAATATTTAAGCGTGTAAAACGAATTTTTGGGGCGTAGAAACTGCGATTATAATCATGTTCTAATTGATTGCTTACAGCGTCAATTTCTTTGATCATTTGGTAGAAATTACCCGCAACAGTAATACCACGTACGGCTTGTAGACGCTGACCATCACGGCAGAGAAAGCCGCTAGCACCAAATGAGAAATCACCACTCACAGCATCAGCACCAGAATGGACACCTTGTAATTCTACTAATTCAAGGTATTCACCAGCAGTAACCTCAGCGTTAGAGCTTATACCTGTACTAATAACAGTATGACGCGAGTTTACGCCTAGGCCGCCTTTTGCCGAGCGTGAGCCATTGGCTGTATTTTCAATGCCAAAGTAGCTGGCAGTATGGCTATTGTGTAATAAGCTTTGTAATTTGCCTTCACCAACTAATAAAGTGTCATGAGTAGCATAACCTTCGCTATCAAAAGCTTTAATAGAAAAACCACCATTAATGTAAGCGGTATCTGTAATCGTCAGTAGTGGGCTAGCGACTTGAGAATAAAGCGCATCACGCCAAGGGTTTATTCCTTTCATAGCGGCTTGCCCTGACATGCACATTCCGAATGCAGAAAATAAATTACTTAATGTGCTAAGGGTAAAAATCACTGAATAATGTTTACTTGCTATTGGGGCGCCATCTAATAATGCTTGCGCCATGTCATAGCCATGGTTAATACAGTAGGTTGGATCTAATTGACTAAATAAACGTCCGGATGACATTCCGCCGTGCATCGCTTGTTTACCGTCTTTCTCATAAAGAGTATAAGCATAGCAATACGTTGAGCGTTCACTATGGCTACACAATGTCCCTTGAGTATTAGCCAAAATAATGTGGCTATCTGACTCAGCAAAGCCATTATAGGGAGCACTGGTAGCATGAGGTTTACTGACTACACCTTGTTCTAAAGATAATGCAAGTGTGATTTTTTCATCAACCGTCGCAGTCTCAATTTGGTAGACCTCAGGTTCAGTTGTCGCTAATCGGCTATCAAGGCAACTGATTGTTTGATGCGGATCTTGCTGGGAATATTGCGTATTGGTCAGTGCATTATCAACCATGAGATCAAGACTAGCGAGATCAAGTGATTCAGAATAACTTGTGGCTGTACGCTGATCTTTAATTACCCGTACACCGATAACTTGTCCTGAAGTTACTTTATATTCGTCAAGTTCGCCTTGATTGGCTTTTAGTGAAAAATTATTACTGCGGTTTGCAATGACATCGGCAGCAGCGTCGTGTGACCGAACGCGATCAAGTACGTAATCGATAGCCTGTTGTAGTGCGTTTTGATCTGTCATTAGTTGCCACCTCCCACAAGAATATTATCAACTTTTAATGCTGCTTGACCTACAGTTGTTGGTACTGAGCCACTAACAGATCCACACATGCCAGCAGCAAGTGCGAAATCATTACCAATCATACTGATTTCTTTCAAAACCTTAGGGCCAGTACTGATTAAGGTTGCTGATTTGAGTGGTTTAGTGATTTTACCGTTTTCAACCAGATAAGCTTCTTGAACAGCAAAGTTAAATTCACCTGTTCCTGGTTGTACTGAGCCGCCGCCCATTTTTTTAGCATAAATACCGCGTTCAACACCAGCCAGCATATCATCGAGCGTACTTGTACCAGGTTCAATAAAGGTATTACGCATCCGTGACGTTGGTGCGAACTTATAAGATTCGCGACGGCCTGAACCTGTACGTGCAAATCCAGTTTTTAATCCCCCCATACGATCAACCATAAAGCTGGTTAGTTTACCGTCTTTAATCAGTTGAGTACGTTGAGTTTCCATGCCTTCATCATCAATATTGATTGAGCCCCATTGATTGGTCATGGTGCCATCGTCAACAGCACTAACAACCGAATTTGCAATCATTTCTCCCATCTTATCGTGAAAAACCGAGGCTTTTTTAGCAACAGAGGTTGTTTCAAGTAAGTGACCACATGCTTCATGGAAGATAACGCCACCAAATCCATTACCAATAATGACGGGCATTTCCCCTGAAGGACAGGCTTCTGCAAATAGCTTAACCATTGCTTGTTTTGCTACATCATGGCCGAGCTTCTGCGCGTCAACATGAGTATTAAACTCCCAACCAGTAAACGCACCAGGTGCTTCATAACCCGTGGATTGCTCGCTGCCATTTTGAGCAACAGCATTAGCAGAAATACGGGTATAATGCCGAGTATCGCCAATATGAAGGCCATCAGAGTTAAAAATTTCGATCTGCTGTTCACGTTGAGCAACACTACCAATAAATTGGGCTATTTTTTCATTTTCAGCACGGGCAGCTTGATCTGCTTGACGTAAAAACGCAATTTTAGCCGCCATGTTAGTATCTAGGCTAAGTGGTAATTGACAGCTATGTTTATTGTTATAGCGATTTAAGTTAAGAGCACCAGCCGTTAATATTTGCTCGCGTTTATCTTTAGCCGCGAGTAAAGATGTGACGCGTTTTAATTCTTCTTCATCGGTACTGTTAGTGTAACCATAGAGAACTTTATGTCCAAAAAACAGGCGGATACCAATACCAAAATCAATACCTGAGTTAACCTTATCAATTTCAGCTGATATGAGTTGGACAGAACTTGATTGATGATGTTCGACAAATAATTCAGCGAAATCAGCGCCAAGAAATAGGGCATGATCGATCACTGTTTTAGCAGTATTAGGGTTTAGCATTTGTGCTCCCTTATTTTTATGAGCTCTATTTTATAACCTAGCAGTAAAGTGATAAAAATTCTCACTATTACTGCAATCGGTATGAGCAATGGATCTATAAGAATCAATAAATAGGATTATTTAGCGACAGTATTAGCTGCAATTGAACATAAAATATTTTCTAGTTCATCCCATGGTAAAATTTCGTTATCAATGACCTCAATGCGTGATTCAAATCCTTCTAGCGAAAGTTCGTTAACAGACACAACTTGATTAACAACGTTAAATGCAAAGCAGCCATTTTCGGTATTAACAACAGCTTTAATGCGATTAGCACTAAGGTTAGAAAATAAGCTGAATAATTTTGAGAATTCAAATAATTGATCCGCAGCAAAGAACCAACCACAACTGTGATAACCCTGACCGTGGTTTTCTTTACGGATAAATTGCTGACCTGGGGCTAATTCTAATTCAGGTAAGGGTTCTGTTTGGTCGTGATGATGATGGTGGCTATGTTGTGCTTGGCGATCCGTACGTTCAATATCAAGCCATTCTAATTCAAGTCGGCCATGTTCAACTTCAGCAATCAGTGCTTTTTTAGGTTCGGCTTTTTCCATTGCTGTTTGGAAGGTATATAAATCAAATTCGTCACACTGATCGATTTTATTGGCAACCACGACATCAGCTAGAGCGAGCTGATCCTGAAAATTAACGTTATCGGTATAAACGCTATCAGCAAAATGACGTGGATCAACGACGGTGATTGTTGCACGAAGGTCAACATAGTTACGGTAGCTTTCTGATGTTAATTTGTGGATTACTTCTTTAGGATGCCCTAAGCCTGTTGGTTCAAGTAGCAGCCGATCGGGTTTTTGCGCTAGTAACGCATTGATACCAACCGACATCGGTAGTCCCGCAACACAACACATACAGCCGCCAGGGACTTCTTTAATGATGGCGCCTTGCTGCTCTAAAATAGCACCATCAACGCCTACATTACCGAATTCATTAATTAAAATAGCCCATTTTTCGTGTTCGGGTTTACGTGCAAGTAAAGAGAGAATAGAGGTGGTTTTACCCGCACCTAAGAAACCGGTAATGATATTAGTTGGAATACGTTTCATGTTGTGACTAAATCCCTAAACGATTGGCATGAAAATAATAATACTAGTTTACGTTAGTGACATTAAAGTGACTAGTCTAACTAGGTCAAGCATTACTCTCATTCCACTTTTTGGTTAAAAAATAATACAAACTAAAAATAAATAGCTTATAACATTTTTAGCATGATTAATTATTCAATGATTCTACGGTAAATAAGAATGATTAATTAGCTCATTGTTAGCTTTAATGCGATAAAAATCATGATGCGATAAAGCGTTTTATTTATATTGATTTAGGATATTGATGTGTGATTAAAATAAGTTATTCAAGAGTACTTCAAATTTATTTGTGGTAACTTTGTTATCATTTTAGGTTTCTTATAAAGTTGAAATATGTATGCAAAAATAATAACTTAGATGTGTATCTAGAATAATAAGTGATGTTCTATTTAATCTATCATTAGTCTTTATATCTATATTATTTATCAATAAGTGAGTCTGTAATGAGTATTGCTCTTTTGACAGAAGATGAGTTTCTGCATAATAATCGGATTAGTCAACAGCAGTGGCAAGCCAGCCAAATGACGTGGCCAACATTAAAAGCCATAGGTCTTTGCCATGAGCAACGAACAGAGGCATTGAACCTCACTGCAGAATCATATGCACGTATTATTCAACAGTGTTCTCATGTTCATTCTGTGCGCTGGCGAGTAAAAAACCCGCAGCATCTAATGGAAAAAATTGTCAGAAAAACACAACCTCATAGTTCGACATTTAAAGCTAAATATCTCGGTATTAATCAATATAATTATGACGAGATTGTCACTGATCTTATTGGTGTTCGAGCATTACATTTATTTAAAGATGATGGATTAGTTATTCATGATTATTTAATGAATAAGTGGCAGTATGAAGAACCACCTGTTTATTATGTCAGAAGTGGAGATGATGAAGTTTTTGCTGTGTTACCTAAGGATATAAAAGTAAAAATACATCCTGCAGGTTATCGTTCGCTACATTATGTGTTTGGTAGCGAGTTACAACAGCGACGTATTTTTACAGAAGTACAAGTACGGACTATTTTTGAAGAAGCATGGACGGAAATTGACCATAAAATACGTTATCCGAATTTTTCTACAGATGCAGAAATTTGTTCTTTTTTACTGATATTTAATCGTTTAGTTGGATCGGCTGATGAAATGGGCTCATTTGTAAAGCAACTTGCAGTTGAAGCTGAACAGCGTCAACAAGCATTGATAGCATCGAAAAAAATCACAGAAACTAATGTTGTTGAAGTCGAAGGTTTATTTGATAAACTAGAGGAAAAACCAATAAAACAAGATGATTATCAATTGGTTATTTCAAAATTACGGCAGCAGGTTATGCAATTACAATCAGATAAAGAAGTGTTACAAAAATCAATATGCTCAAATATGCTGGCATCGACAACTGTGGTATCTCAGCGCTGTTACAAAGCTTCTGAGTTGTTAGACAAATAGCCTGTCTATCTGTTTATCGGATGGTTTCTAGCTTGTTAATAGCAAAAAAACATTTATAGTAATATGCATAAAAGCTATCTATGACAAAAAATAAATGTACTGAGGAAATTTTTGATGAGAACGCGGTTGGATCGTATTCGCCATGCGGTTTGTTTTGAAATTATTGGCTTAATTTTATTGGTGGGTGTATTAAGTCAGTTAGGATTTGACAGTGGTCATATTGGCGTAGTAGGGATTGCTTTTTCAATTTTAGCAACTGGCTGGAACTATATTTACAATATTTGGTTCGACCGTATACTTTATCGTCGCTATAAAACAGCAGTAAAAACAACTGCTATTCGTATTATTCATAGTCTTGGATTTGAAGCTGGACTTCTTTTTGTCACTATTCCTATTTTGTCTTGGGTACTAAAAGTTACTCTATGGCAGGCTTTTGTTCTTGATATTGGTATGGTACTTTTTTATCTCATTTATGCATATGTTTATAATATTGCTTATGATCGTTTATTTCCAATATCTGCGGTACAACAAGATTAATAAATAATAGTTTGATAATAGCCCCTAGTGATATTAGCAGTAGGGGCTTTTTAATGGTTAATATAAAAGGTGTAACAGTTTTTGCCTTTTTTCTTACTGTCATAAACTGCTTTGTCAGCATGAATAATTAATTGTTCGATATCTCGTGTTTCGTTATCAGTAAGTGCAACACCAATTGATGCTGAAAATGGAATAACTGTACTGGCATTACTGACAGAACCATTGAGTTCAATGATAAGCTTCTGTAATTTATCGATTAAATCGATCTCATTGTTGAAGTTGTTTGTTAATATGATAAATTCATCGCCGCCGAATCGACCCGCTAAATCGATGGGATGATTAAAAAATGTTGTTATATGTTGAGCAAATATCGAAATAACGTAATCACCATAATGATGACCTAATGTGTCATTAATTGTTTTAAGGTTATCAAGATCAATAAAGAGTAATGCAAACTTTTTATGATGTGTTTGGATCTTGATATTTGCATTTTGAATAAAATATTTACGGTTTAATAAATTGGTTCTAGAGCAATAAACACCATCTTTAGATGTATTAATAATATTGTTGAAGTGATGGTTTATATCGATATTGTCACTTTTTGATTGTGATTGAATCGGTATAATAGAAGTGCTTTCTTTAATAAAGTCATCAATCGGTGATGTGATAATAGAAACTTTTTTCATTAAATAATATCCAATAGTCACTGATGCTATTATAGAAATAAAAATATTAAAAATAATAAAAAGAAAGCGTTCTTTTAAATATTGATTATAATTAAAAGTAGAGGCTAAATACCAAGGCGTGTTTTTTATTAGATGTAATGTCAAACGTTCAATTTGGTATTTATTATTAATGGCATAATAACTGAATGAGATTTTATTTTTAATATTATATGATATTTGACTACTGTCCAATGACGTATAAAGTTTATTGATTTTGAGTATATTTATATTTTTACAATTATTTTGAGTGCCTTTATAATCATTTAAGAGATTGTTTTTTATACTAGTATTTTCTTGATAAGAAAGTGCCTTTTTTATCTCTGCATATGATACAGACGCAAAAATAGTTCCACCGTTGGCTGAATTAGTAAAAGGTTTACATATGATATAAACATAACTATTAGAAATAGGTGAATGAATTAAGTTACTAATAGTAAGTTTATTATTTTCTATTGCTTGCTGAAAATAACGCCTATAGCTTATATTTTCTATGCTGTCGTTGTATGTTGTAGCAGCGTTACCTTTTAGATCACTAATACCTAATATTTCGATATTAAAGGCTTCTTGATAAGGGCGAACATATTCAATACGTTGTGATAATAATGATGATTGGTTTTGTACTGTATTATCGTTAGAAATTGCAGTTAGTAGATTGGTATGTTTACTAATAATGTTTGTAATATTATTTTCTGTCGCAATTCTATTTCGTATTAATAAGTTATGTATACGCATGTATTGGTTATAGGACCAATAACTTAGATTAAAAATAACTAATAAGCTTAGACATAGTAAAATGTATTGGGTTATCTTCTTTTTAATACTATGGCTAATGTTCATGCAGTAGTGTCTTTTTTACCAGTAATGTATTCATGTATAATAACCACTATTTTACTGTGTTTAAAATACTCATGAATAGTCTTTATTTGTAACAATTAATCATACTTTAAACTGAAAGTAGTCATAAAAACGGAATAAATAGTAAGAGAGTGTCTTGTCTATAAGAGAATAGTTATTCATTGAGGTGGGTTTATTGAAAGGATCTCCTTTACTGATTAATGTTCTATTTGAGAGGTAAAAATTGAAAAATAACCGTCATTAAATGTAATGCGGTATTAAGTAAGAATACTGCTATAATGCATACCGTTCAAAATAAAGTATAATTAGGGGTAGTGTTTGATAATACTGAAATAGTAAATATAAAAAACACTATTTAAAACAATAAGTTTCATTTATAACGAGTTTGGGTTAGTCGGCGATAGTTCGCTGGGTATGTGTTTGTTTTTTGAAAATGATTTTTAGCATGTTAGTGAATTATACTATCAGGTTTGTTTGTCATAGGTGATGTACGTTGAGTAAAGAAATTGAACTCGCACGAAAGGCGATTGACGTGCAACAATCAATGATGATTGCGTGTGAAGAGTGTGGATTAGTCGTAGATATTCCTAATTTAAATGAAGGCGAAAAAGCGACTTGCCCTCGGTGTGGCCATACTTTAATAAAAGCCGTTAGCTTACCTTTTCAACGTCCTGTTGCTTACGGTGTCGCTTGTTTGATCATGTTAGCATTGAGTCTTTCATTTCCATTTTTGTCTTTTACTGTTAATGGTATGGGGCATCAAATTACACTCTTAAATGCGGCTGAAACATTACAACATTTTGAAAATAGTGTATTGGCTATTTTGTTAATGACGACAGTAATTGTTTTTCCAGCAGCATATGTGATATTGGTTTTGTATCTCTATTATCGAGCTAACAAAGTAAAGAATATTGGCCATGTAATTCATGCCCGCAGTTGGATTAAATTCTTATGTCGAATATTATTTAAAATCCAACCATGGTTAATGGTTGATGTATTTTTAATTGGTGTTTTAGTCAGTCTTGTTAAAATATCAGCATTAGCACATATAGGCTTAGGTAACTCGTTTTGGGCTTTTTGTCTTTATAGTGTGCTAGTTGTTAAGTGCGTTTCGTTAGTTGATAGAACTTGGTTGTGGGATCAGTTTTTTGCCATGGTGCCGATTGATGGCGTTCATGATGGCGATACCCATATGGATCATAACCATGTTGGCTGCCATGATTGTAACCAAATAAATCCAATGCCAACTACGCATAATGCGCGTTGTTTACGTTGTGATAGTCGATTGCATGTTTTTAATGCTAATCATTCTTTACAGTACTCATGGGCTTATTTGCTGGCATCTATTGTCTTTTATATTCCGGCAAATTTATATCCTATGATGTATACCGTGAGTTTGGGGCAAACAGAAGGGTCAACGATTCTGGGTGGGGTGGTATTACTTTGGAAAATGGGATCATGGCCGATTGCTTTAGTGATCTTCATTGCTAGTATTTTTATTCCGATGGCGAAAATGTTTACGCTAGCATGGTTATATTTTTGTGCAGGTAAGCGAACGGATGATTCGACGCATATCGCAATTAAACATTTAAAATTATACCGTTTAACTGAGTTTATTGGCCGTTGGTCAATGGTTGATATTTTCGTGGTTGCCATTTTGGTAGCTTTAGTACAATTACAAAACTTAATGGCTATTTCACCAGGTCCTGCGGCGTTATGCTTTGCAATCGTGGTGATATTTACAATGTTATCAGCCATGAGTTTTGATCCACGGGTATTTTGGACGACTAAAAGCAAACCGTGTAAACAAGATTCAGAGTTAGATGCTACTGAATCCAATTCAGTAGTGCCTAGTGTACATAAATGAGAAAGCAGATTATGAGTGATAACCAGCCGACTGAGGCTAAAGTACAACGTTTGAAGCAAGTGTCTCCAATATGGATTGTTCCACTGGTTGCGTTAGGTATTGGTATTTGGATGTTTGTCCAATATCTTAATAGCCAAGGGCCAGTGATTACGATTCGATTGCCAAATGCATCGGGTATTGAAGTTGGAAAAACAGCAATAAAATCGTTAAATGTTAAAGTTGGTGTAGTTACAAAAGTCCAATTAAGTAAAGACTATAGCTACATTACTGTAACGGCTCAGATGAACAATGATACTGGGCGTATGCTTAAAAATGACACGTTATTTTGGGTCGTTAAGCCACGTATAGGTAAAGGTGGGGTTTCCGGTCTGGATACACTTCTTTCTGGTTCATATATAGAAATGCAGCCCGGAGAAGGTAAAGAGGACAAGAATCATTTTGTTGCTTTAGATGTGCCGCCTGTTGCGCCAGCGGATGCTAAAGGTTTACGGGTTATTTTAACGAGTCGTCAAGCAGGAAAATTAGGTGTAGGTGATCCTGTTCTTTATGATGGTTTTACCGTCGGTCGTGTGGAACAAGTTAGTTTTGATATCAACAGTAAGCGTGCTAATTACCAATTATTTATATTTGAACCTTATGATAGTTTAGTGCGTACCAGCAGTAACTTTATCTTAGCCTCTGGTGTTAAGGTTCAGGTGGGTGCTGAAGGTTTTAATGTCAAAATTGGCTCACTAGAATCATTAATTACGGGTGGTGTGACATTTACTACACCGGCTGATGATCAAGGTAGTCCACAGTTACAGCAAAAAGCATATTACCGTTTATATAATAATCGTAGTGAAGTTCGCGAAAAAATGTTTGAACAACACCTTGATTTTGTAATGCTATTCAGTGAATCAATTCGTGGTTTAAAAGCGGGTGCTCCGATTGAATATCGTGGTATTCAGATTGGTACAGTGCAAAAAGTGCCATTACGTTTACCTACTAGCCAGGAAGGCTTTACGAGTAAGCAAATTCCAGTATTGGTGCGTATTGATTTAGGTCGTGTTTATGATCGTTCAGATGAAGGTACACTAGCATCACTACAGCAGAATCTTGAAAAAGAATTTAAACAAGGCTTACGAGCAACACTGAAAACGGGGAATTTATTAACAGGCGCATTGTATATTGGCACTGATGTTTATAAAGCCGAAAAACCAATGAAGGCGTTGACATATGATGGGTATAATCTTTTCCCAACTAAAACAGGCGATCTGGCTGAAGTACAGAAGCAGCTAACAAACTTATTGAATAAATTTAATAAGTTACCAGTTGAAGATACTTTGAATTCAATGACTGCTACATTAAAAGCGTCTGAAAAAACGATGGCGACGATGCAAACAACAATCAATGATTTAGATCGTTTGCTAAAGCAAAAAGATACGCAAGCATTGCCTGGTGATGTACGTGCGAGTCTTAAACAGATCCAAACAACACTTAATGGTTTTGGTCCTGATGCTGCACCATATCAGAATCTTGAAGGTGCACTAACACGTTTTGAAGCAGTTATGACAGATCTTCAACCGGTGTTACGTCAACTAAATGAGAAACCAAATTCATTAGTGTTTGGTGATGAGAAAACAAAAGATCCAGTACCTGTTGGAGGTCGTTAATAATGAAAAAATGGTTCATCATTGCAGCTGTTACTTTAGCCGCAAGCGGTTGTAGCAGCGCGCCTGAAGGTATAAATACTTTCTTGTTACCAGCAGGT
This sequence comes from Photobacterium kishitanii, assembly GCF_003026355.1. Classification (GTDB taxonomy): domain Bacteria; phylum Pseudomonadota; class Gammaproteobacteria; order Enterobacterales; family Vibrionaceae; genus Photobacterium; species Photobacterium kishitanii. The sequence goes on along the minus strand of NZ_PYON01000017.1, from coordinate 2,659 downwards.
AAGACGTTAACAGTATCGCATGTGAATAATCAGCCATTATTGATTGTACGTCCTGTTGAGGTTGCGGCACATTTAGCAGGTAATGGTTTAGTTTATCAGACTTCTGCAACTGAAATGGTCGAAGCTCAGCAAAACTTATGGGGAGAAGCGTTAGCAAAACAGCTAACACGTCGCATTACCCATGATTTGCGTCAAAAGCAACATCAATTATGGGCAACGCAATTAACACCAACACTATCAACGACAGGATCGTCGAGATTACAGGTACGTATTAACCAATTTAATGGTGTATATACAGGTATGGCTAAAGTTGCCGGCGAGTGGATGATCATTGGGGCGAATGGTAACTTACAAACAGTGCATCCGTTTGAGTTTAGCGTACCATTGGCTAAAGATGGCTACAGTGCTCAAGTTGAAGCATTATCAACAGCCGTTGGTGAGTTGACAACCCAAATCGCGAATGCAGTGAAGTAAGTCATTTATTAAAAAAAGCCCACAGGTTAATAGCCTGTGGGCTTTTTTATTAATTCTAAATAGATAAATTATCGATTTTTAAGAACTCTAAAGCTTCATTCATGGTACTAAATATATGATGTCCTAACGCGCGCGTTTCAGTATCTGGTTCAACTAAATCTATGATTTGTAGTGTTGTCATATTAGCTGCAATGGCTGATTTTACGCCATTATTAGAATCTTCAAAAGCGAGACATCGTTGCGGATTAATATGTAAACGCTGTGCGGCGAGAAGATATATTTCAGGTGCGGGTTTGCCATTAGTAACCTCATCACCACTGGTTATGTGTGAAAAGTATTTAGCCAGCCCGGCTAAACGAAGCTTTTTGTGCGCGAGTGTATTGTGGGTTGATGTTGCCACAACCATTGGAATGTTTTGTGTCTGTAGCCATTCTAATAATGTAATAACACCACTTTTAACTGGAATGGGTTGATGCTCAACAACGGTAAGGTAACGTTGCATCCACTGCGGATGAAAAATCTTATAATCTAATAGATCTCCGTAACCTTGTTCAATGATAGGTTTAATGCCTGCTTGGTTACGACCAATGATAGAAAGATAGATGTCTTTTTTGAAAGGGATATTCATTTCAATGCAAGTTTGCTGGAAAGCTTTCATACAGACTTTTTCTGTATCAAGTAATAATCCATCCATATCAAAAATTGCAGCATGATATTTCATAATATTCTCATCCTGATTATTTTTCAGCATATTTTCTCATAATATTAAATTTTAGAATAGATTATTTATAGTAAATAAAAACAATTTAGTTATTCATACGAAGGTATGAAGGGAGTATAAAATAATAGGTTGTGTATTTTTTTATTAATAATAATATATCGTTGTTATTTACGATTATGTGAATAGCATTATATTAATTGAAAGGAATACATCAATGAAAAATCGAAATATGACTAAATCTCTTCCTGAATTTATAAAAAAAAATTGAATTTCATTTAGAGGAACTTATTTACCCAAGAAAAAATCAACAACATTTAGTATTAGGCAAAAAACCAACAGAAAATGGGGTTTTATTACAAAGTAATGATTATCTCGCAATTTCAAATCATGATTATATTCGAAAGGTATATGTTGATACGTTAAATAACAATAAAAAAGATGTTGTTATGTCGGCGATATTTTTACATAAAGATGATGATCATTCATTTGAACATCAACTTGCTAATTATACCGGCTTTGAGCATTGTATCTTGTCGCAATCTGGTTGGGCTGCCAATGTAGGATTAATTCAAACGATCTTACCTGTTAATACACCAGTATATATTGATTTCTTTGCTCATATGTCTTTATGGGAAGGAGCTAGAATTGCAGAAGCACAGATTCATAGTTTCTTACATAATAATACTCGTCATTTAGAAAAGTTAATAAAGCGTAATGGGCCGGGATTGATCTTAGTTGATTCGGTTTATAGTACATTAGGTACGGTTGCACCTCTGGCTGAAATCGTAGCATTAGCTAAGCATTATGGTTGTGCTATTTTAGTTGATGAATCACATTCATTAGGGACTCATGGACCACATGGCGCAGGGCTAGTTGCTCAATTAGGCTTAACAAATGATGTTGATTTTATAACAGTTAGTTTGGCTAAAGCCTTTGCTTATCGTGCAGGAGCTATATTATGTAGTCATAAAGTAGGGCAAGCATTACCGTTTGTAGCACGACCAGCCATTTTTAGTTCTGCTTTATTACCGCATGAAATTGCAGTATTACAAGCGACATTAAATGTGATTAAAAATAGTGATGATCGTCGTTCACGATTAGTTGAACAAGCCGATAAATTACGTCATGGCTTGATTAAACTTGGCTTTAATATTCAAAGTCAGTCACAAATTATTGCTCTTGAAACGGGTAATGAAACTAATACTGAGATCATGCGAGATTATTTAGAAGATATGAATGTTTTTGGTTCTGTTTTTTGTTCACCAGCGACACCAAAAAATAAAAATCTTATTCGTTTTTCAGTTAATAGTGAATTAACCGATAAAGATATTGATATTATTTTGCAGGCTTGTTCTTCAATAAATATAAAGTTAAAGTTCGCATCATAATAATGCTTAATATGTTCTAATAGTTAAATATATAGTATTAGAAAATTAAATGGTATTAAGCCTGCTAATAGTATTT
>NZ_PYON01000016.1 GCF_003026355.1 Photobacterium kishitanii | reverse complement strand
ATGCGTGTTGAGAACAACTAGTTAGATTTTCCCAGATTGCTATTTATTGCCATAAGGTGATAAATAAAACAGAATTTGCTTGGCGACCATAGCGTTATGGACCCACCTGATCCCTTGCCGAACTCAGAAGTGAAACGTAATAGCGCCGATGGTAGTGTGGGGTCTCCCCATGTGAGAGTAGGACATCGCCAGGCTTCAAATTTTAAAAGGCCATCCGTAAGGATGGCCTTTTTTCGTTTATAACGAAAAAAGTAATGGTATCTATTGTGCTTGATGTAGCATTTCCTGCATTTCCTGCATTTCCTGCATTTCCTGCATTTCCTGCATTTCCTGCATTTCCTGCATTTCTATTTTTATTAGATGAAAAAAAACCGCCTTGCGGCGGTTATATGTTTGAATTGCTATTAGCTTTTCATCATTAGTTGATAGCCAATATAACAAGCAAACAGACTGACTGTTACGTTAAGTACGATATTTAAGCCAGCTTTGATAAACTCACCTTGCTGCATCATTACAATGTTATCCATTGAAAAGGTTGAGAAAGTGGTTAGTGCACCAAGAAAGCCTAAGCCTATCATTGGACGCCATGGCGCCGCTTCTATCATTCCTTGATTTAGCCCCGACATTAATAGTCCCATAATTAGCGAACCAATAATATTGACGGTTAATGTTCCGTATGGGAAGCCACGGCCAAATAAAATAACGCAAAGCTCAGAAATTAAGTATCGTGAGCAGGCGCCGAATGCACCACCAATTGCGATGAATCCTAGTAATAAATATTGGCTCATTGGTATCTCGTTTCAGTTAAAGGTAATGATTAAAAGCCGTCATAATAATCGGTTGTTGAGTTAGTTGACACTCTCGATAATTGCAATCATTGATTTAAGCGTATATTAAAATGTCGGCACATAGTTGGTTGTATAGCTACATTTATAGCATCATAATCATAACTAAGAAATTTACTACTGAGCGTAGGCTCATGGAGATAAGCTATGTCGCTATATCAAACTATATTACTTGCTGTTAACCCTGAAGATAAATATGCCCATAAACTAATGGTAAAGGCAGGGGTTATTGCTGAGCAAAATAATGCAGAATTACATGTTGCCTATGTTGAACCTGGTGTTGGTAATGTTAGCTTTATTGATGTCGAAATTGAATTACAAGAAGAACATGACGCGATTGCTAAACAGCGGATGTCACAATTATCAGAGTTAGCGACAGCTTCCTCTTATCCTGTTGCTGGCTTACATATTGCCAATGGTGATATTGCTAAACATTTAGAAGAGCTTGCTGAGAAGGTTGAAGCTAAGTTAGTCATTACTGGTTATCACAAGTCTAGTATCCATATTTTTGGTGATGTGAGTGAAACACTAGCAAAGCATCTTAAGTGTGATGTACTTATCTCGCAATAATCATCATGGTTATTAGCATGAAATAAAAAGTCGTGTAATTGCACGGCTTTTTGCTATCTGTCACTGTCTATTGATTCTTTTGGCTAAAGACTTGTAGTGATAGCCTGAGGCTTTATACTTAATCACTTACTTGTCGGAGTGCCATATGGCTGAGACCGCATTGCGGGATCCGTTGAACCTGATCAGGCTAATACCTGCGAAGGGAACAAGAGGTTATCTTTACTGCATATCCTTATCTAGGGATCACTGTCTGTATTCGATTATGCACAATATTGCTGCATAGCTCTTGTTTACGCCCATCCGCCAAGCATTTTTCCCTACAACATTGAAAGGAAATTGCTGTGTCGAATCGCAAGCAAGCGAGATTGGAAGCGAAACAATTTATCGAGTCATTAACGGCTCAACCTTACCCTAACTCCCACAAAGTGTATGTTGCTGGTAGTCGCGCTGATGTTTTAGTGCCAATGCGCGAAATAACCTTAGCTGATAGCCTAGTAAGTGGCCCCAAACAGACTCCTCTCTTTAAACCAAATCAACCAATACGTGTTTATGACACATCTGGTTTTTATACCGATCCTGAGCAATCGATAGATATCTATCGTGGTTTGCCGACAGTCCGTCAAGCGTGGATAGCTGAACGTAATGATACTGAGTTATTACCGGAATTAAGTTCTGATTATGCCCATAAGCGTTTAGTTGATGAGACGCTTAATGATTTGCGTTTTAGTCACCGTGCTCCTATTCGACGAGCTAAAGCCAATGTATGTGTTACACAGCTGCACTATGCTCGCCAAGGTATTATCACTCCTGAAATGGAATATATTGCGATTCGTGAAAATATGGGACGAGCACACTATGATGATGAAGTTTTAAATCAGCAGCATGCTGGTATGGATTGGGGAGCGAATCTTCCACCACAAATAACTCCTGAGTTTGTTCGCCAAGAAGTGGCTGCTGGTCGAGCAATTATTCCTGCTAATATCAATCACCCTGAAGTTGAACCAATGATCATTGGGCGTAACTTTCTTGTCAAAGTAAATGCCAATATTGGTAATTCAGCGGTGAGTTCATCGATCGAAGAAGAAGTTGAGAAATTGGTATGGTCGACTCGTTGGGGCGGCGATACTGTGATGGATTTATCAACGGGACGTAATATTCATGAGACACGTGAGTGGATCATTCGTAATAGCCCAGTACCGATTGGCACGGTGCCGATGTATCAAGCATTGGAGAAAGTAAATGGTATCGCTGAGAATCTTACTTGGGATATTTTTCGAGACACTTTATTAGAGCAAGCAGAACAAGGTGTCGATTACTTTACGATTCATGCAGGGGTTTTATTACGTTATGTGCCAATGACGGCTAAACGGGTAACAGGGATTGTTTCTCGCGGTGGTTCAATTATGGCGAAGTGGTGTCTGGCGCATCATCAAGAAAGCTTTTTGTATGAAAATTTTCACAGTATTTGTGAAATTTGTGCTCAATATGATATATCGCTTTCACTCGGTGATGGTTTACGTCCGGGATCAATTGCTGATGCCAATGATGAAGCTCAGTTTAGTGAATTACGTACGCTGGGCGAACTGACTAAAATTGCGTGGCAATATGATGTTCAGGTGATGATTGAAGGGCCAGGTCATGTACCGATGCATATGATTAAAGCCAATATGGATGAACAACTTAAGCATTGTCATGAAGCGCCGTTTTACACCCTTGGACCTCTCACTACAGATATTGCGCCTGGCTATGATCATATAACGTCCGGCATTGGCGCAGCCATGATCGGTTGGTATGGCTGTGCAATGTTGTGCTATGTGACGCCAAAAGAGCATTTAGGCTTACCGAATAAAGATGATGTAAAAGTCGGGTTGATCACGTACAAGCTGTGTGCTCATGCGGCAGACTTAGCGAAAGGCCACCCCGGTGCACAAGTTCGTGACAATGCATTGTCAAAAGCACGGTTTGAATTTCGTTGGGAAGATCAATTTAATTTGGGCCTTGATCCACAAACTGCTCGAGATTATCACGATCAAACCTTGCCACAGGAATCTGGCAAAGTTGCCCACTTTTGTTCAATGTGCGGCCCTAAATTTTGCTCTATGAAAATATCTCAAGAAGTCCGTGATTATGCTAAAGAGTTGCAGCAGATAGATATTACCATCAGTGATAACTTGAATGTTGGAATGCAACAAAAGGCAGCTGAATTTCGTGCTCGAGGCAGTGAATTATATCACCCAGCTAAAGAGGATTTGTAAATGAGCACCTTATCGTTACCCAATCATTTAATGCCATTATTAATGCACATTGAACCACTATTGGTACCGGCTGAATTATATCAGCTTGGTGAGACAGTGAACGTTAGCGTTAATAATAGTAATTCATGGGTGCAGATTAAAACCGCCACCAGTGAATGTTCAGTTGCGTTTAATTTTGTGGCAGTAGAGGACGATTGTGTACTGCCGACGTATCAAGTGCGGGATCAGTGGCTCGCGCCTTTCGATGAACTAGAAGTGTTGCAGCATAAGGTGGTTGCTGATACCAGTTTAGTGTTATGTGGCTATCCTGCTGATGACGGTTGTATTGATATTTGGCATCACCAAGGGCAAACCAGAGCAATTCATTGTCATCATAGTGGAGCCAGTGAAGCACAGCGGGCCATGTTATTGGTGGCATTAGCACTTGATTACCCATTAGATGATGCATTGGTCTTAGCGCGTGCTCATGCACGCAGTTATCAAGATAATAATTATCGTGCGCAAGGTGAGCTTATATGGCCAACGACAGCCAAAGTCTTTCCTCGTGCATTAACGATCAATCATCCGGAAGTGAAGCAACTTGGTTGGCTGGGTGAGGGTGAAAGTGTGGCCCCCTTTGCTGATTTAGAACTGTGTAAATTAGGCTTATACCCAGTGGTTGATAGTGCGGATTGGGTTGAGCGGATATTGCAGTTAGGTGTTACGACGACTCAATTACGAATTAAAAATCCCCAAACCTCTGATCTTGAATCCCAAATTGAACAGGCAGTTGCTGCTGGAGCGGCAGCTCACGCGCAAGTTTTTATCAATGATTATTGGGCGTTGGCAATTAAACATTGTGCTTACGGTATTCACCTTGGTCAGGAAGATCTCAATAGTGCTAATTTAGTCGCGATCCAGCAAGCTGGACTACGGTTAGGGATCTCTACGCATGGCTATTATGAGATTTTACGTGCCTTAGAGTATCAACCAAGTTATATCGCACTGGGTCATATTTTTGCGACCTCAACTAAAGATATGCCGTCATTACCACAAGGCGTTAATCGGTTAGCGCTTTATCAAAAATTAATTGGTGAACGAGTACCGACCGTAGCGATTGGTGGTATCAATATTGAACGCGCTGCCAAAGTGTGGCGCACTGGAGTAACCGGTGTTGCTGTGGTCAGTGCGATTACGAAGGCAGAAAATCCAGCCGCTGCAGTTGCAGAATTACGCAATATATTGGTTGCTACGATTGAAAATGAGGCAGGAGGAGCATGTGATGACCATCAACTCTGAACTCTCTGATGCTGAGTTTATACGCTATAGCCGTCAGTTAATGGTGGCCGAGATCGGCGAAGTAGGGCAACAACAGCTGATGAATGCTCAGGTACTGGTTATTGGCGTTGGCGGTTTAGGTTCTGCGGCGGTAATGTACTTAGCTGCTGCAGGGGTGGGTTTATTGGTTATAGCCGATGATGATGACGTTGAAGTTTCTAACTTACAACGGCAGGTCATTTACCGTGATAGTGATATTGCGACAAGTAAAGCACAGGCTGCATGCCAGCAGATCAATGCGCTAAACCCATTAATACGTACGCGAGCCGTGCAAGCAAAGTTAGCGGGATTTCAACTTGATATTGAAGTTCAACAAGCGGATATCGTACTTGATTGCAGTGATAATTGGGGGACACGTTATGCGATTAATCAGGCTTGTTTTAAACATCAAAAAACGTTGATATCAGGGGCATCCATTGGTTGGCAAGGTCAGCTGATTGCATTTGATTTCCGCCAATCGAAATCAGGGTGTTATCAGTGCTTATTTCCTATCTTCAATAGTACGGAGCAACAAGCCAATAATTGTCGAACTGGTGGCGTAATAGGACCTGTTGTTGGCACCATCGGCAATTTACAAGCGTTAACTGCGATTAAAGCGATAACGGGTGTCGGTGATATCGGATTTTCTCTATTACAGCAATTTGATGGCTTCAATAATCGCTGGCAGCAGCTTTCAATTAATACCGAGCCCCATTGTCCAGTTTGTGGTGTGGTCACTCATCAGGAGATCGTATGACCATGATTAAGATATGGTTGAACGATCAACCTGTGGTATGTGAAGCCGAGCAAACCCTGAGTCAATTTGTCGCACAACTGTCTTTACCGACACAAGGCACAGCGGTGGCGATCAATCAATCCATTGTTGCTGCTAGTGAGTGGTCTACAACGGTTATTGCTGATGGCGATCAGCTCGCGTTATTTCAAGCAATCGCAGGAGGTTGATATGTTAACCATTGCCGATAAAACCTTTTCATCACGTTTATTTACTGGCACGGGTAAATACGCCAATCGTGATGTGATGGCTAAATCAATTATAGCGACAGGCTCTGAGCTGGTGACTATGGCATTAAAACGGGTTGATTTAACGCAGCCGGATGATGATATTTTAGCGCCTTTAGTTACCGCTGGGGTGAATTTATTGCCGAATACATCAGGGGCCAAAAACGCCAAAGAGGCCGTTTTTGCGGCGCAATTAGCCCACGAAGCGTTAGGTACTAATTGGCTAAAGCTAGAGATTCACCCTGATTCGAAATACCTGATGCCGGATCCAATTGAAACACTAAAGGCGGCACAGCAGTTAGTACAGCTAGGGTTTGTAGTGTTGCCTTATTGTCATGCTGATCCGGTGTTGTGTAAACGGTTAGAAGAAGTGGGATGTGCGGCGGTGATGCCCCTAGGAGCGCCAATTGGTTCAAATAAAGGTTTAGTTAGTCGTGATTTTCTGCAAATTATTATCGATCAAGCACGTGTACCTGTGGTGGTAGATGCGGGAATTGGTGCGCCTTCTCATGCTGCAGAAGCGATGGAAATGGGCGCTGATGCCGTTCTGGTTAATACCGCTATTGCTGCCGCTCATGATCCTATTGCAATGGGACATGCGTTTAAATTAGCGGTTGAAAGTGGTCGTATGGCGTTTGAGGCTGGCATGGCGGGGAAAGTGAATCATGCTATTGCATCGAGCCCATTAACGGCATTTCTTAATCAGTAAGGAGCCAGCATGAGCTTTGTTGATGTTTGGCAGCAAATGGATTGGGATGATATTCGTTTATCTATTTATGCCAAGACTACGGTAGATGTTGAGCGTGCGCTTAGTAAACCTAAACTCGATTTAGAGGATTTTAAAGCGCTGATCTCACCAGCTGCTGAGCCTTATTTAGAACATATGGCGCAATTGTCTGCGATGTTAACTCGGCAGCGTTTTGGTCATACCATCAGTTTTTATGTACCGTTATACCTGTCTAACTTGTGTGCCAATGCGTGTACCTATTGTGGCTTTTCGATGGAAAATCGCATTAAGCGCCGCACATTAGATGAGGGTGATATTGGACGTGAATGTAAGGCGATTAAAGCACTTAATTTTGATAGCGTGTTATTGGTCACTGGTGAGCATCAAACTAAAGTCGGGATGGATTATTTTAGGCAGGCATTGCCACAAATTAAATCACATTTTAGTTATGTTGCAATGGAAGTGCAGCCGCTTGAACAACAACAATATCGAGAACTTAAAGGCTTAGGCTTAGATGCGGTGATGGTGTATCAAGAAACGTATCATGCCCGTACTTATGCCGAGCATCACCTACGCGGCAATAAAACTAATTTTAATTATCGGCTAGCGACGCCAGATAGGTTAGCCCAAGCTGGAATCGATAAAATTGGCATAGGGGCTTTGCTGGGGATGGAAGAGTGGCGGACAGATAGTTTTTTTGTTGCTAGCCATTTGGTATATCTTGAGCATCATTATTGGCAAAGTCGTTATTCGATTTCATTTCCGCGCTTGCGGCCTTGCACGGGGGGGATTGAACCCAAATCGGTGATGACTGATCGCCAGTTAGTGCAGTTGATCTGTGCTTATCGGTTGTTTAATCCTGAAGTTGAGTTGTCATTATCCACTCGTGAGTCAGCCCACTTTCGCGATAATGTGTTGCCATTAGGCGTTACTAGTCTTTCTGCGGGATCAAAAACGCAGCCGGGTGGTTATGCCGATGATACACCAGAGTTAGAGCAATTTGCGATCAGTGATGATCGTAGTGTGGCTGATGTTGCCGTAGCAGTGAAGCGACAAGGTTTTGAAGTCGTATGGAAAGACTGGGATGCGGTTTATTCCGGTTAATAAAAAAAGCCAGTGCAGCATTAAATGCACTGGCTTTTTTATTTTAAGTATGAAAATTGAGGTTAGCGGTTAAGTGTTGCTGTCGCTTGAGTTAACCACGCCAGATCAGCGCCTGTTAGGGCTGGGCTAATAACGTCAAATACGGTGCGATGGTAATTGTTGAGCCATGCCAGTTCGACATCAGTCAGTAGGCTCGCATCAATCAGGCGCTTATCAATCGGCGCACGTGTTAACGACTCAAAGCCCATTACTGACATATCGCCTTGAGTGGCTACTTCAACGACAGCTTCAAGGTTTTCAATCCGAATACCAAACGCATCAGCGCGGTAGTATCCCGGCTCATTTGAGAGCACCATGCCTGGTAATAATGCGGTTGGATTATAGCCTTTAGCGATCCGCTGTGGGCCTTCATGAACACTTAAAAAATGACCCACGCCATGGCCGGTACCGTGGTCATAATCAAAACCATGTGCCCATAGGTGTTGACGGGCTAAAGCATCCAGCTGTGAGCCGGTCGTGCCTTTAGGAAAGCGTGCAGAGGCAAGTGCAATATGACCTTTTAACACCAGTGTGAATGCTTGTTTAACTTCATCGCCTGGGGTGCCAATGGCAATCGTACGAGTAATATCGGTGGTACCATCAGGGTATTGACCACCTGAATCGACTAAGTACACCGTGTCCATTTGCAGTTTGCTTGGTTGCGGTTGATCTATATGGTTATAGTGACACATGGCGGCATTACCAGCGGCAGCTGAAATAGTATCAAAGCTAACATCACGGCATGTTGGGTCTAACTGGCGGAATTGCCACAATTGATCAGAAAGTTCGGCTTCATCTAAGAGGTTACCTGCTGCAACTTGGGCATCAACCCACGCTAAGAATTTGCTGATTGCAACCCCATCACGAATATGACACGCCTTCATTCCTGCCATTTCTGTAACATTTTTGGTGGCTTTGGGCAGTAAGGTTGGATTTGCTGCCTCAATCAGTTGTGCACCCGAATTTTTAAGCTGTTGAGCTGCCCAGGCGTTGCTGTTCGCAGAGTCAAACAGTACCCGCTTTCCTGCTAATGATGCTAAACCTGCTGCCAATTGTTCTGGCTCACAGATATTAACGCCATCACCAACATGTGCCGCAAAACCTGCCGGTAAGCGGTGATGATCAATATAAAAATCTACGGAAGCATCGTTGTGGATAATTGCAGCTGACAGTAATACTGGTAGGCAATGGACATCGTCACCACGAATATTCAACAGCCATGCGATGCTATCTAACTGACTTAAAAAAGCAGCATTGGCTTTTTGAGTCGTTAGTAAGGCTGCAATTTGTTGGCGTTTATCTGTACTTGATTGACCAACAAATTCTAATCCCATTAATTGGGCATCAGATAATACTGGTGCTGGGCGATCTAACCATAATTGATCAATGGGATTTTCAGCAACAGATACTAACGCGAATTCGCCATCAATGGCGGTGGTGGCATTGTTTAGCCATGCAGCACTGTGAAGGCGAGCATCAATGGCAACTTTACTGCCTGCTGCTAAATTTTCTAGTGCCCATTGTACTGGTGGTTGCTCAATAAGATGGCAGTATTGAAATACATCTGCAGGCACTTGTTTACGAACTTGCACCACATAACGACCATCAACAAAAACAGCAGCATCATCACGAGTAATAATGGCAGCGCCTGCCGAGCCAGTAAATCCAGTTAACCAGTGCAGACGTTCATTATGATCGGGAATGTACTCACCTAGAAATTCATCTTCGTGAGGGATCAATAAAGCATCTAACTGATTATCAGCGAGCCATTGGCGGATTTGTTCAACACGTTGCGAAATTGCTGCTTGCATGTTTTCGTCCTTTAATTAAAGCGTCATCTTAACGATGGCGTAAGCTGTAAACTTGAATAACTAACACTCATTGAGGGTATTTAGTTATGCAGTCAATGTGGTTACGTTAGCGTGTTTGCAGGTTGGCATCAATTAGCTAACGGTCAATTAATTAGCATTTGCTACATTTCAGCCTAATCATGTTATCTGTCACTCAGAGTGTGGCGGATAACTGCTGTGAGTGATATTCCAAAATGGAAAAGTGCTTTTGAATATATACCATTTCTATTCATATCTCTAAAACCGTAGACTTGGCGCGATCATCTTTTAGGAACATCATATGACCTCGTCAACCACTTCTTCTACTGATACTAAATTAATCACCTTGATGGTGACTTTAGTATTATTTAGCCCATTGGCTATTGATATTTATCTACCTGCTTTCCCTGCTATTGCCGATAGCTTTGGGGTTAATGCTGTACGCGTTCAAGATACCGTAACATGGTTTATGTTTAGTTTAGGATTAGGGCAACTATTGGCAGGGCCATTAGCTGATCGTTTTGGACGTCGACCAATTGCACTCGCGGGAATTGTTATTTATGGTTTTAGTGCACTTATGGCGTATTTAGCAACCAACTTAGACATGCTATTAGCTGCACGTTTATTACAAGGTTTCGGTGCCTGTGCAACCTCTGTTGCGGCTTTCTCTGCTGTGCGTGATAGTTTTGGCGCAGAAAAGAGTGGTCGGATGATCAGTTACTTAAATGGTGCAATCTGTTTTATTCCCGCTTTAGCACCCTTGTTAGGTACTTGGTTAACACATGAGTTTGGCTGGCGTTCAAATTTTAGTTTTATGGCTGGATTTGCGCTGGTAGCTGGTTTATTTGTGATGACGATGTTTAAAGAAACTCGCCCTACTGATACTCATGTTAGTGGTTCAACCATAAGTTTGAGCCGCTATTGGTCGGTATTACGTGAGCCAACATTTTTATACCATGCCAGTTTATGCATGTTAGCGATGGCGGTGATTCTAGCTTATGTGACCTCGGCTCCGGTGTGGTTAATGAGCCATCTTGGGGCTGACATGAACCAATTTACATTATGGTTTGGTATTAATGCTGCGCTTAATATTACCGCTTGTATGGTAGCACCGAAATTTATGGATCGGTTCGGTACTCGGGCTACATTGCAAACAGGACTTATTATTCTAACCATTGCCGGTGGATTAATGCTGGGGCTGAGCACCATTAATCAAGCGTGGGCATTTATGGTGCCTATTTTTATCTGTTCATTTGGGTTTGCGTTTGTCTTAGGCTCATCGGCAGGTAAAGCATTAGCGCCTTTTGGTGATCGTGCCGGTACTGCGGCTGCATTGTTGGGTCTATTTCAAATGAGTGGCGCTGGAGTGATGGTGAGCTTAACTCAGCGACTTGATTTAGCAACGCCAATGTTGATGACATTGCAGATGTGGTTATTGATCCCTGGGATATTTGTGTTGTGGTCAAAGTGGGGCAAAAGCTGGCATCAAGCACCACTAACAGCCGATTAGTGCTGAATTGTTGATGATTAGCAGCCATTGAGCGTGTGTTTATTAAGCCTGTCATTATGACAGGCTTAATTTTAGGTGGTTTACAGTAATTGAGATTGAGGTGATGGCTTTGAACGCCATTGCTGCACCACTAAGCCACTAATAATAAATAACAGTCCGATAATCGTTGCGGCTGTTATTTGTTCTCCAATAATAGTTGCTAATAACAGTAGTGAAATAAAGGGTGAAATAAATATTAAGTTACTGATACGGGCGGTGTTAGTGGTTAAGCGGAGGGCGTTGAGCCACAAGACAAAGGTTATTCCCATTTCAAACAAGCCCACATAGGTTACAGCTAACCACCCTTGCCAAGGTACTGTTTGCCAGCCACCTACATAAAAACTCAAGCCGATAGAAAAAGGCAGTGAGGTTAAAAATCCGAGTAATAATCCCAGCACAGGATCGGCAGTATTTTTGGTATTGATTATCCAATATAGTGCCCATAAAAGGGTTGAAAATAGCGCTAATCCGACCCCGAGCGGGCTTTCAAATTGGAGAGCAAGTAGATCACCCTTAGTGGCGATCACTACCACACCTAAATAGCCTAAGCCACAGGCTATCCAGTCTTGACGACCAATCTTTTGATGTAAAAAAATCGCCGCCATTAGGGTTAAAGTAATCGCCCAACTATAGTTCAATGGCTGAGCTTGTGAGGCTGGCAATAAAGCGTAGGCTTTAAATAATACTAAATAGTATGCCAGAGGGTTGATTAGTCCTAAAGCAAGGTAATACCAAGGTCGAGCATAAAAGGTGGTCAATAAATTGGTAAGTTTGCCTTGATAGGTAGCAATAGCGAGTAATGCAATCACTGAAACAAGGCTTGCAATGACGACCATTTGCGGCGGTGAAAAATAATTTAAGGTAATTTTAAATGCGGTTGCAACAGTCGACCACAGTAATACTGCAGTGAGACCATAGCCTAATGCATGACGTTCGTTCATGACTGATTCTCTATTTATTCCTTTAAATGAAGCTCGCAGTGTAATTGATGAGGCCAAACTCGCCCTAGTGAGCCCAAGTAAGGCTGTGATCGTGGGCGCATAAATACGCTTCCTTTATGGGTGAAAACAATCAAATTCATACCAACAAATATTACTGAACTGGACATTTATCCAGTATCGACTTAGCCTTACAACAGAAATGGATTTGGTGGTTTTTTGTAGAGTATTTGATATGACGGAATGGTTGAGTGGCGGCATGATTTCACTGTTGGCAGCAATCTCTGGTGCTACGGTAGCGAGTGTTATTACCACGCTATGGTTAAAAGGACGTTTTGAGCAAACATTGCAGTTGCACCAACAGCAAGCGCAGGCTGATATACGTTTATTGCAGGTGCGTGAGCAGCAATTACAGCAGCAATTGGGTGAGCGTAATCAAGAGCTCGAGCAGATGGATGATGAGCGTGATCGTCTTACTCATGAAATTCGTCAATTGCACGGTAATTTATCTGCGGCGGTAGAAAAAATGCGTCATTTTGAAGCGCTTCAAAATGAAAAACAGTATTTATCCGAGCAGTTAGATAACTTACGGGTAATGAACGCTGGTCTTGAAGCTGATTTACGTGAGCAAGATGCGCGTCATTTTGAAGAACAAAAATCAGCAGAAGAAAAAATTCAGTTATTAGGAAATGCCGAAGAGCGGTTACGAATTCAATTTGAAAGCCTTGCGAATAAATTGTTTGACCATAAAACCCGTACCGTTGATGAGCAGAATAAAATCAGTTTAGAAAGTTTACTGACGCCCCTTAAAGAGCAATTGGAAAGCTTTAAAAAGCAGGTTAATGATAATTTTACTCAAGAATCTCGTGAACGCCATACTCTGGTACATCAGATTAATCATCTAAAACAACTCAATGAACAAATGGCGCAGGAAGCCGTTAACCTCACTCAAGCCCTTAAAGGGGATAATAAAGCCCAAGGTAATTGGGGCGAAGTCGTGTTAGCGCGAGTGTTAACGGAGTCCGGTTTACGTGAAGGTCACGAATATCAAACCCAAGTTAGCCTTGAAAATGAAGACGGCAAACGTTATCAGCCTGATGTGGTAGTGCATTTACCGCAACAAAAAGATGTGGTGGTTGATGCCAAGATGTCATTGGTGGCTTATGAGCGGTTTTTTAATGCTGAAACAGTGGCAGATCGAGAATTAGCGATGGGGGAGCATATTGCTTCTATGCGGGCTCATATGCGAGGTTTAAGCCGTAAAGATTATCATCAGCTACATGGTGTCCAAAGTCTGGATTATGTGTTGATGTTTATTCCGGTTGAACCGGCCTTTCAAGCTGCAATTGCGGCTGATCCTAAGCTTATCCGGGATGCGATGGATCTCAATATTATGTTGGTAAGTCCAACGACATTGCTGGTGGCACTACGGACGATTAATAATTTATGGCGCAATGAGCACCAAAATCAAAATGCCAAAGAAATTGCCGAGCGCGCAGGCAAACTGTACGACAAATTGCGTTTGTTTGTGACTGATATGGAAGGATTAGGCTCCTCATTAGATAAAGCAAATCAGAGTTATCATAGTGCAATGAATAAGTTAGCTAGCGGACGTGGCAATGTCATTCGTCAAGCAGAAAGCTTTAAGCTATTAGGTGTGGAGGTGAAGCGTGATATCAGTCCACAATTGGTTGAAAAATCGCAATCGCAACTGCATGATACGAGAGGTTTTTCACATATAACCTCTGCAACAGAGAGTGATTTGTAGCGCTTAAAGAGTAAACCACTTTGAGCAAACGACAACCATCAAGTACACTAAGCCAGTTGAATAAATGAATTTAATCCCCGTCAGCTATTTTATTGTAACAATAGAATGAGCGCGAGGACACATAACGGATTGAGCATGACGGATACCACACAAGACACTACTCACTTTGGCTTTCGTACCGTGGCCAAAGATGAAAAAGCAACCATGGTTGCTGAAGTATTCCATTCAGTAGCTGCAAAGTACGACATTATGAATGACTTAATGTCGATGGGTATTCATCGCGTATGGAAGCGGTTTACGATTGACTGCAGTGGTGTTCGCCGTGGTCAACGCGTGCTTGATTTAGGCGGTGGTACTGGGGATTTAACGGCTAAGTTTTCTCGTATTGTGGGTGATAGTGGCCAAGTTATTCTAGCTGATATCAATAACTCAATGTTAAAAGTTGGCCGTAGTAAGCTGCGTGATAGTGGTATTGTTGGTAACGTTGGTTACGTGCAAGCAAATGCTGAGGAATTGCCTTTTCCTGATAATTATTTTGATTGTATTACGATTAGCTTCTGTTTACGTAACGTTACTGATAAAGAGCAAGCATTGCGCTCGATGTACCGCGTTTTAAAACCCGGTGGACGCTTGCTAGTGTTGGAGTTTTCAAAGCCGATTTTAGAACCATTATCAAAAATATATGACGCTTACTCATTCCACTTATTGCCAAAAATCGGTGAAATCATTGCTCATGATAGTGAAAGTTATCGTTATTTAGCTGAATCTATTCGTATGCACCCTGATCAGCCAACCTTACAAGGCATGATGGATGACGCTGGTTTTGATCAGACTAGCTATTACAATTTAACTGGCGGTATTGTTGCTTTGCACCGTGGTTATAAGTTCTGAGGTCAATATGCCAATAGATGCGTTTGTTACTGGCGCGATAGAAACGGCGCTTAATCAGTTAGTAAAAGACGATGCTGATAGTCAGCGTCGTTTATCGCGTTTACGCGGTAAAGTGATCAGCGTGACGTTAAATGAATTTGGCAAAACGCTCTATTTTATTTTTAGCCAACAGATTGATGTATTAGCTGTTTATGAGGGTGATGTTGATTGCCAATTGGCACTTAACTTAACCGTGCTACCAGAATTGCGTCAACAAGCTAATGTGACGCAGTTAATTAAAGCCGACAAGTTAGCGCTTGATGGCGACTTACAATTAGCGCAGCATTTCTCAAGTTTGTTGAGTGGCCTTAAGCCCGATCTTGAAGAAAAGTTATCTCATTATAGTGGTGATGTTGTTGCTCATACGGTAGTAAGCAGCGTTAAATCGAGTGGTCAATTTCTTCAACAACGACTACTTAAACGCCAGCAAAATTTAGCTCAAACGCTAACGGAAGAGTGGCGATTATTACCACAGCCATTAGAAATAGCGTATTTTGCTGATCAAGTTGATGACTTGAAATCCGATGTTGCCTGTTTTGAGGCCCGATTAAATCAGTTACTTGAGCGATAAATAGCCATGATGACTATTCGTGAATTCAAACGTCTTTACCGTATTATTGAAGTGCAATTGCGTTACGGTTTGGATGATTTTATTCCGCAAGACCCACGCTCTGAATTGCCAAAAAAATTACGTAAATCGTTATTTTGGATTAAAAATGAGTATCCCGACAAACCATTAGGTGAGCGGTTACGGTTAGCGTTACAAGAACTTGGACCGGTATGGATCAAGTTTGGCCAAATGATGTCGACTCGGCGTGATTTGTTTCCACCCCATATCGCCGATCAATTAGCATTACTGCAAGATCAGGTAGCGCCGTTTGATGGCCAATTAGCCAAACGCACTATTGAAGCATCATTAGGTGGGCCGATAGAACAATGGTTTGATGATTTTGATGAGGTGGCGTTAGCGTCAGCATCAATAGCACAAGTACATACTGCAACCATGAAAGAAAATGGTCGTGAAATTGTATTTAAAGTTATTCGACCAGATATAAAGCCGATCATTGAAGCTGATATAAAGCTGATGTATCGAATGGCGGAGATAGTTTCTCGGTTACAGCCTGAAGCGCGTCGCTTACGCCCCGTTGAAGTGGTAAGGGAATATGAAAAGACCTTACTTGATGAACTGGACTTAATGCGTGAGGCTGCGAATGGGATTCAACTTCGACGTAATTTCGAAGGTGATGACTCGCTATACGTACCAGAAGTCTTCACTGATTACAGTAGTGTTAATCTGCTTGTCATGGAACGCATATACGGTATTCAGGTTTCAGACCTTGATGCATTAAAAGCCAATGGCACTGATTTGAAATTATTATCGGAAAATGCGGTAAATATATTCTTTACACAGGTATTCCGTGATAGTTTCTTCCACGCCGACATGCACCCAGGGAATATTTTTGTTTCTTATGAGCATCCACATGATCCACAATGGATTGCGTTGGACTGTGGTATTGTCGGCACGCTTAATCGTGAAGACAAACGTTACTTAGCTGAAAACTTACTGGCTTTCTTTAATCGTGATTATCGAAAGGTAGCAGAATTACACGTTGATTCTGGCTGGGTACCCGCTGACACCAATATTGATGCGTTTGAAGTTGCGATTCGTACGGTGTGCGAACCGATTTTTGAAAAACCATTATGTGAAATATCATTTGGTCACGTATTGCTTAATTTATTCAATACCGCGCGTCGATTCAATATGGAAGTGCAGCCGCAATTAGTGCTGTTACAAAAGACCTTACTTTATGTTGAGGGTCTTGGACGGCAGTTGTATCCACAGCTAGATCTGTGGGCAACGGCAAAACCGTTTTTAGAAGATTGGATGTCTCGCCAAGTCGGACCGCAAGCAATTATTGAAGCGGTAAAGAGTAAAGCACCATTTTGGGCTGAAAAGTTACCCGAATTACCTGAATTACTTTACGACAGTTTGCGCCAAGGCAAGGTTATGAACCAGCGACTCGATACACTCTATGATAATTTCATGGATAGTCGGCGTAACCAAGGTAAGGCAAGATTTTATTTTGGTATTGGTGCCACCATGATGGTGTGTGCTGCCATACTTTTTGGTGATCATGTTACCACCTATCCTGCTATTGCAGCTGGAGCAGGAGCGGTATTTTGGTTGCTGGGATGGCGAGCCTGTCGAAAATAATCGATTTAGGTTTCGCCTATACTTATAGTTGCGTTTAACAACGCACTCCGTTATTAACCACATAAAGCTGAGGTAAAATAAGCATGGGTGGTATCAGTATCTGGCAATTGCTAATTATTGCACTGATCATTGTTCTGTTGTTCGGAACTAAGAAGTTACGCACATTGGGTGGCGACTTAGGTTCTGCTGTTAAGGGTTTCAAAAAAGCGATTGGTGATGAAGATTCAGCACCTGCAGCTAAGAAAGAAACACCTGACGCAGATTTTGAGCAGAAGAAAATTGCGGATGAGCAGCAAGCCGCTGATCAGACTAAAACGAGTCAAAAAGACAAAGAGCAGGTTTAAGACGTGTTTGATATCGGGTTCTGGGAGTTAGTGCTGATCTCCGTGGTGGGATTAGTAGTACTGGGGCCGGAACGTCTACCCGTTGCGATACGTACTGTATCGCAGTGGATAGGCGCTGCCCGTAATATGGCAAACTCAGTCAAAGATGAGTTGGCTCAGGAACTGAAAATTCAGGAACTGCAAGCCAATTTAAAAAAAGCTGAGCAAATGGGAATGAAGGACATCGCGCCTGAATTGCAAGAGTCGGTTGATGAACTTAAAAAAGTCGCTTCTGATGTGCAACGTCCCTATGCTGATAAAAGCGAGCAACCCTCAGCAACGACTTCTAATAAGCAGGAATAAATTACATCACTATGTCGACTGTCGAAGATTCGCAGCCGTTATTCAGCCATTTACTTGAGCTGCGTACACGGATCCTGCGCTCTCTCATCAGCGTGCTGGTGGTTTTTGTCTGTATAGTTTGGTTTTCGAAAGACATTTACGCTTTTGTAGCTGCACCTTTGGTTGAACGTATGCCAATTGGTGCCACTATGATTGCAACAGATGTTGCGTCACCGTTCTTTACACCGATAAAACTCACTTTAGTTACCGCTGTGTTTATTGCTGTGCCAATGATTTTGTATCAACTGTGGGCTTTTGTAGCGCCAGGATTATACAAGCATGAACGTAAGCTTATTATGCCATTACTGGTTTCCAGCTCATTGCTGTTTTATGCCGGTGTTGCGTTTGCTTATTTTGTTGTGTTTCCATTGGTGTTTAAATTCTTTACCAGCGTCGCTCCGCAAGGGGTTGAAGTTGCAACAGATATTTCAAGTTATCTCGATTTTGTACTGTCGCTATTTATGGCGTTTGGTATTGCATTTGAGATTCCAGTAGCAATTATTCTGTTGTGTTGGACCGGTGCTACCGATCCTGAAACATTACGCAGTAAACGCCCATATATTATCGTGGCAGCGTTTGTGGTTGGTATGTTGTTAACACCGCCTGATATTTTATCTCAGACTTTGTTAGCGGTACCAATGTGTTTGTTATTTGAAGTCGGTTTATTCTTCTCACGTTTTTACATTCGTAAAGATGATGAAGATGGATATGACGAAGATAACGAAGATGAACCGCAAGACGTAAAGAGCATCAGCAAAGAATAGGGTTTTAACCCCTGTGATGATGAAAAAAACCGACATTAGTGTCGGTTTTTTTATAGCTGTAATAATGTGATTCTTACATAGTCAGTCAATATTGAGCTCGATATACTGCTGAGTATGCTTGTTCATTAGTCGATGAGAAAATAAATGATAGATATTGGCGTTAACCTTACCAATAGTCGGTTTGATAAAGATCGTGCCGATGTGATTGCGCGCGCCCAAGCTGTTGGCGTTAAAGGGCTGGTCATCACTGGTACTAGTATCGAAGAAAGTATTGCCGCTCAACAACTGGCTCAGCAATGGCCTGATTATTGTTATAGCACTGCAGGTGTTCATCCACATGATGCCAAATCGGTAATAGATCTCGCCTTACCTCAAATTCGTGCTTTAGCGCAATTACCCGAGGTGGTTGCGATCGGTGAATGTGGCTTGGATTTTAATCGTGATTTTTCACCACGTCCGCAGCAAGAAGCGGTATTTGAAGCGCAATTAGCGTTAGCAGCTGAACTTAATTTACCTGTGTTTATGCATTGTCGTGATGCTCATGAGCGTTTTTTAGCGATTCTAAAACCATGGCGCGATAAATTACCAGCGGCGGTCTTACATTGCTTTACGGGCTCACAACAAGAACTGCATGATTGTCTAGCGCTTGATGTACATATTGGTATTACCGGTTGGATTTGTGATGAACGCCGTGGCACTGAATTGCGCCAGATTGTTAAAGATATTCCTAGTCAACGGTTAATGATTGAAACCGATTGTCCTTATTTATTGCCGCGAGATTACCGCCCAAAGCCGAAATCTAGTCGTAATGAACCGTTGTATTTGCCTCATATTGCACAGGTTATTGCTGAGTGCCGTGGTGAGTCTGCGACTCAAGTTGTCAATAATTCTTACCAAGTGAGCCAAGCTTTTTTTGCAATTTAATCCCACCCTAGTGATGTGAGTGATATTATCAATACCCATTAACCAGTAAGGAGTTTACCGTGTCTGTATCTATTCAAGGTGCTTTTCCTGGACGTCGTATGCGTCGGGTTCGTAAGCATGATTTTAGTCGTCGTTTGATGGCGGAAAACCAGGTATCTGTTAATGATCTTATTTATCCGATGTTTGTCCTTGAAGGCACTAATCGTCGCGAGAGTGTTACTTCTATGCCGGGTATTGAGCGCTTATCAATTGATTTACTGTTAGAAGAAGCGGCTTATATTGCCAGTCTTGGTGTACCTGCGATTGCGTTATTTCCAGTGGTATCACAACAGTTTAAATCTGAATTAGCGGAAGAAGCATATAACGTTGATGGTTTAGTACAAACCGCGGTACGTGCTTTAAAAGCGCATGTACCTGAGTTAGGTGTGATCACTGATGTTGCCTTAGATCCGTTCACGGTTCATGGTCAAGACGGTATCATTGATGATGAAGGCTACGTGCTTAACGATATCACTACTGATATTTTGATCAAACAAGCATTATCGCATGCAGATGCGGGGGCGGATGTTATTGCTCCTTCCGATATGATGGATGGTCGTATTGGTGCTATCCGTGAAGCACTTGAGCAAGCGGGTCATATTAATACGCAAATTATGGCTTACTCAGCTAAATATGCGTCGAATTACTATGGTCCGTTTCGTGATGCTGTCGGTTCAACGGGTAATCTTAAAGGTGGCGATAAGAAAACGTATCAGATGGATCCTGCCAATAGTGATGAAGCTTTGCATGAAGTGGCAATGGACATCAGTGAAGGTGCTGATATGGTGATGGTGAAACCGGGAATGCCATATTTAGATGTGGTACGTCGCGTGAAAACTGAACTGCAAGTTCCTACTTATGCTTATCAAGTGTCAGGTGAATATGCAATGCACATGGCAGCATTCCAAAACGGTTGGCTTAAAGAGCGTGAAACGGTAATGGAATCATTAATGTGCTTTAAGCGTGCTGGTGCTGATGGGGTGTTAACCTATTTTGCCAAAACTGTCGCTGAATGGTTAGCAGCAGAAGCCGCTGAGCGGGCGCTACATTTAAAAAAATAATCATGATGTAATGTGATAAGAAGCGAGCTTGAGCTCGCTTTTTTTATGGCCAATTATCGCTAAGGCTTAACGTTTCTATTGATTGGGTTTTGGAGCGAAATTAAGGTTTCGGTTGATTGTACTTCCTCAATCGCTTGTAGTTTATTGATCAATACATGCTGTAATTCTTCGATTGAATGACACATCAACTTTACAAAAATATTGTAAGCACCTGTGGTGTAATAAGCTTCTACTACTTCATCAAGCTGATTAAGTTTTTCAAGTGCAGAGTGATAATCACGTGCAGCATAAAGATTGATACCAATAAAACAGCACACGTCGTAGCCCAATAGTTTTGGATTAACGATTACCTCGGTGCCCGTAATTATTTGCGAGGTACGCATTTTTTCAACCCTAACATGTACTGTCGCTGGGCTAACATTAAACCGTTTTGCCATTTCAGCGTAGGGCACTCGTGCATCTGTCATTAACGCGTTGAGAATATCGCGATCTAAATCATCGATACGAACAGCTACATTCATCACAATTCCTTTCGGCAAGCTAAGTTATTCGCATGCTGCGACCTTGGGCTATCTTATCCTTATGTTAGGTTGTGATACCAGAGCCAAGCTTGATTTGTGGTGCTATAATTCGCCACCCATAGCTTCTATTTCCTTTTGTTGAGCGAAATAGATATTGTTTGATACCGGAGAATGCAGTGCAACTAGCCTTACTTTGTGAAGTGCCTCAACGTCAGTCTGAATTAGATCAACTCGCCGCCCGCTGGGGATTGACGCATGATGAGCATAGTTGTTTTGCGTTAGTATTAACCGCTAATCAGTTAGAGTTGCGTAAGCTGGATGAACCTAAGCTTGGCGCTGTTTTTGTTGATCTGGCGAGTGGTGCGGTAGCACATCGACGTAAATTTGGTGGTGGTCGTGGTCAAGCAATTGCCAAAGCGGTTGGTTTAAAAAATGGTATTACGCCGACAGTGCTCGATGCGACGGCAGGTTTAGGACGTGATGCGTTTGTATTAGCGTCATTGGGGTGTAAAGTGCAATTGGTTGAGCGTCATCCAGTGGTGGCCGCATTACTGGATGATGGTTTAGCCCGTGCTAAAGCCGATCCTGAAATTGGTCATTGGGTCAGTGAGCGGATGCAGTTATTACATGCATCGAGTCAAGATGCTTTATTGCAGTTAGCCGCGGATAAAGATTTTGTTGCTCCGGAAGTGATTTATTTAGATCCGATGTACCCGCATAAAAAGAAATCAGCATTGGTAAAAAAAGAAATGCGCGTTTTCCAAACTTTAGTCGGTGCCGATTTAGATGCTGATGAATTGTTTGCGCCAGCTTATGCATTAGCAACTAAGCGCATTGTGGTTAAGCGCCCGGATTATGCTGAGTTTTTAGCAAATGCGAAGCCTTCGATGGCAATTGAAACCAAGAAAAACCGTTTTGATATCTATGTGAAAGCCGGTATGAAAACGAATGATATCCAAAAATAAAAAGTTACACATTTGACGCTGAACAATACATTCATTACTGGAATTACGAATCATTATCGTTTAATGTCGTAATTCTGGTGAGTCTTGAGTGAGGATGTGTTGATGGTGAAGTCGTTGTGTAAGTATCGTCGTGCCGAAATTGCCGATCAATTTGCGACGATCACTAAAATTGTCAGTGAGCCAAAATTTATTTGTGCTAGCTGTACGCGGGTTGCGAGTGATAAAGACTACTTATGTAAACCGAGTAGCTTAACCAATGCCATTGCTCCCCAAATAGTGCCACCACCACCTCCTGTGATGACATTAGCGGCATCAGCGTCGCCTGCTCCTACGATGATGAACGTCCATAGTTTGCCAATGCCAACAGCTGTTGGTCAAAGTCGAATTGAGATGGTTACTGTGGTTGAGCAAACAGAGGTGATTGAGCAACCTGATGAATTGCTAAAGCAGACCGAAAAACTTAAGAAATTAGCCAAGAAGAAAACTAAACAATTAAAAAAAGCCGCTAAAGCGGTGAAAAAGTTTGATGAACAATTACGTAAAACTAAGCAGGCTTTGGGATTAACATAGTCGCTTATTACCAAATAACACCTATAAAAAAGCCTCCAATTAGGAGGCTTTTTTATAGGTGTTCATTAATCAGCGTGTTTAATTAATACAGCCATCATTACGCCAACAATCACCGACACCATAATACCTGAAACAATCAGCCAAGGAAGCATATCCATAACAGTTATCCAAATGTTAAATAAAAAGGGCAGAGTGGCTATTGAAACGTGTTTATGGCTTAGGAGCAATGGGGCAGATATACCTTGCAATGGCTGTTTACATTCAGAAACATGTTAATGCTAAAACTGTTATCCAGACGAAAAAAAAGCGCCATCAAGGCGCTTTTTTCAGACTTAAAACTTAGGCTTGATCGGGTTTTGCTAGTTGCAGAGCTTGACGCGAAACTTCCGCTGCGGCTTGCTTATCGCCAAGTTGTTCAAGAGTAGCAACAAGGTGGGCGTAATCTGTCACATCGGGACGTATTGCAACGGCTTTTTCTAAGTGATCCTTCGCTGGTTGCCATTGATTATCAGCCATTAGCATTTGCCCTAATGCACTTTGTAATGCTGGGTTATTGCTATTGTTGGCTAATAAATCTTGTAGGCTAACAATGGCTGGGTGGCGATCTGGCAGGGTTAATTGTGGCATTAAGCTAATTAAGCTTTGATCTGGGTTTTTCTTAATAGCATCACGCAATATTGGAAATGCATCAGAATCAGCATGACGAATAATCATCTGCTTAACAAAACACGCCACTAAGGCTGGGTTGTGCTTATCTTTACGGCTGATGCTATTCCAGTAACCGATTAAGCCATCACTGCCGTTTTGTTGGCTTAAGTGATGCATTTGACCACACTGTGCTTGGACATCTAATTGTGCGGCTTCGTCTGCTGTGATCACGTTTGCTTTGGTTAATTGGGGCAACAGTGCTTGGAGCGCTTTCCAATCTTCTAGTTGTAAATAACACTGCTTTAATAAACTCAGTATCATTGGATTACGTGGGCTATTTGGCTGTACGTCTTGCAAGGTTGCTAACGCTTGTTCAAATTGCTGTTGGCGAATTTGAAGCTTAGCGCGCGTCAGTGATACCGCAAGGTTTTCAGTATCTTGCTCTGCGGCTAGTTGTAAATATTGATCACGTTGTTGGGTTTTACCTAGCCCTTGTGCTGCTTCCGCTGCTGCTAGGTAATTTAAAATCGGTGCATCGCTGTATTTTGCTGATTTAGAAAGCATTTTTTCAGCAGATTTCCAATCGCCTTCAGCAACTTTTAATAACCCTTCAGCGGTGTTGCGGCGTGCTTTGCGTACTTGGCGACCACTAAACCAACCACGGGTTGAGCTACCAAAAGAAAACAACCGACGCAGAATGAACTCAAGTACAAAAAAGATCGCGACGATGGCAATCGCCACAATAATAAGTGTGGTTAAACTCATTTCGATGGTTTGATTGGCAAACGAGATCAACACATAGCCTTGATGACCAGCAAGATCGGGGCTGACAATGATACCGGCAATCAGAGCGATGACCAATAACAACAATTTAATCATTATTTGGTTTCCTCTTTAGTTGTGGTTGAGTAACTAACAACCGCTTTGTTATTTGTATCGGTATTTGCAGGTGTTGCTGTTTGTTTGATGAGTTTTTTAACCGGCTCTTTTACAGCTGGTACCACAACTTTAATTGCTGGTTTGTCAGCTTTAAGTTGAGACTCGTTAGTTTTAACGGCAACTGGCTCATTGATTGCTGTCATTTTATTGCGCAATACTTGATTAACTAATTTGGTGATCAGTGCTTGTGATTGCAATTTCGCTGGGTAATCCACTGCTACATTTTGTTGCTCTAGTTGTTGCAAGCCAGCAATAAAGCTTTGGGTTTTCGGTGATGATAAGTTGTAGTACTGTTGCGCCCATTTAATCGCGGTTGCAATCGACTCACGGTAGATTTGGCCTTGATCGCGGTACACTGCTGAGATAGCAGTTTCGAGCTTATTCTTGATGTTTTGTTGGAGATAGAAATCTTGTTGTGGTGATAGTAAAGGAACCACGCTGCCATCACGCTTACGATAAGTAATGAAATGCTCACTAAAGTTCTTCAATGAGGTCATTAAGTTATCTTTCCAGTCATTGACTGATTGGCTCACAGTTGGGTTCTGTTGTGGCTCTGCTTTTGCTAGTACCGCATTGGCTAATGGTAGGTTATCAATACTGTTTTCAAGACTGTTAAGACGCAATACGATACCGTCACGATCAACGACAGTGATTGATTTTAATGCGGTAATGTCATTGCTCATTGCTTGACGTAGGCCTTTAAGGCTTGGGTCATTAAGCTCTGCAATACGGTGATCTGCTGCTTCTAATAATAAGGTTGCACTGGTAACGTCATGTTCTAACCATAACTTACGTCCTGCCATTTTAACTAAGTAGTCAGCTTCCGCTAATAACCAATCGTTAGGCTCTTGGCCTTTTAAGTCAGCAATTGCGGTTTGAATAGAGTCAATTGATTTTTGCTGTTGGCTAATGCCTTGCTCAACACTACGTTGTGTGGTGCGAAGTTCATTATTAACCATGCCGAGGGTTTGCTGTTGATCGGCTTTTAGGGCAGCTTTCATCGTCGCTATTTGTTGTTGTAAGGCGGCAATTTGCTGTTGTTGTTGTAGACCTTGCTGATGACCGTGATAGTAAAGACCACCACCAAGTGCCAATACTAGTGCAATCGCAACCCAACCGGTTTTGCTACCTGATTTTTTTTGTTTAGTGGCTGGTGGTGCTGTTTTGGTCGTTTTTGAAGCAGTAACCGCAGGCTTATCTTTAATTGATGGCGCTGCAGTTGGGTTTGTGTTGGTTGTTTTGTCTGTCATCCTAATTATTCCGTTAGCTTACGTTGCTTTTTAGGAACGTGAATAACGCCTGATTAGCAGCGCTCCCCACGGTGGAAATATGTCTGTAGCCAAGCGTTGATGCTCGGTCTGCGACGCGTTGACTTGGTACGAAAAGGTGGCAATTATAAAGCCAAGTCAAATTCTCAGTTGGGATCAATCCCGTTAAGTATATTAACTGTTCACTACTTGTGACAACTAGAGCCTGTATTTGCTGTTGTTGCCACTGTTGGACTAATTGTGTTGCATCGAGATCAAGCCAGCAGCGTTGATAAGTTTCACAATAACTGACTTGGGCATGGCGAGCGGTTAATGCTTGATAGATTAATTCGCGTCCACCATTACCTCGTAAGATTAATACCCTACGGTGGCGAATATTAGCAAGCTCAGGTAAGGCTAATAGCGCTTCACTATCATGGTTACCTTGGGGCGAGCTCACTGGTTGTTGACAGGCCTGGGCTAAAGCTGCAGCTGTCTTGTCGCCAACGGCTATATAATGCATGTTTTTTGGCCATTCTGCACCTTGTGAAATCAAGTAATCAGCTGCAAAACGTACCGCATGATAGCTAACTGCAATGATGTAGTCACCTTGTTGCAGTTGTTGAATTTGTTCTATTAATCTATTTATATGTTTCCCTTGCTGTACCTCAAGTAAAGGCTGAGCAATAGCGCTGATCGCCACTTGGTTAAGTTGTGCCACCAATTGATCGCACTCAGGTGCTGGACGGGTGATCAGCACTGCCATTAGGCGTTACCGTATAAACGGTCAAGAATGTCTTTGGCACCTTTGGCTAACAACTCATCAGCTAAGGTTTCACCTAATTGTTCTGCTGCTGCAATTGGGCCGCTAATTTCAGCGCGAATAATAATGCTACCATCAGGCTCGCCAACTAAAGCACGTAACCAAATGTTATCGCCTTGCAGTTCTGAATAACTCCCAATAGGCACTTGGCAACCACCTTGAAGACGGTTATTCATCGCGCGCTCACACAGGACGCGTGTCGCTGTCGGTTGATGATTAAGGGGAGCAAGTAGATCGCGCACACGCTGATCATTCAAACGGCATTCAATGCCGACAGCACCTTGACCTACCGCGGGTAAGCTAACTTCTGGAGCAATTTCACTGCGAATACGATCATTCATTTTAAGGCGTTTTAGACCTGCAGTCGCTAAAATGATGGCGTCATATTGGCCTTCATCAAGCTTGCGTAAACGAGTATTTACATTACCACGGAGGTCATTAACGATCAGATCTGGACGTTGAGATCGTAGTTGGCATTGGCGGCGTAAACTTGATGTTCCTACAATAGCCCCTAGAGGTAAGTCATCAATGGAGTCATAGTGATTAGACACAAATGCATCACGTGGGTCTTCACGTTCACAAATTGTCACTAAGCCGAGTCCTTCAGGAAACTCAACCGGTACATCTTTCATTGAGTGCACCGCAATATCTGCGCGACCTTCAAGCATTGCTACTTCAAGTTCTTTTACAAATAAGCCTTTACCGCCCACTTTTGCTAAGGGAGTGTCTAAAATAATGTCACCTTTTGTTACCATAGGTAGCAGTTCAACAACGAGCCCTGGATGAGCCAGTTCAAGTTCAGCTTTTACAAACTCTGCCTGCCACATGGCTAATGGGCTTTTACGTGTAGCAATGCGAATCGGTTGGGTTGTCATCATAGTAAAGAAGGTCCGTTAACCAAGGTTGTTATTTTTTATGCTTAGTATCGTACCACTACCTAAGCATGGATGATAATTCGTGTATTGCGGTTCCTGATTTCAAGCGTTATTGTGTAGTGAGCTACAATATAAATTGTGATATTTATCGCAATAAGTCGTTGATCAATTTCTAGTTACAGCACGATTAGTTGTTATTAGTTATGGCCGCGATTTAGAGTCTAATAATCACGGATGAATCACAGGCAGTTGTTACTGGGCAAGCTTGGCATTATCTTTACCGTAGGTATTAAAAATGATACATTGATCACGTTTCTTTCTCATTTTGAATAAAATTTACGCTATCTAATGTCAAACTGCGGGCCGCACTAACACTGCTAGCTCTTGGAAGAGTAATTTGCAAAATTATATCAAGACGCTAAAAGGTAGACTGGATTCGTTGACTGAGCTTCGCATTGAACGTGCACGCTTAGCAATGAATGAGCCGTCAATACAGGTTTTCGATCTGTTACCTGTCTTATTACATTATAACCACCCAGCTTTACCAGGATATCTTGATCAACAAGTGCCCCAGGGAATCGCGAATTTTATCGTTACCGAGGTACAACAGCAATTTGTTAATGATTGCGCTCGTGCTGCGATAATGCCGATTGATCCACTCTTGGTTGCTGACACTGACTGCCCGATTACTGGTCTTTACGCCATGGGTAGCACTTCTTCTATGGGACAAAGTCTCACCAGTGATCTTGATATTTGGGTTTGTATTCCAACCTCATTAAATCGTCATTGCCGTGAAGCATTAGATCGTAAATGTAGCTTAGTTTCTCAATGGGCGATGGAACAAGGGGTTGAAGCTAACTTCTTTTTGATCGATGAAAACCGTTTCCGCGACAATTTCTCTGAAGCCATGACCGGTGAAAACTGTGGCTCAAGTCAACATTTACTGTTACTCGATGAATTCTATCGTTCGGCAGTGTGTTTAGCAGGATTACCCTTATTATGGTTTATGGTGCCGCCAGAAATGGAAGAGTGCTATGACCAATATATCGATGATTTAGTTGCTAAAGGTTATATTCAACGCGACCAATGGATTGATTTTGGTGGCTTGATGCGTATTCCTGCAGAAGAATATTTCGGTTCCAGTTTATGGCAGTTATACAAAAGTATCGATTCCCCTTATAAATCGGTATTAAAAGCGATCCTACTTGAAGCCTATTCATGGGAATATCCTCACACTCAATTATTAAGTCTTGATGGTAAGCGCCGCTTCTTTGCTGAAGATCGCAGTGAATATTGCATGGATGCTTACTATTTAATGCTTGAAAAAGTGACCCGTTATTTAGAGCGTATTGATGATCATCGCCGTTTAGATTTAGTGCGGCGCTGTTTCTATCTTAAAACCCATGAGAAATTAACCCGTAAACCAGCATCGGGTTCAGTGGTTTGGCGTCGACGCGCACTGCAACATTTAACTGAGCAATGGCAATGGTCAACAGAGGTTATTGCTGAGCTTGATAATCGCCGTAATTGGAAAGTTGCCCAAGTTAAGCAAGCCCATAATGAGTTGCTTGATGCGTTGATGCTCAGTTACCGAAATTTAATTCGTTTTGCGCGTCGCAATGATATTACCTCGGCAATTAGCCCCGAAGATATCAGTATTCTGGCGCGTAAATTATATGCTGCGTTTGAGGTGCTTCCCGGTAAAGTAACATTATTAAATCCGCAAATATCACCGGATTTACATGAACCTGATCTGACTTTTATTCAAGTACCAGAAGGGCGAACGAATACCGCAGGTTGGTATTTATATAAACAACCTATTGAAGCGAAGTATATTTTAGGTCAGCCACCGTTAGAGCATAACCGTTACTTATCAAAGTTAGTTGCGTGGAGTTATTTTAATGGTTTGTTGACCGAATCGACCCACTTACATACCGTGGTTCGTAATGCTGATATGGATTTAGATAAGCTCTATCAACTGGTGAGTGATATTCGCAATACTTTTCCTATTCGTCGTCCACATCCCGGTTTGCAAGCATTATCAAGTCCGTGTGAAATTCGCCAATTAGGGTTATTTGTTAATTTAGAAAATGATCCTACGACGGAGCTAAAAAATCGCTCGGTTCGATTTGATTTTAAAACCACCGATATTTTCAGTTATGGCCCTGAGCAAAAGTGTCTCGTTGGCAGTGTTGATTTAGTTTATCGTAATTCGTGGAATGAAGTACGAACACTCAATTTTAGTGGCAATTATGCCATGCTTGATGCTCTGAAAACGATGTTGGGTAAAATGCACCACGATGCTATTCCACCAGAAGCGATTGATGTGTTTTGTTACAGCAAACATATGCGCGGTTTAATTCGTAATGTGGTGTATCAGTTGGTGGCTGAGTGTATTGAAATGCGGTTAAAACCGGTCGAAGAAGAAAAGCGACGTCGTTTTAAAGCGGTGCATATAGCTGATGAAACTTACGGGCTGTTTTTTGAACGACGTGGGGTTTCGGTACAGCGGCTGGAAAACTCAGTTGATTTTTACAGTTGTATTTCTTCAAATAAAGTCAGTGATATTCCGAAGGTTGTGATGGGGAAAACCGATGAACCGCATCCGCCTGAAATTGTCGATGCCTACGCCAGTGAAGGTTTGATTCAGTTCTTTTTTGAAGATTGTGACCAAGGGTTCAATATCTATATTCTCGATGAAACGAATCAAATGGAAGTCTATCGTCAGTGCAACGGTAATAAAGATGAAATGGTTCATGGCGTAAACCGTTTTTATACTTCATCGCAAGATCGTTTTAGTTATAGTGCTAATTTTATCAATTTTAATTTACCTCAGTTTTACGATATTGCTCATAATGACAAAGGTGAATTACAAGTATTACCGTTTAAAAGTGGTCAAGTAACTCGTCGTAATGATAAGACGACAGTGATAAACAACGGTATTAATCTTAATTAATACTATTGATAATGGTGAACTTAGAAAAAAGCCTTCACAAAATGAAGGCTTTTTTTATAACTGCAATATGTAAGCTTGGCATTACCAAGTTACATTTTCACCTGCATGTAAGCTGCACTCTTGTTTAAGTAGCGCAAATAATTCTTTATCGCTACGAGTACAACGCCATTCGCTACCAGTGTATTTAAAATGGTAACCACCTGATTTTGAAGCTAACCATAGCTCGTGTAGTGGCTCTTGGCGATTAATAACAATTTGGCTGCGGTTTGCAAACTCTAATGTCAGCACGTTGCCAGTGGTTTCTGGTTCAATATCAACACCGGATTCATCGATGCCTTCTTCGATCTGCATTAGTGCCAGATCGGCCAGTTGGTGAAATTCAGTATCATTCATCCTATTGCGTCCTATTGCATTTCTTGTTCTTGGTGCGATTATAGAGGTCATTGGAATGATAATCACTGGCTTTGAATTATGCATAAAGGTTTATTAGCAATTTTGGTCTTCGGATCGTTAATTTTAACTGGCTGTGGCCAAAGTGGCCCACTGTACATGCCAAAAGATGCACCACAACACCATCAACCACAATAATAAGCTAGTTGCGCTGATGATTGAGTCGCAGCTTAACAGTCAACAAGACAGGGAAGGATAGCAAGCATTGGATTATTTTAATTACCAGCAAGACGGACAACTATGGGCAGAAGAAGTGGCATTGACGGAGTTAGCGGCCCAATATGGCACGCCACTTTATGTTTACTCGCGAGCAACCTTAGAGCGTCATTGGCATGCGTTTGATCAAGCAGTAGCAACTCAGCCCCATTTAATTTGCTATGCGGTAAAAGCCAACTCGAATCTTGGGGTGCTGAATGTGCTCGCCCGTTTAGGTTCTGGGTTTGATATTGTGTCTCTGGGTGAGTTAGAGCGCGTCTTGGCTGCTGGCGGCGATCCTGCCAAGGTGGTGTTTTCTGGCGTAGGTAAAACGGCAGCAGAAATGCGACGTGCGCTTGAGCTGGGAATTAAATGTTTTAATGTTGAGTCTGAGCCTGAGTTAGATCGCTTAAATCATGTCGCGGGTCAACTTGGTAAAATTGCGCCAATTTCATTGCGTATTAACCCTGATGTTGATGCTAATACCCATCCTTATATTTCAACTGGGCTACGAGATAACAAGTTTGGTATTGCCCGTGAGCGTGCGCTTGAAGTGTATCAGTTAGCTCATCAATTACCGCACCTTAAAGTGGTCGGGATGGATTGTCATATTGGTTCTCAGCTAACGAATGTTCAGCCTTTTATTGATGCGACAGAACGTCTACTCGCCTTGATTGATGAGCTGAAATCAATTGGGATTGAGATTAAACATTTAGATCTTGGTGGTGGCTTAGGGGTGACTTATAACGATGAACAACCGCCATTACCCGCTGATTATGCGACGGCATTGTTATCCAGCTTAGCGTCTTACCCTGAGTTGGAATTAATTTTTGAACCTGGGCGTGCGATTGCAGCCAATGCCGGGGTGCTACTGACCAAGGTTGAGTTTTTAAAACACACTGAATATAAAAACTTTGCCATCGTTGATGCAGCGATGAATGATTTAATTCGCCCGACACTTTACTCGGCATGGCAAGATATTATTCCAGTTATCCCGCGTCAAGGTGAAAGGCAGTGTTATGATCTAGTTGGACCTATTTGTGAAACTGGTGATTTCATTGGTAAAGATCGCTACTTATGTTTAGCCGCTGATGACTTACTTGCGGTAAGGTCGGCAGGTGCTTATGGTTTCGTGATGGCGTCTAACTATAATTCCCGTCCTCGAGTTGCTGAGGTGATGGTTGATGGTCAGCAAGCACATTTAGTACGTGCGCGTGAAACCTTAGAACAACTTTGGCAGCATGAATATCTTGTTGAATGATTGTCGTCGCAACTGAAGCTTAATAATTAAGGAACATCATGCAGATTAACTTTTCCAAAATGCATGGGCTCGGCAATGACTTTGTTGTTGTAGATTGTGTCACGCAAAATGTATTTTTTTCTCCCGATGCGATTCGTCGTTTAGCCGATCGTCATCGTGGGATTGGTTTTGATCAGTTATTAGTGGTTGAACCGCCGTATGATCCTGAAACCGATTTCCACTACCGTATTTTTAATGCAGATGGTAGTGAAGTTGAACAATGTGGTAACGGTGCGCGTTGTTTTGCTCGGTTTGTGTCAATGAAAGGGCTAACCAATAAATACCATATATCCGTTAGTACGAAAGCCGGCAAAATGGTGTTAAAGCTAGAAAATGACGGCCAAGTAACGGTTAATATGGGGGCACCGAATTTTGAACCGACCAAAATCCCGATGCGGGCTAAGCAAGCAGAGAAAACCTACTTGCTACGGGTTGGTGAGCAAACCCTATTTTGTGGTGCGGTCAGTATGGGCAACCCCCATTGTGTCACTATTGTCGATAATATCGATACTGCAGCGGTAGCAACGCTGGGGCCACTGATGGAGTCACACGAACGCTTTCCTGAACGCGTTAATGCGGGTTTTATGGAAGTGGTTGATCGCGGTACGGTAAAATTACGGGTATATGAACGCGGAGCCGGTGAAACACAAGCCTGTGGCAGTGGCGCTTGTGCGGCGGTTGCAATTGGTCGCAGCCAAGGACTATTGGATGAGAATGTCAAAGTCTGCCTACCTGGTGGGGATTTATATATTCGTTGGGCTGGTGAAGGTAAACCCTTATTTATGACTGGTCCTGTAGCCCATGTTTTTGATGGTCAATTTATTCAATAGCGCTAGCTAATAATTGTCATTGGTATTAATGACGCTAATGATCGAGGTTTATGTGAGTACGCTTCCCCGAAGTTTTGAACAACCCCTAGAGCGTTTTTATGAATATTTGCGTAGTGAGCGTGAGCTTAGTTTACATACCCAGCAAAATTATAAACGTCAATTAACCTGTATTGCCGAGCAATTACTAGAGCTTGGGGTTGAAAACTGGCAGCAAGTTGATGCTGGCTGGGTACGCCAAATAGCCAGTAAAGGGATGCGTAATGGACTTAAAGCCAGTAGTTTAGCGATGCGGTTATCAGCATTACGGAGCTTTTTTGATTATTTAGTCCATCAGCAAGTGTTACCCGCCAATCCTGCCAAAGGCGTGTCTGCACCACGTAAAGCTCGACCGTTACCGAAAAACTTAGATGTTGATGAAATGAATCAACTGCTAGAGGTTAACGATGATGATCCATTGGCGATTCGTGATCGTGCGATGATGGAATTAATGTATGGCGCAGGTTTACGTTTATCGGAGTTGGTGAACTTAGATGTGCGTGACATTAATTTGAGTAAAGGTGATCTACGCGTTATCGGTAAAGGTGATAAAGAGCGGGTGGTACCGTTTGCAGGTTTAGCCTGTGAGTGGGTGGCGAATTGGCTTAAAGTGCGCGGTAATATCGCTCATGGTGATGAAAAGGGGCTATTTGTCTCTAAACTTGGTCACCGTATTTCAAACCGCAATGTTCAAAAAAGAATGGCGGAATGGGGACAAAAACAAGCGGTATCAAGCCACATTAACCCGCATAAATTACGCCATAGTTTTGCAACGCATATGTTGGAATCAAGTGGCGATTTACGTGCAGTACAAGAATTATTAGGCCACGCTAATTTAACCACTACTCAAATCTATACCCATCTTGATTTTCAGCATTTAGCTAAAGTCTACGATGCTGCTCATCCTCGAGCTAAACGCCGTTAACACGTTATTGAGTGTTAACTAATAGGAACGCCCATGCAATTTTATCGTCACTTAGGCCCGATTAACGCGCTCACGTTTGATCTTGATGACACCCTCTATGATAACCGTCCAGTGATTGTTCGCGCAGAACAAACAATGCTTGATTGGTTAGTACAATTATTGCCACGACCGGATATGCTTCGCCGTGATGATTGGTTGCGCTTAAAAAATCAACTTGTAGCCGTCGATCCCAGTTTATCTCATGATGTTAGTGAGTGGCGTTATGAAACAATAAAAAT
Source organism: Photobacterium kishitanii (assembly GCF_003026355.1). Taxonomy (GTDB): domain Bacteria; phylum Pseudomonadota; class Gammaproteobacteria; order Enterobacterales; family Vibrionaceae; genus Photobacterium; species Photobacterium kishitanii. The sequence goes on along the minus strand of NZ_PYON01000016.1, from coordinate 61,073 downwards.
TGGTTTGATGCAGTTGGGGTGGCGCCTTAAAGAGGCTGAGCTTGCCGCGCGACATGGGCTTGAGTTAGTGTTAGTTGAACGTAATAAGGTTGATGTCCCAGATGAAACCCATCGAGTATTAGCTTTATTAAGTGCACAACTACCGTTAGTCGGTATCACCAATGGTAATGTCGATCCTCAAAAAATTGGTTTAGCGGAGTATTTTAGTGAGATCTATCATGCTGGGCGCGATGGTTTTGCTAAACCAGAAGCAGATCTGTTTACGAAGGCGATTGGTCATTTAGGGATACCTGCGCACCAGATTTTGCATGTTGGTGATCATCTTCATAGCGATGTTTTTGGTGCTAAAAGGCATGGCTTACAGGCGTGTTGGTATAATGATCAGCGTCGACAATTAGCGGCAACCAATGTGCGCTGTTTACCGGATGTTGAAATTAACTATTTAGCCGAATTGTTACCTTTAATTGGTTTATCAGCAAGCTAGTATATTGCGAGTTATCATCCGTTATCATTGGCATTGATGGATGATAACATTATCTCTATGCGGCGTTTTTATTGCAGCCGCATTGATTTAGCCACTGATCGAGTGATAATTTTCCAGCCCCCCAAAATATGGTTACGAGTAACATCATTCCCCATAATTGATGATCATAAAACCCTTGCTGCCATAGTGCTGGGTATGACACCACCGCAATAATATTAAATCCAAATAATAGCAGTGCCATTGGGCGTGAAAATAATCCCAGAGCTAAAAATATTGGTACAATTAATTCAATCGCTGTTCCACTATAAGCGGCTAACTGCCAAGGTAAAATGGGTACCAGATACTCATATTCAAATAAATATAGCGTACTTTCCCAACTTCCATATTTAATGAGTCCTGATTTAAAGAACGCAATTGCCACCCAAACGCGACTAAATAGGAGCAACAGTGGTTGCAGTGGACGTATTAAATGTTCAAAAAAAGGATCGATGGTGCGGATAAAATTAATCATCGCCATTAACCTCGCAAATATCATCAATTAGATGGTGGTGTAATAACTGTGGCAGTAGGGTTAATTGTGAACGAGTATGTGTTGCGATCGGGCGTTGGCATTGGCAGTCTCTCACTAACGCGATTAATTCTGGTGCGCTATCTTGTTGCCAAATTTGCCATTGAAAGTGCTGTAACAGTGCAGTTTGTGGTTGGTTAATATCTAATAGCGCTAATTGTTGCTGCTGGTGGTTATCATTGGTGTCGTTAACGATCTCCCATAGTGACACCACCGCATATTGACTACTAAAAACCCGTGTCGATGTTGGAATATGAAAATAACACTGTTGAAGATTAACACTATTGGTTGGATGTTCGAGTTGGCGTAATTTTTCTAGCGGTAATGTGCCAGCATGGGATGCTAACCGACTAACAATATCTCGCAGCCATTCTAAACGAGCCAGATCGACTAAATAAGGCAAGCTGGCTACTAATGCTGGCTGGGCTGTAATGGTATTTTCAAAGTGATCACCATATGCCGTTACATCGGCTTGCGGTAGCGGCTGGCTAAGAATATGGTGGCGGGCTAATTGCTCAAAACATTGTTCGCCGATCATAGCTTTTACGGTTGGATATGTACTCGCTAATACCTCAGTGAGGCTAATAATAAAATTATTACAGTACAGTTGCAGTCGTTGTTGGGCGCTAAATTGATCACTGTTGACTATCGTCGCCGCATCATGAGGCTGATAATGCAGTGCAGCGGCAAATTGGTGTTGTAGTTGCTGTAAGTTAGGTGCGGTTAATGATGCTGGCATCGGCGCGCTCCTTATCGATAATCGTTTGAGCCTTATTCGCTTCTGCGATTAATATTGCTAGAGGAGGAATATCAGTATCCCACTCAATTAAGGTTGGAATATGACTGCCATGACAGCGGATCCATTGTTGATACAATTGCCATACAGCGGTACTGACGGGTTGACTATGGGTATCAATCCAAATTTCACCTTGAGGTAATTGTTTGCGTATAAAACCTGCGAGGTGTATCTCCTGCACCACGGTTGGATCAATAGCAGCTAAATACGTTTGGCAATCAAAGCGATGGTTAAAACTACTGACATAAATATTATTCAAATCTAATAACAGTCCGCAGCCTGTGCGCTGTTGGACTGCCATTAAAAACTCCCATTCCGGAATTGTTGAGTGTTGAAACTGTAAATAACTGGATGGATTTTCAATTAATAGTTGGCGTTTTAATAGATGCTGGACTTGATCAACCTTAGCGCAGAAATGGGTGAGTGCTTCTTCGGTATAAGGCAGTGGTAATAGATCATTAAAATATTGACCATTAACAGAACTCCAACTGAGATGATCTGAAATTAAAAATGGCTCGGTCTCGGTAATTAATTGCTTGAGTTGCTGTAAATGGTCAGGATTAAGTGGATCTACTGATCCCAATGACAGCCCGATCCCATGGCAGCTAATCGGATAGTGAGGTAGCAATTGGCGCAGTTGGTGGCGTGCTAATGAATCGGGATTGAAATAATTTTCACTGTGAATTTCTAACCAACCAAGTGACGGTTGGGTAGAAATTATCTCAGCGATGTGAGGCGAGCGTAGGCCCACCCCAATCGGCTGCTGGGATGAAAAATCCACTAACTTATGCCTCCTTTGTTGAGCCACCATGGAGACGATCGCACAGTCCTTTAGGCACGACTACAAAGGCATCTTTTTGCGCATCTTCTTTGGCTGAACCAGCGCACGAACTCGTTTTAGTTGCACAATCATTTTTGCCCGCTTTACTAACGCCATAACATTTTTCTTTCTCCATCTTTTTGCCCATTTCTTCAGCAACAGCTGTTGTTGAGGCAAGTGCTCCTGCTAACGCAATTAATCCTGTCATCGCTGACGCTAAAGCAATATTGGTCTTTTTCATGGTGATTCCTTGATTATGGTTGAGTGTTGATTGGTTGTGGTTAAGCATTTTTTTAGTGGTGTTAATTTGCTCTTGGAATAACAGACAGGGCAAAAGCATAATTTATTTCACTGGGATGTTAATTATTTTAACAATTGTGTTATGTTTTTGTTTCTGAACTCTGCGAAAATCACTACAAAGATATCGAAGCAATCTTTATTGGGGCTGGTATAATCATCACCATTGTATAAATAACCAGTAGATAGCGATGGACGTTTCACTTCTATTAGATGGCCTCAATGACAAACAACGCGAGGCGGTGGCTGCGCCGTTGGGTAATCACCTAGTATTGGCGGGAGCGGGTAGTGGTAAAACCCGTGTGCTAGTGCATCGTATTGCTTGGTTGTTGGCGGTTGAACAAGCTTCGCCGTATTCCATTATGTCGGTGACATTTACCAATAAAGCGGCTGCCGAAATGCGTGGCCGTATTAATGAATTAATGCATGGCTCTAGTGCTGGAATGTGGAATGGCACTTTCCATGGCTTATGTCATCGCATGTTACGCGCCCACTATTTGGATGCGCGCTTGCCTGAAGATTTTAATATTTTAGATTCTGATGATCAGATGCGGTTATTACGCCGTTTGATTAAAGCGCAGAATTTAGATGAAAAGCATTGGCCAGCCCGTCAAGGTGCTTGGTATATCAATGCTAAAAAAGACGAAGGCTTACGCCCACAGCATGTTGAAACCTATAATGATCCGGTTGAGCAAACTTGGTTGCGAATTTATACCGCTTACCAAGAAGCTTGTGATCGTGCTGGCATGGTCGATTTTGCCGAGCTATTACTGCGTTCGTTTGAATTATTGCGTGATAACAAGCATATTCGCGAGCATTATCAAGCACGCTTTAAACACATTTTGGTGGATGAGTTCCAAGATACCAACAATATTCAATTTGCGTGGCTACGATTAATGGCTGGATCTGATTGCCATGTGATGATTGTCGGTGATGACGACCAATCTATTTACGGTTGGCGTGGCGCTCAAGTTGAAAATATTCAACGTTTTCTTAATGATTTCAGTAACGCATCGTCAATCTTTTTGGAGCAAAACTATCGCTCTACTGCCAATATTCTTAATGCTGCCAATGAGCTTATTGCTAATAATACTGCTCGTATGGGTAAGAATTTATGGACAGAAGATGGCGATGGCGAGCCGATCTCACTGTATTCGGCGTTTAATGAACTTGATGAAGCGCGGTTTGCGGTCGGTAAAATTAAAGAGTGGCGTGAGCAAGGTGGTAGCCTTAGTGATACCGCATTTTTATACCGTAGTAATGCTCAGTCGCGAGTATTAGAAGAAGCATTAATTCAAGCTGGCATGCCATATCGTATTTATGGCGGCATGCGTTTCTTTGAGCGTCAAGAAATTAAAGATGCGTTGTCTTACCTGCGTTTGATTAGCAATCGTAATGATGATGCCTCGTTTGAGCGGGTGGTAAATACTCCGACTCGTGGTTTGGGCGATCGTACCCTCGAAACCATTCGTATAACCGCTCGTGATCGCGGTTTAACGATGTGGCAATCAAGCTTGGCGTTATTAGACGAAAAAGTGCTGGCTGGACGAGCTGCCAATGCTCTACAACGCTTTATTGAGTTGATTAATGCACTTGAAGATGACACCGCTGAACTTGCGATGTATCAACAAACCGATGATGTTATTCGTCATTCAGGTTTGCGGGCAATGTATGAGCAGGAAAAAGGCGAAAAAGCGCAAGCGCGGATTGAAAACTTAGAAGAATTGGTGACAGCAACGCGTCAGTTTGAAATTCCTGAAGAAGCGGCTGAAATGAGTCCATTGTCAGCATTTTTAGCTCATGCTGCATTAGAAGCGGGTGATGGTCAAGCTGACGCCTTTGAAGATGCGGTTCAGTTGATGACAATGCACAGTGCCAAAGGCTTAGAATTTCCGATTGTGTTTATGGTCGGTGTCGAAGAAGGGATGTTCCCAAGCTCGCGTACCATAGAAGAAGCCGATCGGTTAGAAGAAGAGCGTCGGTTATGTTATGTCGGCATGACGCGGGCAATGAAGAAGCTGTATATCACTTATGCTGAAATGCGACGTTTATACGGCAAGGATAATTTCCATAAACCATCACGTTTCATTCGTGAAATTCCTGAGCAATATGTTGAAGAAGTACGCATGAAGGCACAGGTTTCACGTCCTGTGAGTAGTGGTCGTTTTAGCCAAACCCAAGTTAATAATAACTTTAACGAGACCGGTTTTAGTTTGGGGCAGCGAGTGCAACACCCTAAATTTGGTGAAGGAACAATTATCAACTTTGAAGGCAGCGGCGCTCAAAGTCGAGTCCAAGTGGCCTTTAATGGTGAAGGTATTAAGTGGTTAGTAACCCAATACGCTAAGTTAACCGCACTATAATCACCATTGCAGTAATAAGCCCAGTGATTGTTAATTGTTTATAATTAACCATCACTGGGCTTTTTTATGGTTTTTATAGGCTGCTATTGGGCGATCACTTTACCTTCGCGGCGGGGATCAGCAGCACCGGTTAATTGCTTGGGGGCAATCGTGATCGCTTGAATGCCAGAGTTAAGATCTTTTACTGCAGTTTTATAGCCTAATTGTTCAAACTTAGGTGCCCATGCTGTCGCAGCAGTGTGTTGTTCTAACTCAAAGGTACCAAAACGGTTATTAATGTTAGGCAGATTAATTGCTTGCTGTAAATCCATTCCCCAATCAATGTAAGCGACTAAGGTTTTTGCAATATAGCCGATAATTTGACTGCCACCGGGGGAGCCAATGGCTAATACCGGTTGGTTATTGTGCATTACAATTGTCGGTGCCATTGATGAACGGGGACGTTTACCCGGCTCAATACGATTGGCGATGGGTACACCATCAATTTGGCTACGGAATGAAAAATCGGTTAATTCGTTATTCAGTAAGAACCCACCAACCATTAATCGTGAACCAAAACTGTTTTCAATGGTAGAGGTCATAGAGACCACGTTACCTTGGCGATCAACAATCGCAAAATGGGTGGTTGATGGCAATTCGATAGCTTCATCGGTGGTTTGAATACTGGCATGATCCCATGGCGGCAATCCTGGCTCGACGGTGGTTAATCTTTTATTGGTAGCTAATAATTGCGCCCGTTGTTGAATGTAGTCAGGATCGAGTAAGCCTTTGGTTGGCATCGGCACATAGTCACTGTCAGCCATATAACGACCACGATCAGCAAATGCTAAGCGTGAGGCATCGCCAATCAAGCGCCAGCTATTAACATCATTAGCACCCATTTTCGCTAACGGATAATGGTTAAGCATTCCCATAATTTGCCCAAGGGTTAATGCACCTGAGCTTGGTGGTCCCATACCACAAATTTGATATTGGCGATAAGGCGCACATATCGGCTCACGTTGTTTTACTTTATAACTGGCCAAATCAATATTACTGAGTACACCTGGATTACCGACCGCGTTTTGAACGGTATTAACAATCTCTCGTGCAATATCTCCTTGATAAAATGCCTTTTGACCATAATCAGCAATTTTTCGTAAAGTATCAGCATAAGCTTGATTGATTAATCGTTGCCCGGCCTGAATTGGTTGACCCTGAGCGTCAAAAAAATAGTCTTTGGTTAGTGGCCACCGTTGTAAATGCGTGGCATCTTTAGCGACTAATGCCGCTAAGCGAGGGCTAACAATAAACCCTGCTTTGGCTAATTTTATTGCAGGTTGAAATAGTTGCTTCCACTCTAATTGGCCATATTGCTGGTGGCTATTCCACAATAATTTAATCGTGCCAGGGGTACCAACCGAGCGCCCGCCGACAACAGCATCATAAAATGCTAATGGTTGGCCATTTTTATTTTGAAAGAGACGTGGAGTGACCGCAAAAGGTGCCGTTTCTCGACCATCAAAGGTGGTCATTCGCTGATTATCATTATCCCAATAGACTAAAAATCCTCCGCCACCAATGCCTGATGATTGCGGTTCAACTAAGCCTAATACTAATTGGGTTGCCACCATAGCGTCGATTGCGTTACCACCTTGACGCAACATTGCTGCGCCAGCTTCACTGGCATAATGATTGGCAGTGGCAATCATCCATTGTTTGCCGTCCACTAATTGTGATTGCTGTGGCGTGACACTGGCTTCAGGAATGATAGTGTCACTAACTTGTTGGGCTGTAACGGTGAAAATAGGGGCCGCACAACTACACATTGCCAGTAAACGTAATAGTGATGGCGCGATTTTAAGCATAACAGATCCTTGTAATCAGCAACGCAACAGTAGAGAGGTGCTAGGTGGTATTTTAATGTGATTAATGATGGCAGAAAAATCCCCGTATATCTCATTATTTTTAAATATTGTTGACCGTAATATTTGTTGGATATTTGATTTTTAATCCGTTTGAGTCATTTCAAGCTGGTAAGTTGTTAAATGTTATTAATAACTTCAAAATTTAGTCGCGAAAAAGCGGCTTTAAATTATATAGTGTTGAATAATTAACCATCTGATAACAGTGGTGATAGTTGGTGTTTTTTGTTTTATTCCCTTATTAATTATTTGGTTATTATTACTTGAGGGTTGTTGTGATAATCGTAACCATAAACACCAGTCATTAATTTTAAATAAATCAGGCTGTAGCGAAAGATTGATGCTGAAGTTGTTATTGGTGGCGATTAGTTTTAAGAAAATATGCCGCCACTATCATTGTAACTGAGGCAATGACTTGGTTTTATTTGATAATTATTAATGCCATCACTTAATAGCTTTGTTATTGGGGGCTTGCTCGCATCTACCCTAGATTTAGGTATAGAATGGCAGCTCTGTTTAGCGAAGAGTCTTACTATGTCAACCGTTGCCCCTCAGCCTGTGTCGTCATTATTATTATCCAGCCAAGAAATATTGCAGGATGTATTTGGCTATCAACAATTTAGGCAAGGCCAACAAGCAGTGATTGATGCGATCACTGCCGGTAATGACTGTTTGGTTATCATGCCAACCGGTGGCGGTAAATCTTTGTGTTATCAAATTCCTGCTTTAATGCTGCCGGGATTAACCGTGGTGATTTCACCACTGATTTCGCTAATGAAAGATCAAGTAGACCAGCTTAATGCCAACGGTGTCAGTGCCGGATGTATTCATTCAGCGATGGCACGTGAAGAAATCCAAGCCACTTTTGATGCGATGCAAAATGGAGAATTACAGTTAGTTTATGCCTCACCTGAACGGGTGTTAATGCACGATTTTATTGAACGTTTGCAGCAACTTGATGTAGCGATGGTGGCTGTTGATGAAGCGCATTGTGTTTCACAGTGGGGGCATGACTTTCGACCTGAATATGCGGCATTAGGTCTGCTTAAACAACAATTTTCACCTCTGCCTGTGATGGCATTAACCGCCACAGCTGATGATGCCACGCGGCATGACATTATTAGTCGATTGGGATTAACTGATCCTCATTGTTATTTGGGCAGCTTTGATCGGCCGAATATTCGTTACACGTTATGGGAAAAACATAAACCGTTTATGCAATTAAACCGTTACTTGGCGACGATGCGGGGTCAGTGCGGGATCATTTATTGTAATAGCCGTAAGAAAGTTGAGCAGATCAGCGAAAAACTGTGTGAAAGTGGTATTCGTGCCGCGGCATATCATGCTGGAATGGAACACCAACAGCGAGTGGCGGTTCAAGATGCTTTTCAACGTGATGATATTCATGTGGTTGTTGCAACGGTAGCATTTGGAATGGGGATCAATAAGCCTAATGTGCGGTTTGTGGTCCATTTTGATATTCCGCGTAATATTGAATCCTATTATCAAGAAACAGGACGGGCAGGACGGGATGGCTTACCAGCAGAAGCATTATTACTTTATGATCCGGCAGATTTAGCCTGGTTACGCCGTTGTGTCGATGAAAAACCGCATGATGCGCAACGTGATGTTGAGCTACATAAATTAAATGCGATGGGGGCATTTGCTCAAGCACAAAGTTGTCGCCGCCAAGTACTGCTACATTATTTTGGTGAAGATCAACGTCAAGCATGTGGAAATTGCGATGTATGTCTTGATCCGCCGCAGCAGTTTGATGCGGTGGAAGCGGCTCAAAAAGCATTGTCATGTGTATATCGCGTTAACCAGAATTTTGGCATTACCTATGTGGTTGATGTCTTGCGCGGCATGCAAAATCAACGTATTCGTGAATATGGCCATGATAAATTAACCACTTATGGTATTGGGCGTGAATACAGCCATGAATATTGGGTAAGTATTTTACGGCAACTGATCCATCGTGGATTTTTAACCCAAAATATTAGCCGTAACTCAGTATTACAACTAACAGAGCAAGCGCGGCCATTATTAAGGGCTCAAATGCCGTTATCATTGGCTGTACCTCGACTTGATACGGCGGCTCGTAGCAGTAAAGTTGATCGAATGGCCAATCGTCAATATGACAAAAAATTATTTGCCAAGTTACGCAAATTACGCAAAGCGATTGCTGATGAAGAAGATTTGCCACCCTATGTGGTATTCAATGATGCTAGCCTGATGGAAATGGCGGAACGGTTACCAAGCTCAAAAGGGGACTTTTTAGCGATAAATGGTGTCGGTCAGCGTAAGTTAGAAAAGTTTGGGGTGGTATTTTTGCAATTGATTGGCGATCACTTAATGGCAATTGATGAACATAACTAACGGAAGTTAATGATGGATTATGATTTTAGCCACACGGAAATAAACCTTGAACAAGGCACTTTAGTGGTTACGCCGGCCCAGTTTGAGTTTGATAATTTTACTACGATCGCAATAGCACTGTTACAGCGTTTAGATGCGACCTTAATTGATAAAGAGCCAAGTGCTGATCTCCACCAATGGTTAATCGACTTTGATGGTTGTCAGCTATTACTCAAAGCTGAACATTACAGCACATCGATGTGGTTTGAATTGTTGGTATTGAGTGAGATTGATGATCTGATTTTTATACAGCAGTTATTGTCACGCCACTAGGCAAATTAATCCGGTGCTGTATAATCGCCGCCCTGGTGTTGCAGGCGGTAATTACCATCTGCAATGGAAATGTTTGGGTTCCCTCCCCCCAATGACAAAAAGGTCTTACATGACTGCTTTATCTAACGCAACAATATCGAATACAACAACGACTGCTTTTACCGCTGCTCAACAACACAAGGCTTTATCGTATTTGGTGGCTTTTCATTTATTAGTGATCGCCTCAAGTAATTATTTAGTCCAACTGCCGTTTACTATTTTTGGTTATCACACCACTTGGGGCGCATTTACCTTTCCGTTTATTTTCCTTGCGACTGATTTAACTGTCCGTATTTTTGGTGCCGGCATGGCACGAAAAATTATTTGGCGGGTAATGGCGCCGGCATTAATTGTGTCTTATGTGTTGTCAGTGCTGTTCTTTAAAGGACAATATCAAGGTTTCGCTCATCTTACTGAGTTCAATTTATTTGTTGCCCGGATTGCGATTGCTAGTTTTATGGCATACCTGTTGGGACAAATATTGGATGTGTCGGTATTTAATCGTCTCCGTCAAATGAAACAGTGGTGGATCGCGCCCACAGCATCGACCATTATTGGTAATGCGCTTGATACGACGGCATTTTTTAGTATTGCGTTTTATCACAGCCCTGATGCATTTATGGCACAAAATTGGACTGAAATTGCGTTAGTGGATTACAGTTTTAAATTAATTATTAGTTTAGGTTTGTTTGTGCCTTTATATGGGGTACTACTTAATTACTTAATTAATAAGCTAACCACCTTAAAGCCGCAGCCGTTCAGCGATACTGTGACTGTCAGTAAATAAACCATTATGGTTTTAGGATTGAAAATAAATCGGCTGCGGCCGATTTTTTTTACCTAATCAAAGGAGACTGAATAATGACTGCAATAGTGGTACGTATTGGAACGATAGCTGAAGCTGTTACTGTATTCGCTGGCATCAGTGAGTTAGACAGTGGCATTGATGCCGAGATGATTCGATTACGATTAGCGCATCAGCCGACGTTGATTTTGGTGGCTGAGTATCAATAGCAATTAGTTGGGGTCAAGGTCGGTTATGCATTATCTGAGCAGGTGTTTTATAGCTGGCTTGGCGGAGTGCTAGCTTGCGGGCGTGGATTGGGCATTGCGCAAAAATTATTAGAAGCACAAGAAGCATGGGTGATGGCACAATCTTCATATACGACGATTAACGTCAAGTCGCGTAACTGCTTTCCTGCCATGGTGAGATTATTGTTTAGAAATGGCTATGCTATTGAAAATATGGAAAAGAAAGGCCAGTTGCGTGACTATAGGTTGGGTTTTACCAAGCAGATTTAATTGAATTTAATAACCAAATGCAACTTATTCTCAATTAGATGTTGCAACTTAGTTGAGAATGGTTATTATTAACGTGCTTTTAGGTACTAGAGAAAACACTTTTTCTGGTGCTTGATAGCACGACATTGCTCACATTGCTTCCAGTGTACTTCAGCTTGGTAATGGTGATTAGTGTAGGGCTAAAAACCAATTACTACTTTTGCTACGCGGCGCATAACACAGTGCGCCGCTTTTTCTTTTTAAGCGTTTAATAATCATTATTATGCTTATGCCAATTTTATTAATTCTCGTACCAGTTTATTGATTCCCGTTGCAGCTTCACTGATGTTAGTTGCTAACATGTAAGCTGGTGTCGTTAATAAACGTCGCTTTTGATCGAGAACAAAATCATCGACAGGGCATTGTACATGCTCGCCCCCCATCGCATTAAATGCGGCTGTAGTATCAGGATCATCACCGATCGTTGCTTTCGCGCCTGGGCCATAGATCTGTGGGATCAAGGTTGGGGCTATACATAAATAGGCAGCAGGTTTATTCGCTTGAGCAAATGCTTGGCAGGCTTGTTTAACATCTTCATTGAGCTGGCAGGCACTGCCGTGAAGAGCAAAATCAGATAAATTATTGGTGACGCCAAACCCTCCTGGTACCAACAGCGCATCATAGTCATTAATATTTAAAGAGACGACATCGGTAATATTACCGCGGGCAATGCGAGCCGATTCAACTAAAACGTTACGAACTTCATGAGTCACCTCACCATTGAGATGGTTAATCACCAGATGTTGATCAATATTGGGTGCAAAGCAATGCCAACTTGCTCCTTGTTGTTCAATGGCTAATAAGGCTAATACCGCTTCATGAATTTCGGTTCCATCAAACACGCCTGAACCGCTTAAAATTACTGCAATTTTCTTCATAATGGCATCCTAACTAATCAAATATAGTTATATTGTTGTTATTATCAGCTTGGTTACGATTATCTAGCTAAGGTTGTCCACAATCAATGATCAATATGGGATCGAGGATCTAAATCAAGCTATCTTATTAAGTATATGAAAATAAATACAATCATGGGTAATTTTTATTTTTATATAAAAAACGATCAACTGGCGTAAATTAAATACTAACAAAGTTATCCACAGAAAATGGATGAATAACACAAAACAGCAGTTAACAGTTGCGGTTTGGCATGGCATTCTAGTAAACATTGCATTTTTTCTGTGGTGTAGGGATAAATTTGGTCGATAATAGACCTAACCTGAACTACTTTTGCTTGGATATAAGAATAACCTTATGGCTACGATTCCTGAAAATCCATTGATCCTTATTGATGGATCCTCTTATCTTTATCGCGCTTATCATGCTGCGCCTAATTTCACTAATTCCGATGGCGAGCCGACAGGTGCAATTTACGGTGTAGTAAACATGCTACGCAGTATGCTACGCCAGTTCTCGACCGATCGTATTGCGGTTATCTTTGATGCCAAAGGTAAAACATTCCGTGATGATATGTATCCTGAATATAAAGCTAATCGTCCCCCGATGCCGGAGGATCTTCGAGGACAGATTGAGCCATTACATGCAGTGATCAAAGCGATGGGGTTACCATTGATCTCGATCTCTGGCGTTGAAGCTGATGATGTGATCGGCACGCTGGCGACGCAGGCATCTAAACAAGGGATGCCTGTGTTGATCAGTACTGGTGATAAAGATATGGCACAGCTGGTAGATCAAAATGTTACCTTGATCAATACCATGACTGATGTGGTGATGGATCCGGCTGGTGTTGTGGATAAGTTTGGTATTGGGCCAGAGTTGATTATCGACTATTTAGCTTTAATGGGAGATAAGGTTGATAATATTCCAGGTGTTCCTGGGGTGGGTGAAAAAACAGCGAAAGCACTATTAACAGGTATTGGTAGTTTAGATTCTTTGTACGCTAATCTTGATGATATTGCGCCATTGGGATTTCGTGGTTCAAAAACGATGGCGAAAAAGTTGCTTGATAATAAAGAAGCGGCTTATATGTCTTATAAATTGGCAACGATTAAGCTTGATGTTGAACTAGAACTGGCGCCAGAACAGTTGTGTAAAGGTGTACCTGATACTGATGCACTGACTGAATTGTTTGGTAAATTACAGTTCCGTCGCTGGCTAACTGAAATGTTAGATGGCAGTGATGGCCGCATTGTTGCGGATGAAAGTGCTGCAACTGCGACCACTGAGCCTAAAATCATCGCTCCAACCATTGATCGTAGTGGTTACGAAACCGTATTGGATGAGGCAAGCTTTAATAACTGGTTAACCCAATTAAAAAATGCCGATGTATTTGCATTTGATACCGAGACCGACGGTCTTGATTATATGACCGCTAACTTAATTGGAGTGTCATTTGCAGTTGAAGAAGGCAGGGCTGCTTATGTTCCGGTTGCTCATGATTATCTCGATGCGCCAGCACAACTCGATCGTGATTGGGTATTAGCGCAATTAAAGCCATTATTAGAAGATAAAAATTTAGCGAAAGTTGGCCAAAATTTAAAATTCGATGCCAGTATTATCGCGCGATATGACATTGATATGCAGGGTATTAAATTTGATACCATGCTTGAATCTTATGTTTATAACAGCGTAGTTGGTCGTCATGATATGGACAGCCTAGCACTGCGTTACCTTGAGCATAAAAATATTAGTTTTGAAGATATTGCTGGAAAAGGTAAGAAGCAATTAACCTTTAACCAAATCGATCTTGAACAAGCAGGACCGTATGCTGCAGAAGACGCTGATATTACCTTGCGCTTGCATAATGCGTTGTATCCAAAAGTTGCAGCAGATGAAAAGCTGAAAAAAGTTTTTGAAACTATCGAAATGCCGTTAGTGCCAGTGTTATCTCGTATGGAGCGCACTGGTGTTTACATTGATAGTATGCTGCTTGGAGCGCAATCAATAGAATTAGCGCAACGATTAGATGAGATTGAAAAACTGGCTTATGAATTAGCAGGGCAAGAGTTTAATTTAAGCTCACCGAAACAATTACAAGCCATTCTGTTTGAAAAAATGGGATTACCCGTAATTAAAAAAACCCCATCAGGTACACCGTCAACCAATGAAGAAGTATTGCAAGAGTTGGCGTTAGATTATCCATTACCAAAATTATTATTAGAATACCGTGGCTTAGCTAAGCTTAAGTCTACTTACTCTGATAAATTACCGAAAATGGTTAATGCGGTAACTGGCCGAGTACACACTTCTTATCATCAAACAGGCACCGTTACTGGACGCTTATCATCCAGTGAGCCTAACCTGCAAAATATTCCAGTACGTAACCCTGAAGGCCGTCGTATTCGCCAAGCATTCGTTGCCAAGCCGGGTTATAAAATTCTGGCAGTCGATTATTCTCAAATTGAATTACGCATTATGGCGCATCTTTCTGGTGATCCCGCGTTGTTGGATGCATTCCGTCATGGTAAAGATATCCATGCGGCAACTGCGGCTGAAATTCTAGGATTAGCGATTGATGATGTGAGCACCGAGCAGCGTCGACGCGCTAAAGCGATTAACTTTGGGTTAATTTACGGCATGAGTGCGTTTGGTTTAGCCAAGCAACTCGATATGGGACGTAATGAAGCTCAAGATTATATGAATGTGTATTTTGAGCGCTATCCTGGTGTTTTAGAGTATATGGAAAGCACGCGTAATAGTGCGGCAGAACAGGGGTATGTTGAAACCTTGTTCGGTCGTCGTTTGTATCTGCCTGACATTAAAGCGCGTAATGGTTTACGTCGTAAAGCAGCAGAGCGAGCGGCAATTAATGCTCCAATGCAAGGAACGGCGGCTGATATTATTAAATTAGCCATGATTGCAGTCGATGAATGGGTGCAACAACAGCCACAAGGTCAAGTGAGCTTGTTAATGCAAGTACACGATGAATTAGTATTTGAAGTGGAGGAATCTGCATTAGACACTGTGACGGTAAAAGTTCGTCAATTAATGGAGCAAGCAGCAACGTTAGCTGTTCCATTAATTGCTGAGGCTGGTTACGGTGATAATTGGGATCAAGCCCACTAATTAATATCGTTATTGATGAATTAAATAAAAGTTGGTCGTGAGATCAACTATTTTTTTTGTTAAAAATAAGAACGGTTATGTAAAAATTACTTACAAAAGTATGAAAAAAAACTACGACAAAGACTTCCAAAAACTGAGTGATTGATATACAGTTACTAACGTAGGGTACAGAGGTAAGATGTTCTATCTTTCAGACCTTTTGTTTCACGTTATTGGATTTGGCTGATTCAGCTGCCCCGGTCTATTTATTGGACCGGGGCGTTTTTTATTGTGCCAAAGCAAAATTCATCCTCGCTATATGCGCTGCCTAAGCTTACTTTTTTATTGCTATTTAATCGTTATCAAGACACTTATTGTGTTTGTTTATCATTCGAAATCAATAAAGTTGGTGATTTTTTGTCACTATTGTCAATTGCTTTATCTTTATTCGCCATTTTGATTCATTAGTGTTTATTTGTTTGCGTATTTTTTAGAGTAAATACTTTAAATTTTAAATTGGCAGGCTATAATAGAAACAGCTTCTTGTTCATATTTTATTTTGTTGGTTAGTTACAATGACTAGCGGGCAAACAAAGACATGAAATAGCCATTCTCGGTATTGAGAATGGCTTTTTTTTTGGTTTTTTTTTGAACAAATGATGGTGTAATTTAATTCCATAAATGTTTAAAGTTGTTAAGAATTAGTAAACTTGTTTTTCAACTAAAATAATGTGCTGTAATCAATATGATTAACAACTTTAAATCGGGGAGGGGTGTGGAGTGCATCTCAAAACGACTAAATAAGGCTATCTAGTACAGTAACAGCGGTTGCATTAGTTAATGAAATAATCAATTCTCGAATGATTATAATAACAATATCTAAATTCTCTCTGCATTTACCCCACCAATGATGGTGGGGGATTTTTAGTGTTGTTTAGCAGTGTCAGGATTTTATTCTGCAGGAGGGAGATTAAAAATCTCACTGTCATCAGCTGCCAATACACGTTGACGTTCAAGCTCTGGTGCATACCACTCATCCAGTTTGCGGCGAACTTGATCAACGCCAATCCCTTTCAATGATGAGAAAGCTTCAACTTGAACACTCCCGCCAAATTCTTTCGACATTTCACGGATTTTTAGTACTTGTGCTTTCCGTGCACCACTCTTTAATTTGTCAGCTTTAGTTAATAACACTAAAACAGGTAAGCTACTTTCAATTGCCCAGTTGATCATTTGTTGATCAAGATCTTTCATTGGATGGCGGATATCCATTAATACCACTAAGCCCTGTAAACATTCACGGCGCTGAAGGTATTCACCTAATGCTTTTTGCCATTTTAATTTTAGCTCGAGTGGTACTTGGGCAAAACCGTAGCCAGGTAAGTCAATTAAGTTACAGCCATTAATGACTTCAAACATGTTGATTAATTGAGTACGGCCAGGCGTTTTAGAAGTACGAGCCAAACCTTTTTGATCGGTTAGGCGATTTAGTGCACTTGATTTACCGGCATTGGAGCGACCAGCAAATGCGATCTCAACGCCGACATCTTGTGGCAAGTGACGAATATCCGGTGCACTTGTAATAAAACTGGTATTTCTATAGTTGAGAGGTTGATTCACTGTTAACTCCGTCAAGCCCTCACATTGTAAATGAGCGCTTTTTTGTGAAATTGTCTAAGATATATTAAACCGTGTTTGGTTTATGGTCGTATTGTATACCATGTCACTAAGCATTACTTGTGGTACGGAAGCCCTATAATTATAAATGGAATTTTATGAAAAAATTAGTCTTAATATTCACACTCGTTGCGAGTTATTCGGCCTGGGCACAAGGCGATATCAATGCTGGTAAATTAAAGGCTGCTACTTGTGTTGCTTGTCATGGTAATGATGGCAATGCGGTTATTGCACAGTATCCTAAATTGGCAGGTCAACATGCTGATTATTTAACGAAACAGCTTGTTGATTATAAACTTGCCGTAACGAGTGGTGGTGCTCAAGGTCGAAGTAATGCTGTTATGGCAGGAATGACAGCAGCATTATCAGTTACCGATATGAAGGATCTCGGGGCGTATTTCTCCTCATTGCCAATCTCTGCAAATACGACCCCTGAAGCTGTAATTGCGATTGCTGAGCCATTATATCGTTTTGGTGATCCCGAGCGGGGGATTGCTGGTTGTATTAGTTGTCATGGACCACGTGGTAACGGCACCAGTCTCGCTGGTTTTCCTAAAATTTCAGGTCAGAATGCGGAATATACTGCGTTGCAGCTGCAAGAATTTCGAGCAGGGACTCGTAATAATGATCTCAACAGTATGATGCGATCCATTGCCGCTAAGCTAACTGATAATGAAATTAATGCACTCTCTGCTTATGTTGGTGGCTTACATTAAGGGTGGAATTGTTAGCATTATCACTAAGGTTGCTTAGTATTACTATTTTTTAATATTTTAATAACGGCGAATAAGCCAGTGATGTTGTAAGAGATCGACCATTGATTAGCGCTGTAATGATGATTTTATTTGTAGCTGATTATTTTTTTATTTTATAGAACATAGACTTGGTTAGTCGCTATTATTACGCATTCAAAAGTGTGATCTTGATACATTGTTTTAATGATGGCTTAAGGTAAATTACTCCTGTCGACAAGGAATGCGACATTGGATAGGAAGCGCTAGGATAGCTTAGGCAGTGAAGCCAAAAGGATACACAGGAAGTCTGGTCAGGAGACTAGGGTAGACGCAGGAAGCGTAAGGATAGTCAGGGTCGACACTCATGGAAAGAGGGTAGCTATAGTAATATAGCTCAGATACATCAGGATGATGTATCGCATAAGGATGGTGGTATAGTTATTGGAGCGTAACATTGCGATAGGAATCGCCAACTTAGGATAAGTTGCTAAACCATGGAATGGTAATTAGGATGCAAAAATTCACTCGGATAGTGACGAACAATATTGGCATGGATAGCAATCATAAAAAATGGATATTTGTTAAACCGGGACGTTGCTTACTAGTTACGGAAAGACTAGACAGAATTATAAGCTCATAGCTTACCCCATATAGCGATAGGTGCAGACCTATCGCTTTTTTTTCGTCTAAATTTCGATTTTTACTACGATTATCATTATGATTTAGCAGTGATATTATGCTTATCAATCCGATCAAATAGCCGAATAAATTGAACAATTTGTCAGCAGAACTACATCTTAACCGTAATTGGGTATAGAATAGCCCGCTCGATTTTACACCGCTGCTGCTGTTCGTAAACATTCAGTCGTTGTGGAGAAGACAATGGATAGATGTCCACTTTGTGGTAGCAACGATAATACTTGGTTAGTGGCAGATACTAATCGTGATTATTTTCGCTGTTTACAATGTGCATTAATTTATGCCGATCCGACAACTCATTTAACGTCGTCTCAAGAAAAATTAGTCTACGACCAACATCGGAATAATCCGAATGATATCGGCTACCGACAATTTTTAGGGCGATTAGCCACTCCATTGGCGACACGATTATCATCACCACCTTTATCTGGGTTGGATTTTGGTAGTGGCCCTGGGCCGACCTTGTCAGTGATGTTGGCAGAAATGGGGTATACTATGACGATCTACGATCCCTATTTTGCGGCACAATCCGTAGTATTAGAGGATCAGTATGATTTTGTTACTTGCACAGAAGCAATCGAGCATTTTTATCAGCCTGCGAAGGAATGGGGGCTGTTGCTACGTTTAGTCAAACCCGGCGGTTGGCTTGGGATCATGACTAAACTAGTAACCGACACTGATGCTTTTGAGCATTGGTACTATAAGAACGACCCAACCCATGTCAGCTTTTTTAGCCATGATACGTTTTGCTTTTTAGCTCAACGTGATGGTCTTGAAGTTGAGTTTGTTGGAAATGATGTGATTTTGCTGAGGAAACCCCAGTAATGACCCGTAAGAAAAGAGCACGTACCGTAGGTTCTGAAGGCCCTGCTGTATACCGTGAAAAATCAAATAGTAAAGTTGATATTGAGACTCGTGAACGCCAAAAAGCGAAGAAGCGTAAAGGTCTAAAATCAGGTAGTCGTCATTCTGCTGTTGAAGATAATAAGCAGCGTAACGGCGGTCAGAAAAAAGATCCACGTTTAGGCAGTAAAAAATTAGTACCGCTAATTGTTGAGCCTAAAAAACCACAAACTAAGCAACAGCGCCGTTTATCAGCAGAGCAAGAACTTGCACTTCTTGAAAATGATGCCCAATTAATGGTGCTATTAGATCGCATTGATGCGGGTGAAAAACTAGGTGCAGGCCTACAAAAACAAGTTGATATGAAGTTAGACCGTATTGAACGTCTAATGAAGCAACTGGGTTTATTAGATGATGTTGAAGAAGCATCAGCACCTGTTAAACAAAGTGCTAAGTCTAAACCTCGTTCAGATGATGATTTATTAGCGCAATTTGAAAACATGGATTTTGATAATTTCGATAAGGAGTAACCGTTGCAGGGAATAACTCTTCTGTTTGTTATTGGTGGCGTAATTGTGGCTGGATTAGCATTATACGCTGGATTGTTATTAGCTAAACTTTATAAGCAGCAACAACGGCATAAGCTGTTTTTAGCCCGTGCTGCAGAGCAACAGGCTGAAGCAATTAAAGCTAGAAATGACAATATATTAGAAAGTGTCTTTATTATCGCAATGGCATGTAAGCAAGATCAATGTGATATCTCTGAAGGCGCGATTCGGTTATATAAATTAATGGAAGTGTTGCAAGCTGATAAAAAAGTTGATTTTGCAGCAACGTACCCGGCATTAACTGACTTGTATCATGTGGTTAAAGATATGCCACGTGGAGATGCACGTCAGCTAATTGAAAAACAAAGCCGAATGCGGTTCGATCTTGAACGTATGAAAGCTGAGTCTCGTCTACAGGCTGAGATTAAACTTGAATTGGATGCTATCCTGTCAACCAAGGTTTAACCTATCATCGTAATTATTAACACCGCCATTTATTGGCGGTGTTTGTTTTTATCCAGAGTGTAAATTGAACAAGTAAAACGGTGACACACTCTATTTATTACATACTCACCACATTGGAACAATGTCATGTCAAATGAGCAGATTATTTGGGATCAGGCCCTGATTGAAAAATATAATTATTCAGGCCCTCGTTATACTTCTTACCCGACCGCACTAGAATTTAATCAAGCATTTACTTCTGCTGAATTTGAGATGGCATGTCAGCAATATCCTGATCGTAAGTTATCGCTTTATATTCATATCCCATTTTGTCATAAGCTTTGTTATTACTGTGGTTGTAATAAAATTATTACTCGCCACCAACATAAAGCTGATCAATATTTAGATGTGCTTGAGCAAGAGATTAAGCAACGCGCGACCTTGCTTGGTGATCGTCAAGTGAGTCAGTTGCACTGGGGCGGTGGCACACCAACATTCTTAACCGCAGCACAAATTAGTCGTTTAATGACTGCTTTACGTAATGCGTTTAACTTTGATACCGATGCTGAAATTAGTATTGAGGTTGATCCGCGAGAAATTGAACTCGATATTCTTGATCACTTGCGTAGAGAAGGTTTTAACCGATTAAGTATTGGGGTACAAGATTTTAATAAAGATGTGCAGAAGTTAGTTAACCGTGAGCAAGATGAAGCGTTTATTTTTGCGATGGTGCAGCGGGCGCGTGAGTTAGGTTACCGCTCAACTAACCTTGACTTAATTTATGGGTTACCATTACAAACTAAAGCATTGTTTGCGGAAACACTACAGCAAGTGTTGACCATGAAGCCGGGACGATTATCAGTATTTAACTATGCCCACATGCCGACCTTGTTTGCTGCTCAGCGTAAAATTCATGAAGATCAATTACCGTCTGCCACTGAAAAATTAGCGATTCTGCAAGATACCATTGCGACGTTAACAGGGGCAGGGTACCAATTTATTGGTATGGATCACTTTGCGTTACCGGATGATGAATTAGCCGTTGCCCAGCGAGCTGGTATTCTACACCGTAATTTCCAAGGCTACACGACCCAAGGCGATTGTGACTTACTCGGCATGGGCGTATCAGCTATTTCAATGATTGGCGATTGCTATGCGCAAAACCAAAAAGAATTGAAGTTGTATTATAGCCAAATGTCCGCACAACAGACGGCATTGTGGAAAGGTGTCACTTTAGATGCAGATGACTTACTACGCCGTGAAGTGATTAAAGCGCTAATTTGTAATTTCCAATTAGATAAGTGTGCTATTGAAACTGAATTTAATATTGATTTTGATAGCTACTTTAGCGAAGACTTACAGTTATTAACGACATTTATTAATGATGAATTAGTGACGGTGGATAAAAACATTATCCATGTTGAGCTTAAAGGTCGATTATTGATTCGTAATATTTGTATGTGTTTTGATAAATATCTGCGTGATCGTGCTCGTCAGCAACAGTTCTCCCGCGTTATCTAATCTTCACGAAAACGGTTATAAAAAACGCCTCGGTTTCACGTGAAACCGAGGCGTTTTATTTGGTGTCTTGCTGGTGGCTATAACGAACTGCAATTAGCCACGCTTGTTGGCAATATCACGTAATGCCTGCTTTTCTGCCGCAGATAAGAATGCTAGCTCAAGCCCGTTGATTTGCGCTTGACGAATTTGAGCGTTACTTAGGCCAGCCTTTGGCGCAGCGACTTCATATTCGTAAGGCAGTTCAATCCCTTCAACTGCTGGATCATCTGTATTCAAACAGGCGAGGATACCATGCTCAAGGAATGCTTTAACTGGGTGCTGGGCAATGTTAGCAACGGTACTGGTTTGAATATTTGAAGTAATACAAGATTCAATACCAATGCGGTGCTCTGCCAAGTAATCCATCAGTTTAGGATCATTAACTGCTTTTACACCGTGACCAATACGTACTGCACCAAGCTCATTAATCGCCTGCCACATGCTTTCTGGTCCTGCCGCTTCTCCCGCATGAACTGTGATCTGTAATCCTGCATCGCGGACTTGTTTAAAGTGCGATATAAATTGAGTGCCAGGTTGGCCCAATTCATCACCAGCAAGATCAATTGCAACCAATTGGTCTTTATGGCTTAGCAGTGCGTCTAGTTCTTGTTGGCAAGCTTGAGTGCCAAAAGTACGACTTAGAATGCCGATTAGATTGGCTTTAACGCCAAAATCACGACAGCCAGCAGCAACGCCATCAGCTACGGCTGCGACTACACCAGCAACGGGTAAGTTGTGTTTCATCGCCATGTAGTACGGTGAAAAGCGCAGTTCAGCATAATCAATTTGCGCGTTAAGTGCGTCTTCAACGTTTTCATAAGCAACGCGACGACACGCATCTAAATCACCTAATACTGCTACACCCCAATCTAATTTACTCAGAAAAGCCACTAGGCTAGGCTCAGCTTCAACAATTTGTACATGTGGACGTAATGCTTCAATCTCTGTTGCAGGCAAGGCAATATTAAAGTGCTGACCTAATTCTAAGATCGTTTGTGGACGAATATTACCATCAAGGTGGCGGTGGATATCCGTTAGTGGAAGATCTTTGTTAATCATGATTATTATACTTCCCGAAGTTAAAGATGAACGCAGTATACGCAATCACTAAATGACATTCATCACTGTTACAGATAAATGTGCGCTGGTGCAAATTGTAGCTTTGATGCTATTTGACTTAATCATGGATTTGTAATTCTTTGAGCTTACGCGTCAGGGTATTACGCCCCCAACCAAGTAATTTTGCTGCTTCTTGTTTATGGCCATGAGTATGCAGCAATGCGGTTTCAAGAAGAATTTTTTCAAACTGTGGTAGCGCCTCAGCTAATAATTCTGTTTCACCTTGTTGTAGCGCTTGTTGGGCCCATTGCTGTAAGCCCTGATGCCAATGTTGAGGTTGGGTAGAGGTATGAGTGGCAGTGGTGATATCTGTGATTTCTGGCGGTAAATCCGATGGCAATATTTCATTACCACTTGCCATTACCGTTAACCAACGACAGATATTTTCCAATTGACGCACATTACCTGGCCACGGCAATTGAGTTAGTTTTTCTGCCGTTTGTGGATGTAAAGATTTCACTTCCACACTTAATTCATCAGCCGCACGCTGTAAAAAGTGGTGTGCCAGTTGGGGAATATCTTGGCGGCGATCTTTTAGCGATGGTAAATGGACTCGAATAACATTGAGGCGATGGAATAAGTCTTCACGGAAATCTCCCGCAGCCACAAGCCGTTCAAGATGCTGGTGAGTAGCCGCAATAATACGCACATCGACATTTACTGGCGCATGACCACCGACGCGATAAAATTGACCATCTGCTAATACCCGTAACAATCGCGTTTGGATATCTAATGGCATATCACCAATTTCATCGAGAAATAAGGTGCCACCATTAGCTTGTTCAAATCGCCCCTGACGGACACTATTCGCTCCTGTAAAAGCGCCTTTTTCATGGCCAAATAATTCTGATTCAATTAAATCTTTGGGAATCG
This sequence comes from Photobacterium kishitanii, assembly GCF_003026355.1. GTDB lineage: Bacteria > Pseudomonadota > Gammaproteobacteria > Enterobacterales > Vibrionaceae > Photobacterium > Photobacterium kishitanii. The sequence continues at coordinate 37,268 of NZ_PYON01000016.1, read as the reverse complement.
CCGCCATATTGAGTGCAATAAAAGCGTTATTACTGCGAGGACTATGGCGATGGAGTGCATGGGCGACTAACTCTTTACCTGTACCAGATTCACCATTGATTAATACTGAAATTGATGAGCGAGATAAGCGGCCAATGGCTCGAAACACTTCTTGCATAGCTGGTGCTTCACCAATGATTTCTGGTGCATGTTTAGCTTCAGCGACGGGTTGTTGGTGGCGTTTTTGTTCTTGGCTATGACTGAGTGCGCGTTCAACTAACGTTACCGCTTCATCAATATCAAACGGCTTGGGAAGATACTCAAATGCGCCACGTTGATAGGCATTAACCGCTGCATCGAGATCTGAATGGGCGGTCATAATAATAACTGGTAAGGTAGCGTAATCTTGCTGCAGCTCTTTGAGGAGCGTGAAACCATCGGTGCCGGGCATTTTAATGTCAGACACTAATACATCAGGCACACTGCGCTCTAATGCTGCTAACACGCTATCAGCGTCAGCAAAGGTTTCACATTTCATTCCGGCATTGGTTAAGGTGCGTTCTAATACCCAGCGAATAGAGCTGTCATCATCAACAACCCAGATTAATCCTTTACTCATAGTAAGCTCCTATGGCGGTCAGTGTCATGACTTTATTGGTAAATGAATGGTGAAATTAGTGTGTCCCGGCCAGCTGAAAACCTCGATCTTTCCTTGGTGTTGATCAATTAAATTGCGTGCAATCGATAGACCTAAACCAGTGCCGCCTTCACGACCGGTGACCATTGGATAAAATAAGGTGTCTTGAATGTCTGCCGGAATACCAGGACCATTATCGATGATTTCAATGGTGGCAGTAACACGATGACGAACCCCTTGAATTAAGCTTTGATGTGCAGTGCGGGTTTTTAATTTAATCGTGCCACCACCTTGGCTTTTTAATGCTAATGCTGCGTTACTGACAATATTGAGTAATGCCTGTTCCAGTTGTTCAGCATCCATATTTATTTCGGGCAAGCTAGGATCGTAATCACGTTCAATGTTAATCGTACTGTCAGTATCAATGTTGACTAATTGGCGTACTTTCTCTAACACTAAATGAATATTATCGGTTTTGCGGATCCCTGGTCGTTGTGGCCCGAGTAAGCGGTCAACTAAATTCCGTAGTCGATCAGCTTGCTCAATGATCATTTGGGTATATTCGTGGTAACTGCTATCTGGCAGCGTTTTCTCTAATAATTGTGCCGCACCACGTAGCCCGCCGAGTGGATTTTTTATTTCATGGGCTAGACCGCGGACTAACTCTTTGGCCGCTTGTTGTTGTGCATGTTGGTTTAGCTCTTGGCTAATACGGCGTTGCTGATCTATTGGTTTTAATTCTAATAAGATCAACAGTTGTTTTTGCCATGAAATTGGACTGGCATTAACCCCAAGTAGATGCCGTTGACCATCAATGACAAAGGTGACGTCACTATCAGCTAAACCTTGACCACTATGAAGGGTTGCCTTGACATGATTAAGATCCAGCGAGCTGTACTGGAGTAATTGTGGTAGTTGTGTACCGAGTAATCGCCGTTTACTCGAATATAATAATTGCTCTGCTGCAGGATTGACGTACCGAATCACTAAGGCTTCATCGAGTAATACAATCGCAGTGACTAAATTGTCGAGAATTATGGGTGTAAAGCTGGTATTCACAATCATCATCCTTATTCGATAGCCAAGTAAAAGACGATCGGTGCAAGCGCACATTCGTCGCTGTTAACTAACGCACCAATTTGGTGCATTAAAGTGTACTCGGTTTAACAGCGAACAGGCAGGGTTTATTGTAAATAGACGTTAACGGGGTTGAACTGGGCTGTTCTTAGGACGTATCTGCGATACGCGGTGTAAATAAACCGTAATACTTTCAGATGAAGCAAGGAGCTTGCCATTGTTGAGTAATTGGATTTGAATTTGATGACTGCCGCGATCAATATTGGTCAATTGCCAAGTTAAGCGAGTTTGAGGCGGGCTATTAGTTTGACCATCAATGACTAATTGAGCTTGTAAGTTTTTATTAAGTTTACGGTTACTGACGGCACGAACACTAATATTACCGTCGTTGCTACGAATAGTTTGCTGGTGTAATGGTGCTAATAAACGGATAGTTGCTATCGGCAACAGTGCTTCTGTCTCTGCGGTAATGGTGATGCGTTCAATATTGTCAGTTTGGTTAAGCTCTACTACAGTGGATTGAAAATGTGGTTGTAGTTCGGTAATTGAAAGCTCAACCGCACTGGCTTGTGGGACTTCTGCGATATCGCTAAAGTGCACCACCCCATTGTCATCTGTCCACGAGTAGATGGTTGTTGCAATGGCCGTAGTGGCTACAAGTAGTAGGATTGGTGCTAGATAGAAGAGCCTCATCCATTAACTCCCTGCCCAGATTTTGATGGTTAATAAGCTGCTATTGTTACTGCTTTTGTGGGAGTCGCAAGATCAAAAAGACCTGCGTGTGAAGCAGGCCTAAATCTTAGTTGTTAAGTCATTAAGTGATTACTTAAACTGAGTAGTAAAGTTCAAACTCTAATGGGTGTACTGCCATATTGATTTTCTCTACATCTTGCGATTTTAGCGTGATGTAAGAATCAATAAAGTCGTCAGAGAATACGCCACCAGAGGTTAAGAATTCACGATCTTCGTCAAGCGCTTGTAGTGCACCTTGTAGTGACTCTGCTACTTTTGGAATCTCAGCGGCTTCTTCTGCTGGTAAGTCGTATAGATCTTTATCCATCGCTTCACCTGGGTGGATCTTGTTCGCGATACCATCAAGGCCTGCCATTAACATTGCTGCAAATGCTAGGTATGGGTTCGCTGCTGGATCACCAAAGCGTACTTCGATGCGACGTGCTTTTGGACTTGGAACAACTGGAATACGGATTGATGCTGAACGGTTACGTGCTGAGTAAGCCAGCATAACTGGTGCTTCGTAGCCAGGGACTAGACGCTTGTATGAGTTCGTTGCTGGGTTAGCAAAAGCGTTGATTGCACGTGCGTGCTTGATGATACCACCGATGTAGAACAGTGCCATTTCAGATAGGCCGCCGTATTTATCACCTGCAAAGAGGTTTACACCGTCTTTTGCGAGTGACATGTGAACGTGCATACCTGAGCCGTTATCACCAACGAGTGGTTTAGGCATGAAGGTTGCTGTTTTACCAAACGCGTGAGCAACGTTATGAACAACATACTTATAAATCTGAATTTCATCAGCTTTATTGGTTAGAGTATTAAAACGAGTTGCGATTTCATTTTGACCTGCAGTTGCTACCTCATGGTGGTGCGCTTCAACAACAAGGCCCATTTCTTCCATGATTAAACACATTGCAGAACGAATGTCTTGTGATGAATCAACTGGTGCTACTGGGAAATAACCACCTTTAACGCCTGGTCGGTGGCCTTTGTTACCACCTTCGATAGTGGCACCGCTGTTCCATGCGGCTTCAATGTCATCAATCTTGAAGAATGAACCCGACATATCAGTATTGAATTTAACATCATCAAATAAGAAGAACTCTGGCTCTGGACCAACTAATACGTTGTCAGCAAAACCAGCTGAACGCATGAATTCTTCTGCGCGTTTAGCGATTGAGCGTGGGTCGCGATCGTAGCCTTGCATTGTTGCTGGCTCAAGAATATCACAACGAATGTTTAGAGTTGCGTCTTCAGTAAATGGGTCAAGTACCGCACTTGCTGCATCAGGCATCATCACCATGTCTGATTCATTAATGCCTTTCCAGCCTGCAACTGAAGAACCATCAAACATTTTACCTTCTTCGAAAAAATCAGCATCGATTTGATGAGATGGAATAGTAATGTGCTGCTCTTTACCTTTGGTATCGGTAAAACGTAGATCAATAAACTTAACTTCATTTTCCTGGATCAACGCTAGTACGTTTTCAACTGACATCTTGAGTAACCTCCGGTGTTATTTAGGGCGATGGCCGCAAACTTTTGCTCATATTATGGTGAGCGAATCTAAAAAGTCTTAAAGCGAAAACCATGCCAACTTTTTAAAGCCCCTAAAAATGCGCTTTTTTGGCGTTTTTGGAACTTTTTCCTGTCCTGTTTTGCACTATTATGGTGACGCGTTGCACCAACTTGGTGCGACAGTGTGAAGTGTTAAAAGTGAGACGATAGCCTCCAGTACATTCACCCATTTTATAGTTACTCTACTATGGTGATGAGGGCAAATATTGTCAATCCGCGAGGTGATAATTAGGTCTTTTTATTGCTAAATAATGGTCGCTAAGCGGTAACCGAAAAGCGATATAGATCGCAGTTTTAGTTAGTTTTGGACTGATTTATCGTACGAATGAAGGCCCTGAAAAAAATAAAAATAGCCAAAAAAGTGAGTAAAAATGCGGCTCTAGCGCGAATTGGTAAAAAAGCTGGTGATATAAATCACATATTTCGTGGGTTTTGGAGTAAAATCTGTTAAATTATGAGCCGTTTTTTTAATCAAGTAGCCTCTATTAAGACGCTGCATGTTCTGAGTGAATGTGAAACTAATGTCTAATCAACTGATCGATAACTTAAGAAATATCGCAATTATTGCTCACGTTGACCACGGTAAAACTACCCTGGTTGATAAACTTCTACAGCAATCTGGCACGTTAGAGGGTCGCGGCGAAGCCGAAGAACGTGTGATGGATTCTAACGATATCGAAAAAGAGCGTGGCATTACCATTCTTGCTAAGAACACAGCAATTAATTGGAATGACTACCGCATCAATATCGTAGATACCCCTGGACACGCAGACTTCGGTGGTGAAGTTGAGCGTATCATGTCTATGGTTGACTCAGTATTACTTATCGTTGACGCGGTTGATGGCCCAATGCCTCAAACACGTTTCGTAACGCAAAAAGCGTTTGCATACGGTCTTAAGCCAATCGTTGTAATTAACAAGATTGACCGTCCAGGTGCACGTCCTGAGTGGGTAATGGATCAAATCTTTGACCTATTCGACAACCTTGGCGCAACTGATGAGCAACTAGACTTCACAACAGTTTACGCTTCAGCGCTAAACGGTTGGGCAACAATGGAAGAAGGCGTAACTGGCGAAGATATGGAACCATTGTTCCAAGCTATCGTTGATAACGTTGCTGCTCCATGTGTTGACGTTGATGGCCCACTACAGATGCAAGTATCTCAACTAGATTACAGCTCTTACGTTGGTGTTATCGGTGTTGCGCGTATTGCTCGTGGTACTGTTGCTGCAAACCAGCAAGTAACTATTATCAGTGCTGACGGTAGCAAGCGTAACGGTAAAGTAGGTACAGTTCTTGGTTACCTAGGTCTTGAGCGTCATGAAGTTGCTGAAGCGAAAGCGGGTGACATCATCGCAATCACAGGTCTTGGCGAGCTTAAGATTTCTGACACTATTTGTGATGTAAACACTGTTGAAGCATTGCCTGCATTGTCTGTTGATGAACCAACTGTAACAATGACTTTCCAAGTAAACACTTCTCCGTTTGCTGGTAAAGAAGGTAAGTTTGTTACTTCACGTAACATTCTTGAGCGTCTACAAAAAGAATTAGTACACAACGTAGCATTGCGCGTTGAAGAGACTGATAGCCCAGACCGTTTCCGTGTTTCAGGCCGTGGTGAACTTCACCTATCTATCCTGATTGAAAACATGCGTCGTGAAGGTTACGAGCTAGCAGTATCTCGCCCAGAAGTTATCATCAAAGAAGAAGATGGTAAGCTAATGGAACCGTTTGAAGTTGTAACTATCGATGTGGTTGAAGAGCATCAAGGTAGTGTAATGGAGAAAATCGGTATCCGTAAGGGTGAGCTAAAAGATATGGCACCAGATGGTAAAGGCCGTGTTCGCATGGACTTCATGATGCCTTCTCGTGGTCTTATCGGTTTCCAAACAGAATTCCTAACAATGACTTCTGGTTCTGGTCTTATCTACCATACGTTTGATCACTACGGTCCTCACAAGGGCGGTACTATCGGTCAACGTGCTAACGGCGTATTGATCTCTAACGGTACTGGTAAAGCGGTAACATACTCGCTATTCAACCTACAAGAGCGTGGTCGTCTGTTCTCTGAGCATGGTGACGAAGTATATGAAGGTCAGATCATCGGTATTCATAACCGTGCAAACGATCTAACTATCAACTGTCTACGTGGTAAGCAGCTAACAAACGTTCGTGCATCAGGTACTGATGAAGCACAAACGCTTTCTCCTGCTATCAAGTACACTCTTGAGCAAGCGCTAGAATTCATCGATGATGACGAGCTAGTAGAAGTAACACCAGAAAGCATTCGTATCCGTAAGAAACTTCTTACTGAAAACGATCGTAAGCGCGCAGGTCGTGGTAAGTAATTACCCCTGACTGAAGCTTACTAATACAATCCCTCGCTTGGTAACAAGCGGGGGATTGTTGTATCTGGGACATGAAAAGTTACGAGTAAAAAAAAGAGCTAACAATGTTAGCTCTTTTTTTATAACAAAGAAGGCAAGATTACTTTTTCAAATGACCAATAAAGCGATTCGATTCTGCAATGGCATGGTTCATATCTCGAATGGCACCAGATATTTCAGTTTGTAATGAATTAAATTGCCCTTGAAGCGAGCCGATAGCTGCTGCATTAAGGTTATGCTTCAGATAGAGGGTGTTATCACGTAAAGTATCTAAAACAGGCTCCATTTTCTTCTCAGCGCGTTTCATGGCTGCTAACATCTTATTGTAAGATGCTTTTGTGGTCTGTAATTTACGTTGGCTATCGCGCTTAAGGGTAGCACTTTTATATAATGACAATTCTTGTTGCCATTCATCAAACATTGCATTCGCTACATCTTCAATCGCTGCAATGCGATCATTAACGTTATTGACTGCCGCTTCACTACGTTGATATTGACTATCAATATCTTGGTAAGCAGACTCAAGCTCCCCACCATCGAATTGGTTAAGTGCTTTTAGTCCTTCAAGAGCACTCGTAAATTGTTTTTGGGCATTTTGTTGTGCTTGGTTGGCATCTTCAACTCGATCGACCATGATATCGCGCTTATAGACTCCGACTTTTTCCATCGCTGAGTAGTAGGCAGTTTGACAGCCAGAAAGTAGGCTAACACTTAAAAAAATTGCAATAAAATAAGGCATGTTTTGCTCCTTGGTGAGACATGCAAAATAACAAATAAATGGCATTACCGTGCCGTGCTAAAGTAACGATTTCGATGGATAAACATCAACTACAGCATCTAACGTTAGCATGACTGTTTTCCATAACTTATAGGTAGAACACTCTATTATGGCTGACAAAAAGCAACCTGTGAAATTTGTGTTGTGGCAACGGTTGCCGCGAATAATGGAATATTTCGGTTATTTAATCCAGCGTGCTAACCATGACCGATTAACGGTAACTGCAGGATCAATGGCTTATGTAACTTTGTTGTCTTTAGTGCCGCTGTTAACGGTGGTCGTTTCGGCGTTATCTGCAGTCCCCGCTTTTGCAGGTGTCGGCGCTCAAGTGCAGCAGTTTGTGATCACTAACTTTGTTCCTGCTGCAGGGGCAGTAGTGACAACTTATCTTAATGAATTTATTGCGAATGCTGGCAAAATGACCGTGGTTGGAATTGGGGCATTATTTGTAGTAGCAATGATGCTTATTTCTTCGATTGATAAAGCTCTTAACTATATTTGGCGAGTAAAGAAAAAGCGCCGTTGGGTAATATCATTAGCTGTGTATTGGATGATCCTCACTTTAGGGCCTATTTTATTGGGCTCAAGTATTGCATTGAGTTCATACCTTGGTTCATTGGCATTACTCGACCATCAAACATTGCATGGGGTGGTTCAGCAGTCATTACAATGGCTACCTTCAATGATGTCAGGATTGGCTTTTTTATTGCTTTATGCATTAGTACCCAATTGTAAGGTAACGTTTAAACATGCGTTGATAGGCGCGTTGTGTAGCAGTGTTTTATTTGAATTAAGTAAAAAAGGCTTTGTGATTTATTTAGCTCATTTTCATTCATATCAAATGATATATGGTGCATTGTCAGTGATCCCTATTTTATTTGTATGGGTGTATTTGTGCTGGTGTATTGTGTTGCTAGGGGCAGAGATCACCGCCAGTTTAGGCGAACGCGGTTTTTGGGATGTGAGTCCACCTCGATCACAACTAATAACAACGGTGACTAACAGTGACCATGATTTAACTAATAATAAGGAACAACAATGATTGCACTAATTCAACGGGTGAGTGAAGCCAGTGTTACCGTCGAAGGGAAAATAACCGGTGCTATTGGCAGTGGTTTATTGGTGCTATTAGGGGTTGAAAAAGGCGACGATGAAGCCAAAGCACAAAAACTACGGGATAAAGTGTTGGGCTATCGTATCTTCAGTGATGCAGACGATAAAATGAACCTTAATGTGCAACAGGCACAGGGCAGTGTATTAGTGGTATCGCAATTTACTTTAGCTGCTGATACTAAAAAAGGCATGCGTCCCGGGTTTTCTGCAGGAGCAGCCCCTATGGAAGCGGAACGCTTGTACCAATATTTTGTCGAACAGTGTAGGGCACAACCGATAGTAACTGAAACTGGAGTGTTTGGTGCCGATATGAAAGTTGCATTGGTTAATGATGGCCCTGTGACTTTTTGGTTACAGGTTTAGTTATTCTCGTTGCAGATTAAGCGTGTGAATATTGTAGACGATTGAGAAGAGAGGGAATGAATGTTTCGATTAGTCACTCCGCAAACTGAATCACAGCTGGCGCGCTATTATCATTTTCGCTGGCAAATGTTGCGTCAACCGTGGCAAATGCCGCTGGGTTCAGAACGTGATGCTTATGATGATGTCAGCGCCCATCGAATGTTAGTGGATAGTCATGATAACGTAGTCGCAATTGGACGCTTATATGTTACGCCGGATAACGAAGGTCAAGTGCGTTATATGGCCGTTGATGCCGCGGTACGTCACCATGGTTTAGGTGGCATGATTTTGATGGCATTGGAATCATTGGCGCGTTATGACGGTGCTAAGCGGTTAGTGTGTAATGCGCGTGAAGCGGCCATTCCATTTTATATTAAAAATGGTTTTGAAAGTCGTGGTGAATTGAGTGATGCACATGGGCCGATGCGTCATCAACAAATGGTTAAGCAATTGCCACCGTTAACTGACGTTGCTCGCCAGCCGCAATGGTGTCAGGAACTACAAACGTTGTGGCAAAACCAAATTCCAATCAGTGACAAAATGGGGATCAAAATTAATCAGTACACTGGCTATCGATTTGAAGTCAGTGCCTTGTTTAATGCTAACCTTAATCCCAATGAGTTTATGTTTGCCGGTAGTATTTTTACTATGGCGACACTTGCTGGTTGGGGCTTTATTTGGTTGCTGCTTAAAGAACGCGGTTTGGAGGGTAATATTATTTTGGTTGATAGCCATATTCGTTATTCAGCCCCTGTTACCGAACGACCAATCGCAGTAACAACCCTTGAGCATCTACGCGGTGATTTTGATCGTATAACTCAAGGGCGCAAAGGGCGGGTAACGGTTGATGTTAATGTTCAGTGTGGCAAAGCGGTAGCATCAACGTTTACTGGTACATATTTAGTCTTACCGGTACATGATGAGCCAACGGTCACGGTAGATACACCTTGATCCCACTGTCGAGTTAGATGTTGACAGCCAGCGGCCAATTCAAGTTTAAGTTGTTGTTGTTTGATATCCGTTAAGTTCCAGTGACTGTTAATATTCAGGGTGAGATCTTTAGCGGTGACTTGCAATGGTTGCAACTCGATGGCGCCATCCTGTGCTGTTAATGTTAGCGGTGTCGCCGTTAGTGGTAGCTGTGATGCTGTCTCCGTCGGGTTGAAGGCTGAAATATGTGGCTGCTGCCAGTGGCTGAATAATTGCTGCGGGGTAATGTTATTCAGCGCTAATTGACGAAAATCAGCTTGAGCGGTGCCATTTAAGTGGCCATTGAAATCACTCCGATTGCCTGCTTGACCATTGAGCTTTATTTGCGTGTCTATTGCCCCTGTTAGTGACAATGGTAGTGATAGCCACTGGGATAGGATTTGTGCAGGTATTGTGTCGCCGATCATGGTTAATTGCCATGGTCGTTGTGGATCATCAAGTGCAATTCGAGCTCGCGCTTTTAACATTCCATGATTAAACGGCAGAACTAATTTATCCAATTGCCACTGCCCAGCATTACTGTACATGGTGGCAATGGCTTGGTTGATAACCACTTGGTTGATACTGCCAAAGCCTAAGTTTGCTTCAACCTGACCTTGCCATAATCCCCACTGATTATTTTGTTTAAGTACTGCGTCTTGAGCGTCAATATCAATCCCTGCGAGTTGAAATGGCACCGTTGATGTAGGTGAAGTGATCTGACTATTATTAATATTGAGTTTTTTGAATATTACATCGGTGTATTTATGCTGCCATTGTTGCCACGTTTGTAGCCAATTTTTGCCTAAAAACCATTTAATACCACTGGCTTTTAAGTCACTAATAAATAATTGCTGTGGATCAATCCAACCGTCCACTCGCACAAAACCCTCCATAATATGGGCTGACATACCATGACTAATAATTTGCTGGGGCATAAATTCTAATTCAGCTAATGGTTGTTCAAAATTAATCTGATGCCATTTTGCATGGCTAGCACTAAACGATAAATGGCTATTTTGTTGTTGCCAATAGTTTTGCGGCCATTGCCAGTTTTCTAACGATAAATTGATATCATCAGCACCCCATTGCGGTAATTCAATACTGCTATTAATGATATCTAACCGTTTAATATTTATGGTTTTGAATGGTACTGTTCGTTGGGTAAATTGCTGTTGCCAATCCGTGAGAAGTTGCTGATCTTGTAAGTGAAATTTATTTAGTGTCAGTTGGTCGATTGTCAAACGACGACTGTCATTATTAAACAGTGCTTGGGCGGTTATCGTTGCCTGCTGCCAATGAGCTGAGATGCCATTTAAGTGCCATTGTTGAGCTTGTTTATTGGCATTGATGAGCAGTTGTTGTAATGCTAATTGATGCCATTTAATGCTCGCAGCACTCATTTGTAAGCTGCCATTAAAACTCTGCCACCATGGGGTGTTATCAGTAGGTGTTTGCCAATTATCCATTTGGATTAAACCATGTTTAATCGCAAATTGTGGCGTATTTATATTGGTGTTATTGAGCACTAATCGCTTGATGGTTAATGGTGGTAACGTGGCTAATAATGGCATATTAGCTGAAGTGATATTATTAATTTTCACGCCATTAAAAACCAGTTTGTCGTTAGTTATACTTTGTTTTGATAGCCATAATTGAATGCTGTCAGCATGAACGAGTACTTGCTCATGCTGCGTAATTTCAGCATGTTCAAAGCGTATTTTGTAAGGAGTACGAATATCGTAATCAATTTTTTTCGCAAAAATTTGATAAGGTGATACCTGCGCGAGGATAAAATTGAAGATATGCTCATTATAACGAGTGTGTAATAACCCAATTAAGGTTGTCAGACTAATCACGACTATTAAGACAAGAGTCAGCACGAATTTGCTAAGTAGCCGCATAAAATTTCCTCGTAAGCAGAAGGTGTTATATCAATATAATGGCTTATTGAGGGTGAGATAAAAATAACTTTTTAGCAAGGGGTTTGATAAGGGCTTTGAGGTCGATAAAAAACAGCCTCTACTTAATAAGAGGCTGCGAGCGGATAATCCAATGAGGAGTAAGATTAACCGAGTTGTGGGCCTGCAGCGACTAGCTGTTGGCCTTCTTGCGTATCAGTGTACTTATCAAAGTTAGTAATAAAGCGATCAGCCAAGTCTTCAGCCTTGCTCTGCCACTGGAGTGGATCGGTATACGTATCACGTGGATCTAGAATCGTCGAATTAACACCTGGTAATGATGTTGGCACTGTTAGATTAAAGATTGGGATTTGTTTGGTATTGGCATTATCAATTGAGCCATCAAGAATTGCATCAATAATTGCGCGAGTGTCTTGAATTGAAATACGCTTACCTGTGCCATTCCAGCCCGTATTGACTAAGTAAGCTTCAGCGCCTGCAGCTTCCATACGTTTAACTAACACTTCTGCATATTGAGTTGGGTGTAGCGTTAGGAACGCGTTACCAAAACATGCTGAGAAAGTGGGTGTTGGCTCAGTAATACCGCGCTCAGTACCGGCTAGTTTAGCGGTAAATCCAGATAGGAAATGGTATTTAGTTTGTTCTGGGGTTAATTTGGATACTGGAGGTAATACTCCAAAAGCATCAGCAGATAAGAAGATCACTTTATTTGCATGACCACCTTTTGATACTGGCTTAACAATATTTTCGATATGGTAAATAGGGTAAGAAACACGAGTATTTTCAGTTTTTGAGTTATCGTCAAAATTAATGGCCCCGTCATTACGTACTGTCACATTCTCTAGTAGGGCATCACGGCGAATGGCATTGTAGATATCTGGTTCAGCTTCTTTGGATAGATTGATGGTTTTTGCGTAGCAACCACCCTCAAAGTTAAATACGCCATTGTCATCCCAACCGTGCTCATCATCACCGATTAGCGCACGCTTAGGATCGGTTGATAGGGTTGTTTTACCTGTACCAGAAAGGCCAAAGAATACCGCAACATCACCTTCTGTGCCCATGTTGGCAGAACAGTGCATTGAGGCAATACCTTGCAGTGGTAAAAAGTAGTTCATCATCGCGAACATACCTTTCTTCATTTCACCCCCGTACCATGTGCCACCAATCAGTTGCATTTTTTCACTAAGATTGAACACGGTGAAATTTTCAGAGTTCATGCCATGTTGTTGCCACTTAGGGTTGGTGCACTTAGAACCATTCATAATCACAAAATCAGGTTCAAAATTTTTAAGTTCAGCTTCAGTTGGACGAATGAACATATTTTTTACAAAGTGTGCTTGCCACGCCACTTCGGTGATAACGCGGATACAAAGGCGAGTATCAGGGTTGGCACCACAATAACCATCAATAACAAAAAGGCGCTTGTTTGACAGTTGGTTAGTAACTAATTGTTTAAGATCCAACCACGCAGTTTGCGTTAGGGCTTTATTGTCATTTTTACCTTGATCTGACCACCACAACGTATCTTTGGTGGTGTTATCACGCACAATAAATTTATCTTGTGGTGAACGACCGGTAAAAATGCCTGTATCGACAGATACCGCACCTAGTTCAGTTACAATCCCGCGCTCGTAACCTTCAAGTTCTGGTTTTGTTTCTTCATTGAAAAGAACGTCGTAGGATGGGTTACGAATAACATCTGTAACATTGGTAATACCGTATTGGGATAAATCCATGTTGTTTGCAACCTTATTATCAACACAAGAAGTGATCATTGGTGCTCCTAGGGTAAGATGTTGTTTAACTGCCAATCATGCTAACAACCCTAAATCGCTAAATCAGGGACGGTCATCAAAAAAGCAACCATCTCAGTGTTAATTTTAGGTAAAAACATCGAAACTGCTAGGTGAATTATTTTGCAAAAATGTTAAAATTATTTTGTTGTGATAGTGGTCAATATTTATACGGTGCGGTTGCAAAAAAAGCACAATTTAAGTTGAAATATAAATCAATATACGCTGTGGCGATGATGGTTAATAAAAATCCAGCCGAAAAAAAGCCGGCATGGTTAGCCGGCTTTTAAGCGAGTATTGTCAACGATAGCGAATTAGTGAATTTGGTCGTTATCTGTCGAATTAGCACTATTATCACGTAGTGCAGCTACATCAATACTATCGAAATCATAGCTAGTGCCACAGTAATCACAATGCAGCGATACTTTGCCATCTTCAGCAATGATTTGATCAATTTCTTCTGGCTGTACAGTCATAATGGCTGCAGCACTGCGATCACGTGAACAACCACACTCAAAGCTAACTGCTTGAGGATCAAATAGTTGAACTTGCTCTTGGTGGTAAAGGCGATATAGCACATCTTGTGCTTCTAGCGTAAATAGCTCTTCATCTTTTACGGTTTCAGTTAATGCTTCTAAATGCTCAAAGTCGCCTTCAGTACCGGTACCATCCGGCATGATTTGTAATAGCATACCAGCAGCTTTTACTTGGCCGTCAATTTCACCAGTACGTAACCAAATACGCGTTTTTAGTTGCTCTGAATTTTTAAAGTAACTTTCAAGACACTCAACCAGACTGTCGCCATCAAGACCAACCATACCTTGGTAACGCTCACCTTTAGTTGGAGTGATTGTGATCACCATATGACCTTTACCCATAAGATCATGAATAGTGCCGTCTTTAATGTCACCTTTCCAACGTGCTACGCCGCGTAACTGTTGATTATGATCGCCATTGATAACAGCGAGGGTTACTGGACCATCGCCTTGTACTTGTACGGTAATTGAACCTTCAAATTTTAAAGTGGCAGTTAATAAGCTGGTTGCTACCAATAATTCACCTAACAATTTTTCCACTGGTGCTGGGTAATTTTTGTCGGCAATAATTTGTTGGTAAGTTTGACTTAATTGTACCAATTCACCACGAACGGCTGCGCCATCGAAAAGGTAACGGTTTAAACTATCGTTTGTCATGAGTATGTATTCTCCAGCTCTAGAGCCAACCTAATAAAGGGTAAAACGTACAGTAATTACTTTATGGTCAACGCCGCAACCAAGGCGGTTAAACCGTTGCGATAAAGCACTCACAGTCAAGATTATAATTTAATAAGTTGGCACTTAGTTATTTATTCAGATGAGTTAATGTTTTTGAATCGCATAATGTCACGTCGCTGCTTCTTATCCGGTCGTTTTTCTGGACTTGGATTATCATAAGCGTTGAGTTTGCGCATTTTTGCTGTTTGTTCACGGGTTGCAATACTTTGGGCTGTTTCTTGATATAGCAGCTGAGCTTCTGGTGCGCCTCGGCGGCAGTCAGAGATTTGTTCAATGATGATGATTTTCTCATCGTTACCCTGACGTAACTTCACCATAGCGCCAAGCTCAATAATTTTGCTTGGTTTAGAACGCTGGCCATTATACTGCACTTTACCGCCGTCAATCATGGTGCGAGCAATTGAACGTGTTTTGTAAAAGCGGGCAGCCCATAACCATTTATCAAGACGAACCTGTTTAATATTCGAGGTGTTTTGATTCATCACGGTGCCTTTATTTGTTGAAACGATAAATTATCACATTCTACTTATAACAGCAGTAAAGTGATTATTTATTATAAATGGTGATATTAGCCGCGGATTTCAATCACTGAGTAAGAATTTATTACAAAAAATCATTAAATTCTTAGATACTATGGTGTTTTGTTGGGATTATTAAATAGTATTTCGGTGATTAACAGGCGATCATAGTCAGTTCAATTTTGATGTGCGATTGCATTGCATTTATTTGTTTAATGGGACTTGGTATTTTAACAATGGATTTCACTATGTTTGCTTCAAAGTGGTTTGCTGCTGCAGCAACCAAACGTCCGTTATCATTACAATCAGTCACGCGTATTTTAACCTGTCTTTTGGTAGTGATATTTGCTTGGGTTGCAGGCCGTTTAGTGTGGTCTATTGTCGAACCTGCCCCCGCTGTTGCTCGTTGGCAGCCGTTGATTGTTAGCGTTAATACCTCACAACAGCAATTACCTGTAAATGAAATTTTAAGCTTGAATTTGTTTGGGCGTTATCAGGCTAATGCAGCCCCTGTGGCGGTAAAACCCGTTAAACAAGATGCGCCGCAAACTCAGTTACGATTAACATTAGTGGGTGTGGTGGCCAGTTCAACGCCATCTAAAGCACTCGCAGTCGTTACTAATAACGGTAAACAAAATACCTATGGTATTAACGAAGTGATTGATAATACTCGCGCAACCTTAATTGCGGTCTATAACGATCGCGTTATCATTCGTAATAATGGTCGTGATGAAACTTTAATGCTTGAGGGATTAAAGTTTACCAAACCATCAGTGGCGCCAGTCTCATCCCAACGTAATACATCCCCAAGTAACAGCAATGCTGCTGAACTGGCTAAAATCAAACAAGAAATTTTATCTGAGCCTCAAACTTTATTTAGTTATATCCGCTTATCTCAGGTGAAAAAAGATGGCCAAATTGAAGGCTATCGTGTCAATCCAGGTAAAAATAGAATTTTATTTGATCAGGTCGGTCTTAAAGCCAATGATCTTGCAGTGAGTATTAACGGTAATAGTCTTACCGATCCTGCAATTATGGCCAAACTTTGGGGTGAGTTATCTTCAGCCTCTGATTTTACACTGACGGTTGAACGTGATGGTCAGTTACATGATATCCACATTGAGCTGCAATAACCTTTAGTGCTTAGCTTGAAATGAATATGCGATAAAGCAGGAGTTTTTTGTGAAAAAATGGATGGGTAAAAGTGCCCTATTGTTAGCGAGTGGCTTGTTTTGTAGTCAAGCAATGGCTGATGAATTAAGTGCCAACTTTAAAGGTACCGACATTCAAGAGTTCATCAACATTGTTGGTCGCACCTTACATAAAACGATCATTATTGATCCCGCAGTACGTGGGCAAGTCAATGTGCGTAGTTATGATTTATTGAATGAAGAGCAGTATTACCGTTTCTTCCTCAATGTGCTTGATGTCTATGGTTATGCTGTTGTGACCATGGAAGATGGTGTCATGAAAGTTATTCGTGATAAAGACGCTAAAACAGCCGCTATTCCTGTTGTTGGCGCTAACGATAAAAATATTCCTGGTGACGCTGTCGTTACGCGAGTGATTGCGGTTAAGAATGTGTCGGTGCGAGAGTTATCGCCGTTATTACGCCAACTTAATGATAATGCTGGCGCGGGTAACGTCGTTCATTATGATCCCGCCAATATCATTATGATCACTGGTCGTGCTGCAGTGGTAAACCGATTAGCAGAGATTATTGAACGAGTTGACCGTGCGGGTAATAAAGATGTGACTGTGGTGTCACTCAATAACGCTTCAGCATCAGAAATGGTACGTATTATTGATTCACTTAATAAAAGTGCCGAAGCAAAATCAACCCCAAGTTTTCTGATTCCCAAAGCGGTTGCTGATGAGCGCACGAACTCAGTATTGATTTCTGGTGATCCTAAAGTGCGTGAACGGTTAAAGAAACTGATTCATCGTTTGGATAAAGAGATGGCTGTTAGCGGTAATAGCCGCGTGTTTTATCTTAAATATGCTAAAGCTGAAGATTTAGTCGATGTCCTCAAAGGGGTATCTGAAAATGTTCAAGCATCGACCAAAGGTAATTCAGGTCAAGGCCAGAGTACAAGTAAAGACGATGTGATGATTTCGGCACATGCGCCAACGAACTCATTAATTATTTCAGCGCCTGCTGATGTGATGAAACGTTTAGAGTCGATCATTGCTCAGCTCGATATTCGTCGAGCGCAAGTCCATATTGAAGCGATGATTGTTGAAGTTCAAGAAGGTGAAGGGGTCGACTTTGGGGTTCAGTGGGGCTCTCAAGATGGCGGTGTGATCCAGTTTGGTAATAGTAGTGCCCCAATTGGTGGTTTGTTATCTGCTCAAGAGGCGGGTAAAGAGACGACATCGGTACAGCATGGTACTGACTCAAGCGGTAAACCTTATACCACTGAAACCACCGAAAGTGGTGACTTAGCACCAATGGCGACTTTCTTAGGTGGCGTTAAAGGGGCAGCTGCCGCGATTGCCTTGGGTGATTGGACCGCATTGGTGACGGCCGTACAATCTAACCGTAATGTTAACGTGCTTTCAACGCCGAATATTACCGTGCTTGATAACCAAGAAGCTAACTTGTCTGTAGGTCAAGAAGTGCCGGTTACTACTGGTTCGCAAACGGGTTCAAATAACGATAATCCATTTACTACTGTTGAGCGTAAAGATGTTGGTATTCAACTGAAAGTTACCCCGCAAATTAACGAAGGTGACTCAGTACAGATGAAGATCGAGCAAGTGGTATCACAAGTTGCCGATGCTAACGGTGCCGTTGATATTCGGTTTGATAAGCGTGAGCTGACGACATCAGTATTGGTTAAAGATGGCAATATGATTGCGCTGGGTGGTTTGATGCAAGAGAAGACCCTTGAGTCAGAACAAAAAGTGCCAATCTTAGGTGATATTCCAGTATTGGGGGCGTTATTCCGTTCGACGAATAATCAAACAGAAAAAACCAACCTGATGATTTTCATTCGCCCAACCATTTTACGTGATGGTATGAGTGCCGATGGTATGACGCAGCGTAAATATAACTATATTCGTGCCCAACAGTTGTACCAAGCAGATAAAGGAATGCGCTTGATGGATGCTGAAATGCCTGTTATTCCAAAATATGGTGATGATATGGCGTTGCCAGCAGAAGTACGGGCATTTATATCTCAATTGGAGAAACACTAATGGCTGATGAGTCTTCGGCGCTAGAAACCGCAGTGTTATTTCGATTGCCGTTTTCTTTCGCCAAGCGCCATCATGTTGTGATTGAAGCCAATCAGCAAGGATGGCAGTTGTATTATTGCGGTCAGTTATCCGCAATAGTGTTAGCAGAAGTGCGGCGGGTGATCGGCGAAGGTTTTTATCCGGTTGAATTATCAGAGTCGCAATTTGAGCAAAAGCTTACCGAAGCTTATCAGCGTGATTCATCAGAAGCACGTCAGTTAATGGAAGATTTAGGTTCTGATAGCGATGACTTTTTCTCGTTGGCTGAAGAGTTACCTGAAACCGAAGATTTGCTTGAATCTGAAGATGATGCCCCGATCATTAAATTGATTAATGCGATGCTTGCAGAAGCAATCAAAGAAGGTGCGTCTGATATTCATATCGAAACCTTTGAAAAAGTGCTGTCGATTCGATTTCGAGTCGATGGCATGTTGCGTGAAGTCTTACAACCAAGCCGTAAATTAGCACCGTTGTTAGTCTCGCGTATCAAAGTCATGGCTAAATTGGATATTGCTGAAAAACGGATTCCACAAGATGGCCGTATTTCATTACGTATCGGTGGCCGTGCGGTGGATGTGCGGGTTTCAACTATGCCGTCATCACACGGTGAGCGAGTCGTGCTGCGTCTATTAGATAAAAATGCCACTCGTCTCGACTTACATAGTTTAGGCATGACAGCAGCTAACCATGAATCATTCCGTAAGATCATTGATCGTCCCCATGGGATTATTTTGGTGACGGGGCCGACGGGTTCAGGTAAATCAACCACCTTGTATGCGGGCTTGCAAGAGCTTAATAGTGCAGAGCGTAATATTTTAACCGTAGAAGATCCGATTGAATTTGATATCGATGGTATCGGCCAAACGCAAGTAAATAGCAAGGTTGATATGACTTTTGCGCGTGGTTTGCGAGCTATTTTGCGTCAAGATCCTGATGTGGTAATGATTGGTGAGATTCGCGATTTAGAAACGGCCGCGATTGCTGTGCAAGCATCGT
Organism: Photobacterium kishitanii; assembly: GCF_003026355.1. GTDB lineage: Bacteria > Pseudomonadota > Gammaproteobacteria > Enterobacterales > Vibrionaceae > Photobacterium > Photobacterium kishitanii. Next base: position 17,864 of record NZ_PYON01000016.1, on the reverse strand, counting down.
TAACTGGTCATATGGTGTTATCAACCTTGCACACCAATACTGCGGTTGGTGCCATTACTCGTTTACGTGATATGGGTATTGAACCATTCTTGGTGTCATCATCACTATTAGGTGTATTAGCCCAGCGTTTGGTGCGGACTTTGTGCGTTGAATGTCGCCAACCGTATGAAGCGGATACCGAACAGAAAAAGCTGTTTATGTTAACCGCAACCGATAGCCTGACGTTGTATCGTCCTTGTGGCTGTGAAAAATGTAATTTTAAAGGTTACCGTGGTCGTACTGGTATACATGAATTGTTGCAAGTGGATGAGCATGTACAAGAGTTGATTCATGCCGAGGCGGGTGAGCAAGCGATTGAAAAATATGTGCGTCAAACCACGCCAAGTATTCGTGATGATGGCCTCGCCAAAGTAAGCCAAGGGATCACCACACTTGAAGAAGTGTTGCGAGTGACTAAGGAGAGTTAATGGCAGCATTTGAATATAAAGCCTTAGATGCCAAAGGACGCCAGAAGAAAGGTGTTTTAGAAGGTGATACCTCACGCCAAGTTAGGCAGCAGTTACGAGAACAAGGACTGGTACCCGTTGAGGTTAATCAAACGTCAGGCCAAGGAAAAAAAACAGCGGCCGCACCGAGTAAGTTAACGTTTCGACGTGGTATTAGTACTAATGAACTAGCGCTTATTACTCGCCAGTTAGCAACCTTAGTACAGGCTTCAATGCCACTGGAAGAGTGTATCAAAGCAGTGGCAGAGCAAAACGAAAAGCCACGTTTAAAAAACATTTTACTCGCGGTGCGTTCCCGGGTGGTTGAAGGCTATACCTTGGCTGACAGTATGGCGGAATATCCGCATGTATTTGATCAGTTGTTTCGAGCGATGGTGGCAGCCGGTGAGAAGTCGGGTCATTTAGATTCTATTTTAAACCGTCTCGCTGACTATAGTGAAAACCGTCAGAAAATGCGTAGCAAGCTTCAACAAGCGATGATTTATCCGCTGATGCTAACGTTGGTGGCGGTATCGGTAGTGGCGTTTTTGTTAGCAACGGTTGTACCCAAAATTGTCGATCAATTCGTGCAGATGAATCAAGGTTTACCAGCGATCACTGAAGTGTTATTAGCCGCCAGTAACTTTGTCCAACATTGGGGGTTGCTGGTGGTGATTGCGATTGTCGCCATGATTACGCTCATTAAAACCGCCCTTAAAAAACCGGCGTTTCGAATGAAATGGGATCGGACTATTTTGCGAGTGCCTGTCATTGGTAAGGTGGCACGAGGGTTGAATACCTCGCGTTTTGCGCGAACATTGTCGATTTGTACCTCGAGTGCGATTCCGTTATTAGATGGTATGAAAGTCGCGTCTGATGTGATGACCAATACCTATGTAAATAAGAAGATTCTCGAAGCCGCTGATAGAGTGCGCGAGGGCGCAAGTTTACGTATTTCTTTGGAAAAAACTGCGCTGTTTCCACCGATGATGTTACATATGATTGCCAGTGGTGAGCGCAGTGGTGAGCTTGAGCAAATGCTTACTCGCGCAGCTGATAACCAAGATCGCGATTTTGAGTCATTGGTGAATATGGCGTTAGGGGTGTTTGAACCGTTATTGATTGTGGCGATGGCGGGGGTAGTAATGTTTATTGTAATTGCAACCTTGATGCCGATTATTGAATTAAACAATATGGTCGGGATGTAGATTTTCTTTTGGAGGGTGAATAATGCAACAAAAGCAACGTGGTTTTACACTGTTAGAAGTAATGGTAGTAATTGTAATTCTTGGGGTATTGGCAAGTTTAGTGGTGCCAAACCTACTAGGTAACAAAGAAAAAGCTGACCAACAAAAAGCAGTTACAGATATTAGTTCGTTAGAGCAATCATTGGAAATGTACAAGCTTGATAATAGCGTGTTCCCAACCACTGACCAAGGATTAGAAGCATTGGTAACGAAACCTTCTTCTTCACCTGAACCACGTAATTATCGTGATGGTGGCTACATTAAGCGTTTACCAAAAGATCCATGGGGTTATGACTACCAATACGTGTCACCAGGTGAGCATGGTGCGATTGATATCTTTAGTCTAGGTGCTGATGGTCAAGAAGGCGGTGACGGTATTAATACTGATATCGGCAACTGGAATCTGTTGAACTACAAAAAATAAAGCTAAGAAATGATGATGAAACGTAATGCAGGCTTTACCTTAATTGAAATTATGTTGGTGTTAGTGCTACTGGCAACCAGTGCTGTTGCTGTGGTATCGACGTTACCCAATAATAAACGTGATGAGATTAAAGAGCAGGCAGTACGTTTTCATCATTTAGCCCAACTTTTGGGTGAGGATGCAATGTTAAATGGGGTCGATTATGGTATCCGTATCGAACCGCATCAATATTACTTTTTAACCCTCACCCAAGATGGCTGGCAACCGCTCGAAGGGGCTAAGTTTTTCACCAAGGTTAAATTGGATGCGGGTATCACGGCCACAGTGGCAATTGGTGGCGCATGGAAAGATAAGGACCGACTTTTTAAATCTGATTCAATATTTAAAAGTGACGACATATTTAAAAAGTCTGATCAGGAAAGTAAGCAATTACCCCCGCAAATTGTAGTGATGGCGAGTGGTGAATACACACCATTTACAGTGAGTTTTGAAATCGATAACCAACATCAATTTTGGCAGGTAGTGGCTGACGAGGTGGGTAATTTAGTGTTATTAGCGCCTGGGCAAACATTGGCACAGCAACTAACGGCGCAGGGGTTAGCAACGCAGGATCAGTCGCAATGAAGCGTTCGCAAGGATTCACATTATTAGAGGTGCTGGTGGCGTTAGCCATTTTTGCGGTTGCAGCATTAAGTGTTATGCGAGCAGTGAGTCAAAACCTTAATAACTTAGGTTACTTAGAGCAAAAGACGTTAGCATCAATGGTGGCTGATAATGAGTTAGCTCAGCTGCATTTAAGCGGTCAGTATCCAACGTCAGTTAAACGCGGCAAGTCGACTTTAGCAGAGCGTGAATGGTATTGGACTGTCACTAGTACCAAAACGCAACAACAACTTTTGCGTCAAATTGAAGTGTCAGTTGCCACTGATCCACAACGAAAACACTCAGTTATTACGGTAAAGACTTATGTCAGCAATTAATCATCGTCGTCAGCAAGGTTTTACGTTATTAGAAGTTCTGGTGGCGATTGCGGTATTTGCGATGTTGAGCCTATCTGCCAACCAGGTATTGAATAATGTCATGCGCAGTGACGCGCAATCAAAAGATCACAATCAACGTTTACAAGCGATACAGCGTACCATGATCATGATGGACAATGATTTTCGACAGATTGTAGCGCGTAAATTTAGAGTGGATGCAGAAAAGCCAACCGATAAAATATTGCAGGCGAGTGAGTATTTATTGGATTCGAGCAGTGAAGGGATCACATTCGTACGTGATGGTTGGCAAAACCCGCAAGCAATGTTTCCGCGGGGTGATATTACCCGTGTTGGTTACCGTATTATCGATGATAAATTAGAGCGAATATGGTTTCGTTATCCTGATACCGTTGTTGGCGCTAAGCCGTTAGTGCGAGTGTTGTTAACTGGGGTTACCGATTTAAAATTTGAATTTTATTATGATAAGCAATGGCATAAAAAATGGGATAAACCCAATAGTTTGCCAGCGGGTATCAAAGTTATTATGACCTTGAAAAAACTGGGTGAAATTGAGCGGATATATTTATTACCCACCTCAGTGTTGAAGACGAATGAACAGGAGTCTGACGCATGATTAAGCAACGTGGGGTGGCATTAATTGTGGTGTTACTGTTAGTGGCTTTAATGAGTTTATTAGCAGTGCAAATGACTGAGCGGCTACAGCTAAATTTTCATCGAGTACAAAACCAAGTCGAACATCAACAAGGTTATTGGTATAGCTTAGGGGTTGAGGCTCTTGCGGCACAGGCACTTAAGCAAAGTCTTAAAGACAGTAAAACCGTTAATTTAACCCAACCATGGGCCGTGGGTGAGCAAAGTTACCCATTAGATAGTGGTGCCGTTATTAGTGGTAATTTAACCGATAAACAAACCTGTTTTAATCTTAACGCCTTTAGAAATGTTAAAGCTAAAACGGACAGTAATCAGAAGCCATTTTTAGTGACTTATTTACAAAATATTCTCACTGAGTCAGGTGTTGATGACTATGAAGCCGAAGTGATTGCTGACTCAAGCTGGGAGTTTGTCGACGATAACACCACGGTGCAATCAGCGTATGGTGCAGAAGACAGTAGCTATGAAAGTTTTCAACCGCCATATGTTACAGCCAATGATTGGTTAGCTGACGGCAGTGAATTTAGAGCCATTAATGGCGTTTCAGCTAAAATTTATCAACAGCTGAAAGGCTTAATTTGCGCTTTGCCAACAGATGATATGCTGCTTAATGTTAATACCATTACGGAAAAACAAGCGGTGTTGTTGTCGGCATTATTTTCGCCATCGTTATCATTAGAAGATGCGAAAAAAATTATTATTGATCGTGATAAAAATCATACCGTATGGGATTCTGTTGCTGATTTTATGAAGCTTATTCCACAGCCTCCAACAGAAAGTCCTGCTTCAGGAACGGATAAAACTGCAACAGAAATGGAGAAATATTTAACTGTTACCAGCCATTATTTTTCGTTAGACGCTGAAATAAAAGTAGACCGTGCCCGAGTACGAACCGTGGCATTATTTAAACGTGATGATAAGAACAAGGTGACGGTAGTTCGTCGCCAATATGGAGGAATCCGTGAGCGAATTTCTGACGATAAGGCTAAGTAGCCGGCCGGGAATGCCGGTGCAATGGCTGGTCTGGTCGCCACTGCAAAATGAAGTGATTGCATCTGGTCAATTGGCGGATATAAATCAGTTAAGTGAACTAACGGAATATGCCGTAACTCGCCCTGTTTATGGCTTAGTACCAACCAGTGAGATGCTATTAACTCAAGTAGCGATTCCTGCCGGTAGTAGCCGTCAGTTAGCGGCGGTATTACCGTATCTGCTTGAAGAAGAGCTGGCTCAAGATGTCGATAGCTTACATGTGCAATTACTTAAACGTGATAATGATATTGCAACGGTAGCTATTATTGAGCACCAGAAAATAGCGTTGTGGTTAGCGGCATTTTCAGACTGTGGTATTGAGCTTAAAAAACTGATTCCAGATTGTTTATGTCTACCATTATTTAGTGATGGTTACAGTGCGGCTGAAATTGATGGGCAGTGGTTGATTCGTCAATCAGAAGCTATGGGTGTCTGTGCCGACGCAAGTTGGTTAGCCGCTTGGGTTACAGCCCAAAAAGCGCCAATTGTGATTGATCGTGTGGATGATACCGCTGATGACGATGGTGACGATGGTGATGAGATTGAATCAGACGTTGAAGCTGATCGCCTAGCTGAAGAAGTTGAATCGATTGTTGCTGCCACAGAAAGTTTAGCCCAAGTGACGATTCACCATTATACGCCAGCGCCAGTTAATATTCCTGGGCATTGGCAGCCTCAAGCGCCTGAGTTAGTCATGCAATTGTTAGCAATAGGTGCTGCAGAATCAAAGGCAACTTTGTTATCTGGGCCTTATAAGCCACAAGCCGCATGGCGTAAGCATTTACAGCCGTGGCGTAAAGTGGCCATTGCAGCGGCAGTGGTATTAGTTGCTCTTATTGGTGAGCAAGTACTAACTACACAGCGTTTAGAGCAACAAGCGAATGCTTATCGAGCTGAAAGTGAACGTATTTTTCGTCAGGTTCTGCCACAGTTTAAACGTATTCCTTCGCAGAGTTATTTGAAAAATCAAATGAATGCCGCATTGAAAAGTTTAGGTGGTCATGGCGAACAAAATGGCATGCTAATGTGGTTGAGTGAATTAAAACCAGCATTAACACAAGTGCCAACGATTAAGATCGTTAACCTTAAATATGATCAAACGCGGGGTGAATTACGCCTTCAAGCAACGGCGGCGGGATTTCAAGATTTTGAACAGTTACGCAGTGCGTTGAGTGCGCAGTTTGAGGTCGATCAAGGTCAATTAACTAAAGCAGATAATTTAGTCAGTGGTGCAGTAGTACTGAGGAGAAAAGCCTAATGGCAGAGCTCAAGGCATGGTGGAAAGCTCTCAGTCAGCGGGAACAACATTTGCTTCTCGGGGCTGGCAGTGCATTGGCTATTGCGATTCTTTATTGGGGAGTATGGCAACCGTTGAATCAACGTGCGGCAGAGGCCCAGAATAAGATTAATCAACAACGCCAACTATTGACGTGGGTTGAACATAAAGCTAATCAAATTTCGGCACTTAAACGTGCAGGGGGAACAGTGAATGTTAGTGATGAAGGGCTTAACCAAGTTATTAACGAAACTACGACCCGTTTCAAAATTGATTTGATTCGCATGCAACCGCGTAATGACGCCTTACAAGTTTGGGTGCAGCCATTACCGTTTGATACGTTGGTGAATTGGTTAGTGTATTTGCAGCAGAGCTACGGTATTAACACCCAGTTTATTGATCTCTCAAAAACCGATAAAAACGGTATGGTTGAAGTTAACCGTTTGCAGTTAGGGCGAGGATAACCGTGAAATTTAAGTTAGCCGTTGGTGCCAGTTTTGGTGCGGTATTTATTGCGAGTTTAGTGGCCCATATTCCAGCAAGTTGGGTATGGCAGCATGCACCTAAAATAAATGGCTTAGCCTTAGAAGGTATTACGGGAACGCCGTGGCAAGGAATGGCTGCCAATGTTCGTTGGCAGAATCAACCCTTTGGTCGTTTACACTGGGATATGCGATTAGGACGCTTATTTCATGGTGAGCTTGCGTTTGATGTCCGCTTTGGCCAAGGTAGCGAGTGGCAGCTACAAGGGCAAGGATTGGTTGGTTATAGTAGTGCTGGTCCATTTGCTGAAAAACTATTGTTATCTATGCCTGCAGCTCAAGCTGTATCGCAAGCCCAATTGCCAGTACCGATAACGGTGAAGGGTAATTTGGAATTAACAGTTAGAGACTACCACTATGCGGCGCCATATTGTAAAACGCTTGATGCGACCTTAGCTTGGGTACAAGGGGCAGCTGAAACGCCAATGGGGACCATTAAACCGGGGCCTGTTTTTGCGGACTTAAATTGTGCTAACGGTGCTGTTGTTGCGAAGATTAAGCAAGCATCGGATGATGTGAGCAGTGATTGGCAAGCTAACCTCGCTACTAATCAACAGTATAAATTGCAAGGATGGTTTAAACCGGGAGCGCAATTCCCCGCTGAGTTGGCTAAACAATTAAAATGGTTAGGCGAGCCAAATACTAAAGGTCAATATAAGCTTAACTATTCGGGACGATTGTAGCGTTAGTTAACATTTTAATCATAAAACTATTAATAACGGCAGTCGATTTAGACTGCCGCTTTATTTCTAATGATTATTAGTTTTTAATTAGAGTAAGCTTTTTTTATTCTGGTAACGCTTTCTATTAAACAGGACCTAACAATGGCGATAAGCAAAGATAAACCACAAATCTTAGCAGCCGAGGTTGTTGCACAATCACGACTTTTTAAAATTGAATCATTGGATTTACGTTTTTCTAATGGTGTCGAGCGTACTTATGAACGTATGCAGCCAAGTGGCCGTCATGCGGTATTGATTGTACCTGTCACTGCCGATGGTGATTTATTATTGATTCGTGAGTATTCTGTTGGTACTGAGCGCTATGAATTAGGCTTTCCCAAAGGGCTCATTGATGCCGGTGAAACTGCATTTGAAGCGGCAAACCGTGAATTAAAAGAAGAAATTGGGTTTGGTGCCCAGCGGTTACAACCATTAAAAGAAGTGATTCTCGCACCGTCGTATTTTTCGAGCCGTATGACCTTGTTTGTTGGTCAAGATTTATATCCAGAGCGTTTAGAAGGTGATGAGCCGGAACAGTTAGAGATTGTACGGTGGCCGTTAGCTCAAGCAGAAGAATTACTTAATCATCTTGATTTTGCTGAAGCGCGTAGTATTAGTGCGCTGTTTTTAGCGTTGAAGTATTTAGCTCGCGAGGAATAACCTATGACACTAAACCTTAACCATCTAATTCCTAATGTTATTGATATTGCTCAAGCCTCTGGTCGCTTGATATTAGATATTTACCAAAAAGGCCAGTTTGAGCAGCACATTAAATCAGACAATACTCCTGTCACCAGTGCTGATTTAGCGGCCAATCAATTAGTTGTTGAGCAGTTATCACTGTTAACGCCAGATATTCCTGTTTTATCTGAAGAAGACGCCAATATTTCGTTAACTGAGCGTAGTCAGTGGCCATGCTATTGGTTGATTGATCCTCTTGATGGTACTCAAGAGTTTATTGCTGGCAGTGGTGATTTTGCGACTATTATTGCATTGATTGAAAATAATAAGCCAGTCATCGGGGTCGTGTATGCGCCAGTTTCTGGTGTTACTTATTATGCTGCTCAAGGACAAGGGGCACATAAAATAACTGCCGATGGTGAAACTTGCGTTATTTCAACCAATAAGCACCACTCTCCATTACGTGCGTTGACGATTGCGATTAGCCGTCGCCAGAACATTAATACCACTAAAGCGCGATTTGATAGTCAATATCAATATGACTTAATTGAACTTGGCTCTGCGTCTCTTAAGGCATGTTTAGTTGCTGAAGGTGGCGCGGATTGTTATTTACGGTTAGGGCCAACGGGAGAGTGGGATACTGCGGCAACGCAATGTATTGTTGAAGAAGCGGGCGGGCGAATTTTTAATACTCATATTACGCCGTTGTCGTATAACTTACGCCAGACTTTAGAAAATCCAAATTTTATTGTGTTAGGCGATGAACAATTACCGTGGACATCAATTTTAACCGCCGATGATCGCTTAATGACTGCCGAATAACGTTTTAATGAATAACTAAAAACGATAACGGAGCCATAGTCGCTCCGTTTTTGATGTGGGTATCTTCAGGCGTTAGAATAAACGATTAAGGCCGTTTAGTGCCGCGACGCGAAATGCTTCCGCCATTGTTGGGTAATTAAAGGTCGTGTTAGCAAAATACTCAATCGTATTACCTTCCCCTTTTTGTTCCATAATAGCTTGGCCGATGTGAATAATTTCAGCGGCACGTTCACCAAAGCAGTGAATACCGAGAATTTGTTTAGTTTCACGATGAAATAATATTTTAAGGCTGCCGACTTCTGTTCCTGCAATTTGAGCTCTAGCTAAATGTTTGAACTGCGATCGACCTACTTCATAAGGTATTTTTGCCGCGGTTAATTGCTGCTCGGTTTGGCCGACAGAACTGATCTCAGGCAAGGTATAAATGCCTGTGGGAATATTGGCGATTAATTGTCCTTGTGCTTTACCTGTACTGATAGCTTGGGCGACAAAGCGTCCTTGATCATAAGCGGCACTAGCAAGGCTCGGGTAGCCAATCACATCCCCAACCGCATAGATATGTTCAACTACCGTTTGATAGTTACTATTCACTTGTAATTGCCCTCGTGAATCGGCGTCTAACCCGACATGCTCCAATCCCAGTTTATCGGTATTACCAGTACGGCCATTGGCATACAGTAAACAATCAGCCCGCATTTTCTTGCCTGACTTTAAGTGCAGAATAACCCCATCATCAGTACCTTCAATAGTTTCAAAAACTTCATCATTACGGATCATGGTGCCAGTATTACTCAGGTGATAAGACAGTGAATCCGACATTTCATTATCAAGAAACTCTAATAACCGTTGGCGAGTGTTGATGAGATCGACCTTTACGCCTAAGCCGCGAAAAATAGACGCATATTCACAGCCAATCACCCCCGCGCCGTAAATCAGAATATGGCGCGGATCATGGGCTAATTGTAAAATTGAATCGCTGTCATAAACACGGCTATGATTAAAATCAACCTCTGCGGGTTGGTATGGACGAGAACCCGTGGCGATGATAAACCGCTCAGCACTAAAATGGTCAATACTGCCATCACTACTGGTAACGCTAACGGTATGGTGATCAACGAATTTGGCCTCACCATGAATAATTTGGCAGTGATTACGATCATAAAACCCTTGGCGCATACGAGTTTGTTTACTGACCACTTCTGCTGCATGGTGGAGGATCTGACTAAAAGTACGGTGCAGGGTTGAAGTATCATTGCAATAAAGTGGGTTTTGATTGAATTCGATAATCCTACTTACCGCATGGCGTAATGATTTAGATGGGATAGTCCCCCAATGCGTACAGCCGCCACCGACACTATTTTCACGTTCAATGATCGCGACCTTAAAGCCGGCTTTGGTGAGCCCCATAGCAGCACCTTCACCACCTGGACCGCTACCAATAATAATGACATCAAAATTATTTTTCGGGGTGGGTTGGTTATTAGACATCGGCTCATTCCTTGATCGTGTTATCGCTGAGTAAATTATCACTATGGTAACTGTTTGGCTGATAAGGATGAATGGCTGCATGGTCAGAGCTCGAACTCGATCACGAAGTTTTTATTATTAATCAAACGTTATAGATCCTGATCGGTTATTAAACAGGCGCCACACTTTATGATATAAAATGCAAAATGATATGAATCTGGCTTTGCGTCAGTCGCGCTCTACCTTTACTATGGGAGTGTATTGCGTCGTTGCAATGACGCGGATGTTACTGTGTAAACAGAGTATCATTGTAATAAAATCACAGAGAAGCAGATAATTCATGGGGATTAGGGCTCAGCAAAAAGAAAAAACTCGGCGTTCATTAATTGATGCCGCTTTTAGCCAATTAAGTGCCGAGCGAAGTTTTTCTAATTTAAGTCTACGCGAAGTTGCGCGTGAAGCAGGTATTGCTCCAACGTCATTTTATCGTCATTTTAAAGATATGGATGAGTTAGGGTTAACCATGGTTGATGAGGGAGGATTAATTCTTCGTCAGTTAATGCGTCAAGCTCGACAACGTATTGCTACAGAAGGCAGCGTGATCCGTACCTCGGTAGAGACTTTTATGGAATTTATCGAAAGTAGTCCTAACGTATTCCGCTTACTGCTTCGTGAGCGCTCTGGTACATCAACAGCTTTTCGAGCTGCGGTTGTACGAGAAATACAACATTTTGTGGCTGAACTAGCTGAGTATCTTGAAGCTAAAACTGGGGTAACTCATGAGGAAGCATATACTCAAGCCGAAGCGTCAGTGACATTGGTCTTTAGTTCGGGTGCAGAGGCACTTGATCTTGATTGTCATGCTCGCGCTGAGCATGCAGAAAGACTGATTATGCAACTTAGAATGATTGCAAAAGGTGCCTATTGGTACCGTAAAGAGCGTGAGCGTCGAGAGCTCAGGCAGAAACTATAATCTTATTTTGATTTTGGTGAAGTATATATGGAAAAGCAACAAATTAAAGCAGAGCGTAAAACACTGATTTTATCTGCACTGGCAGGTTTATGTGGTTACGGCACTCTAGCTGTATTGTTCTCAAGCTATGTAACATTCTCTATTTTCCCTGTCTTGGCCTTTGCCATGGCATTGTACTGCTTATATCAAGAATATATGCGTAAACCTATGGCAGAGGGCGTTCCGGCGCTTGCTAGCGCATGTTTCTTCGTCGGTGTCTTTGGTTATGCGGCATTACTGCGTGCTGAACACCCTGATATGGGTTCAAATTTCATTCCATTAATGATTACACTGGCATTGCTATTTTGGGTGTCATACAAAATGGGTGTAATGGATAAGAAAGAGAAAAAAGCAGCTTAAGTTATATTAGCTTGTGATTAAAATGAAAAAGGCGCTGATAGCGCCTTTTTTGTATTCAGCTAATTGGTATTTAAGGTTATTTGCGTTCTAGCAATACACCTGCTTCCATATGGTGGGTGTAAGGAAACTGATCAAATAACGCAAATCGAGTAATATTGTGGGTCTCAGTTAAGATTGCTAGATTATCGCGTAACGTCTCAGGGTTACATGAGATGTACATGATATTATCGTAGCCTTGCACCATACGACAGGTACCGTCATCCATGCCTGAACGTGGTGGATCGACAAAAATAGTATTGCAATTATAACTTTGTAGATCGACATTTTGATCTTTTAGGCGGCGGAACTCACGTTTACCTGCCATTGCATCAGTAAAATCTTCCGCTGACATACGAATGATTTGTACGTTTTCAATGTTATTTACCGCGATATTGTATTGAGCCGAATCAACTGAAGGTTTTGCTAGTTCAGTTGCTAATACGCGTTCAAAGTTCGGTGCTAGCGCTAATGAGAAGTTACCATTGCCACAATACAGCTCCAGTAAATCCCCCGCGCTATCTTGAGTACAATCAACGGCCCATTCCAACATTTTCTGGGCAACTTCACCATTAGGTTGGGTAAAGCTATTTTCAACTTGTTTGTACGTTAGCGTCTTATCGTGAACGTTTAGCTGCTCAATGACATAGTCTTGATCTAACACGATTTTCATCTTACGCGCACGACCAATCAGATTTAACTTAAATCCTTCGTCGTTTAAGCGTTGCTTTAGTTTTTTCGCCGCGACAGTCCATTCGTCATCTAACTGGCGGTGGTAAAGCATTGAAACCAGAATTTCACCGCTTAAGGTCGATAAAAAATCGACTTGAAATAATTTGTGACGAAGGGCTTTTATCGGCTTAATTGCCTCAAGCAGCATTGGCATTAAATCGTTAATTAAACGGCTTGCCGCAGGGAACTGATCAACACGGTATTTCTCACGGGTGTGTTGATTGAACATGATGTAATACAGCTCTTCGCCTTCGTGCCAAACACGAAACTCTGCACGCATACGGTAATGCTCTGCAGGAGAGGCAAACACCTCCAATTCAGGCGTTTCAAAATCGCTAAGTAGATCTTGAATACGCGCTGCTTTTTCATCCAACTGTGGCTGGTAGTCAGCGGTATTAAGGACGGTGGATGTCATAGTGTATGCCTCGACTGCTCAAAATAAGACCGCAGATTTTATTGTATTGCGCACTGATGTCCAGTGTTGGGGCAAATTAAAATCTTCGAGTCCCTAAATTTTTATAACTAATAACAAACAAAACTAGACATAAAAGCGATACATCACTAGCATTCGCGCTGTGCTGGTTAAGCCTTGGAAGGCTCGGGAATACGGTGAGAATCCGTAACTGACGCGCAGCGGTAATAGAGAACGAACGCACATGGATGTAATCCAAACACTGTTGATACTCCCTACGAATAATCAAGCCATGATTTAGTATAGTGACAATGGGAAGTTGTTGCCTAGGCGACCAGATGGTCATGCTCTTAAGTCCGAATACCAACCAGCAGACAAGCAATATTGCTTGATATTAACGCGACTTAGGAAATTGTAATGAAAAAATCCCTTTTAGCAGCGACGATAGCGTCGTTGTGTCTCCCTTCTTTTGCTTCATCTGCTGCTGATACAACGTCTGACGATGTGATGGTGGTAACTGCTAACCGTTTTGAGCAGCCAATTACATCTGTGCTTGCGCCTTTTAATGTAGTTACTCGTCAAGATATTGATAATGTTCAGGCTAAAACATTAACTGAAGTGTTGAGCTTATTACCAGGGGTGCAGATCACTCAAAATGGTGGTCGAGGTCAAAGCTCAAGTATTTTTGTGCGCGGCGCTAACTCAGATCAAGTTTTAGTTTTGGTCGATGGTATTCGCATGGCTCGTTCAGTTGCGGGTAATGTTGATTTTAATCAAATTCCATTAACTCAAGTTGAGCGGATTGAATTTACCCGTGGCGCGCGTGCTGCGATTTATGGCTCAGAAGCAATCGGTGGTGTGATTAATATCATCACTCTTACTGGTACTGACACGCCATCAAAAACGAAGTTAGATTTAGGCATTGGGAGTCATAACTACCAAGAGGCTAATGCTTCAGGTGCTTATAAGATTGGTGATAAAACGGTATTACAATTAGCTGCCGGTTATGAAAATGACAAAGGCTATAATGTCCACCCTCAGCCAGGGTTGAATGATGGCGATAAACATGGCTTTGATAGCCGTAATGCTTCGTTAGCACTGCATCACCAATTTAGTGATCAGGTTTCAGGTTATGTTGCAACCCGTTGGTATAAAAACCATTATCAATATGATGGCTCAAGTATCTATTCGGGACATCAATACGTAAGAGCAGAAACGGAATTTAATGATTATTCGGCAGGTTTAAAATATGCTCAGGATAGTTATAAGTCATCGGTGATTTTTGATTACCAAAAGCAAGATAATCTTGATCGTATTGATAAAACGAATGTTATAAATCGTCAGGATCAATATCACCAGCGTAATGTTCAATGGCATAACCAATATCAATTATTATCTACATTATCAGTAAGTGGTGGTATTGATTGGCGTCAAGAGCAATGGAATGATTTAACCGGTTTTGCTGGTAATAAAGAGCGTGATAATACTGGTTATTACGCAATTGGGTTATGGGATTACTCGCCTGTTAGTATCGAAACCAGTGTCCGTCTTGATGATAATCAGCAGTATGGTACCCATTCGACTTATAATATTGCTGGTGGTTGGTATTTAAATGACAATATTCAACTACGTGGCTCATATGGCACTGCATTTAAAGCGCCAAACCTTTATCAACTTTATGTGAAAAGTGCTTGGTCAACAGGTAATCCTAATTTAAACCCGGAAACATCAAAAAATATTGATGTTTCCTTACATGCTGATTACGACATTGGTAGTTTGGCAGTAACTGCATATCAAATGCGTATTGATGATTTGATTAATTATACTGGCGGTGCTCCTTCTTATGAAAATGTTGCCGGTGAAAGTAAAATCAAAGGTGTTGAAGTCGAAGCTGACTTTGATACTGGTATTATTAGCCATCAGCTAAACTTTGATTTTAAAGATCCTCGAGACAGCAAAGGCCAACAGCTGATACGTCGTGAAAAGTTTTCATTTAAATGGGTTGGTACCGCGAGTTATGGCGATCTTGATACTGCTGTGACTTATCAGTACCACGGTAAACGTCCAGATTTTGATGTGGAATTACCAGCTTATGATACATGGGATCTTGCATTAACATATTGGCTGCAGCCTAAGCTTGCGCTAAAAGGGAGAGTGGCTAATTTGCTGAATGAAGATTATGAAACAGCCGCTGGTTATGCAATGCCTGGCCGAACGTTCTACACCAGTATTAATTACCAGTTCTAATGTTTGATTATGTATAGATAAAGACCGCCATCGAGCGGTCTTTTTTATGGTGATGTAGATGAAAACAAAAGTAATGATCAGTTGGTCATCAGGTAAAGATTCAGCGTTAACCTTATGGCGGCTATTAAATGATCCTGATTATGATGTGGTTGGACTGTTCACCACCCATGTAAATAATGATGTTCCCTTTCAAGCGACTCCAATTGCGGTTGTCAAACAGCAAGCTCAGCTGATTGGTTTACCATTAGTGCTTATTGAATTGCCGGAAGTATTTCCTGAGAACGGTGTTTATCGACAGACGATTATTGATGGACTAAAAAATTGTGGGTTACAGTTTAATGCTGTCGCTTTTGGTGATTTGTTTTGTAATGGCATTAGCGATTACCGACGTCAATATATTGAACCTGCTGGCTGGGAATGTATTTTTCCATTGCTAGGACAACCCAGTGCTCAATTAGCCAATGAAATTATTGAATGTGGTATTAAAACCAAATTGATCACCATTGATAGTACTCAGTTGAAGATTGATTTTTGTGGGCGTTGGTTTAATCATCAGTTATTAAGTGAATTACCAACCACGGTAGATCTTTGTGGTGAAAATGGTGAGTTTCATACTTTAGTTGTTGATGCCCCTTTTTATCAACAGCCTCTGAACTTAACTTGGCTAACGCACGAAATAGAGTCTCGATTTTGTTATCAACGCTATACATTGGAAGAGACAGAATCTTTGCCTGATGCTGATATCGCAGTATCATAACGGCTCGATGTCGTAATCAAGGTAAGTGGTAGTGAAAAAAATTGTCATTTTTGATTCTGGGGTGGGCGGTTTATCTGTTTATCAAGAGATCCATGCTTTACTACCTCAAGTGCAGTTCATCTATGCTTTCGATAATGCGGCTTTTCCCTACGGTGAATTAGACGACGTAACATTAATTAAGCGCACCAATCATATTGTGGCGTTATTAGCTAATCAATATAAGGCTGATTTAGTCGTCATAGCATGTAATACCGCGAGTACAATTGTCTTGCCTTCGTTACGCCAGCAATTAGCAATACCAGTGGTGGGGGTTGTTCCTGCGATAAAACCTGCCGCTTTAGTCAGCCAAACTAAATCAATTGGTTTACTTGCAACACCGGCGACGGTTAATCGAGCTTATACTCATCAATTAGTGCAGCAATTTGCTAATGGGTGTGAGGTTAAAATGATAGGTTCAACGCGATTGGTTGAGATGACAGAACAAAAACTACGTGGTAAGCCTATTGATATGGATGAATTGTCACGAATATTAGAACCTTGGCAAGGCACAATTGATAGTATTGTATTAGGTTGTACCCATTTCCCGTTGATAAAAAAAGAAATTCAGGCGGTACTAAAGCATTCTGTCAATGTGGTTGATTCAGGTAAAGCGATTGCTAGACGAGTAGCATTATTATTAGAGTTGCCAACAGACGTTTTTAGCTCAACGAATACGATAAAGAATGTCACATACAGCAGCGCCGCAACATATGATGCTGCGGCGCTGAATAAAAGTTTAAATGAAATGCAGTTAGATGCTATTCAAGATCTAAACTATCCGCATTTTTAGGCTCATTGGCTTCACGTACTTTTAGTGTACGTTGACCGTATTCATGGTTATTAAGTTGATCAATAGCATGCTCTGCATCTTGACTACTCATAACCACAAAGCCAAAGCCTCTGCGTTTACCAGTACGTTTGTCTTTCATTAAACGTACAGCGAAAACATCGCCATGCTCAGCAAAAAGGTTTTTTACGTCACTCTCATTTGCACGATAAGGAAGGTTACCAACATAAAGGGTTTTGCTGCTCTGAGAAGGATCTGATTCATCGAGGATGGTATGTTTACTTTCTTGCATAAATCGTAACGCCAGTCCAGTTAGCATTGCACCTAGCGCAAAGCTTATGGCTGGTGGAGTACTACTGAATATACTAAAGATTAAGGCGCCAATGATAGCGATAGCAATCACGGTTATTGTGGTTTGGTTATTTGATTTCATATTTAAAGTACATCTCAAAAGGGAAAGAGAAGAATGCATTAAGTTGGTGTTTTAACATCAAGCTTACAATGATGCCAATTTTAATGACCTGTAATTAATAATAATTGAGCTTAAATTTACTCGCATGTGCTTATTACAGTCACATTGTTCACATTAGATGAAATAATCGGCAATTACATTCTTTTTTTTTAAAAAGGCTTGTCAGAGTGATCAAAGTCTCTATAATGCGGCTCCATCGAAAGGGAATACGGTTCAACAGCCGATCAAGTTCAAACTTTTGATGTTTAGCTTCCATTTAATGATAAACTTGTAATTCGATGAATATCAAGGTGATTGCTTTTAAGAAGTGTTCTTCTTTAGCTGTTATGGCGAAAAGAGAGTCAACAAGATGTTTTAGAAAATAAAATTTCTTCTTGACTTTAAGTTAAGTTTGCGTATTATACGCATCCCTGACCAGCACGTAGTGTTGAGTCAATGTTCTTTAACAATTTGACCATGCAATCTGTGTGGGCACTCACTGAATAGTTAAGTCGAAAGATTTATCAATAAACTGAGTGACCAAAACAAAATGACGCAAGTTATTTTGGCACAGTTATTTAATTATCATTTTTTAAATGATAAAAAGCTTTAATTTACTACGGTATTTAAAGTCAGTATTTATTGAGCCGGTCGAAAGACCAACAAAACTTTAATTGAAGA
>NZ_PYON01000015.1 GCF_003026355.1 Photobacterium kishitanii | reverse complement strand
ATGCAAAAAAGCCCCGTCATTTCTGACGAGGCTTCGTTGTGTTGGCGGAGCGGACGGGACTCGAACCCGCGACCCCCGGCGTGACAGGCCGGTATTCTAACCAACTGAACTACCGCTCCAATTCTGTGTGAAACTCGATTAAATCAAATTTCTAGAATTTGGCGGAGAGATAGGGATTTGAACCCTAGATACGCTATAAACGTATGCCGGTTTTCAAGACCGGTGCTTTCAACCACTCAGCCATCTCTCCAATGCCGCGCATAATAGCGAGGTTAGCTTAATGTGTAAAGCTAAATTTTAACTAAAAATATCAACCGCTTAATTTTTACACTATCGTGTTAATTTGTGGTTTATTTAAATATAAAAAAGGCCAACAACTTGTCGACCTTTAATAATTACCAATAAGTGTTTAGTTTATTTTTCAGCAGCAATCACAGAAATTTCAACCAATAGAGTATCACGTGCCATACTAGCTTCAACACACGCACGTGCTGGTGCATGACCCGCTGGCACCCAGTTATCCCACACGGCATTCATTTCAGCAAACATACTCATATCTTTAATATAAATAGTTGCAGATAGCATGTGTTCTTTATCACTGCCCGCTTGTGCAAGCAGTACGTCAACTTTATCAAGCATGGTTTGTGTCTGCTCTGTAATGTCTTTAGTTGCATCGGCACAAACTTGACCACAAAGGTAAATAGTACCATTGTGCTTTACAACACGACTCATACGGGGTTTCGTTTCTTGGCGCTCGATCATAATGCTCTCTCTGATTGGTTTAAATAAGCAAATAATTCACTATTAACCCATCTAAGATAGCAAATAAATTTACTTTTTTATATTTTATTGCAAATAAATCTTCATTATTTGGTTAATGTATCTTCTAACCGTGCTTTCCAGATAGCCATTGCTAATGCAGGCTTACGCAAAATTTCTGGCGTTGGAATCCAACCATGTTTAATTTTAGCAAACACATCAAAACGTTCAGCAGTACCAGCCATTGCCTCAGCAACAACTTTACCCGCGATATTAGTCAGTCCGACACCATGACCGGTATAACCGTGCGCAACATAAATATCATTACCTAAATGATCAATTTGTGGCATATATGAACGTGTTACTGCAAATAACCCGCCCCAATGGTATTCCATTTTTACATCAGCAAGCTGAGGGAAGACAGTAATCATTCGCTGACGTAAACGCTCACTTGAATCACTATATTCACCATTGAATGGGTGATTAACACCACCAAACAAAATACGACCGTCTGGTGTTGGACGATAATAATCAAGACTATTATTCAAATCTGACATCGCCATCATATTACTGATCGGTTGACGATCGCCAAGTTGCTCAGTGACACCAATATATGACGCTACAGGCAACACAACACTTTGAGCTTTGCGATGTAATCCATCAAGATACGCATTACAAGCTAATAAAACTTGTTTAGCTTTAACCTGACCTTTAGGAGTATGGATAATATGTGGGTTACCCTTATCAAGTTTTACTGCAGGCGTATTCTCAAAAATAGTCGCACCTAAACTTAATGCTGCTTGTGCTAAACCTAAGGTGTAATTCAATGGGTGCATATGAGCACTATTTGAATCATAAAGCCCACCTAAATAGCGCTCAGTATGTGCAACTTGATTTACTTTATCTTTATCCCACCAGCTCGCACTTGGATAATCATAACGACCCTGTTTTAAGTCATACCAAGATTTTAGTTCTGTTTCTTGGCTTTTCTTCAACGCTAGTTCGATATAACCTTGTTGAAAATCACAATCAATATTAAATTTTTCAATCCGATCACGAGCAATATCAACCGCTTCACAAGATAAATCCCATAGCTGTTTGCCCCACTCTGGCCCGTATGTTTCATCAACTTCACGTAACCCTAAGCAATAACCCACTAAACACTGACCACCATTACGCCCAGATCCTCCCCATGCTAAACGTTGTGATTCAAGTACCACAACGGAGAATCCTTTTTGACGTAATTCAATCGCGGCATTTAACCCCGTCATACCGCCACCAATGATACATACATCAGCTTCAATCGCCTGATCAAGTAATGGCTGTTCTGGTAACGCATTAACGGTTGCTTGGTAGTAACTATCGATATATTGACTGCTGATTGACATTCCAATTGCCCACAAAAAAGTACAGGTTAAAAATCGCGCGGATGATGTCACGACTCTTATGCCTTCACAAGTAATTTATTACTGTGATTTGGCTCATAGTTTAGCTTGATAGTTTTTGACACTTAGGTAGTTAACTCTAATATCCGCGCTCAGATCTGACTTACCTGGTCAATTAGGGATAAACAATATGAAAAAGATATTTAAAGGGGTGACCACACTAGCATTCGCACTTTCAGCATTTAATGTTTCGGCAGCAAATGATGTGCTTAACGTTTACAACTGGGCTGAGTATATGCCAACAGATGTAATCAAAGCCTTTGAAAAAGAATATGATGTCACTGTTAACTACTCTACTTTTGATAATAACGAATCGATGTACACCAAACTTAAGCTACTCGATAGCAAGGGTTATGATGTCGCATTTGCTTCTACGTATTTTATTGAAAAAATGGCTCGTGAAGGCATGCTTGCAAAGATAGATAAAAGCAAAATGCATCACTTAACTGACATCTATCCTGGCTTAATGAAGCAGCCTTTCGATCCTAATAATGATTACTCTTTACCTTATGTATGGGGTGTGACTGGGATTAGTTACAATGCTGAAGTGATCACTCAAGATCAGGTAACTAGCTGGAAAGATCTATGGAACAAAAATTTTGAACAACAAGTAATGTTACTTGATGATGTTCGAGATGTATTTGGTATGGCACTACGAGCTCAAGGCCACAGCATTAACAGCACTAATGAAGCTGAGATAAAACAAGCCTACGAGAAGTTACGTCAGCTACGTTCAAACGTTGTCGTTTATAATTCTGATGCGCCGCATGTCCCTTATGTTACAGGGGAAGCTATGGTCGGTATGCAATGGAACGGTAACGCTTTTATGGCAAAACAAGAAATGCCAGAGCTTAAGTTTGTCTACCCAACAGAGGGCGCTATTTTATGGATGGATAATTTTATCGTCCCTAAAGGCAGTGAACATAAAGATCTCGCATTCAAATTTATCGACTTCTTTATGCGTCCAGAAAACCAGGCAAAAATTGTCGAAGAACTTGGCTTCCCGGCACCGAATAAACAAGCAAAGCAATTTTTACCAACTGAATTACAAAATGATCCAATGATTTTCCCAACTGACGAGCAAGTCAATAATGGCGAATTCACGGATGATGTTGGTCAAGCCGTTAATATTTACCAAAAATATTGGCAGATGCTAAAAAGCTAACAATAAAAAAGGCTACAGTTAACCATTAACTGTAGCCTCTCTATTTTCACAATAAAACCCGTAAAATTAGTTGATAACTAAACCAGCGGCATTAAGTTGGGGCACTAAATCTGTAATCGTACGTGGTATATTCCAATCAATACGAATTAACCTTGTACCCATCTTACGGCACGCTTGTGGTAATACTGCGTCATGAAACGCATCAATATCACTAATATATCCAAGCTCTAATCCCATTTCTTCTGCGCGCCCACGCTGACGCATGCGGCTATAAGCCACTTCAGGATCCGTCTTTAAGTAAATACAATAATCAATGGTCGGATATTGATTAATTTGGCTAATCAAGTGCTGATAACATGCCATATGTTGAGCAATATCTTCAGCAGTGCTGTTGTAATTAGCAATGCAAGCATGGGTAAAGACCAAATCACTCAGCAAAGAACGCTCAATAATATAGACCCCTTTTGGATCTAAATTATTCAGCAACTCAGCTCGTTGTGCTGTGATATAACATTGAAAATTGCTGCGCGCAGTAACGTTAAAAGGGTCGCGCGTAAATTCACCTAATAAATGTTGAAATTCAGGATCTGAATCTACAGGCTCTAAAATAGCTGTCGCGTTTAGTGCTGCCGCTAGTTGAGGGAGTAATGTCGATTTACCGGCACCGATATTACCTTCTACACATATAATTTGGGGCTTATCCAAGAATCTTTCCCTCTCAAGGTTTACAGATAAAAGAACCCACTTCGGTTCTTCTAGCGTTTACCAATGCTATAAACCCGACATTCTGAAACTAAACGTCGCAAAAAACCATCCCTTATATACTGTTTGGTGATTAATAAACCAAAACACTATGCTTTGAGTGCTAAAGCCGAACTAAATAAGACCACCCTTCCCATCTCAATTCAGCGAACATTAACTCTGTAGTAGAAGATAGAAATTTAATAAACCTAATCCATTTAGAAAATAACACCACTTCATATGCAAAATTTAGAGCATAAAACAGCTCCATCATGATAGCATTCGCAAAATTTATACATATAGGACAACAAAGTGTCATTTGAAGCTGCTATCGCATTTTTTGCTGCTATTTTCATTTTTGCAATAACACCAGGTCCCGGCGTATTTGCCATTTTAGCTAAAGCCATGGTTGAGGGGCCTCGAAAATGTGTAATGATGGCATTAGGCATGGTTTGTAGCGATCTACTCTACTTACAACTAGCCTGCTTTGGATTAGCAACGATTGCTGATAATTGGTCTGAAGTGTTCTTAATTATTCGTTATCTCGGTGCCGGATACTTAATTTATCTTGGTTATAAAATGTTTACGTCGTTATCTAAAGGTCAACACCCCCAAAATGACCAACAACCACAACAAACACCTTTAGCGAGTTTTAGCCATGGTTTTTTTATTTCCGCTTCTAACCCTAAAGTTATTTTGTTCTATGTTTCATTCTTACCGACATTTATTGATTTAACTCGCTTAAACCGTAGCGATATCATATTGGTATCAGCATTATCTTCAATCGCATTGATGTCTGCGATTATGTTAGTTGCTTATGGCGCTTCACGATTAGCGAAAGTCATTAAAACGCCAGCTGCACAACAGCGTTTAAACCAAACTGCAGGTGGAATTATGATTGCAGCCGGAGCATATTTAGCGATTAATAAGTAGTTGTTTGATTCGCGAGTAACTAACCTTGCGTCATTCTCGACAGCGAGGTTACGAGCGGCGATAGGGAATCTACTTTCCACGTATCGTAGAGTGACTGTTTTATTAGGGTTTTAACGTATGCTCAAACACGTGATGAATAGATCACGGATAGTTCGTACCTCTCTTCCGAGATGACGGATAATAACCTGTGTTATTATTTGTAAAAATAGCCATTCAAATAGACACAAAAAAGCCTCACATTGCTGACGAGGCTTCGTTGTGTAGTGAAGCGGACGGGACTTGCCATTCCGAAAATCAGCGCGACCCTCGGCGTGACAGACCTAACCGCTATTTCAACAAGCCTTTATTGTCTCTAAAACGCTTATCTTTAAAAATTACAAATGCAAAAAAGCCCCGTCATTTCTGACGAGGCTTCGTTGTGTTGGCGGAGCGGACGGGACTTGCCATTCCGAAAATCAGCGCGACCCTCGGCATGACAGACCTAACCGCTATTTCAACAAGCCTTTATTGTCTCTAAAACGCTTATCTTTAAAAATTACAAATGCAAAAAAGCCCCGTCATTTCTGACGAGGCTTCGTTGTGTTGGCGGAGCGGACGGGACTCGAACCCGCGACCCCCGGCGTGACAGGCCGGTATTCTAACCAACTGAACTACCGCTCCAATTCTGTATGAAACTCGATTAAATCAAATTTCTAGAATTTGGCGGAGAGATAGGGATTTGAACCCTAGATACGCTATAAACGTATGCCGGTTTTCAAGACCGGTGCTTTCAACCACTCAGCCATCTCTCCAATGGCGCGAATAATACCTATCATCACGGTGGCTGTAAAGCCTTTTTTGTCAAAAAAAATCATATTAGCTAATTTAATCTTAATTACTAACTAGAAGTATCAAAAAACAATCTTTCTGATTATAAAATTAGCATTTTCATATTGTTATCTATTTATAAATAAGCTTTATACAAAATGAACTATCGTTTGAATTAGCTTAGTTGCTAATTTCGCCGTCTGGTTATCGTAATCATATTCAGGGTTCAACTCAGCAATATCGACAATCTTGACTTTGCCACTTGCCATAATATGCTTAATCGCCCACTCAACCATTGATAAACTCACACCATGCATACGCGTCATATTAGCACCAGGCGCAATAGACGATGAAAAAACGTCCAGATCAATACTCAGCTGAATACAATCCACTTGCTCAATAAAGTTATCAAGTTGTGCCTGAATATGTTTTTTATTGCGAGTCGTCATTTGATTATCAAGTAACCACTGACAACCTAGTTCCTCTGCCAATTTAAACATTGCTTGTGAATTAGCGTGATCGCAAATACCTAAACCAAGAAAATCAAAACTACGTTGCTGTTCTTTGCTATAACACCACGCAGTATGAAATGCAGAACCCGCTCTTAATGATAATGACGGCCTAAGCTCAAAATGGGCATCAAAATTAATGACCCCTACACGAGGAGACGCTAGCATTCGTTGCTGATCTGCCACTGCTGATGCGGATAGTGACTCAGCACTAAAATCAGACAATGCTTGATAACTGGCAATTGATATTTCATGTCCGCCGCCAAGGACGACAGGAAAGTGACCATCGCGTAAGCTACGCAACAACAATTGATGCTGTCTTTGGCTTACAGCAACAAAACTCTGATCATCAATTGTTTGTTCAATATCACCAGCATCATAAAAAGGCAATTTTGTTTGTGAATGTGTACGCGGAAGTATGCGTCGAATACTCGCAGGGCCTTCTTTAGCCCCTTGTAAACCACGGCCCCAATCAAGACTAAGATCAGAGATCACCCCAACCAGCATAATTCCAGGCTGACATTGTTGAGTATAAGGGCTGATGAGCGTATGTTTACGATGGTATAACATCGGTTTTTGTGGCTCATTTTTAAATAACTTTTTTAATTGATCAACTAACATACGCCTATCTTCCCTATCTTTCACAAACAACACACACTAGTGTTGCGGTGGTAACGCTCTTGCTGCTTGCAATACACACATTACAATTTTATTTTTGCGGCTATTAATTCGCTCTGCTGGTGCCATGACACTGACCGCACCAACCACTTTATTACCGACAAATACTGGCGCACTAACACCGGAAACACCGACATCAATTTCTGAAGTACTGATTGCGAAGCCATCTTGTTTAATCAGATCTAACTCAGCAATCCAAGTATCGATCTGCTGTTGTTCAGTAATATCGTAATGTTCTAAAATTGTTAATTGGCGAGCCAATGGTAAGTAAGCCAGAATCACTTTGGCATATGCGCCACGAATCAGCGGCTGACTTTGACCTTTTTCATAACTACAACGCAGCGCGTATGGACTATCAATACTGTCAACACATAGCGCATTAAATCCAACTGCAACCATGTATGCTGACATCTCGCCAGTTTGCTGCTGTAAACGTTTTAAAATTGGCCTTACGCCATCTGGTAATGGCGAATTCATTTCAAAATTACGCTGAAGTTGTAATGCAGCTGGGCCTGCACTATAAGTATTACGGCCATGATTTTCTTCAATTAGGTTCCAATCACGAAGCAGAGCCAAATAGCGATATAAGCTACTTATTGGCATTTCCATTTCGGTACTGAGTTGTTGTGCTTGCAGCGGTACATTTGATGCTGCTATATGAATAAGCACTTGCAACAATTTTTCATTAGCACTGAGTGAATGAGTCACAGGTAGGTTATCTCTAATTTGTGTGATGATTATTTGTAACTAATTATATTGCTGACGACAAGTGTTATTCTTACATTATGAGAAAAATTAGGATTTATTTGACTTATTTTATTACCTTGCGAGAAATAAACCCATATTTGAAATCTTTCAGTCCAAAAATAAAACTCATGATTACTCTTTTTAACGGTGGTTTATTATTTCAACGTAAAAATAAAAAAATCGACTTTAGCCAGCATAAATACAGATCTAACTAGCCAGAATAAAGGGGTGCTGGTAAAATATTTGCATAATTGACCGTCTAAAACAGTAAAAGAGAGTGATTCCTCATGGGAAGAAAGTTCGAAGTACGCAAATTGTCTATGGCAAAAACCCAAGGCGCTAAGATCAAGGTTTACTCTAAGTACGGTAAAGAAATCTACGTTTGTGCTAAGAACGGTAGTCCAGATCCAGATAGCAACCTAGCACTTCGCCGTCTTATTGAAAAAGCGAAAAAGGATCAAGTACCAAGCCACGTTATCGATAAAGCAATTGATAAAGCGAAAGGCGGCGGCGGTGAAGATTACTCAACTGCACGTTACGAAGGTTTTGGCCCAGGCAACTGCATGGTTATCGTTGACTGTCTAACAGATAACAACAACCGTACTTTCATGGACGTTCGTCAAGCATTTGTTAAAAACAATGCGAAAATCGGTAGCCCAGGTACCGTTGGTCACATGTTTGAGCACCAAGCAGTATTTGAATTTAAAGGTACTGACGAAGAAGTTGTTCTTGAAAATCTAATGATGGAAGACGTTGACGTTACTGACATCACTTGTGAAGATGGCGAAATTACCATTTATGCTCCTCACACTGAATTCTTTAAAGTTAAAAATGCACTTGCTGCAACAATGGCTGACGTTGTTATTGACTCTGAAGAAATTGCTTTCGTGCCACAGACAATGACTGAATTGGCTGGTGACGATATCGCAATGTTTGAAAAATTCCTTGACGCACTAAACGATTGTGATGACGTGCAAAACGTTTACCACAATGCTGAAATGGCTGACTAATTTTAGACTGCAATTTCTTTGTAAAAAGGTCACCTCGGTGGCCTTTTTGTTTATTCATAATTATATATCACCCCGCTTAAAATTCAGCTTCAGTAGCACTTAAGCCATACCAACCCTCATGCCATTATTTTAATAATTACTTAGATATAATATTGAAGAAAAACACAACTATTCTACTTGTTCGTCTTATTATTTGAGCCTATAACTAATTGTAATATTAATTTATGTTCAATTAACGCGACTTATTTAAGCGGGAGTTCAAGGATAAATATGAATATTTTAATTGTATTAACGTCTCATCA
The DNA here is from genome assembly GCF_003026355.1 of Photobacterium kishitanii. Taxonomy (GTDB): domain Bacteria; phylum Pseudomonadota; class Gammaproteobacteria; order Enterobacterales; family Vibrionaceae; genus Photobacterium; species Photobacterium kishitanii. Next base: position 92,294 of record NZ_PYON01000015.1, on the reverse strand, counting down.
AAATTTAGGTGAAACCACCGCTAAAACAGGGCTATGGCTAGATGAGTTCACAGTTCCGTTTTACGCCTTTAAAGATAATAACTACACCGTTACTCTCGCCTCTCCTAACGGTCAACAAGTACCCGTTGATCCAAAAAGTGACACGCCTGAACTGCAAACTGAATCAGTACTTCGCTTTAAAAATGATCCTGATGCTGTCACACAATTAGCCAATACATTATTACTGTCTACCATTAATCCTGCCGATTATGATGCAGTATTTTATCCTGGCGGTCATGGGCCACTATGGGATTTATCACAAGATATAGCATCACAAAAGATCATTGAATGGTGTTATCAAAACAATAAACCGACAGGCTTGGTCTGCCATGGACCCGCAGCGTTGAAAGCCCCAAAAAATCCCGATGGTAGCCCATTAATCACAGGTAAAAATGTCACCGGATTTAGTGATAGTGAAGAAGCCGCTGTTGGGCTAACCGAGGTTGTCCCTTTTTTACTTGAAGATATGCTAACAAGCCAAGGTGCACATTATAGTAAAGGAGCCGATTGGCAGAGCTATGTTGTTGTTGATAAAAATCTAATCACAGGACAAAACCCAGCGTCTGCACTGGCTGTTGCTACTGAAATCATTCATCAACTACAGGATCATTAATTAGCACTAAAATCCTTGTGCAAACATTTCTATTTATAATCATATCCTTATGTGGATAAATCAAAAAATAACATCTTATTAGCAACAAAAAATTATCGTTTAGCGATAATTTTTTGTTGCTTTAGGTGTGCTTCACGTTTACATTAGCACTCGTTAACCAACACGTAGTTCTAAATTAATCATGAGGTATATAATGAAAAAATATTTATTCTTATTGGCACTTAGTAGTATGTCTTATTTTGCTAATGCTGCAGATATTGTTCAATCTAAGCCAATGCTTGCGCAAATTAATAGTATTTCTGTTTACGCTGGGGATAATGTTGATAGTCAAAAAACAGCACTAAAAACAATTGATAAAGTCGCAGTTCCAGACTTTTCACACTGTGCCGTTTACCTCCCTAAAGAACAACAATCCGCTAGTACAAAAATCACTTTAAGCCGTACTAATGATGGTAAATTTTCAGTATCTTGTGGCAGTTAATTTCTTTATTAGATCATTTAATAACTTAATATTTGTTATTAAATAAAAAAGCCTAGCTATTCAATTAGCTAGGCTTTAAGTACTGGTTAACATTAGCGTTATAATTAGTTGTTATTCAGTGGCCAATGATCAAAATAGATATGGCTCGCTTGCCAATCAACCTTTTGATGGTTATCAGCTAATAGATAATGTGCAACGGTAAAGGCAAACTCAAAGCTAACCCCTAAACCACGTCCAGTAATAAATTGCCCATCAACGACAACTTTTTGTTTAACAAACTCACCGTCATCAAATTTTTCAGCTAATTTATCACCGGTTGTATACGTTCGTCCTTGTAATAAATGATGAGCTGCAAGTACTTTTGCACCCGAAGAACATAATGCACAAATATACTTATCAGCATCAATATGACGTTTTAAAAAAGCAATAACATTAGCGTTAGCTGACAAATTATCAGTGCCTTGCGGACCACCAGGCATCATCACCGCATCATAAGTGCTATCAAATTTATCCGCTAGAAGATAATCGGCACTAATTTTAGTTTCAAAGTAAGTATTAAGTGTGGTGGTTTCCATACAAGACAACACATCCACTTTAATATCTAAACGGCGCATAATGTCGATAAAAACGACCGCTTCCCCTTCTTCAAAACCATCAGCAAGAAGTACCGCAACGTGTTTTACATCCGTCATAATGATTCCCTATCTACCTAGCTGATCAATCATCGCTCGCACTTCACGTACATTAGCAGCAATAACATCCCAGTCATGATTATTGATAACACTTGTTGGCGCTATCCACGTACCACCACAAGCAATCACTTGAGGAATTGCTAAATACTCTCCCAAATTAAGCGGCGTAACTCCACCTGTTGGCATCAATTGGATCTGGCTGTAAGGCCCAACCAATGATTTGAGCATATTAATACCACCAGAGGCTTCTGCTGGAAAAAACTTAAGTGCACTCACACCAAGTTCTAATGCTTGCTCAACCGAACTGGGATTATTAACGCCTGGGATCATTTTAATGTTATTGGCTAAACAATATTTCACTGTCGTAGGATTAAACCCAGGGCTAATCACGAAATCAGCGCCGGCAGCCATAGCTGCATCGACTTGTTCAACGGTTAATACCGTCCCTGCACACAACACAATTTGTGGATAAGCAGCACGGATCAAGCGAATAGACTCAGCAGCGGCTGCGGTACGAAATGTAATTTCAGCAGCAGGCAAACCATTATCCACCAACACTTTAGCAAGAGGTACCGCATCCGCTGCATTGTCAATTTGAATGACAGGCATTACGCGTAATGCACGCAAACAATCAATCCATTCATTTGTCATCATAATTACTACTCATTAAATCCGTTAAATATTGGGTACATTGCTCAGGAATAACCGCCCCTCGATGCTGAATAACTTGTGCCGCGAGATTATTCCCCCACTGACAACATGCTGCCATTGGTAAATCTTTGGCCCATGCGGCTAAATAGGCTGCATTAAAAGAATCCCCTGCGGCTGTTGTATCAACAACGTGTTTAATCTTATTCCCGTCAATAAATCCTTGCTGACCTGCTTGTGACCACATTGCGCCTTTACTGCCTAATTTCACCACCACTTGTTCCACACCTAAACGGTGCAAACGCTCAGCAATCATTGGTGCTGGCGTATTGACTTCATCACGCAATAAATCTTCATCATCCGCAGTCACTAATGCAATATCCGCTAATCGATACAGTTCTGACAGCCATGTTTTTGCATGAGTAACGCCATTCCATAATCGAGGTCGATAATTAGAATCAACCGCAATTTTACAACCGGCAGCTTTCAAGTTTGCCAATGCTTCAATCAGCTTAATTTTGCCGTGCTCAGGTAAAATAGCTAAAGAGATCCCTGAAAGATAGATCAAATCGTAGGCTTTTAGTTGTGCCATAATTTGTGAAAACTGAGCATGTTCGCACATATAACGCGCCGCTGAATCATTGCGCCAATAATGAAAACTACGTTCACCTTGAGGATCGATTTCAATGGCGTACATACCTGGCAATTTAGTGTTTTCGCGCATCACAAACCGACAATCAATTCCCTCATGCTGCCATGCGTCAATCATGGCATTACTGTAATTGTCGACACCTAATGCTGTCACATAACTAGGTGATATTTTAGGAAGTAATCGAGAAAGATAGATGGCGGTATTAAGCGTATCACCACCAAAATTTTGATTCTGGGTCGCAAAAGGAGCACCACTAAGCTCAATCATGCACTCACCCAAAATAGCGATGTTGCGCTTTATTGCTGAATTTGGAAATGTCATTTTTCTTCACCTACTAAGCCATTGTTAGTTGTCAGAAAAAAGGCCATGATTGCGAGATATGGGAGCTCAATCATGGCCAAAAAACATCATCACTCAAAGTTATAAATGCAATACCAAATAAAGCGATTAGCTTCAGGGGGAAATGGTCTTGCATTGTGTCATCCCTGGCGAGAGGTCATAGTCTGTGGCTAATTACGCTTTTCCTTCGCTACCACATACACGAATTTTATCTTGAATCACTTTCTTCATTGCTGCTTTACCCGGAATGATATAGTGACGCGGATCATTCGCTTCAGGGTTTTCAATAAAGTATTGTTTCACTGCATCAGCAAAAGCAATTTTAAGTTCAGTAGCAACGTTCACTTTTGTAATGCCCAATTCGATGCAACGACGTACATCAGCATCTGGCACACCAGAAGCACCATGTAATACTAACGGTGTATCTGTTTTACTACGGATGATACCTAGACGATCAAAATCTAATCGCGGCTGCTCTTTATACATTCCGTGTGCAGTACCGATTGCAATCGCTAATGAATCAATACCTGTTGCATTAATAAATTCAACCGCAGCATCTGGATCGGTATAAAGTGCATCTTTATCTTCAACAATAAGATCGTCTTCTTGACCACCTAAACGACCTAATTCAGCTTCTACTGAACAATCCCAACCATGGCAAAACTGCACCACTTTACGAGTAATATCAATATTGCCTTCAAAGCTATGGTGAGAACCATCAATCATCGCAGACTTAATGCCCGCTTCTACTTTAGTGCGAATATCACTAAATGACTCATGGTGATCCATATGTAACGCAATCGGCGTTTGGTAAATATTTGCCGCTTTAAGACAGATACCCACTAAGTAATCAGTACCAGCGTAAGAATAAGTCCCAGGCGTACCAGCTAGAATAACTGGAGAACGCATCTCAGCAGCTGTTTCAAGCACAACTTGAATTGTCTCAAGATTATGAATATTAAAAGCAGGAACGGCATAGCCGCCTAGCTGCGCTTTTAGCAGCATTTCACGCGAAGAAACCAAAAACATAAAAAACCTCAAACCTTCCGTTAACTTTCGCTTTAGATAATATTCGAAAACAAAGACAAATAAAAAGATCTAAATCACATAAACACTTTCAAATCGAAAAAAAGTAACCAAATGAAATCAAAAGAAATGCGACATTTTGGATGAATAACAAGTAATACCTTTACGCAATAAGTTATTCTTCGGTCTTTCAGCTCGGCCAAGTATATTTTCAAGCCAGTAATGACGCGCTGATTGCGACTCTAACCGACGCGATAATGGATTTTGGTCAATGGTGTAATCATTTTTAAAGATCACTACCACCTCTTTCGTTTCGAAAACACCTATCACCTGAGCGTTAATGGCTGGCAATGCAAAATTAAAATCACCTTGTTCAACAGGTAATGGCTGTTGTGGTGCTTGCCACAAACCACATCTATCACCACAAAATAAAGCTATATTCAGTGCCCGCAACGACCAAAAACTACTTGCAGGCCCACTGTAGTTATCGACCAGACGACCATCATCTCCAAATAGCCCTTGGGTTGGTGCGCCATGTTGCATCGCGCCATGACTAATAAAATATTCTAGGCTCGTCGCAAAGGCACGTTGCGCTTCACCAGTAGCAATGACATCGCTATGTTGATCTACCGCCATAATAAGCGGTGCGGCAGCGGCTAAACGGTAACAAGCACTTCGACCAAAGAAAGGTAAGCCTTCAGCAGTAAATAAATAGCGATATTGACTAACAAAATCAGCTAAAGTTTGACGAATAAAATCACCATCAAAACTTGAATCTATTTGATCGAGCCAATATAACGAATAATGAAATCCCCACGCATTGTAGTAGTCATAATTCCCTTTAGCGCCGTCGCGGAACCAACCATCGCCGACATGAAATTTTTTTACTCGCTCATATTTATCGTAAGCAACTGTATCTTCACCGGTTAATACTTTAATCACCAATTGCACGGTTAATGGAAATAAATGCCAATTATTATCAACCGTTTGACAATGATTAACTTGCTTAAACCATGTGATTATTTGAGTTTGTTCTTGTGTCGTCATCTGTTGCCAAACATATTCACGACTGAGCCATAATGCCAATGCTAAATCAGCACTTTCACAAATACGCTGGTCATAATCGTGTAATTGACCCCAATAGCCAGCGTGTTGTGGGTCGGTTCCCGCTAAAAAAGCACGACGTAAGATTGCGACAATATCTAATGGCTTACCATTTAAGCCCGCTAATGGTTGTGGTCCATGCTGACTTACCCATGCCGCTAAGGTTGGTAATACTCGACTCGTACCTTCCATTGCATCAGTGCGCGCACTTTGCTGACTTGGGCGGCCAGGATAATAGGCATGGCTATAATCCCATACCGCATAATGTTCAAACGCTTCAGCGACATAACGTACTAAGTATTCACATTTACTCTCAATGCTTACATCAGCTTTAGCAAAACATTCCGCCACAGCCTCATCATTAATAGAATACGTTGAGGCTTTCATTTTTAAACGTACCAACCGCTGTTTAAATAATTTCAAATACATCGCAGTGGTCGGGTGTTCATAAGGAATGGTGGGTCGTTCAGTAGCGCTAATATTCTTGGCGGTATATAACGCTTGTGGTGCGATATGGTGGGATTTTGTCGCTACATCTAACTCAGTTACTGCGGCCGTCGTTTGAACATCATTTATCATTGTCTGTTCTCCATGAACAATAACGCACCACTACCACGTGGATAATATCTCAACATGATCGTGGTGCGATAAAGAGTGATTCGTTATTAACTTTTTGCTGATTCAGTTAGCACGTGATAACGATCTTGTCCCCATGCAACTGGTTTTGGTTTATCTTTAATCCACTCATAAAAAGCTTGCTTCATTTGCTTCACTTTTTGAGGATATTGCTGAGCAAGATCTTTTGATTCACTAGGATCAAGCTTGTCATTGAATAATTTCACTTTATTCGTGCCATCATCATAGAAATATAATGCCCAATCCTGATCACGAATCGCCCATGAGCCTTTTGATAATTTTTCTAGATTTGGATTTTGCGGAATATCATTGGATTCATAGGTGATCCATTTCCAGTAACCATGCCAAAAAGCATCATTTTCTTCGCTGTAATGCTTCGCACCAGGGCCTGCCCAGTAAATATATTGGTGCGGAGATTGCTTGGTTTTACCTTCAAGTACTGGCAAAATATTTTTACCGTCAACATTCATATCTGCTGGAATTTCAATACCCGCAGCACTTAACGCTGTTGGCAGAATATCTAACGCAGAAATCAAAGTATCATTAGTCCCCCCCGCTGGAATATGCTTCGGCCAATAAGCTACAAACGGTACACGCACGCCACCGTTATACATCTGACCTTTGTAACCACGATCCATGCCATTCATTGGCATTGGTGACTCATGTACAGCGCCATTATCGGATAAGAAGAAAATTAACGTATTGTCTAACTCACCTTTTTTCTTTAGTAGATCAACAATTTGCCCAAGTCCTTCATCAGCAGCATTGATCGCAGCAAAATATTTATCCGCTTCAACGTTACCTGTTTTAAAACGTTCCATATATTTCGCAGGTGACGCTTCTTCTAATGGAATATGCGGCACACTAAACGCAAGATTAATAAAGAAAGGTTTATCACCACTTTGCTCTATAAACTGCAACGCTTCGTTGGTAAGGTTATGCGTTAAATACCCCGGTGCAGGAATATTTTTACCATTTTGATAAATAGCGGGTGAATCCCATAATGCAGCACCAGAGGCGTAAAAACTGTAGGAATAATTGAATCCACGTTGTTCTGGTGAATATTCTTTTGGCGTTACAGGGATCTGATTATCGTGATAATCACGAGTTTTATTGTTATCAGCAACGGCATTTTTACTGCTTATTTTTGAATTGTGCCACTTACCAATATTGGCAGTATTGTAACCATTTTCTTGAAATAGAGCGGGCAATAACTTGATATCTAACGGCACCCCTTGCAACGCATCATCATTACTATAGGTACCAAAACTGGTTGGGTAACGGCCAGTAAAAATACCTGCTCGCGAAGGACCACAAACAGGATGAGCCACAAAGGCATTAGTCATTTTCACGCCATTAGCCGCAAGCTCTGCAACGGTTGGCATCGCCCTTTTCGCCGCATCGACCATTTTATCGAAATCACCTTGATAACGAACAGGCACAGGGCGTTGAGCTAAGGTTTTTTTATCTAAGCTATCTAAAGCAAAATCTAACTGACCTGTCCCCAGATCATCCATCACCACTAATAATACATTGGGCTGTTTTACCGTAGCTGTTGTTGGGGCAGCATTCGCTACAGCAGAAGAGGCCATGCAAGCAGCCGCTACAAAACTCGCAATTATCGTCTTCTTCGTCGAGGACAGATTCATTGTATACTCCTTGTAATATACTGCTGTAACACACAGCAATACGTCTTAAAATTCAATTTAATAATCAAGATTATGCTGAGCGAAGTTGCGCTAAATAAGGTAATGCGTCAGCGGCTGTGCCACCTTGCTGAATCGCCTGACTCATCATATGCATCGCGGGTGCGGTATGACGGAAAATCTGTTGATATGAGCCACACAAATAATTTTGTTTATGCTTTTCACCAGCAACACTAACTAAGCGATGTTTTGGACAACCGCCGTAGCACAAACCATGCACCTCACACTGCAGGCATTGTTGGGTCAACTTTTGAGATTTTGCATTCCCAAAACGCTGTTGCTGTTTACTGGTTGCTAGTTTCACAAGATTCGTAGCGGCAATATTGCCAAGTTTATTGGCGGGATAAACATAATGATCACACGAATAAATATCACCATTGGCTTCAATCACCATTGCTTGCCCACAGTTTTTTGATTGCACACAGACTGATGCTGGATAACCAAGCCAAGTCGCTAAAATACTGTCAAACATGCGTACAAACACAGTACCAACGTCATGCTGTAGCCACTCATCAAAGACTTCGCTCATAAATTGACCATAGCCATTCGCGGGAACAGAAAAGTGAGTTAATGGTGCATCTTTTTGTGGCGAATAATGACCATTACTATTAGCTTGGTATTGAGCTTGCACTTCAACAATAGGAATAAACTGTAAATGACGAGCACCTAGCGACGTTAAAAAACGGTAGGTTTCACGGCCTTTATTCCAATTTTGATCATTGATAACCGTGAGAATATTAAATTCAACCTTATATTCTAAAAGCAATTCAATGGCTTTTTTCACTCGCTCAAAAGTCGGTTTACCATTCACTGAAATACGATATTTATCATGCACATCAGGAGTACCATCAACAGAAACACCAATTAAAAACTTATGCTCGAAGAAAAATTGCGCCCACTGACGGTTAATAGCAACCGCATTGGTTTGAAAACTATTGGTAATTGTTTTACCTGCGCCATATTGAGCTTGGTATTTCACTACATTGCGGAAAAAATCTAGACCAGCAAGCGTTGGCTCTCCACCCTGCCATGAAAAATCAATCTCAGTGCTATTTTGACTCGCAATATAATCACGCACATAACGTTTTAACATTACGTCAGACATTTGGTCACTGCTTGGCGTTTCAGAGGTAGCAGCAGAACTGCATTGATTATTACTTGTACGACCAACGACGGTTTCTTTTTCGAGATAAAAACAGTAATCACACTTTAAATTGCAGCGATAACTGGTTGGCTTAGCCATCATATGAAAACGTGCTTGCTGCGAATGAGATGAAGACAAAGCCATATCTAACCTTTTTAAATGCTTTCGAAATACTGATGGCATATATTACGAAAGAAAACGAAAGATTAAAGCGGCAAAGATCACAAACGAACAAAAATGAAAGTCAACGTAAGTGTTTTACTGAATAAATCGAAAACTGAAAATAAAAAATGCCACTAAATATATAAAATACATATTCAGTGGCAGCTATATAATACAAGTCTCTTAATTAACAGCTAATATTTTCAGTGTAAACGGATAACTTTGACCCACGAGCTCCGCAACATTTATGATGAGATTTCCTTGACCATCAAGTTGTAATCGCTGCTCAACATCACTCATAATTTTAACTGGCTGGTTTAACATTATATGTAACGTCGTTTGAGTTTGTAATGGATCACTAACGGCAATCTTTAGTTCTCGACCCTCTTTTTCAACCATCAATGCCATTTTTGATAATGTGGAGATCTGGTTAGTTATCACTACAGCTTGTTCTGTCCATACATTCGCTGCTGTTACATGCTCATCTTTATGAGTGATGATATGTGCCAGGTTATCATTACGACGTACTTTAATTGGCATTTCTTCAGCAAACTCTTGAGCATCTTCTTGATCAGCATTAGGCATCAACACATACGCATAGTGATCATTTTGAGGTGTTTGATCTATAGTCGCAGAAATAAAGTTAGCACTGACTTGTCCATTACGAGTGCCTATCTCACTCCAATCTCCACTACGTAACTGCTGACCAATAGTCACTGTTGTTGGTTTTAAGAATACATAGCTGATATCTGCATCATTAATCTCGTCATTAGTCAGTGTTAATGTACGCAATTTCATGGTGTGATTTAACTGTGGCAGCCACTGCTTACCATTAACAAACAACTGATTGTTACCACTCTCGGCTAATTTTCTATTCATGACTGTGGTGGTTATATCCGCAGCGATAGTTGAGCTAATATCTGAGCCTAACATCACCACTTGATCATCAAACATAAACCATGATTTTTTAGCGGTTAAGGTATTATCCCAGTTACTAAATTCCATCCCTGCCGCCCCTATACCATCAAAAGCAACCGAACCAACCCATTCCATTTGTGTTTGGCGACCACCACGAATTTGATTACGCTGGCCATCACAATCTGTCATCAATTGATTGTCTACCGTGGTACCTTCCAAACGGTAGCGATTTACCGCAGGCCAATAGTTTTGGTAGTGATCTAGCTGACCATTATAGAGGTAACCCATCCCATCACCGGTAAACCATCCCTGCTTATTTTCATTATTCATGCATTCAAAATTACCAAGGCGGCTAGAATGCATTGCTAAACTAAAGCTCCAATCATCTCCTCGATACACAACGCGATCCATTGCCGGATAATTAAAGAAACCTTGCAACTGTTGCTCACTATCGACACTACTATCAGCGACTAATGCTTTTGCTTTTTGGTAATTACCTACATGATTAATCGAGGTAAAAAAGTCGAGAGATGTATCTTGCGTAATGTGGGTTTTAATTAAACTTTGTAACTGTCGTTTTGTTTGAGGCTCAGCACCATCAAGATAATGTAATAGTGATGCGATAACTGAGTGCCCGACATTATGGCCTTGCTCTGTCGGCCGAGAAATAGCACGTCCGTTTACAAACTCCATCATGGTGCCGCGCTCTAATAATGGCGCATAACTTTTAAAAATAATCGGGTAAATATTTTTCAGAACCGGATCAGTTGCTTGCCAAGGTGAGCCAGCAACTAAATCTAATTGCGCGCCTAAACCATTGAGTAATACATTGCCATAGGTACCGTTATAGGCAATATCATAATGTTGTAAAAAGCTGCCATCACTATAAAAGCCATCACTGGTTGTAACTTCAGCTAACACTGGTGATAAAGCAGCAATAGATGCTTCTATCTCAGCACTATTATTATCAAGAATCCCTCGTAAAATAACTACTTGGGTATTATCAGTTCGGTTACCACCAGTCGATAAACGGTAATGAGGATTACTTGAAACATCAGCTCCAGCCCCAGCACCAAGATGCGTTGTCTCTGGCGTAAAATAGCGCGTTGCTTGCGTGTGAGCCGCAATTAAGTCAGACGGTAATTGGTCATATAACAGCACTAAAATATTATGAATATCTTTAGGTGTACCCAACTCCCAGTGCCACCAATTACCCCATTCTTTGACGCCAACTTTATAATAATGTTGGTTAAGGAATGTCATACCATCGATAATGGCACTTAATAACTCAGCATTATTCTGTAACCGTCCATCGCGTAGACGGTAAGCTTTCGCCATGCTAAATAATCGCTGGTAAGAGGTGCGAATATTAGCTCCTAAGACTTTTTTTCCTGTAGCTGTTTGAGGATCTAACACTAAATCATTCCACAGCTCAGTTCGCGCTAAATCCGTTTGCATCGATGACCAATGTCGCTCAGCTGCATTATTGGTCGTAATAACAGTTTGTTTCAATGTCGCGTCAAAAGGAATATTAGCATCACCAAGAAAGCTCGCCGCCCAACGTTGGCGTAACGCTTGATACTCAGCCAAAGCCGATGTTTGTTGATGATTAGCAACAACTGTGGAATTAAGTTGAGCAAATACAGAGGTAGGTACTATCAATGTTGATAATGCCACGGCAATAGATACCGCTAAATTAGCGCGCTTCATTATTCCTTTATCCTTCCGTTATTAAGTTTCGTTTAATTACGGTAACGGATAACATGAAAGTAAAAAAGTACACGCATCACTATTAATCGTTTAAAAAATGGTCATAATTTCATTTTTATTCACAATATCACAACCGAAAGTAAACATAGCTAAAAACGAAAGCCAGAATCACTTAATACGTATTGGGCTTAACCATCCCCCAAATGGGCTTACTACAAATGCTATAAAAACCAAGCCATACCTGAGTATTTAATTACACCGAATAAATTAAGATAACCGCAGGAACACAAACAACCACAACACTAAATAGCGCCATAATCAAAAGTAAATGAAAGAAAAAAGGCAGCGTGAAAACTAAAAAAGCGTGATACTTATTCACAAATGAAAAAACAAAAGCATATGAAAGAGTTGTTAATAATAAGGAAGTGATGGGGATCAATATTTTGCTACATCGGTTTAATTACGCTGGCGTACAAATTATAACCAATAGAGATCTTATCAATGAACATCAATTATTTTTCTAATAATAAGAAGCGCCTACTAACTCTTAGCATCATATTGGCATTGTCTGGCTGTAATAGTGACAATATAAATACCACTCATCACAATCTTAATGGCAAAGGTGCACAACTTGAGCCTGGCGGATATATGTACTTCTTTGAAAATGGAGTACCGGATGCAATTACGACCACAGCAGAGCAAGCATTAACGACCTCAACTCTTCATTTTAAAGATGGTACACACTCATTAAAATGGCAATATGACCCAAAAAGCAGCATTATTTTTCATCAAAATATCGGTTATAGCCCAGAAAAAGAAAATGATATTAATCCACAAACATTTATGGCGTGGGTATATAACGAAATCCCTTCAAATAAAAAACTAACCTTTGAATTAGGTAATGAGAATAACACCAAAATTTATTTTAAATATGGCTTAAACTTTAGTGGTTGGCGTGGAATTGCCGTTCCCTTCCGTGACATGGAAGGAACAGCAACAGCAAATATGGACAGATTACGCATTATTGCCCCTGATCACCAAGGCACAATTTATTTAGATCAAATAATGGTTTCAGTCCCAGTAGATAATCGTTGGCCAACAGCAGATACTCAACAACCTTACGTTAATCCTGGTGTTGTTGATATGGCGAGTAAGAATTGGACCGCATTATTAATGTACCAACAAATGCTAGAACAACACCAACCAGAATTTAATTATCATGCTCAATTTAATGATGCAACGGGTGATACCGCTAATTTATATCAACAATTTGATCACCATTTAAACGTCAATATTAATGCTTCTATTTCTCAGCAAAAAATTGACGACAATCTCACTGACTATGATTCCTTTTTAATAAAACAAAATCAAGATGGCAGTTGGCAAGGAAAACCACTCGATCATCCGAAACGTCAAAACTTCTTAAAAACTGGAATTGTGAGTCGCACTACATTAACGTCACTAACAAAGACCGTAAATATCCGCGATTTGGGTAAAGTTATGCTGGAAACAGCTAAATATTTACGAACCGATTCTCTATCAACGGTTAATCGCCACCAACTTGAAACTCAGTTTATACAGGCCTTACAATACGCATTAGATCAAGGCTGGCAAGGGGGGTCTGGGCAACAAATAATAACGCACGTTGGTTATCAAACTAAGGAGTTCTTTGATGCTTTATTCATTAGCCGTAACTTATTAGCTGCACATAATCTATTACAACCCGCCCAACAAGCAATGATGTGGTTTAATGCCACTGGGCGTATTTATGAACAAGATGAAGACATCACCGCATCTAATGTTGATATCCTAAATACGCAATTACAATGGATGATCAAAAGCTTTTTGCTACTACCAGATCAAAACGAACGCCAGATAATGTTAGAGCAACTTCAGCAATGGCTCAGTAAAACTTTATTAGCTTCTGATGGCCTCGGGGGAGGCTTTAAAAAAGATGGTAGTATTTTCCACCACTCACAACATTACCCAGCTTACGGTAAAGATGCATTTGGTGGTTTATCAGCAGCAATATATGGTTTAAGTGCAAGCCCTTATCAAATAACAGCCGCAGCACATCAACGAATCAAAGACGCACTCTTAAAAATGCGGGTTTATACTAAAAACAGCTATATTCCAATCGTATTAAGCGGCCGTCATCCAGACGGTAAACAAAAAATCACCTCGATCCCATTTAAATGGTTAGCACTAGCAGGTTCACCAGATAAAACTCAAACGATCGATCAGCAACTAGCAGCAGCTTATGAAAACCTTACCGATAAATCATTCTTTGAAGACATCCAAGCTGAAGCTGAGCCTACTGGTGCATGGGCAATGAATTATGCATCAATGGCTATTATGCGAGGGGAAAGTGCTACCCCTAAAAAATCATGGTTAATTACAGCGCGAGGTTTTAGTCGTTATCTCGTAGGCAATGAAACGTATGCCGCAAACAATTTATATGGTCGTTATTTGCAATATGGCCAACTAGAAATTACCCCTGCAGATATAAAAAAACGCGCCTTCAGTCATGATGGTTGGGATTGGAATCGTTACCCTGGAATAACGGCAGTACAATTACCCAATGCCGAGCTACGAGCTACATTAACTCAACTTCCAGGAGCTGGTATTGAGGAAATGTTGTTATCAACCACCACTTATTCAGCGGCGAATCGTCTCCACGATCAAGCAGCAATGTTCGCAATAAAATTACAAGGGCATAAAAAATACAATCAGCAACATTTCACGGCCAATAAGTCATATTTTATGTTTAATAATACGGTGATTGCATTAGGATCTAATATTCACAATGACGATATTAACAATCCAGTCCAAACGACGTTATTTCAACATAATATAAGCGACTTATCTCCTGTTGAAGTGAATGGCGCCATTATTGATCAACTAGAAACGGAGCAAAAATTAGACGGCGAAATCACATTACAAGATCCAGCAGGTAATCGTTATTTTGTAACGACAACAGCAGCGCAACCATTATTATTTAGCTATAACAACCAAATATCTAATGACGAAGATGATGGTAAAGAAACCCACGGTCAATTTGCAACAGCAGTACTTGATCATGGTATTGAGCCAAGTAGCCAAGGCTATGAATATGCAATAGCTATTGAAGCGCAAACAAAAGAGAAACCACAATATCACCTCATTCAAAAAGATAACTTAGTGCATGCAATTGAAAGCGCTAATGGTATCGAAGCCTATGCGTTTTTTGCACCAGCAACAATTACGGCAGCGAAACATTTATTGTCTGCTGATACTGCATCGCAAATTATGCTACAAGAGCACTCAAATGGTCAGCAGCTAAAGCTCAGTGTCGTAAATCCTGATTTTGCATTCTATCAAGGCCAAGATCCTGAGCAAATAGATGCTAATGGCGATCAAGTTGAAGTCAGTATTTATGATCGAGATTGGCGTTATAGCCCTTCTCAGCCAGTAAAAACCCAATTCACTTTAAAAGATAAATGGCAACTAACAGCGCCTAGTAACGTCATTACAATCAAATATGATGGCAATAATACTAATATAACCACCACCACTGTTGACGCAACGCCACTGAGCTTTAACCTCTCAAAAGCCTAGGTTATTAAGCCAGGTTAACATCACAATAAGCCCAACTAATTAATGATTACTTGGGCTTTATATAAAAAACCAACTCTGTCCACTAACGTTAGAATGTACCACCTGTATGCCAAAAAATACCAATTACCATTGCCATATCCATTAAAAACCCAAGACTGTTACCGACCCAAATTGGCGGATTTTTATGAACAAAGCCATATACTGCCCATAATGCAGCTAAGAGTGCATAGAGCACCCATGTGGTTAACGATAAACCCAAGGCGTGTTCACTATGAGAAAAGAACAACTTAAACAGCTGCGGTAACGTTGCTAACGGGCCAACGATCCCCATCAACAACATAAACGGTTCAAATGCTGTCGCTATGCGCTTAAAACGGGTTGTCATCCATAATCCTTATGTATTATTAGTGTCCTAATAATAATATTCTAAAACACGCTTAAAAATGTCATTGATTACCTATCTAATAACAAATCGTGAACAACATTCACAATATGGACTTTTTTCATCCAACTGCCATTGACATAATACGTAATCACACTATTCTGGATTGAAGGAAAATAACCAAAACTATAAATAGTTTACTACGGAAGGTATTATATGGATTTACTACGCGGCTTATATTTACTACTAGAATCAATGTTCGAATAATGAAACATTTCTATTCTTATCGCTAAGTCGTAAGTAAGGGTTACCATTACTTACGACTTTATTTCATCCTACTATTTATCAGTTAACAAAAACGTTCCTACCCTTTGATATACTCGCTGACAATGATCAGGCACCACATCTTCTAAATTTAAAAACGCATGCACCATATCAGATACATGGTAATGCTGCGCCCTACTATCCAGCTGACGCAACTGCTGATAATAATAAATGCCTTCATCCCGTAATGGACAAAATTCGGTAGTAATCACTAATGTAGCAGGAAAGCCAGCCCTTATAGGCTGCCATAATGGCGATGCATTATATCGATGGTGATCAGCTTGAAAGTATTGATCAAAATACCATTGAATTTTATTTGTCTGCAGAAAATAGTCATTACCATTGCTCACAATCGAGGGCAAAGATAGAGTGTAATCAAGACTAGGATAAATAAGCACTTGCTTATGAATTTGTACCGTATCATCTTCTTGTGCCAATACACACATTGTTGCCGCAAGAGCGCCACCAGCAGAATCGCCACCAATAGATATTTGTGCTATGTCATTAATACCAATTCGATCTAGCTCTGATAATAGATGCTGCAAGCACAAATAAACATCATTAACAGCAGCCGGATAAGGGTGCTCTGGTGCTAAGCGATAATCGACAGCAACAACAATATGTTGACTTGCTAACGCTAATTTACGGCAGATAGGATCATAGACATCTAGACTACCCGCAACATGTCCACCACCATGTAAATACACCAAAATAGGTAATGGTCTTTGAGGTAGGGGGTGATAAACACGGATTGGAACATGCTCAATGGCATCATCAACAATCATTGCGATCTCAGGTATATCCGTAATGAATGTCTGCGTAATTGTCGCTAGCCCCTCACGCACACGAGTTGGGCTAAATTTAACGCCAGCCGCCATTAAGGCGGCTAATTCAAGATTAAATCCATGTAACCACGTTGCCAGTGAGCCATCCATTTCTCGCATAAATTTTCTGTCCCCCTCTCAACCACACCATTAATTGAGGATGACGATAAAATCTCAGCGCCATCAGAAAATATCGATAGTTAAATTATAATCTATTGACATAAAACTGATGATCTTTAATAAAAAAAGGTGATAAGCGGGGAAACTTACCACCAAAATAAGACTATAAACAATGATGTAACTCGGTTTTATACAACCGATTTAGTTATTATAAGGCAATATTTTCACACTGTTACGTGTAACTAATGTCGGTTCAAGTTGAATAACCTGAGTATCACTCATTTGAGTATCTAAGCGTTTAAGTAAGGTTTCAACGGCAGCTTGTCCTAATCGGTACTTGGGCTGATGAATAGTTGTTAATGCTGGAGACATATATTTTGCAATATGGATATCATCATAGCCAATGATTGATAAATCATTCGGGATTTGAATACCGCACTCATTAGCCGCATTAATAATACCCATCGCCATCATGTCATTTGAAACAAAAATAGCGCTGGGTAGCGTGCCATTGTGGTGCATTTTCATAAAGGCATCATAACCACCTTCACATTCAAAATCGGACTCGATTATCCAATGCGAATTAAAACGCAAATGTGCTTCATTCATTGCCCGTTTATAGCCTTCATAACGCATTTGAGCTTGATGCCTAATCAACGGACCAGTAATACAGCCAATATCAGTATGACCCGACTCAATTAAATATTGCGTTGCCATGTAACCACCACGAAGGGAATTATCTTGAATCTTATCACTGGTAAATAACATTGGCCCCCAATCCATAACCACCACGGGAATATCAGGGTAATGTTCAAATACATCAATCCGCTCACCTTCTAACGACGAACACATTAAAATCAGTCCATCAACTCGCTTTTGCAATAAAGTATTGATTGATTCGCGCATCCGTTGGTGATCACCTTCTGTATTACACAAAATCAGGCTATAACCATTTTGATAACAACTCCGTTCAACGCCTTTTACGACCTCACCAAAAAAAGGATTTGTGGATGTAGTCACCAACATCCCCAAGGTTTTAGTACGATTAACTTTAAAACTGCGCGCCAATACTGATGGGCCACTATAATGCAATTCTTTAGCTGCGTTATTTACTCGCAGTGATATTTCTTCACTGACAAAGCGGGTTTTATTAATAACATGGCTGACAGTGGATGTAGAAACCCCTGCTAATTTTGCGATATCTTTCATCGTTGCCATGTTATTGATCCTTTGGTGAATTATTACTTTAACTATTCTTGCTGAGCCAGAAAATCCTCAACCTCTTTACGGGTTGGAATTGATGTTTGAGCACCAAAACGAGTAACTGAAATTGCGGCAGCAGCATGAGCAAATTTAACCGCTGATTCTAAAGCTAAATCTTCCAATAAACCAGTCACGAATGCACCATTAAAAGTATCACCCGCAGCCGTAGTATCAGTCGCTTCCACACTAAAACCTGCAATAATGTCACCACAACCATCTTGGCTTAACCATACACCTTTGGCACCAAGAGTGATCATCACAATTTTGATCCCTTTCGCATGCAAAACATTCGCCGCTTGTTGTGCACTATCAGCATCTGTCACTGTGACACCCGTCAGCACTTCAGCTTCTGTTTCATTAGGCGTAATAATATCTACACACGCGAGTAACTCATCAGACAGTGTACGTGCTGGAGCTGGATTTAATATCACCACCGTATTAGCAGCTTTTGCTACTTGTGCGGCTTTTTCAATACCGCACAACGGTGTTTCTAATTGCATCAATAGATAATCAGCTTGGCGAATACGCTCTAAATCAGGCTCAATAGCAGCCGCTGTTAACTTGGCATTAGCTTCTGCTGAAAGACAAATACTATTTTCACCACTGTCTGAAACTTGGATCATCGCAATCCCAGTCGGACAATTAGGCTGCATTTTCACTGCCGTAATATCGATACCGTCCATTCTAAAATTTTCACGAATGTTAATCCCAAATGAATCATCTCCTACACAAGCGATAAAACCGATATCTGCATGCAAACGTGCTGCGGCCACCGCCTGGTTGGCTCCTTTTCCTCCAGGAATAACTTGATAGTTACGTCCATGAAGCGTCTCACCTGGACGAGGGAAAGAAGGGACTTGCAGAACATGGTCAGCGTTAACACTACCTAACACCACTAACTTATTCATAGGATTTTTCCTCTGTTCTTAACGAACCTTTCTAATAAAACATAACAAAATAAATGCTTTTAATTTTTCAACACTCACAACCTAGAATGAGACGAAAAATCAAAAGCTTTTATTTTACTCTCTCTTCTCAGAACCAATAATTACAGAGAGAGTAAATATGCGAGAATAAATTACGATTGTTTATACTGACAGACAAATACCGGTGCGCACTGTAAAACAACGTTCTTCATTAGGTTGCAGATAAACCACAGTTCCCCGCTCTTGCGCCGCGAGGAAGCCTTCAGGTCGACATGTTGCAGGTAATGCATATGCCGCAACCTGTTGGTCACCATTGCATAATAACCATCGAGTCGCACAATTAAATTCATGGGTATCAAATTCAGTCAGTAAATATTTATCGCCAACTTGCATTTTAAATACCGCCCGATCCACATAACGGCCAATATCATCGATACAGTACACAATTTCAGGATCATGCATGTCAGGCTTATCAAGTATTGAAATCGGTGCTGATGTTTTTAAACTGTCATTGTATGCCAACCACTGCGATGTTGGTTGTACATGCGCAGGTACAGTTTCACGTAACATTAATGCTGCGTCAGGAATATTTTGCGTCATAACCGCATTTTCAATATAGGTAGCATTAATATGACACATATACTGCAATGGCATATTCACGCTGGCAAGATTTTTTACTGACATTTTAATATCAAATAAACTGGCATCTTTGGCTAACTGAACCGAAGGAGTCGCCAAGTAATGATCCCCAAAACCCATTACATATTCATAACTACCTTTGATTACAACATTGTCAGCATCAATTTCTAGCCATGCTGAATCCATTACTGCACAAGGCATTTCACCATGTAAGGCATGGTCATCTTGCGGAGATGGGCACCCCATACGAAGCATGCCCGCATGAAAAGCAAAACAGCCATATGTCTCAACAACTGTTTTAGCGAATTTTGGTTCAGAGAACATATTTTTCATACACAAATCAGTGTCTAAAAAATGTGCATCCCAAATCATCTGCCCCATAAAAGGCAATACCACCAGATGTCCTTTGGTATTTTTAATTTCAACCGCATGCACACCTGAATTATATAGGAAGCTATGAATCTCAAAATGTTCAGACTGAGCGATTAACGTTCTTTGCTTAGTGAAATTTTCTTTATATAACGGCAAGGTAAACATATTTAATTCCTCCAAAAACTGACCACCCATGATTGAATGGTCATAATCGAACATTACGCTTTAGCTGCAACAAAATTGAATCTTTGCTTATATTTCTTTTCATTCATGAAGTAGACAAATACCACCGCGAAACATAGCGCACTCACAATAAATGACGACTGTAAGCCAATATTATCAGCAAGTAGACCTTGAATAACTGGAATAGCCGCACCACCAATGATAGCCATCACCACAAACCCACCCGCGGTTTCTGTATAGCGTGTATCAACAGATTGTAAGGTCGATGCGAAAATTGTTGCCCAGCAAGGTGCAAATAATGCCGATGTTCCTACCGCAACCCAAACCGCACTGAAGTTAGGAATAAAGGTCACATATATCAAGCACATGAAACCAATAGCCGAGTAACCCATTAATACGTTTTCTTGTGAGGTTTTGGTGAATAAGTAGTTCGCTAATAATTTGCCTAAGAAGTACATAATAAAGGCGTATAATAAGTAGTTAGCTGCATCATGTTCGACCATATTATGATCTAACTCTAACGCTAAACGAATCGTAAATGACCATACCGCCACCTGCATACCAACATAAGCAAACTGGGTCGCAATGCCTTTAAAGAAACGCTTATTACCCATTAAATAAGACAGTGTTTCACCGAACGAAGGCTGATTATCTTTACTATCTGATGCCGCTTTACAGTTAGGGTATTCAGTCACTGCAATTAAAACTGCAATCGTCGCAATCACACCCACTAACCACTTATAAGGTTCTAATGTTTGTTGTAACACTTGCTCTTTAAAAGCGGCAAGCTCAGGACCAGTTAGCGTCGCCATCATATGGCCAACATCAACACCTTCTTGGAAAATAAGATGTTTACCAAGTAACAGACCAATGATGTAGCCCATCGCATTAATCGTATGAGAAATGTTTAATCGTAGTGTCGAACGCTCAGGCTCACCAATCATCGCAGAATAAGTATTACATGAGGTTTCAAGGAACGACAATCCAATCGCAATACAAAAAATTGCGGCTAGGAACATAGTATAGGTGCCAGCATGAGATGCTGGAAAGAACATTAAACAACCTAAAATATATAACGCTAAACCAAGCAATATTGCTAATTTATAAGAGGATTTTTTCACAACCATCGATGCAGGGATTGCGACTAAAAAGTAAGCGCCATAAAACGCCGATTGTACCAGCGCTGAAGCAAAATTAGATAGTTCAAAAATGGATTTAAATTGGGTAATCAATACATCATTTAGCGCTGCTGCCGCAGACCAAAGTGCAAACACTGACGATAATAATAAAAATTGGAATATTGGCGTTTTATTTAAAAAACCATCCGCATGTTGAATTGTATTATTCTTAATAAACATAATATATCTTCCATAAAATCACCACGCCACGTTGCGTGTGCGATATTTGTTTATATTTAGGTAGACCTTATCCATATAAAGCAACGAACCAGATGTTCGATTTATGCCTTAAAACACAACACCTGTTTGGAAAATAATATTGGCATACGGCGTATATTCACCGGTTCTTACCACCGCACGGCTTTGCGCAGTACGTTGTTTAAATTCCTCATGTGATAAATAACCAATTTGAATTGATTTACCCGTTGTTAAACACTCTTGATCAAGAACAGCGAGCAATGCTTGATGGTGTTCAGGGCTGATTTCAGCAAATTCCGTTGCCATCAACACCGCTTCAATTTGTAATTCAGATAAAATAACTTTCACGGTATCGAGAAAACTCGGTACGCCATGTGTTAACGCCAGATCGATACGTTGTACATGTTGAGGAATTGGCAAGCCTGCATCACAAATAGTGATTTCATCGGTATGTCCTAGCGTTGCCACAAGGTACGAAAGTTCTGCATTAATTAGGGTACTTTTCTTCATTTAATTGACCTTCTCGTTACACGTTATATAACTCATTTATCTGTCTTTGAATTGATATTTATAATTGACAGTAAAACGCATCGAAACGTTTCGATGTAAATAATAAACCGCTGCAAAAAATTCACCATAGTGAAATATATAAGCTGTGAGAATGATCGCTTTCAAGGTTTAAAATAGGCTTAAAAAAGTTATTTCGCTCACATTTTTACCAGCGAAACGTTTCGATAATGAGAAGGAGGAAAGATCAACGTCCAGATCAAATAGCAAAAAAGCCATATTTAGCTATAAATATGGCTTTAAAAAAAGTGACAACGTTGCGATTTTATACGCGACGATAAGGTAAATACACCGGCTCCCACATATGGCTGGCTAATACTTGTTTAAGATCCTTATCCCGTAAATAACTACATGCATCCGTTGCTTGCATTTGAGTTAAAATAGCTTCTGCAACATGGATAGACACTGCTTTTAAGTCACTAATTCGAGGATAGATACATCCCATCGCTAAATCTTGCTCATTAACGCACTCTGCCAGTGCATAGGAAGCGGTAGTAAACATATCTTGAGTGATTTTTGATGTTTGCGACACAATCGATGCGAGGCCAACACCAGGGAAAATAAAGACGTTATTTCCTTGTCCAATACGATACTGCTGGCCATTATATTCCACATCAGAAAAAGGACTTCCCGTCGCAACAATTGCTTGGCCATCACTCCAATGATAAATCGCTTCAGGAATGGCTTCACAGTGAGCAGTTGGATTTGAGAGAGGAAATATAATTGGTCGAGGAGTATATTCCATCATCTTTTGAATATGTTCTACCGTAAACGAACCACCAATACCACTTGCACCCAGTAATACCGTTACGGGATGATTATTAATTAATTCTGTTAAGCTAATTTTACCAAGATCAGTAGCATGCCAACCTTCAGATATTGAACGCGGTTTAGCATAGCGACGCTTATAATCTTCTAAGCCATCACGATCATCAAATACCACTCCTTGAGAATCGAGAATGAAAATTTTTGCTCGCGCTGAATGATGACTGCAACCTTCTTTAAGTAGGCCGGCATAAATTTGATCAGCCACACCAACCCCGCCAGCGCCAGCCCCATAGATAACATAAGTTTGATCAACTAACCGTTCATGTTTGATCTTACAAGCACCAAGAATACCAGCTAAAACAACAGAGCCCGTTCCTTGAATATCATCATTAAATGACGGCAAACTATCTTCATAATCATCTAAATTATCAAACGCATTGGCTTTACTAAAATCTTCCCACTGTAATACAGCTTTGGGAAAATAACGTTTAACTTGTTGAACAAATGCTTTTATAAAACGTTTATAAGCATCACCACGAAGTCGTTTACGTGAAATACCTAAATACATAGGATCATCAAGTAACTCTTGGTTATCTGTACCAACATCTAATACTATCGGTAAGCAATGAGCAGGATGGATCCCAGCTCCTAATGTATATAACGACAACTTGCCTATCGGAATCCCCATACCGCCGACACCTTGGTCGCCAATACCTAAAATACCTTGGCTATCTGTAACCACAATGATTTTGATCTCTTTACCCATAAAATGGCGCGACATCTCACCCATTGCATCTACATTTTCTTCCGTAATATATAACCCACGCGCTTTTTGATAACGATGACTAAATTCTTGGCATGCTTTACCTACCGTTGGGGTATAAATAATTGGCGTCATTTCTTCTACATGACGAGATAATAAAGCATAAAAAAGCGTTTCGTTACGATCTTGTAGTGAGCGTAAGAACAGATATTTTTCTATATCCGTTGAAGCACTGCTAAAGCCATCATAGACACGGTTGAGTTGATCATCGAAGGTTTGTACTCGTGGTGGTAATAGTCCTGTTAATTGAAAAGCTTCACGCTCTTCTTGAGTAAAAGCTGTACTTTTATTTAAAGTGCGGTCATTGAGTAACTCGGTGCCGGTTAACGACACTGGACGAAACACTTTCCCTTGCGCATCTTTCCATCTGAGGTACTTACCGATAGTCATATTCTGTCTCCGCGTATAACAACAATAGCCAGCAGACTTTATTAACATCAACAACAGCCACACTGTTATTCATACTAATAAAACCATAATATAAATTAGAGTGTATATCTAACTGCGGCATAAAAATGTGAACAGTCGCATTTTTAATTATATCGCTAATTAAAAATTATCCTGACATTATCAGTTATACAAAAAGAATAAATAATCCCGAAAAAGACCCACTTTAATTATAGGTTTTCACGACGTATTGCCACTTTATCACAGCAAAATGGTGTAATATTAAGATTATCTCGTGCTTGCAGATCTGCATCAGTATAAAGCTGATATTTTAAGTGCTGGAAAAAACCATCTTTATAATCAACCCCAGCAATGGCAATAATGGCTAGTACTTGCTGAAATTCAATATACCTAAAATCATATTTCACTCGCAATTTATGCGCAGCTTTGATTGTTGCAGAAATAATATATTGATTAGCATTTAATGCTAAAAGCATAGACTCAAGTGCTGTTGTCGAACCGTCAACATAACAACGACGTTGATGAGGCTCAATAATTACTGTTGGTTTCATGGTAATGCCTCACTGCCAATAAGAAGCAATTAATAACACCACAAAAATCCCTGCAATTAACTTTAATAATAACCCTAAACTCGCGCCACCTTTAGGAGCTTTATTACAGCAACTCATACTTACCTCTATCATCAGCATATTTGAATAAAGCATGATCATAAAGGTTACACTGAGGGGAAGGTCAAGGGGGGAATTACATGAGTTACATAGCCACTATGTAACTCACTAATACCATAAAACAAAGATTGTTATTACTGATTATCCGCAGATTTAGTGGCAACTTGAGTATCCACTACCGTCTCAGTCTTTGATTGCGGTTCATCTTTAACTGCATTTTGAAAACCTCGCAATGCACAGCCAAGATCACTGCCTAGTGTTCGAAGTTTTTTGGTACCAAATAATAAAACAAAAATAACGGCAACAATAAGTAGCTTACCGATGCTAATTTCACCCATTTTTAATTAATCTCTCGTTGTTGTTCACTGTTAGATAAATAACGTTCTTTTGCAGCAGCAATGACAAATACAGCGGCAAAAAACACCCCAATAAACCATTTCGCTTCCAGAAACTCAGGAAAATAGTGGGTAATTGATAATTCAATTAAAAGAAGCACTGAAAATATCTGTAAACCGACAATAGTTAATTGCAGCCAAGTTGCTTTTTTATAAAGACTACGCGTTAACATCCACACGAAAAACATAACGGCAAGACCAAGTTTTACTTCAATAAACATCTGTATACCTTCAATGAGTCCAACTCACTTGATGGTATAAATTTTAATCTAATGTTTATGTAAGGATTATCAAGGTGAATATAAATTTTTTATAAACCCATTCAAAAATATAGTAATGGTTTAATCATCACTAATTAACCGATAACCAACCCCATTTTCAGTAATAATATATTGTGGTTGCGCAGGAGATCGTTCTATTTTATGACGCAGCTGCGCAATATGAATACGTACATAGTGAGCATGCTCAGTATAATTTCCTCCCCAAACTTCTTTTAATATCTGCTTGTGGGTTAATACCTTACCCATATTCTTCGCTAAAAGAGTGAATATCTTGTATTCCTTCGGCGTTAGCTTGATCGCCTCACCAGCATTGGTAACGGTTTGCATGGCTAAATCTAATACTACCTCACCAAACTGATACTGACTGATCTCAGCAGAATTAATATTAGTATTAATACGTAATGCTACTCGAATTCTAGCTAATAGCTCCCCACTACCAAACGGCTTAGTTAAATAATCATTAGCACCAGCATCGAGAGCAAGCACTTTATCTGCTTCTTTATCGCGCGCAGAAATAACAATAATCGGCGTTTCAGTCCATGAACGTAACTCTTTGGTAAAATCAAGACCATCTGCATCCGGTAAGCCTAGATCTAATAATATTAAATGTGGATTCCAGGTGGTAATTTGTTTAAGGCCTTCTTGCGCTGTCTCAACCGTTTTGACCTGATAACCATGTCCGGTAGTTAAAATATCAAGAAAGCGACGGATAGGTGCTTCATCTTCAATAATTAAAATCTTACTATCATTATTCATAAATATCCGTTAACTCATATTTTTCACAAGGAATTTTCACCACAAATATACTACCGCCGCCAGTACGTGATAATACACTTATCTCACCATTATGCGCTGCAACGATTAATTGGCAAATAGCTAAACCTAAACCCGTTCCTTTTACTTTAACTTGCTCAGAACGATAAAAACGCTCGAAAATACGTAACCGATCTTCTGGTGCCACCCCACAGCCACGATCAGCAATTTCAATAATGAAATGGCCGCGTCGATAATTAGTTTGAATATCAATTTCGCTACCTACCGGGCTATATTTAGCTGCATTTTCAACAAGATTAGCAATAATTTGTTCAATTAAAGTGTAATCCAATGACACTAAAATCGTATCACCGCATAAATTAATCGGATGCGATTTTATGACTTGCTCAACCCGTTTAATTGCACTCCCAATCACCTCTTCAGGTTCAACCCAATCACGTTTGGGAATCAAAGTCTTAATACTATAACGACTAATATCAAGTAACTTGGTTAAGCTACGATTTAAACTGTAACCTTCTTCTGCAATCGACTGTAATAATTCTTGTTGGGTTTGTTCTGGTAAACGTAAGCTCGTATCACTTAATGTGGTCGCAGAACCAATAATCGACCCTAATGGTGTTTTTAAATCATGAGATACCGCAGCTAATAATGTATTACGCATTTGTTCTAATTGATTGGCTTCTTTTGCCGCAGCTAAAGCGATATTCGCTTCAGATCTTGCTAACGACAAGCTAATCAGTGTACTCAAAATCGGATTAAACACCTGCTCTGACAATGCTTCAATCAGTAATACACCAAACATACCAGACTGCCCATCTAATGGATGTAAACTCAATGAGGGCGAGAGATACTCAATATGTTGTTGCTGTCTCCTACTGAAACGTTCAATTAACGGTCGATAAGTCACTTCACTGAGCTTCTGATGCGTCGCAAGACAATGTAACTGTGGCGAAAACAACCATACTTGTGCTCGCATTTTAAAATGCTGCTCAAGATGGACAATTAATGCTTCAGCGATAGCATGGCTTTCATTTAATGCCGCAAGTACTGACGCTAAATCATAATTACTATTTAACTCCGCCCGTAGAATCTGATTTTCTTCAATTTTTTGTTGTTGAGATTGGGTTAATCTCACCGCAAACACACCACTAAAAGCCATCACTGAAAAGGTGATAATATGTTGGTAATTCTGAAATCTAAACGAATTGTGCTCAGGTAAAACAAAGAAATGAAAAGCGACAATACTAATAGCAGTAATCACATACGCCATTCGTTTACGTAACAACACCCCGCTAACAATATTAAGTAGTAACAACAGCATTGCAGTATCAGTTTCAATAATAACATCTCGAAAGGCGACACCTAGATACGTCACTAATACGTATAGCAATAATAAAATACTGGTTTTGGTTACATCAAACCACGATAACGGGTTATTCATTCATTTCTCATTTTTTACCACATAAATTAGACAGCATTAAGCTAACAACAGCGCTCATCATTATTAAATACGATAATAATAAGCGCTGTAATTAAACCTAATGCGTTATATCTCTACATGAACCCCTATCTCAATCAATCTATCTTGCGGTACATGCAGTCGCTCTGACGTTCGAAGAGCGTTACGGCTTAATAAAATAAATAGCCGAGCTTTTACATCATGCCACCAAG
Source organism: Photobacterium kishitanii (assembly GCF_003026355.1). Lineage (GTDB taxonomy): Bacteria > Pseudomonadota > Gammaproteobacteria > Enterobacterales > Vibrionaceae > Photobacterium > Photobacterium kishitanii. Next base: position 64,063 of record NZ_PYON01000015.1, on the reverse strand, counting down.
AGCTGGGCTTCACTTTTATACGTTCTGATGACATAAAAAATAACGTATCCGTTGGGTGTAAAACAAAGCCATTGCTTCGTGAGACCGTGTAGATTTGTTCAATATCGGGCGACTCTTGATAACCAACATAAACAATCATTTGCCAGAAGGTTTCGGATAGTTGAGTCACTTCCATACGCTTTAATGGATGTACTCGTGGTTGATCTGGATATTTAAACGTTAACAGTACATTCCGTTGATGCAAAATTTCATTATATTTAAGATTATTGATTAATGATGATGGAACTTGTCCTTCATTTCGAGAGAAATACACAGCTGTACCTGATGCGCGGCTCCATTGCTTTTGCTCAAGTTCACTGACCATAGCTTCGGCAGACAAAGGTTGTTTAAGCAGTAATCCTAATCGTTGCCGTTCTAAATACCATACAACCATTAGAATAAACACCATTGAACCGATGGTTAATGGTAACCAACCGCCATCCATAAATTTCAATGATGTCGCAGTAAATAGCAAAGCATCATAGGTGAGCATTAATAGCCCATACTGTAATGTCACCAGTCGTGACCAATTCCATAAATGACGCGCTACAACTAGCGTGAATACCGATGAAATCAACATTGTTGCAGTTACCGCAATACCATACGCTGCAGCTAAACGTTCAGAGCTACCAAATGTTAGAACAACAGTAATAACTAAAATAAACAGCAGTAAATTAGCTAATGGTACATAAATCTGTCCCTGAGCTTGATGCGAGGTATGATAAATTCGCATTGGCGGTAAATAACCTAAATTAACCGCTTGACGCGTGAGCGAATAAATACCCGAAATCACCGCTTGCGAGGCAATGACTGTCGCAAAAGTAGCTAATATAATTAACGGTAACCGTAAAATAGTCGGTGCTAGCATAAAGAAAGGATTCGTTGCAGTACTCGCATCAGCCAGCACTAATGCTCCTTGCCCAAAGTAATTAAGCACTAAACATGGCATCACAATAAAGAACCAAGCAAGACGAATCGATTTAATCCCAAAATGGCCCATATCAGCATAAAGCGCTTCAACCCCAGTAACAGCCAACACGACCACCCCTAAGGTAAATAACGTTTCAATACCATGGTTAACAATAAACTCTAATGCATATAAAGGATTTAATGCCAGTAATACCCTTGGATTAGCAATAATACTGATCAGTCCCAACACGCCGATACAACTGAACCATAGCAGCATCACTGGTGCAAATAAGCGTCCAATGCTACCTGAACCATATTTTTGAATCGCAAATAATGCACATATAATACTAATCGCAATAGGAATAATCATCGGCTGTAAATTGTGATTAATAACAGTGATACCCTCTACCGCTGATAACACTGACATTGCTGGAGTAATAATTGCTTCACCAAAGAAAAAACCTGCAGCTAACATGCCTAAAAAGATAATTATTTTTTTGCTACGCTCAGGAGCTGCGCCATGCGCTAGTGCTGTTAACGTCAGCACACCACCTTCACCACGCTTAGATGCTCGTGTGACAACCGCTAAATATTTAATAGAAACGGTAATAACAAAAGTCCAAAAGACAAGAGACAACACACCAAAAACATTGGCAGGGTCAATGACCAGTGCATGCGAACCGCTAAACATCGCTTTAAAGGCATATAATGGGCTAGTGCCAATATCACCATATACAATCCCAACAGATAAGCACGTAAGTACTAATAGTGACTGTTTTTGATTTTGCATAACTTGTTACATATGTGTTTGCCCTTAACTACTGCAACACATAAGGCCTTATTTCATTCTACGAGGCGAGCAGGTTAACAAGGGTAATGTAAAGTTAGGGTATATTTTCCAGTATCAGATATAAAAAATATATAAGTTTTGGGCGTTATTTAACCAGTATGTAGCAACTCTCAACTGTCAACAAAAACAAAAACAAAAAAAGCATCAGTCACTGACTGATGCTTAATAATTCCGAGGTTAATATAGCGCTTACATGCTCTCTATATTTCGACCTGATGTTTCAAAACGATATTTATGTGTTACCCATGCGCCTAATAATGATGTCACAACTAAGCACAATAACAACGAAAACACCCCTATTCCATGCAGCAAAATCGGGAATAAGAAAGCAGTTAAAATCGCACCAAACTTAGCAATCGATGCTGCAAAACCTGCTCCTTTAGCTCGAATTTTAACGGGGAACACTTCACCCGATATCAAATATGTTTGTGCATTAGGACCAAGGTTATTCATAAAATTAAATAACATAAAGCCTAAAAACAGCAAATACATCTGATAATCACCATGCATTTTTACTGAAACTGCCGCACATAATAAGCCAACAGCACAACCAATAAAGCCATAAATTTGTAGCTTCATACGACCAATAGATTCAGAAAAAATAATCGCGCAAATAACACCAACAATAAGTAAGCAGTCAATAACTGCAGTACCTTTAGCTAAATAAATTGTATTAGCAATCGTGTTCTGAAGCGCATCTCCGCCTGTTGCCTGATGAGGATCAAGTACCGATGCTAAAATAACCGGCGTAAAAATACCAATACCATAAGTGCCAAGATCTTGAATAAACCAAGGTACTGATGCCAAAATTGTTTTAGCACGATATTTTTCTTTAAATAACCGTTTATAACCATGTAGCCATGATGATAGTTCAACATCATCACACGGTGTTTCTTCAATTGGCATTGACGACTGTTGCGAACGATGTAATAACCGCTTGAGTGATGTTTCAGCATCGGCCTTACGATTTTTAGACAATAGCCAATGCGCACTTTCAGGAATAAAGAAACGTGCAATCGTAATCGCTAATGATGGAATCAAAGCAATAATATACATCAAACGCCATGCATTGATGTCGTTAACATACGTCAAGACAAAAATACCGGTTAAAATACCGAGCAAAACACCAATAGATTGAAACGCAAACGCACCCAATACCAGCTTACCGCGGTTCTTGGATGGAATACTTTCAGATATCATTAAGTGCGCCGTAGGATAATCACACCCTAAAGCTAAGCCAATACCAAAGTTAAACACTAAAATACTCAGATAAGACTGGCTAGTGGCCATGCCTATCAAGCAGATCGAGAGCAAAGCCATCTCAATAATGAACATTTTCTTACGTCCATAAAGATCAGATAGCCCACCCAGAGCACTTGCTCCAATTAAAATACCAAACAGAATCGAGGAACTAATTACACCTTTCTGTAGCTCTGTTAAATGAAATTGTAGGGTTAATAATGGTAGGGTTAACCCCATCATAAAAACGATCATACCCTCAAAAAACTTACCAAATGTCGCTAATAACCAAATTCGCCATTGTACACGTGTCATTGACATTGAATATTTGCTAGTAACTGAGTTACTTATTGATATTTCATCAATATAATTTTGGATCGTATTTTGCGGTTGAATCTCTATTTTTTGATTCATGTTAAAATCAACAATGCTTATTGTCTTAATTCAGACGAATATCAGTATTAAAGTTGGCAGTATATAAACATATATCACAACCAAAGATGAAATTTATTTTCTGAATGTAATTAACCGCCACTATGCGCTCTCAGATATGCCGACTATAAAGTTCATATAAAACCAAAAAAACAGCCTTAACATATAACTTAAAAAACAAAAGCTTAGGTGAAAACTAACAGACTAACAAAACAAGAAGAAATAGTTATTTTTAGATTTATTTTATATTTAAAGATCAAAAATAAAATATAAATTACTATTTATTATGAGTCTATTAATCAGAATTTAAACAATATGAGTTATTTTTCAATGAAAATTAATCCAGATAGACGCTAATTTACAATTTTGATTGCTAAAAAAATATGCATTAAGCGCAAAAATCTTTCACTTTTTTGTTAATAAAAAATATAACTTATTTTTATTAACATAATGAAGATTCAATCATGCGTTGAATAACAGAATCACATCCGTTCATTTCATAGATACCACCATATACAGATAAGAAAAAGCCTTAGCCATAGCCAAGGCTTTTTATAGTAAAAACTATAAATTAGCGCTCTGGTTATCAATAATCTTAGTTAAATGACCAGTTAGTACCTACAGATGCACCGAAGTCATGCTGGGAATCATAAGATGATGTTACACCAATCGTCATATCTTGATCTACTCTAAACTTAGCACCAATAGCTGTTGCTGCTTGATTACCATATGAACCAATACCCATACCTATATTATATTTATAACCATTTAGCGGTGCTGCAATTTGTGTCATTGCCATCGCAGAAGCCGTTCCCGCATCAGCTCTCTTTCTTACGTGATAAATATCAGTTTGTAACTGATTAAATTTATTATCAACATAAGCCTTATTACTTGTATCAATATTATCAATACGATCAGAGTTATTCTGAATATTGGTACGATTAGTATTTATACCGTCAGTATTTTTACTAATATTGGTTTGATTTGTTGTCGCTAACTGTTTAGTTTTTGTTATCTCCGAAGTGTTCTTTTGCATATTTATCGTATTTGAACTGATATGAGTTGCATTATTATTAATATTAGTAATGTTACGATTAATAGAATCAGTATTAGTAACAATAGTATTTCTATTGGCATTAATACCTGCACTATTGGTCGCGATAGCATCTTTGTTGGTCGTTATACCTGTACTATTGGTCGCGATAGCACCTTTGTTGGTCGTTATATCTGTACTATTGGTCGCGATAGCACCTTTGTTGGTCGTTATATCTGTACTATTGGTCGCGATAGCACCTTTATTGGTCGTTATATCTGTAGTATTGGTCGCGATAGCACCTTTGTTGGTCGTTATATCTGTAGTATTGGTCGCGATAGCATCTTTGTTGGTCGTTATATCTGTACTATTGGTCGCGATAGCACCTTTGTTGGTCGTTATACCTGTAGTATTGGTCGCGATAGCATCTTTGTTGGTCGTTATATCTGTACTATTGGTCGCGATAGCACCTTTGTTGGTCGTTATACCCGTAGTATTGGTCGCGATAGCATCTTTGTTGGTCGTTATATCTGTACTATTGGTCGCGATAGCACCTTTGTTGGTCGTTATATCTGTACTATTGGTCGCGATAGCACCTTTGTTGGTCGTTATATCTGTACTATTGGTCGCGATAGCACCTTTGTTGGTCGTTATATCTGTACTATTGGTCGCGATAGCATCTTTGTTGGTTGTAATACCAGCGCTATTGGTGGCAACAGTCGTTTCAACAGTTTTAATTTTATTCTGATTAGCCGCTATGTCATCTTTTAATGGCGTAAGTTGGCCAACATTGACACCGTCAGTATCTTTAATACCTGCAGCCATATTTTCAATACGACGCTGCTGATATGGATTACCAATAGAAACTTGGCCGTCATTAGAATAAGACTGATTACCAATTGCAATACTGTTATTTTCAGCAACAGAACCAGCTCCTATTGCAACAGACTCACCCGCAGCTGATGTATGATTACCAACAGCAATAGACTCATTGTCACCCTTACTATCAGTACCAAAAACTAAATTACCTGTACCGCTAAAAGATGAATTTCTACCAACAACAACATTATCACTTTCTATGGCATCATGAACAACTGGATCCGAACCTGCATTTGGTTTATTAAAAATAATATTTGTCTCTGAAGCAAATGCAGATGTACTTATTAAAGCTGAACATAAAATAAAAGGAAGTATTCTCATTATTAAATCTCGAATTTTATAATTACTCTATAAATTCATAATTTAGTCAATATGTAAGAAAAATCCATTATAAAAAATCAATTATTACAATCGAAAACCTTAATTATAAAAACAACGTCCAATTATAAATCTGTAAGTTTTATCGATTATAAAACAAGTTACCTATTGTTTTATAAATAAAAAAACAGAAACAAAATGCATTTAATTCTAAATTTTAATATATAAGAACCAAGAGATTCACCATGGCAATATAATAAATGAAATCTATATATTCATTAATGATGCCCTATATGATGACATCCTTAATCAATATAGATTATTTTTTAATCAGCACTCATTAAATCAAAGGCTTTGAGCATAATGTTAAAAGCCCTATAATTATTTCTATTACTTAATAGTATCATCGGTTTTATTCACTATTCTTCGTTGTGATATCCCAGAGAATATTAATAATATAAGTACATAGTAATATTTGTTACTCAAATACAGCACTTACTAATAAGTCACTTAAAGCACTCAGTAAAAACATAAAAAACACTTAAAAATCATAGTAATAAATAGGAGGTAACATATGAGGTATAAACAAGAAAACCATCACCAATAAATAATATAAGTGTGTCCACTATGTAAGAAAAAAGTCAAAAAATGCTATTTAATCACAAATACTCACCACAATGACACAATAATGACATACCATTGCTATGCTATTAGCCGTTTACATTCACAATGATTAGCAAAGGTTATAATGAGCGAACAACTATCATCTCCCCCCACTATTATTTGTGAAACTATACTCCAGCAAATTGAACGAGGGTTATTTGCTACTCAATCAAAGCGACTACCTTCAGAACGGGAACTAAGCGAAATTTTTAATGCCAGTCGGCTTACGGTAAAACACGCATTACTACAATTAGAATCTCAGGGAATTATCTATAGAAAAGAACGTCGTGGGTGGTTTTTAGTGTAAGTTATATCAATAAATAATACCTAGACTGCGAGTAAAGGGGGATAATTCGCTATAAGAAAAGATCAAATAACAAAACATCACTTAACAATATTAAAAACGTAATTCCTCTTAATATATTGCTTAGATTCTAAACACCAAGATAGTGCTACACACTCAATTACTTTTATTGTTTTAACGAACTATCACTGCGTTCAAATACCATCTGACTTAGATTTTCAGCCATTTTTATTTACTGATTAAAACAGCTTGTTTGACTAATTATATTTTGATACGTTTATAACATGATAATGGCAGTAAGTAATATCTCACCCCTTTTCTTTTGGTGGCGCTCTTTATAGAGCGGCGCTGATATAGTTTTTTCTCATTTCTATTTCATTTTGCCGCCGGAAGGTCGCAAATGAATACGCCTATTATTATCCGTATTTTTTTACCTCTCCGGCCGCATTTTTTCGGAGAGCTTCATGAACACTCAACCATCAACAATTAGTCCTCAACAACAAGCCATCATTCTTACTGGTGATAGAGCCACGGGTCAACTACATCTCGGACACTATGTCGGCTCACTACAACAGCGAGTACATTTACAGCATCACTACCAACAAAATATTTTAGTTGCTGATATGCAAGGCCTTACCGATAACGGCCATAACCCCCATAAAGTTGCCACTAATATTGTTAATGTCGTTGCCGATTATTTAGCTGTTGGCATTGATCCTAAACTGACCACTATTTGCCTCCAATCAGCGATTCCAGCTTTGGCAGAACTGACCATGTATTATTCCAATCTAGTTTCGATTGCACGTTTAGAACGTAATCCAACAGTTAAAAGTGAAATTCAATCTAAAGCTTTTGGTCGTTCAATTCCTGCTGGATTTTTAACTTATCCCATCTCTCAAGCTGCTGATATTACAGCATTTCGTGCAAGCTTAATTCCCGTTGGTGACGACCAACTACCAATGCTTGAACAAACTAATGAAATAGTAAGAAAAATAAATACCATTGCCGGCAAGGATATTTTAGTAGAGTGCCAACCTTTACTCAGTAAAGTTGCTCGCTTACCAAGTACTGACGGTAAAAATAAAATGTCGAAATCGATGGGAAATACCATCACGCTTGGTGCTGATAGTAAAACCATTTCACAGGCAGTAAAATCAATGTACACCGATCCAAACCATCTTCGAGTGGAAGATCCAGGAAGTGTCGAGGGCAATATTGTTTTCACTTATCTTGATGCTTTCCATCCTGACAGCAATTATGTTGCGACATTAAAACAACAATATCGTCAAGGTGGATTAGGTGATGGCACCACGAAAAAAATCTTAGAGCAATGTTTACAAGATTTAATCGCTCCAATACGTGAGCGTCGTGCAGATTTTTTAAATAATAAAGACTACTTAATTGAGGTGCTAAAATCAGGCACTGAACACGCTAATCAACAAACTCAACAAGTGTTAGCTGATGTTAAACAGGCTTTTGGTTTGAACTTATTCTAATAATTAATATTCATGCGGCTTCATAATGCCTGTTATCGAGTATTAATACTAAAAAGTAGAGCATATAAAATCGTAATATAATAATCCTCACTAATTGACCATCAATTAGTGAGGATTATTATCGTTAGCCGCAGCGCTTACGAAGATTAATAGCTTAACATTGATTCTAATTTAGCCAATTTCCTTTTCAGTTTGCTTAAGGTCTGTGTTTTTTCTTTAATTAAATTTGGTCGTTGATTAATTTCGTCAATTTCATCTAACTTCTCACGTCGCTCTCGGGATGAAAGCTTATCGTAAATTAGACTATTTTTTAGATCGTTTAATTTATCTTTTTTATGAGCTATTTCGTCTTTCTCATCGCGTAAATCTTGCTCTGCTTGGCTTACTCTTTCTCTTATGCTAAAGAGTTCTTTGCCTTTATTGTAACCTTTCAAAAATAGGGTTGCTGTTTTTTGTGGGCAAACGCCTTGATAGCTCTGCCCCTTAGAACCAATAAAAAAACCATTATTTTCAGTGCAGTAGATAGTCAAGCCTTGATTGTAACCTAGTTGATATTCGTTGAAATTAGCGCGAACATTGTATTCCGAGCAAGCAGAACTTCGATCACTAAATTGAGAGGAAGAAGCGCCCTGTGAACCGTCAACATATCCCAATGCTGACCAGTTTGCTGTTTCGCATTCTTGCTGATTCATAACAGAACATGCTGTTAATGTTGAGCATAAAAAGAGTGTTATCGTAAGAGATTTTGTTGTCATAGCTAACTTGTTACAAAGAAATAAAGCCCGATACTCTATAGGTATTATTGTTAAAAATAAAGTTATCTATGTTGCATAAGTAATAACAAACTAGAAACTTATACTCTTTGCAATGATGATATGGGAATACACCAGTCTGTAGTGATTATTTCAACAGAATGATCAACCTACCTATCGTAGATAGGCTGATATATTGTAATATCTTACATCATAGACATGATTATTAACGCTTAATCCAATACATATCATTGGTAATAAAAAGTATTATTTTTCTTATAAAATACATTACTACAAAGCTATATGGGAAAATAGCCACCCCTAATAGATTATGCTTATAATAATGAATCCTTTTGAACCAATAAATAAAACCTAGTAGGAAATTAACACTTAAGATACTGATTAGAAGCGTATACATAAACATTATTCTTAATGATAAACAATATCTGAATTATTATCTTTTTATCTCCAACAATACCATTTATAAATAATTATTAAATCATGATAAAAACTATTATTACTTTAATAACAATGTTTACATTCACCATTTAAATGAAAACGGCAACTCCCATATTAATAGTCGATTGGTAATTTCAATAAATTATAGTTTATCATTGCTACAATTTATATTGATACATAACTCAATAATGAGCAATAAATGGCGATATATCACATTAACAATAAAATACTTGATATCAATAATCGTATAATCATAGACAGTAATAATAATTCAATTAAGATAAGTCAAAGTGAACTAAGGATTTTAATTAGCTTTATCAGTATGCCAACTAAAGTATGGAATAAAGATGAATTACTTCAGCAAGGTTGGCCCAATAGTATTGTTGTAATCAATTCATTAACAGTTGCTATCAGTAATCTACGGAAAGTATTCAAAGATGCAAATATTATCATATCTCATAAAGGAATCGGTTATTCCTTAAATGCTAATACCAAAATATCTCAAATTAACACCCAACCTAGCCATCAATTAAACGAGCTAGAATCACCACAGATAAAAACAATAAAACCCTCACTAATCAATATACTACTAATTAGTTCCATTCTGTTTTTTATGTTCTCTTTATGGTTTTATTATTCTTGGAACTACACTTATGTTTAGGCGAATAAATAATAAAACAAAGATCATAATTTCATGTTTACTCATAGGGATTTCATTATTTTTTACCTTACCTATATGGAATGGTTTTGGATGTAACGCTTTATTCCGTTACGAAAATAAAAACTTTATCGGTTATGGATATTGTAAAAGGGGAAGTGTTGAAATATTTCTTACCCAAAGAAACTCAAAACATACTGTTTTAGCAACTCATATTAACGCTCGAATTATCACATATAAAGGAAAAAACGCGCTTTATTTTTATAATTTAGAAACAAACAACCATTCAATCAGTAAATCGAATTTAATTACTATTAGCATGCTAAAGTACAACCCTTTCTATAGCTTTAAAAGTAATTATTTAAAAGATGATACGTTAAGTCTAATCCATAAAAAAGATTTAGAGACGATTCTTACAATTAATGAAGGGAGATTATCTTTTTTCTAATTTATTATAAAAAATATAATACATATATAATTATATTTAAAGAAACATCTTAACGGAAAAAGCCCCTGCTCTCGGTACAGCGCAGGGGGCTTTAGATAGTGATGGTAAACTGAAAGTCCACCTATAATAAATAACATCCTGTATATTTATTATTTTGTCCCTTGGTACTAGGCTGGAGACCTATAGAGACGGGGACCAGTAGATATAAGACAATAACCACACGTTGCAACTATGGTGATTTAGTGGCAACGTGCTGTTAGCGTATTATCGCCACTGGTTTTAGCGGCGCATTTGTTTCTGAGTTAATTCAACAGCACGTAATTGTGCCATCGCTTTAGCTAGATCCATTTCCGCTATTGCGAAGTTAACATCATCAGCATGCTTGTTGATGTTTTCTTCTGCGGCGCGTCGAGCTTCATCAGCGCGGGCTTGGTCGATGTCCTTCCCATGCATTGCCGTATCGGCAAGTACAGTTACTACGTTGGGCTGAACTTCAACTATACCGCCTGAGATATAAAGGATTTCTTCGGGATCCTTCAAATCTGTGACGAAACTCGCTACACCAGGTTTTAGTCGGCTCAATAAAGGAGAGTGACCAGGGCGAATACCCAACTCACCATCGGAGCCTGAAACTGCCAGCGCGTGAGCTGGACCAGAGAACAAGGGTCCCTCAGCACTTACGATATTGAGTTGGAACGTGTTCTCGGTAACGCCAATAGCCATAATGCCTCCTTAAGCCTTATAGAGTTTTCGCTTTTTCGAGTACATTTTCAATGCTACCGCAGTACAAGAATGCTTGTTCTGGAATATCATCATACTCACCGCTTAATAAGCCTTTAAAGCCTGCGATAGTCTCTTTAAGAGAAACGAAAATACCTTTTTGACCAGTAAATACTTCTGCTACGTGGTAAGGCTGAGTTAAGAAACGTTCAATCTTACGAGCACGAGATACAGTTAACTTATCTTCTTCAGATAATTCATCCATACCTAGAATAGCAATAATATCTTTTAATTCTTTATAACGCTGAAGTACAGTCTGTACACCACGAGCAACATCATAATGCTCTTGACCAACAACCAATGGATCAAGCTGACGCGAGGTTGAATCCAATGGGTCAATCGCAGGGTATAAACCCAAGGCTGCGATATTACGTGACAATACTACTGTCGCATCAAGGTGGGCGAACGTCGTTGCTGGTGATGGGTCAGTCAAGTCATCGGCAGGTACATATACCGCTTGAATTGACGTGATAGAACCAGTCTTAGTTGATGTAATACGCTCTTGCAGTACCCCCATCTCTTCAGCCAATGTTGGCTGATAACCTACCGCTGATGGCATACGGCCTAACAATGCTGATACTTCTGTACCTGCTAAGGTATAACGATAGATATTATCGATAAACAACAATACGTCACGACCTTCATCACGGAAGCTTTCCGCAATGGTCAAGCCTGTTAGTGCAACACGTAGACGGTTACCCGGTGGCTCGTTCATCTGACCGTAAACCATGGCTACTTTATCGAGTACCCCAGCATCTTTCATCTCGTAATAGAAGTCATTACCTTCACGAGTACGCTCACCAACACCAGTAAATACTGATAAACCTGAGTGTGCTTTGGCGATGTTGTTGATAAGTTCCATCATGTTAACGGTCTTACCTACACCCGCACCACCAAACAGACCGACTTTACCACCTTTAGCAAACGGACAAATAAGGTCGATAACCTTTACGCCAGTCTCTAGCAGCTCAGAGCTGTTAGATTGCTCTTCATAAGATGGTGCAGCACGGTGAATAGCGTATTTTTTCTTTTCGCCAATTTCGCCACACTCATCGATTGGGGTACCCAATACGTTCATGATACGGCCAAGAGTTTCTTCACCTACAGGAACAGAAATTGGCGCATTAGTATTAACCACTTCTAACCCACGACGAAGACCGTCTGATGAACCCATTGCGATACAACGAACAACACCACTACCAATTTGCTGCTGCACTTCTAATACTAACGCAGCATGTTCACTGTCACTAAGAGTAAGCGCATCATATACTCGTGGCACGCTATCTTGATTAAATTCAACGTCAACGACAGCGCCGATGACTTTGACAATCTTACCAGTACTCATTTGATATCCTCAAAATTCTGTTTAAACGGCTTGTGCCCCAGCTACGATTTCACTTAGCTCTTGGGTAATTGCTGCTTGACGGGCTTTGTTATATACAAGCTGAAGATCATTAATCAGCTCACCCGCATTATCTGTTGCAGCTTTCATTGCAACCATTCGTGCTGCTTGTTCACAAGCGATACTCTCAACGGTGCCTTGGTAGACTTGTGATTCGATATAACGAAGCATCAATTCATTGAGGATCGGTTTAGGATCAGGCTCATAGATATAGTCCCAACGACTTGCTTCATTCACATCTTCTGATGCGCTTTCCTCAAGCTCAGGGTTAGGTAACAACTGGGTTACCTTTGGCATTTGAACCATAGTGTTTACAAATTGGTTGTAAACCAGGAACAAGCGGTCAATTTTGCCTTCGTCGAAAAACTCCAACATTGCATTAACCGGACCTAAAATATCTTCTAGTTTTGGCTCATCACCAATACCTGATGTTTGTGCAATCACGTTGCCGAAGCGATGGAAAAACGAAATTGCTTTTGAGCCGATCAAGGTGGTATCTACGTCAACCCCTTGATCTCGCCACTGGCGCATATCTGCCATGGCTTTCTTGAACAAGTTAATGTTCAAACCACCACATAATCCTCGGTCAGAGGAAATAATGATGTAAGCTACTCGTTTTACTTCTCGCTCTTCAAGATAGGGATGCTTATATTCCAACGAACCGGAAGTTAAATGCCCGATCACCTTACGCATATTTTCTGCGTAAGGGCGGGTTGCTTCCATGTTGTGCTGAACTTTACGCATCTTACTTGCGGCAACCATTTGCATTGCACTAGTGATCTTTTGCGTATTTTGTACGCTAGCGATTTTAGTGCGGATCTCTTTTGCATTTGCCATGGTTAGCTCCTATCTACATTCATACTGCGTCGTCTGGACGGAAAATATTCTCGTTACTTAGTACGACTGCGTATCAACGAATGTTTTTAGAAGCTGATGCAGACTTGCTTCGATATCATCGTTGTAATTACCTGATTCATTGATTGAAGCAAGCAACTCTGCGTGCTGACTTTTAGCAAAAGCCATCAATGCTTCTTCAAATGCACCAATTTGAGATAACTCAACGTTGTTCAAATAGCCTTTCTCAGCAGAGAAAATAGCAAGTGCTTGCTCCGCCACAGACATCGGTGCGTACTGTTTCTGCTTCATCAACTCAGTTACTTTTTCACCGTGATCAAGCTGCTTACGCGTCGCATCATCAAGGTCAGATGAGAACTGAGCAAACGCTGCCAATTCACGATACTGTGCCAATGCGGTACGAATACCACCAGACAGTTTCTTGATAATCTTAGTCTGCGCAGCACCACCTACACGTGACACTGAAATACCTGGGTCAACCGCTGGACGTAAACCTGCGTTAAACAAGTTAGTCTGTAGGAAAATCTGACCATCAGTAATCGAAATTACGTTAGTTGGTACGAACGCTGATACGTCACCCGCTTGAGTTTCGATGATCGGCAAGGCTGTTAATGAACCGGTTTTGTCTTTCACTTCACCATTAGTAAAACGCTCAACATAGTGTGCATTTACACGTGACGCACGTTCTAGTAGACGTGAGTGAAGGTAGAACACATCACCAGGGAATGCTTCACGGCCTGGTGGACGCTTAAGCAATAGTGAAATCTGACGGTAAGCAACAGCTTGTTTTGACAAGTCATCATACACAATCAAGGCATCTTCACCGCGGTCACGGAAATACTCACCCATAGTACAACCAGCATAAGGAGCTAGGTACTGTAGTGCAGCAGCTTCTGATGCAGACGCAACAACTACAATCGTATTTTGTAGCGCGCCATTTTCTTCTAGCTTACGTACCACGTTAGCAATCGTTGATGCTTTTTGACCAATCGCCACATACACCGAGTAGATACCAGAATCTTTCTGGTTAATGATGGCATCGATAGCCATCGCTGTTTTACCCGTTTGACGGTCACCGATAATCAGCTCACGCTGACCTCGACCGATTGGTACCATCGCATCTACAGCTTTGTAGCCAGTCTGGATAGGCTGATCAACCGACTTACGGTCAATAACACCTGGAGCAATGATTTCTACCGGTGCGAAACCGTCATTGTCAATAGCGCCTTTACCGTCAATTGGTTGGCCTAGGGTATTAACTACACGCCCTAATAAACCTTTACCTACTGGTACTTCAAGGATACGACCGGTACCGGTCACTTTCATGCCTTCCGCAAGATCTGCATAAGGACCCATAACTACAGCACCAACAGAGTGACGCTCTAAGTTAAGTGCTAATGCATAGCGGTTACCGGGTAGTTCAATCATCTCACCTTGCATAACATCAGCAAGACCATTGATATTAATAATACCGTCGCTTACAGAGACGATAGTACCTTCGTTACGTGCCTGACTAGTCACATTGAAGGTTGCGATTCGTTGTCTAATTAAATCGCTAATTTCGTTAGAATTTAGTTGCATATCTATTACCTATTACGCCTGAAGGCTCGTTGCGAGTCGGTTGATAGAGCTTTTAAGCGTACCGTCAATTACTAGTTCTCCAGCTTTGATCAGTATGCCGCCTACTAGCGTTTCATCGATGTGGCAATCGAGCTCAACACTGCGATTTAATTTTTTCTGCAGCGCCTGTACTAAATTGGCTTGTTGTTGAATGCTTAATGGCTCAGTCGTTGTTACATGCGCAGTAACCATGCGTTCATAATCATCTTTGAGCTCATGAAACAATTCGACTACCTGAACAATCACATTTAGACGTCCATTTTCAGCCATTACTTTGATCAGGTTCTGGCCATGTTCGTCCAGTAGACCTTCACAAACGCCCAAGAACATGTCAGTAAACGCTGCTGAATCCTTAGCACCAAACTGTTCGCTGTCTTCAATCTGCTGAGCAATGATTGGTTGACTAGCAACCGTTGCTGCGATGGTCAACATTTGCTCCCATTGTTCCAATGCCTGATTAGCAACTGCATAATCAAATGCAGCTTTGGCATAGGGCTGAGCAATGGTTAGTGGATCTGACATAATGTGCTCTCCGCTTACATATCCGTGATAAGTTTATTAACAAGATCGCGGTTAGCATCAGTATCCAAATTGCGATTAATCAGTTTCTCTGCAGTCTCAATGACCATATCGGACATTTCTGCACGTAGTTCCTGACGAATGCGATTACGTTCGCTTTCTAACTCGGCTTGACCCTGAGCAACAATACGAGATTTTTCTTTCTCACCTTCTGCTTGGGCATCTTCGATAATCTGTGCTCGACGCTTATTACCTTGCTCAACTAACTCACTCGCACTTTTCTTCGCATCTTCAAGAACTTTTGCGCCATTCGCTTTTGCGATGTCGAGTTCTTTAGCTGCGTTTTCAGTATGAATAAGCCCATCTGCAATTTCACGCTGGCGCTGCTCAATTAACGCAGTAAGCGGCGGCCAGACATACTTCATGCATAACCAAACAAAAATCACAAAGGAGATTGCTTGACCAAGCATGGTTGCATTTAAATTCATACCATCCTCACTATTTAAATAACGTTATGATAAATAACGGTAGTTTTAGCTATTAAGCCACAGCAAAGATGATGTAAAGACCGATACCAACACCAATCATAGGAACCGCATCGACAAGACCCATCATGATAAAGAACTGTGTACGTAGCATCGGCATAAGATCCGGCTGACGTGCAACACCTTCAAGGTATTTACCTGCTAAGTTACCGATACCAGCTGCAGCACCCGCTGCACCTAAACCAATCAGTAGTGCACCAGCAACATAAAGAACTGCACTTACAATATCCATGAATGACTCCAAATTTATTAAATAGTTAAAACGTAAATCGAACTTAATTTATTAATGTTCTTCTGTTGCCATCGCAAGGTACACAACTGTAAGTACCATAAAGATGAAGGCTTGTAGGAACACAATAAGAATGTGGAATAGTGCCCATGGAACGCTAAGCGCCCACTGCATCCACCACGGCATCAACGCAATTAGGATAAAAATCATTTCACCTGCGTACATGTTGCCGAACAATCGAAGACCGAGAGAAATTGGTTTTGAAATTAATGTGACTAACTCCAAAACTAAGTTCACAGGGTAAAGCCATGGACTTTCAAAAGGTTGTGTCGTTAGTTCTTTAACAAAACCACGAATCCCTTTTGTTTTTAAGGTATAAATTATGATCAACATAAATACACCCAGCGCCATAGACATAGGCACATTGACATCCGCTGAAGGTAATTCACGGAAATGCTCAAAACCAAATAGACGAGCAAGTGCTGGAATAAAATCAACAGGCAATAAGTCAATTGCGTTCATCAAGAAAACCCAAACGAAAATAGTTAATGCCAATGGGCCAATTAACTTGTCTTTTGTTTGAAAAATTTCCTTAACAAGGTTGTTCACAAATTCATAGGTGATCTCAATGAAACATTGCAATTTACCAGGAACACCACTGGTTCCTCGTGAAGCAACGTATCTAAAGACACCGATAAACAGTAAACCTAACAACCAAACCATGAGCATGGAGTCAAGGTTAATGCTCCAAAAACCCTTACCCACAGTGAAGAATGTTAGATGGTGCTCAATATAATCGTGAGCGGTAGTTACTGATTCCACCTTACGTCATCCTAAATTGAGGTTTGTTAAGTATCGGAGTTAAAAAGCATCCCAAAAATGTAACGCTATATGCTAATAACATAATCTCATTATTAACCGGGATAAAACGAACCACTGCCAATATCATTAATGCGGTATAAACCCATTTAACTAGCGTATTAAGTTTGGCTAGATATTTAATATTAACTTCATTATTCATCTTCAATTTATATGCTGCGCTACCAAGCCCAAGCAATGAAGGAATAACAGCGATCGCAACACCTATAATTGCAGATTTCACACCAAACGTATTATTTGCAATACAAATGAATAATATAAATAAAAATCCAAGTATTGACTGTCCGAGTAATATGATTTTTGCTGCAGAAAGAATATCGTTACAACCTGAGTCTGCTTTCATATTTAAATCCTCTACACCGTCTGTATCTTAATTATTAATGCTCCTTATCTTAATTGTGTATATTACAGAAAATATAAAATCATTAATTAAGTACGGCATATACTACGCTACATGTTGAGCCTGTATAAAAACTGAATAATTTTTTAAATACTTTCACATCACAATAAAACGTCCAATTTCACAGCGTCATTAAATATATAATATAAACTTATATCTTATGAGGCTTCTCACTAATAGGCTTATTTTTCAATACGTTTAAGTCCACCGTGTGCAGTACAAAATTTACGTGATCAGTTTTGTGATAGCCATCAAAATAAATGCAAACAATGATTACCATTTTTGGCTCTTGATGTTGGTGCCCAAGATCTAGATTATCATGTGCGTATTACGCATAAGTAATCATTAACATATTTTAACTTTTCTTTACATCTCATTACTGAACATCTTTAACTGAATCGTATTTAAAAAGCGATATTTTCTCCCTAATTGCATTATTGACCATTTGCTGACAAATAGTTTTTCCATCATTTCTTACGTTTTTATTTAACAAATAACATCAAAAGTAATCAAATCGAATAACCTCCAAAATATGAAAAAAAATACTGACACGTTTATTAAACGAGCAAAAAATCGCCACTCAGAAAAATATAGTTACGCTTTTTTTGATTATATAAACGCCAAAACCAAAGGCATTATCACTTGCCCAATCCATGGAAATTTCAATCAACGGCCAGATGCTCACCTTGCAGGACATGGCTGCCCAGCCTGTTCTGGCAAACAAAAGATGGATATTCAGACTTTTATTGACCGAGCAACGGCCGTTCACGGTAACAAGTATTCCTATAAGGAATTTATATATAGCGGGACATTAGATAAAGGGATCATAAACTGTCGAACTCATGGCAATTTTGAACAGCGTCCTAATGCACATCTTGCAGGAAAGGGGTGCCCTCAATGTGCTTTGTCTTATCGCCATTCACAATCTGTCTACATAGCAAAGGCTAACAAAGCGCATCACAACCGTTATCGTTATGATCATTTCATCTATACTGGCGCACTCAAAAAAAGTGACATAACTTGTCTTATTCATGGTGATTTTACGCAACGAGCTGATGCACATTTACGTGGTTCAGGATGCCCTAAATGTACAAAAAACAAGCATAAGAAGACCACAAAACAATTTATCGAAGATGCAAATAAAATTCACAATAACCACTATAATTATTCATTATTCGAATATAAGAACATGAGAGTTAAAGGTATTATTATTTGTAATATCCATGGTGAGTTTTCCCAATTACCAGCGAATCATCTGGCGGGAAATGGCTGTCCTAAATGCGCCTTACAACGTAGGAAAAAAGCCAATAATATAAATAAACAGCCACCGATTAAATTATTACAGTCATATTAAAAAGACTATTAAAATTATTATTGGTGGTAATTACCTGTACGAGCCAATATAAAAACCATAATAATAAGCAACAACAATCTTATACTTTCGAACATACTGTTTGAGAGTAAGTACTATATGCATTTTAATTAATTAGCTTTGATTATTTTATTTCACTCTTTCGCTTATTCAGTATTAGCATTAATAATGGTTAAATTTATTTTCAGTTTTATCTAATCATGTAACGATTGAAGAGGCAGTGTTTGTCAGCCATAAAACAGCATTGGGTATCGTGTCATTGTCAGTTACACTAAGCACTAACAACTAAGTATCTTAAATGAATCACTTGAACGGCATATAGCATGACACAAAAAAATAACCCATTACACGGCATCACGTTAGAAAAAGTATTGATTGAACTTGTCGAGCATTATGGTTGGGATGAACTTGGCTCACGGATTAACATTCGCTGCTTTAATGATGATCCAAGCATTAAATCAAGCCTCAAGTTTTTACGTAAGACTGAATGGGCGCGTACTAAGGTTGAAAGCTTATATCTTGATATGATGCGCTAACAACCACCGATAAAAAAGCCGCTACATTCATCACTCGCTTGAGTTGAAATGTAACGGCTTTTTTCAACGAAATCTTGGTCTTAATCTGCACATAATGCAGCTACAACAGCTAATCTACGTTGTGATTGGGCAACAAAAGGATTATTAATATCCCACGCATAGCCAGCTAAAATTGCACATATCATTTGTTTAATTTTAGGATCAGGATTAGGATGAAAAATGACTGTTTGTAACTCTCCTGAATACCACCCTTCCACATAAGTACGGAAAGTATCAACGCCCAACATTAACGGCTCAGCATAATCACGTTGCCAATCAATGTTATCTCCGGCAAAAGAGCGTGTTAACACCCCCGCAGCTAACTGCGCAGATTTCATCGCAATTGTTACTCCAGAAGAAAATACCGGATCTAAAAACTCTCCAGCATTACCTAACAACGCATAATTTGACGTTGCCAGTTGGGTAACATTCGCTGAATAGCCCTCAATGGTTGCAGCTGTCGATGGATATTCTGCAGCAGCCAATACTGCCGCTAACCCTGATTCTTCAATAACCAATTGCTTTAATATCGAGATCGAATCATCACCATACTTCGCTAACCATTGTGGTGGCGCAACCACTCCTAATGAACAAGTGCCATTACTAAACGGAATTAGCCAATACCAGACATCGGCGGATTGAGGATGGACTGAAATTAAAATCTTATTGCGATCATATTCCACCTCACAACGGTTAACATCAATATGATCGGTGACATGACAAAATATCGCTTGCCGTGGTGGTAAATGTGACGGTTTTTCTAACCCCAGTAATCGTGGCAATACTCGACCAAAACCGCTCGCATCAAGTACAAAATCCGCTTCTAATGCATACTGTTGCTGTTGCTGTTGAGCATCCGTAATTGTAAGTACTGACTTACCATCTAAACATTCAATCGCTTCAACGGTGTGCTCATAGCGAATCTCAACCCCTTGAGCTTGCGCCTCATCCGCTAACACTTTATCAAAATGTCCACGCTGAACTTGATAGGTTGTTCCTGCTCCTGGAGTAAATTTATCGCTAAAATCAAACGCGGTATAACGGTCTCGATAACGAAAAGCAGCACCATCTTTAAACTGAAACCCAGCCGCAGTAACTGCATCTAACATTTTCGCTTGTTCAATAACCTCCATACACGCAGGCAGTAAACTTTCGCCAATGGAAAATCGAGGAAAGGTGCTTTTTTCTAATACAATCACATCAATGTGTTGCTGATGCAATAATGCAGCAGCAACAGAGCCTGAAGGGCCAGCACCAATAATAACCACTTGCGTACGCTGTTTTTGATTCACAATCGCTATCCTTACGTTACATTTTATCCAGCTTGCAACGTGAGTAATGTATGGCCTAAGCCTATATCATCCTCACGCTCAACAATAATAAAGCCCGCTTCTGTTACAAGCTCTAAAAAATCTTCACTACGATAAAAACGACTATTGCCATTCGCTAAACAAGTAAAATATAGCGATGTTGCATTTAAACAATAAGACGCAGCCTCATAACGTTGAGTATCCCAAAATAATTCTAAAATATACACTTTGGCATCTAGACTCATTGCTTGCCTTACACGACGTAAAATACTTAGAATTTCCATTGGAGAAAAACAATCTAGAAATTGACTCATCCACCACACATCAGCACCTTGTGGAAAAGCTTGATCACGATCAAGCATATCCATCGGATAGCCTTTAATCCGATCAGAAAATCCAGCCTGCTCTGCATTGACGGTTGCAACGGCAATCTGCTGTGGTAGATCAATAATTGTTACTTCAACATCTTGATTATGCTGACAACATTGCAATGCCCATTTACCCGTATTACCACCAATATCAAAAATTCGTAAAGGTTGGTGAGTAAACACTTTGTCTAATAATAACGGAAATGAACGATCTGAATAAAAATGATCGAATGCAAACCAACTTTGTTTCGCCTGTGGTGACAATTGTGATAAACCCTGATAGATAGTTGGCCAATCACCGAGTTCTTTAAGCCCAGCCGGCTTACCTTGTTGAATGGATTCTGTTAAATGCATCATTGCGGCATAACAAACATCCGCAGTAAAATCCATGTTCGCATTCGTCATGCCATCATGTAATAAAAAATATCCAAGATTAGCTAAACAATATTTATCCTGATGCCAAGTAACAATATATGCACTTAACGCCATATCTAGTAAAACTTTAACACCATATTCCGACACATTAGTAACTGCTGCAATTTGTTCAGCATTAAGTCCATTTTTACCTGCATCATCCAATACTTGTAATATTTTTAAATCACGCAAAGTTCGAGCGGTATGAAAAATAATCGGCGAAAAAGCTAATTTCTGAGCTTCCGTTTTCGCCGCTAATGCATTGAATGGATCTGTAGTAAAACGAGTCACACTGCACCTATTAATCGGGAGAGATAAAATAAAGTCGCTATTCTAACGAGCTACTATCAAGATGTACTGTTTAAAAACAAACAATATCGATAATTACACAGATATCAGCAACCAAAACAAAATCATCAATTAAAATAAAAAGATTTAATTGATGATTATAAATTACACAGTTATCTGATTGATTTAATGATAAACTTTATTAATGTTTATATTAATTTTGCAAGTACTCTGATTATTTAGTTGTTTGTGTGGAGCCTATGAATACAATTCACTTCAATATTGACCATTGGATTGCCCTTGCACCGGGTTTAACAACCCAACAAGATTGGCAGACTTGGGCTAAAAACCCACAATTAATTGATCCTCAGCCACCAGTAGCAGATAAAATACCACCAATGATGCGCCGTCGCATGAGCCCTCTCAGTAAGTTGGCACTCCAAACGGCGCTGATGATTACAGCATCAAATAATATCGACTATATTGTTTTTTCAAGTCGACATGGCGAATTACACCGTACCGTCAAGCTAATCAAAGATATTATTAATGGTGATGATGCGTCACCGATTGCTTTTTCACAATCGGTCCATAATACTGCGGCTGGTTTATATACTATTGCAGCCAAACAACCCATCGCAGTTACCTCATTAGCTGGCGGGGAAAATAATCTCCATATGGCACTGATTGAGGTTGCTTGTTATCTCAACCAACATCCACATCATCGGGTACTTATGGTCGATTTTGATCAACCATTACCGATTGAATATCAACAATTTGAACAGTACCAATACCCAAGTTTCGCGCTTGCAATGGTGATATCTAATGGGAATAACTGCCAATTAAGTTGGCGACCGACCTTCAAATTAACCAATGAACCTCAGCATAGTGTTAGTTGTTATCCACAGACACTAACGATAATTAAGCACCTTGCCAATAAAGATAGTCAATGGTCAATTAATGCTCAACACCAACAGTGGCAGTGGCGATATCAATCATGAGTACACTCTCAATAGCACAGCGACTCAATAAGAGCTGGCGTATTATCGCAACCGCAGGATGCTTCAGCCTTTTTGGTTTAGGTGCCCTTTTGCTGACGTTCATGATATTTCCGCTAATATCACTACTTACACCCAATCACCAGCAACGAGAAATCAAAGTACAAAGCACCATTCAACGTACTTTTAATTTTTTCTGTCGCACAATGCGATTTTTAAAAGTGATTGATTATCGCTTTGACAATTTGATCGCGCTTAAAGAAGACAAACACAGTTTAATTGTTGCTAATCATCCTAGTCTAATTGACTATGTCCTTATAGCTTCACAATTGCCACAATGTGATTGTCTTGTTAAAGCTTCTATTTGGCGAAATCCCTTTATTAAAGGTATTGTTAAAGCTGCTGGTTATATTCCCAATCGCGATCCTGAATCACTATTAGAAAGCTGTAACCAACGCCTACAACAAGGTAATGTATTACTGATATTTCCAGAAGGAACACGTACAACGGCGACTAAAACACCAAAGTTGCAGCGTGGAGCAGCACAAATAGCCATTCGCAGTCAGGTTAATATTCGTGTCGTTCATATAACAGTATCACCGAGCTTTTTAACCAAAGAGCAAAAATGGTATCAAGTACCCGATAAAAAGCCTTTTTTCTTAATTGAAATAAAAAACAAAATTAGTATAGAGTCGTATTTAAAAGAACATAGCTCGCCAACAACTGCGGCTCGACAACTCAATAAACATTTAGCCAGTACTCTTTTTCCAACAGACGTTTGAGCTACATTTATACTGTCGTTAACCCTTAATACAAGCAGGTAACATGGAACAACTACATACAGAATTAAAAACGTTAATTATCGATGTGTTAAATTTAGAAGATATTACTGTTGAGGATATCGATACCGACGCACCGCTTTTTAACGATGGTCTAGGATTAGATTCTATTGATGCCTTAGAACTTGGACTGGCAATCAAGAAAACATACAATATTGTTATTGATGCTGATGACACTAATACCCGTCAACACTTCGCATCAATCGCTAACCTTGCTCATTATATCTCACAGAACAAAGCGTAATTATTATGACTCAAATTAATAACGACCAAATTTTTCATCAAGTCCAAGCACTTTTAGTCGAGCTATTTGAACTTGATGCTGAGGATATCCATTTAGAATCAAACCTCTATCAAGATCTTGATCTTGATAGTATTGATGCTGTTGACCTTGTTGTACGCTTGCAAAACCTTACTGGCAAAAAAATTCAGCCCGATGAATTTAAAAATGTACGCACCGTTGATGATGTCGTTATCGCAGTTGCTGATTTGCTCAAGGCTGAATAATGATAATGCGTCTGCTAACAATATTGTCAGCCTTAGCACTGATCGCCTACCCTGTCGCCGTTTATTACGGCATTAGCCGCTGGGGATTAGCAACTGTAGGTGCATTGCTGGCAGTATTTTTCATTGTACGGATCATTGCAGCAAAGCAGACGCAACTTAAAGAACTAAAGTATATTGGTTGGTTAAGCGGTGGCGCTGGAATAGCCTTAGTTACATTAGGCTCATTATTTCGCCAACAAGGGTTATTATTATACTATCCGGTTATTGTCAATATCTTAATGCTAGGGCTATTTAGTAGCAGCTTATGGCAACAGCAAAGTTTAATTGAGCGTTTAGCACGTATACAAGAGCCTGATTTACCTGCAAGTGGCGTAAGCTATACCCGTAATGTCACTAAAATATGGTGTGTATTTTTTATTATCAATGGCACTATTGCATTAATAACTTGTTTTATGCCACTGCATATATGGACATTATACAATGGCTTTATCAGCTATATATTAGCGGGAAGCTTATTTGGTATCGAATGGTTATGCCGACAATGGTATCGCAATAAAAACACCCAATAAGTAAGCACTAACTTTTATCAAAAACTAGAGAACGGCTATGCATACAGCTATATCCCCTTCTGCTTTAACATCATTATCAACCTTAATGCAGCGCCCTACTCATCATCTCAATAATGTGGCCATTAATGGTACAACACAGCACTCATGGCCTCAGTTTCAAGCGCATGTTTTTAGTTTAAGCCAACAATTAGCGCTAACTAAACAACAACGCTTTGCCATTTGCTGTAAAGACAGTTACATCTTTGCCGTTGCTTTTATGGCTGTTATTCACGCTAATAAAAAATTGATTTTACCGAGTAACCATCAACCAGCAGCACTGGCTGAATTAAGCCCGCATTTTGATGTGTTATTGCACGATACTGATACGCAAATTCCAGCATCGTTAGTAACCATCAACCTAAGCCCCTTGATCCACCAGCATCAAGCGTTAACCTCAAAGGCAGTGTTCCCAACATTAATACTGGCTGATATTGAATTAACCCTGTTTACTTCAGGTTCTAGTGGCACACCCAAGGCGATTATAAAAACCCTTGATTTACTCGACAATGAAATCGCCCAACTTGAAGCAATCTGGGGACAACAGTTACAACACAACCATATTTGCAGTACCGTATCGCACCAACATATTTATGGATTATTATTTCGCGTATTATGGCCGTTGTGCTGCGGTCGTAGTTTTGATTGTTTTAATCTCGACTATCCGGAACAGGTGCAAGCCCAAGCCTCAACAAGTAACATTTTAATCAGTAGTCCAGCACTACTAAAACGCCTCAATAATAGCGTTACTTCTACTCCTTATAACGCCATTTTTTCATCTGGTGGCCCATTACCATTTGCCGCCGCGCAACATTGCCAGCAATTCTTAGGCGCACTGCCGTTTGAAGTCTTTGGTAGTACCGAAACGGGGGGGATTGGTTATCGCCAACAACAGCAATCTACGACACCGTGGCTACGGTTTGATGTGGTTAAAATCGCGGTTAATGTCGAACAATGTTTAAAAATTCGTTCTCCCTTTGTTGATCCTAATCAGTGGTATCAAACCTGTGATCACTGCCTATTAATTGATGATCATTATTTTGAACTCAAAGGCCGTACCGATCGAATCATTAAAATAGAAGAAAAACGCATATCGCTAACTGAAATCGAACGACGTTTATGTCAGTTAGCCTGGATTGATGAGGCGGCAGTATTACCATTAGAACGACAACAACGATTACAAATCGCCGCAGTGATCACCCTAACAGCCCAAGGTACAGAGCAACTAGAGCGAGTAGGAAAAGGACAGTTTTGGCTATTATTACGCCAACAGTTACGTCAATGGATAGAGCCAATTGCTATTCCTCGACGCTTTCGCACAATTGCAGCAATTCCATTAAATAGTCAAGGGAAACGCCTGATGCGCGATCTTGAAAACCTATTTAATGACCACAACTAATGAAGTAATAACGACCAATGAACAGACCAATGCCAACCTTACTCAACAGCCATATTGTTGATCATCATGCGGTTATTACTTTATGTGCCGATGATGGATTAGATGATTTCAAGGGACATTTTCAAACCTTTGCTCTTTTACCTGGCGTCAGTCAAATTGATTGGGCGGTACATTTTGCGCGTCATTATTTTAATGATATGCCATCTGAATTTGGTGGAATGGATGTGATCAAATTCCAACAACCTATTTTACCCAATAGCACTATCGTCCTGACATTAGACTGGGTGGCTGAAAAACAAAAATTACAGTTTAATTTTAGTTCTGTAACACCAGAAAATGAAACAGTTATCCATTCTTCAGGCAAGATTAGTATGGGGAACAAAGCATGAGTTGGTTTCATCCATGTTTTATTATTCCTTGTTATAACCATGGTAATACCGTACCGGCCATCATTGATGGATTACAAACTTTTGCTCATCCAATTATCATTATTGATGATGGCAGTAATCAATCGACCAAAGATATCCTGACGCAACAGGCACTGCGTAATAATGTCACTGTTATTACCCTACCTCAAAATAAGGGCAAAGGCGGTGCAGTAACAGCTGCAATACAATATGCCCATCAACATAATTATAGCCACGCAATCCAAATAGATGCTGATGGACAACATGACTTAACAGCCGTTAATGATTTGCTCACCACGGCTAATCAACATCCAACAGCACTGATTTCAGGCAAACCTATTTACGATAATTCAGTGCCTAAATCACGCTTATACGGTCGTTATATCACCCATTTTTGGGTATGGATTGAAACACTCTCATTTGAGATTAAAGACAGTATGTGTGGCTTTCGTTGCTACCCTATTGAACCAATAATACCCATTCTAAAGCAACATCATTTAGGTCAACGAATGGAATTTGACACTGAAATTATGGTGTATTTCTATTGGAATAATGGTTCGATTCGGTTTATTGATACTAAGGTTATTTACCCCGAGAATGGAATTTCTCATTTTGATGCTGTATGGGATAATATCAAAATCAGTTGGATGCATACCAAGTTATTCTGCGGTATGTTACCCCGTATTCCTCAATTACTAAAACGGCATCAATATCGCTCCCAGCACTGGTCAAGCCGAGGTGAGCGCGGTACTGTTTTAGGTATCAAATTCTTATTATCAATCTATAGCTTATTAGGTCGAAAAGTCGTTAATGGGTTATTGAAAGTGGTGATCGGCTATTATTATTTAACCAGTAAAACAGCTCGCCATGCTTCAGAGCAGTATTTACAACAATTACAGCATTATGCCGAGCAACAACAACTTCAATTACCAAATGATCTTTCCAGCTATCAACATTTATTATCATTTGGTCATACAACCCTTGATAAGCTCGCGGCATGGAAAGGTGATTATAACGCCAATAATCTCACCATCCATGGTCAACATCACTTTGATAATATCGTTGCGAGTAAACAAGGTGTGGTCATTCTCGGCTCCCATTTAGGTAACCTTGAATTATGCCGAGCTTTAAGCCAACGGCATAAAAATATTAAAATTAATGCATTAGTTTTTACCGAGCACGCTGCACGTTTTAATAATGTCATGAAAACAATTAATCCTAGCGCTAACCTAAATCTGATCCATGTTAATCAACTTGGTGCCGATACAGCGATCATACTCCAGCAAAAAATTGAACGTGGAGAGTGGGTCGTCATCGTTGGCGATCGAACTTCTGTAGCTAATGAAACTCGCGTCAGCTGGGCTAATTTTCTTGGACAAGCAGCCCCCTTTCCGCAAGGCCCTTTTATACTCGCAGCAATACTTAAGACGCCAGTTTATCTATTATTTGGTCTGCGTGATGACAGCCAACCCCAACCTCATTTTAATGTATATTTTGAAGCTTTTAGTGAACAAATAATTTTACCACGCGCCACTCGTAATGCCGCACTCCAAGCTGTGGTTGAACACTATGCGACTCGCCTTGAGCACTACACGCTACAAGCGCCATTACAATGGTATAACTTTTTTAACTTTTGGCAGCTCAGTGGAAAAAAAGATGATAAATAACGCAAATACAATCCCCCAACAAACTATTCGCTTTGGCGCTGAACGACTTACCATTGAAGATGTAGTCGCAATCAGCAATGGGGCAACAGCAGAAATGAACACCGATGCTGCGTTTACCAGTAAAATAGATCGCGGGGTCGCCTTTCTGGAACGATTATTAAAAGAAGAAGGGGTTATTTATGGAGTAACAACGGGTTACGGTGATTCATGTACCGTTGCAATTCCAACCCACCTTGTCGATGATCTTCCCCTAAATCTTACCCGTTTTCATGGCTGTGGTTTAGGTGAAGATCTTGATCGTCAACAAGCACGTGCAGTGCTAGCAACTCGACTATGCTCACTGTCCCAGGGTGTATCTGGTGTTAGCCATCCGCTACTCAACCAAATCGTCACCCTGATCAATCACGATATTAGCCCACGTATTCCTCAAGAAGGCTCTGTTGGTGCCAGTGGTGATTTAACGCCATTATCTTATCTTGCAGCAACACTAATAGGCGAACGCGAAGTTATTTATCAAGGTCAAATTCGACCAACCGCTGATGTTTTTAAAGAGCTCGGTATCGAACCTATCAAACTCAAGCCAAAAGAAGGCTTAGCACTGATGAACGGTACCTCGGTTATGACGGCATTGGCATGTATTGCTTATAAACGCGCAGAATATTTAGCCCAATTAGCCACTAAAATTACGGCAATGGTATCGGTGGGTATTCAAGGCAATGCATTCCATTTTGATGAAGCGTTATTTGCTGTAAAACCGCACCCAGGACAACAACAAATTGCCAGCTGGCTGCGTTCGGATCTCCAAGCTGAACGTCCACCACGTAATAGTGATCGCTTACAAGATCGTTATTCACTACGCTGCGCACCGCATGTTATTGGTGTACTACAAGATAGTCTGCCGTGGCTACGCCAAATGATCGAGAATGAACTCAATAGCGCCAATGATAATCCTATTATTGATGGTGATAATGAGCGCGTACTGCACGGCGGACACTTTTATGGTGGTCATATTGCAATGGCAATGGATACCCTAAAAACAGCCGTTGCCAACATAGCCGATCTGTTAGATCGCCAGATGGCGCAATTGATGGATTATAAGTTCAATAACGGACTGCCATTTAATTTAACGGGTGCGACAGGTGAACGTAAACCAATAAA
This sequence comes from Photobacterium kishitanii, assembly GCF_003026355.1. Lineage (GTDB taxonomy): Bacteria > Pseudomonadota > Gammaproteobacteria > Enterobacterales > Vibrionaceae > Photobacterium > Photobacterium kishitanii. Next base: position 34,451 of record NZ_PYON01000015.1, on the reverse strand, counting down.
CCATGGTTTTAAAGCGGTTCAAATTGGTATTTCAGCATGGACAGCAGAAGCGTTGAAACACACCATGCCCGCAAGTGTATTCTCACGCTCAACTGAGTGCCATAACCAAGATAAAGTCAGCATGGGCACCATCGCATCTCGCGACTGTATACGCGTATTACAACTCACCGAGCAAGTCACCGCAGCGTCACTATTAGCAGCAACTCAAGCCATTGAGTTACGTAAACGTGATCATCAACTTATAGATATTAATATCAGCCCAGCGTTACAAGCTATGCAACAAGCTGTACTGGCTGATTTTGAATTTGTCATTGAAGATCGTCCATTAGAACAAGATTTACGTTATTTCATTAGCAAGATCCAACAACAACATTGGTCGTTATATTGATCGCTAATGATCTGTTAACACTTATTTGATCTTACGTGGCCTTGACCTTATCGCAAGGCCACCTGATTATTGTTAGCATTTATTTATCGTCTTAACTTCGACAATGATTGAGTAACTCATGAACCAAGATCCTTCTTTACCATTACTGACTGCCGAGCTGACGTTAACGACCCACTTTCAAGATGCCGATCCAATGGGCGTTATCTATCATGGTAATTACTTCCGTTTTTTTGAAGAAGTACGCCGACTATTGATGGAAAAAATTAATTATAGTTATCGTGATATGCAAGCCTCTGGTTATTTGTGGCCTATCATTGATACGCGCGTAAAATATGTTAAACCGATTCCTTTTGATCACCGTATTCGTATCACAGCAACCCTCACTGAATGGGAGAATCGACTCAAAGTTGATTATGTTATCTATGATGCTAAAACCAATGTTCGAATGACAAAAGGCTATACAATGCAAGTCGCTGTCGGGATTGATAATCACGAAATGTGTTTTGCTTCACCCACTGTTTTCACTGATAAAATAAAGGATTGGCATGATAAACAATGAGTCAACAGCATTAATGACAGCCATTAAATGGTGCCGTAATAGCTTGCTGTGTACCGTATTAGCTATCACCAGTTTATCAACGCAAGCGATGACCTTAGGTGAACTCCAACATACGCTTTCTGCCACCAAGGTTGTTCGAGGGGATTTTAGTCAAACGAGAACCATGGCAATGTTTAACCAACCACTGCTATCTAATGGTGAGTTTTTAATTGCGGCAAACAATGGCTTATGGTGGCATCAAACGGCTCCGATGGCGGTCTCATTAGTACTCACTAACAATAAACTTAGCCAGCAATTTGATAATCAACCGCCACAGATCATCTCGGCCGCTCAAAATCCAATGGTGTTTTATTTCAGCCATATATTTCTCGCACTCTTTAACGGTGATACTTCAGCATTAGATCAGCAATTTACCTTAAAACTGACCACATTAGTCCCTGATAACAACAGTTCCGACGCTAGCAATAGTGACAATCAATGGCAATTAGTACTCATCCCTAAACAAGCACCATTAAATAAAGTATTTACTAGCATTACACTTCAAGGTGGCAAGTTCATCAATCATCTAACATTGGCTGAAATTCGTGGCGATAAAACAGTGATTACTTTTAGTCATCAACGCACGACGCCAGCAACACTAACCACAGAAGAACAACGTGTTTTCAAATTCTAAACTTAGCCAGTTATGGCTGTTGATTATGTTGCTGTTGGTCGCTGGTTTAGGTTACCAACTCACTGCGCATAAACAACTACCTATCGAAACCAATATTCTGGCGTTATTACCCGCAAATCACCAAGATCCTGCTGCCCAACAAGCATTTGATCATATCGCCACCAGCATGAGTAATAAGGTGGTGTTTTTAGTTGGTAGCCCCAATAGTGCGACCATGATCAGTGCAACTGAACAATTTAGCCATCAACTGGCGCAACTGGGATTGTTTGCTAATATTGATGCAAAAATGAGCAATAGCCAGCAGCAAGCATGGGCACAACTGTATTACCCTAAACGGTTTCAGCTATTAACCCCAGCACAACAACAACGGCTAGCACATAACCCGCAACAACAAACAGAACAAGTATTACAAGCGCTGTATAATCCCTTCTCTGGAGTTACCGGTGCCGAGCTTAAACATGATCCCTTTTTATTATTTCGCGATTATTTAACGCAATTAAGTGCACAAAGCGGGCATTTCAGCCTCAATCAAGGTTTTTTGACCACGGAATATCATCAACGTCATTACGCATTAATTACCGCTGAACTCGCGGGTTCACCCTATAGTGTTAAATTACAACACCAATTGCCTGCACTTGATGCGTTACAACAGCAGATCATCAACCAGTATTCTACGCCGACTGAAAAAGTAGATATTTTACATACTGGCGTGATTTTTTATGCGGCTCACGGCACTCAAAGTGCAGAAAAAGAGATCAGTACTATCGGTTTAGGATCGTTATTAGGGATCATCGTTTTATTAGTGGTTGTCTACCGCAGTCCATTACCATTAACATTAGCTCTACTGTCAATTAGCTGTGGTTTAATTGCTGCATTTGTTGGTACAGTCGCCATTTTTGGCAAAGTACACCTGTTTAGTTTAGTGTTTGGCGCTAGCTTGATCGGAGTCTCGATTGACTATGCCTTCCACTATCTCACCGATAGATTAGCAGCCGGTAGAGATTGGGATCCACACCAAGGGCTCAAGCATATTTTTGTGGCCATTAGCTTAGGTCTAATTACCAGCTTAATTGGCTATTTGGGGATGTTAGTTGCACCTTTCCCTGGACTACAACAATTATCGCTGTTTTCAGCGATTGGTTTAATTGCCGCTTACGCAACTGTTGTCTGTTGGTATCCAAGCTTGGCATCAAAACCTTGCTCACCACGACCATTACCTTGCCATCAATTACTCAATGCGTGGCTACAACTGTGGCATATACCTAGCGTTCGTTGGAGTGTGCCATTAGTACTGGCAATCGCTTCTATTCTCGGCTTATACCATACTCACTATGATGATGATATTCGCCAACTTCAAGCATTGCCGCAGCAACTCAAACAACAAGAAGCAACCATAAAAGCCATTACCGGCGTAAGCAGTGGTCAGCAAATGTTGTTAGTTAAAGCAAAAACAGCACAGGATCTATTAACTAAATTAGCTGCCGTCGATCAGCAACTGAATACATTAGTCGCTACTCACAAACTTGATAGCTACCAAAGTATCGGCCATTACCTACCATCGATTGCAGCTCAAAAGCATAACTTTGAATTAGTTAAACAATTATATCAACAGCAAGGGCTCGCGTTAGATCAACAAATTAAATTAAGCCAGCCACCACAATTTACAGCGACGTTTCAACCGTTAACTATCGCCGAATATTTAGCCTCGCCAGTATCAAAACCACTGCGTTTCACTTGGCTGGGTAAAATTAATCAATCACCCACTGAACAAATTTATGGGGCGGTTATTTTGTTATCTGGTGTAAACCAGCTTAGTGCAATTAAACAATTCACAGCACAAGATAGTCAGTTAAGCTATCTCAATAAAGCTGATGAAGTATCGCACCTTTTTGGACAATACCGCCAACGAGTAACAGAGTTATTAATTGCAGCAACCCTGGTTATTTTAGCGTTATTAGTATGGCGTTATGGCATCAAAAAAGGACTACAAATGATCCTACCGTCATTCATTGGCGGTTGTGCGGGTATTGCTATCACCAGTATTAGTGGCACGCCATTAAATCTGTTTAATTTACTGGCGCTGATATTAATCTTAGGAATTGGGATTGATTACAGTCTCTTTTTTGCTGAATTAAAATCAACTGATAACAATCATCATCGCCGTTCAACATTATTAGCCATTACCTTATCAGCATTAACGACAGTATTATCATTTGGATTATTAGCGTTAAGTGCTACTCAAGCTATTCATAGTTTTGGTATTACCGTACTGACTGGGATTGTTATTGCATGGCTATTAGCACCTTTAGCCATGACGCCATCATCCCCAGCGACGTCTAATATAGGAGTTAAATGATATGTCTCGTTTTATGATAAATAACGGTAATTATCGCTACTTAATTGCATTACTAACAACAGTGTTTATTTCTGGCTGTGCGACAATATCCCAACCACAGTCAAATCAAGTTAAGATTGCGAGCCACACATTTGTTACTTTACCGACACCGGCACAATTAGGCTATTCATTAACAGCCAATCAGTTAATCACAGCTACGTGGCATCAAACAAGCCATCAACTACCGGTTCAGTTACAAGTCACGCCACAGGCATTAGCGCTCGCTGGTTTTTCATCATGGGGATCTCGTATTCTTAGCTTAGATTATACCAACCACCAGCTAAGTACGTATGTAATGCCAGGATTAGGTTCAACACTGCCAGAACCAAAACAAGTACTGTTCAATATGATGATCACCCTATGGCCACTCTCAGCATGGCAGCAACCATTACAACAGATCGGCTGGCAATTAAAACAAACAGCAAACCATCGCCAACTTGTCGACAATAAAGGTGTCGTTGTAGCCGATATTAACTACCAAAACGCAAATAAACTAAAAGGAGTCATTACGTTTGTTAATCACAAGCCTAATTACACAATCACTATAAAAACATTACAATATCAGCGTCAATAATGTCAGCACGAGATCTTATGAAAAATAATCAACCCACAACGCCAGTCTATATCCGCGGCTGTGGTTTTCATTCCGCTTTAGGTGCAACCTCTGAACAGATCCAGCACCGACTCGTTGCAGGGTTTAGTCCTGATATGCGCACGGTATCAGGCTGGCTCAATGACGGCAGTGAAACAGTCATTGGCCAAGTGACTGCGCCATTAACTGCGATAGATGAACACCAATATCCACACCAAAATACCGCGAATAATCGTCTGGCATTATCAGCATTACAACAAATCGCACCTCAAATACAGCAAGCTATTGAACAGTTTGGTAATGATCGTATTGCAGTGATTATTGGTACAACAACCTCTGGCATCAGTGATGGTGAACGAGCATTAGCACAACTTGTAGAACAAGATCACTTACCTGAAAACTACCATTATCATCAGCAAGAGCCCGCCAATACAGGGCAATTTATTGCGGATTATTTTGGCTTAACCGGCTTGGTTTACACAATATCAACGGCCTGTTCTTCAAGTGGACGCAGCTTTTTATCGGCTAAACGACTCCTCAAAGCAGGCTTAGCAGACGCAGTTATTGTTGGTGGTGCTGATACATTGTGTAGACTAACCCTGAATGGATTTCATGGCTTAGATTCATTATCCTCTCAGCGGTGTAATCCATTTAGTGTCAATCGTGACGGGATTAATATCGGTGAGGCAGCGGCATTTATGTTGTTAGCACTCACACCTGCTACAACCAATAACCAACTAGCATCGTCACAACCACAAATTGCTTTTTTAGGGGGGGGAGATAGCTCTGATGCTTATCATATTTCAGCCCCTCACCCTGAGGGTAATGGCGCAGAAGTTGCAATGCGAAATGCATTAGCTGATGCGGGGTTAAAACCTAATGATATTGGCTACATTAATGCGCATGGCACTGCGACGCCACTTAACGATGCTATGGAAGCCAAAGCGATTGCACGCGTATTCGGCACCGAGGTCGCGGTTAGCTCGACCAAACCACTCACGGGTCATACTCTCGGCGCGGCAAGTGCCGTCGAAGCTGCGATTTGTTGGTATATTCTTGCTTATCAGTTACCGTTACCATTACAAATAAATGATGGTCACCAAGATCCGTTGCTGCCAATCACACTCGTAAAACAGCCATTACCATTAACGACAGCAGCAGTACTGAGTAACTCGTTTGCTTTTGGTGGTAATAACATCAGTTTAATTTTTGGATACGTTAATGACTAAGATGCCACCGTTAGCACAATTACTGCCCCATGACGCTCCAATGATATTAATTGATGAGCTGATCAGTGTTGATGTGGAAAATGTACATTGCCAAGTGACAATCCGTTCAGATAACCTCTTTTTTGATAACCATTCTCAGAGTGTTGCGGGCTATGTAGGTATTGAGTTAATGGCACAAACAATTGCTGGTTGGGCGGGTTATCATGCATGGCAACAAGGCAAACCTGCCCCGATTGGCTTTTTACTCGGCTGTCGCCGTTATCACAGTGAATGGTCACAATTTAATCAGGGAGTTGTGCTTGATATTTATGCTGAGCGTTTAATACAAGATAATAATATGGCGGTTTTTAGTTGCCAAATTATCAGTCAACAACAAACGATTGCTAGCTGTCAACTCAATGCATATCTTCCCTCTGAAGAAAAAGTAGCAACCCTGCTTACCACTAAAAAATAGGAATAATTCATGACTCGACATGTACTTGTAACCGGTGCTAGTAAAGGAATTGGGCGAGCGATCGCTATCCAACTTGCACAAGATGGGTTTACCATTGCTGTGCATTACATGAGTGATCAAGCAGGTGCCGAAACTACTCTTGCTGCCATTATTAATGCCGGAGGCCAAGGCCGAACCATTCAATTCGATATTAGCAATCGCGAACAATGTCGCCAGCATCTCGAACAAGATATTGCTGAACATGGTGCTTATTATGGCGTAGTTAGTAATGCTGGTATTACTCGCGATACCGCCTTTCCAGCCATGACAGCACAAGAGTGGGACGGCGTTATTCATACCAATCTTGATAGCTTTTATAATGTACTCCACCCATGTGTCATGCCAATGGTACAACTGCGCCAAGGTGGACGTATTGTTACTCTAGCATCAGTGTCAGGCATTACTGGCAATCGTGGTCAAACCAACTACAGTGCAGCCAAAGCGGGTATTATTGGCGCATCAAAATCATTGGCACTTGAACTTGCTAAACGTAAAATTACCGTTAACTGTGTCGCCCCTGGTTTGATTGATACCGGCATGGTTGATGAACATGTTAAACAGCATGCTCTACCACAAGTCCCCTTGCGCCGCATGGGTGATCCCCAAGAGGTTGCCGGATTAGTGAGTTATTTAATGTCCGATATTGCAGCTTATGTTACTCGCCAAGTGATTTCTATTAATGGAGGTTTAGTATGAACCGTCGCGTTGTAATCACAGGCATGGGGGGAGTAACGGCTCTGGGTCAAGATTGGCTAACAGTGGAACAAAAATTGCGTGAGGGCGAAAATGCAGTGGTCTATATGGACGATTACGCCCTCTATGACGGTTTAAATACCAAGCTTGCAGCCCCAATTAGCAATTTTAATGTGCCTAAGCATTATACCCGTAAGCAACTGCGCGCGATGGGGCGTGTATCAAAACTCGCTACAGTCGCGAGTGAACAAGCACTCACCCAATCGGGTTTGTTAGGCCATGATGTACTTACCAATGGTAACACTGGTATCGCTTACGGTTCATCTGTAGGTAGCACGCCAGCTATTGGTGCATTTGGCGCGATGCTTAACGACAAAACCACCAAAGAAATTACCGCAACCACTTATGTACAAATGATGCCACACACCGCGGCAGTTAACGTCGGCCTATTCTTTGGCTTACGCGGCCGAGTGATCCCAACAAGCAGCGCATGTACCTCCGGCAGTCAAGCCATTGGTTATGCCTACGAGGCCATCAAACATGGTTATCAAACCGTCATGGTGGCAGGTGGTGCCGAAGAACTGTGTCCAACAGAGTCAGCGGTGTTTGATACTCTTTTTGCTACTAGCCTTAAAAATAACACCCCAAAATTAACCCCACGCCCATATGATATTGACCGTGATGGATTAGTGATTGGTGAAGGTGCTGGCTCACTAGTATTAGAGGAATATCAACATGCGTTAGATAGAGGCGCGACTATTTTAGCGGAAGTGGTTGGATTTGCGACTAATTGTGATGCAACACATATTACCCAGCCTCAGCAACAAACGATGCAGCAATGCATGACAATGGCATTGCAACAAGCACAGTTACAGCCACAGGATATTGGCTATATTTCAGCTCATGGCACTGCGACGGAAAAAGGTGATATTGCAGAAAGCCAAGCGACGGCCAATATTTTTGGTAACCAAACCCCTATTAGTACCCTCAAAAGTTATTTTGGTCATACTTTAGGGGCGTGTGGTGCTATTGAAGCGTGGCTGAGTATTGAAATGATGAACAATGGCTGGTTTAACCCAACATTGAATTTAGAGACGCCAGATCCACACTGTGGTGAACTTGATTATATTCAAGGCCAAGGACGAAATATTGATTGTGATTACATCATGAGTAATAACTTTGCTTTTGGCGGTATTAACACTTCATTAATTTTTAAACGCTTATAAATATATCCCTTGGTACAATAGCGGTGTTAATCACGCTACTGATACCAAGGGAAATTTTAGCATACAGCATCACTTATTGCTGTTGTAAGAACGTTATCGCTTGCGGCTTTTCAGCAAAGGTAAAATATTGAATATCAATATTACGGAAAAGAGCATCTTCAACTTTAACGACTTTTTCAATCCAGCCCGCGTCAGCAACAACAGCCACTTGCTTAATATGCTTCAAGCCAGCATGAACCAGATATTTTAATTCTTCAACAATTGCTGCTAACTCAATCCCAGAAAAACTTTCAATTTCTTCATAAATGACAATTCCACCGTGATCAACGGTTTTAGCTTCTGCATCCATCAAAACACGCTTCATATCATCTTCTGTCACTTTGCCCGATAATGTAAAAGCTACTGCGTTATCAATGCCAATATCAATCATGGTTAACATATAAAATTCCTTAGTCAAGATTACATCAAGAGACGTTATTACTCTTTATCTTTTAGTTACTATGCGCTTTTATTAACATTGCTTCAGCCACTAAATACAGACCTTTAGTCAATATCACATTGCAACAATAGCTGTTATCACATTTGCAAACGCCGACTTAACAAAGAGTATATTTTATTCACCACAACCTAATTCTAACAAAGTTGCATTACCGCCCACGGCAGTAATATTAATCGTACGTGTACGCTCAGTAATAAACCGCAAGCAATAATGCTGACTACCGATAACGGGGACCTGTTCTCCATCAAGCTCAGCAACCAATTGAGCTAACACCCCTTCTCTTTGTGCTAACTGGCGCGCCAGTTGTTGGGCACCATTAAGATCGCCACAATAAGCAACACCTGCAGTTTGAGGATGGGTAACTAATGCATCAACATCGGAAATATTCACTACCGTAATCACACCAGCAATACAGCCTAATTGTTCAAGCTGAATTTTGATCTTCTCTGCTTGCTTTTTATCTGCAATGCACAATAATACCGCATTACCACAGACCAATGCGGCAACTAATTGGCCCACAATAGCGACTTCAGTCATACCTTTTAACGCCGTAACAACAAACACACCTCGCCCACAGCAATAGAGCTCATTCGTTTCACCTGTGGGGCCAGGCATTAACTCAAGTTTAGCAACATATTGCAGAGCATTAGCACATTGAAAGTTCACCATCGCTGCAATATTCATCGGCAATTGCTGTGCCCAATGCAGCAAAATAGCGGCTCGTTCATCAAAACCAAGCTTATTCCAACTTATCATTGCAATATCGCTATTATCGATTAATACCTGCAAATTTTTCTCATGATGCAGCATAAACGACTCCTTGTTATTGATTAATAGGTTTTATACAGTCTTGAGTAAAGCGATATAAATAGTGTGGTCCACCCGCTTTAGGTCCCGTACCCGATAATCCTTGCCCCCCAAAAGGTTGTACCCCGACAGCAGCACCAACTTGATCACGATTGATATAGCAGTTCCCCACACGAGCATGTTGCTCTATAGCAAGATAAGTACGTTCATTACGGCTATGAACCGCCATGGTTAATCCAAATCCAGTCTGGTTTATCTGATCAATAATTTGATATAACTCACTAGCCTTAAACCGCACCACATGCAAAATCGGCCCAAAATGTTCTTGCTGCAATAGATTAATATTGTCAATTTCGATCGCCGTTGGCGGTACAAAATCCCCCCATTGACACTCAGGCGCTAATGGGGTTTGAGTGATCAACTTAGCTTGCTTTGTTAACATTTCAATATGAGCAAGTAACTTATTGCGTGCTTGCGTATCAATCACCGGTCCAATGTCAGTGTTGTGAAGCTCAGGACGCCCGACACTAAGCTCAGCCATTGCACCTTTAATTAACGCTATCACTCGATCTGCAATATCAACCTGAACGAACAATACTCGTAGTGCAGAGCAACGTTGACCTGCCGATGCAAATGCTGACCGAATCACATCCCGTACGACTTGTTCCGGCAACGCGGTACTATCAACAATCATTGCATTTTGGCCCCCTGTTTCAGCAATAAAGGGAACAGGAGCGCACTCCCTTGCCGCTAGCATACGATTAATGGTTTGTGCCGTTGGTGTCGAACCGGTAAATACCACGCCAGCAATACGTTGGTCAGAGAGTAAGTACTGACCAATATCCGCACCACCTCCCGGCAACAGTTGAATAACCCCAGCAGGGATACCAGTTTCAAGTAACAACTCAATCGCACGATAAGCAATTAATGATGTTTGTTTGGCCGGCTTGGTAACAACGGTATTGCCCGCCGCTAATGCCGCGGTAATTTGACCTATAAAAATGGCTAATGGAAAATTCCAGGGACTAATACAAACAAAAACCCCACGACCTTGATAATGCAGTTGCTGATCAATACCGTGGTAACTGGTGATCCGTTGTGGTGAACCAAAATTAACGGTTGCTTGCTGTGCGTAATAACGACAAAAATCCACTGCCTCACGAATTTCATCAATAGCATCTTGAATGGTTTTCCCGGCCTCTCGATGACATAGCGCCACTAATTCATGCTGATGACGATCTAAATTTTCAGCAAGCGACAATAAATAACGACAGCGGACAGAAGCTGGCGTTGTCGACCAATCAATAAACGCATCTTCAGCCTGTGATATTGCCGCCTCTATCTGAACTTGATTGGCAAAAGTTACCGTACCCACAACTTCACGTCGATCATAAGGAGCCGTGACTGTCATTATTTCCGCGGTATCATCACTCTTGGGTAGATTGTTAGGTAAAGGAACTGCGTGCCATTGATGATCGGCAAAGGCAGTCACTGCAGCATTAAACGGTTGCCATTGCGATTCAATGTCAATATTAATTGCTATCGAATTACGGCGTTGATCCCCAAAGATTTCAGAGGGTAAAGGGATATGACTATTATGTAATGTTTGACGCTTACTCAAGGTATCAACAGGATGTTCAATAAGCTCTTCAATTGGGCAGTCGGCATCAACTAAACGGTGCACAAAAGAACTATTAGCGCCGTTTTCTAATAACCGTCGCACCAAATAAGGCAATAGATCTTTGTGATTACCCACTGGCGCATAAATACGCACCGACACATTGTTCATCGCCATCACATGGTTATACAGTGCGTCCCCCATGCCATGTAAGCGTTGAAACTCAAAATTATTATGCTGTGACATTGCAATAATAGCACTAACGGTATGTGCATTATGAGTAGCAAACTGTGGATAAATAACCCCATTTAACGCGGGTGATAACAGCATACGAGCACATGCTAAATACGAGGTATCCGTTGCCTCTTTACGTGTAAATACCGGATAACCACTGTAGCCACCTTGCTGGCTAATTTTAAGCTCACTGTCCCAATATGCGCCTTTAACTAAGCGTAATGGAATCACATCACCTTGCTTTTTCGCTAATGCCGCTATCCAAGCGAGTACCGGTAATGCTCGTTTTGAGTAAGCCTGGACCACCAGCCCAAATCGCCCCCACCCTTGTAGTTGCGGGGAGTGATATAATTTTTCAAATAATTTTAATGACAGTTCTAAACGATCGGCTTCTTCGGCATCAATAGTAATGCCGACATTATGTTCTCGTGCACAATGTAATAATGACAATAAAGAGTCATACATTTCACTTAATACCCGTGCCTCATTAGCGACATCATAACGCGGGTGTAGTGCTGATAATTTTATGGAAATCGTAGCATCTGACGAAGTATTATTTGCACCTTTGGTGGTTAAATAGCGATCCTTTCCCACCGCCACAATGGCAGTAATATAATCTTGGTAATACTTGCAGGCATCATCAGCTGTCAATGCAGCCTCACCAAGCATATCAAATGAATAACTAAGGCCTTGATCGCGCTTTGATTTACCATTTATCATCGCCTCATCAATATTGCGTCCCAATACAAACTGATGGCCCATTATTTTCATAGCTTGGTGCATTGCTTGACGGATCACGGGCTCCGACATTTTATTAACGAGTCGATTAATAACATCAGACGCAGATCCATTACGCACTGTCTCTAACGCCACAACCTTGCCCGTTAGCATTAATCCCCATGTTGATGCATTAACAAATAATGAATCAGAATTTTTAAGATGAGATTTCCAATCTGCGACACTTAATTTATCGCGAATCAAAGCATCTGCTGTCGTAGTATCTGGAATACGCATCAGTGCCTCAGCCAAGCACATTAACAAAACACCTTCTTTAGTATCTAAGCTATATTCCAGTAATAACGCATCTATCATTTGAATCGCATTTTTATCAGCACGAACACGTGCAATTAATTCTATGGCTTGCTGCTTACTATAAGTACGCTCTTGCAATGAAGGCTTTGCCAATGGTATTAGCTGCGCCAACCACAGTGATTCATCAACTGCATAATTAGGAGAAATCAATGACCACAGCCGATTTAATGGCTGCTCAATAAAAGAAGGCTGAAGAACATCAGCTGCATTGAACATAGCTCATACCTCAATATAATCTGCACCATAAAAAACATTATCCACCAAGGAAATGTTACAACATTGTTGTTTACTGATAGATATTATGCTGAGGAGATATCACCGTCTTGCTATTTTCTCCAAATATTTGTAGTCAAACTCCGATGATTAACAAAATAAGATCCAGCCCTATATTTAGGAGTAACGTTTAACGTTTATTGGTAAGTAAACTATAACAAAAGATACCCTTAAAGCTGTCGCTGATAACGCGCTGGAGGAACGCCATATAACCGTCGAAATGCCTGAGAAAAGCTACTTTGACCAGCAAAACCACAAGCTTGTGCAATATGAGCGACCGTTAGCTTTCTCTCGCTCAGAAGTTGCTTAGCTAACTGAAGTCGTTTTTGTAATATATACCGCTGTGGTGTATTACCGGTTTGAGTTTTAAACAACGCATAAAATTGACTTTCGGCTAAGAAAACGATGGCAGCTAACTGTGCAACTGTAATTTTATGATTGATATTGCGCTGAATATAATTATCAACTACATCGATATTAAGGCGTTGCGACTGACGCTCTCGATAAGGGATATGGAGATGACGTTGCAGTACACACAGTAAGGTCATTATGCATGCTTGCTGTAACAGTTCATCGGTTGGATTTGCTTTCATTTCAGTAGTCAGTAGTTGAATTAATTGCTGTGATTGATTATCTAAATAAAAATATCCTGAGCGAGAAAATAACTGCGTAATACGTTGTTTAATTTCATTATTATCATCGAATACTAGCGGTAAGTTAATGACTAATAACTCATTATCGCCAATACCGACAAAGGCATGCTCACAATTAGCCATTACTAAACAACCAAGACCTGGATGGATCAAATTAGTGACACCATCAATATCAAACTCTGATTGTCCCGATAAGCTAATAACAACTTGATGATAGTTATGTCGATGATAGCTAACAGTTTGTGACAAACTAACAACAGCTAATTGTTTATCCTCTTGCATCATCACTTTTCTTCCTTTATCCAACCCAGCATAACTATCTTACTTGAGCAAAAAAACAATCAACCATAATTTATCAATCCTGAATAGTTACCCACTATTTTTGTGGATAACAGCGAATTATACTTAAATATCAGTATCCTAATATTTTCAACAATAAAAATTAATAATTAGAGCTGTTTTTAAATTCCAGACATTCTATTTTGAAAATAAAAAAGCCGCACTATACCAGTGCGGCTAGGATGTTGCGCTCGATGTACTTACATGGCACATCAAGTTTGTTACGCTTCGTCACTCATTACGTTGAGCTTGGCGTGTCCGATAACTATGTATGGACCCATATTTTGACGAAGAAGCAAGAGTTTACGGTATTGCTATCCAAATTGTTAACAACTAAGAGTGTCACCTTAGAAGCTTTTACGTATTTCACTTACTGTTACGCGTTGCAACTTGATTGTTATTAATAACGGGTTGAATAGGTCTACTAATAACAACCGGAACCTGACTCCCTGAGTTAGATGGAAAACAGCTTGTTTCCTCCGTAAGCTCGATAATATATCTCAGTGCAGGTTAATTAAACTATGGTAGATAATTCATGAATAGGCAAATTTTAAGCTGTGATCAATGTCAAAAATAACAAATAAAACCAAGTAATCGACTAATTCCATTATTTTTCAACACGCTATTAAAAATAACCCCTAAACTCGATATAACGGCTGAATTATATTAATACTAATGCCTATAAATATAGTTAGCTTTATTTTTATAATAAAGCATTAACCAATAAGATTAATATTTTCCAATTATAAATTTATTTGTAGAAAATAATTCTTAAATAGGCATTATATATAATATACATCAACATTTTTTGGTTTTAAGCCAATTAAAGCTGTTATTGTTTAAGTTATTTTTATATCTTTGTCGCTCAATCGACACCCTCATCCCTCCAAAAATGAAATCTTTGTTTTACGCTTGCAATATTTAAAAACGTGATCTGACAATGAGATTTAAAATTCCATAAAAAAACTAGGAAAAATTCTTAATCACTTTATCAATTGTATCTGTATGGTCTCGGCTGCAGCGATTTGCCTAATTACAGCAAATCTGATTTAAGTCCTAACGAGATTCAGCCGATGGAATTATCAATACTTCAACGAGTCCGCAAGCCTACGCTTGACTTGTCGCCAAAAGAACGTCGTAAACTATGGTTCTCTCCTTTTTTAAAGTCCTATTTAGTAGTTTTCGTTAGTTATATGGCCATGTATTTGGTGCGTAAAAACTTTAACATTGCCCAGAATGATATGATTTCTGATTATGGCATGAGCCTAACGCAACTTGGCACCATAGGTCTTGGTTTTTCAATCACTTACGGTGTTGGTAAAACCATTTTAAATTATTGGTCAGGCGGTAAGAATGCTAAAAACATTCTCCCTCTAGGGCTGTTATTATCAGGTTTCTGTATTCTTGGTATGGGCTTAGTTATGGGACCAAGCTCTAGCCAATTTATTATGATGACCATCCTTTATGCAGCCTCTGGTTTCTTCCAATCAGGTGGTGGCTCAAACTCGGTAGTAACTATTACTAACTGGACGCCACGTAATCGTCGCGGTCTTGGCGTTGGTTTCTGGAACATCTCACATAATGCAGGTGGTGCATTAGCAGCAGCTGTAGCTATGTTTGGTGCTGATTACTTCTTTGGCGGCGATGTACAGGGTATGTTTATCTTCCCTGCCGTGATTGCGATTATTATTGCGATTATTGGCTTTTTTATGGGTAATGATAGCCCAGAAGCCTACGGCCTTGGTACTGTTGAAGAAATTTTTGAAGAGCCTGTTTCTGAAGAAGATAACGCCGTTAAAGAAAACAAATTAACAAAGATGGAAATCTTTAAGAAATATGTTCTTTTTAACAAAGTAATCTGGCTACTTTGTTTTGCTAACGTCTTTCTTTACATTGTACGTAGTGGTATTGACCAATGGTCGACTGTATATGCACACCAAATTTTAGGTTTCTCTAAAGACGTTGCAAACTCAGGCTTTACGATGTTTGAGATCGGTGCACTCGTCGGTACCTGTTTATGGGGTCTATTGTCAGATTTATTTAATGGTCGCCGTGGTGCTGTATCTTGTATTGCATTGATTGGTATAGTATTTACCTTAGGTTACTACCAACACGCCGATTCTATTTTTGCTTATAAAGCATCACTATTTGCATTAGGTTTCTTAGTGTTTGCTCCCCAACTCCTGATCGGTGTTGCTGCAATCGGTTTTGTACCAAAGCAAGGTTTAGCCGCAGCGGATGGTGTAAAAGGTACTTTTGCCTACTTAATTGGTGATTCGTTTGCAAAAATTGGTCTTGGCTACATTGCCGAAGGTAATCCTTTCTTCGGCCTTGACGGCTGGACAGGTACATTTGCTGCAATTAAAGCAGCAGCTATCGCTTGTTGCGTATTGATGGCAATCGTAGCGCTATTTGAAGAAATTAAAATAAGAAAACTAGCACAACAACCAATAGCACATTAATAAATTTCTTTTATAAAAAAAACCCTTATAATTAAATCAATTATGAGGGTTTTTTATTATCTACTACATTTCAAATAGAGTGTTTATTCTAATTAATAATATAGTTAGTTATTAACTAAAATAAAAATAAGAACACTATCGATAATATACAAATAGAAAACAAACAATAACAATAATTTAAATATCTATTTATAGTTATCATTAATATTTGACCACATAACACTACAAAAAGTCAGTTAATTGTCAGCATTTCAATACAGCCATTCCTAAAGAAATAAAACAGAGTATTATCGCCCGCCATAAGAATCCATATATATAATCATAAGATTGATACAATATAAGTATCAACTGGAATAATCATGACTGACACCAAAATATACAGCGATGACCGTAGTCAATGCGCTAAATTTCTTTATCGCGGCTCATTTGGTCCTAAAAAAGGCCAAATTGATCTCCTCCAAAAAAATGGCTTTGATGCTTGGTTTGAAGACCAATTTTCTGTATCTCCTACTTATCATCTACCAAAACTCAAAGTACTTTTTGCCAGTTCAAGTTATAGCCGAGCGCAAGATGACATGCGTCAAGGCATTTGGTGGCAATGTACCGTTACAGGCGAAGATCAACTTCGGCAGCGTATGGCTTATGCATTGAGTCAATTATTTGTTGTGTCTTCACATGGTGTCAGTTTTATTAATGAAGGTTTAGCTAATTATTACGACATGTTAGTGACACACGCTTTTGGTAATTTTCGTGACTTATTTAAGGCTGTGACACTGAGTCCAGTAATGGGAGAGTATTTAACATTATCTGGTAGTAAAAAGCATGATCCTCAAACCAATACTTTTCCTGATGAAAACTTTGCCCGTGAATGTATGCAATTATTCACTATCGGATTATGGCAACTCGATAATTATGGCGAGCCCATTGTTGATCAAAGTGGTAATAAGATCCCTACTTATAATCAAGATGACGTAGAGGATATGTCACGACTACTCTGTGGTTGGAGCATCAATCATCCCAACTGGGTATATGACTGGATCAACCCGATGTCAGCAGATAATAGCCAGCATGATATGGATGAAAAAACCGTTATGGGCACTCATTTTCCCGCGGGACAAGATGCTCATCAAGATCTCGATGCTATGGTTGATATGTTGTTTAACCATAATAATACACCCGCATTTGTTGCCGTGCACCTGATTAAACGATTTGTCACCAGTAACCCTAATCGTAATTATATAAAACGTGTTGCTGAAGTCTTTATTGATAATGGTGATGGCATTCGTGGCGATTTACAAGCAACAATTAAAGCGGTATTAACCGATCCTGACGTTTTTGCAGGCTTAGCTAATGCTGCCGGACAGGGAACCCAAGGTGAACATCAACATTTTGGCCTACTAAAAGAGCCTTTAATTGTGGTTGCTAACCAATTACGTGCACTAAATATGCAAGCTGCAGGGGAGCATTGGTGGGACACCCAATGGGCTGAAGTGACTTATGGCCAAGCAGCATTGAGTGCTGAAACAGTCTTTAATTTTTATAAGCCGACAGATGCCCCTCAAGGTGAAATAGAGAACTTAGGCCTGACCGCTCCTGAATTTGCCATTATAACGGCAGACATTATGCGTAAAACACATAATAGAATGTGGTACAACATATTAAAATGGAACAAAACTGACTATAAAGAATGGCACTGGGATCGAACTGATTTTAATGATCTATCGATGGGGACTACCGAATATGTTGCGCTTATTAATGAACGTTTTTTTGGCGGTTTAATGTCAAAAAGTCTTCAAAATTATATGTATAAAGCGTTATCAAGCCACTCAGCACCTTATCAACTCAAGATACGTTTTCTTAATGCCATATATATTGCAACAACGGCCCCTGAATTCTTTTGCGAAGGTTAATTAAAATGAAGTTATCACGTCGACATTTCTTAAAAACCAGTGCCGTTGTCAGTGCGACGACCCTATCTGCATCAACATTTGCCTCATCGCTAATACCCACAGCCGATGCGCAATCATCAGACAGTACCAATAAAACATTAGTGTGTGTATTTCTGTTTGGTGGTAACGATGCTTATAATATGATCGTTCCAACACCTGGTTGTGATGCCTACCAAGACTATAAAGCAGCTCGACCTAAAATGGGCTTGCCAGAGAGTCAGTTAAGTCCATTAAATTTAACGACGACTAATGGTGTACCGCTCAGTCTTAATAGTAATATGGCTTCATTATTACCGCTATTTGAAGCAGGTAATGCAACAGCTATTATCAATTCAGGCCAGCTAATTCAACCTACGACTCGAGATGACATCAGTAATAATAGTGTTAAATTGCCACAATTTCTTATGGCACATAATCAACAACAAGATTTATGGCAATTAGGCGCTGAAAACCTTGGTAATGCTTATGGTTGGGCTGGACGCATGATGGAGATGCTCGGTGCGAGCGGAAGTCTATCACCTCTAATTTCCGTCAACCAAGGCCAAAAATTACTTCGTTATAAAAAAGCCCAGCAAACGGTTGTCAACAGTGCGGGAAGCGGTGTATATGCCGGTTGGAATGACGAAGAGCGTCTTAATGGTTATTTTTCCCATTTTACCCAACGTCAGTATAGCAATATTTATATGCGTAACTATGCAAGTGCAATGTCACGTAATATCTCTGAAAATGAAGCACTAAAGAAAATTCTAGCCAAGCATCCGAATCATTATTCTTACCCTAAATCAGATTTAGCTGAACAACTAGATATGGTAAGTCGTTTAATTAAAGCCCGTGATGATATGCACCAACAACGACAGGTATTTTTTGTTGGTCTTGAAGGTTTTGATACTCATCATGACCAACAAAGACTTCACCCACAACTTCTTAAACAAGTAAGTGATGCCCTAAGTGCCTTTAATGCTGATATGGTAGATTCAGGCTTAAATGATCAAGTCACTTGCGTAACAATGTCTGATTTTGGGCGTCGTTTACAAGCCAATGCGAGTGGGACTGATCATGGTTGGGCTGGGCACCAAATTGTGACCGGTGGTGCGATACGCGGTAATAATGTTTACGGTGAGTGGCCACAATTAACCAATAATAGCCAACATAATTATAATAGCGGTCGAATTATTCCAACCATTGCAGCAGATCAAGTCAATGCTTCATTATGCCGTTGGTTAGGTTTATCAGAAGCACAGACATTATCAATATTCCCAAATTTAAATAATTTCAATTCACCTTATATTGAATTTATTTAATTATCGTTAAAATATCGAGCCGAATTCCCTTTATATATCAAGAGAATAGGCTCGACGCTTTATTTAATCTTCAACAGCCATTACATGTACTGGAATACCACGAGCCGGATTAAGTTGTGCCGCTAAGTTTGCAGCCAAAGCTGGGGTCTCCATAACAGCAGTCACAATCTCAATATATACCCCTGTTGTTGCTGTTTGTGCCATTGATAATGCTTTATCAAGTTCAGCGTTAGTTTCTACTTTAGCCACTAACCAATCACTAATACCAAACGCCTCAGGCAATAAAGTGTAATTCCACTGACATAAATCGTTATAAGCGATCATCGGATCTTTACACAAAATGCGTTCAATCAAATAGCCATTATTATTAATAACAAAAATAATCGGTGTTTGATGATAACGATGAAATTGTCCAATTTCCTGCACAGTTAATTGATGAGAGCCTTCGCCAGTTAATAACACGGTACGCTGCTGAGGATTCGCTAATGCAGCACCTAAAGCAGCAGGTGTCGCCCAACCAATACTGCCCCATAATGTTTGGTTATGAAAACTCGCTTGCTTAGGTAAATGTGCCATGCCAAGCCCCATCGATACCGTACCAGTTTCAGCAATAATCTGATCACCCTCTTTAAAGAACTGCTCTAAGCGTGGGTATAAAGAAGCGGCATCAATAGCACTATCAGCAGATACTTGAGTTGGGCGATAACCCATATAACATGGATAATCAACATTCGTGCGTGGCTTTAATAGGACTGTAATAGCATCTAATAAGGCGACTAAATCCACCGCATCATAATGACACTCATCGCATTCAATTCGATCACCATAGACATTAATCGTATTTTGTGGCCATTCAGCACTAAAGGCACCGGTATTAAAGTCAGTTAATAACGCTCCTAAATTAATCACGCAATCACTATTTTCAATTACCTCACGCACAGCACGATTAATCACTTTGCCATCATATAAACCAATAAAATTAGGATGCGCTTCATCGATAATCGCTTTATCAGCAAACATAGTTGCGAATGGCAAATTAGCCGTTTCAATCAACGTTTGAGCTGAAACTAAGGCATTATAAACACGTAAATGTTCACCGACCATAACCACTGGATTGCGGGCTTCATTAATCTGCATTGCTATTTTTTGTGCAAGTGCATCGACATTTTTAGACTCATTAGGTGCAGCATAACTAAAATCAAATGGCTGTGGATTATCTAATTTTAGATAGGCAATATCTTCTGGAACACCGATATAAACAGGAAGTTTAGTCGTTAACGCCATTTGAATAATGCGTTGTATTTCAACCTCGGCATTATCAGCACTCAATACTACATTGCCTATGGTTACTTCAGCAGCCATTTTCACAAAAGTATCAAATTTACCATCACCTAATGTATGGTGAATTAATTTATCCGTTGCCATTAAGCTTGAACTTGGCATACCTGCAATAAATATTATTGGTAAATGCGCCGCAAAAGAGCCAGCAACACCACATAATGCGCTTAACTCTCCTGGACCATAAGTCGTATTTAATGCTGCAACACCATGAATTCGTGCATAACCATCGGCGGCGTAAGATGCGTTTAATTCATTAGAGCAACCAATCCATTCAATGTCGCTATCATTACAAATAGCATCATTGATTGGAAAGGCAAAATCACCAGGAACACCAAAAACATGATGTAGATTAATCGCTTTTAATGCTTCAATAAGATATTCAACAACGGTAAGTGAAGGTTTCATATTTATAGCCTTGATCATTATAATTATCTACTTAACAATAAGCAGTGTGTTCAAATATCCTAACCCTTTTATATAAAAGAGTAAGCGCCAAGATTCAAAAACTGTTTTGCACTTTTCGAAACAATAATCTGTATTTACATATTTTCGCACGACAGTACGGAAATATGAGCTACAACAATATCGTGAGCTAATGCTATGAAATCTATCGAATCGTTACGTTATTTTATTGCAACAGTTAAACAAGGCAGTTTTTCTGCAGCAGCAGAACAGCTTAATGTTGCTGTTTCATCTATTTCCAGACATGTACAACAATTAGAAAAAGAGTTTAATTGCCCACTGCTTATTAGACATACGCGACGCTTATCATTAACGGAAACAGGACAACACGTTTACCATCAGGGAATTGCTATTTGTGCGCAAATCGATCAGTTAGTCGATGAGATAGCTTTACACCAACAACGCGTTCAAGGGCATGTGAAAATTAGCGCGCCACTATGGTATGGCACGCATTATATCGCGCCACTTCTACCGGCATTACAACAACAATGGCCAGATCTCACTATCTATCTTAATTATAGTGATGAAGAATTAGACCCTTATGGCGCTGATTACGATATTTATGTTCGAATTGAAGATTATTCTGACAGTAGTTTTATTGCTCGCCCATTACAACATATAGAATATTGGACCTGTGCCAGTGCGAACTATTTAGCAACTGCTGCGCCACTACATCAACCAGCAGATCTAGAACAGCATCAACTACTAGCGCAGCATTTTAGACACATTAGCACTCAATGGTATTTTGAACAGACTCAGACTCAAACAGAAATAAAAACTAAGCAGAAAATAGAACTCAACGCCGCGTGGTTATCAAGTAATAGCTCACTGGCGCTATTAGAGGCAGCACTACAAGATGGTGGAATCGTTTTACTCCCTCATCATATGGTCATCGCTGCAATTAACGAAAAAAAACTGGTACGAGTATTAAATGAATTTACCGCATCTCCCTTTAATACAACCCATTCAATGGCGCTTGTTTACACTAAAAACAAAACCCAAGAATTAAAAACAAAAGTGGTTGTTGATCATTTATTAGCCCAACTTGGTCAATAACTAATATAAAAATGCCCCCTATTAATAATTGAATTAGGAGGCATTAGTTTGAAGACCGCTCTTCAATAATTAATTATTGATGAATGCTTTACGGCCAGCATAAATAGCAGCCATTCCAAGTTCATCTTCAATACGCATTAATTGATTATATTTTTCAACACGTTCACCTCTGCAAGGCGCTCCGGTTTTAAGATGTCCTGTACGTAAACCCACGGTCATATCAGCAATAAAACTATCGATGGTTTCACCTGAACGGTGTGAGACAAATGCTCCCCAACCAGCGCCGTAACACATCTGAATTGCGGCAATAGTTTCAGTTAATGTACCAATTTGGTTTAATTTAATTAACGCAGAGTTAGCGACCTTTAGATCAATACCTTTTTGGATATATTTAGTATTGGTAACTAATAAATCATCACCAACAATCTCAATACGATCACCTAATGTTTTATTGAGGATAGGCCAGTTGTCCCAATCATCTTCAGCTAAACCATCTTCAATTAATACGATAGGGAATTCATTAACTAATTTCGCGTAATACTCAACCATTTCAGCTGACGTTAATTGGCGATTTTCAGAACGAAGGTTATACATTCCATCTTCATAAAACTCACTAGAAGCAGGATCCATACAAATACCAACATCTTCGCCCGGACGTAGACCAGCCTTCTCAATAGCTTTAACAATCAACTCAAGAGGTTCACGATTTGAATTAACCGCAGGTGCAAAACCACCTTCATCACCGACACCAACACTGAGGTTATTGTCTAATAAAACCTGACGTAGAGCATGATAAACTTCACTGCCCCACTGTACTGCTTCACTAAAAGTTGCCGCCCCATAAGGCGCAATCATATATTCTTGAAAATCGGGTCCCTGCCAGCGAGCATGAACACCGCCATTAAGAATATTCATACAAGGAACCGGTAATAAATTCGCGCCTAAACCACCAATATATTGATATAGCGGTAACTCTGAAACATCAGCAGCGGCACGAGCAACAGCTAATGAAACGCCAAGAATAGCATTTGCACCAAGACGACTCTTATTTTCAGTACCATCAAGATCAATCAATATTTGATCAACAAATGCTTGCTCACGGGCATCAATATTAATTAAAGCAGCGGCAATTTCAGTATTAATTAGTTGAACGGCTTTTAGTACACCTTTACCGCCATATCGATTCATATCACCATCACGTAACTCAACAGCCTCTCGCGAACCAGTACTTGCCCCTGAAGGCACTCCTGCTCGAACGGTATGGCCACAAGCTAACGTAATTTCAACTTCTACAGTCGGATTACCGCGAGAATCTAATATTTCGCGAGCATAAATATTATCAATTAAAAAATCCATATAATTAGCCTCAAAAAAATTAATCAGAAAATCTGCTACATATATTTATTTAAATGCTGTAATTCTAATATTTTCAAAAACATACTATTGTTAATAAATAGCAGTAAAAAATATCTTTATTAACAATAAAATAAAATACGCTACAGATATATTAGAATCTAATTTCACTATACACCGAGATAAAACAAACACAATGGAAATGATAACTATTTCTGTTTGTATTTATAAGGAAATCATAAATGGAATATAAAATACTATTTATAATATCAACCAATGTTTAATTATAAATAATTGTAACCAAGATTAATGTCTGGATTTTTAAGAAGAGTTATATTTAACAGATTGTTATAGTAACCGACTGGAAAATAAATGTTAATGAATGTAAATATCAAAGAATTATAATCAGCCATAAATATTTATGGCTGATTTTTATGACAAAAAATCAGTTAAACATTAGACGATTCAATACTCATTTGGAGTACATCCTCACCAGCAACAGCAAAATGTAGTTCAATACCGCCTTTCGATGTTATGTTTTTTATTAGCTTAATATCATGTTGACTATATTGTTTTAAAACAAGCTCGTGAATTTCAGAAATTAATTTATCTTTATCCACTACCGTTGTCTTTTTTTTGCCTTCAAACCACATAAAACATTTCACATACTGATTATAAACACAGTGATAATAAACTAGATTAATCAGATTCAAAAGCAGATAACTGTTAACAAATATTAACCGTGTCACAAAGGTAACCACAATAATCAACATTTGGGTCAATTATGTACGATTTATCTTAAACTTCGGCGTTTAAGATGCATAACACAGGCCTTAATCGCGGCTTACTATCAGATTACCAACCACCATTAACATGGTATTAACTATTTTCCATCTGCAATATATGTTTTTATATTCATAGAAGCATATATCTAATGTAAAAACCGCTATCATTATTATTAACTTTCGTAACAACAATAAACCCTACTTAATTAAAATCATCTTTAATAAATAAAAAACCATTTTTAATAAGTGGTAATAATTACTTCTAAACAGTTTGATTTATATAACAAATAATACGTTGCAGATTTTAAATAATATTTGACGGTTGCTATTAACCCCGATATAAATGTAATTGATATCTATTTACGTTTAAATAAAACCATATAACTAATAACATTAATATACTTTTAACCTGATTTTTATTAGTGACTTTTCCTATTATCAAACTATGTTCGGAGAAATAATAATGGCAAATAGCATTGCCTTATTGGGTAACCCAAACTGCGGTAAAACCACATTATTTAATACCTTAACGGGTGCCAGACAGCGTACTGGTAATTGGGCGGGCGTAACTGTTGATAAAAAAGAAGGAACTTATCAGTATCATAACCAAACGGTAACCGTTGTTGATTTACCCGGCATTTATTCAATGAGCTCATTTGACGAACAAGGATCTGTCGATGAACAAATTGGCTGCGACTATATTTTAAGTGGTGAAGCAGATCTTGTAGTTAATATTGTCGATGCTGCTAATATCGAGCGTAATCTTTATCTTACGCTGCAATTAATTGAAATGAATGTACCCTGTCTAGTGGTACTCAATATGCTCGACATTGCGCGCCAAAAAAATATTGTTATCGATGCTGAAGCATTATCAGCTCAACTCGGTTGCCCTGTTGTATGTTTAATCGCTAATAAAAATAAAGGTGTTGAACCATTAAAAGCCGCGATTGAAAAACAACTCATCACCCCACAAACATCCTCTTTTAAAACACATTTTCCACTACAATTGCGCCAGGTAATCACACAGTTAAGCGCTGATTTCCCCGACACATTAATTGCAGAAAACAATAAGCAATGGCTTGCTTTAAGATTACTAGAATCAGACATATCAGCACAAAAACATATTTTAAACACTGATATTCCTGATCGTGTAACGCATTATCAGGATTTACTTTTTCAAGCATATAATGAACATGCAGATCTATTAATTGCAGATGCTCGCTATCAAACTGTCGCTGATCTCATCGCCCAATCAACCTCTCATGAACAAGCAACTCAGCATAAATTAACCCAATGGATAGATGCAATAGTCCTTAATCGCTATCTCGGATTACCGATCTTCTTATTGGTGATGTATTTAATGTTTTGGTTTGCGATTAACATCGGTGGCGGACTACAACCTATTTTTGATGAAGGTTCAGCTGCAATCTTTATTCATGGTACTGCATGGCTATGTCAATATCTCGGTCTACCCATGTGGTTAGGGGCGATTTTATCCCAAGGTCTTGGTGGCGGTATAAACACAGTAATGCCCTTTATCCCGCAGATAGGGTTAATGTTCTTATACCTTTCGGTATTAGAAGATAGTGGTTATATGGCTCGCGCTGCTTTTGTTATCGATCGCTTAATGCAAGCTATTGGCTTACCCGGTAAATCATTTGTACCACTGATTGTTGGGTTTGGCTGTAATATTCCATCAATTATGGCTTCGCGGACGCTTGAAACACCACGAGATCGCATTCTAACCTCGATGATGGCACCTTTTATGTCTTGTGGTGCTCGACTTGCAATCTTTGGGGTTTTTTCTGCCGCTTTTTTTCAAGGTATGGGCAGCTTGATTGTGTTCTCGCTATATCTACTTGGTATTTTAGTCGCAGTACTGACTGGTTTTGTATTAAAGAAAACACTCTTAACCGGTGAAGCATCTCCTTTTATTATGGAATTGCCAACCTATCATGTGCCAAGCCTTAAAACGACCTTAATCCACAGTTGGAGTCGCCTCCGTGGCTTTTTAGTTAAAGCTTGTCGACTTATCATTCCCATCTGTATGATTGTGATGGCGCTTAACAGCGTTACATTTTCTGGACGTGTAATTGAACCAGGACAACAACAAAATTCTGCTTTATCAGACATTGGGCGCTGGGTAACACCTGTATTATCACCGCTTGGTGTTGACCAACAAAACTGGCCAGCAAGCGTAGGTTTACTCACCGGATTCTTAGCCAAAGAAGTTGTCGTTGGTACACTTAATACCCTTTACAGCGCTGAATTAGCAAACCAAAAAATCATTGATGGTGCAGACGGTACGCAACCCTTCCATCTACTAACCGAACTGAAAACAGCATGGCAAGATACCGTCACTGGTGTTGAAAACAGTTTCTCATTAACGACCTTAAAAAACCCGATTAAAGCCAGTGAAGCCGATGGCAGTATGAATACCACGGCGATGGGGCAAATGCACAATCAATTTGGTTCGATGGTCGGTGCATATGCATATTTAATTTTTGTTTTATTGTATGTGCCATGTGTATCAACAATCGGTGTAATAGCGAAAGAAATAGGCCGCAACTGGGCTTGGTTCTCTACTTTCTGGGGGATAGCTGTCGCGTATGCACTCGCAATTGCTTTTTACCAAACCGCGACATTTACAGCCCACCCAATAGCAACAATTGGTTGGTTGATATTTGCTTGTTCACTAGTAATAAGTTTTATTATTGGCATCCGTTATTTAAGTCAAAAAGTTGATTGGCAACTATCAATACCAACAACACCAGCTCAACATAAAAGTGGAGGATGTCACTAATGGCCTCCTTAATTAGCGTTAGAAATGCCGTACGAACAGCCAGAGTTATTTCTCTCGCTCAGCTATGCAAAAAATTTAATAGTGAGCCGCAATGGTTACTCGTATTGCTAGATGATTTAATAAAAAGAGGCAAAATAGATCGCTGTGAAGCAACGAAAGTCTGCGATCAAACTTGCCATGATTGCCAAACAAACTCACAAGATATTATTTTTCGCTGGCGTGATGAGCAAATAACGATAGTTAATCTTTAACTATCATTGAGCAACTCGTGTTATAGCCATAAAAAAAGACCACTCTCGAGGTGGTCTTTCTATTAATGGCAACTTTAACTTTTTATACAGTACCATTCTTCTGTTTTTTATAATGTTTATAAGCCTGAGCGAAGTTTCCATCATCATAGTGTTCTAACAAAAAAAGTGACAATTCTTCATTAGAAATATTCATCATCTTATCCAATTCATCCGTTGTATTGGTAGCCTGACAATGAGTATGTTGATTATTTAAAACAATGTGTTGAGTATACATAAGCAATCCTTGCAAATTTGTATAGTCTTCATCATGTCTTAATTCATTTATTTCTTATAACGCTAGCTATCAAAAACACCACACAGATCAACATAGCGATAACAATTTAGCTACTTAAACCACACTTAGCTGCAAACCATATGCAATGAAAAAGGCACTTAATATGCCTTTGCTTTCATAGGCTTGGTTGTATTTATGCACCTGAGAAATTGTATAACTTATCGGTATCAATTGTTAATCGAGTAAACAATTCATTAGTTAAATCTTCTGTCAGAGCTAAAGTTAATATACTGGAAAGCCAACTAAATACTCACCTTCATTCATCTAAATTCTCATTGTAAAAAATCAAAAATTCCTCAATAAATATTCGACTACTAAAATTAGTGTAAGAGCGAGATGGATAAATTATTTTTATTGTATCCTCCTTTAATTTCCAACTTGATAAAACCTCCACTAACTCACCACTTTTAATATATGAATCGACAAACATCGCAGGTAAAGATGCGATTCCAGTATTTTTTAGAGACAAATTTAAAGCAAAACGCATACTATCAGTAATAATAATTTGTTTTTTAGGGGAAATTTTTATTTCTTTATTATCAGAGTATAGATTCCACGCTTTTTTATTACTCATAATAAGTGTCATTTCAAAAAGTTGTTCTATCGTATCTTGAAATTTAGATTGTTTTAAGTACTTAGGTGTAGCGACTAAGCGTCTTTGAAACTTACTTAAGTTTCTACATATTAAATTTTCATCAATATTAACCCCCTCAATGCTAAATAATACATCAAAATCAAGATTATCAATTTCACTATTATCAAAAATATGTACACTACTTTCTATATTTATTTTAGGATAGCGGCAACAAAACTGACTCACAAAGCTATTAAGTATACCAATATTAAATTCAGATGGTGCAAGTATTTTTATATTCCCCTCTGGAATCATAAGCATATCTTTTGTAAAGTTAACAAACAGACAATATTCATCTATAATTGATTGTGATTTTCTAATTAATATACTCCCAGCTCGAGTTATATTTATTTTTCTAGTATTTCTAATAAATATCTTTATTCCAGTTTCTTCTTCTAAGTTTTTTATTTTTCTACTAATAGTTGATTTTGGAATAGACAGATTCTCTGAAGCTGCTGTAAAACTTCTAAATTCAGCTACTGCATTTAATATTTTTAATGTTTCTATATCTATCATTGTTCCCTCCTAACATAAACCATACCGTATGTAGTACTATATAATCATTCTAAGTGATACTCACAACTTAAGCATTAATAATATATCTACTCTAGCCGACTTCTTAGAACTAAAGTCATTCAGCACACCATCTAAAAAGAATTGTCTAAATCGAACCATTTGTGATCTCATTCTACAATCTCAATTATTTCAAAACATTAGTATTAGAACATAACATCACAAGTAGTGATTATTCCATATTTGGCATACAGTTAACCACTACATCTACTTAATCAAAGAGCTATATGTTTGTATGCTTATATTAAATTAGCATATCAAACATAAAGAATTTAAATAAATCTCAGTATTACCATTAATTTAATATTTTTAATTAATAATCATGAAAATGTTTTATATATCTGGAAATAATATAATGAATACAAAAAAACTTTTAAAAAAAACACTTAATTTAACGTTAGCATCGATTTTTTCATTTAGTATTTTAGGAACATCAATATCAGCAAATGCATGTAGTACAGTATTCTTAAATCAGTTTGATTCAGTAAAAGTAGTAGGTCGAAATATGGATTTTATGTACCCATGTGATCCTGTACTAATGATCTCACCTCGAGGTATCCATCGTATTGGTAGCAGTAATAAGGATGCATTAAGTTGGACAAGCAAGTACGGTAGCGTAATCACTGTCGTTCATGACATCTTTACCTCAGAAGGAATTAATGAAAAAGGGCTCTCAGCGCACGCCCAAGCATTTACTAATAAAGAACAGACAATTAATAATATCAAAGGACCAGTATTAGATTCAAACTATTGGATTAATTATATATTAGACACTCACGAAACTGTTCAGCAAGTTATTGATGATCTAAGTAAAATAAAAATGAGAGCTGTCTTTTTTCCAGTAACTTATCCTACCGATTCAAAACATATCGCAATTGAAGACAAAACGGGGGATTCTGCTGTTATTGAAATATATCACGGAAGATTAAATATTTATCATGGCAAGGACTTTAACGTCATGACTAACTATCCAACGCTAGATCAACACATAAAAGCATTTAAAGTATCATCTAAAAATAATCTACCACTCGACTCAGGAGCTGTTTCTCGGTTTATTCGATTGAAGAATAATTTAAACGCTGTACCAAAACCTCGTAGTTCACAAGAAGCATTAGGTTATATAAATTCCATTATTAACTCTGCTGCTTTTGTTATAGGCCAGCCTATACCAGATGAGGATCAATTATTTGTTGAAAAGTATAGTCAATATGCCTCTAAAAAAGAAGAGCTTCGTGGTGCAGCAACATATTGGCAAACACTATCCGATTTAAATAATCCAGCATATTATTTTAAGTCAATTTCAGCCGAGAATTATTTAAAGATTGATTTGAAAAAAATTGATTTTGAGAAATTACACAATGTTAAACGGTTAGATAATATAATGAACATAGATAGTAACAACCATATAAATGCTATATTTACAATTCAAGAAGGTGATATTTACAGTCACTATAAAAAATAAAACACCACATAAATATTAATTTCATGTAATAAAAAAGGCACTTAATATGCCTTTTTTATATAATTAGATGTATTTAAGCACCTGAGAAATTGTATAACTTATCGGTATAAATTGTTAATCGAGTAAACAATTCATTAGTTAAATCTTCTGTCAGAGCTAAAGCTAACTCTAAAGTCTCATGCTCAAAAGCATTAATAAGTGCAACAGCTTGCTCCGGTTGAGTAGCATGCAATACCATATATTCAGCTTCCATCAACTTTTGTTTATGGGCTGTTTGTTGTTCAAATTGATGGTAAGCCTGCTGCACAATTGGCGCAAATTGATTCCAGTCCACCATTGCTAACGTTTGTAGCTTACGGAATTTCCAATAGGCAGAATGACTATCAGCTTTATTATCACCGAGCGTCAATGCTTCAGGAACAGATGTCATTCCTTGATAAAACGGTAAATACACACTTAGGGCTGTCATACCATAAGCGATATATTGAATTTCCCCAATCGCAATTGGTAGTTGCGGACGTAACTGTAATACATGTGAATGTTCTGTTCGAAAAACAGCAATAGGGCGATAAGGATCACTCGGGTTACAATGAGCATAAGGATCATGATCAGTTGCTTGATAATGGTTACGTAAACCTTGCATCACATCATATACACTGAGCTTATTTTTAGGTGTTAAATAAACTGGAAATGATTCACCTTGATCTATTTTCGTTGTAAGACCATCAGTGTACATATGTTGCAATGTCCATACCCGTGGGTAATTATATGTTTTATCATGCTCAACATCTTGTGAATAAGCGCGATGAAAATTAAAGCTACCACTGTTTTCAGCTGATGGTAATTGGTGTTTTTTAGCAAAATCGACTAAACCCGCAGAGGCCATAAAATCAGGATGATTGGCGACATAATCAACTAATCGACCTTGATTAGCAGATACAAAATACTTATCGGCAGGAATCTTAGCAGCCATCCAATGATGTCCACTCCCCGTCTCTAAATACCAAATACCGTCTTTATCAACGAATGCGACCCCAAAACCTTCCGCTGTCCCTTGAGTTTCGATAATGTGCCCTAACAAAGCCACACCTTCTTGAGCACTATGCACTCGAGGTAAAATAACATTAACAATGGCATCTTCACCGATACCGGTCTTGGTTACATAGGGATCAACAGCTAAAACCTGAGCATTATTAAATACCGTTTCAGTCGCGGTGATACCGACACCTGCAGAATTAAATCCTGCGGCACCAAAACTGGTACCATTAGTATCAAAGTCAGAATTTGAGGTATATTGCAGCGCATTTTTGGCAGCAGGATAAGTAAAATCATTTCCCATCGCCCCAATAGAATGAAAATCATTTAATTGAGCCGTTTCTGCAGGGTGAAAGTTAAACCGCTTAGCATTGATCGCTTCGTGATCTTCATTACGAGCAATGATAAACGAGCCATCAACAGTCACTTGATTACCAACAAGAATCGTAGTGCAAGCGCTCGCTGCTATTTCAGATTGCTCAACTTCGCTATCAGAATAATATCCTTTCATCAAAAATCGCCCTTTAAATAAAAAACACTGTTAAATGTATACGGTGAAAAGCAAATATATTTTGCGATCTAGATCACACATTTATGTTATTAAAAGGCATTTTTGTATTTAAAATTTATTTGTTAATACGTATTTATTGTTAATTTTGTCACGTTATAGAAAGTAAAATACCGCTTTTATGTGAACTACCACGCATAAGAGATAAAGATAGATTTGTAGATAGTAGAATCTTTCATAGATTATCAGCAATCCTAAATCACAAGAACAGCAGATAATGCAATCTCATCTATCCATTAGTCCATCACTATCAAACACAATCATATCTGAGCTTGAACAACTCCTGCTAAGCCCAGTAACTCCCGTTACTACATCAATCTTATTACATAATGTAGAGCAATTAGAGCAACAACAGTCTCATCAGTTCTTCTCAGAAATACTTTATCAACGTATCACATTAACAAAACAAATAGACCCTACGACTCAAATACTAAATATTGCAGGAGTTATAGCCTCCAAAAATTATGAGAAAGCACTAAATATTGAAATAGAAGCTTGGCCAGGCTACTACTATTTACTAGAAAGACTCGCAATTAAATATTTTGATAATTGGGCTATTTTTTGGTGTCAATATGAGATTCATAAACTCACATCAAAATATAAAGATCAGACATCTTATAATCATCAATTGACACTCAATGAAGACGATTATTTTTCTGTTATTATTCCAGATATAGCATGTAATGATAATTTATATTTAACACTGCATCACCATGCACCAATGAAATTATCAGATGCGGTTGTTCTTATTAATCTCTCTACCTTTGTCATGCAACACAAATGGTATGAAATGTTAGATATTATTAAACTATCCTCCTATGGTGAGCACTTTTTACTATTAACAAATAATCATGAAAATATTTCAATCATAGTATCAACGGCACGAATTCAACAATGGCAAGATGCTAATCAATGGCTTTATTTTTCGCCTTTTTTTCGAACGCCACAATGGGAATTGTGTTTACCTAAAAATATAAATTTAATATGTAAAGAACTAAATCTATTTAATGAAAATTATCAACCAATAACAAAATGTTATAATAGTTTCGAAGAGCATTTCAATGAAAATATCTTATATAAAGATAAAGTATGTGAAATTCTAAGATTAACAGTAAGTGGGACGCGCTTACAAGCAATGTTCTATTTATACCTAGCACAAAAAAATATCAATCAACTTTTAGACTCTAAAAAATATGCTCTAGCTTATACGATTATTGAACAACCTTTAATGATTCGGTTTTATGAGTCATTATCCAATAATGAATATATATCAATAGCAAATCAAGATCTTAATGACACAGGACATTTAACATACAAAGGATTATGGGTAATATCGAATTTAAATAAAAAACTCAGAACAATGTCTTTTAGAAATTATAAGAAATCGCTCAAATTACTATCAAGAACTAATATTTAGAATATAAAATATGGATTACAATTTTATTCACAATATAATTAACTTAAAATCAACTCTATTGATTTTTATAGCGATGATTATAATAATTTGGAGTGGATATTTTTATTTATCCAAGATTAAAAATAAAAAAAACAATATATCATTATATAAAAACTACATTATATACTCATTGAGTATTTCATGCTGGATAGTAACAAACAGTTATTTCCACACAGAGTTTTTAATTTTATATAGTGAGAGTACAGCAATTAATATTGCATTAATATCAAACATCTCTGTTTTAATTGCTTTTTTTAATGCCTTTATTTTTTCGTGTAAATTACGAGAACTAACAAGAAGAGATAAGGCTTTAAAAATAAAAACGCGTCTATTATCAGTATTGTTTATCTTTAATATTTTGTTGAACACAGACACTGACCATATAATAAAAGATATATATATCAAAGATATAAGTGATTTTACAATTATATTCGGTCAATCTACGACCATATTCTTCTTAAGTCTAATAATTTTTGCAACACTGACTTTGTATAATTTTATTATAATAAATAATAGCGTTGATAAATTAATAAAAATAAAATCACAATATATGATAATAGGAATAGTGATATTTATGTTATCAACTGCAATAATTCAAATAGGCTTTACTTATTTCTTTGGGGATTTCTCATTAACATGGTTACCGCCAGCTTTATCAATAAGTGAAATTACATTTATAGGCTATGCTTTATTAACCTCCCGCTTCTACAGTAACCATTTGATTTTTAAGAATATTATATCAGGTGTAATATCGATATCTATCTATGTTTTTATATTTAAATTACTATTAATATATTCTATCATCGGTAATAATACTAAAGATATAATTATATTTTTACTATGTACTATTATTTCATGGAAGT